>NZ_MBPP01000015.1 GCF_001858325.1 Marinobacter sp. AC-23
CTCGCTTGGTGAAGTGCAAAGCGGAGTCCGCCGGCAAGGTCTACGGCACCCAGGCAACAAAATCGGTAATGCCCATCTGAAGTGGGCCTTCTCCGAGGCAGCGGTACTGTTTATCCGTAACAGCGATAAAGCCAAGCGCTACGTCGAAAAACTTCAGAAGCGCATGAACAAACCCAAGGCCCTGTCTGCGCTGGCCCACAAACTGGGGCGGGCGGCCTACTTCATGCTCAAAGACAAGAGGGTGTTCGATGAACAACGATTCCTGAAAGGTTAGTCACGCCACGGGCTGAGCATGATGTCTAACTGGATCAGAGAGGATGACTGTGAAGACTGCGAGTCCGCTGACTGGTACCCGATACCGCCGCAGTTCTCTGTCACCGATGTCGAAGCCAGAGCGATTTGATTAGCCAGCCCGTGGGCGTGCCTTAATACCATGAGCCAGTGCGCTTACACCGGTCCTGAGCCTGAACCTAACTGGAGCCCTGCAGCCCGTCGTTTGAATAGTGCCAGTGATCGGTTAACCGATGAATGTCTGGTGCCCCTGACCCACCGAAGGAACGACCGGTCAGGCTGTGGCCTAAAGCCACGTAAGAGAGCCCCTATATGTGTTTGCTGTAAGTGCCTGACAGCTCTACGAGACTGACGAAGCAGGCGTTCTCGCTCATGGGTTTAGATTGGCCGCTGGCGCGGCCAAAAAAACGACTATTGCCTATTGATTCCGAGAAGGCTCATATGTGTTAGGCTTTGTGCTCACTACTATATTCGCCCTTTCTCGACTAGGCGCCTGTAGTGCTCACCAAGCACCGTCAAACGACACCCTTTACCTTCCATTGCTGCATTCCACATATGTGGCGCATCTACCGGGACAACCAAATTAACCCGGTTAAATTTCTGCAAGATAGCAAAGGTGCGCGTATTTTCAGGGTCAGGGTCTGGCATTCCCTCGCTACGGCCTTTCATTTCTGGTTCAAAAGATGGATCAAGTTTGAATTCATGGCCAGGCGAGGGGAATATCTCTAGAAGCCTTTGAAGATCTGAGAGCTGAACAGTTGGCTGAACTTTTTTTAACGACACAAAACTCTTAACGTTTGTTTTGAAAACAGGTCTTTGTTCCCAAGCTCCCAGAGACTGATCTATATAGGCATAAACTCCGCCGGGACTCACGTCACCTAACAAGTTGGCAGAAACTCCATTCAATGCGTCGACGAACAGAGTTGTGAAAACACCCCGACCATCTTTCTCAGTAGCGTATTGCTCTGCGGTTGATGCTGTCAGAATCGTTACGCCTTCAGCAATTACTGCGTTATCACCACTTGTAGCGGGCGTTCCGGCAATGCCAGAATGACAGCTATCCAAAATGATTATTTTATTCCGCGCTTTCGATTTATTAGCAATAGCCAAAATGTCATTCAGTGAGAGGCCATCATCCCCTCTAGAGCAGTCACTACCTATAAGGTAACCACCCGTTGATTCAACGTAGCCGTGGCCAGCAAAGTAAAAGAGAGCAATTTCACTATCATCTTCAAACAGCTCTTTGACGTAATCCTTCAGCTGGCCTCTCGTGACTTGGTCTGATGGCCCGGTCCCAGTGAATATCTGAACGTCAAAGTTTATAGTGCCATCACCATTTCTTGCTAAGGCTGCTTTTACTGCATGCGCATCGTCTACACACCCAAATAGGGGCGAGACATGCGCATAGTAATTAATACCAACAACTAGAGCCTTCCTCATGTTGCCTCCGTTACAGTGTATCAATCCAGTTTTTAATATTGTCCCATGTCCAATTAACGACCCGAGTACCCTCAAGCTCTTTGGGTAAGGTCGCAGGACGATCCGTGGAGCTTCCGTATATGCCGCGACGCGATATGCCCTCTTCCTTCGCGCATTTTACTTCCCATAGCTGGCCGTCAGCATTCTTGGTGTTTTTGGTGACTATAATTATTACGCCGTCGCAGCCTTTAATTTTCATCCGACAGTTTGTCTTCCATGCGGAGTCCCATGGCTTTTTAACGGACATATCTACAAATTCGAACGGTGACTTTTCGTTTTTTGCTTGCCCCACAAGAAAATCACGAAGAGTCTTATCTTCCATAGCAAAGCTGATAAAAATACGTTTCTTGCTCATTATTTACTCCTTAGTTAATAGAAAAGCCCAACAGCTAATTCAACGACAAATGACATCTATCCATATGCGCCTATTTCCCTGCGTGGCACATGCAAGCCATAAAATTTGTCTTTTTTATCAACAAACTACCTATTCTATAAGGTAGTTCGCTTGGAAATAAGCGTCAATTGTCGGATTCTCCCAAAAATACGTGTTCGCTTATCTACCATCGTTACACACTGACTATTTCAGATTTTTCATAGGGTTGTAAGCTGCCCAACCGAAAAATTACGAAGTTTTGCGACAGTTGTCGTATATCTCCGTCTTTTGCCGTGCAATTACGGCGAGCCTCGCTCAAAATACTGTATATAAAAACAGCATGGAGGCTGAACCTATGATCTTGGATATACCACCAAAGTTACCAGACACTCCTACCCGCTTCATGGACCAGCTGCGGGCACTGATCCGCAGCCGGAACCTGGCCTACAAAACTGAACAGACCTACTGTCACTGGATCAAGCGCTTCATCCGTTTTCATGACATGCAGCACCCTTCTACCTGCTCGGCAAAGGAGGTGGAGCAATTTTTGTCGCATCTCGCGATACGGCGTAATAACAGCGTGAGCACGCAACGAACTGGTCAGAAAACGCTTCAACGCTATGTTTCAAAAGGATTTAAAGGAAGTTAATACTCATACGAAAGGCGTTCCGCGATCAGATTTACAGGCCAGCTATTGACACTCCCGCGCTCCATACATATGATACGCGCCGCTTCCTTTGGTGAAGCGATGTGGCAAGGTAGCTCAGTTGGTTAGAGCACGGCACTCATAATGCCGGGGTCGGCGGTTCAACTCCGCCCCTTGCTACCAGTATTTGAAAAAGGTCGCGATTCACGTCGCGGCCTTTTTTTATTTTCGGGTAACCCAAACGCGCAACGCCTTGCCCTAGCGGAGAGTCCTCATGAGAACCACCGGCGACAGAATCCGGCAAGCGGTTTCCTTTGAAGTTATCGGGCTGCTGATTTCCGTTCCCCTTGCAGCCTTTGTTTTCGGTTACTCTCTCGAAAAACCGGCGTGCTTGGCTAATTGGCGCCACGCTTGCCACAACTTGGAACTACCTGTTTAACCTGGGGTTCGACCACACCCTGAAACGCCTAACAGGCTCTACACGCAAATCCATAAAACTTCGCTTCCTGCATGCTTTCAGTTTTGAGCTGGGGCTGCTGATCGTTTTTCTGCCGATTATTGCGTGGTGGATGGAGATTGAACTACTGGAAGCGTTTCTGGTGGACGTTTCATTTGCCCTGTTTTATCTGGTTTACGCCTTTGTGTTTACCTGGTGTTACGACACAACCTTCCCCGACACAGATGCAGCGGCGTCACTCGATTAGCGCCTCTCGATTAGTGAGTGCCTGCCTGGGACAGCGCGTTCAGCACAAACACGCCGGAAACTATCAGCGCCATACCAACCATGCCCCAGGCATCCAGCTTCTGCCCGAACGCCAGCCAACCTACGGCAGCCATCAGAACGATACCCAGGCCAGCCCAGATTGCGTAAGCGATACCAACCGGAATGGTGCGTAACGCCAAGGACAACAGGTAAAACGCGGCACCATAGCCCAGGATGACCACCACCGAAGGCACCAACCGGGTAAACCCTTCGCTCGCTTTAAGCGCAGATGTGGCCACAACTTCTGCCACGATGGCCACCCCCAGTAAAACCCAGTTATTCATCAGTCACACCTTTCATCCTCAATGATTTATTGCCCCACGGCTCACGGAAGACCTTGTAAGGCAAACATATTATGTTTGGGTATGTCACGATTGCATACCGCTATAAACTCCGCCAAATCTATATGGCATACTGGCTCACTAAAGCAATAATACCGACTGCCCATTCGCAAGGAAGTTAACATGAAATTTGAAACGCTCGCCCTACACGTCGGCTTTAACGGCGACCCCACTACCAAGGCGGCCACCACACCGATCTACCAAACCACGTCTTACACGTTCGACGACACCCAACATGGTGCAGATCTGTTCGACCTGAAGGTTGCGGGCAACATTTACACCCGCATCATGAACCCCACCAACTCGGTTCTTGAAGAGCGCATGGCCGCACTTGAAGGCGGCGTGGGTGCTCTGGCCGTTGCCTCTGGCATGTCTGCCATCACCTATGCTCTGCAAACCATCTGCCGGGTTGGCAACAACATTGTAAGCACAAGCCAGCTATACGGCGGCACATACAACCTGTTCGCCCACTCACTGCCCAACCAGGGCATTGAATGCCGTATGGCTCGCCACGATGACTTCGACGCCATCGAAAACGCCATCGATGACCAAACGCGCGCGCTGTTCTGCGAATCCATCGGCAACCCAGCCGGCAACGTGGTGGATATTGCCCGTTGGGCCGAAATTGCCCACAAACACGGCATCCCACTCATTGTTGATAACACCGTAGCTACGCCCTATCTTTGCCGCCCGTTCGAGCACGGCGCAGATGTTGTGGTTCACTCTCTCACCAAGTACATCGGCGGCCACGGCACCACCGTAGCCGGCTGTGTTGTGGATTCAGGCAAGTTTGACTGGAAAGCCAACGGCGCCAAGTTCCCCATGATGAACGAGCCGGATCCGTCTTATCACGGTGTGGTATACACAGAAGCCTTGGGCGCTGCAGCCTTTATCGGCCGCTGCCGCGTTGTGCCTCTGCGTAACACCGGCTCTGCCCTCTCGCCGTTCAACTCGTTCCTGATCATGCAAGGCCTGGAAACTCTTGGCCTGCGTATGGAGCGCCACTGCGAGAATGCTGAAAAAGTTGCCAACTACCTGCAGGAACATCCGGCAGTGGAGTGGGTTAACTACGCAGCACTGGCTAACAGCCCGTTCAAAGCCACTTGCGACAAAATTTGTGGCGGCAAGGCTTCGGGCATTCTGAGCTTCGGCATCAAGGGCGGGCGCGAAGCCGGCGCAAAGTTCATTGATGCGCTGGATCTGATCTATCGCCTGGTGAACATTGGCGACGCCAAATCGCTGGCTTGCCACCCGGCAACCACCACGCACCGTCAGTTGAGCCCGGAAGAGCTCGAGCACGCAGGTGTAAGTGAAGACCTGGTGCGCCTGTCTATTGGCATTGAGCACGTAGACGATATATTGGCCGACATTACACAGGCCTTGGAAAAAGCCCAAGCGTAATTGGCCTCAGCCGGGTACGACCGAAGTCGTGCCCGACACCCCGCCCATAACCCAGTGATTGCCCTTACCTGCCTTGTAACTGTCCCGTCAGCGATTATTCTCTAGAGTTCCCCAAGCCTTAATGAGAGTCCGGTTGCAATGAGCGAAAGCGCAAAGCCCCGCGTCACCAGTGGTTCCAAATTCCGCAACGAGCATGGTTTTTCGGCCATCAAAGATGGCGTGAAGCGCTCGGCAAAGCAGGAATCGGTACCGGTTGATCGAAAGCCCAAATGGCTGAGAGCACGCATGCCGGGCGGCGAACGCTTTGAAGCCGTTCGAAAAAACGTCACCGAAAACCGGGTGAGCACCGTATGCCAGGAATCTCACTGCCCTAATATTGGCGAGTGCTGGACTGCTGGCACCGCGACAATCATGGTGCTGGGTTCTGTGTGCACTCGCGCCTGCCGGTTTTGTGCGGTGGATACCGGCAACCCCAATGGTTGGCTAGACAAAGACGAGCCAGAAAACACGGCCAAATCTGTCGAGCTGATGGGGCTGCGTTACATTGTGCTTACATCGGTAGACCGGGACGACCTGGAGGATGGCGGCGCTGCCCATTACGCCGCCTGCGTTTCCGCAATCAAGAAGCGCACACCCAACGTTGCTGTGGAAGCGCTGACGCCAGACTTCGATGCAGTGATGTCTGATGTGGAGAAAGTGCTGGATTCCGGCCTTGAAGTATTTGCGCAGAACGTGGAAACCGTGGAGCGACTGACCCGCCGTGTGCGTGATCCACGCGCCGGTTACCAGAAAACGCTCAGTGTACTGGCTCATGCTAAACAACATCGCCCAGATGTGCTCACCAAAACCAGCCTGATGCTGGGCCTGGGGGAGGCTGAGGAAGAGATTCTTGCCACGATGGACGACCTGCGCGCCATTGGCGTGGATATCCTGACCCTGGGCCAATACCTACGCCCTACACCGAACCATTTACCGGTGGAGGAGTATGTAACCCCCGAAGCTTTCAACAGGTATCGCGAGATCGGTCTTGAGAAGGGTTTTATGGAAGTGCCCTCTGGGCCTATGGTGCGCTCCAGTTACCGGGCAGACAAAGTATTCGACAAAAACAATCTGGGGCTAGCTGTGCCCAAGGTGCCTGACTCTGGCGCCATGCAGATACCCGTAAAAGCTATAGACTGATACTGAGCCAGGGCAGTGCACACATTGGCTGTGCACTGCCCCTTTGCTTTCGCCCCAACCTGCAAGGGAGGGGGCAGCAAGTATGTTACTGGCCTTGCTGTTGCATCATCTGGCGCTGCTGCATTTGCTGGCGCATCTGCTGCATTTTCTTATCGAGTTCGTCACGCTGCTCCTGAGTAAACACGCTGTCTACCTTGGCCTGCATCAGCGTTGAAAGCGCTGCGATTTCACCGGTCACCTCACCAAGATCTTCAGCATGATCGCGGATAGCGTCTTCATCGTAATCCGCTTTTATCTCACTCTGCATTTTTTGCTGCAATGCTTTGGCTTCTTCGCGCAGGGTTCCGATCTCATCCTGCATGCCATCAAGGATGCCACGAACCTCTTCCTGCTGATCTTCTGAAAGCCCTACCATCTGCGCCAGCTGGTCAACCTGATCCGGCTGGCCACCGGCTGCTTGCTGGGCCAATACTGGTGCTGACAGGCTCAATGTAACAAGAGCCGTACCAAAAAGTTTTGCGAGCTTCATAAAAAATCTCCGTTAACGATTTGCTTTAGTGGTAATTAACTGGATTAACACCCTAAAGCATCCTGCCCCTGTTTTTCACCCCGATATCCCTTCTATTTGTACATGTTGTGCGCCATGCCCGCCCTGAACCCGCTGCACGAGCGCATTGAAACAAATGTGAAAGTTTAGTCATTCCCCGTCATAATGGCGCGGTTCACATACTTCCGGAGCGTAATCGATGGCTATTAACTGGTTTCCAGGGCACATGCATAAGGCCCGCAAGGAGATCAAAAAGATCATGCCTCAGATGGATCTCATCATTGAGGTGCTCGACGCACGCATCCCCTTCAGTAGCGAAAACCCTCTGGTGCCCGAGCTGCGCGGCGACACGCCACTGATCAGAGTCCTTAACAAACGCGACCTGGCGGATCCGGAAATTACCGCGCAATGGCAGACCTGGCTGGAAAAAGAGCGGGGCGTGCGAACTATCACCCTCACCCGCAACCAACGCGGCGAGGCGCTGGATATTCTCCGGCTGGCCAGTGAAATGACACCAAATCACGATCGCCAAAAAAGCGCACTGCGGGTCATGATTTTGGGCATACCAAACGTAGGAAAGTCCACTCTGATCAACACATTGGCCGGCCGACCGGCTGCAAAAACCGGCAATGAGCCCGCAGTGACCAAGGCGCAGCAAACCATCAAATTGCCGGACAACGTTCTTCTTTACGATACGCCTGGGTTCCTGTGGCCAAAGCTCTCGCCCGAAGCTTGCGGCTATCGGCTGGCGATCACCGGAGCCATTCGCAGCTCCGTTCTGGATTTTGAAGACATCGCGATGTTTGAGGCCGATTACCTACGGGAAGCCTACCCGGAGCTGATAAAAGCGCGCTACGGTTTTGATGATCTGCCGGTGGACGGCCTGGCCGTGATGGACGGCATTGCCGCGAAGCGACGGTTTCTGGGGCGTGGCGGTGTGCCGGATCTGAACAAGGTCTCAGAAGTATTACTCAATGAATTTCGCGCCGGTACACTTGGGCGAATTTCTCTTGAGACACCGAAAATGGTTGAACGAGAAATACAGGATGCCGCTGTCGTTGAGGCCGAAAAAGAGTCTAAACTGGCAGATAAGAAAGCCGCTGCCAAAGCATCCCGCTCTGGTCGCCGCCTGTAAACTGCATTAGGAGAACGGTATGAGACGAGTCGTTGTTACCGGTATGGGTATTGTTTCGTGCCTGGGCAACTCCCTTGATGAGGTTCATACAAGCCTTAAAACCGGAGCCTCAGGCATCCGCTTTAATGAAACCTACAAAGAAAAAGGGTTTCGCAGCCAGGTTTCTGGCTCACCGGTTGTCGATACCACGGTTATCGACCGGAAGATGCGACGCTTCATGGGCCCTTCTGCCATGTACAGTTACCTCGCTATGGAGCAAGCAATTGCCCAGGCAGGCCTTAGTGACGAGCAAATTTCCAACGACCGCACAGGGCTGATTGCCGGTTCCGGAGGCTCATCTTGCTCAAGCCAAGTAGAGGCAACCGATATCATGCGGGCGAAAGGCGTAAAGCGCATCGGGCCTTATATGGTGCCTCGCATCATGACCAGCACGGTTTCTGCCTGCCTGGCTACCGCCTACAAGATTCGTGGCGTTAACTACTCCATGTCTTCGGCCTGCGCCACAAGTGCGCACTGCATTGGTCATGCCATGGAGCAGATTCAATACGGCAAGCAGGATATTGTGTTTGCTGGCGGCGGTGAAGAAGAAGACTGGAGCCTAACCATGATGTTCGATGCCATGGGTGCGCTCTCCACCAAATACAACGACATGCCGGAAACTGCGTCCCGCCCGTTTGATTCAGGGCGAGATGGTTTTGTGATCGCCGGTGGCGGCGGCATGGTGGTGCTTGAGGAACTGGAGCACGCACAAAAACGCGGGGCCAACATTATCGCGGAACTGACCGGCTATGGCGCCACTTCCGACGGCTACGACATGGTCGCCCCTTCCGGCGAAGGCGCCCAACGCTGTATGAACCAAGCCATGGCAACCATTCGTGGGAAGGTCGATTACATCAACGCCCACGGCACCAGCACCCCAGTGGGCGATTTAGCGGAGATGGGCGCCGTGCAGAAAACCTTTGGCGCTGACATTCCCGCCATATCCTCCACCAAGTCCCTCTCGGGCCACTCTTTGGGCGCGGCGGGCGTTCACGAAGCAATTTATTCACTGCTGATGTTGCAGCACGGCTTTATAGCCGGCACCGCCAACCTGAGCTCGATAGATGAGGCCATTGGAAATATACCGCTGGTAGGGCCACAAGGCCGGGAAGCACAACTTAATACTGTTATGTCCAACAGCTTCGGTTTTGGTGGCACAAACGCCTCTTTGATTTTTGAGAGGCTGTCGGCTTAACGGCGTCTGGGTGGAGCCAGTCCAGCGGCTCCGCCTTTTATATTTCCACTATATGCACATGTCCTTAAGCTTCATCATTGGCAAACTCGCCCCCGCGTATTAAAATATCAAATTGATTTGCATCAACCTGGACGGTTTATAACCAATGACCCAAGCAACAAGACTACGCCAGGCTACCTCTGCTCTCAAAGCTTCCTGCCACCAATGCAGCCTAAGCAACCTGTGCTTACCACTCGCTATTCAGGACAACGATCTGGACAGCCTGGAAGACATTGTTCAACAGGGGCGTATTTACAATCGCGGCGAACACATTTTTGACCAAAGCTCGCCGTTTCGTTCGTGCTTTGCGGTAAAGAGCGGTTCAATTAAAACATCGATTATTACCGAGGGTGGTGAAGAGCAGGTCACAGGCTTCTTTATGCCTGGCGAGCTTGTGGGCCTAGACAGCATGAGCGGCGAGACTTACGCCTGCACAGCCAAGACTCTCGAACGCACCAGCGTATGCGAGTTCCCGATAGACAAGTTGGAAGAGCTCACGGGTAAGCTGCCGGATTTACAGCACCACATGTATCGCCTGATGGGCCAGGAAATCCAGAACAGCCATCAGCTTGCCATGCTGCTTAGCAAGAACACAGCCGAAGAACGCATTGCATCTCTGCTTTTGTCGCTGTCCAGCCGCTTCCAGCGCAGGCGCATGTCACCTACCAACTTTAGCCTGCCAATGGCCAGAAATGACATTGCCAACTTTCTGGGGCTTGCCGTAGAAACGGTTAGCCGGGTCTTCACCCGCTTTCAGAATCAAGGCATCATCCGGGCACGGGGGCGTGAAGTGGAGCTGCTGGATGTTGAAGCACTGCAATTGGTAACACGGGAGTTTTCCCGCCAAGGCTGCAGCCAATAAACTGCCTTTTTCCTGCACCGGCCTACACTAGGTGGCTGGTGCTCCAGCTTCTGCACGCACCGCCTCATTCTTCAGCGTTTCCAGCTCACCAACCAACCCCGAGCGCCAAGGGAACTGTTTTATTCCAAATGTATTGCGGATTTTTGTGCAGTTCAGCGTAGTGTTTGGCGGCTCCAGGGCGCCCCATGGCGGCATATCGTCCACCACATGAAGATCTTCAGAAATCTGCGGCAAGCCCGCGATTGCCAGGCCCAGCTCGTACAGGCTGATTTCTTCAGCGCCCGCATACTGGAATGTTCCCCATACCTCTGCACCACAATCTAGCTGCTGTATAACAGCCGTTATTACCCGTGCGAGGTCTCTTACTGAGACCGGCTGGCCCACACACCGCCCTGGCAGTGATAGAACCTCCGTGACGGCCGCATTCGCCTGAACCTTGCGGATAAAGCGGCCCAGGCTCCAGCCCGTGCGTAAAATGATATGCCGGGGCATGAGTGTGCGTAGCGCCTGCTCGCACTCCCACTGCCAGCCACCCAACTGATTCATTGGCTGACCGGGGTTGGAGGCTAAATAACCACTTTGCTTGCGACCATCAAACACATAACAAGATGACAACTGGAACAGAGCAATGCGTCGGTCACGGGCAAACTCCGCGATGGCTACCGGCAGAGAAAACGCTGCCTTATGGGTGCCCTCGGGATCCCGTTCAGCGGCTTCTGGATCGGCCAGCCAGAGCGCGTTAACAATGAGATCTGTATCTTCCGGGATCCAGTGCTCCAGAGCACTGAGATCTGCGTTGTCCGGGTTGCTGACCAGCAAAGGGCTGACCTGCAGCGACGTTTCCCGAAGCCGCTCAAGCAGAACCTTCCCTAAGGGGCCATAATCGTGAACAACAAGTACATGCACTAGAACTCAATGCCTCCGGATATAACTCATATGACGGTTTCAGCGTTCCGCCAGGCCAATGGCTTCTCGCCACTCATTAATACAATGCCCTACAATACAGGGTGTAGTCAGGCTCTCTCAGATAACACCACCTTTATTAGTGCTATCAAAAATATACATCACTAGAGGTCGTCATGTTAAAACAACACAGCCACATTGTAGCGCCCATTCCCGATGAATTACGTACCCGTGCATTATATATCGTGGAAGAGCTGCGCGGGCGAGGCAAGGCCGACAAAGAGGCAATCGACAAGCTCTACGGCCTGATCGTAGACATGACTGACGCCGGCCTGGACTTCTTTTTTATCGAGCCCCTGCGGCGCCTGAGAGCCAGCAAGATGATGCTAAGCATGGCCAAGGTGGGCATCGGCAGCATGCTCAAAGGTAGCAAAATGGTTGTCCATAAAGTACTAAAAAAACTGGATGATCGCAGCTTGGACTCCATTCTCGATTTCATTGAGGAAATCATTCACGAGCCAGAGCACTAAAAAGATGTACGGGGAACCCGGCTGGTAACGCCCGTTAACAGCTCATAAGAGATGGTACCTGCACAGCTGGCAACCTCATCAACCCCTACGGTGCGCCCCCAAAGCTCAACGGGGTCGCCCTCGCGGGCCTCCGGCGCATTGCTCAGATCCACCGCCAGCATATCCATGGACACCCGGCCGATCAGCCGAATACGGCGACCGTCTATCGCTGCGGGCGTATCAGTGCCTGCATGACGGGGATAACCATCTCCGTAACCAATAGCCACCATACCCATTCGGGTATCGCGCTGTGCCACCCAGGCACCCCCATAACCAACACTTTCACCAGCACTTACAACACGCGTAGTGATAAGTGGTGCCTCCAGGGTCATCACGGGCTCAAGACCCAGCTCCGGGCCCGTCTTGCCCACCACTGGGGAGCCACCGTAGAGCATAATACCCGGGCGGCTCCAATCAAACAGTGGTTGGCCGGAAATGAAGTGCGCAGCAGAGTTACCCACGCTTTTCAGTAGCTGGGGCCAGGGAGCGGTAGCCGTTTCAAACGTAGCCGTTTGGGCAGCGGTCATTGTGCTTTCGGCATCGTCGGCACAGGCAAAGTGACTTACAAAGCCATGCAGTCGGCCGCCAACGCCTATCTTCTCAAGCCTGGCCATCACAGCAGGCAGCTCATTCGGCCGAAAACCCAGGCGGTTCATGCCGGTGTTAACCTTCAACCAAAAATCGGGCGCGTGGCCCCCCTGCTCCAGCCAGTTCAATTGGTGCTCGCCGTGCAATACCGGTTCAAAATTCTGCTGTGCGCAATCCGCCAAATCACCGGCCGCATGCACGCCCTGCAGCAGAACCACCGGCTGGGCAAGGCCAGCTGCTCGAATAGCCGCAGCTTCTTCAATACAAGCAACGGCGTACTTGGGCGCAACATCCGCCAAGGCGGATGCAACCTGGGCAATGCCATGGCCATAGCCATCTGCCTTTACAACAGCCATTGCTTTGGCACTGCCCGCACGTTCACGCGCTGTGCAGTAGTTATTACGAAGAGCATTCAGATCAATGCGGGCGGTTGTGCTGCGCGGCATCAGTATTCACCACCATAATCGCCGTAGTCACCATGGGCCAAGTCTTCAAACTTGGTGTACTTGCCAATAAACGCCAAGCGAAGCGTACCGATAGGGCCGTTACGTTGCTTGCCGATAATAATTTCTGCAATACCCTTATCCGGCGTGTCCTCGTTGTATACCTCATCACGATAAACAAACATGATGACGTCCGCATCCTGCTCAATCGCACCAGATTCCCGCAAGTCCGAGTTGATAGGCCGCTTGTTGGGCCGCTGCTCAAGGCTTCGGTTAAGCTGTGAAAGTGCAACTACCGGGCAACTAAGCTCTTTCGCAATGCCCTTCAAAGATCGAGAGATTTCGGAAATTTCCGCCGTTCGGCCTTCCGTGTTACCGGGCACCCGCATCAACTGCAGGTAATCCACCATGATCAGCCCAATTTTGCCGCCGTTCTCCCGGGCGATCCTGCGCGCGCGCGAGCGCAGCTCTGTGGGGCTGAGGCCTGGCGTATCATCAATATATAACGGTTTGTCTTTAAGCAGGCTAACGGCAGAGGTTAGGCGGGGCCAATCGTCTTCTTCGAGTTTACCGCCCCGAATTTTGGTTTGATCGATACGCCCAAGAGACGAAAGCATACGCATGGCCAGCGCATCTGCTGGCATCTCCATACTGAACACCAGAACCGGAGTGCCCGTGCTTATCAGCGCATTTTCGACAATGTTCATGGCAAACGTGGTCTTACCCATAGAGGGCCTGCCTGCCACTATGATGAGATCTGCCGGCTGCATACCGGATGTCTGATCATCAAGATCCCTGAAGCCTGTCGTCAAACCGGTGGTTTGTTCGCCAGATTCAAACAGCTCTTCTATGCGGCTAAGGGTTTTGGTAAGAATCGGATTGATAGATTGGGGGCCTGAACCCTCTTTAACCCGGGACTCGGCAATCTGAAAGACGTTGCGTTCAGCTTCATCCAGAATTTCGTTGCTGTTGCGACCCTGTGGGTTGAACGCAGCGTCGGAAATCTTGCCCGACACTTCCACAAGCTGCCTGAGGATGGAGCGTTCGCGAACGATCTCGGCGTAGGCGCGTATATTAGCAGCACCCGGTGTTTTCTCGGCCAGTTCGGCCAAATAAGACAACCCGCCGGCGTCTTCAATATCTCCGGCTCGCTCCAAAAATTCGGCCAGGGTAACAACATCCAGCGGTTCGTTTTCATTGGCAAGGCGCTCCACGGCGCCAAAAATAAGCCGATGATCCTGACGATAAAAATCACCAGTAGAGATTATCTCGGTGATCTCATCAAACCGCCGATTATCCAGCATAAGTCCACCAAGTACCGCCTGCTCCGCTTCTGCTGAATGGGGAGGCACCTTAATGCGACTGGTTTCCAGATCGGTATTTGCGGGCTTCAGATTAGGCTTGGCCATGAACACTTCTTCAGTTAAACGTCACAACCACAACAATATATGAGAAATGTCGCGGCTATGGGAAGGGGTTACTGGAGGCTACCAGCATACCAGAAAGCAACAAGCCCGAAAGCCGTATTAACGGTTCGGGCTTGTTGGGTGTGCCGAGCAAAACCCGGCACTGCTTTCAAAGAAAGCAGGTTACGCGGCAACTACCGCCAGCGTAACAGTCACATCAACGTCTGAGTGCAGGTGAAGCTCGATTTCGTACTCACCGGTAACCCGTAGTGGGCCTTCCGGCAGGCGAACTTCGCTCTTCTCAACTTCAGTACCTGCAGCGGTGATTACGTCTGCAATATCACGCACACCGATGGAGCCGAACAGCTTACCTTCGTCACCTGCTTTAGAGGTTACTGTGAAGGATGCACCTTCCAGAGCCTCAGCGCGGGACTGAGCTGTTGCCAGCTTGTCAGCTGCCGCTTTCTCAAGCTCGGCACGACGCTCTTCAAACGCCTTCAGGTTTGCTTCAGTGGCAGGCGCAGCCTTGCCATACGGAAGCAGAAAATTACGGCCGTAACCGGACTTAACTTTTACCTTGTCACCCAGGGTGCCAAGGTTTGCAACTTTCTCGAGCAGAATAACTTCCATCTCGTTAACCTCTTCGTGCTTTATTCAGTCGGCCCGGCGGGCTTTATGCGCCCCCGAATATCCAACCAGCTATCCACAAAAGCCAGAACCACTAACAGAATCATCAGACTTGGGCCCAAAAGCACCAGCGCAACATAAAACATCGCAAGCCAATGGCTGCTCAGCTGTTTACGCCCAACAATGCCATGAATCAGAGCCAGCCCCGCCAAAAACATCGGCGTTCCGGCTACCCACGCCAGCAACATGGAGTTCAGCCCAATAAAGGGGCCTACTACCATGGTAACCGTAAGAACCACAGCGATGGCGGGTGACAACTTAAGGTCGTGAAACTCCTTTCGGAAACCGCCAGGGTTATACAACCCCGACTGCCACGCTCTTGCAAGCATTGTCATGCCCACGCCCACTGCCAGGTAGCTACCGGCCATACTGGCGTTCATGGTGTCCCGTATAACCGTCTCGAGATCACTCCCAAGGGATTGGGCCACTTCAGCATTGTACTGTTCGTAAAAACTGACCCCGGCGCGAACGAGCTCGTCCAGCAAACCGGGATACATCATGGGCAACGTAAGCCCCATAACGATCGCCAGAAAGCTCCCTCCTAAAAGGGCTCTCTCCCAGGACAGCGTTGTTCTGATCAATGACGCCATCAGCATCACCTGCAGCAACACGGCCAAGGCTGTTGGATCGCCTCCGAACACACTCCAGCCAAGAGCTGGCAGTAATGCCCAAAGGCCGATGGCAAGCCCCTGGCTAATGCCAAGCCTGAGAATTACCAGGCCGACAACTGCTGCGCCAATCCAGAACAGCAAAGGCACCGCAGTTGTAACCGCTGCTACCCCGCTGGCCTGCAGGGGACCGCGCATTACAAATTGTGCTAGAGCACGCATGGTCCCAAGTCCTGTATATCTGTTACTTAGTTATCGTGGCTGTCCGAGTACGGCAGCAGTGCCAGGAAGCGAGCGCGCTTGATAGCGGTAGCCAACTGACGCTGATAACGTGCTTTTGTGCCGGTAATACGGCTGGGCACGATTTTGCCGGTTTCAGTGATGTAGCCTTTCAGGGTGTCCAGATCCTTATAATCGATCTCTTTAACACCTTCTGCCGTGAAACGGCAGAATTTACGACGTCTGAAAAAACGAGCCATAACGTAACTCCTCAACTCCGGTTAATTACTCTTCTTCGTCCTGGGTTTCAGCTTTCTGGCTGTCTTCCTGAGGCTCTTCTTGACGCTCCTCAGATTGACGATCATCAGAAGGTTCAGCTGAACGACGTGGACGATCATCTCCGCTTGGACGACGGTCCTCACGGGACTCAGCGGCTTTCATCGGAGAGATATCAGCAACGGCTTCATCGCGACGCAGAATCAGGTCACGAATAATGGCATCGTTGAACCGGAAGTTGTGAGTCAGCTCGTCCATCGCTGTCTGTGAACATTCTACGTTCATCAGCACATAGTGAGCTTTGTGAATCTTGTTGATCGGGTATGCCATGTGACGACGGCCCCAATCTTCCAAGCGATTTACCTTGCCGCCATCTTCAGTGATGAGGGCGGTATAACGCTCGATCATCGCGGGCACTTGCTCGCTCTGATCCGGGTGTACCATAAATACGATTTCGTAGTGACGCATGAGTTCTCCCTACGGTTTGAACAGCTTTCAGTAATTCGCGGGCTAGCCGGGAAGCATGAAAGCAAGGAGGTGGCAGCCTGAGCCGCCGGTTTTTTTGCTTTATCAATAAGGCTTTACCAGAAAGGCTTAATCAAAAGCGAGGCGTTGCACACCTAACCAAAGGCAATACAAAACCTCCCCCTTAAAAAAGGGGTCACGCATTCTAGGCGGACATAGCCCAGTGTGCAAGAGTTAACCTAGGCGTTGACGCAGAGCCTCGTAAAGACAGACGCCCGTAGCGACCGAAACGTTGAGGCTGTCCACATGGCCAAGCATGGGGATATTGATAAGCTGATCGCAGTGCTCGCGGGTAAGCCGGCGCATGCCCTTGCCTTCCGCGCCCATAACCAACGCCACCGGGCCTTTAAAATCTGCCTGATACAGCGTGGCCTTCGCCTCTCCGGCGGTGCCAATCAACCAAACTCCCTGATCTTGCAGGGTACGAAGAAAACGGGCCAGGTTGGTTACACGTACAAACGGCACGGTTTCGGCGGCACCACAGGCAACCTTGCGGGCCACTGCCGTGAGCGAGGCAGACTTATCTTTGGGCACAATAACCGCCTGCACCCCTGCCGCATCACAGGTACGCATACACGCACCCAGGTTGTGTGGGTCGGTTACGCCATCCAGCACCAACAAAAACGGCGGCTTGTCGCTTGCCGCAAGCTGGGCCAGAAGATCGTCTTCTGTCCACTCGCGGCTTTCACTGACTGCGGCAACAACACCCTGATGAACCCCACCAACCCGCTCATCTAACTCCCGACGATGGACAACCCCCCACTTAACCCCCAGCTCATCCAGGGCATCTGTGATGGTTTTTACTCGCCTGTCCTGCCGGCCAGTCTGAATCCAAACCTGCTGCAACCTTTCCGGCTCGCGCTTGAGGACAGCCTCAACCGCGTGCCAGCCAAATACAAATTCTTCGGACACTGGTTCAGCTTCCTGTTATTTATCTGTCTTACGTGGCTTCCGCGGCTTGCTGGCACCGGCTGACTTACCCGGGGCTTTCTTTGGCTTCTTGCCAGCCTCACTGGCAGCTTCCGCTACCAACTGGGCTTTCGCACTGGCCGGCTTGCCCGCCTTTCCAGACTTGCCTGGCTTACCGCCTTTGCCAGATTTAGAACCCGCAGGAGCACCACCCCGGCTACGGCCCTTATCGGCGCGTTTGCCATCTTTGCCTCGGGTATCCCGCTTGGCCACATCCAGAGCATCCCGATCTGCTTGGCGACGCGTCGGCTCGCTGACCAACTCCAGGTCGATCTTGCGGTCTTCCATGCCAACCCGCATAACACGAACACGCAGTTCGTCACCCAGGCGGAAGCTAATAGCGGTACGTTCACCAATCAGGCGGTGCTTCGCAGAATCGTGATGGAAATAGTCGCCGTTCAGGTAGAGACATGCACAAGGCCTTCGATATACACACCTGAAAGCTCAACAAAGAACCCAAAGGGCACCACAGCGGCAATCACGCCATCAAACTCTTCGCCAACATGGTCGCTGAGGAACTCGCACTTGAGCCACGCCATAACATCACGGGTCGCGTCATCGGCGCGCCGCTCCGTCATCGACACGTGCTCGCCCATCCGTTCCATTTTGGCGTAATCGTATGGGTACTCCGCCAGCTTTGGATCAAACACGGCCGGCGACACCACATCCTTCGTCACCTCAGGATTGTGTATCCGGGATTTGATAGCCCGATGCACAATAAGGTCGGGGTAGCGACGAATCGGTGACGTAAAGTGGGCATAGCTTGGAAAACCAAGGCCAAAGTGGCCACTTTCTTCAGGGCTGTATACCGCTTGACTGAGCGAGCGCAACATAACCATCTGGATTACTTTTGCGTCTGGCCGATCAGATATCTGGGATAACAACGCCTGATAATCGGCGGAGGTCGGTTTGTCGCCCCCATCCAATTGCAACCCAAGTTCACCAAGGAACAAACGCACCGAATTAAGCCGCTCTTCAGCGGGCCCATCGTGTACCCGGTAAAGTGCCGGCATCTTGTGCTTTTTAAGGAAGCGCGCCGCCGCCACGTTGGCGCACAGCATGCATTCTTCCACAATTTTGTGAGCATCGTTGCGATACACCGGCACAATTTCTTCTATTTTGCGCTCGGCATCGAAAACAATACGAGTATCTGTGGTTTCAAAATCGATAGCACCACGCTCTGTTCGCGCTTTGCGCAGCAACTTGTATAGATCGTACAGGTTATGCAAATGCGGAAGCACATCGGCGTACTGGGCAGACAGCCGATATCCCGGCTCTGAATCTGGCCGCTCCAACATGTCGCTGACCTTGTTATAAGTCAGCCGCGCATGGCTGCGCATGACCGCTTGATAAAAGGTGTAACCGCTTATGTTGCCTGCAGCGCTGATGGTCATATCTGCCACCATGCACAGGCGATCTACATCTGGATTCAGGGAACACAGGCCATTGGACAGCTTCTCTGGAAGCATGGGCACCACGTGATCCGGGAAGTACACAGAGTTGCCCCGGCGCACAGCTTCCTCATCCAGGGGTGAGCCCGTGCGCACGTAATGAGATACGTCGGCTATCGCGACTACTAAGCGATAGGCGCCTCTACCTCTTGGCTCACAATAAATGGCATCGTCGAAATCCCGAGCGGTTTCATCGTCGATAGTCACCAGCCGCATATTGCGGATATCTACCCGGTTCTTTTTATCTTTCTCTTCAACTTCGCCCGGAATTGCCGCCGCCTGCTCACCTACCTCTGTAGGCCAGCTATGAGGAATGTCGTAAGAACGGATAGCCACATCAATCTCCATCCCCGGGGCCATGTGCTCACCCAGAATCTCGACGATCTTGCCAGTAGGCTGCGTGCGAACCGTAGGCTGGCGTAGAATATCCACAACCACATACTGGCCATGATACGCCTCACCCATATGCTCTTTGGGTATCAAGACTTCGTGATTGATACGGGCGTTCTCGGGCACCACGTAGGCAATACCGCTTTCATTAAAAAAGCGCCCAACTGTTTGCTGCGTGCGATGCTCTATGACATCAACAATAACGCCCTCACGCCGGCCACGGTCATCAACCTTGTCTACTCGGGCAGCCACACGGTCACCGTGAAAAACCTGGCGCATTTGCCGGGCGGTAAGAAACAGATCCGACCCGCCATCGTCTGGCACCAAAAAGCCAAAGCCATCTTTGTGGCCAATAACCCGACCGCTAACAAGATCGGCCTCTTCAATGGGTAAAAACGCGTCACGGCGATTACAAATAAGCTGGCCATCACGGCACATGGCAATCAGGCGGCGCCTAAGTGCTTCGATGCCTTCGGGTTCTGCCTGACCTAATTCGGAACACAACGTTTCGTGTGTTGCCGGCGCCCCTCGCTCTTTCAGGTGCGCGAGAATGAACTCCCGGCTCTGAATCGGGTTGTCATAATTTTGAGCCTCACGGCCAGCGTGAGGGTCTTTGTGCTTTTTATTCCTGGAAACCATTCAAATCCTTGCTCTTCAATGCGGCGCCACAACGGCGCTGGTCATATTCATTTGCAATATAGTATACGTTGGTACAGGTCGGCTGCCTAACAACCCACCTTTTATAAGCACAAATACCTGCCGCCCAACCGCTGAAAAAATGTTTGACAGCTTAAGCGGGAATTACTAAAGTACGCGCCATCAGATGAGGCAACATATCATCTTTGGCAGAAACCGCCAGTTTTCAACAAACTAACGGTAAATCTGCAAATCACCTGCCGAGGTGGTGAAATTGGTAGACACGCTAGCTTCAGGTGCTAGTGCTCGCAAGGGCGTGGAGGTTCAAGTCCTCTCCTCGGCACCATTTCTTTCCCCAAGAAATGGTCAAGTAAGCATTCCCAAAAAAACTTCAAGAAAACACCAAACAGCCCTCCCACTCTGCCCAGCTTTTGATTAGTCCAGCAGCTCCACCAAATATTCAGAGAGGTTTTTGTAGGCGTAATCTACCCGCGCGTATATTCCAGACGGCTCATCCTCGAACTTACGACCACAAGCGCGATTGCTACTATAACTCTTAAGATACGCTTTCTGAATGAGGTTGGGCGTGCCACCGGGAGGTGTCTCGCTGGTTCTGGCTGGGTAATACAGCGCCCATTCAAAACCATTATCGGCATCTACGTGACTAAGCCCGGACATCTCCGGCGCCAGGAAGCCGTAGCGCAATGGCCGGTTAAGATCACCGCGTGTGTCAAACTCGAAGGCAAGCCCAGAGAATGGCTCGGGCTGAGGCTCGTACCCCGAGAAGACATAGCTATGAAACCCGGTGACTACCTGCGCTGTATTCTCGACATCAACTTCTTCATCAATCGTACAATCTTGAAACGCACTGCTGTAGATCAGAGATTCCAGTTCAACACCCTCCTCCTTGAGCTGGTACCCAGGAAAACCGGTGGGGGCTTCTGAAAGCTTCGGCACTAATGTCCGGGTAATGGTGCCACTTTGCTGGCGGATCTCGGCAACCAGCTCTGCCAATGCTCCATCGTTATAGCTCCAACGGTAGGTTACCTCGGGATTTCCACCCATTTCAGTCGAACCAGGCTGAACACCCTCAAGCTGATGGCAGGTGGTGCCGGTTTCAAAACTGGCCGTGCCGGCTGCCCAGTCAAACTCCAGGCGCTCATCAACACCCGAGTTGGAATACGCGATTTCGCTCTGAGGCGACAACGCCGCTGAGGGCAACCACTGGGTACTGAGTTTTGCCATATAGCCATTAACACTCACCAACCTTGCAATCTCTTGCATGGAGGGAGCAAGGCAGCCATCAGCGCTTATAGATTGCAGGCGCCCATCCGCGCTGTAGTCAAACGCCAATTTGGCCGAAATAAGTACATCTGAACGATTCGCAGGGAGCGTATCCGATCGCTCAGGCTGAGCATAAATGCTCTGGCTGGTGAGCAGCACCGGATCGCTCAATTCCAGAGGCACTTGGGGCAAGTCGATGAGGCCAATGTCTACATTCGCGTAGTTGCCCTGAGCCGCTGAATCAACGGCGGCAGTCACACCTCCGGCGTTTTGAACCAGAGAAATCCCGAGCAAAAAGGCACCCTCGCGGCTAAGGTAATACTCCGTGCCATCACTCCCGGGCTCGGCCAGTAAATCGTTGTAGGCATCTGGAAACTGGCTAGCCATAAAGCGCGCCATGGCTCTCGCATATGCATGGGCACGATCATCTTCGGCGAGCACATAATCCCTTAGTAAATTGATGCCCGCCAAACCAGATAACGACGAATCATCAGACCCCAGAAATGGGCCAAGTGCTACAAGGCGACGATAGCGAGCCAGCGTTGTTAGAGGCGTAATGTTGCGTACGCCTGGCGCTGCAGAAAGCAAAAATGCATGGGGAACCGGCACATCTCCGCTGCGCGTCTGCTCCAGGGTTTTCCCGGGAAGGGCCAAAGCATATAAAGGGAATGCACGTGGATCGATGTTGGGCCCCACATCTGGCTCCATCACAAGTTCAACGGTGTTCAGCGAGAACTGGCCGTCTTCGCCGCTCATGGCTGTAGGCTCGCCGGAGGCCAGGGTAACCGTTCGACCAGAGGCCAGCTCGAACTCCATCGGCCCCGGCGTAAATTGGTTGTCGCCGTCTAAATCCAGCCACACTCGGGCGTTTTTCAGGTAGCCGTCTATTACCCTTCCTGTGTAGGGTGCCGGATCGCTGTATTGCACACCATCAAAGTCTCGCCCGTCTACAGGCAGCTCATCGGATTCCTTGCCGCAGCCGGCAATGGTGAGAAAAAGTACGGAAACAGGCAGAAATATAAGGGGTTTCATCACGCAACCGTTTATCCTTGTTAGAGGTTGTGCCGTTACTTTAGGGGATGTGGCCGCCGGAGACCTTGATAGGTTTGGCAATCTGTAAAGTTTAGTAACAAGAAAACCTCGGGAACTGGCCCCGAGGTTTTGCTAAATGCGGTTTAGAATGCGCGGGCAACAATCTCTTTCATGATTTCGTTGGTTCCGCCGTATATACGCTGAACCCGCGAGTCAGCCCAGGCGCGAGCAATCGGGTACTCCCACATGTAGCCGTAGCCACCGTGCAGCTGCACACACTCATCCATCACGCGGCACTGCAGATCGGTTGTGTACTGCTTCAACATTGCAGCCGTGGGTATATCGAGCTTTTTCTCCAGGTGCAGTTCCAGACAGCGGTCGGTGAATACCCGGGCTGCGGTTATTTCTGCCTTCATCTCCGCCATTTTGAACCGGGTATTCTGGAATTTAATCACTGGTTTGCCGAAAGCTTTACGCTCTTTCACGTAATCAAGTGTCCACTGCCAAGCTGCCTCTGCAGCGGCAATGGCTGTAAGGCCAATCTGCAGGCGCTCAGCGGGAAGCTCCTGCATCAGCTGCATAAAGCCCTGCCCTTCCATGGAGCCCAGCAGGTGAGTAGCCGGAACTTTTACATCCTGGAAAAACAGCTCGGATGTGTCCTGGGCTTTCATGCCCACCTTGTTCAGGTTCTGGCCTTTTTCAAAACCTTCCCACGCGGATTCAACCAGCAACAGGCTGATGCCTTTGGCGCCTTCCTTGGGATCGGTTTTGGCAACAACAATCACCAGGTCAGCCATCTGACCATTGGTGATGAAGGTTTTGGAGCCATTCAGAATATAGTGGTCGCCGTCCTTCAAAGCGGTGGTTTTCACACCCTGCAGGTCGGAACCGGCACCCGGCTCGCTCATGGCAATAGCGGTAATTATCTCGCCAGAAGCCATCTTCGGCAAATAGTGCTTTTTCTGCTCTTCCGAGCCGTACTTTAGAATGTAAGGCGCCACAATATCGGAATGCAGTGTCCAGCCGATACCGGAAAGCCCCGCCCGTGAAACTTCTTCCATTACAACGGCGCTGTAGCGGAAGTCTGCGCCAACACCGCCGTATTCCTCCGGCATGGTTGGACACAGAAAACCCAGTTCGCCGGCTTTCTCCCAAAGCTCACGGCTGACCTGGCCATCTTTTTCCCACTGCTCGTGGTATGGCGCAGCTTCTTGCTCGAGGAATTTCCGAACGGAATCCCGAAAGCCATCAAGGTCAGCGTCGAAGAGCGTGCGTGGAATCATGGTGAACCTCAGTCAGTGAACAATGTTGTAATGAACGTTCACCAAGTCTCTGCTGGCAGGCAGATTTGCTCAATGGTTAAAACCATCAATCATGCTGGCCAAAACCATCGTTGCTGCCAACTTTGGCGTTCACCCGAGCCTCGCCCCAACGAGGCATCAGATCCTGAGGCAGATCCAGATGGTCGAGAATGCGGGCCACAATAAAGTCTACAAGATCCTGCACCGAGCTCGGCCGATGATAGAACCCCGGGCTGGCCGGCATGATGACTGCACCCATGCGGGTGAGCTTCAGCATGTTTTCCAGATGCACTTCCGAGTACGGTGCTTCGCG
The DNA here is from genome assembly GCF_001858325.1 of Marinobacter sp. AC-23. Classification (GTDB taxonomy): domain Bacteria; phylum Pseudomonadota; class Gammaproteobacteria; order Pseudomonadales; family Oleiphilaceae; genus Marinobacter. The sequence goes on from NZ_MBPP01000015.1 coordinate 23,891, forward strand.
GGTAACCAGAATCAGTTGGCGCCGCTCTTTAAGAGCTACATCGCCAGCGCGCTCAATCAGGTTATTGCTTGCACCCGTGGCAAGAGCAGAAAGGGTACCGGTACTGCAGGGGCACACGACCAACGGCGCTTTCTCACCAGAGCCAGACGCCGGTGGAGAAAACCAGTCTTCACGGCCAAACACCAGAACCTGCCCGTCCTCGGCAGAGGCGTATTCAGACAGGGCTTTTTGCATGGCCGGCGGGGTTCCCGGCAGTTTCAAGTCGGTTTCTGTTGCGATCACTATCTGTGCCGCTTTGCTTATCATCACATGAACCCGGCAGCCGGCAGCCACCAGGCACTGCAGTAGGCGCAGGCCATACTGGGCGCCAGAAGCACCAGTGAAGGCCAGGTTAATCGTTCGCTGCGGGGATACGTTTTTACTCTTGGTGCTTGTCATCGTAATGATTCCCTAAAGGCACGATCAGCTACGGATACGCTCAAGCTCGGCAATGAGTTTACCGTGCACACCGCCAAAGCCGCCGTTGCTCATGATGACAATGTGGCAAGGGCTAGGGAGGTCTACCAGTACCCGCTCAACAAGCCCTTCAACTGTAGATTCCACACAGTGCTGCCCCGATTCCGGGTTGCCTGCCTGCCACGCAGAAACCAGCTCTGGCAGCCAGTCCATGTTGTTGAGATTGGCCCAATAAACCCTGTCGGCCAACGCGGCACTTGGCAGCAGCGTTTGCTGATGAACGCCCTGCTTCATGGTATTTGATCGCGGCTCAATAAGCGCTATCACAGTCTCTTCGCCAACCTGATTGCGCAAGCCGTCCAGGGTGGTCTCTATGGCTGTCGGATGATGGGCAAAATCATCGTAGATTTTTACGCCATTAATATCCGCCAGCAGCTCCATACGGCGCTTTACGCCTGAAAACCTGCACAGCGCAGCCACGGCGTGGTCTGGTGTGACGCCCACATGTCGGGCCGCAGATATAGCAGAAAGAGCATTACGAACGTTATGCAGGCCGGTTTGGGACCATCTCACCACCGCAACCGGTTGCTCATGGTGAATAACCATGAAGCGGCTGCCGTCTTCAGAGAGCAGTTCTGCGCGCCAATCCGCTGTACCCGAAATTTCGCTGCCAATGGCCGCGTCCTGCACGGGACTCCAGCACCCCAAAGCCAATGCATTATCAAGATGAGCGTCCAGGCTTGGGCGAACAATCAGCCCTTGGGAAGGAACCGTGCGAACAAGATGATGGAACTGGCGCTCAATCGCCTCAACGTTATCGAAGATATCTGCGTGATCAAACTCAAGGTTGTTCAGTATCAGGGTATGGGGGCGGTAATGGATAAATTTGGAGCGTTTATCAAAGAAAGCACTGTCGTACTCGTCCGCTTCAATAACGAAAAAGTCGCTCTCGCCAAGCCGTGCCGATACGGGGAAATCTTTGGGCACACCACCCACCAGATAACCTGGCGCAAGCCCTGCCTGGTCAAGAATCCAGAGCAACATAGCCGTGGTGGTGGTTTTGCCGTGGGTGCCGGCAACCGCCAGAACCCAGCGGTGCCGTAGCACCTCGCGGGCCAGCCATTCAGGGCCAGACATGTAATCGATATTACGGTTAAGTACCGCCTCCACCTCGGGGTTACCCCGCGACATGGCGTTACCTATCAGCACCAGATCGGGCTTTGGCTCAAGGTGCTCTGCACTGAAGCCGTCCATCAGGCCGATACCCTGCGCTTCTAATTGGGTACTCATGGGCGGATAAACGCCCTGATCGGAACCGGTAACTGTGTGGCCAAGCTCTCTTGCCAGAACAGCCAGGCTGCCCATAAAAGTGCCACAGATTCCCAGGATATGAATGTGCATTCGCCGTTTGCCCTCTCCGTTGAAACCCGACAAGCCTCCCGTATCCGCCCCACTCCGTCAAGAGCACGGCCATCCGCACTTCTTGCCATGAAAATCCCATGCGTTTGGCGTATCATCTGCGGCATTGTCGAACCAGCAGGAGGCTCCATCCCGAGATGGCCATCAAGAACGCATTCTACGCTCAGTCTGGCGGTGTTACCGCCGTTATTAACGCCAGTGCCTGCGGGGTCATTCAGACCGCGCGCAAGCACCCGGACAAAATCGGCAAAGTGTTTGCCGGGCGCAACGGCATACTAGGCGCGCTGAACGAAGAACTGATTGATACCAGCCTCGAAAGTGATGAGGCCATCCAAGAACTTATCCACACACCCGGTGGCGCTTTCGGTTCCTGTCGTCACAAGCTGAAAAACTTCTCAGAAAACCGCCGCGAATACGAGCGACTTATCGAGGTTTTTCGTGCCCACGATATCGGCTACTTTTTTTACAACGGTGGCGGTGATTCCCAGGATACTGCCTACAAAGTCTCGCAGATGGGCGAAAAAATGGGTTACCCCATTACCTGTATCGGCGTCCCCAAAACCGTGGACAACGACCTGCCGTTTACAGACTGCTGCCCAGGCTTTGGCTCTGTAGCCAAGTACATTGCCACCTCTACCCTCGAAGCTAGCCTGGACATCAAGTCCATGTGTGAGACCTCAACCAAGGTGTTCATTCTTGAGGTGATGGGCCGTCACGCCGGTTGGATTGCGGCTTCTGGCGGTTTGGCTGGCCAGGGCGAAGGCGAGCCTCCCCACATTATTCTGTTCCCGGAAATTCCGTTTAACCGCGACGCGTTTCTGGAGCGGGTGGATTTTTGCGTGAAGGAGTATGGCTACTGCGTGGTGGTCGCCTCTGAAGGCGCTCAGTACGAAGACGGCCGCTTTCTGGCAGACGCTGGTGCCAAAGATGCTTTTGGCCACACTCAACTTGGTGGCGTAGCACCCGCATTGGCCAACATGGTCAAGCAAGCATTGGGGCACAAGTACCACTGGGCAGTTGCAGACTATTTGCAGCGCAGCGCGCGGCATATTGCCTCTGCGACCGACGTTGAGCAGGCTTACGCAGTTGGCAAAGCTGCTGTGGAAAAGGCGCTGGAAGGCAAACAAGCCGTTATGCCGACAATTGTGCGCGTACAGGCGAAGCCCTACGTTTGGAAGATTGGTGAGGCCCCGCTCAGCGAAGTGGCCAACCAGGAAAAGAAAATGCCAATCCATTACATCACGGATGATGCTTCGGTATTACACGGGAGTGCCGGGAATACCTCGAGCCGCTGATTGCCGGTGAGAGTTTCCCGCCTTTCGACAACGGCCTGCCCCGGGTTGCAAAGCTAAGCAACACCCTGACGCCGAAGAAGCTGAAAACAGACTTTCACCTCTGATTAATTTACGGTGTGATTTTTAAGCACTGCCGGGGTCTTTTCAGGCCACAAAAAAGGGCCCTGCAATATCTTTGCAGGGCCCTTTTCGTTAAAGCTCGGTGTGTACAGATAGATCAGCGCGCCTGACCTGCTTCTAGCTGGCGCACGTAACCAGAGAACTCGTCGTAACCACCCACGTACTTGTCGCCCACAAGAATCTGCGGCACGGTGTGCACGGGCCGACCAATTTTGTCTGCTATGTCGGCTTTCGTCATATCCTGTTCGATCATATCAACCCATGTATAGGGCATATTGCGGGACTCACACAGGCTTTTAGCGCGCACACAAAACCCGCAACTTGAGCGACCATAGATAGTGACCTGATCCATAAAACCTCCAAAGTGATGGTCTCCGAAAACGTCCGGAGTGTTAAAAAGTTAGGAATTGATGATGACATGATTCTGGAAAATTAAAAATTGGCTCTTTGAATGGCGCCCATAGTACCGGATCATACGTAGGTCGCTATTACTCATTCTAAGGAGGAATATGCTCACCCTCTTGAGGAGAACTCTATGGTTTATCTGTCGTTATTTCTTACCTCTTTCGCGGCAGCCACTCTGCTGCCGGCCTATTCGGAAATACTGACAGGTACGCTGGTTGTTCAGGGGTATCCTATGTTGTGGCTGTGGGTCTGGGCCACGTTGGGCAACACACTGGGGTCTGTGGTTAACGGTGTTATTGGTCGGCAGATAGACCGCCTAAAGCATAAGCGCTGGTTTCCGATCAGCGAAGCTCAGCTCCACAAAGCCAGAAACAGCTTTAATCGCTACGGTCAGTGGTCTTTGCTGCTGGGCTGGTTGCCGCTGGGCGGCGACGCGCTCACGCTGGTGGGTGGCGTAATGCGCGTGCCTGGCTCAACTTTATTGTGCTGGTGGGTATTGGCAAAGGCTTGCGCTATGCATTTGTAATCTGGTTGGTTGCTGAAGCGTCTGGCGTATCATCGCCGTCACCGTAAAGATGCTTGCGCAACAAGGGTTCGCCATTGAACTCAGAATAAAGCACGGCAATGAAGGTATACACCCCAATCAGCTTGCGGTTAAGAAACACAAACTCTCTGGGAGGCACCCGAAAATAGCGGCTGATGGCCGATCGTGCCGCCTGCCGCGCAACCCGGGACGGCAGGTCACTTTGCTTCCAACGATACTGTCCTTGACTGTTAATCGCCTCCTTTGGCCAACTTTTATGATCACTGGAAAGCGGTTCCAGAACAGACATGCAAACCTGGCCAAACGTCTCCAGCACTTCTTTCGGCCAGTCGGTACTCATGAAGCGGAGCTTTATGCCGCCATCGATCACAGCATCAAGGTCGTTTTCATACGACCCTCGGATCATTTGAATAACCGGGTCCAGAAACTCTTTTGAATACGACTGCACCGCCCCAAAATCCAGCAAAACAATGCGGTCGTGCTCAACACCTTCACCGTGCTTTCCGTCCGTCTCTCCGGCAATACGAATGCGGTAATTGCCAAAGTTGGGGTCTGTCTGGATTTCTCCCCAAACAAACAACTCACTGAAAAACAGCTCTAACGCGGCTTTGCCTAAACCATTACGGCGCTCAAGCGGTAAATTAGCCACCACTTCGGAACTGACAGAATGGCCATGCTCGTATGTCGCACCAATAACGTGATCGGTGGAGTACTCGGTTAACACTCTGGGAACCACAAAACGGGGATCGTCGGCGAGCATTTGTCGGAATTTTTCTGTTGTACGCGCTTCCAGCCGGTAATCCACCTCCCTGAGCATCATCTGCCTGACTTCTTCAAGCCAGTCTTCAAACTCCGGCCCAAAGCTTACCAGACGGGCCACCCTGAGCATCTGGCAACGGCATTCAAATCGCTGTCTACCGCGTCGGCGACACCTGGTACTGAACCTTGAGCACAAGCTCCAGACCATCACTACGCCTACGGGCACGGTGAACCTGGCCAAGCGAGGCGGAACCTATAGGCTCGGGGTCTATATCGAGTTCTGCAAGCCTTTCTTCACCGAGCTCAGCCTTAAGCACCCGCTCGATGGCAGCCCATTCCAGGGACGTGGTTTGATCTTCCAGAGTATGCAGCGCTTCGGTCACTTCTTCTGGCAAGAAATGCTCGCCATATAACGCCATAACCTGGCCGATTTTTACCACGCTGCCCTTAAGCTGGCCAAGTTCGTCAACAAGAAAGCGCGCCTGGCTTGAAAGCATGGCACGGGTGGCGTTCGTCTCGCTTTTCTTTGCTGCTGAGCCAGTTGGTGGCCATGTGAGAGGCCATGCGCGTTCCGGCGAAAAGCCCCGCACGAGTCAGGCTCAAACGGCGCTCGAAGCTACCGGTCTTGATGCGGGAGACTGAATTACCTGAGCGTTTGCTGGATGACATGTACGACCTACCCGAACCGGAGAGTTTAACCACCCTGATTTAATCTCTGATTGTATCTCTTTAACGTAACAGCTCTGGGTGACACCTACCATTATACGGACACTGTAACCACCTGACGTCTCCGTTTCGACCCGCATTTTGCGGCCTATCGGCCATTGCTTACACAAACCCGTCCGTCTATACCTATCCTACGCTCCTGCGCGGCCTTGGGACCACTGGGGGATTGTCAGATGTTTGCCAGGTACGGTTGGATCTTTTTACGTTTTAATACAATTCCAACTCCTGATTCCGTCTACCATTAGGTCGCCAGCAATGTTACCGACGGCCCTAACCAGAACCTTTTCCACCTATGCCGAATACTGTATCTGAAATTCCAGATAAAACGCGGTCCCAGTTCCGGGTGACGGGGGAAATACCCGTGCCTGTGCTTATTAACTGGCTGATTCTGGTTGCTGCGCCAATACTGACTTTTTTTGCCTGGCGGTCGTTTGATCAGGGCGACTCGTTCACGGCGGTTTGGCTTACAGCATTTGCTGCGCTTTTTGCTAGTAATACGCTGTTGTACGCATTTTTTCGCAAAGACACTCTTCACCGCCGCAGTTTTATTTCGCTGTCCACCGTTCTGCTCGCCTACCTTGCCATACATGCAGTAGAAGACGGCTCTGCCATTATCTGGCTATTCGCCTACCCCCCTGTTGTGTTTTATATAAGCGAAGCACGGGTTGGCGTTGCCACCTGCCTCATGGGAATTGTGGGCATTGTATTGCTGTTCAGCCCACTGGCTGGTCAATTGCTGGACTTGCCCTACAGCACCAATTTCCGCGTGACCATGGTTGTGGCACTGGCCTTTGAGATGATCACCTGTTACATCCTTGACCAGAGCCGGCGACGGAGCAAGCTAGGCTTGCTTGCACTGGCTTCGGAGTTCGAATTCGCCGCCAAACACGACGCCCTCACGGGGCTGGCAAATCGCCGGGAAGCCTTGGCGCAACTAGAGAGTGAGTACGAGCGTTACCTTCGCAATGGCCGACCGTTCGCCGTACTCCTGGCAGACATAGATCTGTTCAAAAGCATCAACGACACCTACGGGCATCATGTGGGCGACGACCTTATTGTGTTGGTTGGAAAAACGCTGCTGGATCAGTGCCGAAAGGTGGACACTATCGCTCGTTGGGGTGGCGAGGAATACCTGGTGTTACTACCGGAAACAGCTGCAGATGAGGCCAAGCACATCGCAAACCGAATCCGTGAGGCCATTGCGGGAAATACCGTAATGGTTGGGTTCACGCCCGTAGCCTGCACAGCCAGCATTGGGGTGGCGAGCATCAGCGGGTCAGAGTCTATCGACAAGTTACTTCAGCGTGCAGATGAAGCTCTGTACCGTGCAAAGTCTCTTGGGCGAGACCGGGTTTGTGCGCATCAAAGCGAAACACCGACTCCATCCTCCCAGCCATCCCGATAACTCACCTTAGAGTCACCCAGGCCAGCGACCAGTTGGGTCACCAAACGCTCTTCAATATCTCCCATAGATACAGTGGGAGCAAAGCCGCGCACCTGGCACATGGCCAGTCCTGCGTATCCGCAAGGGTTGATTCTTTGGAAGGGTTCCATGTCCATATCAACATTCAGCGCCAAGCCATGGAACGAACAGCCACGGCGCACCCGCAACCCAAGGGATGCGATTTTCGCCTCACCCACATATACACCGGGTGCATCCGGCCGCGGTTCGGCGGTAATGCCAAGCTCTGCCAATGTACGCACGATCGCCTGCTCAATGAGGTCTACTAACGCTCTAACTCCCATCTTGCGCCGTGTTAGCCCCATCATCAGGTAAACCACGAGCTGACCGGGGCCGTGGTAGGTTACTTGTCCGCCACGATCCACCTCAATAACCGGGATGTCACCGGGTGCCAGAATATGTTCGGCTTTACCTGCCTGCCCCTGGGTGTAAACCCTGGGGTGCTCAAGGCACCAGAGCTCGTCGTTGGTGTGATCGCCTCGTTCCGCTGTGAAGCTTTTCATGGCTTCCCAGGTTTCCAAATAGGGCTGCAGCCCTAATGACCTGACAATCAGCTCAGACATCTCGCTTACAACACCATGTGCACACGGCCACTGGCCTTGAGCTCTTCAAACAGTGCCTTTAGTTGTGGCTCGCCGGTCGCAACGATGTTCAACCGAACCGAACAGAACCGCCCCTTACTGCTGTCTTGAACGGACACATCAGCCTCACTGAGACCTGGGGCGTGCTGCTCAACAACCCCAACCACAAACTCCTTAAAATCCGGAGCGGCGTTGCCAATCACCTTGATGGCGTAATCGCAGGGGAACTCAATTTTTGGTGTTTTCGGCTCACTCATGCCGCTTTACTCCTGGGTTCAACTCGCCCTTACTGAAACAACTGAACAAAAAACAACTTGATGGCATCCCAAATGCGCTTGAACAGGCCACCCTCGGGCACTTCAGTCAACGCGAGTACGGTTGGTCTATCAGCACTTCACCGTTAAATGAGACCTTCACACGCCCAAGCTCGTCACCGGCACGAATCGGTGCTTTGATCACCGAATCAAGATCAATGCTGGACTCAAGGCTGTCACGGGAGCCACGCGGAATGGTTACATAGGCGTCTTCCATCATACCCACAGACAACTTATCCGACTCGCCACCCCAAACCTTGGCTTCAATAAGTTCTTGGCCTGCACGGAACAAACGCTCGCTTTCAAAATAGCGGAATCCATAGTTCAACATTTTCTGGATTTCCTGGGAACGCGACTGTGAACTGCTGGTACCCATTACCGTGGCAATGAAGCGGGTATCATTACGCTTGGCTGACGCAACAAGACAATACCCGGCCTCTTCCGTGTGGCCGGTTTTCAGGCCATCAACACTGTCATCGCGCCACAACAAGCTGTTGCGGTTGGGCTGTCGGATGTTGTTGTAGGTGAAGTGCTTCTCGGCGTAAATCGGGTAGTTCTCTGGATAATCATTGATGATCGCCCGTGCCAGCACGGCCAGATCATAGGCGGTGGAAAAATGATCGGGAGCAGGCAAGCCTGTGGCATTCTCGAAGTGAGTGTCTTTCATGCCCAGCAGCTGGGCTTGCTGGTTCATGATATCAACGAAGGCCCCTTCACTGCCGGCAACAAACTCTGCCAGTGCGACAGACGCATCGTTGCCCGATTGGATAATCACGCCTTTAAGTAGGTTCTCTACGGAGACGCTGGTGCCCTCTTTTACAAACGTTCGAGACCCTTCTGTTTTCCAGGCCTTTACGCTGATAGGAACCATATCGGACATGGTAATCCGGCCTTCATCAAGCTCACGCTCAACTATGTATGCCGTCATCATTTTGGTCAGACTAGCTGGCGGCAGCCGTTCGTTACTGTTTTCCTCCATGATAACCCGGCCGCTTTTCGGATCCATCAGCACGTAGGAGCTGCCAGCAATCTGGGGCGGAGACGGTATCAGTACAGTCTGGGACATTGCGTTGCCTGATGCGGAAAGCATCAGCACAAACGCGAGTGTCGCTGAAAGAAAGCTAAGCGAACGGAAAATTGATTTAAATACCATGGGTCTATTCATTCGTCGTTAAGTGAATTTTTATGTATTAGCTTACGTTTAATCAGAATCGGTTAGCACAATTGACTGTGAAAACCCTTTTGCTTCCAAGAGGTTCTGCGTCTTTCGCGCACTGCCTTCATCCTGAAAAGGCCCAACCTGTACTCGGTGGAAGCGCCCAGAAGCAGTATCTACAGCTCGCACCCTCACGGGGCTGCTGAGCACGCCCTTGGCGCGATCCTGCAGCTTTGTTGCAGGGTCGCGACTGCTGAACGATCCCAGCTGAACAAAAAGCCCACCAGCTGCATCCTGCCCATCATTTTCGACGGCAGTAACTGCCTTCGATGGAGGCTGTCCATCAAGGGCAAACGGCTGCCCGGCGATGAACATGCTGCCGTCGGGCTTTACGGTAATTGATTCCACCTCTACTTTCGCAGTGCCGCGAGACTGGTACCCCAACTTTTTGGCCGCCGCATAGGATAAATCAATCAATCGATCACCATGAAAAGGGCCTCTGTCGTTAACCCGAACAATCACTGAACGACCGTTATCTACGTTGGTCACTCTGGCATAACCCGGAATTCTCAGGGATTTGTGAGCCGCCGACATTTGGTACATGTCGAAGGTTTCGCCGTTAGAGGTCTTGTGACCATGAAACTTCTCGCCATACCAACTCGCGGTACCACGAGCGACATAACCCTCGTTGCTGCTCATCACCGAGTACTGTTTACCCCAAACCGTATAAGACGATTTATTTCCGGCTCTGACCGGCGCTTGGTACACAGGTACGGCATCGGACAAGCCTGAGGCGTCAAAGTTTCCTTTAGGGGCTCTGTCTTGTGTGATGGTATAGCGTGATGAGTGATCGGTGCCGGCGGGGGCGGGGGCAGGTGCCGACGCGCAGCCTGCCAGAGCCAACGTTGCCAGCACTAACGGCCATAAACCTGAGCAATTTGATGTCACTGTCCGGAAATCCTCTGAGATAAGTGCCGCTGTTTAAAAAGAAATGCAGCAATCATTACCATTGTAACGGGTTCCCTACCCCTATCACCATTACCGGCCTGACATCAGGCCGTGATCATTCTGCGATGGGTGTGTATGGACATCAGAATGCCAAACGCCGCCATCAAGGTAACGGTTGATGTGCCACCGTAGGAAACCAGCGGCAAGGGTACCCCGACCACCGGCAGCAGGCCACTCACCATGCCAACGTTGACAAACACATAGATGAAAAACGTCATAGTCAGCGCACCGGCTACCAATCGGCTGAATGAGTCCTGAGCCGTAACTGCAATAAAGAGACACCGCAGAATAATCAGAAAGTAAACACTGAGCAGTATCAACATCCCTATAAACCCAAACTCCTCCGCCAGAACCGCCACAATAAAATCCGTGTGGCTTTCAGGCAGAAACTCAAGGTGCGACTGGGTACCTTGAAGCCAACCTTTGCCATCGAAACCGCCAGAACCAATGGCGGTTTTGGATTGGATAATATTCCAGCCCGCGCCCAGGGGATCGCTTTGGGGATCCAGCAATGTCAGCACGCGCTGCTTTTGATATTCGCGCATTCCGAAAAACCACATAACCGGGGCCGCTACAGAAACCATTACCAAAAAAGCGCTAATAAGCTTCCAGCTCATGCCGGCAAAAAACACAACGAAGAGCCCAGCCATGCCCACAAGAAGCGATGTTCCGAGATCGGGCTGCTTCACGATCAAAACCATGGGGAGCAGTACAATTGCCAGTCCGACGCCTATGCGCGACAGCCTCGGCGGTAAAAAATGCCGCGACAGGTACCAGGCCGCCATCATAGGCACAACCAGCTTCATCAGTTCCGACGGTTGAAACCGGGGAAGGCCAGGCAGCGCCAACCAACGCTGCGCGCCTTTCGCACCAACCCCCACAAACAGTACGGCAACCAGGCCGGCGAGACCAAGAACATATAGCCAAGCGCCCAGCGCCGGAATACCGATGGGTCAAGCTGGGCGAAAACCAGCATCACAACAAAAGCGATACCAAAACGCACACCCTGAGCTTTTACAACATCAAGATTTCGGTCGGCGCCGCTGTAAAGCACGAACAAGCCACAGGAAATCAGGGCAACAAGCAATACAAGCAGAATAGGATCCACATGCAATGCCGACCACACGCCTCTCGGGCGACCAAGAGGGTTGCTGGCCGTTGAACTGAACACTTCCCGGGTGGCCATTAAAGAATCTCGCTTTTCAAATCGGCTTTGCTAATCGAAGGGCCATCTGTGATGGCCGAAAACTCCAACAACCAGGCGTCGAACAGAGCCCTGGCCACAGGCGCGGCGGTACTGCTGCCTCCGCCACCGTTCTCAACAATTACGGCAACGGCGATCTGCGGGTTTTTCAAGGGCGCAAAGCCGACAAACAGAGCGTGGTCGCGCAGCCGCTCCCGAATCTCGTCGGCATCGTATTCTTCATCTTCCGCAAGGCTGAATACCTGCGCTGTGCCGGTTTTCCCCGCCATCCGATAAGGTGCTCCCCTACCTGCACCACGGGCAGTGCCTTTAACGCCATGCATCACTTCGGCCATGGCATCTGCAATATATTCCCAGTTGCTGGTGTCTTTTAACTTCAGAGGCTCGTGCGTTTCGCCAGGCAGAAACTCATCTGGCGACCGGTCGCCCTGGATATCCTTCAGCAATCGCGGCTCAACCCACTCGCCCCGATTAGCTATCAGCGCTGTTGCCGTGGCGAGTTGCAAGGGCGTAGATAGCATAAACCCCTGACCAATACCTAAATTGACCGTATCGCCCGGATACCAGGGCTCATTGCGCGTTGCCCGCTTCCAGTCCGGAGACGGCAAGAGGCCGTTTAACGCGCCAGATACATCCAGAGTGGCGTCTTCGCCGAAACCGAAGCGAGACAAATAGCTGACCATGGTATCCACGCCCATTTCCATAGCCGCTTCATAGAAGTAGACGTCACAGGACTGCGCCATTGCATAATTCAGGTCAACCCAACCGTGCCCACCTCGCTTCCAATCCCGCCAACGACGACCCGCAGAGTTGATCTGAAAATAGCCCGGATCCCAGATAGTGTGATCCCTTGTTACCGCGCCGCTATCAAGCGCCGCAATGGCCAGCATGGGCTTAAGCGTGGAACCTGGAGGGTACTGCCCGCGCAGGGCTCGGTTGAAAAGGGGTTTGTCTTTGCTTTCGCTCAATGCGCGGTAGTCTGGCACGCTGATGCCAGTCACAAATTTATTGGCATCAAAGCCTGGCACACTGGCAAGAGCCAGTATTCCGCCTGTTGCAGGTTCAATAGCGACGATCGCACCCCGGCGGCCATCCAAAAGTTCGTGTGCTCTATTTTGCAGCCGCAAATCCAGATGCAGCTGGACATCTTCACCCGGTACCGGGTTTTCTCGCTCCAGAACTCTTAACGTACGACCCCGCGCATTGGTTTCTACGTGCTGATAGCCAACTTTTCCGTGCAACAGCTCTTCATAAAACCGCTCAACACCCGACTTGCCAATGTAGTTGGTGCCGGCGTAATTGACCGGATCAATCCGTTGCAACTCATCACGGTTAATACGGCCAACAAAACCCAGCGCATGGGCTGTGAGTTCGCTGTGTGGGTAATACCGAACCAGCTCCGCTTCCACCTCCACACCGGGCAGTTCATGTCGGTGTACCGCCAAGCGCGCAATTTCATCTTCGGTTAAGTCATAACGCAGCGGAATTTCCTGAAAGGGCCGCCTTGGCTCCCGAAGGCGGCGCTGAAACCGATCCATATCCTCTTCGGAAACATCAAGAATACCGGCAAGCTGCTCCAGCGTAGCGTCCATGCCGCCAACCCGCTCTGGCACCACCGTTACGCTGAAAACCGGGCGATTTTCCGCCAGTAAAACCTGGTTACGGTCGTAAACGAGCCCGCGCGGCGGCGGCACAGACTGAACTTGCACGCGGTTTTTATCGGAAAGAGTAGTGTAGATATCGTGCTCTACTACCTGAAGCTGGTACATCCGCGCAACCAGTCCTGCCAGAAGCAGGAACACGAACACCAACATAACGGTGACGCGACGCTGAAATAACCGGCGTTCGGCAGCAGTGTCCTTGAATTCACCCCATGGCATGGATGTTTCCTAAGCCCGATGATACGGGTGGTTACGGGTAATCGACCAGGCCCTGTATAGCTGTTCCGCAAGCAGGATTCGCACCAGAGGATGAGGTAACGTAAGAGGAGATAGCGACCACTGCTGGTCTGCACGCTGGCGACAGGGATCTGCCAGGCCGTCGGGCCCGCCTACAAGAAAACTCACATCCCGCCCGTCCTGCTGCCAGTTTTCCAACTGGCTTGCCAACTTTTCGGTAGACCAAGGGCGCCCTGTCACTTCCAGAGCGACAACCCTGTCTTTGCCACCGGTTGCGGCCAGAATTGCCTCGCTTTCGCGCTGCATCAGCCTGGGAATATCGGGGTTTTTGCCACGATGAGGCATGGCAATTTCTACCAAATCCAGAGGCATCTCCGGAGGCATACGACGCGCGTAGTCGTCGTAGCCTCTACTGACCCAGTCGGGCATCTTTTGCCTACGCAGATCAGACGCAATCGCATGATTACTCGCTGCCTTCGGCACCGGGATCCGGGGCGTCGCGCCAAAAGCGCTCCAGATCGTAAAACTCACGGGTGGCGGGCAACATGACATGAACAACCACATCGCCCAGATCCACCAGTATCCAGTCACTACCACCGCCACCTTCAACACTGTTGACACGAGCGCCTTGCTCTTTTGCGTCGACAACAACAGAGTCTGCAAGAGATTTAACGTGTCGGCTGGATGTCCCGGATGCCAGAACCATGAAATCGGTAACGCTGGTGCGGTCCCGTACGTCAACAACACTGACGTCCTGTGCTTTCACATCTTCAAGTGCGTTCACTATCAGATTCTTGAGTTGTTCTGCCTGCATAATCACCCTGTTGTTCGGGTGCCGGCCGGAATGGCCACCCGAAAAGTCATATTCGATGGCGATTGTAACACTAAAAGTTCCTCACGGGGCATGCCGATAAAGCCTATTCGTCGAATCTCAGCCAAGACCGTATCGGGAACCAGATAGCGGGATGACTGACCAGCACCAATACGTTGGCGAATGCCGGTGGCAGAGATATCCAGCCAGGGGGGATCCAGTTCAAGAACCAGCCCCGACGCCTGGCGGCACAAGGCCGCAACATCCTCCACTCCACGCTCCGCCAGCAGCCGGGCAGGTTCGCCATCAGAGTCCAGCGTAATACCGGGGCGACGCACAACAACAATGTGTGCAAGGCCCACAATTTGCCGCCACTGTTTCCAGCGGTTTAGGCCGGCAAATGCATCCGTGCCCACAACCATCACCAACGGGGTATCTGCACCCAGCTCGCCGCGCAACTGGCGTAGTGTGTCGGCTGTATACGACGCCCCTTCCCTGCGCAGCTCACGGTCATCAACATGCAACCTGGGTTCGCCGGCTAGCGCCAATTCCAGTAGGCGTAAACGCTGCGCGGCGGTTGCACCCGTCTCGCCCTTATGGGGAGGGATATGACAGGGCACAAGGCTGACAGGCACGTTCCCGAGCCGCTCACTAACTTCCAGCGCCAGACGCAGGTGGCCATGGTGCACCGGGTCAAAGGTACCGCCATAAATTACATGCATCGGCATCAGGCTCGAATGTGCCCGTCGCCGAATACCACGTATTTCTGCGAGGTTAAGCCTCAAGCCCAACCGGCCCACGGGCGTGTATTTTGTCTGTGGAGATACCGATCTCAGCGCCAAGGCCATACTCAAAGCCATCGGCAAAGCGGGTGGAGGCGTTAACCATTACCGAGCTCGAATCAACCTCCGTGATGAAACGTCGGGCACGGGTGTAGTTTTCTGTGATTATGCAGTCGGTATGTTGAGAGCTGTAACGGTTAATGTGCGCTATAGCGCCATCTAAACCATCCACCACGCGCACGGCCAATACAGGCGCCAGATACTCTTCCTGCCAGTCGGCCTCTGTAGCAGCTTTTATGTTTGTCAGAATTTCCCGGGTTTGCTCACAGCCCCGCAACTCCACGCCTTTTTCAATAAACGCTGGCCCCAACAGCGGCAGCATATCGGCGGCAATTTCCCTATCCACCAGCAAGGTTTCCATGGTGTTGCAGGTCCCATACCGATGAGTTTTGGCGTTGACAGAAACGCTCAGTGCTTTTTCCGGGTCGGCATGGCTGTCGATATACACATGGCATACGCCATCAAGATGCTTGATTACAGGCACCCGCGCGTCCCGACTAATTCGTTCAATCAGGCCTTTCCCGCCCCTGGGCACAATGACATCCACATAGTCCGGCATGGTGATCAGCTCCCCAACCGCAGCGCGGTCGGTAGTTTTGACCACCTGAACCGCCGATTCTGGCAAGCCGACCTCTGCGAGCCCCCGAGCCAGACACAAAGCAATGGCCTGGTTGGAATGAAGGGACTCAGAGCCACCGCGCAAAATAGTAGCATTGCCAGATTTCAAGCAAAGACTTGCAGCCTCAACCGTTACATTGGGGCGAGACTCGTAGATAATGCCAATAACCCCCAGGGGCACTCGCATTTTCCCCACCTGAATGCCAGATGGGCGATAGGTCATGTCGGTAATTGCACCAATAGGGTCAGGCAAAGAGGCAACCTGGCGGAGCCCCTCTATCATGGCGTCAATACGTGCAGGCGTAAGCTCAAGCC
Organism: Marinobacter sp. AC-23; assembly: GCF_001858325.1. Classification (GTDB taxonomy): domain Bacteria; phylum Pseudomonadota; class Gammaproteobacteria; order Pseudomonadales; family Oleiphilaceae; genus Marinobacter. The sequence goes on from NZ_MBPP01000015.1 coordinate 39,824, forward strand.
GATCCAGCATGGCGGCATCCAAACCACTTTCCCGGGCACTGGCAAGATCGCGGGCATTTGCCTCGGCCAGCTCATTGCGCGCGCCATCCAGCGCTTCGGCAGTAGCCAAGAGCGCACGGTTTCGCACCTCTGTGGTAGAACGCGCAACAAGTGTCGCCGCGGCCCGGGCCTGCTGGCCGACTTCGGTCATATAAACTGCAATATCCATCCCTTTACCTTATGTATTTTCTGCCAGAATTCAGGAATAAGAACCTAACTTTACCTTTCCCGTTTCAAGTACGCACCCCAAACAGATATTATACCGTTGCGGTACAACAGGAACTCCGAAAAAGGACGAATACCATGGCCCAAACGGCCGACAAGTTTTTGCTGAACCGGTTATCACGCGCCAGCCTGGTCGTTTTTGTGGCCATTGCGGTTCTGTGCGCCCTATTTGGAGAGCCACTCACTGCCGCCTGTGCCGTAGCCGCAGCAGGTATCGTCATCAGCGGCCGCAGCTTTCATCAGGGGCGCGGGGCCAACCCATGGCCAACCATTCAAAAGCTGTTTTTCGGGTTACTTGTATTGTTGCTGATGGCGAGTTTCTGGACAGGACCATGGGCGCTCAGCCACTGGCTCTACGGGCTGGTATTGGTTGCGTTTGCACTAGTGCCTCGCGGTATCGCAACACTGGTAACTGTGATTGTGGTGATTCTGGCCATAGCCGCTGCCCAGGGGGCTGAAGGCATCGCTGATCGCCATCAAATGATCAGTGCCTTTGTGCTCACTACTCTGCTTTCCGCTGTACTGATATTCCTGCGCGATTACAAAACTCGCCAGCTAGCGCCGCTTAGGCGCACAGACGAACTCACTCAGGCCGCCAGCCGAGAATATCTGTCGGCAGACCTGCACAAGGAAATCCAACGCAGCGAGCGCGAGGGAACTGACATGTCTATCATTATGATCGGCCTTGATGCCCACGCCAGCGACAACGACCCAGACGAAGATATCCGGTCGATTCTACCGAGAATCGGACGCTTCCTGCACTCGCAGATACGGGATTTTGACACCTACTACCGGGCGGCAGACCTACAGTTTCTGGTCATTTTGCCGGGCATAGCCACCCATGAAGCCATCACCCGGGCCGAAATCATCCGCAAGGGGCTTGACGCTCTACTCGACACCCACGGCATGAACCTGACCGTAAGCACCGGCATCGCCGGGCTAAACATCGGCGATGATGCCGATAGCCTGCAACAAAGCGCAGCCAACGCACTGCGCCGCGCGCAGCAACAGGGCGGCAACAGGACTCAGGCTTACAGTGCCTGGTCACCAGCATCTACGCCAACCCAGCCACGTGCGGAAGGAACTGCGCCATGACAGAAACCCGGCTAAGAACCTGGACACACAGCGTTGGCTACGGCCTGGCGGCCCTATTTATTTTTACCCTGGCTCTGCAAAACCTTCGCTATGGATTTTATGAGCTTTTCTATCTGGCTTCGGGCATGGCAGCCCTGACCCTTGGGGGCGTAGCCTATACGTTCCTAAGCCGAAGGCACCAACTCTCTGCCCCTGGCCACTTGATTATTCTCTCTGGCCTGAACAGCGGTCTTCTGGCAGCTATGTTTACAATGGACACCACCGGCATTAGCCACTGGGCCATGCCACTACTGGTACTCAACCTGCTGATATTGCCCTTGCGCCAGGCACTCGCGCTGTCTCTGCTCCTGCTTGCCCCCATGGCGATTCTGCTTTTTGTCAAACAGCCTCCCGCAGAGGCCCTCACAGCCGTTAGTGGTTCACTTATTGTTCTGATCGTTGCAGCACTTTATATATGGCAATACGATCACATGGCTCAATCCGCAGAAGATCTCGCCATCACCGATCCGGTTACAGGGGCCCATAATGCCCGCTTTCTGGACGAGACCCTGCAAAAAGAAATTAGCCGGGCCATTGCTACCGGCCACAGCCTCTCAGTAATCGACCTCACCATAGATTACGCCGACGAGGCGGTCGATCTTCACGGCCAACCTGGCATGCAGGCACTGTTCTACAACATGACCCAGCATTTATTCGGAGTTATTCGTGCCGGCGACACACTGTATACGCTGAATGGCTCGGAGTTTTTCCTGATTTTACCTTTCACCCCGGAAGAAGGTGTGCGCGTGATTGCCGAACGCATACGGCGCACCATCTCCGAACACCAATGGCCATTGATCGGCAAAGCCACTGTCAGTCTCGGCTGCACAACCCGTGGCAGCAGCGACACCCGCACCGACAATCTGCGCAATCGCGCCCATCAAGCCATGATTGAGGCCCGCCGGCGCGGGGCCGACTCTGCCTGGTTTAGCCCGGGAGAAGCGCTCCGGACATGAGCAGCGCCTGGCTTACAGATCTGACGGCATGGCTAAGCGCCAACCCTGGCTGGTTGTCGCTGGCATTGTTCAGTACCGCGTTTATTGAGTCTTTGGCGGTTGCGGGCATCCTTGTCCCGGGCGTTGCGTTCCTGTTTACCATGTCGGTTATGGCGGCCCAAATCGACATGCCACTTATGACTGTACTGGTATGGGCGTGGCTGGGCGCGGTCAGCGGCGACACTGTGAGCTTTGCGATCGGCAGGCTCTTTCAGGGGCGGCTAGCAAGCGTGTGGCCGTTAAGTCGCTACCCTGAACACATCAGAAAAGCAGAGATTTTTTTCCATCTACACGGTGGGAAGAGCGTTATTATCGGGCGGTTCGTGGGGCCATTGCGACCGATAATACCGCTGATTGCAGGGGCACTGCTGATGCCTTGGCGTCGTTTTCTGGCATTTAATATAGGATCCGCTATTGCCTGGGCTCCGGCTTATATTCTGCCCGGCTTTCTGGTGGGAGGCGCTCTGGCAAGCGATGTACAGCCACCTGCACACATGTATCTGGTCACGGGAATTAGCCTGGCGACACTGGCCGTAATCTATTTGGTTATTTTCCGTTTTCAACTAGGCCTTGGCGACGACAGCCGCCTTTACTTCTGGCTTCAACGGAAGATGGCGCAATATGACACCACCCACCGATTCTGGCGCCTTTACTCCAATGAACGCCCTGCCCAAGAAGGAGAGTTCCCGCTGGCTTCGCTGATGCTTGCGCTTGGCGCTCTGGCCTTGTTTATCCTCTGGGCGCAGCTGGCAACCATGACTGGCGTAATCGAACCTTTCGATCAACTGGCCATGCAATGGTTCAGCGATTTGCGCCAACCGTTGCTTGACGCACCAGCCATAGCAGCCACACTTCTGGGCGACCCTCCCGTCCTCACTACTGGGGCCGTGGTGGCGTGCCTGGCACTGGCTTTCCGGGGTCACTACGCAGCGGCTGTACATATACTGCTAGCGGCGATTATGACCATAGTATTGGTATGGGGTCTAAAATCCGCCATTGGCGTTGTGCGACCTGAGCTGGTGGTAAACCCGCCGTCATCTGGCTCTTTCCCCAGCGGCCACACTGCCGGCATCACCGTGTTTGTAACACTGCTGGCCAGCTTTGTGGCTGCGGAAGCCCGCAACCGCAAACGCTGGCAAAGTTATATAATGTTCTCGCTACCACTGATCCCCGTAGCCCTTAGCCGGCTTTATCTGGGTGTACACTGGTTCAGCGACATTATAGGGGGGCTTTTACTCGGGCTGGCAATTACCGGCGCAACAAGAGCCAGCTTCAGCCGATTTGACCGGGTTCCGATCGCCCTCGATGCACTAACCCTCTCGGCCGCATTGGCCTGGCTGGCTTTTTGCGGAGGCTATATCTGGTTCGTTTGGCCAGAAGCCGTGCAGCACTACGCCCCCGCCCTTTAACGACCTCAGCCTTCTTCGAGAGCTTCAAGCAATTCTTGTAGGCGACTCAAGCGTGTCAGTGGATCCTGCATCTCCAAAAGGTGCTGCTTTTCCTGCTTGTCCAGAGGTAGCAGCTCGGTCAACCGCCAGCCGACACTACAAGCCTCATCATAATCAACACTCATACCCAGCTCATCAATAACCGGGTGCCTGAACAACGCGCGCAATACAGAGGGCAGCTCGTGAAATACGATGGGAATATCCGCCCGGGTTTCTGCAGGTAAAAAGGCCACCTCGCCCAAATTCAAGCCATCGTCCTGTTGCCAGCTGCGGGTGATAGAAACCTTGGCATCGCCTTCAACAGTAATCCCTAGCAACCCATTGTCCAGTTGCTGAAAGTCGATGATGCGCACGTATGTGCCGGTTTCATAAAAAGACGCCACTCGCTCGGATTCCTCACCCTCGCGTAGCAAGGTGATAACAAATCCTTGATCTTCTTTCAGGCAGCGGGTCAGCATATCGATGTAACGCGGCTCGAACAGTTGCAATGGAACCCTGCCCCCAGGCAACACAACCGAATTGAGAGGAAAAACCGGAACCTTCATCGAATCGACAACAGTTGTTGAACTTCATCAACCCGGGCTCGCGCCTTGGTCAGAAGATCAAGACTGCGAGAGGCGTTCAGCTCAAGATTGCCAAGCCTGCCATAGGCCGGCACCTCGTCGAACGAAGGCAGGCCCTCATTTTGGCTGGACCCAATCATGGCGTGAAGTTGCGCCACAATAACGACATCCACCAGCTGAGGCTCTGCTTCCCGGCCTCATAGCCCCAGTCTTCTGCATGCCGCACAGCTTCAACAAAAGTGGGCGGGAATGACCAGCTTTCCAGAACAGCGGTACCAACATCTGCCCGCAGCTCGCTGATGGCACTGTGCAGATTAGTGTCGTCAGCAAACAGATTTACATGATGCTCCGCCTGCACCAAAACCGGTACCACACCTATGTCATGGAGCAGTCCCGCCAGCAATGCTTCCTCTGGATTCAGGCGGGTTGCATGGTCGGCTAAAACCCAACAAAGTGCCGCCACCTCACGGGAGTGCCGCCAGAGTTTTTCCATTTCCCTCTGTAACGACGGATGCCGGCTTTTGAACACTTCCCGCATGGAAAACACGGTAACCAGCTGACGAGTTGTGCGCATGCCCAGCCGAACAACTGTCTCACGAACGTTACGCACATCGCTGAAACCCCGGTAAAGCGGGCTGTTACAGGCTCGCACCAGCTTGGCCGCCATGGCCGGGTCGGCAGACACGGCGCTGGCCACCTGGTCGGCAGTAGTGTCGTCTCTGTCGACCAGACGCCGCACTTTCCAAGCCACATCGGGAACGCTTGGAAGCTTAAGCTGGTTGGAGCGAAGCTCTGCGTAAAATTTCATCAGTAGATGGTGCTCTTCGCTCTCACCCTCACCTTGGCTCTCACCCGAATCCATCTCTACCTGGGCAACTGGCGCTGCGCGCAAAAGCTGATTGAGCACGTCCTGCTCAACCACAAGAAACTCACAAGGCTTTACTGCGGTCACGTCGTACATTCGCGGCTGCAGTCTGGCGATGGGGTTCAGTGCCTGCTCGGTTTCGGCCTCGATGACCGACTTACGACCATCCATCGATTCCAACTCGACCTTTCCGGACACCAGAAAATAATCCAGGCCGTCACGCACACCTCGCTCCAGCACGCGCTGGCCTGGACCGTGAGCCCTGCGTTCGGCGCGACTAGCTAGTAATACCAGCTGATCATCAGTCAGTCGATTCAGTGGCTGAAATGCTTTCAAACGGCGTAGCGGCAGGCTTTCCTGGCTAGCCATAGGCAATCTCCTTAAGCGAGGCATTGATTCGTAATATCTGTTAACTATTGTAACCACGGCGGCGGAAAACAACCATGCGCCCAGAGGCTAATCTGGTATCCTTTACCTCTGCATTAAAGCATTCAACCAGCATTCTTACAGAGAGACCAGAACACCATGCCTCAGTATCGTTCGCGGACTTCGACCGCCGGCCGCAATATGGCCGGCGCCCGCGCCCTCTGGCGCGCCACCGGCATGAAAGACGGTGATTTCGGCAAGCCCATTATTGCCGTTGTTAACTCCTTCACGCAGTTTGTGCCCGGGCACGTCCACCTCAAGGATCTGGCCAGCTTGTATGCCGCGAAATCGAGGCAGCCGGCGGAGTTGCCAAAGAATTCAACACCATCGCAGTGGATGACGGCATCGCCATGGGCCACGATGGCATGCTCTACTCGCTGCCGTCCCGGGAACTGATTGCTGACTCAGTCGAGTATATGGTGAATGCTCACTGCGCCGACGCGATGGTGTGCATCTCCAACTGCGACAAAATCACACCGGGAATGCTAATGGCCGCCATGCGCCTGAACATTCCCGCTATTTTCGTTTCCGGCGGCCCCATGGAAGCCGGCAAGACCAAGCTGTCAGAACACAAACTGGACTTGGTGGATGCAATGGTTATTGCAGCAGACCCCACTGCCGACGACGAAATGGTTGCAGAATACGAGCGCAGCGCTTGCCCCACCTGTGGCTCTTGCTCCGGCATGTTTACCGCCAACTCCATGAACTGCCTGGCCGAAGCCATTGGTTTGGCGTTACCCGGCAACGGCTCCATGCTGGCTACCCATTCCGACCGTGAGCAGCTGTTTCTGAAAGCCGGCCGGCAGATTGTGGAGAATGCAAAGCGTTATTACGAACAGGACGATGCCAGTGTGCTGCCAAGGAGCATCGCCTCCATGGCCGCGTTCGAAAACGCCATGATTATGGATATCGCCATGGGCGGATCCACTAACACCATTCTGCACCTACTGGCAGCCGCTCAGGAAGGCGGGGTTCCGTTCACTCTGAACGAGATTGACCAGCTTTCCCGCCGGGTCCCGCAGTTATGCAAAGTCGCTCCAAACTCGCCCAAATATCACATGGAAGACGTGCATCGCGCGGGTGGCATTATGGGCATTATGGGGGAGTTGGAACGTGGCGGCCTGATCAATACCGATTTGCCCACGGTACATAGCAAAACCATGAAAGAAGCCCTGAAAACCTGGGATATTATGCGCTCACCGCCGCCTGAGGTTGTTGACTTCTACAAAGCTGGTCCCGCCGGCATCCCAACCCAGACAGCCTTCAGCCAAAGCACTCGCTGGCCAAGCCTTGATGGCGACCGCGAGACCGGCTGTATTCGTTCGGTTGAGCACGCTTATAGCTCAGAAGGCGGCCTTGCCGTCCTGTATGGCAACATCGCCGTTGACGGCTGTGTGGTAAAAACCGCAGGCGTGGATGAGAGCATTTTTGTGTTCGAGGGCACGGCCAAGGTATTTGAGAGCCAAGACGCTGCGGTTGCAGGTATTCTGGATGATCAAGTCAAACCCGGTGACGTGGTCATTATCCGCTACGAGGGCCCCAAAGGCGGCCCCGGTATGCAGGAAATGCTCTACCCCACCAGCTATCTCAAGTCCAAAGGGCTGGGCAAAGATTGCGCATTGCTCACCGACGGCCGGTTCTCCGGCGGCACCTCTGGGCTTTCCATTGGCCACGCCTCGCCCGAAGCTGCAGCCGGGGGCGCTATTGGCCTAATCGAAAACGGCGACCCGATCCTTATCGACATTCCCCAACGATCCATCAACGTACAGCTGGATCAACAGGAACTGGATCGTCGTCGAGAAGCCCGGGATGCAAAAGGCTGGAAGCCTGAGCAACCCAGAGATCGTGCAGTGTCAGCGGCTCTGAAAGCCTATGCGCTGCTGGCAACCAGCGCTGACAAAGGCGCCGTAAGGGATCTGGAAAAGCTCGGTTAATCTGGCCCCTCATACAAAAAGCCCGCGCAGTTGACATAACCTGCGCGGGCTTTTTTGTTTCTGGACACCTAAATCAGAAGAATGACCAACCGCCGTCATCCTCTTCTTCAACGGCATCTTCCTCAACTGGCTCAGGCTGGCTGGTAGCTGCAGGTTGAGCTTTCTTTGGAGCTGACACAGGCGCGGCGGCCGCAACCTGAACACGGATCATGCCCAGCGCTTTTTTGGTTGCCTCATCCAGAATACCGTTTGCCTGAAGCCCATTATCCTTCTGAAAACGAGACAGTTCAGACCGGGTGGTTTCGTCCATTCCAGAGTTTACATTGGTAATGTTGTACCCAGCGCCGTAAAGGGCATTCTTCAGCGAAACCGCTTCATCCGCGAACGCGGCGGGCGCGAACCCCAAAATGACGGTTGCACCGGCTGCGAGCGCCAAGCGGCCCATACGGGTGGTCGCGTTTTTCATGATACTCACCTGCTTTACTCCTGATATCTCACCGATATCCGTTTCTTTCTTGTTATGTGGTGCCAATCTCCACAGGCTGAGGCGAATTCTTAAAAGACTAGCATACTTTTGTCTCGTGTCGCCTTAACCGACATCCTCATCATTGTTAAGGGTCGCTTGTGGCTCTTCACTGAATTCCCGAATAAAGATCCCCCAGAACGCCATGAACAGCGCAGCGACCAACGGCCCCATCACAAAACCATTAATACCAAACATGGCAATGCCACCCAAGGTGGACAGCAACACAATGTAATCAGGAAGCTTAGTATCCCGGCCAACCAGAATTGGGCGCAGCAGGTTATCCGCAAGCCCTATAACCACTACGCCGAAAGCTGTAAGCACCAACGCCTGGGTGACATCCCCCACGGCGGCAAGGTAAATAGCGGCTGGCACCCAGACCAGCGCAGCGCCCACAGCAGGCAGCAATGAGAAAATAGCCATGACCACGCCCCACAACAGCGCGCCGCCAATGCCTAGAAGCCAGAAAATGATGCCACCTAAAGCGCCCTGAATAATAGCAATCAACAGATTACCTTTAACCGTTGCACGAGTTACCTCAGCAAACTTGGCAAACAGCAAGCGCTCACGCTCATCCCCCAGCGGGAGCGCGCGAATCAGCAGGTCAACCAGCTTGTTGCCATCGCGCAGTAGAAAGAACGCCAGGTACACCATCAGGGCCAGCCCGAGGAAAAACTGGAAAGTATTCTGACCAACACCCAGGGCCTGTTTCGCAAGAAATTGGCTACCACCCACAAACAGGCTGACCACTCGATCACGGATTTCGCCAAAGCTTATATCAAATTGCGCCAGGGATGATTGAATGGCCGGGAAAGACTGGTTCACCTGATCAATATACTCGCCTGGCTTTATCTGACCGTCCTGAATTTGCTGATAAATCCCTAGCCCCTCAGCCACCAGAGAGGTCACCAACACCAGCACCGGAATCACCACAATCAACATGCATACGGTTAACGTAATCAATGCATTCACGTTTGGTCGATCGCCAAGCCGGCGCACCAGGAATACCTGAAACGGGTGAAAAATCAGTGCAATGGCGATTGCCCAAAAAATGGGCCCGAAAAAAGGCTTCATGAGAAGCACGAAGGCTAGGGAAACTCCGACCAGCATGGCAAGAAAGGTTCGTGTCTCAAGTTTTGCGTACATAATTCCGTTTTGTCCTATCAGATTCAGTCGGGCATTAGCTACCACGCCTGCATGGCCACTCGTGCATGCTTCAGGGTATAGTGAAAAGTTGTTGATTAACTATTAAACAGGTCATGGCATTGGAAACCTTTACCACGGAAACTGCCTTGGACGCAGCGGCGGAGTTGCGCCGAGTGCTCGCCGCCAGAACCCACCGCCGAAAAGTTCTGGGCCAGGAGGTTCTTGTGCCGGGCCAGCTGGGCGAGGCTCTGCAACTGCCGCGAATTATTAACCGCTTGCAGAGCAAGCAACAGCGGCTGCGCGACCAGGGGCTGGATGACTTTCAGGAGTTGTGGCCAACCTTATCGACCACAACACGCGAAAAAGTGCTCAACGCCATCGGCTGGTACAACCCAAAAGATCTCAACTGGGAAGACAAGCGCTCCAACCGTCGTCCCACTGTCGAGCCAGACAAGTCCTGATTCAAAGCCGCAACGCTCTGTTACGCAACTCAAACACACTATTCTGCGAACTGATTTATCCTAGTGGCTGAAGCTTGTTGCAACGGCTCCTGAAACAGGAAGCCCGTAACAATCACGCAACCAATCAGTCAGGATAGTCGATGGCATGCGTATTCTAAGAACCGACGACGACCGCTTCACAGGTCTTCCGGACTACCCTTTTGCTCCTAATTACCTGGATGTCGAACCCGGTCTTCGGATGCACTATGTTGACGAAGGCCCTGCAAGCGGCTCGCCCGTTCTAATGCTTCACGGCGAGCCCTCTTGGTCGTACCTGTACCGTCACATGATCCCTCTTGTCGCCGCTGCGGGGCATAGGGTGTTGGCGCCAGACCTTGTGGGCTTCGGAAAATCCGACAAGCCGGCCTCTGTGGACGACTACAGTTACGATCGCCACATGGCGTGGCTTACCCAGTGGCTGGAAACTCTGAACCTCAGAAATATTACCTTGGTTTGCCAAAACTGGGGCTCGCTTCTTGGTCTGCGGCTTGCAGCAGAGCTTCCGGATCGATTCCAGCGCATCATTGTTGGCAACGGCATGCTGCCAACCGGTGAAACCCGCGCGCCAGCCGCATTCAGTGTGTGGAAGGCTTTCGCGACCCACAGCCCCTGGTTCCCAGTTGGCCGGATTGTCCAACTGGGAACCGAGCGAACACTGAATAAGCACGAACTGGCAGCCTACGAGGCGCCATTCCCGTCAACCGACTACAAGGCCGGGGCTCGGGCGTTCCCCAAGCTGGTACCCGTGTCCCCAGACGACCCCGCAAGCGATGCCAACAAAGCAGCCTGGAAAGTTCTGGAGCAATGGCGCAAACCCTTTATCACGTGCTTTAGCAGCGGCGACCCCATAACCCGCGGCGGCGACCGCTATATGCAACGTCGCATTCCAGGCGCACTGGGACAACCGCACCTCATTTTGCGAGGCGGGCACTTTTTGCAGGAAGATTCCCCCGAAGATTTTGCTCAGATCATTATTGATGCGCTGAAAATAGAAAGGGTGGCCTAAGCCACCCTTTTATTCCAGGCAGCTTAGACGGCATTAACCGAATACAGTCGCCGTCTGGCGACTGATTGCCAACAGCTCACCACGAGGGGACCAGACTTGGGCATTGAAATGGCAGTAACCATCTCCTGCCTGTTCAATTGTCGCCTTGTACACGAGCCAGTCATCCGCCTTCAAGGCTGGCCTTGGGTGGATGATATCAAACGCCCAAGACAATGAACTCGCTGGCACGCGGGATTTGAAGTGTTGGAGAACCGGCGCGGGCCAAGCGTCAATCAGGGCCACAATGTGTGCATCTGTCATAACCTCCGGCGTTTTCCGAAACCGCATCCATCCACCCATTTCGCGCCCGCTTCCTCCGGTGAACGGCATGCTTCCGTACGCCCAACGCATATCTATGTGACCTATAAATCCCGGGGTCACGCCTTCGATATAAGGCAGGGCCTGGCACTGATCCACAGGTTTTATCTCTGGAGCTGACACGCCATCAATCCGCACAGCGGACTCTCGGTCGCCGGCAAACGCGGCAATACATACCACCCTGGGCTCTTCGTTCTGAATAATTCGCCCTTCTACCTGACTAACCGACCGCCCCTCACGCAGTATTTGCACATCAAAAGTTGCGGGTACCTCAGCCTCCACCGGCCCCACAAAAGATACGTGCATGGAGCGCACCGGCCTGGCACCGGTGACTATTCCCTCCATCCGATCAAACAACAAGCCCGTCACCAGGCCGCCAAACGTCGCGCGCCCTGGGCCCAGGATGCCGGCATCGTCAACTCATTACTGGCACGGCCAGCGGTAATCAGTTCATCAAAGGTCATAGTGCCTTCCTGTTAGCAACCTATCGGTGAGAACAGAAAGATTGCCCAAAATCCCGGAACAACGCAATGGCAGCGCCCCGGCAACTACCTACAGACTACAAAAGATTTTACGTATTAAAGCCCGTAGAAAGCGGTTATAATATCGCCACATAATGCATTGCACGGGCAATGCTCTACCTTTCGAATACCGAGTAAATCAATGTCTGAATTGTCCTTTGCCGAACTGGGGCTTGATCCAGCCGTACTTGAAGCTGTATCCGCTATTGGCTATGAAACCCCAACGCCCATCCAGGCCCAGTGCATTCCTGCGCTGCTCGCTGGCAAACATCTCCTGGGCGTTGCCCAGACCGGCACGGGTAAAACCGCAGCCTTTGCACTACCACTACTGAGCCGAATTGACGCCACGGTAACTGAGCCCCAGATTTTGGTTCTGGCGCCCACGCGAGAGCTGGCTATTCAGGTAGCAGAAGCCTTTACCTCCTACGCCTCGAAATTTCGTAACTTCCACGTGCTACCTATTTACGGCGGCCAGGATTTCTACCCTCAGATCAAAGGCCTCAAGCGCGGCGCTCAGGTTATTGTCGGCACCCCCGGCCGTATGCTTGACCATCTTCGCAAAGGCACGCTGAGGCTGGGCAACCTGAAGGCCCTGGTGTTGGACGAAGCAGATGAAATGCTGCGCATGGGCTTTATTGACGACGTTGAGGCCATTCTCTCCAAGACGCCGGAAAACTGTCAGCGCGCTCTGTTCTCAGCCACCATGCCACCGCAAATCAAGAAGGTAGCTCAAACCTACCTGAGCGACGCGGTTGAGGTGAAAATCGAAAGCGAAACCCGCACAGTTGAGCGTATTTCGCAGTTTGTTCTGCCCGTTTATGCAGAGCGCAAACTGGATGCGCTGACCCGCATCCTGGAAGTAGAGCCTATCGAAGGTGCGATTATCTTTGTGCGCACCAAGGCCGAAACCACGCTGTTGGCAGAAAAACTGAGCGCCCGCGGTCACGCAGTGGCGCCCCTGAACGGGGATTTGAACCAGCGCCAGCGCGAACAGACCGTTGAAGACCTCAAGCGCGGCAAGAAAGACATCATTGTTGCTACTGACGTAGCCGCACGTGGCCTGGACGTACCCAGAATCACACACGTTATTAACTACGATGTACCCTACGACACCGAAGCCTATATCCACCGGGTAGGCCGCACCGGTCGTGCCGGGCGCGAAGGAAAGGCGATTCTTCTGGTAACGCCACGGGAGCGGAGCTGGTTGCGCACTCTTGAGCGCGCTACCAACTCACCCATGGAAGCTTACCAACTGCCAACGCCCGTTGAATTGAAAAAAATGCGCGAAGAGCAGTTTGAAAGCCAGCTTATGGGCTTTGCAGAAGACAAAAAGATCGCAAAATCCATGGCTCTGCTGGATGAAATAGCTGAGCGCAACGAAATGGACATCGCCATGGTTGCCGGCGCGTTGGCATGCTGGATGGAGGCAATGCAACCTGGTTCACTGCCCCTGGAGCAGCCGGAAGCCCTGCCCGTAGTATCTGCGTCTGCACCTGCGCGCCGTGACCGCAAAGGCGGCGGCCGCCAAGGTGAATTCCGCAAAGGACCACCAAAAGGCGGCTTCAACAAAGGACGCGGTGGGCCTGGCGGCGCCGGTGCTCGCGGCAAGCCACCTGGCAAAGGTGGCAAGCCGGCCGGTAACCGGCCTCCTCGTCAGTCAGACGCCAAGCGCTGATAGACGACGAAGCTGTAGTCGTAAGGGTTGTTATCGGACGCGGAGAAATCCTCCCGTCCGATTTCTTCCCACTCATCCCAGCTCACTTCCGGAAAATACGCATCGCCATCCACCTCGGCGTGTACCTGAGTAATGTAAATACGATCTACCATGGGTAGCGCTTCCGTATAGATTTGCCCTCCTCCGATAATCATTACCTCGTCACCACCATCCAGCTCAGCCTGTGCTTCAGCTTTTACCAGAGCTTCTTCCAGTGATTTTGCAGTAACGGTTCCTGCGGGGGCTTCACGGTCTGCGTTGCGGGAAATGACGACGTTCATCCGGCCAGGCAGTGGCCTACCAATGGAATCCCAGGTTTTCCGGCCCATGATGATGGGTTTGCCCATGGTCGCTTGCTTGAAGTACTTCAAATCACCCGGCAGGTACCAGGCAGATTGTTATTTTTGCCGATTACCCGGTTTCGGGACATGGCGACTATTAAGGCTTTACGCATTTCTTTTCCTCTCGAATTCGAACATCGAAACATAATTCGGGCGAGCGGGAAGGGGACTCCGAAAATGTGCGGAGCCATGGATGGCGGAGCCAAGCGTACACGGACGTATTCACAGCGTTTTTCGGAGTACCCTTCCCGCTCGCCCGTTCACTCAAGTTTCCGGTCAAATTTTGGAAGACGCCCCGCCAGCATCAAATAGCGATAGGCGCCTTGATGGCCGGATAAGGGTCGTAGCCCTCGAATTCGAAGTCTTCCAGCTCATAATCGAAAATTGAGCCTGGCTTCCGCTGGATAACCAGTTTTGGCAGAGCTCTTGGCTCGCGCTTTAGCTGCTCAAACACAATGTCGTCTGTCAGGTGGTTCTGGTACAGGTGGCAATCGCCAAAGGTGTGTACAAACTCACCCACGTCCAGATCACACTGCTGGGCGATCATGTGGGTTAGCAGAGCATAGGATGCGATGTTGAACGGCACGCCGAGCATTAAGTCCGCACTGCGCTGATACAGCTGGCAGGATAGCTTGCCGTCAATCACGTAGAACTGAAACAGGCAGTGGCAGGGGGCCAGCGCCATGCGGCCTTCGCGGGCGTTGTCCTGTGGCCCCACGGACTCATCCGGGAGCTCCGCCGGATTCCAGGCTGAGACGATCAGGCGGCGAGAGTTTGGTTTGTTGCGGATCTGGTCGATGACATCGCTGATTTGGTCCACCACACGGCCATCCGGGCATTGCCAGCTTCGCCATTGCTTGCCGTAGATAGGCCCAAGATCGCCATTTTCCAGCGCCCAGGCGTTCCAGATCGAGACTTTCCGCTCTTTTAGCCAGTTGTTGTCTGTAGACCCCTTCAGGAACCAAAGCAGCTCATAAATAATACTGCGCAGGTGTACTTTTTTGGTGGTGACCAGCGGGAAGCCATCCTGAAGATTAAAACGGATCTGCCGCCCAAAAACAGAACGGGTGCCAACACCCGTCCGGTCGCCTTTATTGAACCCGTTTTCAACGACATCCTGCATCAGATCGAGATAGGCTTTCATTCCGCGTTTCTCCGGTAAGCAATAAACATCAACACCGCCCCAGCCAGAATCATCGGGAAGGAAAGCACCTGTCCCATGGTGACCCAGTCAAAAGCCAGGTAACCAAGCTGTGCGTCGGGCTCACGTACAAATTCCACCAAAAAGCGGAAGACGCCATAGCAAATCAGAAACAGCCCAGACACCGCCATTCTTGGGCGCGGCTTGGCGGAGAACCACCAGAGAATAATGAAAAACAGCACGCCTTCGAGAGCAAACTGGTAGAGCTGGGACGGGTGGCGAGCCAGCGCATCGGGGGCTTGGCGAAACACCATGCCCCAGGGTAGATCGGTAGGCTTACCCCAGAGTTCGCCATTGATGAAATTACCAATGCGCCCTGCCCCAAGCCCTACCGGCACCAAGGGAGCAACGAAATCTGCAATCCGCCAGAATCCGGTTCCGATTTTGCGGCCGTACCACCACATGGCAAACATGACTCCCAACAGTCCACCATGAAAAGCCATGCCGCCTTCCCATACCCGCAGAAGCCACAGCGGGTCTGCCAGAAAGGCATCAAAGTTATAGAAGATCACATAACCAAAGCGCCCCCCCAGAATAACCCCAAGGGCAAGGTAAAACAGAAGGTCGCCCATCTGCTCCTCTGTTACAGGAGACCAGGGTTTGCGTGTGCGTATTCGTCCTAGCCACCAACCAGCCAGGAAGCCGACCAAATATGTCAGACCGTACCAGTGAATCTTTAGTGGCCCGATGGCGATGGCAACGGGGTCTATCTGTGGATGCTGAAGCATCAATAACCTCTTAGCTCATTAAAAAACGAAGGCCCACCAGCAAAAGCATGATGGCGAAGACGCGTTTCAGCACTTTGGCGTTGAGCCGGTGTGCCAAATTAGCTCCCACACGTGCAAACAGCACGCTGGTGATAATAATTCCGATCAAGGCAGGCAAATAGATAAAACCGAGACTGTATTCCGGCAGCGCTGGCTCATTCCAGCCCGTCCAGGCATTGCCAAGAGCACCTGCAACTGCAATAGGTAACCCGCACGCGGCAGAGGTGCCCACTGCCTGCTGCATTCGAACATTGCTCCAGCTCAAATATGGCACGGTGAGCGTTCCGCCCCCGATACCAAATATGGCAGAGGCCCAACCAATAACTGCTCCAGCCACACCAAGACCCGGTTTACCCGCAACGTTCCGGCCCGGCGAGGGGTTTACGTCGAGCAGCATTTTGATGCCCACCAGAATGACAAATATACCGATGATCAGTTCCAAAGCAGCACCACTCAATAACGCAGCGGTCCAGGCACCAATAAGTGCACCGGCTACAATGCCGATAGCCATTGGCCGGAAAACATCCCAGCGAATAGCCCCATGACCATGGTGAGAACGAATGGAGCTAATGGATGTGAAAACAATGGTCGCCAGCGAGGTTCCAACAGCCATGTGGGCAGCAACCTCAAGACCGAAGCCCTGCGCCCCAAAACTAAAAATCAGTACCGGCACAATAATAAGGCCACCACCAATGCCGAACAGGCCTGCAAGCGTGCCCGCAAAGGCCCCAAGCACCATATACACGGCAAATACGGATAACAGGGACATAGTTACTCACACATCCGGGAAAACAAGGCTGGTATGATACACACCAGTAACAATTTCATCATCTCGGAATGCCCCAATAACTCCGGAGAGCAACTTAGCATGTGCCTGATCGCATTTTCTCTTGGCCAGAGCACCCGTTTTCCACTGGTGGTTGCTGCCAATCGGGATGAGTTTTTTCGCCGGCCCACTGCGCCTCTGGACTGGTGGAACACAGAAGCTGGTAACAGGGTGCTGTCTGGCAAGGATCTGCAATCCGGGGGTACTTGGCTAGCTGTTTCCCCTGAAGGTGCGGTAGCCGCCGTAACCAACGTGCGCGAAGGCGCATCAGAAGCCGGACATGCTAGCCGTGGCGAGCTGCCTCTGCGAGCACTTAACGAGCCAAAATCACGACTGCAAGAAAGCCTGGCAAATACCTCTGCCCGGTATGCAGGGTTTAATCTTGTAAGTCTCAGCGATACCAGTGGCTGGTATTTCAGCAATCGCGATGCTCACCCGGGGCGCAGCATTCATCGCGGCGTATATGGTTTGAGCAACCATCTTCTTCAAACGCCGTGGCCCAAGCTATTGCGCCTCAGGGAGGCCGTGGGCCACACCGTCTCATCGGCGCGAGGAAATGCAGAAGATCTACACAAAAACCTTACCCGGCTATTACAGGACACAACACCAGCGCCAGATCATCTGCTCCCCAACACCGGAGTACACCGCGACACTGAGCGGTTTCTTTCATCGCCGTTTATAATCGGCGCAGAATACGGCACACGTGCGACCACCATTGTTAGTATCTCCCACACCGGCGAGGTTCATGTTACTGAGCAAAGTTGGGCCCCTGAAGGTTGTCCCAAGGAATTCCGGGAGTTCCACTGGCAGCGATAGCGCTCAGCCTCTGATATAATCCGCAAAATTCGTTCACCCGATCGGAGGGCCACCGATGGCCGGTCAACAAGACGCCACATCCATTGCTGACTTTGAAAAATCTCTAGATGAACTTGAAACTCTGGTTCGCAATCTGGAGCAAGGGGAACTTTCCCTTGAGCAATCCCTGACTGCCTTCGAGCGCGGTGTAAAGCTTACCCGAGCCTGCCAGCACGCTCTGAAAAGCGCCGAACAACGGGTTGAACAATTGGTACAGAACGACGACGGCACACTGGAAACCCGTCCGTTTTCGCCGGACGACGCCAGCTAATGCAAATGGAGACCCGGCTTACCATGGATTTTCTGAATACCTGTCGCACTCTAGTGGACACAGAACTGGATCGCCGCATTGCATCCCAATCGGCCTCTGAGCAGCTTCAAGAAGCGATGCGCTACAGCGTTCTGGGCGGCGGGAAACGCATTCGCCCTGCGCTCACCTTAGCGGCTGCAACCGCGCTGGGACAAAGCATTGATGTTGCTCTGGTGCCGGCCTGTGCCATAGAGCTGGTTCACGCTTATTCGTTGGTGCATGACGACCTTCCAGCCATGGACAACGACGAATTACGCCGAGGCCGACCAACCGCACACATTGCCTTCAACGAAGCCACCGCTATTCTGGCCGGCGATGCTTTGCAGGCGCTGGCGTTTGAATGGCTTGCGGATGCCCCTGGCATCGAGGCCCCCGCGCGGCTGACCATGATTAAGGAGCTGGCCCGGGCAAGCGGCCATGGAGGCATGGTAGGGGGCCAGTCAATTGATCTGGAATCCGTAGGCAAAAACCTGTCTTTGGCGCAACTTGAGACCATGCACCGGCACAAAACCGGTGCACTGATTGAAGCCAGCGTACGCATCGGAGCATTGACAGCATCCGGAGTTAGCGAGCGGTCGCTTACCGCCCTGACCGGTTATGCCAAAGCGCTTGGACTGGCATTTCAGGTTCAGGATGATCTGCTCGACATAGAAGGGGATACAGACATTATAGGCAAGCCCCAGGGTTCCGATGCCGCCCGTTCAAAACCGACGTATCCCGCTTTACTGGGGCTTGCAGGCGCGCGAAAACATCTCGCCGCCTTGCTCGACAGCGCCCTGGAGAGCCTGCAGGACTTTGGGCCAGAAGCCGACCCTTTGCGGGCCATGGCAGATTACGTGGTGGCAAGAACACACTGAGCCCCATTGCAGCTCAGAGCCTCCAGAGCGCACACTGCACACATACATTTTCGTAACCTATGGCTCGGCAAGTGTGAAACAGGTGCCCCTGTTCCCCTATAATGCCAGCCAGTTATCGAACATACCGGAAAAGACCCTAGCAGATGCAGGACACGTATATTTTCAAGGAAATCCCCGCACAGCAGCCAAATACACCGCTGCTGGACCGGATTGACGTACCCGCCCAGCTGCGGGAGCTGCCGTCTGACCAGCTTACTCAGTTCGCCAGAGAGCTGAGGGCATTTTTGCTATGGTCGGTTGGGCAAACCGGTGGCCATTTCGGCGCTGGGCTCGGCGTACTCGAGCTTACCGTTGCACTGCACTATGTCTTCAATACACCTGAAGATCGCTTGGTGTGGGACGTTGGCCACCAGGCATACCCGCACAAGATTCTCACAGGCCGCCGCAAGCAGATGGGCAGCATCAGGCGCAAGGGTGGCCTGGCCGGCTTCCCAAAGCGAGCAGAAAGCGAATACGACACCTTTGGTGTGGGGCATTCCAGTACGTCCATCAGCGCGGCTCTGGGCATGGCTGTGGCCGCCCGACAGCAAAACACAGGCCGCAAGAGCATTGCTGTTATCGGTGATGGAGCCATGACTGCCGGTATGGCTTTTGAGGCATTGAACCATGCCGGCCACCTGCGCGCCGACATGTTGGTCATTTTGAACGACAACGACATGTCGATTTCCCGCAACGTTGGCGGTTTGTCCAATTATTTTGCCAAACTGCTTTCAAGCCGCACCTACAACCAGGTTCGCGATAGCAGTAAGAAGGTGCTTCAGGGCACGCCAAACCTGATGGCACTGGCCAAAAAAACAGAAGAACACTTCAAAGGCATGATTGCACCGGGCACGCTGTTTGAAGAACTGGGGTTCAACTACATCGGCCCCATTGATGGACACGACCTGCCACTGCTCGTCGAAACCCTTGAGAACATCCGCGAATTGGAGGGCCCGCAGTTTCTCCACGTGGTGACAACCAAAGGCAAGGGCTTCGCTCCGGCGGAAGCTGATCCTATCGGCTACCACGCCATAAACAAGATTGAGCCAGTGCCGGCAAGCAAGCCAGAGCCGGTTAAATCTGCGCCTGCCAAGCAAAAATACGCGAACGTGTTCGGGCAATGGCTTTGCGATGCCGCAGAACAAGATGAGCGTGTAAGCGGCATTACTCCGGCCATGTGCGAAGGATCCGACCTGCTGGCATTCTCTGAGCGGTTCCCGGATCGTTACTTCGACGTGGCCATTGCCGAACAGCATGCTGTAACGCTTGCAGCGGGCATGGCCTGTGATGGCGCCAAACCCGTGGTTGCGATTTACTCCACGTTTTTACAGCGCGGGTACGATCAACTTATACACGACGTGGCTATCCAAAACCTGGATGTACTGTTCGCCATCGACCGGGCCGGACTGGTAGGTGAAGACGGCCCTACCCACGCAGGCGCTTTTGATATCAGCTATTTGCGCTGCGTCCCGAACATGGTTCTGATGACCCCCTCGGATGAAAATGAAACACGCCAGCTACTTCATACTGGCCTGTTGTTTGAAGGGCCGGCAGCCGTGCGGTACCCAAGAGGAACCGGGCCTGGAGCGAAAATCCAGCAAGAGCTTAAACCTTTGGAGATCGGCAAGGGGCGCAAGGTTCGCGAGGGCAGCAACATAGCCATTCTAAACTTTGGCACACTGCTCACTCCGGCACTGGAAGCGGCTCAAAGGCTGGGGGCAACGGTGGTAGATATGCGATTTGTTAAGCCCCTGGATGAAGCCCTGGTTCTCGAACTGGCAGAACAGCACGAACTGCTCGTGACGCTGGAAGAGAATTCCGTTGCCGGTGGTGCGGGCAGCGCTGTCACCGAGTGCCTGAACCGACAGGAAGTGTCCATGCCTGTGCTTCAGCTTGGGCTCCCGGACACATTTATAGATCATGGCAAACACGAAGAGCTTCTTAAGGCCTGCGGCTGGACGCGAGGGCATATTCTCCAGTATCAGCACTCGAATGGAACGGCTACAGCATCAGAGGCTGAAAGCGGTTAAATAACATAGTCACATAGAAAAAGGCCCGCTCAAGCGGGCTTTTACTTAATGCTGGGGGTCGTCGTCTTGATGGGCCTCAAGCCAGTGGCCGAGCTTACTCTTCTTAGTATTCAGATATTGCTCGTTATGAGGGTTGCGGCCAACATTAAGAGGCACCCGCTCAATGATCTCAATGCCATATGAGGTCAGAGCATTTACCTTGCGCGGATTGTTTGTCATCAGGCGCAGGCTTTTGATACCCAGATGCTCCAACATATCCTTACACATGCTGTAATCACGAAGATCCGCTGCAAATCCAAGGCGCTCGTTAGCCTCTACCGTATCCGCCCCCTGATCCTGCAAATTATACGCACGGATCTTATTGAGCAAACCAATACCGCGGCCTTCCTGGCGCAGGTACATCAGAATACCGCGCCCTTCACGGGCAATGCTACGTAACGCTTCTTCAAGCTGGTAACCGCAATCGCACCGCATGCTGTATAGCGCATCGCCAGTCAAACACTCAGAGTGCGTTCGGGCCAGCATGGGCTCGTCACCGTCCAGCGACCCCAGAGTCAGGGCAATATGCTCCTTTCCCGTGTCTGGCTCTTCAAAGCCGTGCATATCGAATACCCCGAACGGGGTCGGCAATCGGCAGGTCTCGATGTAACGAACAGCCACAGTGTTTCCTCGTGGTTCAATAAATCGGGGCACGTATTCTACCATGGGCCGAGGCCCTGTGCAGATACGTTATTACTGGTCGCTGGCCGTCCAGTGCCCGCTGCGTCCACCTTTTTTTTCCAACAAGCGCACGCCGCCGATTTCCATGCCCTTATCGACAGCTTTACACATGTCGTAAAGGGTAAGCGCTGCCACGCTGGCTGCAGTGAGGGCTTCCATTTCAACACCTGTCTGCCCCGATAGTTTGCAACGGGTCAGTATGTGCACCGATGCGCCATCAGCACCTGGCTGAGCTCCACCTTCACAGACGTAAGATTCAATGCGTGGCACAGGGGGATAAGATCGTGTGTTCGTTTGGCCGCCATAATCCCGGCAATGCGGGCAACCGCCAACACATCACCCTTTGGGTGCTCCCCTTCGGTGATCATCCTGAGGGTTTCCCCTGCCATGTAAATCCTTGCTTCAGCGCGGGCTTCGCGCTCGGTTACGGCTTTGTCCGTAACGTCCACCATGCGGGCTTCACCCTTGTCATCAAGATGGGTCAATTTACTCACGGTGTCTCCCGGGGTTCAGGTTCATTAAATGATTAAGTACGTAACGATATAAATAACGGTCAACGCAGGGGAGCATACCAGAGATGCCCTTCTGGGCGACTGACCATAATCAGCTATTTGGCCACCAATAACGGATGCCGGCCACGCCCTGGCCGCCCGCATGGTGAACCGCTTCCAGATCAGCTAGCCCCAGCCCGCCTAGCCCAAAAACTGGTATCGGCGCCTGGCAGACCAGCTCGCGAAATTTCTCCCACCCCAGAGCCGGAGCCCCGGGGTGGGTAGCCGTTTGCTGTAGCGGGCCCAGGGTCACATAATCTGCGCCTATGGCGACAGCGTGGTCTATTTCGCGGCCATCGTGGCAAGACACTCCGAGCCAAATCCCATCTGGCACCGGCCTGGCCTTTAGCTTTTCGGCTTCACGCCAAGGTAAATGCAGCCCCGCTGCATCAGGGTTGTCATCAAACACCGCAACCGAGCCATGCAGCATAAGGCCTGCACCGGCCGCCTCACAAACCTCCAAGGCGGATTCTGCCAGCGAATTATAGTCCTCTGCGACCATATCCGGCGCTCGCAGCAGTACCAGCCTGGCGCGCTTACCCTCTGGCAAGTTGGCAAGCGCCTTGTGCAACTGCTGAACGCCAGCCTGGCCGGTGCACATACTGCCGGTAATGGCCAACAAAAAAGGTAACTTCAACGCCCGGATAATAGGCCGGTTAGCCATAGGAAAGTCTTCATCCCGCAAGCTGCATGGGCTCACCCAATCTATGGGCTGCCCCTCACGGCCATGGGCCTCACCCTGGGCTTGGTCTGTTCTCCAAACATCCAGAAACACCCGTTTATCACCGTAATCATGGCGAATCCCAATCACTGGGTGCAAAGAGTCTAGCGGGATGTGTAACCCGGTTTCCTCCGAAATCTCACGAGCAAGGGCAGCCTGTACCGTTTCGCCAGGCTCCACCTTGCCCCCCGGAAATTCCAGCAGCCCACCTTGGTGAGCATGATCAGGGCGCCGGGCAATAAGTACTCGCCCACCCCGGGCAATCACGCCGACCGCCACATGAACTTCCCGAACATCCGCTTCTATTCTGGCCATGCTTAGCTACGATAATCCGCGTTGATGGTTACGTAGTCGTGGGAAAAATCGCAGGTCCATATTGTCTCGCTGACATCTCCCCGCTTAAGGTCAATGGCAATAGTAATCTCTTCTTCATTCATAACCGCCTGCCCACGCTCTTCAGAGTAGTCCTCAGCGCGGCCACCACCTCTCACAAGGCATACGTCTCCAAGGTAGATTTCCAATATGTCGACGTCTAAATCGGCAACACCGGCCCGGCCAACTGCCGCCAGAATCCGCCCCCAGTTGGCATCCGATGCAAACAACGCGGTTTTCACCAGAGGTGAGTGCGCGACGGTATAGGCAACATCCAGCGCCTCCTGCTGGGCGGCAGCACCACTGACGTGAATAGTCACGAACTTGGTTGCACCTTCACCATCACGCACTATTGCGTGGGCGAGATCCAGGTAGACCTCTTTTAGCGCCTCCCGAAGTATAGGCAGGTGTGGGCTGTCGAACGTGATTTCCGGGCCGGAATACTGGCCGCTAGCAATCAGCGTGCAGGCGTCGTTGGTGGAGGTGTCGCCATCAATGGTAATCCGGTTGAAAGACTGCTCCCCCAACTCCGATGCCAGCGCCTGCAGCGCATCTGGCGCTATACGGGCGTCGGTAGCAATAAAGCCCAGCATGGTGGCCATGTTAGGGCGGATCATACCTGCGCCCTTACTGATGCCAGAAACAGTCACTGTGTGGCCACCCAGATCAACCCGCGCCGATGCGCCCTTCGGGCGTGTGTCTGTTGTCATGATGCCGCTGGCCGCTTCTGCCCAACGGCTATCCCCAGTGCCGGCCAGAGCCTCAGGCAAAGCACTTATGATCTTCTGAACTGGCAAGGGTTCTCCAATCACCCCCGTTGAAAACGGCAACACTTCGGTGGCGCTCACACCGGCTTGCTGCGCCAAAGCCTGGCAGCAGGCAAGAGCGTCATCCATGCCACGCGCGCCTGTGCCCGCATTAGCGTTCCCTGTATTGATCAAAAGGTAACGCGGTGCTTTTTCAGCCAAGTGTTTGCGGCTCAGAGTAACCGGCGCTGCGCAGAACTGGTTGCGGGTAAACAGGCCAGCAACACGGCTTCCCGGTGCCAGCTCAAACACAACTATGTCCTTGCGCCCCGGCTTTTTAATACCTGCGCTGGCAATACCCAGCCTCACACCTGCTACCGGGAAAAACTCGGGTAAGGTTCCTGGTCCAACCGCCATCGCGCTACTCCTTCTGATACTGCGTCTGAAATGAATATGTCTGAAAACGAAAAGCCCGCAGTCTGCCAGTCAGCTGGTCGATTGCGGGCTCCGTTCTTTGCTTTGTGTCAGCGTGGGGGCGTTAGCTCACCTTGCCACAACACTGCTTGAACTTTTTGCCGGATCCGCATGGGCAGGGCTCGTTTCGGCCTACCTTGCGCTCCTGTCTTACAAAGGTCTCAGGGGTCGTGCCTGCGCTGCCCTCGCTTCCTCTTTCGCGCTCGCCTTCACTCTGTGCCGTAGCGCTGGTCTCATCGTGGCGTAGGCGTGCTTTGGCGAGCTCCTGCTCCAGCTCCTCCTTGCGGCGGCGCTCGACCTCTTCCATCTCTTCTCGACCCTGAACCCGCACGTGGCAAAGCACACGGGCCACATCACGCTTCATGGTTTCAAGCATGGTTTCAAACATGTTAAACGCTTCGCGCTTATATTCTTGCTTGGGGTTCTTCTGGGCGTAGCCGCGCAGATGGATACCGCGACGCAGGTGATCCATATTTGAAAGATGCTCTTTCCACAGCGTGTCCAGAACCTGCAGGAATACCTGCTTCTCAAACTTACGCATAGACTCAGCACCGGCCACTTCTTCCTTGGCTCGATAGGCTGCCACAATTTCGTCCAGGATTTTCTGGCGCAGGTTATCCTCGTATAGCTTTTTGTCTTCTGCCAACCAATCCTGGATTGGCAGATCGATCGACATTTCTGCCTGCAACTGAGTCTCAAGACCAGCCACATCCCACTGCTCAGGCATGCTCTGGGGCGGAATATGCTCGCTCACTAACACATCAACAACGTCCTCACGGATGGTATCTACCATCTCGGAGACATCCTCAGAAGACATTACTTCGTTACGCTGGTCGTAGATAACCGTACGTTGATCGTTGGCTACGTCATCGTACTCGAGCAGCGTTTTACGCATGTCG
>NZ_MBPP01000016.1 GCF_001858325.1 Marinobacter sp. AC-23
GATATCGGTATCGACCTTGGAACGACCAACTCGTGTGTTGCCATCATGGATGGCGATAAGTCCGGGTTATTGAAACGCTGAGGGTGATCGCACTACACCGTCCATCATCGCTTATACCGATGATGGTGAAATACTGGTTGGGCAATCTGCGAAGCGCCAAGCGGTTACCAACCCAGAGAACACTATATACGCTATCAAGCGACTGATTGGTCGTCGTTTTAAAGATGACGTTGTTCAGAAAGACATCAAGATGGTGCCCTATAAAATCGCTGGCGCGGATAATGGCGATGCTTGGGTAGAAGTGAAAGGCGAGAAGATGGCGCCGCCGCAGGTGTCTGCAGAAATTCTGAAAAAAATGAAGAAGACTGCAGAAGACTACCTTGGCGAGAAAGTGACTGAAGCGGTTATCACCGTGCCGGCTTACTTTAATGACAGCCAGCGTCAAGCTACCAAAGATGCGGGCAGAATTGCCGGTCTGGACGTGAAGCGTATTATCAACGAGCCGACTGCAGCAGCCCTGGCCTATGGCTTGGACAAGAAAAGCGGCGATCGTACCGTAGCGGTATACGACTTGGGCGGTGGTACGTTCGACCTTTCGATCATCGAAATTGCGGATGTAGACGGCGAGCACCAGTTTGAAGTGCTGGCGACCAACGGCGACACGTTCCTTGGTGGTGAAGATTTCGATATGAAAATCATCGAATTCCTGGCCGACCAGTTCAAGAAAGACAGCGGGATTGACCTGCGCGGCGATTCTCTAGCTATGCAGCGCCTGAAAGAAGCCGGTGAGAAGGCAAAAATTGAGCTTTCCAGCAGCCAGCAGACAGACGTTAACCTGCCGTACGTTACAGCAGATGCTAGTGGCCCTAAGCACATGAACGTGAAGCTGACTCGCGCAAAGCTTGAGTCGCTGGTTGAAGATCTGGTTCAGCGCAGCCTTGAGCCCTGTAAGGTGGCCCTGAAGGATTCAGGCTTGAAAATCGAGGAAATCGACGAGGTTATCCTGGTTGGTGGTCAGACCCGTATGCCGCTGGTTCAGAAAAAAGTGAAAGAGTTCTTTGGCAAAGATGCTCGTAAGGATGTGAATCCGGACGAAGCTGTTGCCATGGGTGCTGCGATTCAGGCGGCTGTACTTTCAGGCGATGTAAAAGACGTACTGCTGCTGGACGTGACTCCGCTGACCCTGGGCATTGAAACCATGGGTGGTGTTGCTACGCCGGTTATCGACAAGAACACGACGATTCCGACGAAGAAGTCGCAGACCTTCTCTACGGCAGAAGACAACCAGACAGCGGTTACCATTCACGTTGTTCAGGGTGAGCGCAAGCAGGCGACGCAGAACAAGTCCCTGGGTCGTTTTGACTTGGCAGACATTCCGCCGGCTTCTCGTGGTGTGCCGCAAATCGAAGTAACTTTCGATATCGATGCTAACGGTATTCTGAACGTGTCTGCTAAAGACAAGGCTACCGGTAAAGAGCAGTCCATCGTGATCAAGGCCTCTTCCGGCCTGAACGACGACGAAATCGAGAAAATGGTGCAAGACGCCGAAGCGAACGCCGAAGAGGACCGCAAGTTCGAAGAGCTGGTTCAGGTGCGCAACCAAGGCGATGCGATGGTACACGCTGTGCGCAAGACTTTGACTGAAGCTGCCGACAAGGTTAGCGAAAGCGAGAAAGAGTCTATCGAAGCGTCTATCAAGGAGTTGGAAGAAGCTTTGACGGGGTCCGATAAAGACGATATCGAAGCCAAGACCAAGAAGCTGACTGAAGCTTCGTCAGAGTTGGCTCAGAAGATGTACGCAGAAGAGGAAGGCCAGGCAGAACAAGCTGGCGGGCAGGAAGAAGCTCAGTCCGCTGATGATGCAGTGGATGCCGAGTTCGAAGAAGTCAAAGACGACGAAAAGAAGTAATTCTGACGTACATCAGGTAGTTGGAAAACGCGGATCTGCTCCGCGTTTTCCTCGTTTAAAAAACAGGGTTTTAAAGCATGGCCAAGCGCGATTATTACGACATTCTCGGGGTTTCCCGGGACGCGGACGAGAAAGACGTTAAGCGAGCATATCGAAAGCTCGCGATGAAATATCATCCCGACCGCAACCCGGAAGATACAGACGCTGAGAACAAGTTCAAAGAAGCCAGCGAAGCCTACGAAATATTGGCTGACCAATCCAAGCGAGCGGCATACGACCAGTTCGGACATGCCGGAGTGGATGGCCAGGCCGGTGGTGGCTTTGGTGGCGGTGGCGGAGGCAATTTCTCCGACATCTTTGGCGACGTGTTTGGCGATATATTTGGTGGCGGCGGCCGTGGCGGCCGCAACACTCGCGGCTCGGATCTGCGCTACACCCTGGAGCTGGATCTTGAAGAGGCGGTAAAAGGACGAACCGTTGAGATTACAATCCCGGGGCACCGGGAGTGTGACACTTGCGACGGCAGTGGCGCAGAAAAAGGCTCTCGCCCCGAAACCTGCGGCACTTGTAAGGGTATGGGGCAGGTTCGCATGCAGCAGGGTTTCTTCGCCGTGCAGCAGGCTTGCCCGACGTGTCGTGGGTCCGGCCAGATTATTAAAAACCCCTGTAGATCGTGCCAGGGGCAGGGCAGAATTCGGGAAGAAAAGACGCTTTCCGTTAAAGTGCCGCCCGGTGTGGATACCGGCGACCGTATCCGGCTCTCCGGCGAAGGCGAGATGGGTATGGATGGTGGCCCCTCCGGCGATCTGTATGTGCAGATGTCAGTGCGGGAACACTCAATTTTTACCCGCGATGGCCGCAACCTCTACTGTGAAGTACCAATTAGTATTGTGGATGCGACCCTTGGTGGGGAGCTGGAAGTACCAACGCTTGATGGCCGCGTAAAGCTGAGAATTCCGGCTGAAACCCAAACAGGTAAACTCTTCCGGCTACGCAATAAAGGCGTTAGCCCGGTTCGCGGAGGCCCTTCCGGCGACCTCTTGTGCCGCGTAATTATCGAGACGCCTGTTAGCCTGAATAAGCGCCAGAAAGAACTGCTTCAGGAATTTCAGACAACCCTCGATAACAACAAGGGTACAAACCACGCGCCGAAGAAAACATCCTGGTTTGAAGGTGTTAAAAGCTTTTTCGACGAAATGAAATTCTGATCCGTTTCATATAGGGAATAGGCCATGAGGGTAGCAATCATCGGCGCCGCCGGGCGCATGGGTAAAGTGCTGATCGAGGCGGTTGACGGTACCGAGGGCTTGGAGCTGGGCGCTGCGGTGGTCGAGCCTGGGAGCAGCCTTATTGGTGCCGACGCTGGTGAAATGAGCAGCATCGGCAAAACCGGCGTAAAGATGGCGGGCACCCTGGCTGATGTGAAAGACGATTTCGACGTGCTCGTCGATTTCACCTTCCCGGACCTGACCCTGGAAAATGCCGAATTCTGTAAAGCTAACGGAAAAATGCTGGTTGTCGGCACCACCGGTTTGTCCGACGCCGAAAAGCAGCAGCTTGCCCTGGCAGCAGAATCTACCCAAGTGGTGTTTGCGCCCAACATGAGCGTAGGCGTTAACGTGGTTCTCAACCTCTTGCGCACTGCGGCAGCAACGCTAGGGGACGACTACGACGTCGAAATCATCGAAGCGCACCATCGCCACAAGAAAGACGCCCCCTCCGGCACAGCCCTGCGCATGGGCGAAGTGGTTGCAGACGCGCTTGGTCGAGATCTCAAAGAGTGTGCCGTTTATGGCCGCGAAGGTTTCACCGGCGAGCGCACCCGCAAAGAAATCGGCTTCGAAACCATTCGTGCTGGCGATGTGGTGGGTGATCACACCGTACTTTTCGCCACCGAAGGTGAGCGTATCGAGATAACCCATAAAGCGAGTAGCCGCATGACCTTTGCTAAAGGCGCTATGCGGGCCGCGCTGTGGCTGAAGGACAAGCCAGCGGGTTTGTATGATATGCAGGATGTTCTTTCGTTGAAGTGAGCCAGCCGTGTAGGAGGCATGTGAGATTTTACATGGACACAAAACCGCATATTTTATACAATAAGGCGGTTTAACTGCACCAAGCGTAGGCTTTGAAAGGCCCAAGGGACAAAAAAGTCCCCGGATAACAAAAAGCGGGACGGAGTTTTTACTCCCTCTCGCTTTTTTGCGACCTGAATTTGCGCTTGCGTTCCTGCACGTGACGAATTGATACGCCACTCGATGAGGATACAAGCCTTGAGCACACCCGCAATCCTTGCACTCGCAGACGGAAGCCTGTTTTACGGCACCGCTATTGGCGCTGACGGCGAAACCAGCGGCGAAGTGGTGTTCAACACCGCGATGACCGGCTATCAGGAAATACTGACCGATCCGTCTTACGCCCGCCAGCTCGTTACCCTGACCTATCCGCACATTGGCAACACCGGTGTGAATGAAGAGGATGTAGAGTCAGGCCGTATTCAGGCCGCCGGCCTGATTATCCGTGACCTGCCCCTGGTTGCCAGCAACTGGCGCAGCACCGGATCGCTGGATGAATATCTGCGAAGCAACAACATTGTCGGAATTGCCGATATTGATACCCGGCGTCTCACGCGCATCCTCCGCGACAAGGGCTCACAGAGTGGCGCCATTGTGGCCGGTGCTAGCGCCACTGCAGAGCGTGCACTGGAACTCGCAAATGCGTTTCCCGGGCTCGAAGGCATGGATCTGGCCAAAGAAGTTACCTGCGACAAGGCCTATAATTGGACTCAGGGCGCGTGGACACTTGGCGAAGGCTACGCCGAGGGTGGCGAGTCAAAGTTTAAGGTTGTGGCTTGGGATTACGGCATTAAGTTCAATATTTTGCGCATGCTCGCCTCCCGGGGCTGTGATGTCACCGTTGTGCCCGCTCAAACTCCGGCGTCAGATGTGTTGGCTATGAATCCAGACGGTATCTTCCTGTCGAACGGCCCGGGTGACCCCGAACCCTGCGATTACGCAATCAAGGCAATTCAGGACGTGCTTGAAACCGACATTCCAGTGTTTGGTATTTGCCTTGGTCACCAGCTCTTGGCAATTGCCAGTGGCGCGAAAAGCATGAAGATGAAACATGGACATCATGGCGCCAACCACCCGGTTCAGCGGCTTGATAACGGCTCGGTGATGATTACAAGCCAGAACCATGGCTTTGCGGTGGATGAAGCTTCCCTGCCTGCCGTACTCGAGGTTACCCATAAGTCGCTATTCGATGGCACGTTGCAGGGTGTTCGACGCACTGATAAGTCGGCGTTCAGTTTTCAAGGGCACCCCGAGGCGAGCCCGGGCCCCGGTGATGTGGCGTCTTTGTTTGACGAGTTTATCCGTCTGATGGAAGCCCGAACGGCCTAAGGCCGGCTCATGGGCGGAAACGTCACACCAGACACGCGCCGCGTTTTTTGCGCTGCAAGAATTTAAACGTTGCTGACAGGTTTACAAAGACATGCCAAAACGGACCGACATTAAAAGCATCCTGATTCTGGGCGCAGGCCCGATTGTAATCGGGCAGGCGTGCGAATTTGACTACTCCGGAGCTCAGGCTTGCAAAGCCCTGAGAGAGGAGGGCTACCGTGTCATCCTGGTTAACTCGAACCCGGCCACCATTATGACTGACCCGGTGATGGCGGATGCCACCTACATCGAGCCGATTACCTGGCAAACGGTTGCCAAAATCATTGAGAAAGAAAAGCCCGATGCCGTACTGCCTACCATGGGTGGCCAGACCGCATTGAACTGTGCGCTGGAATTGGAAAAGCACGGCGTGTTGGAAAAACACGGTGTGGAAATGATCGGTGCCAACGCCGACACCATTGATAAGGCTGAAGACCGAAGCCGTTTCGATAAGGCGATGAAGGCCATTGGTCTTGAGTGCCCCCGCGCCTCGATTGCTCACACCATGGAAGAAGCCTGGAAAGTTGCTGAAGACATCGGCTTCCCATGCATTATCCGCCCGTCGTTCACCATGGGCGGTTCTGGTGGTGGTATTGCGTACAATCGGGACGAGTTTGAAGAGATCTGTACCCGTGGCCTGGATCTTTCCCCCACAAGTGAACTGCTTATCGACGAGTCGCTGATTGGCTGGAAAGAGTATGAGATGGAAGTGGTTCGCGACAAGGCGGACAACTGCATTATTGTGTGTGCCATCGAAAACTTCGATGCCATGGGCGTGCACACGGGTGATTCCATTACTGTTGCACCCGCTCAAACGCTGACCGATAAAGAATATCAGATTATGCGGGACGCCTCGTTGGCTGTGCTACGCGAGATTGGCGTAGAAACAGGCGGCTCCAACGTACAGTTTGGCATCCACCCGGATAACGGCCGCATGGTCGTTATCGAGATGAACCCCAGGGTTTCTCGGTCATCGGCACTGGCTTCCAAGGCAACAGGCTTCCCGATTGCCAAGGTCGCAGCAAAGCTGGCAGTGGGTTACACACTCGACGAGCTGCGCAATGAGATAACCGGTGGTGTAACGCCTGCATCTTTCGAGCCCAGCATCGATTATGTGGTTACAAAAATCCCCCGGTTTACCTTTGAGAAATTTCCCCAAGCCGACGCCCGCCTGACCACCCAGATGAAGTCTGTGGGCGAAGTCATGGCTATTGGCCGCACGTTTCAGGAGTCTCTGCAAAAAGCTCTACGTGGGCTGGAAGTTGGGTCCGACGGTTTTGATGAGCAGCTTGAGGAGTTCACTTCCGAGAATTCCCGCGAAACCCTCACCCGCGAGCTCAGCGTTCCTGGTGCCGAGCGTATTTGGTATATCGGTGATGCCTTCCGGGCAGGGATGAGCGTAGAAGATGTGTTTGAGTTCACCAAGGTAGACCCTTGGTATCTGGTACAGATCGAAGACCTTATTCGCGAAGAGCAGGCCGTTAAGTCTGTTGGTAAAGCTGATATCGATCATGCCACCCTGTTCCGCCTCAAGCGCAAAGGCTTCTCTGATGCTCGCTTGGCCAAGCTGTTGGGTGTCGAAGAAAGCAGTCTGCGTAAACTGCGGCACGAGCTGAATATCCGCCCGGTATACAAGCGGGTAGATAGTTGCGCTGCAGAGTTTGCCTCTGATACTGCTTACATGTACTCAACTTACGAGGAAGAGTGCGAAGCGGAACCCAGCGATCGCGAAAAAATCGTGGTTATCGGTGGTGGCCCTAACCGCATTGGCCAGGGCATCGAGTTTGATTACTGTTGTGTGCATGCAGCACTTGCCATGCGTGAAGATGGCTATGAAACCATCATGATCAACTGCAACCCGGAAACGGTATCGACCGATTATGATACCTCTGACAGGTTGTATTTTGAGCCGATCACTCTTGAAGACGTGCTGGAGATTATCAACGTAGAAAAGCCCAAGGGTGTGATTGTCCAGTACGGCGGCCAGACACCGCTAAAGCTGGCGCGGGGACTGGAAGCCGCTGGTGTGCCCATTATAGGTACCAGCCCGGACGCCATTGACCGGGCGGAAGACCGTGAGCGTTTCCAGCAGATGATTGATAGCCTGGGACTCAAGCAGCCAGAAAACGCCACCGTGCGTAGCCACGAAGAAGGTATTCTGGCGGCTCGCAAGATTGGCTATCCATTGGTGGTTCGCCCGTCTTATGTGCTGGGTGGTCGAGCTATGGAGATTGTTTACGGAGAAGACGAGCTGGAGCGCTATATGCGCAGTGCCGTGCTGGTGTCCAACGATAGCCCGGTATTGCTGGACCACTTCCTGAACGCCGCCATTGAAGTGGATATCGATGCTATTTGTGACGGCAAGGATGTTGTCATCGGTGGCATCATGCAGCACATTGAACAAGCCGGCATTCACTCTGGCGACTCGGCCTGTTCCTTGCCGCCATACACGCTGCCGGCAGATGTTCAGGACGCCATGCGAGACGCTGTGAAAAAGATGGCCCTTGAGCTGGAAGTGGTCGGCCTGATGAATGTGCAGCTTGCTTGGCAGGATGACGAGATTTACGTAATTGAGGTGAACCCGCGCGCATCAAGAACCGTGCCTTTTGTATCCAAGGCCATTGGCGTGTCCCTTGCCAAGGTAGCGGCACGGGTGATGGCGGGCACATCGCTCGCAGAGCAGGGCTTTACCAAAGAAGTGGTGCCTAGCTACTACGCTGTAAAAGAATCCGTATTCCCGTTCAACAAGTTCCCATCGGTTGATCCGATCCTCGGGCCGGAGATGAAATCCACGGGCGAAGTAATGGGGCTTGGTGACAGCTTTGATGAAGCGTTTGCTAAAGCTTCGCTGGCAATCGGTGAGCGTTTGCCGGCTGAAGGCACCGCGTTTATGTCGGTTCGCGATGTAGATAAAGCGGGAGCCATCCAGGTTGCGCGGGATCTGAGGGGAATTGGCTTTAAGCTTGTTGCCACCACCGGCACCGCGAAAGCCCTCCGTGAGGCGGGAATCGAGGTGGAGCGGGTAAATAAAGTGGGCGAGGGGCGACCACACATTGTAGACGCCATAAAGAACGGCCAGGTTCAGCTCATTATTAATACCACTGAGGGTCGCAAGGCCGTGTTGGATTCGGCGCAGATTCGCCAGTCAGCTCTGCAGACCAAAGTGGCTTACACAACAACACTGGCGGGCGGCGAAGCCTTCTGTCGGGCCATCAAGTTTGGCCCGGAGCGTACAGTACGCCGCCTGCAAGACCTCCACGCAGGGAAGTAAGATTATGAGTGAAAGAGTACCTATGACAACAGCGGGCGAAGCCCGTCTTCGTGAGGAGCTCCAAAAGCTAAAGTCCGAAGATCGGCCTCGTGTTATTGCAGCGATTTCAGACGCCCGGGAGCACGGCGATTTGAAAGAAAATGCCGAGTATCACGCGGCCCGGGAGCAGCAGAGCTTTATTGAAGGCCGAATTCAGGAAATTGAAGGCAAGCTTTCAGCGGCTCAGGTAATTGATGTTACCGCTATGGAGAATACTGGCAGAGTGATCTTCGGTACCACTGTTCATCTGATGAATATGGATACTGACGAGCAGGTGGTTTACAAGATTGTAGGGGAAGATGAAGCCGATATTAAGTTAGGCAAACTGTCTATCTCCTCGCCTATTGCCCGTGCCCTGGTGGGCAAGAGCGAAGATGACGTTGTCGCCATTCGCGTGCCTTCTGGCATGGTGGAGTACGAAATCGAAAAGGTGGAATACCTCTGATTCGGGTGACGCTGGCTGAGCCAGTGTACGAAAAAACCGGCTGCGTTAGGCGCAGCCGGTTTTTTTGTTTCCGGAATTCAGTGGGCCTCAGTTTTTGTGGCGCAGCAAATTGGAGAGTTTTGGGTTAGGCTTCTTGGCCCTGCGCATAATGACTGCAATTTTCCCGATGGTTTGCACCACTTCAGCGCCGCTGGATTCGCACAGGGCGCTGATCGCTTCCTGGCGTGCCTCCCTGTCCTGACTTGCCACTTTAATCTTGATAAGTTCGTGATCGGTCAGGGCTCTATCAAGCTCTTCTTGCAGGTTTTCGGTGAGGCCCTTATCGCCCACAATAATGACGGGTTTCAGGTTGTGGGCAATGGCCCGGTATTCCCGGCGCTGTTGCGGTGAAAGGCTCATGATGTAATCTCTTTATCGGTGCAATTAACAAAAGGTCAGCGGCATATTCGCTGGCAACGTCGTATAATTGGCGAATTGTAACAGACAACCTTGCACGCAGATCACCTTGCAGGCGTTGTAATTTCCGAGATGGGGCCCACATACAAGGAACATGTGGGTTTTCCGGCGGTCAGAAGCGTCTAATGGTGGACTCACAGCTACGTTTTTCTGTGGCCGTTACGGATAGGCCGTTTCTGGTGGATAGACGTATAATTGGTGTAAGGTGTCCTAAAAGAGTGGCGCCCTCGCGGGTGCGCTCTTCAATTCACAGGCGATGATCCTTGAACGATATGGCAAAAAATCTGGTTCTCTGGCTGATAATAGCCGCAGTACTGTTGATGGTGTTTCAGAACTTTTCTCCCACCACCAGCGGGCAGCAAGTCAATTATTCTCAATTCGTTGAAATGGTTCAGCAGGGCCAGGTCAATAAAGTCACGATTGATGGTCTGGAAATCCAGGGCACGCGTGGCGATGGCTCCCAGTTTGAAACAATTCGTCCTCAGGTGGCGGATAACAAACTGATGGATGATCTGCTGGCGAACAAAGTAGAAGTGATCGGCAAAGAACCGGAACGCCAAAGCCTGTGGACACAGTTGCTGGTTGCGGCATTCCCGATCCTGATCATTATCGCGCTGTTCGTGTTTTTCATGCGTCAGATGCAGGGCGGCGGTGGTGGCAAAGGCCCCATGTCGTTTGGTAAAAGTAAAGCCAAGCTGATGAGTGAAGACCAGATCAAGACCACGTTTTCCGACGTAGCTGGTGTGGATGAAGCAAAAGAAGACGTTAAGGAACTGGTGGATTTTCTTAGGGATCCCAGTAAGTTCCAGCGTCTTGGTGGCAGCATCCCGAAAGGTGTCTTGATGGTGGGGCAGCCTGGTACCGGTAAAACCCTGCTTGCCAAGGCTATCGCCGGCGAGGCAAAAGTTCCGTTCTTCTCGATTTCCGGTTCCGACTTCGTGGAAATGTTCGTAGGTGTTGGTGCATCCCGTGTGCGTGACATGTTCGAGCAGGCCAAGAAGCAAAGCCCCTGCATTATCTTCATCGACGAAATCGATGCGGTCGGTCGCCATCGTGGTGCCGGCATGGGTGGTGGTCACGATGAGCGTGAGCAGACCTTGAACGCGCTATTGGTTGAAATGGACGGCTTTGAAGGTAATGAAGGCGTTATCGTTATTGCTGCGACCAACCGCCCGGATGTTCTCGATCCGGCGTTGTTGCGCCCGGGCCGTTTCGACCGCCAAGTTGTGGTGGGTTTGCCCGACATCATCGGCCGAGAGCAAATTCTCAAGGTGCACATGAAGAAGGTGCCTCTGGATGAGAACGTTGAACCTGCGCTTATTGCGCGCGGTACGCCGGGCTTTTCCGGTGCTGACCTTGCGAACCTGGTGAATGAGGCGGCACTGTTCGCAGCTCGCCGGGACCAGCGCCTGGTCTCCATGGAAGAGTTTGAGTTGGCCAAAGACAAGATCATGATGGGCGCTGAGCGCAAGTCCATGGTGATGAGTGAAAAAGAAAAGCGGAATACTGCTTATCACGAGTCTGGTCACGCGATTGTCGGCCGGCTGACGCCAGAGCATGATCCGGTGTACAAGGTGAGCATTATTCCTCGGGGCCGTGCCTTGGGTGTAACCATGTTCCTGCCAGAAGAGGACAGGTACAGCCACAGTAAGCGCTTCCTGATCAGCTCTATATGCAGCCTGTTTGGCGGTCGTATCGCCGAAGAGCTGACGCTGGGTTTTGATGGCGTTACCACCGGTGCCTCGAATGACATCGAGCGTGCCACCAGTCTGGCCCGTAATATGGTCACTCGCTGGGGTTTGTCAGAGAAACTTGGGCCGCTGCAGTACGATACAGACAGCGAAGAGCCGTTCCTGGGTCGCTCTGCGGGCCAAGCTCAGACGGTCTATTCGCCAGAAACGGCCCAGCGTATTGATGAAGAAGTCCGTAATATCATCGATTCCTGTTATGAAACGGCCACTAAGATACTAGTGGATAACCGCGACAAGCTGGATGTTATGGCCGACGCGTTAATGAAGTATGAAACCATTGATCGTCACCAGATTGATGACATCATGGAGGGTCGTACTCCGCGTCCACCAAAGGGTTGGGATGATAACGGCCCTACCGGTGGTGTTAAGGCTGACGATCCGGAGCAGGCTGCTAAGGCAAAGCCTTCTGATGATGGCCGTCGGCCTGATGTTGGGCGGCCTGCTGGGGAGCACTGATTCTCTCGGCGTTATATAATCGTGCTGACAAACGCCGCCTGGATTAAGGGCGGCGTTTGTTTTTGTTGATTGCAGTTTTTCAAGTCTTAACGTGCCTGCCTGGGATTGGATAGCTATGAAAATGAGTTTTGCTGGGCGAGTGCTGGAAATGTCTCGCTGCCATGTGATGGGTGTGCTCAATGTCACGCCAGACTCGTTCTCTGATGGAGGGCGGTTCAATCGGCAGGATGCAGCACTTTTAAAGGCTCGTCAGATGGTCGCAGATGGCGCGGCCTTCATTGATGTGGGCGGGGAGTCAACCCGCCCAGGCGCAGCCAAAGTGTCGATTCAGGAAGAGTTGGATCGAGTTTGCCCAGTAGTAGAGGTCATTTCACGGGAGCTCGACGTAATTGTTTCCGTGGATACCAGCACGCCAGAGGTTATGTCTCAAACAGCGGGGCTAGGTGCAGGGTTAATTAATGATGTACGTGCACTGCAAAGAGACGGCGCCTTGGCCGCTGTCGCAGATGCAGGCCTACCCGTATGTATCATGCATATCCAGGGCGAGCCGGAAACCATGCAGGACAGGCCTGAGTACCAGAATGTGTTGCGTGATGTTGGGGAGTTTTTAACTCAGCGTGTTCGTGTTGCTGTGCAGGCGGGTATTGATGCCCAGAATATAATCCTGGATCCGGGCTTTGGGTTCGGAAAAAACCTTGAGCATAATGTGCGATTGCTCGCCTCGCTGGAACAGCTGCATTCGCTGGGGCACCCTCTGCTGGTGGGTATGTCCAGAAAATCCATGCTTGGTCTTATCACTGGCCGGGAAGTTGATGAGCGGTTGTCTGCCAGCCTTGCGGCCGCGACAATATCGGCAATGAAGGGTGCCAGCATTATCCGCGCGCACGATGTCAGGGAAACCGTAGATGCCGTCAGAGTTGCGACGGCCATAAAGGAGGCAGTTTGATGGCGGGAAGAAAATATTTTGGCACGGATGGAATTCGCGGCCGGGTGGGTGAGCCCCCGATAACGCCGGAGTTTATGTTGCACTTGGGCTGGGCCGCCGGGCAGGCTTTTAAAAAGGTTGGCCAGCGAAACAGTGTGTTGATCGGTAAGGATACCCGGCTATCCGGTTACATGTTTGAGTCAGCTCTAGAGGCAGGGCTTTCTGCTGCGGGCGTTGATGTGAAGCTGCTGGGCCCCATGCCAACGCCGGCTATTGCCTATCTTACCCGTACTTTTCGTGCATCCGCAGGTATCGTGATCAGTGCGTCTCATAACCCGCATCATGATAACGGCATCAAGTTCTTCTCCGCTGACGGTACCAAGCTCGATGATGCGCTGGAGGCAGAAATTGAGAGCTGGCTGGATAAGCCTATTGAAGTCTGTGGCCCAGGTGACTTGGGTAAAGCATCCAGGATAGAAGATGCTCCGGGGCGCTATGTTGAATTCTGCAAAAGCACGGTGCCAAACGAGTTTACGCTGGATCACATGAAGATCGTTCTGGATTGTGCTCATGGAGCAACTTACCACGTTGCTCCAAAGGTGTTTCGTGAGCTAGGCGCGAAGGTGTCGGTTATTGGTGCGGAGCCTGATGGGCTAAATATCAACCTGAATGTCGGCTCTACACACCTGGGTGCGTTGAAGCAGGCTGTCGTTGATAAACAGGCAGATCTGGGGATCGCCTTTGATGGCGATGGTGACCGGGTGTTGATGGTTGATCGCGACGGCTCTGAAGTTGACGGCGATGAGTTGCTGTATGTGATTGCGTCCCAGCGCTTTGCTGATGGCAATCTCAAAGGTGGCGTGGTGGGTACGCTCATGACCAACCTGGGTGTTGAGCTGGCGTTAACCGAAATGGGTATTGCCTTTGAGCGAGCCAATGTGGGTGACCGCTATGTGGTAGAGCGTTTATTGGCTAATAACTGGGTGGTTGGTGGAGAAGGTTCCGGCCACATGGTAATTCGTGATTGTACGAGTACTGGAGATGGCATTGTTTCTGCGCTCCAGGTGCTGCTCGCTATCGGCAAGTCTGGCAAAACCCTTGCCGAGTTGCGCCAGGGCATGAGCAAGTTGCCGCAGACAATGATCAATGTGCGGGTTGCAAAGCGTTTCGATCCGTTCAGTCGCGATGATATTGTTGCCGCGGTTAAGAAGGCCGAGTCAGAGCTTGGCAGTTCAGGAAGGATTCTGCTTCGGGCTTCAGGAACCGAGCCTTTGATCCGTGTAATGGCAGAGGGTAAGGATGCGGATGATATTCGCCGTGTTGCTGAAGAATTAGCGCAGGTTGTGGAAAGTTCAACGCACTGATTTTGTTGGTTTCAGGCGGTTGTCTGTTATGAGGGACTGCTGTATAGTGCGCCCTCCCTTACATTCGGGAACTGATATGCGTCGCAAGATTGTAGCCGGAAACTGGAAGATGAATGGGTCGAAAGATCTCTCGGAAAAGCTGGTTGGCTCTATCCGGTCTGAGGCCGAATCTCTTGATAACGGCGTGGAGGTTGTCATTCTTCCACCCGCAATTTACATCGAGGGTGTGTTGAGGCAAGCGCAAAATGGCGTGTCTGTTGGTGTTCAGAATATAGGGCAGTGGCAGTCAGGTGCCTACACTGGGGAAGTGTCCCCGGAAATGGCTAAAGATGTAGGTTGTCGCTATGCGCTCGTAGGTCATTCTGAGCGACGCCAGCTTTTCGGTGAAACCGACGAACTGGTAG
Organism: Marinobacter sp. AC-23; assembly: GCF_001858325.1. GTDB lineage: Bacteria > Pseudomonadota > Gammaproteobacteria > Pseudomonadales > Oleiphilaceae > Marinobacter. The sequence continues at coordinate 14,461 of NZ_MBPP01000016.1, forward strand.
CTGCAAAGGTTTCGCTTATTATTTCCAGTGGTTTAACGGCTATTGTGTGCGTTGGAGAAACTTTGGAAGAGCGGGAGTCTGGGCAGGCTGAAAATGTTGTTGCCGGCCAGATACGAGCAGGCTTGTCGAAGGTGGCGCAAGATCAATGGCAAAGTGTTGTCGTAGCCTATGAGCCAGTCTGGGCGATAGGTACCGGCAAAACTGCGACGTCAGACGACGCTCAGTCCATGCATGCAGCTATACGGGGCGTGCTAAAAGATATGGGCGCGCCGGCAGAAGAAATTTCATTGCTTTACGGCGGCAGTGTAAAAGCAGATAATGCAGCGGCTCTTTTTGCAGAGCCGGATATAGACGGCGGTTTAATTGGCGGAGCATCGCTGGTCGCAAAAGATTTTGTTAGTATTTGCCGGGATATGCCGGCAGGTACCTAAAGTTAAAGGTTCGCGAGAGTCGATATGGATTGGATCGAAACGCTAGTAGTTATTGCGCACGTCGTTATCGCGGTTGCGCTGGTGGGTCTGGTGCTGATCCAGCAGGGTAAAGGTGCAGACGCAGGTGCAGCCTTCGGCGGCGGTGGAGCGTCCCAGACTGTATTCGGTAGTCAGGGCAGCGGCAGTTTTCTGACCCGCGTGACGGCCATGCTCGCAATCATATTTTTTGTAACAAGTTTCTCGCTGGCAGTATTTGCCAAGCAGCGCGCAGAAGTGGCAGGCGAAGCGGGTATTCCTGTTGTTCAGGAATCTCGCGAAGCTCCTGCGCAAGGCGCTGCTGCAGATAACGGTGATGCTGCCAAAAGCGAAACCGGGAACGGGGAGTCTGATCTTCCCGAGCTCGAGTAAGAGTGTTGCCCAAGTGGTGGAACTGGTAGACACGCTATCTTGAGGGGGTAGTGGCGAAAGCCGTGCCGGTTCGAGTCCGGCCTTGGGCACCAATTAAGAAGAAAAACGGCTTGGATGTTCCAGGCCGTTTTTTGGTCAGTCCTTGACCAGTCCGTTGGGCGTCTTTATACTCCGGCGGATATTGGGATCCGACATATTATTTGTCGGGTTTCTGGCAGGCCAGGTGTCTGTCAGCAGGAAGCGGGATACCGGTTAGCTTCCTGCGAGTTCTTGCAACAAAAGGCCCCGGTTTTCGGGGCTTTTTGATTAAGGGCCCTGGCGTAATGGGCCCTGGTGCGTAAAAAGGGCTGGTTGACAGCCCTTTTTTTGTTTTTGGTGCCGGTAAATTTCACAACGGAGACCGCCTAACTTGTCAGGCAAGCTTAAACAACTGGAAGACATTCTTCAGCCTGTAGTGGAAGGGTTGGGTTACGAGTTTTGGGGTATCGATTATCGCTCCCAGGGCTATCAATCACTTCTTCGGGTATTTATAGACGATGCTGAAAACGGTATTGGCATCGACGACTGCGAGAAAGTCAGTCGTCAGATCAGTGGCGTGATGGATGTTGAAGATCCCATCAAGACAGAATACACGCTTGAGGTTTCGTCTCCGGGAATGGATCGTCCTTTGTTCCGGCCTGAGCATTACCAGGCATTTGTGGGGCATCAGGTACAAATTCGCTTGCGCATGGCGTTTGATGGTCGGCGCAAGTTTCAGGGGCTTATAAAAGCTGTTGAAGGTGATGATGTTGTAGTGATTGTTGACGATCACGAATATCTTCTGCCTTTCGACAGTATCGAAAAAGCCCACATTATTCCGGTATTCGAGTGAGCTATTTGAATAACTCAGTAGATGCACAGTTTATTTTCAGGGCAGGGCAATCCAATGAGTAAAGAGATCTTGCTGGTGGTTGAAGCCGTCTCGAACGAAAAAGGTGTCGAGAAGGACGTAATTTTTGAGGCGATCGAGCTAGCACTCGCCACAGCTGCCAAAAAGCGTTACGACGATGAAGAGTCGGATGTGCGCGTGTCGATTGACCGCCGTACCGGAGAGTACGAGACTTTTCGCCGTTGGCTGGTAGTGGATAACGACGCTGTACCAGCGCTGGGTACCGAGCTGACCCTTCAGGAAGCCGAGGAGATCGACATTGAGTTGAAGCCCGGCGACACCTATGAAGAGAAAGCCGAGTCTGTGGCTTTTGGTCGTATTGGGGCTCAGGCTGCCAAGCAGATCATCTTCCAGAAAGTGCGTGAGGCTGAGCGGAGCAAAATCGTCGACAGTTACCGCGACCGTGTTGGTGAGTTGGTTTCAGGTACGGTTAAAAAGGTTACTCGCGATAACGTGATTGTTGATCTTGGCGCTAACGCCGAGGCACTGCTGCCCAGAGAACAGCTGATTCCCCGCGAAACGTTTCGCATGGGAGATAGGGTTCGTTCGCTGCTGCTGGAAATTCGCACAGATCACCGTGGGCCCCAGTTGATCCTCAGCCGCTCAGCACCGCAGATGTTGATTGAGTTGTTCCGTATCGAAGTGCCCGAGATTGCCGAAGAGCTGATAGAGATCCGTGGCGCAGCCCGTGATCCAGGTTCTCGCGCCAAGATTGCCGTGAAAACCAATGACCGCCGTATTGACCCGGTTGGTGCCTGTGTAGGCATGCGTGGTTCCCGTGTTCAGGCTGTTTCCAACGAACTGGGCGGCGAGCGCGTAGACATTGTGCTGTGGGACGATAACCCCGCACAGTTGGTTATTAACGCCATGTCGCCCGCTGAGGTGGCCTCCATTGTGATGGACGAAGATCGTCACACCATGGAAGTGGCTGTTGCTGAAGACAATTTGGCGCAGGCTATCGGTCGTAATGGACAGAACGTTCGCTTGGCTACTGAGCTTACAGGCTGGACCCTGAACGTAATGACCGAAGAGGAGGCCGGTGAGCGCCAAGAGCAAGAGTTCAATACTTTGGTTGAGCATTTTACGGCTCACCTGGATGTAGATGAAGAATTCGCAGGTGTACTGATCGAGGAGGGCTTTACGTCTATCGAGGAAGTCGCCTACGTACCCATGGAAGAAATGTTGGCGATTGAAGGTTTTGACGAAGATACCGTCTCAGAACTGCGCCGTCGTGCCAAAGATGCCTTGTTGAATCAGGCTTTGGCGAGTGAAGAAGCTCTCGACGGCGCTGAGCCGGCAGAAGATCTTCTGAGCATGGACGGAATGGATCGCAGCCTGGCGTTTAAACTCGCTGGCATGGGCGTACGTACAATGGAAGATTTGGCTGAGCAGTCGGTTGATGACTTGCTCGATATCGAAGGTATGGATGAAGAGCGTGCGGGACAATTGATTATGGCCGCACGCGCCCCCTGGTTTGAAGACCAGGCTTAATTCGGGAGGAGACCAGTATGGCTGAAGTAACGGTAAAACAACTGGCCGAAGATGTAGGCGCTCCCGTGGATCGTTTGCTGAAGCAGATCGTGGAAGCTGGCTTGAAAGCCCGCTCGGAAGGCGACTCTGTGTCTAGCGATGAGAAGCAGCAGTTGCTGGCCTATCTGAGACAGACCCACGGTGAAGCAGGCGCTGAGCCGAACAAGATTACTCTGAAGCGCAAAACGACAACCACGCTCAAGGCTGGCAAGGCCAAGACGGTTAATGTGGAAGTGCGTAAGCGCCGCACCTATGTAAAGCGTGCGGAGTCGCAGCCAGAACCAGAAGCGGCGGCACCTGAAGAGGTTAAAGAAGAACAGAGCGTGGAGCAGGTGCAGGCGGAGCAACCCGCAAATGTAGTTGCCCCACAGGCAGAAGCAGAAGCTCCTTCAGAAGCCTCTTCTGAAGCGGCAGAGAAGCAGGCACCGGCTGCAGAAGCGCAGGCGCCTGCCGAAAAGGCTGAGCCGAAAAAGGCTCCGGAACCCGCTCCGGAAGATATGCCGATGCCGCCGCCTGAGGGTGATGGTAAGGATCGGAAGCCTAAGAAAAAGAAAGAAAAAGTTCGTGAGCGTGGCGACGAAACCGAAGAAGGCAAGCCGAAGAAGAAGCAGGCTGGCCATCGTGGTCCACGTAACCGTCCTGCGGACGCGCCAGTGGTGATCTCGGAAGACGATGATGACAACACTTTGCGCAAGCCGCTGCGAGCGAAAAAGAAACCCAAAGAGAAGCGTCATGGCTTCGAGAGGCCGACCAAACCAATGGTCAGAGAAGTAGAAGTTCCTGAAGTGATTACCGTTGGCGATCTTGCCCAGCGGATGGCCGTCAAATCCGGTGCCGTCATCAAGATTTTGATGGGCATGGGCGTGATGGCAACCATTAACCAGCCACTGGACCAAGAAACATCGACTCTGGTAGTTGAAGAGCTAGGCCACACGGCCAAGCCCATCAGCGACGATGCTTTTGAGCACGATGTGCTTAGCGAATTCAAAGTGGAAGGCAAGGAAAAGACCAAGCGCGCTCCAGTTGTGAGTGTAATGGGTCACGTCGACCATGGTAAAACATCGCTGCTTGACTACATTCGGCGCACCAAGGTTGCCTCGGGTGAATCTGGTGGTATTACCCAGCATATCGGTGCTTACCACGTAGAAACCGATCAAGGCATGGTGTCGTTTCTGGATACCCCAGGCCACGCGGCATTTACCGCGATGCGTGCCCGTGGTGCCCAGTGCACCGATATCGTTATCCTGGTTGTAGCCTCCGATGACGGAGTTATGCCGCAGACTAAAGAAGCGGTGCAACATGCGCGCTCTGCTGGCGTGCCCATCGTTGTTGCCATCACCAAGATGGACAAAGAGCAAGCGGACCCGGATCGCGTGAAGAACGAACTGGCTGCGATTGACGTTATTCCAGAGGACTGGGGCGGCGACGTTCAGTTCGTACCCATCTCCTCGCACTCGGGTGACGGCGTTGATACGCTTCTTGAGGCGGTTTTGCTCCAGGCCGAGATCCTTGAGCTTCAGGCTACGCCTGACGCACCTGCCAACGGTGTTGTTGTTGAATCCAGTCTTGAGCGCGGGCGTGGGCCTGTTGCTACTGTGCTGGTACAGAACGGCACACTTAAGCGGGGCGACATGGTTGTTGCAGGTTCTTTCTTCGGAAAGGTTCGCGCAATTACCGATGAAGCTGGCAAGCAAGTTAAAGATGCTGGCCCATCTATTCCTGTCGAGATTCTTGGCCTTAATGGCACGCCGAACGCCGGCGACGAGTTCTTTGCAGTAGCCGATGAGCGCAAGGCCAAAGAATTGGCAGAATTCCGTCATGTTCGTGAGCGCGAGCAGCGTTTGCAGCGGGCGCAAGCAGCCAAGCTTGAGAACCTGTTCGAGAACATGGGCAAAGACGAGGTTAAATCCCTCAACGTTGTTCTTAAAACCGACGTACGTGGCTCTCTTGAGGCGATCAACAAGTCGCTGCAGGATCTGGGCAACGAAGAGGTTCAGGTGAAGATCGTGTCTTCCGGTGTCGGTGGTATTGCCGAAACGGACATCAGTCTCGCAATGGCAACCAATGCCGTTATCTTCGGCTTCAACGTGCGTGCTGATACAGCAGCCAAGCGCCTGGTTGAGCAAGAAGGCCTGGATCTGCGCTACTACAGCATTATCTACAACCTGCTAGATGATGTGAAAGCCGCGTTGACGGGCATGCTGGCACCAGAATTCCGCGAAGACATCATTGGCATTGCAGACGTACGCGATGTGTTCCGCTCACCTAAGTTTGGTCAGGTTGCTGGCTGCATGGTGACGGAAGGCAACGTGTACCGGAACAAGCCCATTCGTGTTCTGCGTGACAACGTGGTTATCTTCGAAGGCGAGCTGGAATCTCTGCGCCGCTTCAAGGACGACGTTCCTGAAGTTCGTAACGGTATGGAGTGTGGTATCGGTGTTAAAGGCTACGACGTGAAGGTCGGTGACCAGATCGAAGTCTTCGACCGGGTTAGAGTCGAGCGCAAGCTCGAGTCTACGGGGGCCTAATGCCAAGAGAGTTCAGTCGTATTGATCGCATTGGCGATCAGATGCAGCGTGAGCTTGCCCAGCTGATTCAGCGCGAGGTTAAGGATCCGCGGTTAGGTATGGTGACAGTCAACGCAGTCAAGGTCAGTCGTGACCTTGGCTACGCTGATATATATGTCTCTTTGCTGACTACCGAGGAGCTGACCGCGGACTCCCCCGAGGCAAAGGAATCTGTTTCGGTACTGAACAAAGCAGCTGGATTTCTCCGTGGCCAAGTGGGAAGAGCGATGAAGCTGCGGGTTGTGCCCCAGCTGCGATTCCACTTTGACGCGCTTCAGGGCTACAGCCGCAGAATGGACAGTCTTATTCGCGAAGCGGTAGGTGATAAGCCAGCCGTTGAGCGGAACGACGACAACCAGAATGATCCGGAGTCAAACGCTTGAGTCGCAGACGTAAAGGTCGTGATGTTAGTGGCATTCTGGTCATCGACAAGCCTCTGGGTATTACTTCTAACGGTATCCTGCAGGAGGTCAAGCGCCTTTATGGTGCTGCCAAGGCAGGCCATACCGGCGCCTTGGATCCGCTGGCAACCGGGGTTCTACCTTTGTGCTTCGGTGAGGCTACGAAGTTCTCGCAAATGATGCTGGACAGCGACAAGGCTTATATAGCTACAGCGCGGCTTGGCGAGCGCACCGAAACAGGTGACAGCGAAGGCGTGGTCGTTGAGACAAAACCAGTTCCGGAAGGTCTTACGCCAGAAGTGCTTGAGCCTGTATTGGAACGGTTCCGCGGTAATATCCAGCAAGTTCCCTCCATGTACTCGGCACTTAAGCACAAAGGCCGCCCACTTTATGAATACGCCCGCGAGGGTATTGAAGTGGAGCGCCCGGCGCGCCCGGTAACCATTTACGACCTCCAGCTTCTGGACGTTCGTGAAAACGAGTTAGATATTGCCGTAAAGTGCACCAAGGGTACGTATATTCGCTCACTCGTTGAAGACATCGGCGAAGTGCTGGGTTGCGGTGCACATGTGATTGCGCTGCGGCGCACGTTAGCAGCTGGATTCACTTTGGCCAATGCGCACCCAGTGCCGGATCTGGAGGCGATGCGTGAGCGCGGCGAAAGTCTGGATGGCCTGCTAGTTGCCCCTGATGCAGCGCTTTCCATGTTCCCAGAGCACCGCTTGAGCGGGCAGCCTTTGGTGTCGATATTGAATGGACAACCGGTTAGAATACCGGGTCGAGTCTTCGATGGCTTCGTGCGTATATATGGCAACGAAGGCTTCGTTGGGCTTGCAGAAGCATTGCCAGAAGGTGAGGAAACCCAGTTGGTGCCTCGCCGTTTGGTAAGTAGCAGCGGTAAACAGTAGTTAACCGTTGTATAGCCGGGCTGTAGAGGTGCGCGGTTCGGCCGGATTTATCAGCACCGCAAACATGAGGTGAGTTATGGCTCTTTCTGCCAATGAAAAAGCACAGATCGTTCAAGATTATCAGCAAGCTGATGGCGATACCGGTTCTCCAGAAGTGCAGGTTGCACTGCTGAGCGCCAACATCAACAAGCTGCAGGGTCACTTTAAGATCAACAAGCAGGATCATCATTCCCGCCGTGGTCTGATCCGCATGGTAAACCAGCGTCGTAAGCTGCTGGACTACCTGCGCCGGAAAAACGGTGACCGTTACCTGGAGCTGATCAAGCGCCTTGGATTGCGTCGCTAATCAGGTCTTACGACCTGACGGCTGTGTGCGGACATGTTCCGTTTGCAGCCACCAGCCGGTGGGCTCCTTAGGGGGCCTGCCGGTTGTGCTTTTCAGCACCGCATTACGTATTTTAGTGAACCTGGGATTTCCTGTCGTATTGGGAAGCCGAAATTGATAGCAGGTTGTTGAAAGCCCGGGCGGTACGCAGATATAGCGTACCAGATGCCTGGCCGGGGTTTTGCAACAGCCTGTTAGCTTTCAGGCGGGGTATATACAGGGTCACACTACTTTCATTCTGAACAGATAACGCAGGAGTTCGTTGTGGATCTGCAACCGCGTAAAAAGACATTTGAGCTGGGTGGCGAAACCGTCACTCTGGAAACGGGCCGTATTGCTCGTCAGGCTACAGGTTCCGTTTTGGTCACCGTGGGTGACATTTCGGTTCTGGGTACCGTTGTTGGTGCCAAAGAAGCCAAGCCGGGTCAGCCGTTCTTCCCGCTGACTGTGAACTATTTTGAAAAAACCTATGCCGTGGGCAAAATCCCCGGTGGTTTCTTCAAGCGCGAAGGCCGTCCTTCCGAGAAAGAAACCCTTACATCACGCCTGATCGACCGTCCGATTCGTCCACTGTTCCCTAACGGTTACATGAACGAGACACAGGTCATCTGTACGGTTATGTCGTCCAGCAAGAACCAGGACCCGGACATCGCCGCGATGCTGGCCGCTTCGGCCGCCCTGTCGATTTCTGGCATTCCTTTCGCTGGCCCAATCGGCGCTAGCCGTGTTGGTTACACCAACGAACGGGGTTACTTCCTGAACCCGAGCTTTGAAGATCTCAAAACCTCCCTGCTAGACATGGTGGTTGCGGGTACTGAAGACGCGGTTCTGATGGTTGAATCTGAAGCCAAAGGCCTGAGCGAAGATCAGATGCTCGGTGGCGTTCTGTTTGCGCACCAGGAAATGCAGACTGCTGTTACAGCAATCAAAGAGTTCGCTGCTGAAAATGGCAAGCCCCGTTGGGATTGGCAGCCAGCTGCTGAAAACACCGAATTGCTGGGCGCGATCAAGTCTGAGTTTGCCGGCGCTATCGAAGAAGCCTATGGCATTCACGACAAGATGGCCCGTTACCAGCGTCTTGGTGAAATCAAAACCGCTGCGGTTGAGAAGCTTGCAGGCGAAGAGGAAGGCCAGCCTTCCGCAGACGAAGTTAAAAAGAACTTCGGAAAAGTTGAGAAAACAGTTGTTCGCCAGCAGGTAATCGATGGCAAGCCACGTATCGATGGCCGTGACAACAAAACGGTTCGTCCGATCGAAATCGAAGTGGGCATCCTGCCAAGCGTTCACGGTTCTGCGCTGTTTACCCGTGGTGAAACTCAGGCGATCGTTACGACGACTCTGGGCACGTCCCGCGATGTGCAGACAATCGACGCCCTGGAAGGCGAGCGCAAGGATCCGTTCCTGTTCCATTACAACTTCCCTCCGTACTCTGTAGGCGAAGCTGGTCGTGTTGGTACTCCTGGCCGTCGTGAAGTTGGCCATGGTCGTTTGGCCAAGCGCGGTGTGATGGCGGTTATGCCAACCATGGAAGAGTTCCCGTATGCCATTCGTGCGGTATCCGAGATTACTGAATCCAACGGCTCCAGCTCTATGGCGTCTGTTTGTGGTTCAAGTCTGGCTCTGATGGATGCTGGTGTGCCATTGAAGGCAGCGGTAGCGGGTATTGCCATGGGTCTGGTTAAGGAAGGCGACAAGTTTGCCATTCTGACCGACATCTTGGGTGACGAGGATCACCTGGGTGATATGGACTTCAAGGTTGCCGGTACCAAAGACGGCATTACTGCTCTGCAGATGGACATCAAAATCCAGGGTATTACTGACGAGATCATGGAGCTTGCCCTGGAGCAGGCTCACGGAGCCCGTCAGCACATCTTGGGTGAGATGAACAAGGTTATCTCTGAGTCGCGTAAAGAGCTTTCTTCGCGTGCTCCGAGCATTACCACTATCAAGATCAACCCTGAGAAAATCCGTGACGTTATTGGTAAGGGCGGTTCTATGATCCGTTCTATCTGTGACGAGACCGGTGCGTCCATTGACCTGGATGACGACGGTAACGTGAAGATCTACGCAGAAAACCAGGAAGCGGCCCAGGCGGCGGTTAACCGGGTTAAGGAAATCACTGCAGAGATTGAAGTGGGTGCTATCTACAAGGGTCGCGTTGAGCGCATTGTGGACTTCGGTGCCTTTGTTAACATCCTGCCTGGCAAGGATGGTCTGGTGCACATTTCCCAGATCTCTGAGCGCCGGATCGAGAACGTAACTGACGAGCTAAGCGAAGGTCAGGAAGTTCTGGTCAAGGTTCTGGATGTGGACAACCGTGGCCGTGTGAAGCTGTCCATGAAGGAAGTCAAAGAAGGCGAGCAGCCGACTGACTTCACTGACTGATAGCTATCAGCTACAAAAAACCCGCCTTTCCTCTGGATTGGCGGGTTTTTTGTTAGTTGTCCCTAAGAAATTCCAGCACAGATTGTTTATAAGCAGGAATCACAAACGTTGCTGCATGGGGTGTATCTGTCTGCAGGAATCGCTTTGGTTTACCGGCGGCCTCGTAAAGGTCTTGGCCGTGGTGGAAGGGAATGATGCCGTCGCGAACGCTGTGAATGATCATCACAGGTACCGGGCTGATGTTGGCTATCTGGTCTACGCCTTCGTATTCGTCCGGGATGGTCCAGCTCAGAGGTGTCTGGAATGGCCAGGTGAGCCAGAAGTTGGAGAGTTTTTCTCTGGCTATGCCACGGAAGCCGGAGAAGGTGCCGTCGAGGATGACGCCGTTGAGTTTCGGGGTCTCGTTGCGTTGTACCCATTCGCTGGCGAGAGTCAGGCCCAGGGCGCCGCCCAGGCTTTGGCCCAAGAGGAAGGTGGGGGTGTTCTCGGTGTCGGGCCGGGTTGCCAGCCAGCGCAGGCCAATTTCGGAGTCGTGGAGGGCGCCTTCTATGTCGGGCGCGCCGGTTGACTTGCCGTAACCCCGGTAGTCGATGGTGAATACGTTGTAGCCTTCTGCAGGCAGCCAGGCGACGTTGAGTAGGTGGCTGCTGATGTTCTGGGCGTTGCGTGGAGGAAGTACACGGTACCTTGCGCCTGGCCCTCTGCCGGTAGCCACCAGCCATGGAGGGTTTCGCCGTCGGCGGTGTCCAGGTAGATGTTTTCATAGGTTAGGTTAAGACGATCTGGTGTTATGTAAGTGGTTTGGTCAGGGAAGAAAAACAGGCTGCTGCAGCCGCTTTGAATTAGCGCTGCGGCTGAGACAATCAACGCCAGTAAGGGTGTTTTTAGCGTGTTTTTTTTCAGAAGTAAGCGTGCAGTCCGGCTTGCCATGTGCTCTGGTACCTGTCGTAGTGATCTTCCCGAGTGAATTCGGCAAACAGGCTGAATTCTCGGCCGATGTGCCAGTTGCCTTTCACGTATACCTGATCTTGCCTGTGCTGGCTGTTGACTATCCAGCTTTGGTTTTAGCACCAGCAGCCAGACTAAAGCGGTTGTTCTGGTGCAGAAGGCCAATGTCTGCGCCGGGCGCAGCGTCGTAGCCGCGGCTTAGGTCATCGTCGATTTCCAGATCGGCTGTGGCAATGGCGAAAGCCTGAGTTTGTTGGCCCAGGCTCCAGCTTCCGCCCGCACCACCTTCCAGGTAGGGCGCCAGAACCCGCTTGTTGCCGGTATCGGTGCGGCGGCCACCAAAGCCTACCTGCCAGGACAATGGTGAGAAAAACGCGTTTCTTGGGCTCAGAGAACGGATTTCCACGGCGGTGAGCTGCTCCAATTGCAGTTCGTCGTTATCAGTGTAGTAGCGTGCGTCCAAACGGAGAAATTGCAGCTGGGCACCGCTACGATAACCGGCGGGTGGGTCCAGAATATCGTGATAAGCCGGCCGGAACGTAAGCTGGGTAAACTCACGGTGGGCCATCTGACCAGCACCTAGGCTCAAGCGAAACGTGTCATGGCCTGATCGTCACGTACCTGCGGCGCTTTTGGTTGTGCAAGTGGCGCAATACCGTCGATTTTACTGCGCTCGCGCAGCAGGCTGTGAGAGAGCGGTGCCGCAATCTCTCTTGGCCAGCTGTCTGCTTCGCTCTGGTAACGGACGTAATCGTAGGTGGCATCAAGCAGGTGGGCACGTTCCTGTGGAGGCAAGGCTAGTACCTCGTCGCTGCCTGGTTTCACATATCCATTTGCGATAGCAGCTGCAAGTGTTTGCTGGGGCTTGGGCAGCGTTGAAAGGCTATGAGCCACAGAGGTGGCTGCCGATGCACGGTAGTGTACTTCTGCAACCAGGTCTTTATCCACTACCCAGCGAACGGTGTCTGAAGGTATGGCGTGAGTGCTGACTTCACCCAGGAGGTTGGTTCCGGGGCGCGCGATGTCGATGAGTGCGAGCAGGCGGTAGGCGCAATTTTCATCAAAGAAATAGTAGTCGAAATTGCGATCCCGAATTTCCCAGGCATGAGCCAGCATGAAGTCGACTTCATGCTGGCTCAGGTTCAGTTTGTATTCCCACAGGTCCCGGTGCTCAATATCGGAGTAGAGTCGAATTTTTTCGTAATAGGGCTGAACGGTTGTTATTCCGGGGTAACCGCCAAAAATACCCCGGTAAGCGAAGAGTAATTCGCTGTCGTGAGCCGCCGCATCGGCAGCGTAGGAAATTGTGTTGGCAAGCAGCAGGTTGGTTTGTTCGTCATCCTGAGGCGGATCCAGTCTTAAGAAAGTGTGGCCAAACATGGATGAAGGGCTATTCAGGTAAGACGCGGCAAAAACAAGCGTAATGCTTTCTGTGTTAAGCGTTTCCATCCATTGCTGGTAATCGGGGCACTTTGCATTGTTTGCAGGCAGATCAAGGCGCTCGCGAAGCCAGGCGTCTCTGGCCGGGAAACGGCATCGTGCGTGATTGTTGCCGTCTCCTGGTTGCTGTATAGCCTCTAGGGTCGCTTCCAGTTCTGCCTTGGGAGAGGTTTTGCCGGCCTCGCTCAGGAAAAATTCCGGATCGTCGGCTTGGCTGGTATAGCCACCGCCAAACTTGCCAGGCTGGTAATGAATGAGCGTGAGCCAGGCTGGGTCCAGATGAAGTGAATTGTCAGCGGCCAGAGTTTGCGCCTGCAGAGGTAAGCTGATGATGAGCCAAAGCAAGGCTGGCCCAATGCGAAGCGAATTGCCCATGGGTATGTGCGGGTTCCGGTCAGGTCGGGAATGTCGAAGCGGGAGAAGTGTGCGCCATCCTTGGCGCTTAGGCATACCTGCAAGTCAGCTATCAGGCCGCTACGTATTTGCTAAGCGACTCATTTTTTTCCAGCAGGGCAACAATCGCATCCACTGCCTCACCAGAAGTGGTGTCTGATTTTGGGAAAATAACTGCGAAGTTGTTCTGCAGAACCTGGCGGAAGTTGGTGCGATCCGCTTCATCAACGCCCAGAAGAACCGCGAGAGTTTCCAGGTTTTCACCATTGCCGCGAGACATATCGCGGGCTACTTTATCGATGTTGCTGTCCATGTACATGGCCATAGACTGAACAGACTCGTTGGTCTGGCAGCCCAGTGTGCCGGTGGTCATGCCGAATGTCTGGTTGCCAAATGTACCGTTGGTTGTTGCAGCCAGCACGTGGGGAGCAATGCCGGATTGTCCCTTCCAAATCATGGCGCCAACGCCGCAGCCTGGTTGAGCAAAGGCCATAGAAGAGGCACCCAAAAGAATTGCACCTGCGATCAGTTTTTTCATTATTCACTCCTAGGTCAGTGTTTTAGCTGTTTTCGCATGCCACGTTAGCCATTAGCGGGCTCTCAATGTGGGCACGGCTCCTCCTGCAATTTCCGTACACAGTGAAACCGTGATTCTGAGTATAGTTCAATATCTGAATCTGACAGTCTGGCTGAGCATTAAATTTTTTAAGTGATTGAGAAGTGTATGAATAGGCGTGCGTCCATATTCCTGAGTTGGTTAAAAAGCAGCCAATAGTTTCTCTATTGTTATAAGGAGCTTCCTTCCGTATAGTGACGACCGGCCATGAAGGCCTGGTAACAAAACACACGGAGACAATCTTTTGAAAAAAGTTCTAATTGCATCATCACTGGTACTGGCTGGCGCGCTGTCAGGCTGTAGTTCAATGAACGTTAGCTCTAACTCTATGCCGATCACTGCTCCTCTGCAGACCGACATCAAAGCTGACATAGAAGTTGGTGAGAAAATCACCGGTAAGGCTTCCGTAACTAAGATTCTGTTCTTCACTATCGGTAGCGACAAGCATTTCGCAGACGGCGTTTCCTACGGTGGGTCCAGCGGTGGTATGGGTCTGCCTTTCGGCGATCCGGTTTCCAAGGCTAAGTCAGCCGCTGCTTACAAGGCTGTTACTGCCTCTGGTGCAGACATCATTGTTGCCCCACGTTACACCGTTGAGACTGAAGACTTCGTAGTTTTCGGAACCATCAACGTAACGGTTGAAGGCTACAAAGGCACTATCAAGAGCATCAAGTAATACGCTTTTGATTTGCTGTTTGTAAAAAAAGGCCGGTGTACATAGGTACAGCGGCCTTTTTTGTGCCTACTAGCTGGCGGTTAGCCACCCAGGTAAGCATTTTGAACATCCGGGTTTTCCAGCAAATTCTTACCTGTATCATGCAGGCGAATTTTACCCGTCTCCAGCACATAGCCTCTGTCAGCGAGGTGTAGAGCCTGATGGGCATTCTGTTCCACCAAAAACACGGTAATACCTTCGTCCCGTAGATGGCCGATAATCTCGAAGATCTGCTTGATGATCAGCGGAGCCAGCCCAAGTGAAGGTTCATCCAATATAATCATGTTTGGGCGGCTCATAAGCGCGCGCCCGATTGCCAGCATTTGTTGTTCACCACCAGACATGGTGCCCGCGCGCTGCAGTTCACGTTCTTTCAGGCGCGGGAAGAGCTCGTACACATGCGCTTGGCTTTTGCGTATCTCGGATTTCGTATTGAAGAACCCGCCCATGTGCAGGTTCTC
>NZ_MBPP01000017.1 GCF_001858325.1 Marinobacter sp. AC-23
ATTAACACTAAAGCTACCAGCAAAATCCCCGTTGCTATCAGGAAGGCTTTCAGGCTTTTGGGTAAAGCCGGTAATCCTTTTTCTGTGTCCATTACAGACGCTCCAGCAGAGTGTTCAGATACCTTTGCCCCAGGCCGGTGGCCTGAAGCCGATCCTTAACCAGTAATTTATCTTCACGAAGCTTCTGAAGTTGTACCGCAACATCTGTGAGGGGTAAACCCGTACGTTCGTAAAAAAGGCTTTCATTCACCCCTTCACGTAGGCGCAGGGCGTTCATCAGGAACTCCAGGGGGAGCTCGTCCACTTCAATTGTGTTGCTTCCAGCAGTACGGCTACCTATCCGGTTGAGGTAGGCATCTGGCTGCCGTGTTTTCCAGTAACGCTTGATGGTCCCATCGGGAAGGCTGATTTTACCGTGACCACCCGCACCTAGGGCCAGGTAGTCCCCGAACGTCCAGTAATTAAGGTTATGCCGAGAGGCTTTGCCTTCTTGGCTCCAGGCCGATATCTCGTAGTCGCTGAAACCCTGCTGGCGCAGGTATTTCCCGCCGCTCTGAGCGATCTCCCAGAGCTGGTCGTCGTCTGGTAGATCCGGTGGTCGGCTGTAGAACTCTGTGTTGGGCTCCAGTGTTAGCTGGTACCACGAAAGGTGCGGCGGTTCATGGCTCATGGCCGTTTTGAGGTCTTCAAGCGCCTCGCTTGGCGTCTGGCCCGGCAGGCCGTGCATCAGGTCCAGGTTGAAGTTATCGAAGCCTGCTTTTTTCGCAGCGTCAATCGCCCTGTGCGCAGCCGTGCTGTCGTGAATGCGGCCAAGGGCTTTCAGATGAGCCGAGTTGAAGCTTTGCACACCAATAGACAGGCGGTTGATACCGGCTTCACGGAAGGCTTCAAAGCGACCTTCTTCCAGCGTGCCTGGGTTGGCCTCCAGGGTGATTTCTGCATCCTCTGCAAAGGTCAGGCGCTCCCGTAGCCCTTTGAAAAGCTTCCGGTAAAAATCACCGCTCATGAGTGATGGCGTGCCACCGCCGATAAATACAGTTTCGACAGTGCGGCCAGGTGCCAAAGCAAGATCTTGGTCCAGATCTTCAAGCAGAGCGTTCAGGTAGGCGGATTCAGGAAGATCGTTCTGGAAAACATGGGAGTTAAAATCACAGTACGGGCACTTGCGCACGCACCAGGGCACGTGAATATACAGGCTCAGGGGTGGGGTGACTGGCACTGGTGCGAGTGTGGCCACGGGGCTCAGGCCTCCGCCTTAAGTTGTTCCATCAGCAATACCAAAGCCCGGCCCCGGTGGCTGATCCGGTTTTTCTCGTCCCGGGTGAGCTCAGATGCGCTGCAGTTTTTTTCCGGGCAAAGAAAGATCGGGTCGTAGCCGAACCCGCCATCGCCCTGTGGTGCCCTGAGAATTGTTCCCGGCCAACGGCCGTGACAAATAATTGGTGTGGGGTCATCAGCGTGGCGCAGGTAAACCAGTACACAGTGAAACTGTGCGCCACGTTGGCCGTCGGGCACATTCGCCATGGTCTTCAGAAGGGCGTTGAGATTATCTTGATCGGAAGCGCCAGCCCCTGCGTACCGTGCCGAGCGAACACCGGGAGCGCCGCCCAGTGCGTCCACGGCCAGGCCGCTGTCATCAGCCAGTGCGGGCAAGCCAGTTTCCCGGGCTGCGTGGCGCGCTTTGAGGATGGCATTTTCCACAAAGGTAACCGCCGGCTCTTCGGCTTCGCCAACGCCCAGTTCGCCCTGGGGCACTGGCGCAAGGTTTAGTGGCGCAAGTAGCTGGGTAAATTCGCTGATCTTGCCTTTGTTGTTACTGGCAATAACAAGTTGCTTGGGCATAGCTCGCTCAGTCGCTGAAAAGAGTGTGGGCGAATCGTACCGGCAGTTCCCGGCTATGGCCGGTAGGGCGAGCGGTCACGTTAAATGTCAACAGTTCGCCGGATGAGTACTGGTACTGGGCAATAAAGTAGACGGAGTCTCCGTCTTGTATTCTGCGGAAGGCGAGGAACTTTACCTGCTGGATGTCGTTTGAAACCTTGCCTTCCACCTGGCCTGATACAGGTTTAAGAACGCCGCTTTCGTTTTCCTGCATGATGGAAATGTTAACTATGCCAATGCCCCTGCTGCGCTGCAGATTGTTGGCTTTTGCGGTTTCGGCAGTCAAAAAGGTGCTGGGAAGTACGCTCCAATGCACCTGGTAGTCTCCGAAGCTTTCAGAACCGGCATGGGCAGGAAGGCTGAGCAGGGTGGCGAACAAGGCTACGGCTGCCATGGTAAGAGTGTTGTGCAGGGTTTTATTCATCATTGCTGTTCTCTCGGGTAATGCGGTAGATGGCGATTTCTCCCAACAGGTTTGGCCAAAAGCGTGCCAGCCAACTGTTCTGATGCTGGCCGTCCACCACACGACGGCTTTTGATTCGAATACCTTTCTGGCGGCATAGGGCTTCAAAATCCTTGAACGTGCACAGCCGTATGTTGGGCGTGTTATACCACTTATACGGCAGAGCGTCGGATTCGGGCATACGGCCAATGAGAGCCAGACCCCAGCGCAGGCGCCAGTGGGCAAAGTTTGGGAAGGTGACTATGCCTTCACCGCCAAGGCGCAGCATTTCATCGAGTACTTTATCTGGCCGACGAACGGCCTGCAGTGCCTGGGTCATCAGTACAATGTCAAAACTGTTGTCTTCAAAGTTATCCAGGCCCTGGGTATCCAGGTTCTGCTCAATCACCGAGACGCCACGGTTCATACACGTCGTTATGTGATCCGGGTTAATCTCCAGACCAAAACCACTGGCGTTACGTTCCCGTTTCAGGAAATCGAGAAGGGTGCCGTCGCCGCAGCCAAGATCCAGCACGTGATGGCCCGGCTTTACCCACTGCTGAATAATTTCAAGATCGGCCCTCATGCGCCCACCTCCCGTGCAACCCGGTCCATATACGCGGTGAAGATGGCCGTATAGCGGGGGGTTGGAATCAAAAATGCGTCGTGGCCCCAGGGCGCATCAATCTCTGCGTAGCTCACCTTGCGGCGTGCGGCGATCATCGCATTCACCATTTCTTCAGAGCGGGCAGGTGTAAAACGCCAGTCGGTGCTGAACGACAGCACCAAAAACTCACAGCGTGCTTTGGCTAGCGCTTTGGACAAGTCGCCGCCAAATTCATAAGACGGGTCAAAGTAGTCCAGCGCCCGGGTCATCAATAAGTAGGTATTTGCATCAAAACTCTCCGAGAAGCGCTCACCTTGATACCGGAGGTAGCTCTCCACCTGAAACTCAGCGTCGTAACCAAATTTGTAGGCCTGGTCTCTCAGCTCACGGCCAAACTTCTCGCCCATGGAAGCATCGGACAGATAGGTGATGTGCCCTACCATCCGCGCTAGCATCAGGCCCCTGCGGGGCAGAGTATTGAAATCGTGGTATCGGCCTTGGTGGAATTCCTGGTCTGAGGTGATCGCCTGTCGCGCTACCTCATTAAATGCAATGTTCTGGGCTGTTAGGCGGGGGCTGGAGGCAACGGCTACAGAGTGATTCAAGCGGTCTGGGTAGTCCAAACTCCATTGCAATGCTTGCATGCCGCCAAGAGAACCACCTACCACAGCGGCCCAGCATTCGATGCCCAGGCGGTCGGCCAACAGTGCTTGGCTTTTTACCCAATCACTTACTGTGATAACCGGAAAGTCGGGGCCGTAGGGCTTGCCTGTCGCAGGGTTGTTTGAGCTGGGGCCCGTGCTGCCATGACAGCCACCCAGGTTGTTAAGGCTGACCACGAAAAAACGGTTGGTATCCACGGGCTTTCCAGGCCCTATGCAAGTGTCCCACCAGCCAGGTTTGCGATCTTCCATGGAGTGATAGCCGGCGGCATGATGATGGCCGCTCAGGGCATGGCATATGAGTACGGCGTTGCTGCGGTCAGCATTTAGCTTGCCATAGGTTTCCACCACCAGATCATAGCGTTCGAGTGCGTGGCCGCATGCGAGTTCGATAGGCGTTTCAAAATGGTACGTCTGCGGGGTCACTACCCCGACAGAATCCACGGGCAGGGAATCGGGCATCGGCGCGACAGGTTCCTGGTTCGGTCTGTTAGTAACTGCTTTGCTGGATAGGACAAAAACCTACACCAGCTCAGCAGTCTAAAGGCGGGCCGTCATGGCTGCAACCGACAGGCAACGTTATGGCCAGGCTAGGAGCTAAATTGCGCCGGAGATATTGACCACTTTTTGTTGGATCATGGTTGGCGCGGGCTTGCGGATTTGCCGCTGCATGGTGTCTGCCAACTCCAGCTGGCGACGCAAATCGCTGATTGTGTTGCTCAACCGTTCGCGTTCGGAGCGGCTGTCACGATCGCTTCTCACCATATCCCGAAGGCGTCGTATCTGGTGCTCCAGCAGCTGTTTTTGTTCCATGGAGTACTGCATGATTGGCAACAGTGCTTCTGAGGGCCAACGCTCCACATCCATACGTACGCGGGTGTGCAAGGTTCTGGCCTCACCCACCACCACATTGGAAAAGCGCTGCACCAGAATAGACTGTTCGGTCAACAGGTTCTTAGGGCTTGTGCGGAAACGCCGGGCTTTTTTGCGCAGCTCCCTCACCGCAATCACATGTCGGCCTGCACGCAATGGAATAGGCTCCAGATGCCGGGCGCGGGTATCTTCGTTATAGCGGCGATAAATAGCGCCAACCATTTTCTCCGCAAGGCGGCCTTCGCTGAGCAAATTGCTGAAATCACTTTCAAGAAGCTCAAAAAACTGGTCCATGGAGCTGTTCATACCTGCGGTGGTCCAGCTTTTCGACATGCTTTTTTTGATCTTGGCCGCATGGGCCTCAAAGCGGTCCTCGTTTACCAGGTTTTTTAGCATGTCACCCTGAGAGCCCATAAGCCGGCGGCTTGAGCGCAGTGTGATCAGTTTTTTGTAGTAAAAGTCATAGTCTTTTTGGGCGCGGTCGGCCAGCCGGCTCAGAGCTGCTTTGTCCATGGTAACGCCAGAGCATGCCTGAAACTCTTCTTCAAGAGAGCTGAGGCGGGTCTGCATAGCCGCTTGGCTGTTTTGTAGCATACCTAGCAGGTCGTTGATCAGGCTCTGGGTAATCAACTGTTCTTTGTGCATCAGAATGCGCTGGATAATCAGCTGTTCCAGGTTGCCAATGTTGGAACGGTCGAACAGGTCCTTGTTTTTTCGAACCCGTGCGATCAATCCCTGTTTGGCAGACAGCGGAATGACATCCTGTTGGCGGATGCCAGATGGTCGGCTGTGTATCCGCGCACCCGTTCAATGGCTTCGTTTGTATGCTTGTCGCCCTGTAGGTCATCCCACAGCACGTCAACTTTGTTCAGTACCGCAAATCGCCCGGCACGGTGGTCGGCGTGCTCGGTATCGATGTGCTCTTTCCAGATAGTCATATCGCTGGCGGTAACGCCCGTATCGGCGCTTAGCACAAAGATAATCGCGTGGGCTCGCGGCAGCATGCTGATGGTGAGCTCTGGCTCGGAGCCAAGGGCGTTTAGCCCGGTGTGTCGAGAATGCGCAGGCCACGTTCAAATAGCGGGTGGCGGATACTGATTTGGGCATTGCGCCAGGCAGGGACTAAAACCTTGCCGGGATTGTTGCGGTCATGCTCAAGCATGCCTTCGTCAAAACCCAAGGCGCGCGCCTCTGCGGTGGAAACGGCTTTTACCCGTGCGACTTCACCCAAAACTTCGCGCATTATTTCAGGGTCGCGCTCGTCCAGATCGTGTTTTACCCAACGTTCCGGCTGTTTGCGCAACTGTTGTAGTGACAGGTCACCAATGCGGGTCTCAATGGGGAGTAGCAGCAGGTAATTTTCGTTGGCGTTGCGGTCAAAAAACAGCTCGGTTGGACACATGGTTGTGCGGCCCGCTTGTGAGGGCAGCATGCGTTGACCAAACTCAGAGAAGAACAGAGCGTTAATCAGCTCTGTTTTGCCACGGGAATACTCGCCAACAAATGCAATGGTGAGCTCGTCTTCAACAAGGAGCTCCAACCCGTGGCGGATACGCGCGCTAATGTCGTCCGAGAATAGGTTGTTGTCCTGAAGCCACAGCCGGTAGCGGCCGATCTGGCGGATCAGCTCTTTTTTCCAGTTGTGGTAGGCCTCTACCTGCTGGGTCAGATTTCCCTGAAGACTCATCGGATTTTCCTTCTACACAGCTTTCGGCATTCCCCGAGCAAAATCTCTGGAACCTGCATGGTGGGGAGGACAAATTAATTGTCGGTAATACTAGCTTGTTACAATAAGATTTGCGGCCGGGTGTTTCTGGGTGTGTGGCAATTGTCGACAGACTTTACATAAAAAAAGCCGCAAAATCATATAGATGAGTTTGCGGCTTTCAAGTCAGGCGATTTGTGGAAATCTGTAACAAATTGTTTATTTGAGACGTGGTTTACAATCCTAGGCCGATTGCTCCAAGGCCCGCTGCCACCTTCATGTGCTCTATAACAACCGAAAGGACGTTCAGAATGATGAAAACAATAATTGGTGACAGATCCAGTCCGCCCATGGACGGCATCATGTTGCGCACCGGGCGCATGACGGGCTCTGTGATCTGCGCGACCAGTTGAATAGCAGGATGCCCGCTGCCGGGAGCAATCCAGCTAACCACAACCACGGCGATAACAGACCAGAAGTAGATTTTAACGATCAGGTCCAGAACGTTCAGCACTGCCCACACCAACAGTGTGAGTGGGTTGAATGCAGGAATGCCGCCATTCAAGGCTACAAGAATCAGAAAGAAAGTGATGGCCTGAATGAGAACGGCAAGCACCAGAGCTGCGCCATCAATGCTGCCCCAGCCCGGAATAACACGGCGCAAGGGCTTTAGCAGGGGGTTCGTGGCCTTAACCGCAAACTGGGAGATCGGGTTATAAAAGTCGGCCCGGGCCAACTGCAGCAAAAAGCGCAGTAATATTATCGTCATGTAAAAAGTGGATGCGATCAGCAGGATTGTAATCAGGATGTCTGCCAGCATGTAGCTGTTTCTCCGTTGTCAGTGACTGTTTTACTCTTTGCCTGCCAGTTCTTTGGCCATTTCTTCTGAGCGGTTGTAAGCAGCGTTATACGCCTTCTTCACTAGGTCACGCATGCCACCTTCTTCAAACGTATTCACCGCTTGCTCTGTTGTGCCACCCGGTGACATTACGTTCTTCTTCAGTTGTGCCGGGTCATGCTCACTTTTTGCCGCCATTTCTGCCGCCCCTGCCATGGTCTGAACGGCAAGTTGCCGGGCCGTTTTCGGATTTACGCCGGCTTCGGTTGCCGCGGCCTCAAGCGATTCTAACATCAGGAAGAAATACGCAGGGCCGCTGCCCGAAAGCGCCGTTACGCCGTGCAGCAAAGCTTCATCTTCAACCCACACTGCGAGGCCGATGCCTTCAAAAATCGATTGCACCATCTCCTTCTGGGGGCCAGAAACACCTTCGCTGGCAAAAAGCCCCGCTGCACCCTTGCCCACCAGAGAAGGGGTGTTCGGCATTACTCGCACAATAGGTAAGCCACCGCCAAGCCATTCATCAAGTGTATCCGTGCCAAGGCCAGCCGCGATAGACACCATCAGCGGGCGGGTGTTCTGGGCGATGGGGGCAATGTCGCGGCACACATCCGCCATGGCCTGTGGCTTCACCGCGAGAACAACCATGTCAGCTTGCTGGGCGCAGTAACGGTTGTCTGTTGTTACGCTAATCCCAAAGCGTTTGCGAATAGATTGCAGGTGGTCGTCGTTCGGGGCGCTGGCCCAGATACTGCTGGCTTTAAAGCCGCTGTCCAGCATGCCGCCAATAATGGCGCTGGCCATGTTGCCGGCCCCGATAAACGAAACGGTAGGTGATTTGCTCAAGGTTTGCTCCAGCGGTTATTCGGTTAGACATTGGCCCCGATAATAGCAGGAACCAGCCAGTTCAGCTCTTCGGTGCTCTACCTCCAAAGATTGCCGTACCAATGCGAACCCAAGTGGCACCTGCCGCAATCGCCAGCTCAAGGTCGCCAGACATGCCCATAGACAAAGTGTCTAGTGGTCCGGCTTTCGGGTGTTCCTGCCTTAGCTCTTTCAGGGTGTTGGCAAGCTTGCGAAAGCTTGCGCTCAAGGCAGGTTCTGTTTGATCCGGATCCGGGATTGCCATCAGCCCCCTGAGTGAAAGCCCGGGTAGCAGGCTTATCTGTGAAACCAGTTCTGGTAATTCCTCTGGCTGGCACCCGGATTTGCTCGGTTCATTGTTAATATTAACTTGCAGGCAAATATTCAAGGGGGCTAGGCCTGTCTCCCGTTGTTCGTTGAGGCGGCGGGCCACTTTCAAACGGTCCACGCTGTGCACCCAAGAAAAAGCCGAGGCGATTTGCCGGGTTTTATTGGACTGTATGGGGCCAATAAAGTGCCAGTCGATATCCTTCAAATCGTGTAGCTCGGCCATCTTGTCCAAGGCCTCTTGAAGGTAATTCTCCCCAAATGCCCGCTGGCCTGCAGCCACAGCCTCCCGAAGTTCTTGTGCCGTGCGGGTTTTGCTAACCGCCAACAGGCTCACAGAACCGGGTTCACGGCCCGCCTGCAATGTTGCTTTTTGTATGAGTCGGGTTACGCTCCCGAGGTTGTCTGCTATGCTGCCCATAGTATGAAATAGTCGCGTTTGGTCTGCCAGTTCTATGGCGACACGTTACTCGCAGGTCACTGAAATGCCAAGTGATCAGAGTAGGCTTATGCCGCACAGACGCAGCCTGGTTAAAAGAAAAAGTCTTCCGAGGACTTCTATGGATATTACTGAACTGCTTGCCTTCTCGGCGAAACAGGGTGCGTCTGATTTGCACCTTTCTGCCGGCCTGCCCCCGATGATCCGTGTTGATGGCGATGTTCGCCGTATCAACTTCCGCCTCTGGAGCATAAAGAAGTTCACGGGCTGATCTACGACATCATGAACGACAAGCAGCGCAAGGACTACGAGGAATTTCTTGAAACCGATTTTTCCTTTGAAGTGCCTGGTGTCGCCCGCTTCCGTGTGAACGCTTTTAATCAGAACCGGGGTGCTGGTGCTGTTTTTCGGACCATTCCCTCGAAAGTACTTACGATGGAAGACCTTGGCATGGGCCAAGTGTTCAAGGATGTGTCTTCTGTGCCCCGTGGGCTTGTGCTGGTAACCGGGCCAACGGGTTCCGGTAAATCCACCACCTTGGCAGCGATGGTTGATTACATCAACGACACTCGCTACGAGCACATTCTTACCGTAGAAGACCCGATCGAATTTGTGCACGACTCTAAAAAATGCCTGGTTAACCAACGTGAAGTGCACCGGGATACTCTAGGTTTTAATGAGGCCCTGCGCTCCGCTCTGCGGGAAGATCCTGACATTATTTTGGTAGGTGAGCTGCGAGATCTTGAAACCATTCGCCTGGCCCTTACGGCGGCAGAAACAGGCCACCTGGTGTTTGGCACCCTACACACCACCTCTGCTGCAAAAACCATTGACCGGGTTGTAGACGTGTTCCCGGCGGAAGAAAAATCCATGGTGCGCTCGATGCTTTCCGAGTCGCTGCAGGCTGTTGTATCCCAGACCCTCATGAAAAAAATGGGCGGCGGTCGAATAGCGGCCCATGAGATTATGATTGGCACGGCTGCCATCCGTAACCTCATTCGTGAGGATAAAATCGCCCAGATGTACTCATCCATTCAAACGGGTGGTTCGTTGGGAATGCAGACCCTAGACCAGTGCCTTGAGCGCTTGTTGCAAAAAGGCCTTATTTCTCGGGACGCTGCGCGGCTTAAGGCGAAAATGCCAGATAATTTCTGATTTAACCCCCAGCTTTCACCGGGCAGTCTTATATAAAAAGTACAGGTAACTAAAAATGGAATTCGAAAAGCTGCTTCGTTTGATGGTAGAAAAAGGAGGTTCAGATCTCTTTATTACGGCCGGTGTGCCGCCTAGCATGAAAGTGAATGGGAAGGTTCTGCCGGTCACTAAAAATGCGTTAACACCGGAGCAGACGAGGGAGTTTGTGTATGGCTCGATGAACGATAAGCAAAGAGCCGAGTTTGACGAGTCCCATGAGTGCAACTTCGCTATAAGCGCCCGAGGTATTGGCCGTTTCAGGGTGAGTGCGTTCTTCCAGCGCAACCTGTGCGGCATGGTGTTGCGGCGGATTGAAGTGAAGATTCCCCAGATTGATGATCTTGCGCTGCCAGAAATTGTGAAAGAGCTGGCCATGACCAAGCGTGGTCTGATTATGTTTGTGGGGGCGACCGGCACCGGTAAATCGACGTCTCTGGCCGCCATGCTTGGGCATCGGAACCGCAACAGCAGGGGCCACATTATTTCCATCGAAGACCCCATTGAGTTTGTGCACCAGCACCAAGGCTGCATTGTGACGCAACGAGAAGTGGGAATTGACACCTCAAGCTTTGAGGTGGCGCTGAAAAATACGCTGCGCCAAGCGCCGGACGTTATTCTTATTGGCGAGGTGCGTACTCGCCAAACCATGGAGTATTCGGTTCAGTTTGCCGAAACAGGCCACCTTTGCCTAGCAACACTGCACGCTAACAACGCTAACCAGGCGCTGGATCGAATTATCCAGTTTTTCCCGCCGGAGCAGCACAACCAAATCTGGATGGACTTGTCCCTTAACCTTAGGGCAATTGTGGCTCAACAATTGATCCCGACTCCCGATGGAAAAGGCCGCAAGGCTGTTATTGAGGTTTTGATCAACACGCCACTGGTGGCGGATTTGATTCGCAAGGGAGAGGTTCATAAGCTCAAGGAGCTGATGTCCAAATCCAATGAGTCTGGTATGCGCACGTTCGATCAGGCTTTGTATGAACTGTACGCCGAAGGCTCTATTACCTACGAGGATGCGCTGGCCCATGCGGATTCTGCTAACGACCTGAGATTAATGATAAAACTAGGTACGGATGCCCAAGGGGCGGATAAGCTTTCGTCCTCTGTCGACAAGCTGACGATTCAGGACGACTAACGAGGCGAGGGCCGACTAAAGCTATAAACCGTTAGTCTTTTGAATTAGTAGTTTTAGCATTTGAGGCCGATAGTCACTGATGCGTATACTCCGCCACAAAATACAAATTGGAGATGCCGCTGTTATGAAATCCACACTGCTTACCCGTGCTGTTCGGCTGGCCACGTTGGCTGCAGTCGCTGCCCCTGCCAGCGTTTTTGCTGGTGGTTTTTCCCTGAATGAGCAAAGTGCGAGTGCCATGGGCGTTGCTAACGCCGGTGCTGCTGCGAATCCGGAGAATGCGACCACGGTATTGTTTAACCCGGCAGGCATGAGCCAATTAAAGGGTACAAATATCTCTTTTGGCGCGGCCGTTCTTGATATTGATGCTAAGGCTAAGCGTGCCAGTGCAACAGATACATTGGGCAGCCCTGTTATGGGTAGTACTGGTGGAGATATCGCGGATCCTGCAATTTTGCCAAATATTTATGTGACTCATGAGGTCAATGATTCAATTGATGTAGGCTTCGGTATTCATGCGCCTTATGGCTTGGCAGCTGACTATGATAATGACTTCAAAGGTCGCTTCTTCGCGGATAAAACAGAGCTAACAGTTATTTCGTTCACACCCTCTGTTGCCGTCAACAATGGCAAAGGGCTGTCTATGGGCGTAGGCGTGAACATAATGCGCGCGGAAGGGCGTTTGTCGAAGTATCAGGATATTCGTGGAGCACTGGCTCAGCAGGTTGGTCCTGCTCAGGCTGGCCCCTTGGCTGACGCCTACGAGGCGCAGTTCGGGGCGCCTTACGCTGATATAGAGGGTGACGATATTGCGGTAACTTTCCGTGTCGGTTTCTTGTATGAGATGTCTGACCGAACCCAGTTTGGTCTAACTGCGCAAACGGGTACCGAATTTGACCTGAAAGGGGATATCGAAATCAGCAGCTTTCCCGTGCCCAGCGCGCAGTCGCCAATTGGCTTGGCGCCGGAAACACTGACCGAGGATGTTCGTGTACCTTTGGCCATACCTGAGAGCATTACTGCAGGTGCGCGGCATCGGTTGACCGATTCGGTTACGCTGCTGGCAGGGGCCACTTATTCTCGCTGGAGTCGTTTTGAAGAGTTAGATATATATAGCCGTGAAAATGGTGGTGAAGTCTCTAGTATGGTAGGTGACCCTATCACCCATGTTACCGAGAAGTGGAAAAACACCTGGCAGTTCAATGTTGGTTCTATCTGGCAGGTAACCCCAGAATGGGCGCTGAAAGCAGGTTATGCTTGGGATGAGTCTCCAGTTGATAACTACCTGACGGCTCGAATTCCATCGAGCGACCGGCATTGGTTGACGTTAGGAGGGCAGTGGAAGAGTGCGAACAACGGATGGGCTGTTGACGCTGCCGTGGGCACGTTGATATTTACTGACGATCCGAAGGTAAATGAATTCTCCTATCAGCACGATGCGCCGACACAGCAAGATCCCTCAGCTGGCGCGTCTAATTACAAAGGCGAATACGAACTAAGCGCCTGGAGCGCTTCCGTCCAAGTCAGCAAAGCCTTCTAAACAACGGTTCAGCTAGCTTGCAGCAAAAACGCCCGGTTGAGTTCGCTCACCGGGCGTTTTTGTTTAGTGTGCCTGGTCCCAGTTGTCACCCACGCCAGCTTCCACCAACAGCGGCACTGCCAATTTCGCCGCACCAGACATACGCTTGATCAGCCCTTCACGAATCTCGTCAACGGCGTCTTCCTTCACTTCAAGAATCAGTTCGTCGTGCACCTGCATGGTCATACGAGCGGTGTCAGGGTGCTCTGTGAGCAGCCAGTCTTCCACATCAATCATCGCCAGCTTGATGATGTCTGCGGCTGTACCCTGCATGGGTGCGTTGATGGCGGTGCGTTCGGCGGCCTGCTGCAGTTGTTTGTTGCGAGCGTTGATTTCCGGCAGGTACAGGCGGCGGCCAAATAAGGTTTCAACAAACCCGTCTTCGTGGGCTTGTTTGCGGATGTTGTCCATGTACTGCAAAACGCCTGGATAACGCTCGAAATAACGGTCTATGTATTGTTGGGCCACTTTGCGCGCCACATCCAGTTGGCGGGCCAGCCCAAACGCAGACATGCCATAAATCAGACCGAAATTGATGGCCTTGGCACTGCGACGTTGATCACTGTTCACATCGCCCAATGCCACGCCGAAGACCTCTGCCGCTGTCGCTTTGTGGATGTCTTCGCTGTTCTCGAAGGCTGTCAGCAGCCCTTTGTCACCAGATAGATGGGCCATGATTCGCAGTTCAATCTGCGAGTAGTCTGCCGCCAGAAGCTTGTAGCCTTTCTCTGCAATAAAAGCCTGGCGGATGCGGCGGCCCTGTTCGGTGCGAATAGGGATATTCTGCAGGTTGGGCTCCGACGAAGACAGCCGCCCAGTAGCCGTTACCGCCTGATGGTACGAGGTGTGAACTCGCCCTGTGCGGTGGTGAATCAGCTCTGGCAGCGTGTCGGTGTATGTGGACTTGAGTTTGCTCAGGCTTCGGTGTTCCAGAATCAGTCTGGGCAACTCGTACTCGTGGGCCAGCTCCTGCAACACAGGTTCCGCGGTAGACGGTGCACCTTTTGGGGTTTTTTTGATCACTGGGAGGCCCATTTTCTCGTAGAAAATAGCCTGCAATTGTTTGGGCGAGGCCAGGTTGAAGTTTTCGCCGGCCACCTCGTGGGCGTCCTTTTCCAACTCGGCCATTCGCTCTGCCAACTCTTGGCTGTGCTGTCGCAGCGTGCTTGCGTTGATCAGGGTGCCACGCTGTTCCATACGAGACAGTACCGGCACCAGCGGCAAGTCTATGTCCTCATAAACCGCTTGCAGCTTGCCAGTATTTGCCAGTTGCGGGCGTATGGCCTGGTGCAGGCGCAAGGTTATATCCGCGTCCTCCGCTGCATAAGGGCCAGCCTTTTCCAGGTCGAGTTGGTTAAACGTAAGCTGTTTAGCGCCTTTACCGGCAATGGACTCGAAGGTGATGGTTTCTTCTCCCAGATAATTCCGGGCCAGGGTGTCCATGTCGTGGCGAGACGACACTGAATTCAGCACGTAAGACTCCACCATGGTGTCTTCGGCGATGCCTTCCAGGCAGATGTCGTGATTGGCCAGCACGTTTTTGTCGTACTTCAGGTTCTGGCCAACTTTCTTAAGTTTCGGGTCTTCCAGCAAAGGTTTGAGCTGGGCTAGCACCTGTTCGCGGTCAAGCTGCTCCGGCGCGCCCATGTAGTCATGACCAAAAGGCACATAAGCGGCTTCGCCCACCTCAATGGCAAAAGACACGCCTACAACTTCCGCGCTCATATAGCGTAGGCTTGTGGTTTCGGTATCGAAGGCGAACAGTTCGGATTTCTTAAGCCTTTCTACCCATGCATCCAGATCCTTTTGCTGGGTGACTACGCTGTAGCGCTTTTCTGTTGGGGCTGGCGCCTTATTGCTGCCAGTTGCAGTGGCTGGGTTTTCGCTGGCCGCGGGTGCGTTCGATGCTTTTGCTTCCAGTTCCGCTGTCCAACCCCGTAATTCATACTCCCGGAACAGCTCCAGCAGTTCCTCATCTTTCTGCTCACGCTCCTGCAAGTCTTCCAGGCCAAACGCCAATGCCACATCCATTTTGATGGTGGCCAGCTCTCGGCTCAGGGGTAGGGTATCAGTGGCTTCGCGCAGGTATTCGCCAATTTTACCTTTAATTTCATCTGCATGCTGAAGCAGATTGTCGATGCTGTCATAGGCTTGCAGCCACTTTACCGCGGTTTTAGGGCCGCATTTGTTGACGCCAGGAATGTTATCCACTTTGTCGCCAACCAAGGCTAGGTAGTCAATGATCTGCTCAGGGCTTACGCCAAACTTCTCTTTCACCCCATCCCGGTCCATTGCGGTATCTGTCATGGTGTTGATCAGGGTTACATGGTCGCTGACCAGCTGGGCCATGTCTTTGTCGCCGGTTGAAACCACTACATCAATGCCTTTGCTGGTCGCCTCATTTGCCAGCGTGCCAATTACATCGTCTGCTTCCACTCCGCTTACGATCAGTAGCGGCAGCCCCATGGCTTTCACTATCTGGTGAATGGGCTCAATCTGCACGGCCAGATCTTCCGGCATAGGCGGGCGGTTGGCCTTATACTCTTCATAAAGGTCGTGACGGAAGGTTTTGCCCTTGGCATCAAAAACCACAACCACCTTTGAGCCCGGAAAATCCTGGTCCAGGCGACGGATCATCGCGATCACGCCTTTGATGGCCCCGGTGGGCTGGTTCTTGCTGGTGATCAGTGGTGGAAGTGCATGATATGCACGGAATAAATAGGACGAACCGTCCACAAGTACCACAGGTGGGGTCTTTTGTTCAGTCATGTCAAAACGGATCCGAATTCTGATTGAAGCGTGGGTTGGCTTATGCAACTCTGTACTTAATTTGATAAGCAAAAGGGTATCACGAAAATGAAACGAATCGCCTGTTCCGCAATTCTACTTGCCTGGGGTATTGGCGCTGTTTCGGCACAAGAGAGCGGTGCTCTGGATAACGCCGTTGTAGAAACACCTCGCGCGCCAGTGGTGGTTTCAGATTACCAGCATCCAGTGGTGGCCCACAAATTGTTATCCGGCCCGGGGATGGGGAGGTTTTCTACGAGTATCGGGTAAACGGACAGCTCATGGAGATAAAAGTGGTGCCCGACGTTGGCAGTGAGTACTACCTGGTGCCCGCCGATGGGGGTGGCTGGATACGGGAAGCGGACTCCGGCATGTTGGTGCCTAGCTGGGTTTTGTTCCGCTGGTAGCTCGCCCTGCTTAAATCAGGTTGACCATAACGGAGGCTGAACGCTTGCTTTCCAGTCCGTCTGCATCAATTGTTGTAATTGCAAATTCGTAAGCGCCTGGCGGCAAGTCGTTAAGTGGCTGGCTTGTGCGGCTTGGGCTATCGACAGGAATCACGTTGAAGTGATTTTCATGTCGTAAGCGGTAGTAAATGCGGAACCCGGCAATGTGTCCAGGTTTTAGTGCAGAGCCATCCTCCCGTGTTTGTGGCGCGCTCCAGCTCAATTCTTTTGGGGGCGCAGACGTTCGCTCTTCTGCCACAGAATTGCTGGCGGTTTTTTGCTGGCCAAGTGTTTCGAGTAACCCGCCTGCGGCTTTGTCGAGCCGATTGTTTGCCAGCTCCGAAGCCCGGAAAGTCGACGAGTGGTTGGCTCTGTCATCTTCCTGGCAGCCGGTTAGCAGCGCTAACGTTGATATCAAAACAATAATTGGCAGGCCGGCAAACAGGTTAAGCCTTTCTGCAGGGGTGAGCATCGGTAGTGGGGGGGGCTCTTCATAAAAATCTCTTTGGAGCTCTCGCGTTAGGACTGATTTTGCGCAGTCTCTTTTTTACCCGGATTCGCACAACCGGAATAAAACGGGGAGACGGGCTACCGACACAGGCAGCATTATGCGGGTTGAGGAGTCTGTGACAAGTAACTGGTTCGTAAAATAACGTATATGTTTACGATCAAAGCTTCTGTTTTTAGTATGAACATTCTAATTTTTAACCGTAACCTTAGTTACACAATCAACGAAAGGCGTTCACCTTCGCACTGATCACAAGCCCAAGGCTTAGATTAGAAGCAGTAAGGGCGAAGGCCGAGATAGCTTCAGTAAACTAAGGAGAAGTGATATGGGTAAACTTAAGACTTATCAGGAACAGCTTCAGGAAATCGTAGAAAAAGGCATCAATGCGGCTGAAGAGCAGCAAAAGAAACTGGCTGCCAAGCCGTTCGAGTACGCTGAAAAGCTGGAATCTGGCGCGCGGGAATACAGCGTTGAAAACCTGCGCAACCGTTACTACGGCTACAGCGACGGTCTTTTTAGCCAGCTGCGTAACCTGAACAGCCGTTTTGGCAACTTTGCCGCCGATCTCGTAGCAAAGCTTGAGAAAGAAGCAGTCGAAGGCGCAGACGCCGTTTCTGAAGCCGCAGACGATCTGTCTGATGCCGCTCAGGACGTCAAGAAGTCTGCAGAAGCCAAGAAGCCAGCTGCTCGCAAGACAACTGCGAAGAAAAAGACAACTGCTTCAGCCTGATTTATAGGTAAGCCGTTGAGTTAGCAGGCAGTTTGTGCTGACAAATAAAAGGGGCGCCAGCTTAAACAGTGGCGCCCCTTTTGGGTTCGGTCAGCAGCAACATTTTAAGGTTGTGACGCTGCAGGAAATCAATCTGTGGTTTTAGTTGCGTCTAGCGACAGAGTGCGAGTTTCTCCGGTGACTTTTTCGAGGCGCTTTATGTCCTTCTCAAAAGCCTGCTTCAAAGAGTCTATTTCTTGAGCTTGCCAAGCAATTTCTCTCTCAATATCACGGATCTGGGATTCAAGACGGTATATTTTACTGAGGGTTGCGTCGGGTATTTTTTGGCCATTGCGCTCCATATCGGCTGCGCGGCTTTGTTCGCTGTCTAGCTGGCTTGAGATAACAGAGATATTGCCCCGCTTGAGCTGAATTAGCCCTTGCAGCTCACCCAGTTTACGGTGCATGGCTTTTATAGCTTGATCGGGGTGGCTGAAGCGTTTCAGTAGTCGGGCGTCTTTCTCGCGCTGAAGAGTGAGCTCATGCTGGCGCTGCTTTTCTGCTTCGCGAGCGGCAATCTCAGCCTCCGTTGGCGCGGGAGGAATTGTTTCGGTCACGCGACCGTTTGAATTGAGGATGTCGTAGCCGCGCTTGGTGGCTTGTTGAGGAATGGTGTTGCTGATTACGAGCTGGCCTTGTTCGTCCGTGTAGCGGTACATGCCAGCTTCGGCCTGGGTTGTTATGCCCAGTGTCAGCAAGAGGGCAGAGGCAGTGGCTGAAAATACGGTCAGGCGCTTGTGCATCAGTCAGACTCCGTAGCGTTCCCGGTAGCTGGCTACCTTCGCGGCGTGGCCAGAAAACTCGGGGTTGGTCTTAAGATAGTCTAAAACCTGTTCCAGGCGGATGATACTCACCACCGGAATACCAAATTCGCTTTCTACTTCCTGTATTGCGGAGAGCTCGCCGTTGCCTCGCTCCTGTCTATCCAAGGCAATTAGGACGCCAGCGGGTTCTGCTCCTGCGGCACGGATAAGGTCGATGGATTCGCGTATGGCCGTGCCAGCAGTAATAACATCATCAACGATGAGTACGTTACCCTGCAATGGGGCGCCCACAATATTACCGCCTTCGCCGTGCTCTTTCTTTTCTTTGCGGTTAAAGGCAAACGGTTTGCTTTTACCTTCTTGGGCCAAGGCCATGGCAGTCACGGTTGCCAACGGAATGCCCTTATAGGCAGGTCCGAATATGATGTCATAATCGAGGCCACTACGGTCGATGGCTGCAGCGTAGGCTTTGCTGAGCTGCAGCAGGTCGTCCCCGGTGTTAAACAGCCCAGCGTTAAAGAAATATGGGCTGGTGCGACCGGATTTTAGGGTAAAGTCACCAAAACGAAGTACGTTACGGCGGATGGCAAATTCAATGAACTTTTGCTGATAGTCGTGCATGGCAAGGCTTCTGGCGGGTGTGGATCTTTTAATAACGCGTAAAAACGGTATCATACACTCAAACCGAATCAGGGAACACGTATGCGGGTAGTATCAATCAGCGTCAACGGTCTTGCTCAGGCTGTTGATAAAGGTTTCTTCGACTGGCTGGCCGAGCAGGACGCAGACGTTGTTTGTGTTCAGGATCACCGTATGCGCGCCTATGAGATTGAAGACCAAAATCTCATTCCTGAAGGGTACGAGGCGTATTTCATAGATGGCGAAAACAATGAGGATGGCGGCGTGGGCATTTACACGCGGCATTTCCCCAAGGCCATCATGTACGGTTTCGCCAATGAGCAGGCAGATCGTGAGGGGCGCTTTATTCAGGCGGATTTCGATAAGGTTTCTGTGGCCTCTGTGCTGGCACCTGCGCGCTTGGGCGTGAGGAGGGGCTGATCAGTGAAAACGACCTGACGGTGCTCGACCATAAAGATGACTTTATGGATGGGTTTGGCTTGCACATGCAAAAAACCTGCGTAAGCGTCGGCAGTTTATTTTTGGTGCGAATTTACAGAGTGCGCACCATGTAACGGATGCCAGTCCTTTGTATCACAAGGTGGATTTTTCGGGGTTTTTGCCCCACGAGCGGGCCTGGCTTGACCGGTTGTTTGATGAGATGGGCTGTGTGGATGCGTTCCGTGATATCAATAAGCAGAGCAATCAGTTTACCTGGTGGCCTGAGCAGACAGAGGGTTCCCGGAAGAATGCGGGTATTCGGGTAGATTATCAGCTGATGACGCCGGGCATTCGCAAAACCATTCAGGATGGTTGGATTGATAGCACCACCCGTTTTTCAGATCATGCTCCGGTAATTATGGATTACGATATAGAAATCGGTTTCTAATTATCTGGGGAAACGCCGGTGTGATGGCGATTCCCCGGACTTCGGAATTGGCTACTCTTAGCTTTCTAGCGCTTCTTTCTGCAGTACGAACAACTTTTCTATGCCTTGCTTGGCCAGTTTCAGCATGCTGTCTAGCTCTTCCTGAGCAAACGGCGCACCCTCTGCCGTTCCCTGAATTTCGATAAAACCGCCTTGGTCGGTCATGATCACGTTCATGTCCGTTTCGGCTTCGGAATCTTCCGGGTAGTCCAAGTCGGCCACGGGTGTGCCTTTGTAAACGCCCACAGACATTGCTGCGACCATTTGCTTCAGCGGTGATTTCTTCAGGCGCTTTTCTGCGACCAAATAGTTCAGTGCGTCTACCAATGCAACGCAACCGCCGGTGATGGCAGCAGTGCGGGTGCCGCCGTCTGCCTGGATAACGTCGCAGTCGATGGTGATGCTGTGTTCGCCCAGGGCGTCCAGGTCTACAGCGGCACGCAGGGAGCGACCGATTAGGCGCTGGATTTCGACGGTGCGACCGCCCTGTTTGCCACGGGCTGCTTCGCGGCCCATGCGGCTGCCGGTTGAGCGGGGCAGCATGCCGTATTCTGCGGTGATCCAGCCCTTGCCCTGGCCGCGCAGGAACGGCGGTACTTTGTTTTCTACGGAGGCGGTACAGATCACTTTGGTGTTACCGAATTCCACCAGTACAGAGCCTTCAGCGTGGCAGGTGTAATTACGGGTAATGCGAATATCTCTGGGTTGTTCGGGCGTTCTGCCACTTGGACGCATAATGTTTCCTGGTCGTTTAAGTAAGTGTCCGGGCTAGGCCCCGGTCGGATTGGAGTTGGGAAGCCGCGAAGTGTAACACGTTGGGTGCGGGTACCAAGATGCTAGTGGCTGTGGGTTTGTTGTCTGCAGCGCGTTCGCCGCAAATGATCGCGGCCTGTTAGACTCAGGCTATGCAATTCACAATAGCGACCGCTAACTAAGCCGGAGCCCTATGATTAAAAGCATGACTGCCTTTGCTCGGAAGGATGTCCAGGATAATCAGGTAACGCTTACCTGTGAGATACGTACCGTCAATCACCGTTATCTGGAGCCGACTTTTCGGCTGCCAGATGCGCTGCGTGAGCTTGAGAACCCTTTTCGGGAAGAGCTGCGAAAGCAGTTAAAGCGCGGCAAAGTGGATGTGTCGATTCGCCTTCAGTCCACTGAAGTGGGTGTTCCAGGGTTTGAGATTAATGAAGATATAGCGCAAGCGGTTAATGAAGCGGCAAACCACGTTAACCGCATGCTGGATAACCCGGCGCACATCAATGCTTTGGATATTCTGCGCTGGCCTGGGGTGCTGTCGGTGCCGGAGCAGGATTTCAGCTCCGCGCGGGAGGCAGGTCTGAGCCTGTTTAGGCAAACGGTTGAAGAGCTGGCAGTGGTTCGCGAGCGCGAAGGCGACCGGTTACGGCCGTTGTTTGAGGAACGGCTGGCGCAAATGAACACTCTGGTAGCATCCGTTCGTACGGATATGCCCCGGCTGCTTAAAGCCCAGGAAGAGCACATCCGTGAGCGATTCAAGAAGGCCAAGGTAGAGTTGGATCCTGAGCGTATTGCCCAGGAAATGGTCATGCTGGCGCAGAAAAGCGATGTAGCGGAAGAGCTGGATCGGCTGGACGCGCATATCAGTGAAGTTGCCGACACCCTCAAGCGCGACGAAGCCATTGGCCGCCGGTTGGATTTTCTGATGCAGGAGCTGAACCGGGAAGCCAACACCCTGAGCAGCAAAAGCATTGATGCTGGTGTAACCCGGGCAGCCGTTGATTTGAAAGTATTGATAGAGCAAGTGCGTGAGCAGGTGCAGAACATTGAATAGCATCCATTGATGTTCATAGGTGTCTTTATATTTATGTTTTTATTATAAAAAAATACTTAGTTGTCCCTGACAATCTATTGAAATCTAGTTTTATCCATTGCTTATTGGGGAGTATAATGGGGAGTAGTTCGACGCTCTCCCCATTATAGGTGTGATTTTCTTATGGATACTCCCCATTTTTCATGTTATCCCCCGAATTGCCCCGTCGTGGTCAGCAGCGTCCTCTGCCCATCAACCCTGTGTAGTCAGTGTCTTGGGCATGGGTGTGAGGACGAGTGCCCAGCTCCAGCAACAGTCAATTCAAGCAATGTTTTTTTGATCACTCACGCAGGGTGGAAGTGATGGGGAGCTTTACAGCTAAGAAAGTTCAGTCTCTGATCAAAGAAGGTGTACCGGGACGCTATAGCGATGGTGAAGGTCTATATCTGATGGTGCCCAAAGTAGGCGCACCCTACTGGATGCTTCGCTACACACATGCAGGAAAGCGGCGCGAATTGACGCTGGGCAAGTGCGTACAGATTTCCCTGGCTGAAGCGAGAGAGAAAGCTGTCGATGCCAAAAAGGTCGTTCGCAGCGGTATAGACCCAATTGAAGAGCGTAAACGTGAGGAGCAAGCTACTCTCCGAACCGTCAGTGATCTCTTCGGCGACTGGAGCCAGGATCTGGAGAAACGCCTCAAGCACCATCACATTCCAAAGCGAATCTTTACCAAAGAGGTCGCACCTTCTATCGGGGAGTTCGCTTTGGACAGCGTCACCCCAATGGATGTGCGCGCCATCGTCAGGAAGGTGGCCAGCAGCGGTCGACCGACCACCGCAAACGATACGCTGATGTACCTGAAGCAGCTGTTTAATCATGCCATCAAGTTGGGGCTACTTACCTATAATCCAGCAGCAGCTTTTAACGTCACTGATGCAGGGGGTATTGAGAAGAGCCGCGATAGGGCGTTGAGCCTTGAAGAGATTCCGCAGATTTTTAAAATCTTCCGAGAAAACAGTGACAGCTTCACGCGAGACAATTATCTCGCCTGTGCACTACTGCTCGTTTTGGGTGTGCGAAAGACAGAGCTTACGGAAGCTCGGTGGTCAGAGTTCGACATGGAGAACCACCGGTGGCAACTGTCTGAGGAGCGCAGTAAGTCAGGTGCCGAGATCGTCATTCCGCTTCCCTTGCAAACCGTCGATTGGCTGAATGAGCTCGAGATCCGTGCCTGGGGCTCAGACTACGTCTTTCCTAATCGGCGCAGCAGCAAGCACCCCCACATAGGCAAGGACACGTTGAACCGCGCCATTGCCAAGTTATTCGGCAGGGAGCCGGGGAGGAAGCTACAGCCAGAGAGGAAGATGGGGAATATCGCCGAGTTCACCGTGCATGACCTTCGGCGTACCTGCCGCAGTTTGTTGTCTGCTGCCGGCGTGCCAGGGCATGTTGCGGAGCGCTGTCTGAACCACAAACTGAAGGGGGTCGAAGGAATCTATGACCGTTATGATTACTTCGAGGAGCGAAAAGAGGCCTTGACCAAGGTAGCAGAGTTGGTCGCGCAGTTCATTAATGGCGACTCTGGTTAACCATTCCTTGTTGCGCTCTGAATTTATTTCCACTGGAATCGGTAAAAGGGCATTACTAAGCCTTTGTACTGGTAAACCTACAACCAGATTTGCAGAGGAATTGGCAGGCTGTTTTGCGGGCCTTTCTTCTTGCAGGGGGTGATCATTTATTTGTCAGGTGTTCTCGCCTAGTCCACTGAGTGATTCTTTCAGCTTCCTTGCTCTTTCCTGGAGTGGATATAAGTCGTGTTTTATAGCATCTATACTTTTTTGGCAATCATTGAAGGGAGTTGCTTTTTTATCGCACTCTTTCTCCAAATGCCCATTCACAGCAATTAAACATACAAGTCCTACGACTAAAAAGGCCATGATTTTTTCACTGTCTCCACCGGATGAGCTAGAAAAAATAATAGCTACTGGGAATAAAATTATAGCGAGAACATATACGATGCCAAAACGATTTTCGGGATAGGGCCCAAGAGATTTATACTGTATTTCCTGATGTCGAAGAGACGCATCTAGCTTCGTGACTTCATGATTGACCAGCGCGAGCTCTGATCTAAGTTGGGTGATCTTTTTATGTCGCTTTTCCCGGATTTCGCGGCTTTTCAAAGCCGACTCGTAGACTAGCGTTTCAATCCCGTAATTCTCTCGAAACTTGTGGATTCTGTAATCATCTAAGGTCGTCAGGACAGTTTCTATTGCCTTTTTAACGGGGATTTTGAAAAACTCCCGATTTTGTTCGGGTCGAAATTTCGATAGTGCTTTGTGTACTTTTCTTTCGCTTTCGACCGAGCTTTCCACTTCTAGACCGAGTTCAAGCTCAAAGCGAGTTGGTACGCCAGTCGACTGAAGCTCCGATAACCTTTGGTCGAACGAGGTGTTTGTTCTCCCTACTTTCACATATCCCGGCATTGATGGGTTGCTTAAAACATAGATAAATTCACCGCTCCCAATTTCTGATGCGCCCGGCTGTATATTCTTCGGGGCAAGCACTTCGCTGGAGGAAAGAAATGAATCTTTGGTGGGCCTTTTTGCTGAGGGTGTCTTGTCACGTACGTTGTGATTGAGTGTGTTGTTTTTCCATGATGTTGAGTTGAGAGGCATTCCTGGCAGTCTTCTCTGCTCAAGGTCTTCAACGAGTTTCGCAATAATGGTGTCTGAGGGATAAGAGTGAACGCGCAAGTCATCGATTACTGAAAATAAGATCTCAATTGCTTCTTCGAGGAAAATTCTAAAAAGCCCCGGCCCAATCTTGAAGCCAGATCTAGAAAGCTTTACATGGATCTTACCCACACTCATGCCAGCGTCATCTACTATGGCGCTAAACTCTCGATAAAATGTTTTTTGAGCACCAGAAGCGTCGAGTGCATTTAGCGTCTCACTTGGTGGTTGATTGGTCTTGCCAATCTTGACCACGCCAGGCATCGAGGAGCTGCTTGCGATGTAAATGAAGTGATCCATCCCTGATCCTTTGACCTCTTATTTCTGTTCGTCGTTGTGGCGAAGTCACGGGGCTGCCCAGTGGCGACCCTCTGAGTTCTATAGTCCTCCTTTTTAGCAGAAAGGGTAAGCCCCCGTTATTTTTCGGAGGGGTTGCCGGTTTATTTGAAACTCTTCCGCTTCTTGTGCATTGGGATTCAAGATAATTTCAAACATATATCACCTCTATGAACCAAGGCGCTAACAGTGCCCTCCCTCCAAATTCACAGAGGTATCTTCAATGTCCGATCAATGTCCCAACTGCCAATCTGTCCGGGTTGGTAAGAAAAACTACGGCAAGAAAACGGCTGGTGTAGTTGGCGCGTCTGCCGGCGCTTATGGCGGCTATGTCGCTGCTGCAACAGGTGGCCGAGTGGGCTGCGACGGAACCATGGCAACGACCGCCCAATTCACGAGCATCCGTGTGGTGTGCAACAACACACTTGCTGTTGCTCTGAAGGGTTCCACTGCCAACGCAGTCAAGGTGAAACACAACACTGCTTTCGATGCGGACTTGGTGAAGAAGCAACTCGGCATATCCGTTTCTGCCTGGGACGAATTTATGTACCGCCTGAAAGTCTTGAGTGACCGGAGGGTGAAGAGCACAGAGGCCAGGAACTACTTCCTCAAGGTGTTCACCGATGATTCCCGCGAGGGTGTCGGTAAAACCAACGAGCGCTCAATGGCCAAAGCTCTGGGGCTTTATGAAGGCGAGGGCATCGGTGCCACGCTGGCATCATCAGAAGGAACTGCCTACGGGCTGCTTAATGCCGTCACCGAATTCATCGATCACCAACGCCGAGCCAAAACCGTTGACCACCGGCTGGATTCAGCCTGGTTCGGAACCGGTGCCGCCATCAAGAACCGTGCGTTAGAGCAGGCCATGTCACTTGTGGCCTGATTCCTTCTCTTAAATCTTAAAACCGCCATAAAGCCCACCGGAGCCTGTTGCTCTGGTGGGCTTTTTTATGTCTGGAGGAAAACACCATGGGCATGAGTGCAAAAGCAATTCAAAAACAGCGGCCAGCATTGCGGCTGGTCTCCACCAAAGACCTTAGCCGGGATGAATGGCTGAAGGTACGCAAGCAAGGCATTGGCAGTAGCGATGCAGCCGCTGCGGTTGGCATCAACCCCTATCAATCCCAACTGGAACTCTGGATGGTCAAAACCGGCAGAGATGCAGGTTTACCAAAACCGGATTCGGACGATCCCACTTCACCGGTCTACTGGGGCCATATCCTGGAGCCGATTGTCGCGGAGCAGTACAGCCAACAAACGGGACGGAAGGTGCGCCGGGTCAATGCCGTCCTGCAACACTCAGATCCAGACAAGCACTGGATGTTGGCCAACCTGGATTATTCCGTGGTGGCCGATGAAGAGGTGCAGATCCTGGAATGTAAAACCTCAGGGGAGTTCGGATCACGACTTTGGAAAGAGGGGGTGCCGGACTACATCCAATGCCAGGTTCAGCATCAACTGGCCGTCACTGGAAAACAGGCGGCAGACGTTTGTGTGCTGCTGTGTGGCCAGGAGTTGAAGATCTACCGCCTCGAACGGAATGAGGAACTCATCGAAGCGCTGTACGTGTTGGAGCGCCAGTTCTGGGATTACGTGGAGACCGATACCCCACCACCGGTCGATGGAACCGATTCTGCTGAACGTGTCTTGCGCCACCTTTATCCGGTGGATAGAGGGGAGACCCTGGACTTCAGTCAAAGCAAGGAACTGTCCGATGCGTTTGACGAGCTGCTGGCCATTCGCTCGGAAATGGAAGCCCTGAAATTCACTGAATCCCACCTGAAACAGCGAATCGAAGGCCAGATGGGCGAAGCTTCGAAGGCAACCTTCCCCAGTGGCAGCGTGAGCTGGAAACGGAGCAAGGATTCCGTTGGGCTCAATGTGAAGCAGATGCTGACCGATAAGCCAGAGCTTTTGGATCAATACCCACTCACCAAGCCGGGAAGCCGGCGATTCCTCATCCATGCATGAATACCCCATTGGCCGCGCGGGTGTAACGAGTGCCCCGCGGTCCTTTTTCTCAGGAGCGTCATCATGATTAAAGGTTTAGCCATCACGCTTCCCGTATTGGGGCGTATCAGTATTGGCCGTGTCGTTGAAAAGAACGGCATCCGGCTACCGCAGAAAGATAATCAATTCACTATCACCTCCCAGATCCAGGAAAAAGACTCCGGATGGGTTTTGCATCCGATGGACGAAGAGCTCAGAAAGGATGCTCCAAACGGTAAGTTGCGGACCATCCCGGTACGCATGCTGTTCAACGATCCGGATCTCAATCTGAGGGCTGAATACACCATGTTCGACCGCAAAAGTGGGCGGCCCATGTGTGTCGGTAACGGCGACGCCTGTAAGCGCTTGACGCAATCAGGAGTGCAGTCTTTGCCATACCCGGGCCCCGACGTTGTGCGAGTTTGGTGAAGGTGGTCTGTGCAAGCCCTATGGCCGATTGAACGTGAAAATCGGTGACGATGATGATCTGGGTACCTTCATCTTTCGCACCACTGGCTACAACAGCATAAGGACACTTGCGGCCAGGCTGAGCTACTACCAGGCAGTCTCTGGTGGTTTGCTGGCGTACATGCCGTTGGAACTGAAGCTGCGGGGTAAAAGTACGACGCAGAGCCA
The DNA here is from genome assembly GCF_001858325.1 of Marinobacter sp. AC-23. Taxonomy (GTDB): domain Bacteria; phylum Pseudomonadota; class Gammaproteobacteria; order Pseudomonadales; family Oleiphilaceae; genus Marinobacter. Next base: position 26,855 of record NZ_MBPP01000017.1, read on the forward strand.
TCGAACGCCGATCTATTACGTGGATCTGGTGATTAGGGAGGGAGGATGCTGTGGTTGAGGCAAGGGAAAAAGCCACGCAGCTCATGGAAGAGTTTTATCCAAGCGAGCAGAGCGATGTCGTGGATGGTGTGTCCACAGTCAACTCAAAGCTCCAGGGACGGCTCGAACAGGTAACATCTGTATCGGGGTGATCTGGAATCAGTAATGTAAGCAGCCGGGGTCCCGGCTGCTTACATTATGCTTCTAACTATTTTTTTCGGATTTGATTCGAGGAAACAGAAGAAAATGCGAGCCTTCGTCCACGACGCTGGCCCGACGGTGGTCGTTCAGATTGGTTGGTCGATTCTCCAGAGACTTCATGAGTCCTTCTGAGCGAGAGCAATGAGGTCCTGGTTAATCTTCTCTGCCCCCAAGTCTGGCCTGATCAGCAACCGGGCGTCTCCCTGGCGGTCGAATATATAAATCGCGCTGCTGTGAGAAACGTCGTAGTCGCCGTTCTCGTTCGATTCGCCGTAACCGAAGGTCGTCCGGTATCGTTTGGCCAGCCCGCGAAGTTGAGATTCCTTTCCTGTCAGGCCGACAATATTCTCACCGAAAAAACTGACGTATTTGTCCAGACGCTCAGGCGTATCTCGTTTGGGGTCAACGCTCACGAATAACGTCAATACCTCGTCCTGAAGTTCGGGTGGCAGACCACTTGCCGCTCGGTTCAGTGTCTGCATAACGGTCGGGCAAATGTCCGGGCAAGAGGTAAAACCGAAAAACATCATTTTCACTTTGCCGCTGTAATCCCCAGCGGTTACCTGATCTCCTTCGCTGTTGATCAGATTAAACTCAAGCTCGGGCATCAGGCCGCTGATGTCCTTGCCGTTGTAGTTTATCTCGTTGTCGGAACATCCAGCTAAAAACGTAGTCAGCAATACTGTGAACATTGCTAACGCTCTGAAGGCTTGCTTTTCAATAAAACCACGACTCATTGGACTGGTTCCTTTGACTGTTTGGAAGATTTAGAATATTTCCCGTCTTCGTGCATGGCACGCCGGAGTATAAGAAGAATGCCGAGGACACTCATCATAGCAGGTGGGATGTAGGTCAGCATGCCACCCAGAAGTTGATCGACTTCCGGGTCCAGAGGCCAGGCACGACCGCAGACTTCGTAAACGTCGTATACCATTTCTCTCGAAAATACGATCCACGCGCCCAGAAGCATCTGAAGTACACCTGCCGCAGCGAGAATCAGCATGCGTTTGCCATACCCTAGCGATGAGGTGATGGCTGGCGGTCGCGGGTCAAAGATCAGCCACCAGAACAGCAGGCCGTCCAACAACATGCTCCAGTTCATGATCCAGTACAGGTCCCGGCTGAGCATGGCGTCAAAATGGATTGACGGCCAGAGCCAAAAATAGATAAGTCCCACAAACAGGATCAAGGCGATCAAGGGGTATTGAAGCGCTTGATAGATCCATCCCACCGGCCTGAGAGTGTTCCTCAGGCCGGGGCTTATTTTGGCGTACCAGAACCGCATGATTGGCGAGGGATTCGACAGGGCGATGAGAATCGGGCCAATATGGTGAAGGATCAGGTGTTGACCACGATGTACGAAAAACATGTATTGAGCGTAGTAGTCGAAGCGGGTTTGCATGACGCCATAACAGGCCATAACGCCGAGAACGAAAGCGAAAATTCTTAGAGCGCCCGGCCGATCTTCATCGGGCATTCGCAGAAGACCGACGCCGTAGAATCCAAGCACGAGCATATAGCTCAGTATGGTCAGTGGCGAGAAGTCATAGGGTAAAAGATAGCCTAGTAGTGACATAGCATTGCCGGGTAGGTGGTGTTGTTTAGTTCAGCGCATCAACTTCTGATGTCACCATGTCATACAGTTCCTTTGGTCCCAGCTTGCTCAGCTCCTGGCCATTAACATAGAACGTTGTTGTACACTGTATTTTAGCGCTCTGAATATCGCTCATATCCTGCTTGATGATCTCATCAATGTCAGATGAGTTGAGTTGATCACGAGCGGCTTCTAAATCTAGCCCAGCCGCCCCCGCTGCTTCCCAAGCCGCTCTTACTTTAGGATCATCATGCCATTGATGCGGTGATTTCATGACGGCATCAAGCACGGGTTTGTAAACATTCTGCATGCGCGCTGTCTTGCATACAAAATCTCCAAAGGTTGTGTATGTCTGTGTTTTACGCATTAAGTGGTTCAACGAATTGGCAGTAATTTATTGGGCACCCATCTGAGATAGAACATCATTCCAAGTAGCTCTACCAGGGACTGCACTACAATGACGATGACAGTCGTGCCCCAGACTTCGGGCAGTGCCAGTGCCAGTGGCAGAGCCACGAAGGAATTTCGCGTGCCGAGGCTGAAAATAATGGTACGAGCGCTTTTCACTGGCAATCGGAAAAGTCGACTCAAACCTTTTCCTATCAGGCCGCCGCTAACAGATAGGCCGGGAACAAAATCAGCAATATCCAGACAATCTGACCTGTGGCGGGAATCTGACTGACCTGTGTTATCGAGATCAGGAACAGTATGGCCGTTAGCAAGGGAACTGGCATCAGGCCCATCAGGTTAATGAACTGATTGGCGCTCGGGGAGCGTTCGGCCCATTTCTGGGTCAGTAATGACAGGATGAGTGGGACGATGATCAGACCGATGAAGGCCGGTAGAATATGCCGCCCCAGATCAAGCTCACATCGAATTGTTCGCCCAGGAAAAACCAGAGGTAGAGTGGCAATAAAGCCAGCTGGGCAATCAACAAAACTGGCGTTGCAGCGATAGCACGGGTGCCGTCCCCCTTGCCCAGGTGGGTGAAGGTGACAAACCAGTCTGTGCAGGGCATCAGCAGCACAAGCAGCACGCCCAGCCGCAATGCGTCGTTGTCCGGCAGAGCAAGTAACATCAGGGCGGTGATTGCGGGCATCACCAGAAAGTTCCCTGTGAGCAGGGCAGCCATGAAACGGCGATCCCGGAACACTTCAGACAGATGGGTCAAAGGTGTCTGGGTGAAAGTCGCATAGAGCAGAACGCCCAGCAAAGCCCAGATCAGGTATTCCGGTATCGTTACTTCGGAGAAGCTCCAGCCAATGAATAGGCCGAGGACCACAGCCGTGAGGTAGGCCAAGACCTGGTAGCGTTCAATGATGTCTCGCATGGGTTTTATGTGCCTGGTTGATTCGACGGTCGCTTTTATTGAGGCTGACCCGCTATGTGGGTGCGTCCAAGCTAAAAAGGTCAGTGTCTGACTGGTAGGCCGGTATGTCTTTGAGATCGCTATGCGTGATGCGTAAAGTTCCGCAGCAAGACACGCCAACGTAGCTGGCGATATCGATAAAATATATGAGCATAGAGCCACATTAGTACGGTAAAAACACCTGCTCTGATTTCAACGTCATCGACGTAGGTGCAAGTCTGCTTTTCGCAGGGGCTAACCTGTATGAAGTGATTCCAGGCCGAAATCAATCCGCCGCCCTCCTCGGTGCGGAGCACTCGATTTCTGTCGCTTACTTCCTGAAAATACAGGGTATGCTGCCACGCGGGGATGAAACCGAAAAACAGCAGGCGTGTATTTTCTTTGTTTCCCTCGCACCATTGCTGCGGAAAAAGCTTTGCACCCGCAAAGCCCAAAAGGCCCCCACATACAAAGAGCAGCGTGCTGTTTCTTTTGACCAGTGCCCAGACGTGATCAGCGGGCGCTGAGAAAGTCGTTGATATTCTTACACGCACATTCACGCTCCTTGTTATTGCTACTCCACCACGCAGTGAGTTTTGTTCGGGCATTGGTCATCACCGCGCTCCCACTGGATAGTCGTATGCTGGATGCTGAATTCGTCCGCCAGCATCGCAGCTGCATCACTGATGACCTGATCGTCACTCTCTGGATCTGGCTTAACCAGGTAGACTGTCAGCGCATTTTCGGTAGTACTCAATGCCCAAATATGGAGGTGGTGAGCAAGATTGTACGCCAGGTAGATTCTTGAGACACTCATGGACCGTGCCAGGATCGATGCCCTTTGGAACGGCATCCACTGCCAGTTTTACGGAGTCCTTCAACAGCTGCCAGGTACCCAGGAAAATCACGACGGCAATGATGAGACTGACAATTGGGTCAGTCCAGGTCAGGTTGGAAAACATCAATACCGTGCCGGAGATCACGACCCCCACCGAAACCGCCGTATCTGCGGCCATGTGCAAAAAGGCGCCCCGAATATTGATGTCGCCTTTCTGTCCTTTGAGAAACAGCATCATGGTTGCACCGTTGATCAACACGCCAATGCTAGCGACCACGACTACGGTCAGGCCAGCGACGTCGGCCGGATCTGTCAGACGCTGAATGGCTTCCCAGGTGATTCCACCGACAGCGGCGATCAGGGGCAGAGCATTAAAAAGCGCTGCCAGAATAGTGGTCTTCTTCAGGCCATAGGTTTTGCCATAAGTTGCCGCTTTGCTTGCGAGCCAACTGGCGACCCAGGCTAGGATTAACCCCATGACACCGCTCAGGTTGTGACCAGCATCGGCGAGCAGTGCGAGCGATCCGGACAAAACGCCGTACACGGCTTCAATAAGTACAAACAGCGTATTGAGAATCACCGCAATGGCAAACGAGCGGTTATGGGTGTCGAAATGATGGCTGTGATCATGACTATGGTCGTGTATTTGTGCCTCTTTCAACAAGGATTCATTCATAGCTATAAATCTTGGAGTTACTATAGGGTCAAATGTTTGCAGTCGGTTTTACCTCACCTCGGGGCTGGTTCGCTGGCCTCTTTTAAAATATGTGCGAGATCTTCGGGTATTGGCATCGGTGCAAACGCGCTGGCGTTCGAGCGCCCCGTATTTCCTGGTGGAACCCATATGTGGGAAAAGAGCAGAGCTGCAATGGCTCGAATAAACGGCTCCAGAACCTCTTGAAAATCACCCGTCCGCCAAGCAAGTTTGAGCATAAGTATGTGGATTGTCGTATGCGCCATAGCGAACTTCTGACTGAGGATATGGGCGCGTTCAAGGTGGGTGACAGCTTTCCGGAATTCACCCTCCGCTTGTGCGTTGTGAGCTGCTGCAAGCTCAGCGCGAAATAACTGCTTCAATTCTTTGTGCATGGAGTGCTCCTAACCATTCCCTGTATCAGCCGTTGGCGAAGTTGGGCCTGTCGAATCCGCGTCAGAATTTACTTTTCCCCCGCACGTTTGTGGCGACAACCATGAATACTCCGAGGACAATAAAAATATTGGCAAGGTTGAACGCTGGCCAATGCCAGGATTGCCAATGAAAATCCAAATAATCGACAACATAACCACGAAATATTCGGTCAATTACGTTTCCAATCGCACCGCCAGCCAGCCCTACAAGCTGACAAGATTCAGCAATCCCCAGCCGTTTTTCGATGCCATGTAGGCAGCACCAACTGCTGCTAACGGAAACACCAGCCGCACAGCCAGGGTATCCAGCACAACAATCAATAGGTTGTTGGGCCACCGGGTCAGGCGGCTGATTCGCTGAGGGTGGCGTGCCGCAATCGCTTCCCATGCGGCCATTACGGTTAGCACTGAGAGGAAAAAGCCGAGCCGGATGAGTGATTCGTTAGCAAGCAGTGTATCGGTCACGACAGTGCCTCAGGTTAATAAAGGGGTAAACCCTGGCCATTTTCTATTTGGGAAAACTTTCTACAAAACGCCTGGCCTGTTAGCTCAGTATACTTAGGGAACCTCTGATAAAGCCTATTGGCCACAGAGTAAGTCGGTCATCCTAGGCGAGCGAGTGCCGGAAACAGGTCAATCATCCAGAGGGTTAATCGGGTCATCTGGCCGGTTAACACCATCACGCCCATGAAAATTAGCACCAAGCCTGCCAGCGCTCTGAACAGCCGGCTCCAACGACTGAGCCAGCGCACTCGCTCCCGAAAGTGCTCAATGAACAGCGCTGTTCCGAGGAACGGCAGTGCCAGGCCCAACGAATACACCGCAAGATATAACATGCCCGTTTCGGCGTTGGCGTGGGTGGAGCTTAGGGCTAGTATGGCTCCGAGTATGGGGCCGATGCAGGGCGTCCAGCCGACGGCGAACGCCACGCCCAGCAAAAAGGCTGCCGTGGGGCGACCACCTTGCAGCGTTTGCCCCAGGCGCCAATCCCGTTGCAGCGAAGGCATGCTCCACCAGCCAAGCATGAACAGGCCCATCAGCACAATCAGTGTCCCTGCAACTATGTTGGCTTCCCGTCGGTAGGCCATCAGCCACTGCCCCAGGAGACTGGCGCTTGCGCCCAGCGCGACGAAAATCACGCTGAACCCGAGCACAAAACAAAAGCTCAGCCACAATGCTTTCAGACGATTGGAGGTTTCATTCACTGCTCCGCCGGTAACGACGGACAAGTAGCCGGGTACGAGGGGCAGTGTGCAAGGTGAAAAGAAGGACACCAGGCCGCCCAAAAATGCGGCCAGGATGCCCCAGGTTGCAAGATCTGGCATTTAAGAACTCCAAAATCGGTGGTTTTCCGGGTAGGGCTACTGGCTTTCTGTCTTTTGGTAATCCCGTTGTTCCTCGGTCCAGAGCGTTTTCAGGTAATCAATGACTGACTGGATCTCCTGAGCGGTCATCTGCTTCCCGAAGGCCGGCATCGTCAACCGATCGGATTTATTAAACGGGTGTCGCCACCCGTCCGCAATCATCTTAAATAGCATGGCATCGCTGTGGCGCCAGGTGTGGCTGGTTTCATCATGAGGCGGCGGGGGAATTTCCCCCTTCTCATCCGGTTTTTTCCAGTTGGCAGCGCCTTCACCCTGCCGTCCATGGCAAGCAGCGCAGTATTGCTCATAAATCTGTCTGCCTTGGGCGACTCCCGACGGTGCATTTTCCGAACTCCCAGGCCCGCCCGAGGCGTCGGCAAAGACCGGCGCGGCGACCAGGACTAGCAAGTAGACCCACTTATTCATGGACAGGCGCCCACTCGTTAGCGCCACCACGGGCAAGCAGGTTCCCGTTTGCCGTGCCCACCACAAGTCCTTGTGACGGCGAGAAGGCAAGGGCTGTTACGGATTGGGGGGTCTTCAGGCTTATCCAGGTTTCACCGCCATCCGCGCTGTGATGAAGCTGGCCCTCGATCACCGCGTAAACGTTTTCCGGGGCAGCCGGGTCATAGCCGATTGCGGAAACGGTGCCACGCAGGTCTCCCGCATCGCCCCAGAAGCAAAAACAGTCCATGGATCTTGAGACACCACGGGTAGTAGCTGCAAATAGCCAGCCACTTTCCATGCTGCCGGGCATGTCCGAGTGCAGGAATGCCAGCACCGGTTCCGGGGGACCGCTGTCCACTCTAACCCACTTGGCGCCACCGTCCCTGGACCGGAACATGCCATCCTTCCCAAGGTATGCGTAGAGCGTTCCGGGTTGTGTGGCGTGAGCGGCCATGGCAGTGACCCCGAGATCGGGCAAGGTATCGTTGAGGGGCTGCCAGTTCTCACCGGCACTGTCGTACCGCCACACGCCCAGACCCGGGCCGGCCACGTAGATGCTTCCATCCGCACCTCTGGCCAGGGAGGTGTGTTGAGCCCCTTGGTTGGTTGCCGGTAGCGTGATCTCGGTCAAAGTTCCGCCTTCAATGGCAAAGAGGTCACTGCCCTGCAGCACCAGGAGGGCGCCTGATGAGCTGATCGTCAGAGAAGTCACTGGTTGGGCGTCGTCTGCAGATTGGGCTTGAGCCAGCGCTGGCAGCAAAATTGCCAGCGTGAGCAAGCACAACCTCCAGGCCGCCCTGGTCGTAGAATGAACAATCGTTCTCATGGGTCCAGCCTCAATAATCGTTGTGTTCGCGGAACACGCTTTGCTGGCCGTTGGCACGGAAGGCGATGACCTGGTAATCCTCCTTCTTGCCGGTTTCCATGCCGGGGCTGCCCTGTACCATGCCGGGCACTGAAAGCCCTAATGTATTGAACTGGGGGTTTTCCAAGTAAGCGACAATATCATCTGCTGGCACATGCCCCTCAATCACCACGTCACCGATCAACGCGGTGTGGCAGGAAGCCATTTCACGCGGCACGTCATATTGCTGCTTGATCTCGTTAAGATTGTCGGTTTCTATAATGGTGGTCTCAAAGCCATTGGCATCAAGATGTTCAGCCCAGGACTGGCAGCAGCTGCAACTGGGACTCTTATAGATTGTGATAGCCGGACCAGATGTGTCAGCGGCGGCCATAGAGTTCGATGATTCGGTGGGTTCATCAGCCTGCATCGCCAGAGTGGCGCCGCCGGCGGCGAGAACGATGGCGGCCACACCCGTATACAGGGCAAGCTTTTTGGTCTTCATAGTAAACCCTCGATTGGTTTGGTCATGGGCCAGCACAAGGCCCGGGATCGCTTTGGCTTCCCCGGGCAATGAGTGTCGGTTCGGGGCGTTGCCCGAACGCTTAGCTGGCTTCGGCGTCTTTGGCCTTCTTGCCGCTGTCCATATGGTCGCTGCCTTGGCTCTGCATCATTTTCATACAGGCATCGGTCATGGCTTTGCGATCTTCCGGCGACATATCAGACATCATTCCCATCATGCCGCCCATTCCCTGCATGCCGTCCGAGGACATCATGCCCTCGCCCTCGTGGGCAAATACGGAGAAGGTGCTAATGGTGCCAGCCAGAAAAATCGTTGTGATAGCGAGCTTGATCTTTGAATTGCGCATTTGATTCACTCCAGTTAAAGGCCCGTGACGAATGAAAGCACGGATCTTTTTACAAAATCGTTGTAAGAAATAACGTCAATGACTTTGCCGCAATGGGCAAAAATACAAGTTACAACTCAGGAGTGGTGTTCTGGAGGGGGTGTAGTAGAGGCTAGGAAAGGATCCTGATAAAGGGCCGCGCGGGCGGTCAATACCGGTTGGGAGCCGGTATCGGTTAAACCTATGGATTTCTCAGGTAAGAGAGCGAAGCTGACGTTGACGCCACATTTGCTCAACCCGCTGGCGCTCGGGCAGACCATATCTGGGACTGAGGCACAATTAGCTTCAGTGTCTGATGAGGAGTTGGCGTTTTTAGCCTGGGTCATCATCACGGAACCACAATCTGTCATCTCAGCACCCGCCTGGCTATCTGCTATGTTGGCCATAGCCAACGCCGGCCCGCTTATCACCATAAGCAGTGATAGCAGCGCAGAAATGAATTGGCGGGTCGTTGCAGTCATCCTGATCTCAAGCACCAAGCAGTGAAGGTTCGAGGCTGTGACACACAGCTCGTCTTTGAGTTCACCAAATCCTAGCAGTTTTTTATTTTAATAACACGACTACTTCGGTGTCTGAATTAGTGAGGCAAATTCATTCTGGCGTTTCTGATAAAACGTTTGACCTTAAACTTTGCTTTAACGTTAAGTTTTCCGAAATGCTCAACTGCAAGGCTGTGTAGCGCGTCAGCGGTGGATGTGAGCGATCAACAACAATCACGGTAAAAATGAGGGGCGATAATGAGTTGCTGTAACAAAACGAGCAGCGGAGATAAGGGCAAGATGAATTCGGATGCTGGCCGGGGACGACTGGTGAGTTTGCTGGCCGGGCCACGGCGTTGGTGGTTGTTTGGCGCTATCGGAGTCATCGCTGGGCTCACATTTGGTTGGGAACAATTGGTGTTGTTTGGACTTGCTCCCATACTGATCAGCCTTCTGCCGTGTCTGATCATGTGTGGTCTTGGGTTGTGCATGATGAAATGTAAGGACAAATCTAGCTCGGTGACTGCGATTGAGCAGACGAGCGAGGCCGGTGACGCTCAGTCAATAACGCCTCAGCCGGAGATTTCGGATGCTGCCCACTCAACGAGAACATTCTGAAGCTGAATGCGCGCGATGATTGTCGAGGGAATCATGACGCTTAGCTTTGCACCTGAAAATAACGCATCATCCATTGTCTTCATGCTCCATGTTGTGACAGTGGTAGATGTAGAGGCCATCGAAACGCTCGAAGGTCATCGCCAGCTGAACGGCTTCACCCGGCATTACAAGGACCGTATCGTGCCAACCGCTGTCCACCAGACCCTGGGTTAGGCCGTTCCAGCCACGGCTGTTGCCTCTTGTCTCACGCCTGATAACGTTGAACTGCAAGCCGTGAACGTGCATGGGGTGGGGCATTGGTGTGTTGTTCCGGAATTCCCAGATTTCCGTGTCCCCCAGGCGGACTTTTTCGCCATCTGCAACCGTGGTTCCGGCAAAGCGCCGACCATTGATGGCAAAACCCCGCATCATCGCGTGGCTTAACTCAAACTGCCTGACCGGTGTGGCATCGGTAACGGGTATTTTCTTGCGTGCCCGGGCAAGCTCCGTCGGAAGCGGCTCAGTGATGTTAGTCGAGTCGGTCACCTTCAGTGTCATCAGGGTGAAATGGCCACCGGCGGGCAGGGTGGCGTTACCCATCATCCCCATGCCGCCCATCATCCCGCCACTCATCATTCCGGCTTCATAGCTGTCACTGATAAGCTCCAATGTACTGCCAGGTCGGGAGTCTGAAAGATCTAACCAGATATCAAGTCGCTGAGCCGGAGCCAGAACCGCATAGGGTTTGTCTTCCGGTTTTTGAAGAAGACCGCCGTCGGCTCCGATAACCGTGACGGGGCGCCCGTCACTCCAAGCCAGTTTGTAGATGCGGGCATTGGAGCCGTTGAGAACTCGAATTCTGTATGGGCGGGTGACGACTTTGCGTGTGGTCGGGGGAGCTCCGTTGACCAATATTCGATCCCCCAGAAAACCGCGCATGCGATCCATCATGGCACCCATGCCTCCGTCGAGGTATACCAATTCGTTGGCACCTGCGAAGGTCCGATCCTGGAGCACCAACAACAGTTCATTCTTACCGGCCGGCAGTCCGAGCCCTAACTCTTCGTCGTCTTCAACGATCAAGAGTCCAACAAGCCCCGCGTAACTCTGGAACCCCACGCGCCCGCCCTTATCGCCGTGAGCATGGGAGTGGTACCAGAACAGGCCCGCGCGGTCCAACACCTCGAAGCCAACGGTCATCTTTTCGCCTGGGCGGATCGGCAGCCTTGGTTGCCCGTCTACGTCGGACGGCACATGAAGCCCGTGCCAATGCACAGTGGTGTCTTCCGGGAGCTCATTGTGAATATGGATTTTCACTGTTTGCCCTCGGCGCAGCCGAATCGTTGGACCCAGATAGCTGTCTGGGTTTTCGGAGACGGTGCTTTCCGGGCCTTTGAGCAATTCCGCCCTGTAGCGCCACACCTCGCTGGGCGTGCCTGGAAGTATGGACACCGAGCCGGGTGTGGCATAGAGGTTTAGTTCAACATCGTATTCTTCGGAATCAAGGCCGAGCGTTCCCGATTCAGTCGCTCTTACTCCACCATCACAGCCCGTAAGCAGGAACCCCGGCGACAGCGTGAGAAGAAATCCAGTACCCGCCATGGCCTGAAGGACTGTGCGCCGGTGGACTCTTTTCACACTCATCACTTGTTTCTCAGGTATTTGATCAGCGACAGAATCGCAAGAATCAGAAGCACGACCAGAAGAATCATGATAATCATCATGAATATCCCCATACCGCCCATGCTCTGCATCATGTTGCCACTCATCATGCCCTCTCCCATGCGCCCGGGCCCCTCAGCAAGAGCGAAGATTGGCAGGACAAGCCCCATCATTAAAATAAACAGCTTCTCAAAAATCTTCATCGCAGTGTCTCCGGGTTCTTAGCCGTTCATGAAATAAAAAGCGTGTCGAATGAGTCTTGAGCACCTGTTCGGATTTTGCAATGACGAGTCGCTCAAAAATCCCTTGACCTTAAAGTTCACTTTAAGGTTATGGTTATAAACAGTTATTGATGACTCAGCTAAAGGTGAATGAATGAAAACGTTCAATATCGGCGAACTCTCTGCCCAAAGCGGCGTGGCCAGTCATGCGATTCGCTTTTACGAGCGGGAAAGTCTCATGCCAGAGCCTGCGAGAACCCAGTCCAATTATCGCCGTTACCCCGAGGATGCGATCGCCAGGCTGCAGTTCATCATCCATGCCAAACAATGGGGCTTCACTCTTGACGAGATTCGTGAACTCCTGATGCTTCAGGATGCCAATGGCGAGCGTGCAGAGGCTAAGCGCATTGCGAGTGAGCAACTGGAAAAGATCCGGCACCAGATCCAGAGCCTTTCCCGTATCGAGGCGGTTTTGTCGAAAACGCTGGAGGAATGTTCAGGAGAGGGGCCGATGGATGGTTGCCCGATCGTCGAGGCCATAGCCCAGGAAAGGTAGGGCGCCCGTTTATCGTTGGAACAACCGATTCACGAGATGTTTGATTGGTTGCGCGGAGGAGCAAAGTCAGGATGCAAAAAATAGAGATTGGTATTGAAGGAATGTCCTGCGCTTCGTGCGTAGGTCGCATTGAGCGGGGCCTCACGACTCAGCTCGGTGTCTCGGCAGCCCAGGTCAACCTGGCCACTGAAAAAGCCACTGTGACATTCGATCAGCCCGCCACTCCAGGTACTCTGGTCAAATCAATTCAGGATGCGGGTTACCAGCCGCGAATAAAGTCTGCGGAAATTCCCGTTACCGGCATGACCTGTGGCTCCTGTGTGTCTCGGATTGAACAAGCATTGAACAAGCAGCCCGGTATGATCAAGGCCAGTGTCAATCTAACCACCGAGAAAGCCTTTGTGGAGTTCCTGTCGGACACCCTGTCGCTGCCGCGAATCCATCAGGCCATCCGGGACGCCGGATATGAACCTCGGGAGCCGGATGCCAGCGCTCAAGCCAAGGAGGGCAATGACCTTCGCCGGAAAGTGATCTTTGCTGCGACATTGACCATCCCGGTGGTTCTTATTGCGATGGGTAAGATGATTCCTGCTCTTGAGGCTTTATACGCGAGCGTCTTGTCTCATCGGGGCTGGATGGCTATTGAATGGTTGCTTACCACGCCGGTGCTGTTTTACGCCGGGTCGCGGTTCTTCCGGTCCGGCTACGCTGAGCTGCGCCATGCCAACCCCGGCATGAACAGCCTGGTAATGATCGGCTCCAGTGCCGCCTATTTCTATTCCGTTGCAGCATTATTGGTTCCCGGATTTTTCCCCGCCGGCACGGCCGAGAGTTATTTCGAGGCGGCGGCGGTTATTGTGACGCTCATTCTACTGGGGCGCTACTTCGAGCACATTGCCAAAGGCCGGACGTCGGAGGCGATCAAAAAGCTTCTGCAACTGCAGGCCAAGACCGCCCGTGTCATTCGGGACGGGGAAGCCGTTGAGGTTCCGATTGAAGCGGTAGTGCCTGGCGACCGTATCCAGGTCCGCCCGGGCGAACGCGTTCCTGTTGATGGCGTGGTGGAAGAGGGACAGTCCTACGTGGACGAGTCCATGATCAGCGGCGAGCCGGTGCCGGTCGCCAAGCAGCAAGACGCCGAACTGGTGGGTGGAACCATCAACGAGAATGGTTCACTGACGTTTCGGGCGACCCGGGTGGGCGCGGACACCGTTCTTGCGCAGATCATTAGCATGGTGGAATCGGCTCAGGCCGATAAACCTCCGATTCAGGAATTGGCCGACAGGATCGCCGGGGTTTTCGTACCTGTTGTGATCCTGCTTGCGATCCTGACGTTTATCACCTGGTTCAGCTTCGGGCCTGCTCCGGCACTGTCCTTTGCCTTCGTCACAACGGTCAGCGTGCTGCTGATCGCCTGTCCCTGCGCGATGGGGCTGGCCACGCCGACGGCCATTATGGTCGGAACCGGCAAGGGCGCCGAAATGGGCGTGCTGTTCCGCAAAGGGGCAGCCCTGGAGACACTGGCTCGAATGGACACCATCGTCCTCGACAAGACCGGCACCCTGACCCGGGGCCGGCCCGAGCTGACGGATTTCATTCTGGTGGAAGGCCGTGAGGATGAGGTGTTGGCTTGAGTCGCGGCTGTGGAAACCGAGAGCGAACATCCCATTGGGGAAGCCATCGTCAAGGGCGCCAGGGATCGAGGACTCAAGTTGCCAGCGGTCAGTGATTTTCAGGCAGAACCAGGCTACGGGATCCAGGCACAGGTCGCCGGGCACCGGATCAATGTGGGCGCGGACCGTTATATGCGCCGCCTTGGTATCGATTTGGCCAACGTGGCCGACAGCGCGGTGTCACTCGCTGAAAAGGCGAAAAGCCCGCTTTATGTTGCCGTCGACGGCCACCTTCGGGGAATCGTGGATGCCGCTGCGCTTTCCCGGCGCACCCGCAAAACGATTCTCGGCAATTTTGCCTGGGCCTACGGGTACAACCTGGCACTTATCCCGGTGGCTGCGGGCGTTCTTTTCCCGTTTACCGGTTACCTGCTCAACCCCATGCTGGCCGCTGGTGCCATGAGCCTTTCCAGCGAATTCGTGTTGACCAATTCCCTCCGGCTGGGCAGGTTTAAACCCGATAACCGGCACGCCGCGGCCAGCAACTTGAACGAAAGTGGAGCCGCACAGGCAGGCGTCTCATGAGAGACCCTGTACACATAATGAGGAGATTGACATGATGACAAGTGAGGGATGCATGCTTGGAATGGCGGGAATGGGATTGATATCCCTTTTGCTCATCATCGCCCTGGTACTTGGCGTCGTCGCCCTCGCCAAGTACCTGTTCTCCCGAAATAAAGATGATGAGAGAAACGCCCGGAAGAACATCAGAGAGGATTATGAATACCACTCTGAAAAGTAAAAGCCATCGGGAGCTAGCGGCAAGTATGGGAATCAGGCTGAACGCAAAAGCAAAGGTGGTCGGGGTCCTGCTTCTGCTGGTCGCCCTTGCCCGACCCCTGGGTTACGACGTTATACATCGCTGGAGGCGGGTACGTCCGGTATTGGAGTGTCTGGGCAAGAACCGCTTTCAGGGTGCCTTAGTGCTTCTCTCACTGATTCCAGCAAGAATCCCGCAAGCCTCAACTTCCCGGCCATCGTTGCAACTCCCTCTCAATGAAACCAGTTGTTTCTCAAGCGATTGGAGGGCTGTTATCTGTGACCGCACATGATAGATGTGGTCATCGAGCAAGGCGTTAACGGCGGAACAAGGCTGGTGAGGGTCGTCCTGATAGCTCTGCAGTTTATGAATCTCTGCTAGTGACAGGTTCAGAATTCGGCAGCGACGGATGAAGGCCAGCCGCTCAGCATGCTTGTCGGTATAGACACGGTAACCATTCTCCTGCCGATCCGGTGGCGGTAACAAGCCCTGCTGCTCGTAGAAGCGGATTGTCTGTGTATCCACGTCCACTAACCGTGCCAATTGGCCAATGCGCATCAAGCTCCTCCTTAGCGAATTCTCTACCCGGTTGACCTTATAGTAACTATATGGTTTTTAATGGTAGCACAAGGTTGTTCAAGTGGAGTCGTTTCGTGAGTAAAACCTGTGGTGCCAAAGTGGCTGTGAGGCAACGCCTGCAGCGGATATCGACATGCCGGTCTCTCCCAAAGCATCAGGGGAATGGGTGAGCGAATATGCCGTACCGAAGATGGACTGTCCGTCAGAAGAGCGGTTGATCCGCTTGGCTCTGAACGGTTTTGACGAGATTCGAACGCTATCCTTTGACCTGTCAAATCGTCAGTTGAAGGTGGTACATAACGGCGAGGTCGAGCCCATCACCGCGAAGCTGCAGAGCTTGGGGCTAGGGGCCTCTCTTCAGGAGACCGTCGCTGCCGATCCAGAGGCAATCAAGGCCGTCGAGAGTTCGGTGGCCTCCGCTAGACAAGAGTCCCGCACCCTGCGTTGGTTGCTCGGCATTAACGCCCTCTTGTTTGTGGTGGAAATGACTGCTGGTCTGATCGCACAGTCCGCCGGCCTGATTGGAGAATCTCTGGACAATTTTGCCGACGCTGCCGTATATGGCCTTGCCCTTTATGCCGTTGGACATACTGTAAAGATGCAGGTGCGTGCCGCGCATCTTGCCGGGGTGCTCCAGCTGATTTTGGCTCTCGGAGTACTCGTAGAGGTAATGAGGCGCTTTGTCTTCGGTAGTGAGCCTGAATCGTTGATGATGATGGTTATCGCATTCGTCGCATTGATCGCCAATACCAGTTGTCTGCTGCTGATATCTAAACACAGAGAGGGTGGGGCGCATATGAAGGCAAGCTGGATATTCTCCGCCAATGACGTGGTGATCAACATAGGCGTCATTGCCGCTGGTGCGTTGGTTGCGTGGACAGGATCTAATTATCCAGATCTGATCATCGGCGGCATCTCGGGAATCATTGTGCTTAACGGTGCCAGGCGTATTCTG
>NZ_MBPP01000018.1 GCF_001858325.1 Marinobacter sp. AC-23
GTGTTTTCCCAAAAGAAAAGACACCCCGCTCCCCAGCCCACCGCAAACGTGAGCCTTAGCGAACCCCACCTAAACCCTCTATAATTCCCCAACAACAACCGACCACCACAGGATTCCCCCAATGGCACGACTCATTGCAGCAGCACTCATCACCCTGCTGTTCTTGGCTGGTTGTGCCGAAAGCACCACGCCACCCACCTTCAAACAAGCACTGCCCACAGCCACCCAACAACCGGTCAGCTTCAACGAAGACGTACGGCCCATTGTGGAAGCCAAGTGTCTGGCCTGCCATAGCTGCTTTGATGCCCCTTGCCAGCTCAAAATGGAATACTCAGACGGCCTGATTCGCGGAGCCCACAAAGACCCGGTTTACGATGGCGCACGCTTCCAGACCCAGGAAACCACCCGATTAGGCATTGACGCCCAAACCGAACAACAGTGGCGAGAAATGGGTTTCTACTCCGTACTGGCCCGGGGCGACCAAACCCGCAGCCTCTTCGAAAACATGATTCGCCTGGGCAAACAGTATGAGTTTGCACCCAACAGCAAACTGCCAGAAGACATAGAGCTGGGCCTGTCCCGCGCCGACCAGTGCGTTAGCAACGAAGACTTCTCCGACTACGCCAGCGACCATCCCTACGAGGGTATGCCTCTGGCTATGACAGGCCTGACCGATAACGAATACGCCACGCTCACGGGATGGCTCAATCAGGCGGCGCCATCAGCCATTGGTTACTCAGGTCAATGAAACCGAACAGAACCACATCCAACGCTGGGAAACCTGGCTAAATGAAGGCAGCCAGCGCCAGCAACTGATCAGCCGTTGGATATATGAACATCTCTACCTTGCGCACCTGTATTTTGAGGACGACGGTGCCAATACCCGGTTCTTCGAGATCGTGCGCTCCCACACACTGCCAGGCACACCCATCGACATAGTCGCAACCCGACGCCCCAACGATGATCCCAAAGGCCCGGTGCATTACCGCCTGCGACCGGTAGCTGGCAGCATTGTGCACAAGCGCCACATCACCTTCGAGTTTGGGAAGAAGCAGCTCAAGCGCACCCGAGAGCTGTTTGAAGCCGGCGACTGGCAGGTAGAAACCGTGCCCAACTACAGCCGGGAAAACCGAGCGAACCCTTTCGCCACCTTTGCTGCGATTCCCGCAAAAGCCCGCTACCAGTTCATGCTGGATAACGCAGAATACTTTACCCGCACCTTTATTCGCGGGCCGGTATGCCGCGGCCAGATTGCCACCGACGTTATCCGGGATCACTTTTGGGTAACCTATCACGATCCGGAAGACGATCTGTATGTTACCAACGCAGAGTATCGTGACAAGGTGACCCCCTTACTGGCGCTGCCAGGGCAGGACGGCGCTCTGTTGGATCTGGGGAGCAACTGGAGCGAGTTCAAAGGCAAGCGCAACCGTTACCATGAGCTACGAAACCAAGCCTACAGTGAGGCCTATCCAAACGGTGCCTCGCTTGATCATATCTGGGACGGCGATGGTAAAAACACCAATGCGCTACTGACCGTTTTTCGCCATCACGACAACGCATCTGTGCAGCGCGGCCTGATTGGCCAGGTGCCACTCACCAGCTGGTGGATGGATTACCCGCTGTTCGAGCGTACCTACTACGAACTGGTGGTGAATTTTGATGTATTTGGCACTGTCGCCCACCAGGCCCAGACGCGCCTCTACTTTGATCTGATCCGCAACGGCGGCGAACAGGATTATCTTCGCTTGATGCCTCCAGGGGAGCGCAACCGGGTTTTGCGCCATTGGTACCAGGGCGCAGGTGAATTAAAGCTGGATTACAGCTACGCCAGCATGGACGACACTGCTCCATCACAAGTGCCTTACGCCACCTCGGCTTTCAACGAGGAGCTGGGTGCTCGCCTGCTTTTGAACTTCCGCGAACTGAACGCCGAGCGGGACGACCCCATCAACCGCTGTGGCGGCAGTGGTTGCGGCCGCAAAGACGAACCAGAATGGATTCGCGAGGCAGATCAGGTGCTTTCCGAACTTGCAGCTATCCGGGCCGAGTTCCTGCCTGCCATTCGTTATTTGCCCAACGTAACCTTCCTGCGAATACACAATAAGGAAGGAAAGCGCACGGTCTACACGGTTATCCGCGATCGCGCCCACAGCAGCGTCGCCTTCCTGCTGGGAGAAGACTTACGCTACCAACCGGAGAACGACAAACTCACCATCTACCCGGGCATCATCGGCAGCTACCCGAACTTCATATTCGACATTCCCGCCTCTCAGCTGGGGCTGTTCAAAGATCGAATGAAAGCCCTGAAGGCCGACGAGCCGAAAGCTTTTGACGCATTGGTGGGCGTATGGGGCGTGCGCCGGACCCACCGACAATTCTGGGAGATTCTTCACGATATTACGGCCTGGCAGCAGGAGCACCAGCCCCTGCAGGCGGGAGTTTTCGATATTAACCGTTACAAGAATCTGTAGCCGACTAGCCCGGGCTCAGACCGCCACAGGGTGGAAGGGCTCAGGGGTGTTGGACCCACCGGGATCTCGGGGTTCACTCTGCTGTTGCAGGTATTCCAGGATGGCGTCCTTCAGGTCGCTGCCTTGGCCCAGCCCTTGATTGCCGAATAAACGGTTGAATTCCAACACAAAGGGGTAGCCTTCCACCAAGGCAATATCGAAACCGGCGTGATCCACCTCAAGCTCCCGTGCAAGCCGCAGGGCCAAATCAGTCACCACTGCTGGCACCGGGCTGTTGTCAATCCGGCCACCTTTCGACACGTTGTTGTAAAAGCCCTGCTCAGCCTGTGTACGCCAGTATGCGGTTACAACTTTATCGCCCACCACCACAATGCGAGCGTCACGATCCAGCGGAAGGTATTCCTGTACGTACAAAACCTCCGTGCGCTCACAGTATTTATGCCAGTCATCACGGGTTTCAATCAGCCACACGCCTTCACCCATACTGGCCTTGGGCAGCTTTGCCACAAAGGGCAGCGCCATAACGCCCCAGATATGCTCGCGCTCATGGGGCCCATTGGCTTCAATGATGGTCCAGGGAATATGTTCCGGTGCTACTGCTTCAAAAGCACGGGTCATCTCCACTTTGTCGTGGCCAATTCGATAGCTGGCAACGCTGGGAAACACTCGGCACTTCAAGCCATGCACCAGTGCATTGAGCTGCCAGTACTCGGGGAAAAGTACCCAATCTGCCGTGCGCAGTAATTCCTTGTGGCGCAGAAAGTTTTCCGGTTTGAGTACGGTCGTGTTCGGAAAGCCGAGCGTGCGGAAAACATCAAACGATACGAAATTCATGGGCGGGGTCGCGCTGGAAAAAGTGGGTAAGTTTTAAGCAGTTTTAATCTGTGCGCAAGCACTTTTTGTGCGCCAACTTGATTATGTCCATGGCGTTAAAAGAAAATAATCGTTGGCGCTACTTTCTTTTAACGCCCTGCTGAGCAATAGCGGTTAGCGGGTCTTCTGGCCAAGGGTGCTTGGGATAACGGCCACGGGTGTCTTTACGCACCTGTGGGTAAACGTTAGCCCAAAAGCTGGCCAGATCGGCCGTGACCGCCAGAGGCCTTCGGGCCGGCGAAAGCAAATGAATCAATACCGGCACCCTGCCTCCGGCCACTTCCGGCGTTTTTGTCCAGCCAAACAAGGCCTGCAACTTGGCCGCCAGTACCGGGCCATTTTCAGCCGTGTAATCCAGCGTGACAGAGCTGCCGGTGGGAATGGTCAGGCTGGTCGGCGCAAGCTCCCCCAGCTGTTGTTGTTGCGAGTACTCCAGAAGGCTATTCAGAGCGTTTTGGATATTCAGCCTCGCCAAGTCAGACCAGCGGCTAATGCCGATCAGAAAAGGTGCCAACCAGTGTTCCAATGATTCTGCCAAAGCCTTATCACTGACATCGGGCCATTGCTCGGGATAATGTCGCGCCAGCAGCGCAACCCGTGCCTGCCACTGCCGGGCTGCAGCTGTCCATGGCAGACTATCCAGCCCTTTGCGCCTTACGGCAGCCAATATGCCCTGCTGAACCAGCTCCGGTGGGGGTTTTGTCAGCGGTTTCTCGGCAAGAAGCAGCGCCCCCAGCCGGCGGGTTCTGCGGGCGATTACCGTACCCCGTTTATCATCCCATTCCGCCTCGTCCTGCTCATTTATATGGGTCGCCAGGTCGGTCTCCAGAGTTGGCAAATCCACTGGCGCCGCCAGATAAATCCTTGCCTCCCTGGTTTTCCCGTCGAGATCTGCAGCCACCAGCCACTCGTGTCGCGCCAGCCCATCGTCTTCCCGCAACAGGGCGCCTTTGCCGTTGCTGAGTTGATAGCGCGGCATGTCCCCAGGCCGACGTTTACCAACACGATCCGGATAAGCGAGTGCTAACAAACGCCCCACTTCAGTGGCAGTTGGCACAGTTTCTTGCTCATTTTTTTCATTGCCACGGGGCCCTGACAAACGCTTGGCTTGTTGACGCAGTGCCTGAAGCCGGTGTGGGTCTGTGCGCTGGGAGCCGCGCTCGCCCCGAAGGGCTCGGATGCGCTCATGCATATCGGCACCGGCACCTGGGCCCAGCAAATCCCGATCTTCCAGCAGTGCGGCCAGCTCAGCCGCCAGCCTGCCCAAACCAAATGATCGCCCTAATACGACCATGTGCGCGAGCCGGGGGTGAATGCCCAAAGCCCGCGCCGACTTGCCGTGCTCGGTAATCGCGCCGTCGGTATCCAGCATATCCAACCACTGCAGCAGCGCCACGGCCTGCTGCCAATGGGCTGGTGGCGGGGGATCGACCCACACCAACTTGTCCGGTGTGCGGGCGCCCCACTGAGCCAGCTCAAGCACCAGTGGCGCCAGATCCGCCTCGCGAATCTCCGGCGGCGTAAACTCTGCCAGCCAAACTGCTCAGACTCACTCCACAACCGGTAACACACGCCCGGCTCCACTCGGCCCGCACGGCCTTTGCGTTGTTCCGCCGAGGCTTTTGAAACACGCCCTGTCACCAGCCGCGTCATTCCGCTGTTGGCATCAAACACTGCACGGCGCTGTTGGCCGCTATCAACCACTACGCGTACACCTTCAATAGTCAGGCTGGTCTCTGCAATAGCGGTTGCCAGAACCACCTTGCGAGTCCCCTCAGCGGCCGGCGCAATGGCCTGATCCTGCTCAGAGGCTTTGAGGTTGCCAAACAGGGGCGCAATCACAATGTCCGGGGTCGCTTGGCCCGCCAGCGCTTGTGCCACCCGGTGAATCTCTCCAGCCCCTGGCAGAAACACCAGTACCGAGCCGGGCTGCTGCGCCAGCGCTTCGATAACCACCGCGACTACTTGATCCACCAACCGTGGGTTGCGTTGTGTGGCCGGCGCCGAGCGATAGAATACATCTACGGGAAACGCCCGGCCCTCGCTGCTTAGCACGGGTACATCCCCGAGCATGCGTGCAATAGGCGCGGTATCCAGCGTAGCGGACATTACCAACACCCGAAGATCTTCCCGCAGCGCCTCCTGTGTCTCCCGCACCAGAGCCAGCCCGAGATCGGCCTGTAGTGAACGTTCATGAAATTCATCAAACAGCACGGCGGCGTAATCTTCCAGCATGGGGTCACTCTGGATCAGCCGGGTAAGAATGCCTTCGGTCACAACTTCTATACGCGTCACACCAGACACCCTGGTATCAAGCCGTGTTCGATAGCCGACGGTCTGTCCGGGTTTCTCGCCCATCTGCGATGCCATAAATCTCGCCGCCGAGCGGGCCGCTAACCGCCTCGGTTCCAGCATCAGAATCTTACGTCCGTGTAGCCAGGTAGCATCCAGCAACGCCAGCGGCACACGGGTAGTTTTACCCGCGCCCGGGGGGGCCTGCAGCAGAGCTGTGGTAGCTTGCTCCAGGGTTCGTTTAAGTTCTGGGAGAATGTGATCTATTGGGAGCACGTTAAATCAATCAAAAATAACGGTTCTGGCATGCCAGGCTTCTGGCCGGGGCACAAAGAAAACGAAGATCAGGCCAAATGCCAGTGCTGCCACCCCAATAACAAAAGCGGAAGCCAAAGTGCCGCCGGCATCCAACCACTGCTTGGTTAGCCAGGGGCCGACCATTTGAGTGAAGCCGTATAGGGCGACCATGGCGGCCGACAGCCGGGGGCCTTGGTGTGGATGTAGCGCGCGGCCAATACGCTGGGTGAGCAATACGGTTCCCAGGAAAGTGCTACCAATCAGAGCGGCACATAACATCAAGCCAATAGCCCCGGGCAAGAGTACGGCGGCCAGCACACCTGCCAGCTGAATTAAAAAGTTGAGTTTCAGCGCGGGTATGTCGCCCATATTTGTTCCGAGTTTATTCCACAGCCAGGCGGCTGGAATGGTGCACACAGCTACGATTAGCCAGGCTCCATCGAGTAGCCAATGGTCGGCTTCCAGCTCCAGCCTCGCCAACAATGGCAAGAAGGTCATGGGAAGGATATAACCCAACCCGGCGCCTGCGTAGGACAGAAAAAGGGGAATACTGGCACGGTCTATCAGTGGAGTGGTGGTTGCAGCCTGGCCGTCATCGCTGCTCCGCTGGTGATCCTCCAGCTCTAGGCTGGATAGCCGAAACACACCCCATATAGCCAAAGGAATGGAGGTCAGAGCCACTGGCCACCAACGCGCCGCACCTTCAAGCCAATCAGCACTGCCGGAGACCAACCCGCTGGACATCAGCAAGCCCAGGCCCACGCCTATGTATACAAGCCCGCTCATGCTGGACCGATTACGCAACACCAGCCATTCGAGAATCAGCGCCGGCGCTTGTACGAAAACAACACCATTTGCGACACCGTTCAGCCAGCGGCTGGCCGAGATAGCGGTCAGGTTGTCCGTTTGAGTAACAACAAGCGTGGTGATGACGTGCAATACCAAAAAGGCGGGTAGCATAACGCGGATATGACTGACCCGATGCCAGCGAATCGCCAGCAACGCGCCCACCAGATAGCCGAAGTAGTTCCAGGTAGCTATGGCTGCACCTTCTGGCGCGGTGAGCTGGCCGTCGTCTATCAGGTAGGGCAACAGCGGGGTGTATACAAAGCGGCCGAGTGTGTGCACAACCAGAAGCACGACGGCGCCAGCGGCCAGCACGCCAAAGAGCTCTTTCGGGGTTGTGGTGTTCTGTTGGTACATGCTGTGGGTTCCGGCGGGTGAGTTTTCAGCCGTGCAGTCTATGCGAGTCCCGCAGCCGTGTCAGTTTGACCTTGCCAGAAAACCACCTTGAACCGAATCAAGACTCGGCGTTTTCGCGATTAGTTTTGGCCCACTGATAGATGCGTTCAAAAGCCTCTGCCAATTGCTCAGGGTTATGAGGCGGCTGAATCAATGCCGCCAACTGGCCACCGGGGTTCAACAGTGCAAAGTGCCCACTGTGGTCGACCAGTAGCTCCCCGTCCACATCGCGATGCACAAACACCGCGCTCAGGCTTTGAGCCAGTGCTCGCAGTGTGTCCAAATCCCCGGTCAGACCGTGAAAGTTTTCACCGAAAAACGCCGTATAATCCTTAAGTTTTTCAGGGGTGTCATGTTCAGGATCCGCGGTAACCAGAAGGTAATCCGGCTGAGGCAGCTCGCTCGAAAGCAGTTTATTCATGCGCCGCAGGTTAGCCATGGCCGCCGGGCAAACATCCGGGCAGTTTGTATAGCCCACAAACGCAAACGTCCACCGGCCCCGGAGGCTTTCCCGGGTAACGGTTTCCCCATTTTCGTTAGTCAGGGTAAATTCTGTGAGCTGTCGTGGCTGGTCATAGACATAGGTGTTCATGTCGGCAAGATCCGGAGCTCGGACTGGCTCGCCACTGTCTACCAGAAAAACCTGGCGCCCAACAACCAAACCAAAAATCAGTACCACGAGTAAAAAAAAGTACAAATAACGTCACCTGAACTGAACGATTCATCATTGCTCCAATTAGCCGACTCCGCAGTAACGCAGGGACAGTAGGAGGGGTGCCTTTTCTGCCGGGAAAAAATGTCTGAGCGCAGCGAGTTGTTTTTCCCAGAAGAAAAGGCACCCTTCCTGCTGGCGCGTCTACACCAAGTCAGAAAAATACAAAATGATCTACAAGAAGTACCACAAACAAGGCCATCAAGTAAGTGATGGAGTATTTGAAGGTGTTTAGTGCTACTCGGCGATCGTCGCCTTTCAATAACCGTATGGCGTAGTAAAGGAAGCGCAGGCCAAGGATCAACGCACCAGCAAGATAAATCCAGCCGGACATGCCTGTAACGAACGGCAGCAGGCTGACTGCCAGTAACATCAAGGTATAAAGCAGGATGTGCAGCTCAGTGAATTTATTGCCGTGGGTAACTGGCAACATGGGAATGCCTGCTTTCGCATATTCTTCTTTGCGGTGAATGGCCAAGGCCCAAAAGTGCGGCGGGGTCCAAGCGAAAATGATCAAAACCAGCAACAGTGCATGGCCTTCTACCTGGCCAGTTACAGCAGTCCAGCCCAGCAGTGGCGGCATGGCGCCTGCCAGGCCGCCAATGGTGATATTTTGGGGCGTTGCACGTTTCAGGAACAGGGTATAAACGCCAGCATAGCCTACCAGGGATGCCAGGGTGAGCCATGCGGTCAGGTGATTCACCTGCCACATTAATACCACCATGCCCATACCGGCCAGCAAGGATGCAAACAGGATCGCTTCTACCGGGGAGACTTTGCCGGTAGCCACGGGACGCTTGCGTGTGCGGGCCATGACAGTATCTATCTTCTGGTCCACTACGTGGTTAACCACGGCTGCGGCGCCGGCAAGAAAAGCTATGCCAAGGTTGCCCCAGATCAGCACACTCAAGCTGGGTAGCCCAGGTGTCGCCAGTAGCATGCCAATGGCCGATGTCAGGATCATCAACGCCACAACGTTAGGCTTGGTCATTTCCAGATAATCCCGCCAGGAAACAGTCCGTGCGGATTGGCTGGTCACGTTTTGGGCCGGCAGTACGTCCACTTGCTCACTCATGCCGCAATCTCCTGATGCATTATCTTTGTGTGTGGTGCTCTTGCAGCTTGTGTCTGAGGCAGCAGATGATGCTGCCATATCAGGTATATTACCGACAGCAGCAGCCCGGCACCCATGGCGTTGTGGGCCACTGCAACAGGCAGCGGAATATGGAACACAATATTGGCGAGCCCCAGGGTAATCTGTGCCACCAGCGCCGTGGTAACAAGTAGCACAGGGCCACGCAGCTCGCGGTTGTCGCTCCGACGCCAGATTAACGTCAGCAAGCCTGCAAAATACGCCAGAACCACCAAGGCACCCACGCGGTGGGTTACGTGTATAGCTACCCGACCATCTGCTGTTAGCTGACCGCCCAGATAGTTTGGACCAACGTGCTGGGTAATATCAAAGCCGTGTTGAAAATCCATGCCTTCTGGCCACCACTGACCCTGACAGGTTGGAAGGTCTGTGCAGGCGACGGCTGCGTAGTTGGCGGCGGTCCACGCGCCCAGAGCAATCTGCATAATCACCAACAGCAAACCAACATAGAGCCATGGTCGAAGGCTGATCACGCTGGACATTGCTCTGGCTGGTTTTGGCATGGCTTGCGATGCAGTGCTCGCAGAGCTTGCCTGAACCCCTGAGAACTTTCTGAGCCGCAGTACCAATAAGGCCAGCAGGCTAAGCGTTGTAAAGCCACCCAGCAGATGCAGAGCCACAACTTGCGGCCAAAGTTTCAGGGTGACCGTCCACATGCCAAAGGCTCCCTGCAACAGGATAAAGCCGGCAATGAACAGAGGCAATTTGAAAGGCACACCGCTGCGGCGCTTGCGCACTGCGCTGCCGGCCAGGCCGAACACCACCAAACCCAGCGTGCCGGCGGCGTAGCGGTGAATCATTTCCGGCCAACCTTTGGCTACATCCACCGGTGTGTCCGGGAACCGCGCATTGGCAATGGCAATGTGCGAGTCGCTCTGGGGTACGGTTAGAAAGCCGTAACACCCTGGCCAGTCCGGGCAACCCAGCCCGGCATCGGCCAATCGTGTCCAGGCGCCAAGCATAATCACCACAACGGCGAGAATCACTGAAAAAGTCGCCCAGTTAACCATGGCTCTGGTTTTTGGTTGGCTGTGGGTAGACAGATGGTTCAAGGCTGCTCCTCCAGACTGATGTCTCAGCCCACCTGTGACAGTTTTAGAAGGTGTTTCAGATCCTTGAGTATGTCCTTACCCGTGTTCTCGGGCCGTGATGCATCATCACGTTGCCAAATGGATCAATCAACATGATGCGCGGCTCCCGCTCCGGGTTAATCCCTGCGGGCCAGGTTGGCGCAGCGCCGGCAGTAGGCACCAAGCGCTCCATTAACGGGTATTCCGTGGGTAAGCGCGCCGTCAAATCGTCGGTAATATCACCTAATACCGCAGCCCGGGATACACGGTCGGCATTTTTGCCCAGCGCGATGTTGGCTTGCCGGGCCAGGTAGAGTAGCTCTTCACAGCGGCTGTCGCACTCACTGGCAGCAACCACCATAAGCCACTGGGGATCCGTCTGGCCGGCACTAAAGCGTTTGGCCAGAGGCTCTCCTGAAAGCGTTTCAAGGTTCAGTGCCGTCACGGACGCTGGCGGTGTGATCAGCACCCCTTGGTTGGTGTGGCCAGCAGGGTTCAGCCAGCCTGTATAGTACATTATGGTGGCTAGAATCATTGGCCCAAAGCCAAGTGCAAACAGTAAAAATGCGGTACGCCGGCCCCTGCGAACCTGTTCGGGCGTGGGGCCGTTCGTTTCTTTCCGCGGGGGTGTCCGGCTAGCCGTTGTCGTTGTCATCATTGGATCCTGTCTTTCGGTAGCTCGCGACTACAGTCAATATAGCCAGCACCAAGGCGAGCGCAAACCATTGTGTGGCATATCCGTAATGGGTTTGCGGCCCCATTAAATCCGGTTTCCAGTCTGCGCGATAGGCTCCTGGCTCATCGCCATCTTGCAGCCGGATGACAGCGCTTGGCAACTGCGCAATCTCCGCTCTTGCTACCGACACCGGAAGCGCCTGTACTCGCCTTGGCCAGCCTTCCGCAGGCGTGGAATCGCCCGATAAAACCGGCGGCTCCGGGTAGGGGCTTATCCGGCCGGTTAGGCTAAATATACCTTCGGGGGGAAAAACATCCGGAAGTTCATCGCGCGTTCTTGGAGCCGCTATCCAGCCTCGATTAACAAGCACCGGCGGGCCCTGAAGCGGATAAAAATCTGTCAGGACTTCGTACCCGGCCCGGCCGTCGCGGGTTCGATTATCCAGCAGCCAACTGTGTTCGCCAAAAAGACCGGTAACCGTAACTGGTCTGCCGTTATCTAGCCCGCTAGCCAC
Source organism: Marinobacter sp. AC-23 (assembly GCF_001858325.1). Taxonomy (GTDB): domain Bacteria; phylum Pseudomonadota; class Gammaproteobacteria; order Pseudomonadales; family Oleiphilaceae; genus Marinobacter. The sequence goes on from NZ_MBPP01000018.1 coordinate 11,304, forward strand.
CTGCTCTGGCCAACCAAGATTCTGAGCTTCCTGCTGCCACTGTTCAAGCAGAATCTGCTTCTCTTCCGCCCGGTTTAATTGCCAGATACCCAAACACACCAACAGCGGTAAAAAGGCACCCGAAAAAACCATCAGTTGCCAGTTCAGCTGCCATTTTCGAGGGCGTTTCTTTACCTCCGTCATGGTCTGCTATAGTGAATCTGGCAGAAACCAGAACAAAAGACCAGAGATCTCTTTATGCTCAAAGCCCTTATTATCTTTCTCATGCTTGCCGTAGTTGCCAGCCTTTTCAGCGGTCTGTTTTTTCTCATTCGAGATGGCGGAAAAACCAATCGAGTGGTGAACTCCCTCGCTGTGAGGGTCACGCTGAGCATACTTCTACTGGCCGTTATTCTTCTGTCGCTGTGGCAAGGGAGCCTGACACTACACCCGACTCCCTGAGCCTGACCACACTCCGTTGTTGCCTCAGATGACATACACAAATACAAACAAGCCCAGCCATACCACGTCCACAAAGTGCCAATACCAAGAGGTTGCCTCAAACCCAAAGTGGCTGTCGGCTGTGAAGTGCCCCTTGTGAATGCGGATCAGCATGATGATTAGCATTAACGTGCCAAGCGCAACGTGAAAGCCGTGAAAGCCGGTGAGCATGAAGAAGGTGCTGCCGTAGATACCAGACTGAAGCGTCAGGTTAAGCTCCTGATAGGCGTGCATATACTCTTCTGCCTGCAGAAACAGAAAGACCAGGGCCAACACGATTGTGGCTGCAAGCCAGATTTTTAGTTTCTTTCGGTTGTCAGCTTTAATGGCATGGTGAGCGACTGTCACAGTAAATGACGAAGTGACAAGAAGAATGGTGTTTATCAGGGGCAAACCCCAAGCACCAATGACAGATTTCGGAGCAGGGAAGGCCTCTGGATCCGGGTTATTGATTAACGGCCAAGTGGCCTGAAACCCTTCCCAGAGCATGTTAGAACTGCCTCTGTCGCCCTCACCACCAAGCCAGGGCACAGCGAACACGCGAGCGTAGAAAAGCGCGCCGAAAAATGCAGCAAAAAACATGACTTCCGAGAAGATAAACCAACTCATACCCCAACGGAAGGAGCGATCCATCTGCGGGCTATAAAGGCCACTACGGCTTTCCTTGATCACGCTGCCAAACCATCCAAACAGCATGTAAATCATGATCAACATACCGACAGCAAAGATCATCCAGTCGCCGCTCGTGCTTTGGCCCTGGTTGCTACTGACCATAATTGAGGCAGTGCCGTAGAGGGTCACTCCAAGGCCGACTGTGGCAATAATAGGCCACTTACTCTGTTCGGGAACGTAATAGCTCTGATAGTCCGCCATAGCAATCTCCGATGGCTTATCCATTATCGATTATTGTTGTGTTTGTAAGGGCCACCTGCGGCTCGCCCTGATCATAAAGCGTGTAGGACAGCGTTAGCTTGGTGATGTGGCTGGGTAAATCCTGATCCACAATAAACACCAGAGGCATCTTCGTGTTCTGCCCCGCCGCCAGTGGCTGCTGGTTAAAGCAGAAGCACTCGGTCTTGTGGAAGTACAGCGTGCCTTCCGATGGCGACAGGCTGGGCACTGCTTGCCCCACCATATCCCGATCGGTCGGGTTCTCCGCGTAAAAGTTCACGGTGGTGGCCTCGCCAGGATGCACTTCAACACTGCGCAAAACCGGCCGAAATACCCAAGGCATATCCGGCCCATTTTGCGCCAGGAACTGCACTTTAACCGTGCGGTTCATATCTACCGCCGAGGCCTCTGTTGACTCATAACGGCCACTGGTTTTGCCATTGATGCCTGTGATGTCACAGAAAACATCATACAAAGGCACCAGCGCGAAGCCAAAAGCAAACATTCCGACCACGCCGGCAAGGCACCAGCGTATAACCCGTGCATTGCTGCGCGGAGGGGCGGGCTTGTGTGCCGGTTGCTCAGCCATAATTGCCGGCCTCCTATTTCACTTCTGGGGGAGTGGAAAAGGTGTGGTAGGGCGCCGGTGAGGGTATTTCCCACTCAAGCCTTCTGCACCGTCCCAAGGATTGGCAGGTGCTTTTTCACCACCTCTGGCACACTTCACAACAATCAGGAGAAACAGCAGCTGGGTGGAGCCGAACATAAAGGCGCCCACGCTCGACACCATATTGAAATCAGCAAACTGCAGCGCATAATCCGGAATCCGGCGCGGCATCCCGGCAAGGCCAAGGAAGTGCATCGGGAAGAACGCCAGGTTCATGCCGATAAACGACAGCCAGAAATGGGTTTTGGCCAGGGTTTCGTCATACATGTGGCCGGTCCACTTGGGCAGCCAGAAGTATGCCGAAGCAAAGATGCCGAATATAGCGCCGGGCACCAGTACGTAATGGAAGTGAGCAACCACAAAGTAGGTGTCATGGTACTGAAAGTCTGCCGGAGCAATTGCCAGCATAAGACCGGAGAAGCCGCCGATGGAAAACAAAATTACAAAGGCAATGGCAAACAGCATGGGTGCTTCGAAGGTGAGCGAGCCCCGGAACATGGTGGCCACCCAGTTGAACACTTTCACACCTGTTGGCACGGCAATCAGCAAGGTGGCGTACATGAAGAACAATTGTCCGGCCACGGGTACGCCTACGGTGAACATGTGGTGCGCCCATACCAAGAACGACAGCAACGCAATAGCCCCCACCGCATATACCATCGAGGCATAACCAAACAGCCGCTTACGGGAAAATGCCGGAATGATATGCGATATAGCCCCGAACGCCGGCAAGATCATGATGTACACCTCGGGATGCCCGAAGAACCAGAAAACGTGCTGGAACAGAACCGGGTCACCGCCGCCAGCAGCGTTGAAAAAGCTGGTGCCGAAGTTAATATCCATCAACATCATGGTTACCACACCCGCCAGCACTGGCATTACAGCGATCAACAGAAACGCCGTGATTAACCAGGTCCATACAAACATGGGCATTTTCATCAGCGTCATACCCGGGGCCCGCATATTCAGCACCGTGGCGATTACGTTGATCGCGCCCATGATTGATGACACACCCATGATGTGGATGGCAAAAATAAAGAAGGTCGTGCTCGGTGGCCCGTAGGTAGTGGACAGAGGCGCATAGAAGGTCCAGCCGAAGTTGGGCGCACCGCCTTCCATAAACAAGGTAGAAACCAGAATGAGAAAAGCACAGGGCAGCAGCCAGAAGCTCCAGTTATTCATTCGTGGCAAGGCCATGTCCGGCGCGCCGATCATCAACGGGATCATCCAGTTTGCCAAGCCAACGAACGCCGGCATAACAGCACCGAAGACCATGATCAGGCCGTGCATGGTGGTCATCTGGTTAAAAAATTCGGGCTGAACAATTTGTAGTCCCGGCTGGAACAGTTCTGCCCGAATTACCATCGCCATGGTCCCCCCCAGGAGGAACATAGTGAAGCTGAATATCAGGTACATTGTCCCGATATCTTTATGGTTGGTCGTCAACAGCCAACGGCTAATGCCGCTGGCTGGGCCGTGATGATGATCCTGTGCGTGGGTATCTGCAACCGCACTCATTAAAACCCCCGTTACCGCCAATTATTGTGGCTGGTGATCGCTGTTATTTGGCGTGGATTACTGTTGATTCTTGTAATCGAAGATTTCTTTTGGCGTGACCATGTCACCCACCTTATTACCCCAAGCGTTCCGCTCGTAGGTAATGATGGCGGCTAGATCGGCTTCATTCAGCTGACCACCAAAAGCCTGCATCGCCGTACCGGATTTACCGTTCACCACAATATCGATGTGTGCGGCCATTTCACCGGTCGCAATGGCGCCTCCCTTCAGTGCTGGGAATGCGGGTGGCGCGCCGCTGCCATCTGCCTGGTGACAGGCCGCACAGTTAAGGGCGTAGGCTTTTTCGCCGCGCGCCATCAGCTCTTCCATGGTCCAGTCTTTCTCGGTGAGCTCACGCTCTTTTTCAGCTGCCGCTTTCTGGTCGGCAACCCACGTGTTGTATTCCTCTTCCGGCACCGCCTTTACAACCACTGGCATAAAGCCGTGGTTCTTGCCGCACAGTTCAGTGCACTGGCCACGATACGTGCCCGGCACGTCTACGCGGGTCCAGGCTTCATTGATAAAACCGGGGATGGCGTCTTTTTTAACGCCAAAATCTGGCACCCACCAGGAATGGATAACGTCGTTTGCCGTCAACAGAAAGCGAACCTTCTTGCCCACTGGAATCACCATGGGGTTATCCACTTCCAGCAGATAGTTCTCGCCTTTGGTCTGCCGGTTACTGATCTGGTCAGCAGGCGTTGTGAGGTTGGAAAAATAGCCGAAATCTTCGTTGATATACTCGTACTGCCACTTCCACTGGTAACCGGTCACCTTAATATCTATGTCCGACTCTGTGGTGTCGTACATATCAACCAGCGTTGCGGTAGCAGGAATCGCCATAATGACGAGAATGACAAGTGGTATAAGCGTCCAGAGAACCTCAACCAGAGTATTCTCGTGGAAGTTCGCAGGTTTTGCGCCCTGGGATTTTCGATGGGCGAAGATAGACCAGAACATAATCCCGAACACAACGACGCCTATGGCAACGCAGATCCAGAAAATGGTCATGTGAAGGTCGAATATATCGTTACTGGTACCGGTCACCCCGGGGGTCATGTTTACCGTCCAGTCCGCAAAGGACAGAGCCGGAAACGACAGACCACCTAACAGGGCACCTGCCCGCTGAGCGTGCACGCGCATACTGTGTCTCCACAGAGTGTTATTCTTGTCGGATTTTGCGTAATCCCTCTGTCCTCAGCCGACGCTCGCATTCGCCGGAAAAGTTCAGAGTGAAAGCCTGCTTATGAATACATCACCGTGCATTATAGACACAGATCAAGAAAATACGAAAAAACCGGTTAAACCCAAAATGACTAAACAATACTATTTAAGAAGAAAATAGAATATGGCACTCAAGCTTTCCGTGACAGACAAGCGTTTATGGGCTCTGGCGTGGCCGCTGATGCTCACCAATCTCACGGTTCCATTACTGGGGCTGGTAGATACAGCGGTACTTGGGCACCTGGAAAGCCCAGTGTATCTTGGTGCAGTGGCGGTTGGCGCCAATCTGTTCAGTATTCTGTACTGGACATTCGGCTTTATGCGCATGGGCACAACCGGGCTCGCCGCCCAAGCCTGGGGCAAGCGCGACAGTTTTAGCCAGGTGGCACTGTTGCTACGTTCAATGATGCTGGCGGTGGGTATCGGCCTGCTGCTCATTCTGTGCCATCAGCCTCTGATAAAAACCGGGCTGGCGCTGATGAACTCAAGTGCAGGCGTTACCGAACTTGCTGCCGAGTATGCAGCCATAAGAATCTGGAGTGCGCCGGCGGTGCTGTGCCAATACACGCTTGTCGGCTGGCTGATTGGTACCCAGTACGCTCGCGGCCCGATGATCATGCTGATTGTAGCCAACGGTTTGAATATCGTGCTGGATGTGCTGTTTGTGACAGTACTCGGCTGGAACAGCCAAGGCGTGGCCATTGCCACCGTCATCGCGGAGTACGGGGCGGCCAGCATCGGTTTTGTTATCGTGCTAAAACGCATGCCCGATGGACAAAGGCTCACTCGCGAACTGTTCGGAACCCTTGCGGATTATTTGGCCATTCTGCAGGTAAACCGCTACATCATGGTTCGCACCATAGCCTTGCTACTGGTGCTGGCGTTTTTCACGGCCCAGGGGGCCCGCCAGGGCGATACCATACTGGCGGCCAACGCGGTGCTGATCACCTTTCTGCTTCTGATCTCCAATGCCCTGGACGGTTTTGCCAACGCCGCCGAAGCGCTGATTGGTGAGTCTGTGGGCAAAGGCAGCAAGAGCCGCTTTCTTGTGGTGTTCCGCTGCGCGCTGCGCTGGTCCCTTTGGGGCTCGCTGTTATTGACCGTCCTGTTTGTTGTCGGTGGCCACGGCCTGATTGCTCTGCTGACTGGCATTGAAGAAGTGCGCATCACCGCTTGGCAATATTTGCCTTGGCTATGGCTGCTGCCGTTCGTGTCCGTATGGGGGTTTCTTTTCGACGGTGTGTTTATTGGTGCCACCCGTACCCGGGAGATGCAAAACACCATGCTATTTTCCACACTTGGGGTTTTTGCCCCGGTGTGGTGGCTAACCACAGGCTGGGGCAACCACGGGCTCTGGTTTTCTCTCATCTGCCTTATGCTCGCCCGCGCAGCAAGCATGGGTTGGCTGTGCTGGTCATACACACGCAACGACCAATGGTTCCGTGCTCGATAGCCCGAGGGCGATTGTTAACAATATCTGACAGTCCAGGAATCGCAGGCCAGCAAATCTCGTCTACACTTGTCAGAAATGATGGGCGTCATGCAGTGGTAAGCGGAAATATCCGGCTGCGGGTTAGTTGCCCGGTTACTTATCGCCCGTTACAGGAGGCGTCTTGCGACCTCAATTTATTCAGACACCGGCATGTCCTCAAATGACTCCACAGGCAGTCCTAGAGATCATTGACCACGCACGGCGTAAGGAGGCCCGCTCGGGTACCTTTCTGAAGCTTTTGCACAAGAAGGCTGCGGCGCTGCCCCCTGCTGTGACAATTGAGGGATTCCAGCCTGCCTCGTGTCTGTTCCAATTCGCCATTGAGTACATCGAAATGGCGCCGCGGCTTATAGAATGCGTGGATGCTTGTGCACGGGAAGCCGGCACGGCTCAGCTGTTTGATCCGTTTGTGAAGGCCGCCACCGGTTACTTCACCGAGCCGTCAGCACTGCTTGTGCGCTACGATGGCTTGGACGGCCTCCTGATACGCGCCTACCTTTGTCACCGCCTGATGGAAGAAATGCACGAAAATAATCACTCCATCAGAACCGGCGGACTTGTCGATATGGAAGCAACTCGTGCTAATCTGCTGGTTCACGAGCTGATTGGCGAGCCCTTCGCAAACGAACTGGACGATTCAATCACCGTCACCGTGCTGCAAATTGCCGGCACGCCGGATTATTACGAACTTAACCTCGACCCCTTCGTTAAACAGGTGAATAACGACGCTTGGAACTGGATGCGGCACTACTGGGAAAGCCTTCTGACCCGCAACCACATCCACTTCTCCCTTGGTTCCGGCTTGATATGATCCGGCCGAGGAGGGTTCTGCGTAATTGAAAGGTCCAAATTCAACATGAGAATACCAACGCTTTTTCTGCTGGCAGGTTGCCTGCTATCTACGCCTCTGATAGCTGAGCAGCTCACAGTGCGAGTGCTGCTCGCTGGCGGCGACAGTCCCGTGCCCGGAGCGGTGGTGTACCTGAACAATGGCAGCCACGCGACCCCCATACAGGCCGAGGTGGTGCAGAAAGATCGTATGTTTCATCCCCACGTACTGATTTTACCCGCAGGTTCTAGCGTTGACTTTCCTAACAGGGACAACACCCAGCATCATGTCTACTCGTTTTCACCAGCGAAACCCTTCAACCTTGAGCTTTATGCAGGCAAGCCCGAAGCTGCGGTCGTGTTCGACCAGCCAGGTATTGTCGAGCTCGGCTGCAATATTCACGACCACATGCAAGCGTTTATTGTGGTGGCAGACACTCGCGCCATCGGCCAAACCAATGAGCTAGGAGAAGTCACCCTTGCATTGGATTTCGGCACTGCCCCAGCACCCGACTCCCTCAGCCTGAATATCTGGCACCCTCGCCTGCCGGACAATACCCGACCATTAATCCGGGAAATAGATGGCGCTCACCAGGCCACCACTGCAACACAAATCATTAGGATTGAGCTCGACCCCGAGCCACGTCACGAAGGCCATTTGGATGATCTCCAAAATCGCTTCCGGGAGCTTTGATGGGTAGCACGGTGAACCGGATCGGGTTCCGCGGTCGTCTTGTTACGGCCATGATCGCCCTGGTCGCTCTGGTCAGCCTGCTGATAGGTGCACTGTTGATGGTGTACCTGTTCGAGGATGAAAAGCGCCGGGCTTTGGAGCAGCTCAGCATAGCCGAACGCCTGACCAACGAAGTCATCGAGCGCCGCACTGACCTGGAGCTTTCCCGGCTGAGCGTGATTGTGCGCGATTTCGGCTTCCGATCCGCCATCGCCAGCCGCGATCCGGCCACCCTCAGTAGCGCTCTGGAAAACCACAGTGAGCGCGTTGGGGCAGACTTTGCATTGTTACTGAACCGCCAGGGTAAGCTTCTCGCATCCACACTGCCCCGTTCTGTGCCCGACATTGGCCCTACGCAACTCGCCAACGCCCGTAAAAACGGGTCTGACCGCTCACTCCTGACCATCGATGAGCGTGGCTATGAAGTGCTGGTTATCCCGGTAGAGGCGCCCGGATTGCGGGCTTGGCTGGTAGCCGGGTTCGAGCTGGATCAGGAGCTGGCCAACATTATTGCCGGGCTCAGTGGCAGTTCCGTTATTTTCCGCACAAGCACAAACAATCCAGGCGGCTTCACCAGCTTTGCCGCATCGACGGATATCGACAGCGCCGTGGAGCCGGCGTTACTCAAATCGGCTGGTGGTCACAACTTTATAGAGAGCGCCCGCTACTTCACTCGCACGCTGAATCTCGGCGCATCCGGGCGAGACACCTTCGAGGCACTCCTGATGATCAGCCGGGAGGCGAGCTTGCAGAACTATTACAGTCGTGCTCTGGAAATAGCCCTGCTGGTCGCGGTGATTATGGCCCTTGCCGCAGTGCTGGCACTGCTCATCGCACGGCACCTGGGCCGGCCGGTGTTGCAGCTTGCCCAATACGCCCACGCAGTCGGGCAGGGGCTAAACCCACAGGCGCCTGACATTCGTACCGGCGGTGAACTCCGACAGCTTCGGGATACCCTGCGCGATACTCTGGCCCAGCTAACCCGGCGTGAAGCCGAAATCCGCTATGCCGCAACCCATGATGAAGTAACAGGACTGGGCAACCGTAACGCCCTGATGCACACGGCAAAGGAAAGCTTCAGGGCGGAGGAGCCTTGCAGCATGATTGGGCTACGTGTGAGCGACCTTTCTAACATCAACGACACCCTTGGTCTGGAGTTTGGCGACAAAATACTGCAGGTCCTCTCACAGCGGCTAAGTGACGAACTTCCAGATGCCAGCCTTATAGCACGAACCGGCGGTGGCGAGTTTCTGGCACTGATTCCGGAGCACAGCCTGAACGCGCTGGAGCAGCGGGCGCTGGCTTTGCATGCCAATGTCGAGTCACCCCTGAATATCGACAGTACGCCGTTTTCGCTACGCACGACCCTTATAACACTTCAGCTGCCCGCTGACGCCAACAATACCAACGAGTTAAGACGGCGTATAAACCTGACCTTCGAGCAAGCCTTGCAGCAGGGCTTAGCTATCGCACGCTACAAACCAGGGCAGGACGAGAGCCATTTACGCGAACTCAAGCTGGTTTCCGACCTCCACAGTGCTATCCGAAACGGTGGCCTGCACATGAACTATCAGCCTAAACTGGAAAGCCGCACCGGGAAGCTAACTCAGGTGGAAGCTTTAGTTCGCTGGATACATCCGGAGCTGGGCTTCATATCACCAGAAGAATTCATCTTCCTGGCGGAACAATCGGGGCAGATTCACGATCTTACAGATCATATCCTGCAACAAGTTGCCGCCGACGCCCGAGCCTGGTTCCGCGCTGGTCTGGATGCAGGCGTAGCGATCAACCTTTCCGCAATGGACCTTACTTGGCCGGGGCTGACAGAACGCATAGCACGCATTTTTGCAGGCTGGCACCACAACATGGATCGCATCACTCTGGAAGTAACAGAAAGCGCCCTGATGGAAGATCCGGAAGAAGCCATGGCCACACTGAACAGCTTGCGGGCCCTAGGCGTTACGCTTTCTGTTGATGACTTCGGCACCGGCTACTCCTCCCTGTCCCAGCTGCGTAAACTGCCGGTTCAGGAGCTCAAAATAGACAAATCCTTTGTGTTGGATCTCGATACCGAGCCGCAGGATCAGCTCATTGTAAAATCTACCATCGATATGGCTCACGGCCTCGGCCTGAAGGTAGTCGCAGAAGGTATCGAGAACCTGAAAACCTGGAAGCTACTGCAAGCCTGGGGTTGCAACGTAGGCCAGGGTTTCTATCTGAGTCGCCCGGTTTCTGCAGCGGATCTTGTCCAGACAGCAGCCACCATTACCGAGCGCCAGCAGGAGCTGGCGAGCATTACGCCGGAGCATTTGTCATGACGTTTTTTCTCAACAAGCTGCGGGCAAGGAAGTTCTTGCCTCTACTAACTCTGGGGCTTCTTGCCTCGCCCGTGGCTATGGCAGATGTGGGCAGCCGAATTTGGGCAACCGGTGGCGTGACCAGCATAGAAGGCAGCGCCGGCGGCGGACTCGTGCCCTGGGCGATGCTTGGCAGTTACGCCGACGACGAAGAATGGGGTGGCACCCTGGCCCTGAGCCGAGCCGAAGTGGACGACTACACGCTCGCCGTTGCCGGCGCCGGCTTGAACTGGAATAACCGGGTTGAGGTGACCGTCGCGCGCCAGACACTGGATCTCGACAGTTTGGTATTCGCCCTCAAAGACGGCTTTGGGCTGGAGCAGGATGAGCTCAATCAGGACATTTTCGGGTTGAAAGTACGACTGGCTGGCGATGTGCTATACAGCCCATGGGGGCAATGGTCTGCAGGCATACAGCACAAACGGCAGCGGGATTTCACTGTGCCCAACGCTATCGGAGCCCGGGATGACAGTGGCACAGATGTGTACGTGTCCGGCTCCAAAGTGTTTTTTGCCGCGGTTTTTGGCCGCAATTTGCTGGTGAACGCGACGGTGCGCGGCACTCGTGCCAACCAGGGCGGCCTGCTAGGTTTTGGCGGCGACCTGAATAACGGCTACGAGGTGATGGCGGAAGGCGGTGTCGGTGTGTTTATCAACCGACAATGGCTGCTGGGCGCCGAGTACCGGCAAAAACCGGACAACCTGAGTTTTGCACGGGAAGACGACTGGTGGGATGTGTTCATCGCCTGGGTACCCGATCGCCGGCTGGCTGTAACGGCGGCATTCGTTAATCTTGGCGATGTCGCCACCCTGAAAGATCAGCAGGGTGTTTATCTGTCGCTGCAGGGGAGTTTCTGATCATGGGGCTGAGCGCAAGCAAGACATACATCGCCGTGCTTTTGATCTTCGCAGGGCTTGTCTTGAGTGGCTGCCAAAGCCATCCCAGCGAGTCTGACAACAGCCTGTATCTGCAACTCGGAGAGCGATCCGGTATCGCCGATGTGGTAGAAGATCTGCTCTATTTGATTGTTGCTGACGAGCGCATTAACCATCAGTTCAAGGGCATAGATGTTGCGCAGTTCCATCGCCACCTTACCGACCAGCTATGTGAACTCAGTGGCGGCCCATGCACATATTCGGGGCGCGGAATGCGGGAGGCCCACTCAGCAATGGGTATCACCAACACCCAGTTTAACGCGCTGGCAGAAAACCTTATTCTAGCCATGGAGGCAAACCAGATACCCCCGGTGGCACAGAACCGACTGATCAAACAACTGCTGCCGCTGTACCCAGACATTCGCCACCTCTGAGAACATGGGACAAAGACCAGAATGACTGAAAAAAAGATTGATATCCGACCCGGGCGCTACCGACACTATAAGGGCAAAGATTACGAGGTAATCGACATTGCCCGGCACAGCGAGACTGATGAAAAATTAGTGGTTTACCGCTGTTTGTATGGCGATTACAGCCTGTGGGTGCGCCCTTTAAACATGTTCCGGGAAACCGTAAACGTGGCAGGTGAACAGGTCCCACGTTTTGCTCGTATTGATCGGGACTGACCGTTACACAAGTTCTTTGACTCAGCTGGCCAATTACTGCACATTACCGCGTTTTCATAATCCCAGCCTTCGCAAGAAGGCCGCCTAACCCACTAAGCTACTTCCGGAGTTTTCCCATGAATGCCGTTGTCGCCGCGGTGCTAATCATGCTCGTGCTGAGCTTGGCCCGCATCCACGTTGTTGTTGCTCTTATTGTAGGTGCCGTCTCTGGCGGCCTGATTGCCGGGCTATCCCTGGAAGCCACCATCGATGCGTTTAACAGTGGCCTTGGCGGCGGAGCTACCGTTGCCCTGTCGTACGCCACACTCGGCGCCTTCGCCGTTGCCATTGGCAAATCCGGCCTGGCCCACGCGCTGGCAGACAAAACCCTCGCCATGGTTGGCCAGCAGGACAACAGCGCTGCGGCTAAAAGCGTGCGCTACATGATTATCGGCGTGCTGGTGCTGATTGCCCTGTCGTCACAGAATATCCTGCCCATTCACATCGCGTTCATTCCGCTGGTCGTGCCACCCATGCTCTACGTGATGGCCAAACTGAAAATGGATCGCCGCTTGGTCGCCTGTGCGCTCACCTTCGGTTTGATCACGCCCTACATGTTTCTGCCCATAGGCTTCGGCGGCATTTACCTTAACGAAATCCTGATGGCAAAAATCAGCGCCAACGGCGGCGAAACAGAAGGCCTGAGCGTTATGCACGCCATGGCGCTGCCAGCCTTGGGCATGCTCTGCGGCCTGCTGGTCGCCGTATTCTTCACCTACCGTGGCGACCGCGAATACGATCTGGAAGCCATTACCCGCACCGAGCGCGTAAATGTGTCTTACAGCCCGGGCACACTGATCATGGCCGTTGTCGCCATTGTCGTCGCCTTCGTGGTTCAACTCTGGCTGGGCTCGATGATTCTCGGTGCACTGGCAGGCTTCCTGCTGTTTAACCTCTCTGGCGTAGTAAAGTGGAAAGAGGCAGACGACCTGTTTACCGAAGGCATGAAAATGCTGGCCATGATCGGCTTCATCATGATCGCGGCCTCAGGTTTTGCGGAAGTGATGCGCGAAACCGGTGAAATCGCCACCCTGGTACAAAGCTCTGTAGACATTATCGGCAGCAACAAACCCATGGCCGCGTTGCTGATGCTGCTTGTTGGCCTGATGATCACCATGGGCATAGGCTCATCGTTCTCGACCATCCCCATCATCGCCGCCCTCTACGTGCCCCTGGCCCTGGAAATGGGCTTCAGCTCCCTCGCCATCGTAGCCCTGGTCGGCACCGCCGGCGCCCTGGGTGATGCAGGCTCCCCAGCGTCGGATTCCACCCTAGGCCCCACCGCCGGCCTGAACGTAGACGGCCAGCACAACCACATCTGGGATTCCGTGGTGCCCACGTTCTTGCACTACAACCTGCCATTGCTCGGCTTTGGGTGGTTGGCGGCTATGGTTCTCTGAGTTTGGAGTTGGCCTTCGTTACGTAGCCTGCTGGTTCTGAGGCTACGAGGTCACGGGGGTACTTTTCTTCTGGAAAAAAGCAACTCGCTGCGCTCAAACATCTTTTTTCCGCCAGAAAAGTACCCCCGCACCCTCTGAACACACGTTACAGATATCTTAGGGAAAAGATGGGGAGAGTAAGCGTTCTTGGCAAGGCTTTTACGACTCGCAACACTCAATTCCTGAAACCAAACCGTACTGAACGAACTGAACGAACTGAACGAACTGAACGAACTGAACTTCTTTATCTTTTAAACCAATCTATCTTCGCAGTAAGAACAAGAGGACGTGGGGGGATGTTTTTCTGCCGGGAAAAAAAATGTCTGAGCGCAGCGAGTTGTTTTTTCCCAGAAGAAAAATATACCGCCGCGGCCTCGTACCCTGCCAACCCAGCAGGCTACAATCCTTAAAATCTCTAGTCCTCACTCCCAGCCTTAAAAAACACCACCTGCTTAACCGTATGATCGTCTTCGTTATCACGCGTGTTAACCCGAGTCTCTAACTCAGGGTTGGCAGGCGCCTCCAAATCCGCGATGGCATCGGTAAAACCGCAAGCCACACACTCCCGAACCTGCTTATCGGCATCGTCGGTGAACATCATAATCTTGTCCATCTCCGCACAGCGGGGACAAACTGCACCGGCTATAAAACGTTTAGGGCTCGCCATAACGTAACTCCAGATTAAAACCCCGGTGGCCATAACGACCACCGGAGAGGGTTGGATCAGGCCGCGTCATCCGTGATACCCGTCTGCTTCAGCAGAGCATCCACCTGCGGCTCACGACCACGGAACGCCTTGAACAGCTCCATTGGCTCCTGTGACCCGCCTTTTTCCAGAATGTTCTGCAGGAATGCCCGGCCGGTTTCCGGGTCAAAAATGCCCTTTTCCTCAAACAGCGAGAAGGCATCCGCAGCCAGCACTTCCGCCCACTTGTAGCTGTAATAACCTGCAGCATAGCCGCCAGCGAAAATGTGGGAGAACGAGTTCGGGAAGCGATTGAACTCGGGGCCGTCCACCACCGCAATGTCTTCGCGCACTTTGCGGTGCATGTGCAGCGGGTTGGTGGGGGCCTCTTCAGTGAATTCTGCGTGCAGGCGGAAGTCGAACAGGGAGAACTCCAGCTGCCGAACCATGGCCATGCCGGACTGGAAGTTTTTGGCCGCCAGCAGCTTCTGCAACAGGTCTTCCGGTAACGGCTCACCGGTTTCATGGTGGCTGGCAATCAGCGCCAGAGACTCAGGGTTCCAGCACCAATTTTCCAGGAACTGGCTGGGCAGCTCTACCGCATCCCAAGCCACGCCGTTGATACCTGAAACTTCCATGACATCCACTTGGGTCAGCATGTGGTGCAGCCCGTGGCCAAACTCATGGAACAAGGTGGTGACTTCGTCGTGGGTGAGCAGCGACGGTTTGCCGTTGACCGGTGGCGTAAAGTTACAGGTGAGGAACGCTACCGGTAGCTGCAGCTTACCGCGCAGGTTGCGCCAGCGTACCCGGCAGTCTGCCATCCAGGCGCCACCACGCTTGCCTTGGCGGGCAAACAGATCAAAGTAGAACCAGGCGATTGGTTCGCCGTTGCGGCTGATGCAGTAAGCGGTGGCATCTTCGTGCCAGGTTTCCACGTCTGGTTTGGCTTCAATTTGCACATCGAACAGTTTTTCCGCCACCCGGAACAATCCAGGCACCACTTTATCCACCGGGAACCAGGGGCGGAGGGTTTCAGGGGAAATATCGTAACGCTCTTGGCGCAGTTTTTCGCTGTAGTAGCCTACATCCCAGGCCTTCAAATCCTCCAGCCCGTGCTGGTCTTTGGCGAATGCTTTGAGCTCAGCATACTCTTTCTCCGCGACCGGCTTGGATTTAGCCGCCAGTTCGTTAAGAAAACCCAATACTTCGTCGCTGTCCCGAGCCATTTTGGTGGCAAGGGAGCGCTCGGCGTAGTTGTTGAAGCCAAGTAGCTTGGCCTGCGCGTGCCGGCGCTTGAGGATTTCAGCCATAACCTGAGTGTTGTCCCAGGTGCCACCGTCTGGCCCCACATCGGAGGCGCGGGTAACAAACGCTTCGTAGACTTCGTGGCGTAGCTCGCGGTTGTCACAGTAGGTCATAACCGGGAAGAAGCTGGGGAAGTCCAGGGTAATCACGTAGCCATCGAGCTCTTTTTGGCTGGCAGCCTGTTTCGCGCCTTCGATAGCGGATTCGGGTATGCCAGCGAGCTCTTCCACATCGGTGATGTGCTTGAACCAATGCTGGGTGGCGTCCAGAACGTTGTCGCTAAAGCGGTTGGTGAGCTCCGATAGCTCGCGCGATAGGGCCGCATACTGCTTTTTCTGGTCGTCGGGAAGATCTACACCCCCAAGGTGGAAGTCTCGCAAGGTGTTATCTACGGATTTGCGCTGGGCTTCGCTCAGTTCGCTGAAATCATCCCGGGCCGCAAGCTTTTTGTAGGCTTCGCACAGGGCGGCGTTCTGGCTCAGTTCGGTGCTGTATTCAGTGAGCTTTTCCAGGCAGTTTTTGTAGACTTTGCGCAGGTCGTCGTTGTTCATAACGCCATTGAGGTGCGAAATGACGGACCAGGCGTTGCTGAGCTTATCCTCAAGCGATTGCATGGGCTGGGCCAGGGTGTCCCAATCCGGGTCTTCGTTCTGAGCCAGGCTGGCGATTTTCACACGGTTTTCGCTGAGAATCTGGTCAATCGCCGTTTCCATGTGCTCGGTGCGCACATGTTCGAATTTTGGCAGCAAGTCATCAGTCAGTAATGGGTTATTCATGGATCCCCTTCTCAGCAATGAGTTGGTAAAGTAGCGTGACACGAGTAACGCTTAGCTATTGGGCCCCGGGAATGGAGTTCGGGGAATAGTTTCATCTAATGAGTATATGTAATGACGAATGTACGCTCTCACAAGGGTACCACGCCAGATTTAGGAGATCGCACTCTAGTGGATCCCAGCGCTGTGGTAATTGGTGATGTCAAAACCGGCGAAGATTGTTCCATCTGGCCAATGACGGTGGTGCGTGGTGACATGCACAAAATTCGCATCGGTGACCGCTGCAGTATTCAGGATGGATCGGTGCTTCATATCACCCATGCCAGCGATTATAACCCGGGTGGCTATCCCCTTATTATTGGAGACGATGTGACCGTTGGGCATAAGGCTTTGTTACATGGCTGCACGGTTGGCAGCCGGGTGTTAGTGGGTATGGGCTGTATTATTATGGATGGCGCGGTGGTGGAGGATGAGGTGATCGTTGCGGCGGGTTGTCTTGTGCCGCCGGGGAAAATCCTGGAATCCGGGCATCTTTATGTGGGCTCGCCCTGCAAGAAGGCACGGCGTTTAACGGACAACGAACGTACGTTTTTCAAGTATACGG
Source organism: Marinobacter sp. AC-23 (assembly GCF_001858325.1). Classification (GTDB taxonomy): domain Bacteria; phylum Pseudomonadota; class Gammaproteobacteria; order Pseudomonadales; family Oleiphilaceae; genus Marinobacter. The sequence goes on from NZ_MBPP01000018.1 coordinate 27,942, forward strand.
CGGCTAACTACGTCAAGCTCAAAGACGAATATCTGGTTGATCAGAGCCGTTAAAGCAGGGAATGGTACAGACGATTCAGGGCAGGATTTCCACAGGCAAATCTCCCGTTGAAACCGCGTCATCGCATTCTGGATCGCGAATGGCAATTTCTACCCGCCGGTTCAGTGCTCGGTTTTCGGGGGTGTCGTTTGGGGCAAGGGCGTTGGTTTCCGCACGGCCGGCAGCCACGACTCGCTCTGCGGGTACCTGTTGGGTCATAACCAGTTCGTGCACCACGGATACGGCCCGGGCGGCGGACAGATCCCAATTAGAGCGGTATCGGCTGCTGGAGATGGGTTGGTTATCTGTGTAGCCAGAGACCAGCACGTCGCCGGTGCAGCCAGCTAACACGCCCACTACCCGCTCAATAATGGGGATCATTTCCGGTTTTATGGCTGCCTGGCCAGAACGGAAGGTGGCTTCTTCCGAGAATCGGATAACCACTTTGTTTTTGTCGTAATTGACACTCAAAGCCCCCGACGCCACTTCGTTCTCCAGTTCACCGATCATTCTGCTGGCCAGATCTATAACGCCGCCGGAAATAGCCGTAGACGCGGATTCCAGCGCTCGTTCATCAATGAATTCAGGCTCACTGGCCGTGGAATCCGTGGGCTCTGGCAGGGAGACTGTGTCTGACTCAACCAGAGTAATGGGCGAGCCTCCAATATTGTCGCCCAGTACGTTTTCAGAACCAAACGCGGCAGACATGGAGTTGGCCATAGCTTTGTATTTCTCAATATCCATTTCCGCAAACGACAACAGCAGAATAAAAAATGTCAGCAGCAACGTGGCAAGATCGGCAAAGGTAACGATCCACGCAGGTGTTTGGTTTTTCTGCCGGGGCTTGCGGGCTTTCTGGATAGTTTGCAAAACCTCAGGCCTCCCGCTCCGGCGCCAAACCCGTGCGCTGATCCGGTGTCACAAACGAGGAGAGCATTTCGGTCATTACCCGGGGGTTTTCACCACGCATGATGTTGCGTATGGATGTGATGATCAGAATCTGGTTGCGGCTTTCGTCTTCGCCTTTTAACTGGAGCTTGTCGGCCAGAGGAAGCGCAATCAGTTGGGCAATAAACGCGCCATAGAGTGTGGTTAGCAGGGCAACCGCCATGGCCGGGCCGATGGAGGAGGGGTCGTCCAGCGAGTTAAGCATTTGCACCAAACCCACCAGGGTACCTAACATCCCGATAGCCGGCGCAGACTCGCCAATGCCCCGGAATACTCGTTCCGCTACTTCATTGCGTTCGGCCATTTGCTGGGATTCCTGAGCCAGTGCCTCTTCAACCAGTTCAGGCGGGTGGCCATCTACACACAGGTTAATGGCTTTTTGCAGGAATTCATTGCCGGTCTGGTGGTTTTCCAGGCCCAGAATGCCCTCTTTGCGCACCACCATGGCAAGCACGCCTGCCTCGCGGATCAGCTCCGTGGGTCGTTCGACTTTATCCGTAAACGCGGCACTCATAGCCAGACGGAAAGCGCTCATCACAGAGGACATTCGGAATTTTATAAGCGTTACCGCGAAGGTGCCGCCAATAACTATGGCCAAACCCGGGAGATTGAGAAAGGTGAGAAGTGAGGCGTTTGCCAACATCGCCAACAGCACAATCAAAATACCGGCGACAAGCCTACGAGGGTCAGAATGTCCATGCATAGCCCTTACGGATAGCTCTTACGGATTGTTGTATCTGGGACTGGCCCGGTGCGGTGCGCGCGCTCAATCGTTACGCAACGCATCAATGACCCGCGCTGTGTCCGGTTGCACGCCCCGCCACACAAGAAACGATTCGGCGGCCTGCTCAATCAGCATACCCAAGCCATCGAATACACGGACGGCGCCATTGTCCAGAGCCCACTGATTAAACGTGGTTGTCTGTAAAGAATACATCATGTCGTAAACAACTGTGCCGGCCGCGATCACATTTGTGCAAAGGGGTGGCAAGTCTCCCAGCAAGCTGGCACTGGTGCCATTTATGATGATATCAAAGGGCTGATCTGGTGTTTCAAACCCGCAGGCGTTCAGACGTGTCACGTCTGCCTCATCTGCAAACAGTGTAGCCAGTGCTTCGGCTTTGGCCACTGTGCGGTTTGCGATAGTCAGGCAAGCAGGCTGCTGCTCAAGCAAAGGGCCCAGAACGCCACGCACAGCCCCCCCGGCCCCCAGGATCAGTATCCGTGCACCTTTAAGCTGAACGCCATGATTGATCGTGAGGTCCCGCACCAGCCCCTGACCATCGGTATTGTCGGCCACCAGTTGGCCCTCACGGTTCTGGTACAGCGTATTGGCGGCACCCGCCTTTTCAGCTCTGGTCTCCCGGAGATCCGCCAGCGCCCAGGCCTGCTCCTTGAAGGGAACCGTTATGTTCAAGCCTTTGCCACCACTGTCAAAAAACTGATGAACCGTTGCCGCAAAGCCATCCAGGGGCGCCTGAATCGCTGTGTACTCCACGGGCTCGCCGGTATGCTTGGCAAACAGGCTGTGGATTCTCGGCGATTTGCTGTGGTTTATCGGGTGGCCCACCACCGCATAAAGCTCGTTGCTCATAGCTTACCTCGTTTACTGCGTGTCGCCGGCTAGCCAGTCGCGGCCGGTGAGGAAGTGCTCCGTTAGGCGAGCTTCTTCGCTACCGGCCTCCGGTACGCGGCTGTAATCCCAGCGCACCAACGGCGGCAGCGACATCAGTATGGATTCTGTGCGCCCACCGGACTGCAGGCCAAACAAGGTGCCACGGTCGTACACCAGGTTAAACTCTACATAGCGGCCGCGCCGGTAAAGCTGGAAATTCCGCTCGCGCTCGCCGTAAGCGTGGTCCATTCGGCGCTGCACAAGGGGTTCATAAGCTTCAATATAGCTGTTACCCACGGATTTCATCAGCCCGAAATCCTGCTCAAAATCCCCGGTGTTGTGATCATCGAAAAAAAGCCCGCCAACACCCCGTGGTTCATCCCGGTGGCGCAGGTAAAAGTAATCGTCGCACCAGTCTTTGTAGCGGCGGTATGTGTCATTGCCAAAGGGCGCACAGGCATCCTTTGCCGTCTTGTGCCAGTGCACGCAATCTTCATCAAAGCCGTAGTAAGGGGTCAGATCATAACCACCCCCAAACCAGTAAACCGGTTCGCTATTTTTCGGCGTGGCGATAAAGAACCTTACATTGGCGTGCGAGGTGGGCACATAAGGGTTGTTTGGGTGAATTACCAGGGACACACCCATAGCCTGCCAGGGTGCACCTGCCAAGTGGGGGCGGTGCGCGGTAGCAGACGCTGGCATGGTCTCGCCCATTACATGGGAGAAATTAACACCGCCCTTTTCGAAAATGCGGCCATTGCTGATCACGCGGCTTACACCGCCGCCGCCCTCAGGGCGATCCCAGGCGTCACGAACAAGCTCTGCTCCGCCTTCCAGCGCTTCCAGGCGCTGGCATATGGTGTCTTGCAAGCCAAGCAGATACTGCTTAACCGCATTGCTATCCGGTTGCTGTGGCATGAATTCTCCTAACGAAGCTGTTTACCGCTGACAATATCAATAATGTGGCTGGGTTTCTGGTTACCGCCAAGAGCGCCCGGCACAATCTGGTCGAGCTGGCCATCAAAATACCCGCGAACCTGCTGTTCGTTAAGCGCTGGCTCCCGCCCGGCCGGGTTACAGGATGTAGAGACCAAAGGCATGCCAGCGCTTTCGCATAGGGCTTGGACCACCGGGTGCTCACTCACTCTGACCGCAATAGAGCTGTGGCTGCCTCGCACCCAATCAGGAACCTGTTTGTTCACATCCGGCAGCACACAGGTAACCGGGCCGGGCCAGTGGCTTAGAGCCGCCAGCTGAAGTGCCTGGGGTAGGGGGTCGAGCAAAAAGCGAACTTGCTCTACAGACGCCGCAACCAGAATCATGCCTTTTTCCATTGGCCGGTTCTTCAGTTCCAGAATGCGAGTGACTGCCTGCAGGTTCCAGGGGTCGCACCCCAAGCCCCAGACAGCCTCAGTAGGGTAGGCGATAACGCCGCCTTGCAGAATCGTGCTGCAGGCAAGCTGTAACTGCTGGTTGTTTAGAGGATTAAGCGCAGCCATGTATAGGGTGTCAGACCAATAGCAGAATGAATCATCACACTGGCTCAGGCGATTTTCTGGAAACCTCCGGGGGCGGAACTCACCAGTCCTTCAAGCTCGAGAAGCAGAAGCGACTGGACAAGCTGATCGGCCGGAAGCCCGGTTGCCGAACACAGTGCATCGGTTGACTGGGGATCATACCCTAATGCCTCAAACACCGCGATTTCCCGGCTATCCAGAGCATCTGTTGCGCGGACTGCGGGCCGCTCGGCCTTAGGCTCTGTGTCCCCGGGCTCCTGTGCGGTAAATCCAGCTGGAAGTGACCAGGACGCTCCCAGTTCCTCCAGAATATCATCCACCTGATCAACCAGGCGGGCACCCTGTTTGATTAAATCGTGACACCCACGCGCCACCGGGCTGTGAATCGATCCGGGAATCGCAAACACCTCGCGCCCCTGCTCCAACGCCATACGGGCGGTAATCAGCGAGCCACTTTTAAGGCCCGCTTCTACCACCAGAATGCCGCGGCTCAGGCCGCTGATAATACGGTTACGCTGGGGGAAATGTGCAGCTCTTGCAGGCGTACCTGGCGGATATTCGGAGATCATCAAGCCGTCCCCAATTACCCGCTCTCCCAGCCTGCGGTGCTGGTTTGGGTAAATACGGTCAAGCCCGCAGCCAATGACGGCAATGGTTGCGTAGCCGGCATCCAGTGCACCGGCATGGGCGGCACCATCCACACCCAGCGCAAGGCCGCTGGTTATCAGCAAGCCCCGCCTACTCAGCTCTGCCGCAAAGCGGCGAGCGTGATCAAGCCCTGCAGGTGTCGCATTGCGGCTGCCAATAACGCCGATCTGTTCGCGGCTCAAAAGACCCGAGTCGCCCCGGGCGTACAGCACCAATGGCGCATCGTGAATGTGGCGAAGAGCTTCCGGGTAATGGGGGTGTTGCCAGCTAACAAGTTCAATTTCGTGTCGCTCACAATTCAGCAGTATCTGCCGAACAGCCTGTATCACGGTGTTGGCTTCGTCTTGCTGTTGCCAGGCCAGAATTGCCGCCACAGTTTCTCCATGCAAGCCATGGGCTTTTAACGTTGCCGGGTTTCTGGTGAGAAGGTCTGTGAGGTTGGGAATGGTTGCAAGCATGGCTCGACGCCTTGTTCGTCCAAACTTGGGCAAACAGGTGAGAAACAGCCATTGGGCGGAACAAGAGGAAAACACAGCATCATCCTTGAAAACAATAAAGCCGGGCCTTCCTGGCCCGGCTTTTGACTAACCGGCTATGGGATCAGGGGTTAGTAACCTTATCGCCCACCGAGAGCGGGCGGGTTGCCTGAAGAATCAGGCCATAGCTCATCTTTTCATACACCTGGAATACCATAAGCAGGCCAGCTCGCTCGGAGGGCAGCTCAACGGTTTCTTTGGTTATGGGGTCGCGCACGAAGTTACCAGCTTTGAGAACCGCCATCACGTTGCCGGCTTTCAATCCCTCACGCTCACCACGGTTGATAGCCACCACATTGTACTGACCAATCTGGGTAACACCGCCATCCACAGCAATCATTTTGCCTTCGATCTCTTCGTCAGGAGAGCTTGGCATAAAGCTGGTAGTCAGGCGACGATCTTCATTCACCAACAAGCGGTCACCGATACGCACTTCTTCGCTAGAGCGTGTCAGGTCTACGGTCAACACATCGCCGTTCTCGGCAGAAACGTCACCACGGGCAATGCTGCGTGCTTCCAAACCAAGAAATTCGTCGGTATCCGGATCAATAAATTCCTTGCTGCGACGGAAAACACCCACCTTATCCGCAGGCTTCTTGCCACGGGCATAAACCCGGTCGCCGGCGCCAATAATAATACGGCTGTCCTCGCCTTCCAGAATATACGGTGCTTCATTGATCAGCTCAGGGCTGACAATGCGGGTATCCGTCAAAAAGCTGCTGATTGCATCGAGGGGGATTGCCGGAATCGGCGTATCGATCCGCTCGGAGCGCACCTTTGGTGACAGTTTCACAATACCGTTGTTGGACGCCACCTTGGTGATGCGGGGCTTGCCATCGATATAAACCAAAGCAAGACGATCGCCCGGGTAAATCAAATGGGGGTTAGATACCTGTGGGTTAACGTGCCAGATTTCCGGCCAGTACCACGGGTCATCCAGAAAACGCCCCGAAATGTCCCAAAGTGTATCACCCTTCACAACAGTGTAACGCTCAGGATGATCAGACCGCAGTTCTGGTGCGGCATGAGCCCAAGAGGTTAATAGCAGCGTAGTGGCTGCCAGAGCGTACAGCAGTTTCCTCATTGTCTAAGTCCTTGATCGCGTGCCTTGATTCTATGCATTCAGGTAAGGATGCAGCTATTTGACTGCAGCTTATTACGTTGTTATGCAAGTTACTATAGAAGAAGTCTCGCAAATTGTGATGTTATGTTTTGTTCTTCCAGTAAATTCTATGCCACTTTCGAAAGTTTTTAACTATTGCCTGATCAGTTTGTACTCAATCGACGAATTGTTGGATAATGTACCCAAAGAGGCGTAACGCTGCTTATATTAGTGCGAGCGGAACAATTTGCGCAGTACGCTGTCGCATTTCAGAGATCGCTTTCACGCAGTTACAAAAGACAACGTAAAAAGTCAGGCATGCAAGCATTATGATACTAGACATTCTGGAATACCCAGACCCCCGTCTGCGCACCATTGCCAAGCCGGTGGATGAGGTGACAGACGCCGACCGTACCTTAATCGACGATATGTTCGAGACCATGTACGATGCGCCCGGCATTGGCCTGGCGGCCACTCAGGTAAACGTCCACAAACAAATCATTGTGATGGACTTGTCTGATGACAACAGCGAACCAAGGGTGTTTATCAACCCTACGGTTGAGGTGCTGGACGGCGATCTTGAAGCCATGCAGGAAGGCTGCCTCTCCGTACCCGGCTTTTATGAAGACGTTGAACGAATAGAACACTGCATCATCCGGGCGAAGGATCAGAATGGACAGGCTTTCGAAATCGAAGCTCGTGGCCTTTTGGCGGTTTGTATCCAGCATGAGATGGATCACCTGAACGGTAAACTGTTTGTGGATTACCTAAGCAACCTCAAGCGCAACCGCATTCGCAAGAAGCTGGAAAAGCTTCAAAAGCAGAGCGCGTAAGCGTTGCCTGAAGGGCGCGAGAGAATCCTGTAAGAAGCACCGGACCGGGCCTTGGCCCGGTCTTTTCGTATTCAACGGAACAGAGACCCAACACCGTGCGACTCGTTTTTGCTGGCACTCCGGATTTTGCAGCGACGGCTCTCAAAGCCCTGCTGAGCACCCATCACACCATCGTGGGCGTGTATTCCCAGCCAGACCGGCCTGCAGGCCGTGGTCGCAAACTCCAGCCTAGCCCGGTGAAGCAGGTTGCTCTGGATAACGCCATCCCCGTGTTCCAGCCAGAAAGCCTGAAAACTCCGGAAGCGCAGCAAGAGCTGGCAGATCTGCAGCCTGATATCATGATCGTTGCGGCTTACGGACTAATTCTGCCTGAAGCGGTATTGAAGATCCCCACCCATGGCTGCCTGAACATTCACGCGTCTTTGCTGCCCCGCTGGCGTGGTGCCGCGCCTATCCATCGCGCCATTGCCGCCGGTGATAAAGACACCGGCATTACCATCATGCAAATGGATAAAGGCCTGGACACAGGCGCCATGTTGCTGAAAACCCAAACTGCGATTGAGCCGGCCGATACTGGCGGCAGCCTGCACGATCGCCTGGCCGATATGGGCGGCACTGCCATCATTGACGCATTGAGCCTGCTGGAGAAGGACGAGCTCATGGGTGAAGTTCAGAATGACGAACAAGCCTGCTACGCCCACAAGCTCTCCAAGGAAGAAGGCCACATCGATTGGTCCCAGAGTGCATCGGCCATCGAGCGACTGGTTCGGGCGTTCAATCCTTGGCCCGGCACCTACACAGATCTGGAGCAGCAACGCCTGCGGATACACGAGGCCACAGCTACCACAGAGCATAGCCAGAAGCCTGCCGGCACTGTGCTGCGCCGTGAGCGGGAGGGTATTGATATTGCCTGCGGCACCGGCACATTGCGCGTCACCCGCGTGCAGTTGCCAGGCTCCCGTGCCCAAAGCGTGAATGACCTGATTAACGGCGGTAAACAGTTGCTGTTGCCCGGACAGGAGCTGCACTGACATGAGCGACCACAACCTGCCCATGCGCGCCGTTGCCGCCAGTGTTTTGTTAGCCGTAGAAAACGGCGAGTCGCTTTCACAGTGCCTGCCGCCAGCCCTGCAGTACCTTGCCCCCAACGAGCGCCCGGCGCTTCAGGCGCTTTGTTACGGCACCTGCCGCTGGTTTCACCGCCTCGACACTGAACTGATCAGCCGCCTGAAAAAGCCCCTGAAGAATCCCGACCGCATTGTTCACCACCTGATGCTGGTCGCACTCTTCCAGCTACGCTTCAGCCAGCAGGCGACCTACGCCATTCTGAACGAATCCGTAGAGGCTTGCCGCGCCCTCGACAAGCCCCACCTCACCGGGCTGGTGAATGGTATTTTGCGGGCCGCCGAACGCGAAGGTGCCCCGGAGCCCGCAAACGACTCCAGCCGTTTCAGCCATCCCGTATGGATGGTGGAAAAGCTTCGCCACAACTGGCCCGACAGCTGGCAGGCCATTCTCGAAGCAAATAACGCCCAAGCCCCCATGACACTCCGGGTAAACGCCCGGCGCTTCAGCCGCGATGAATATCTGGCCGTACTAACCGAAGCAGGTATTGAGGCAACCGCCACCGCCTTCGCCCCATACGGAATCCAGCTCAGCCGCCCCGTGCAGGTTGACCAGTTGCCCTGGTTTGCTGAGGGGGCTGTCAGCGTTCAGGACGAGGCCGCCCAGCTGTGCACCACACTATTGGACTTGGCGCCGGGCCAGCGAGTTCTGGACGCCTGCGCGGCACCCGGCGGAAAAACCTGCGCCATCCTGGAAAGCCAGGTAGATTTGGCAGAGGTGGTTGCCATCGACGAATCCGCTGCGCGCTTGCCACGGGTTCAGGAAAACCTTGATCGGTTGGATTTACACGCCGAACTGATACAGGCAGACGCCGCTGACATCGAGAGTTGGTGGGACAGCCAGCCCTTTGATCGTATTCTTCTGGATGTGCCCTGCAGCGCCAGCGGCGTTATTCGGCGCCACCCTGATATCAAACTGCTACGCCGTGAAACTGATGTTGTGCCGCTGGCAGGCATACAGCTCGGGCTTCTGGAAGCCATGTGGTCGGTGCTAAAGCCCGGCGGGCGTTTGGTCTATGCCACCTGTTCCGTGTTCCCCCAGGAAAACCACCGTATAATCCAACGGTTTCTCAAGCAGCAAAACGGCGCCACGCTTATGGCGCCAGACGTTCAATGGGGGTTCGATATGAGTGCAGGGCGACAGCTTCTTCCCAGCACGGTCAGCCATGACGGCTTTTTTTATGCCGTGCTGGAGAAACCTGAATCATGAAAATCCTGATCCTCGGCGCTGGCCAAGTAGGTGGCACACTGGCGGAGAACCTGGCCAGCGAAGCCAACGATATAACTGTTATCGATACAGACGCCGTGCGGCTACGCGAGCTGCAGGATCGCCTCGATATTCGTACGGTACAAGGTAACGCGTCTTATCCGTCGGTGCTGACGAAAGCCGACGCAGATGATGCTCACATGTTGATCGCCGTTACCAACAGCGACGAAACCAACATGGTGGCCTGCCAGATTGCCAAGATCCTGTTCAACACACCCACCAAAATAAGCCGGGTACGGGCCAGTGATTACCTCGCCAGCAGCAAAAAGCTGTTTGGCGAAGGCGGCTTCCCGATTGATGTCATGATCAGCCCGGAGCAGCTGGTTACCCGGCACATCACACGCTTGATTGAATACCCGGGCGCATTGCAGATACTGGAATTCTCCAAAGGTCTGGCCCGGCTGGTAGCCATTCGTGCCACCGAAGGTGGGCCTCTGGTAGGCCGTGAATTGTCTTATCTGCGCACCCATATGCCCAAGATAGATACCCGTGTTGCTGCCATCTTCCGCAAAGACCGGGCCATCATGCCCCGGGGCGATACGGTGCTTGAAGACGGCGACGAGGTGTTTTTCATTGCCGGTGCCAACCACATTCGCTCGGTTATGAGCGAACTGCAGCCGCTGGTAAAAAACTACAAGCGTATTTTTATCTGCGGCGGCGGCAACATTGGCCAGCGTTTAGCCCACACCCTGGAAACCCGCTACCAGGTGAAACTGCTGGAGCGTAACCACGAACGCTGCGTGCTGCTCTCCGAAAACTTGCGTAAAACGGTTGTACTGGAAGGCAACGCGGCGGACAAAGACATTTTGCTGGAAGAGAACATCGAGAACACCGATGTGTTCTGCGCCGTTACCAACGACGACGAAGCCAATATTATGGCGTCGTTACTGGCCAAACGCCTGGGCGCCCGAAAGGTGTTTACACTGATCAACAACCCGGACTACGTAGATCTGATTCAGGGCGGCGAGATTGATGTGGCCATCTCGCCCCAGCAAATCACGATCGGCAGCCTGCTCACTCACGTGCGCAGAGGTGACGTAGTAAACGTTTACTCACTGCGCAGAGGCGCTGCTGAGGCCATCGAAGCAATTGCCCATGGGGATCACAAGTCCTCCAAAGTGGTTGGCAAGCGGCTGGATGAGATCAATCTGCCCCAGGGTGCGACTATTGGTGCCATCGTGCGCCATAACGAAGTGCTGATCGCCCATGATCACCTGCGGGTGCAGCCGGACGACCACGTAATCCTGTTCCTGGTAGACAAATCCCGGATACGGGAGGTCGAAAAACTTTTCGCCGTGGGGCTGACGTTCTTCTAGTTCAAAATCAAGAGTATGAACTCCACTTAGAAATACCGCTTTGGCGCGCGTATAATGCGCCTTTTTTCCGAATGACCCTCTTGCGGGTGAGTTGAAGATTGACGCAAAGAGTGGCTACACACAGACCGAATCAGCAGGCAAACGTTGTGACAGAGAAGGCGACAGACAAGGCAACGATCAGCACCACTCCGGACATCAAGACCTTTCAGGGCTTGATTCTGGCGCTGCAGAATTTCTGGGCGCAGCAAGGCTGCGTGGTACTTCAGCCCCTGGATATGGAAGTGGGCGCCGGTACCTTTCACCCGGCTACCTTCCTGCGGGCCATAGGGCCAGAAACCTGGAATGCGGCTTATGTGCAGCCGAGCCGCCGCCCCACTGATGGTCGCTACGGTGAAAACCCCAACCGCCTGCAACACTACTATCAGTTCCAGGTGGTGCTCAAACCTTCACCTGACAACATTCAGGAACTCTACCTCGACTCGCTGAAAGCTCTGGGGCTTGATCCGCTGGTTCACGATATCCGTTTTGTGGAAGACAACTGGGAATCCCCCACACTGGGTGCTTGGGGCCTGGGCTGGGAAATCTGGCTGAACGGCATGGAAGTCACGCAATTTACCTACTTTCAGCAGGTAGGCGGCCTTGAGTGCTACCCGGTAACCGGCGAGCTCACATACGGCCTGGAACGCATCGCCATGTACCTGCAGGGCGTTGATAGTGTGTACGACCTGGTCTGGACCGAAGGCCCAGATGGCGCGGTCACTTATGGCGACGTGTTCCACCAGCAAGAAGTGGAAATGTCCACTTATAACTTTGAGCACGCAGATGTGCCGTTTCTGTTCCAGAGTTTTGATGTTTATGAGCGCGAAAGCGCCCGACTGATCGAAGCCGGCCTGGCCTTGCCCGCCTATGAACAAGTTCTGAAGGCCTCTCATACCTTCAACCTGCTGGATGCCCGCCAGGCCATCTCAGTCACTGAGCGCCAGCGCTTCATCCTGCGCGTGCGCACTCTGGCCCGGGCCGTGGCCCAGGCGTACTTCGACAGCCGCCGCAAGCTCGGCTTCCCGCTAGCGCCACAAGCCATACGCCAGGAAGTACTGGCCATCGCCGAGGCCGCCAATAACAAGGCCAACGGCAAGAAAGGCAAAAAAGCGAAGCAGGCACATCAGGAACAGGGAAACGCATAATCATGGCTAAGCAGGATTTTCTGGTCGAACTGGGCGTCGAAGAACTGCCCTCGAAAGCACTCAAGCCGCTGTCTGATGCGTTCACTCAAGGCATTACCAAGGGCCTGGAAGACGCGGGCATCACATTCGGCAAGGTAGAAGCCTTTGCCGCGCCGCGACGGCTGGCCGTTCGTATACGTGATCTGGCCGACGCCCAGCCAGACAAGTCCGTTGAGAAACGCGGCCCGGCAATCAAGGCGGCTTTTGATGATTCCGGTAACCCAACCCGAGCGCTCACAGGTTTCGCTACATCTCTGGGCGTAACGCCAGACCAGTTAGACACACTGGAAACCGATAAAGGTGCCTGGCTGGTCTATCGCACCGTAGAACAGGGCAAGCCAACCGTAGATCTGATGTCCGGCCTGGTTGAGCAATCGCTGGCGGCGCTGCCCATTCCCAAGCGTATGCGCTGGGGCACCCACCGCACAGAGTTTGTCCGGCCTGTTCATTGGCTGCTTATGCTGTACGGCAACAAGATTATTGATGCGCCCATCATGGGCCTTACGGCGGGCAACAAAACCAGGGGCCACCGCTTCCATTGCCCGAAAGCGCTGATCATTCCAACGCCGGCAGATTACGAAGTGGTTCTTGAGCAGGAAGGCTATGTCATTGCCGACTTCGCTAAGCGTCGTGAGCAGATCCGCGCTGGCGTCAGCGCCCTTGCTGAAGCTGAGGCAGGTGGCAAAGCCGTAATCAATGAAGACCTTCTGGATGAAGTAACCGGCCTGAATGAATGGCCGGTGCCGTTGATGGGCCGGTTTGACAAGCGGTTTCTGGACGTCCCCGCGGAAGCTCTGATTTCCTCGATGGAGGAGCACCAGAAATACTTTCACGTGGTAAGTGCCGAGGGCACCATGCTGCCGCTGTTTATTACTGTGGCCAACATTGAGAGCAAAGACCCCTCGCAAGTTGTATCCGGTAACGAAAAGGTGATTCGGCCGCGCCTCGCAGACGCTGCCTTCTTCTACGAAAACGACCGGAAAATCCGGTTGGAAGACCGTGTGGAACGGCTCAAGCCGATTGTGTTTCAGGAAAAGCTCGGCAGTGTTTACGACAAAGCCGTTCGCGTAGCTGCTCTGGCCAAGAAAATCGCCTCCGCAATTGGCAGTGACCCGGCCCTGGCTGAGCGCGCAGCCATGCTGGCAAAAACCGACCTGGTGACTGAGATGGTGCTGGAATTCAGCGACCTTCAGGGCATCATGGGCCAGTACTACGCTACCGATGACGGCGAACCAGCCGATGTAGCCAAGGCGATGAACGAGCAGTACATGCCGCGCTTTGCCAAAGACAGCCTGCCCACCACGCTCACAAGTTGTGCGCTCGCCATCGCAGATCGCCTGGATTCACTGGTAGGGCTGTTCGGTATTGGCCAGCCACCTTCCGGTACCCGCGACCCTTTCGCCTTGCGCCGTGCCTCTCTGGGCGTGCTACGCATCATCATTGAACGGGAGCTGCCGCTGGATCTGCAGACCTGCTGTGAATGGGCAGAAGAAAACTTCACCGGCCTGACCGAGGAACATACCGCCTCCAGCGTTGTTGATTATATGCTCGACCGGTTCCGTGCTTACTACGATGAACGCGGCATTGGTGCTGAGGTGTATCTGGCCGTGCACGCCCGTCGCCCGACCCGCCCGCTGGACTTCGACCGCCGAGTAAAAGCCGTAGAAGCCTTCCGTCAATTGCCGGAAGCTCTGGCTCTGGCCGGCGCCAACAAGCGCGTTTCCAATATTCTGTCCAAACAGGGTGGGGAAAGCGTTGGCGAAACCGTCAACAACAACTTGCTGCAAGATGCCGCCGAGAAAACGTTGGCAGCACACGTAGACCAGCAAGCCCAGAAGGTGCTCCCGCTGTTTGAGCAAGGCGACTACGCCAGCGCGCTGCAATCACTGGCAAGCCTGCAAGAACCGGTAGACACCTTCTTCAGCGAAGTCATGGTTATGGCAGAAGACAAGGCCGTGCGGGACAACCGTCTTGCGCTGCTAAATCGACTCCATAACCTGTTTTTGCGTGTCGCAGACATTGCTCTGCTGCCTGCCGCTGGCTGACCGATGCTGATCATCCTCGACCGGGACGGGGTCATCAACGAATACGATGGCAACTACATCTGCTCTGTGGATGATTGGCACCCTATTCCCGGCAGTATCGAGGCGATGGCGCGGCTATGCAAAGCCGGCCATCGCATTGCCATCGCCACCAACCAGTCGGGCATCGCCCGGGGCTTTTACGGCACAGACGTGTTGGACCGCATGCACGACAAGCTGCAACGATTGTTGACTGCCCAAGGCGGGAGTATCAGTTTTATCGCCTACTGTCCGCACCATCCGGATGACGGCTGCGATTGCCGCAAGCCACTCACAGGCCTATTAGAACAGATCCGTAATCACCTTCATCTGACCACCCTAAAAGGTGCCATCATGGTGGGTGACAGCCGCAAGGATCTGGAAGCCGGCTTCGCCGCCAGCTGCCAGCCCGTGCTGGTACGTACCGGCAACGGCAAGGACACGGAACACCACCTGAAAACCCGCCCAATTCCCGGCGCCAATGTAGCAATATACGACAACCTCGGTGTATTTTCGGATGCCTTTTTACTAGGCTCCGGGCTGGAAAAACCCTCGTAGATCTGTATACAATCGACGATTGATCGGCGTGTGGCGCAGCTTGGTAGCGCACTTCGTTCGGGACGAAGGGGTCGCAGGTTCGAATCCTGCCACGCCGACCATGATTTCAACGACTTAGGGCGCATCTTCGGATGGGTCCTTTTTCGTTTCTGGATTCGGGCTCTAACCGGTGGCTGAACGTTAACCTGTACAGCATTGGAAGGAATCCCATTAGTTGACATGCTGGTATGCTTGATCAACAATGATTATTCGAATAATAAAGGTACAGTTCGTATCAATATAAGTGAATTTTTCGATTTGCAACAACGCCAAAGCGTAGCTAATTGCTACGAATACTAACAAAAGTGAGGCTGTGCAGATGACTTACCCCAAGCCAAGCAACAACAAAGTCGTTTCAACCGTTAAACCCTCGCATTAAAACTTCATTAATGGTAAGCATGACAAGGCCGTAAACTCACTGCCCAAAGCTTCTTTCGAAGCTTACGTCAACTGCGAACCTTGATTTCCCGATGATCAAAAACAACAATTTCACACGCCAATACTAGGGAATATTACATGAACAAAAAATTCCAATTTGCCATCACCGGTCTAGCTGCTGGTATCGCTCTTGCCTCCTTTTCCGCTACTGCTTTGGCCAAAGAAAAGTGGACCATGACCACCACCTGGCCTGAAAATTTGGCGTTGATCGAAATCGATCGCCATTGGGTTGAGCTCGCCAACAAACTGGTTGGTGACGAGTTAGAAATCAACTTCCGCGCCGGCGGCACCTTGATGCCCGGTACCGAAGTGTTTGATGCCACCGAAACCGGCAGCATTGAAGCTGCAGGGGACTGGCCCGGTTACTGGGCAGGTCGCAGTTCGGCGTTCTCGCCGTTAGCCACGACCACCAGTTTGTTCAACGGCGTGGATTACCTGAACTGGATTCAACAATGGGGCGGTTTCGAGCTCTATCAAGAAGTCTACGGCAAGTACAACATGGTCTACTTACCGTACGGGATCACCAATAATGAGTCTGGTTTCATGGGTCGCACCCCCATCAAAAACCTGGCTGACCTCGACGGCAAGCGCGTCCGCCTTTCCGGACGTGACCAAGGACGCGTTCTAGAGGAACTCGGCGGCTCACAGGTCACCATCGCCGGCGGTGAAATATATCAGGCCATTGAGCGCGGCGTGATCGACGCCGGTGAGTTTTCGACGCCAGGGGTTGACTACCAGGCCGGATTTGCTGAAGTGGCCAAATACTGGGCCACGCCCGGCTGGCACCAGTCTGCCAGCGTATTTGGTGTGATGATCAACAAGGATGCCTGGGACGAACTTTCCAAAGAGACCCAAGAGAAGCTGAAGATCGCTGCTGACGCCAACCTGGCTTGGTCACTTTCCTGGTCCGAGCGCGGTTCGACAGACGGCGCCGTTAAGTTCGAGGAAGCCGGTGTCGAAATCAGCCAGTTCTCCGATTCAGACCTAGCCCGCATTCAAGACATCACCAATGAAGTGATCGTTCGCGGAGCCTGCGAGGATAAGATGCATGCCAAGGTTTATCATTCCATGATCAGCTACATGGAGAACTACGCTAACTGGCGTGATATTAGCGCACCGTTCAACATGAGCCGCACCATCGACAACCTGCCCTCCCTGGCAAAAATAGAAAAGTGCCTGTAAGACGCTCACCGCTGCCTCGATGCCTCGCATCGAGGCAGCTTTTCGTATTGATTGCGGGGTTTCTCTATGAATGCAATTGCTAAGGCAATCGATACGCTCAATGACGTTTTCGGCCGAATCATTGCGCCACTGATTGCTATTATCACGATAATCGTTCTTTACGATATTGCTTTGCGCTTCTTCATCGACCGCCCCAGCGACTGGGCGTTCGACATCACCAAAATGCTGTTCGGCGCCCATTTTATGCTGATGGCAGCTTACGGGCTACGCCACCATGTTCACGTCGAAGTCGACGTGATCAAACGGTTACTCTCACTCAGGAAGCAGGCGATACTCGACGTTATCGGCTACCTGATCTTCTTCACGCCCTTTATGTGGATGCTGTTAAGCCTCGGCTGGAGTTTCTTTATGCGTTCGTTCAGCCGCGGCGAAACCACCTATGGCATGATGTCGATTCCAGTTTATCCAGTTAAAGGCGTCATCTTCATTGCGGCGGTATTGATCCTGCTGCAGGGTATCGCGATCTTCATCCGCGCGGTTCAGCAACTGCGGGAGGAGCGGACATGAATTTAAGTCCGGAAATGCTCACCTTGGTGATGTTCGCCGGGTTAATAGTCGGCCTGTTCATGGGCCACCCCCTGGCGTTTGTACTGGGTGGCGTCGCGGTTATAGGTGCCCTTGTAGGGCCTGGTCTGAACGTGATGGGCACCCTGATCAACAACATCTATGGCAATGCCATGGATAACTACGTGCTCGTGGCGATCCCGTTATTTGTATTGATGGCGCGGTTTCTGAACGACTCGGGTGTCACCGAGAAAATGTTCGATGCCATGCGCCTGCTACTGGCCAACTTGCGTGGCGGCTTGGCGCTGACAGTGGTTATAGTCTCAGTGTTGCTGGCTGCAACCACTGGCATCGTGGGCGCCTCAATTGCCGTGATGGGCATGATCGCCCTTGTGCCGATGCTCAAGTATGGCTACAACAAGGAGCTGAGCGCCGGGGTAATCATGGCCAGCGGTTGTCTGGGCATCCTGATTCCACCCAGTATTATGCTGATCCTGATGGCCAGCTACTCGCCGGTCTCGGTAGGGGCCCTGTTTGCAGGGGCCTTGGTGCCGGGGTTGATACTTGGGGTGATGTACGCGCTTTACGTTCTGATCATCTGCTACATCAAGCCCGCGTACGGCCCGAAGGTGCCTCCGGAAGAGCGCGCCCAGACCAGCACCGGCGAACTTCTCATTATGTTGTTCAAGTACGTTCTTCCGCCCATGGCATTGATTCTTGGGGTATTGGGGGCATTGTTCACCGGTTTGGCCACGGCTACGGAAGCCTCAGCCATCGGGGTGTTCATTGCCTTTTTGCTATTCTTGATTTTCGGGGATCGCAAACTCAAGACCTGCTACAACACCCTGATCGATGCCAGCAAGACCACCACCATGGTGATGCTGGTGCTGGTAGGCGCCACAGCCTTCACCGGGGTTTTCTCCCGCGGTGGCGGCATGAGCGTAATCAGCGATCTGGTATTAGCCATGCCCGGCGGCACCACGGGGGCGTTGATCCTGATGCTCTTCCTCGTGTTCATTCTGGGTATGTTCCTCGACTGGACTGGCATTGTGCTGCTCAGTTTCCCGATCATGTTGCCCATCGTCGAAGCCATGGAAGTGGATATGCTGTGGTTCGTGGTGATGGTCGCCGTGGTTCTGCAAACCTCGTTCCTGACGCCGCCGTTCGGCTATGCCCTGTTTTACCTGAAGGGCGTGGCGCCGCCGGGAGTGGAAATCGTTGATCTGTACAAAGCGGTGATTCCGTTCGTAGCCTTGATCATCCTGGCATGCGCGCTGTTAACAATCTTCCTTGGTTGGTGACAGGCTTGCCAGCCATCCTCTTGGGTTGATCTCCTTTCCCTGGGCTGCCCCATTCGGGTTGATGACCACAACGCCCGCTACTTTTCAGTAGCGGGCGTTGTGGTTCAAGGGTTTTGCCAACAACAAATAATAATTATCAAGGATAAATTAGCATGTCTATAGGCGTCGCTTTACCTCGAATTATGGAAATTGGTGCGGGAGCCATCAACCATTTACCCAGCATCGTGCAGTCCTTAGGTGGCAGCAGACCACTCATTATTACCGACAAAATAATGGTACAACTGGGTTATATTCAGCAAATCCAGACCCTATTATCAGAAGAAGGTCTGGAGGCAGATGTGTTTGACGGCACAGAGCCTGAACCCACTGCAGCATCAATTGAAGCGGGCCTTGCCTGCATGTTGGATAAAAAATACGATGTAATTATTGCCTTAGGCGGTGGCAGCCCAATAGACAGCGCAAAAGCCATCGCGATCTTGGGCAAACATGGTGGAAACATTCGTGATTACAAATTTCCCCGCCAAGTTAATGAAATCGGTATTCCACTTATTGCGATTCCGACAACAGCGGGCACAGGCTCCGAAGTCACTCGCTTTACCATCATTACCGATGAAAAAAACGATGAGAAAATGCTGTGTGCCGGCATTGGCTTTATGCCACTTGCCGCTATTGTTGATGTAAATTTAACCTTAAGCTTGCCACCGCGCACCACAGCGGATACCGGTATTGATGCATTAACCCATGCCATTGAGGCCTACGTCAGTCAAAAAGCCAGTCCATTCAGTGACAGCCAGGCTTTATCGGCAATGCGCTTAATCGGCCCGCACTTAAAGCGTGCCTATACTAACGGTAACGACATTGAAGCCCGGGAAGCCATGATGCTGGGATCAACCTTGGCGGGCGTTGCTTTCTCAACTGCCTCCGTGGCCTTAGTGCATGGCATGAGTCGTCCGATCGGGGCTTTCTTCCATGTACCGCATGGTCTATCCAATGCCATGTTGCTACCCAGTGTTACGGCATTTTCGATCCCATCTGCGCCTGAACGCTATGCCGATTGCGCTCGAGCTATTGGCGTCGCTACCACCGAAGATAGCCGCGAGCAGGCCAATCAAAAATTACTGGACGCACTAGAAACCTTTAACCGCGAACTAAAAGTTCCGACATTGGCAGAGTTTGGTGCAGACAAAACGCGTTTTGACAGTCTGGTCGAAACCATGGCCAAACAAGCCTTGGCATCCGGCTCACCGAGCAATAATCCACGCGTCCCAAGCATTGAGCAAATGATCGCTATTTATCAACAACTGTGGGGCAATTCTCAATGCCAACCCTAAACTAGGGTAAGCGTAATAGAACAACGGCCCATGTGTATGGACCCTTGTTCTATTGAGGATCTAACGATGTCGCTTCTTTTAGCATGAGGCCCAGTTCGTTTGCAGCAGCTTGAAGTTTTGGCACAAAAACTTGCAACTCCGCTAATGACTTTCGAATAGTCGGTGCATGGGTAAATAAACTGGCAAAGTAATGTCCTTCTGGGTTTAGAATCGGCACTGAAAGTGCAACTATCCCAGCAATGAATTCCTCGTTATCCAAACCAACACCCGTTTTTGCAATCTGCTCTAAACTCGCTTCTAACTGTTGCTTATCCACCAAGGTATTATTCGTCAGAGGCTGTAACGGCATATTACTAATTAATCGCTTACGCTGGGCTTTAGGTAGTGAACTCAAATAGAGCTTTCCACTGGAAGTGCACCACACAGGTACATTGTCACCAACTTGCAAGTAAAGTTGTAGCGGCCAATTACTTTGTACGCGGTCGGTGTACACCATCTCCAGGTTAATCGGGATAGCAATACCGCAGGTTTCGCCTACCTCCGCCGCTAAACGTTGTAAAACAGATAACCGTAAGCTCTCTAGTGAGTCATTGGTTAATACACCTACGGCTGTTTTCACCAGCCTTGTGCCGGGAATAATCAAACCACGCCAATCCGTTTGCACAAAACCATCAGCTTCTAACTGTTGCAACAATCGATGAATACTGGGTTTTGGGATATCTAAAGTGAATGCCAAGTCTGCGGGCGAAAGTGGGCGCTCGCTGACAGACACCAGTTCAACAATTTCTAAAACCCGATTGATTGAGGAACCTTTGTTTCGTTTAGCAGGATCATTGATTGGGCTTAACTTCATCTGAGTTACCATAAAATGTCGTGAATCTTGGATTCAAAGAATAAGTGCAGCACTTTGGATCGGCAGGGAGAGGTAGGGGGGCGTTGCCGGTACCCTCATTCGCTTTACCTACCAAAGTGAAGAGATCCATGGGATACCAACAACTGACCTAGGCCCAACGATACCAGATTTCGGCCTTCTTGCGAGTAGGCCGGAGTCAACGAGCAATGACGCAAAGACAACCCTGAGCTGATCAGTAGTGACAACAGTGCGGAGGCGTTACTGAGGAGCGTTTATTGAAATAGGAGCCTGGCCAGCGCTCCAGTACCGGGACTACCTGCAACAACAATTCGCTGAACCTAACCCCGTGGTGGGGCGATTTTCTGATCAGTGGCAGCGTTGATGTCATTGTTCAGGACATGCGCGTTCAACTTGGCAAACCATTTTTTTGAATATTGTG
Source organism: Marinobacter sp. AC-23 (assembly GCF_001858325.1). Classification (GTDB taxonomy): domain Bacteria; phylum Pseudomonadota; class Gammaproteobacteria; order Pseudomonadales; family Oleiphilaceae; genus Marinobacter. The sequence goes on from NZ_MBPP01000018.1 coordinate 48,875, forward strand.
ACAAATCCGAATTTGGCAATATACGGTGTAGCGCTAACAGCTCATCATTTTTTTGTTCTTGTGGCGCACAGGACTCTGCTGCATCCTGCCATCTAAACTGCCAAATGCCGTCGGAACAGCGCCAGTGCAGCACTGAAGAACACCACGCCTATGCCCACCAGCGCCAGCATCTGAGGCCATACCACGTCCAGCCCTGCGCCGCGGTATAAAATGGCCTGGGCCATACTGACGAAGTGGGTGGTGGGCGCCGCCAGCATAATGTTCTGCACCAGGTCAGGCATGCTTTCCCGCGGAGTGATGCCGCCTGAGAGCAGCTGCAGGGGAATGATGGTGAGTATCAGCAACAGGCCGAACTGGGGCATGGTGCGGGCCACAGTGCCGATCAGGATACCGATGGCGGTGGTGGAAAACAGATGAATCAGCGCGCCGAAGAAAAACAGCAGCAACGAGCCCTGTATCGGCACCGCAAGTACTTTCTGGATAATCACCATCACCGAAAAAATCGCGGCCAGCATCACAATAAGCCCGTTGGCCCACACTTTTGCAGCCATAATTTCAAAGGGCCGGATGGGCATTACCATGAGATGTTCCACCGTGCCGTGTTCGCGCTCGCGAATCAACGCAGCACCAGACAGAATAATGCTAATCATAGTGATCATAGTGATCAGCTCCATCACCCCACCAAACCAGGTGCCTTCCAGGTTAGGGTTGAAGCTCGCATGAACCACCAGATTGATCGGCAAGGCGGCGCTGGCGCTATCGCTACGTAAGAATTCGGCAACCTCCATGGTGACCATTTGCTCAATGTAACGCGAGCCGATAAAGGCCTGGGTCATTCGTGTGGCGTCGATATTCAGCTGAATGCTGGTTACACGGCCGGTGCGCATATCGCGCTCAAAGCCCTCTGGAATAACCAGTGCGAAGGTGTGGCTGCCGCTGTCCAGCACGGTATCTATCTGGCCAAAGCTGATGTGGTCAGGCTCCAGGAACCAGGGCTGCTGCAATGAAGCGATAATATGGCCAGAAAGCGCGGTCTGGTCTTCATCCACCACTGCCACGGGAGTGTTGTTCAGCTCCATGGAACCTGCAGAACCAGCGGTATAGACCATCAGGGTAAATGCCAGTACGACAAACACCAGCAGCACCTTATCGCTCCAGATGCTGCGCAGTTCTTTCATTCCCAGATTCCAGATATTGACGATTGATTCCATCATCAGCGCCCCTGTTTACGAAGTAGGAACACAGACATCAGCGTAAGCACCGGAATAAACGCCGCCAGGATCAGGAAAGAGTGCTGCAGATCAGCAAACGTCAGCCCCTTGGTAAACACGCCACGGCTGATCTGCAGAAACCAGGTGGCCGGCCAGAACTGGCCGATAACCGCACCGGCACCCTCCAGTGACGACACAGGCTCTGTCATGCCGGAGAACTGAATGGTGGGCAGTATGGTGACGATGGCCGTGGCTGCCAGCGCGGCAACCTGAGTAGAGGCAAAGGCCGAGATTACCTGGCCCAGACCGGTTGTGGCCGTCACAAAAAGCAGAGCCCCCAGGGTCAGGGTCAGCACGCCTCCTTTGACGGGCACATCAAACAGGAAGATCGCCAGCAGCACCAGGCTGACATAGCTCAACATGCTGAATCCGATGTAAGGCAGCTGTTTGCCCAGCAGGAACTCCAGCCGGTTCACCGGTGTTACATACAAATTGGTGATCGATCCCAGCTCTTTCTCGCGCACAATACCCAGCGCCATCAGGATAGCCGGAATGAACACCAGCAAAATCGGGATAACCGCCGGTACCATGGCGTCGAGGCTCCGGAAGTCTTGGTTGTAGCGGTAGCGGGATTCGATGGTTACCAGGCTCAGGCTGGTACGACGCCATAGGTACGAAGCGCCAGGTCTTTCAGATAACTGAAGTGCAGCCCCTGAATGTATCCCTGAATGGTCTCGCCACGAAACGGCATGGCGCCATCCACCCACACCGCGATATCCGTGGGCCGGCCGCGTTTGAGATCCTTGCCGAAACCGGGCGGTATGGCCAGCACCAGACTGAGCTCGCCAGACTGCATCCGCTGTTCCAGTTCTTCCACGTTGGACACCGCGGGTTGCTCCACAAAATACCGGGAGCCGGACACAGCGGTTATGTAGTCACGGCTTTGGGGAGTCTGGTCCTGATCCAGAACCGCAAACCGCAGATCTTCCACATCCAGAGTAATGCCGTAGCCCAGAATCATCATCAGCAAGGCTGAGCCAATAAAAGCAAACGACATGCGGATAGGGTCGCGCAACAGCTCTCGGGTTTCACGGCGGGCGTAAGCCAGCAACCTTTGCCAGCTGAAACGTCGGTGGCGAGGCTGAGAAGCGCTGTCGGAGCCCAGAACCATACCGTCGCCCTGGCTTGTGGACGGATCGACGGCGGCCTCGAGCGTTTGCATGAAGGCACCTTCCAGGTTCTCTGCCCCGGCCTGCTGAATCAGCGCAGCAGGGGTATCGCAGGCCAGCACTTCACCGGCGTGCATCAGAGAAATCCGGTCGCAGCGTTCGCCCTCATTCATAAAGTGTGTGGAAATAAAGATGGTCACGCCGTCTTCGCGGGACAATCGCAGCAGCAGGCGCCAGAAATTGTTGCGGGCACCTGGATCCACCCCTGAAGTAGGTTCGTCGAGAATCAACAGTTCCGGCGAGTGCACCACCGCCACCGCCAATGACAACCGCTGGCGCACACCCAGCGGCAGATCGCCGGCAAGCTGATCCATCACTTCGGCTAAACTGAACTCTTCGACCAACTCGTCGATCCTGGGCTGGATACGTTCCGGCGCAAGATGGAACAACTTGGCGTGCAGCACCAGATTCTGACGCACCGTCAGCTCGCCGTAGAGCGAGAACGACTGGGACATATAACCCACACGCTGGCGAGTGCTCAGATCACGGGAATCCAGAGGCGCACCAAACAGGAAAACCTCACCCTCGGAAGGAGTTAGCAGACCCGTCAGCATTTTCATGGTGGTGGTTTTGCCACAACCGTTGGAACCCAGAAAACCGAAAATCTCGCCCTTGGGGATGGTGAAGCTGACGTCTTTCACGGCCGTAAAATCGCCGAAGCGCAGGGTGAGATTGTGGGCTTCTATGGCCGGGACATCATCGGCTGAATCCACAGCCGGCGCTGCGGTTTTCGGGTCTGTGCCGGTGATTTCCTGGCGGTCGTCCGGCAACAGGGCAATAAAGGCCTCGTCGAGGGTTTCTGTGCCGGTTTTCTGCTTCAGCTCCAGTGGCGAGCCGGTGTCCAGTATGGCGGCGCCGTCCATTGCAACCAGCCAGTCGAAGCGCTCGGCCTCTTCCATATAAGCGGTTGCCACCAGTACGCTCATAGTGGGTTGCTGAGCGCGGATAGAGTCGATCAGGTCCCAGAATTGTTTACGCGCAAGCGGATCTACGCCGGTGGTGGGCTCGTCCAGAATCAACAACTCCGGGTTGTGGATCAGTGCGCAACAAAGGCCCAGCTTCTGTTTCATACCGCCGGAGAGCTTGCCGGCGGGCCGGTCGCGGAACTCCAGCAGGCCAGTAGCCGACAGCAGTCGGTCAATTTGGCCGGCGCGGGTTTTTCCACGCAGACCAAACAAGTCGGCAAAAAAGCCGATATTCTCATCGATCGTCAGGGTGTGGTACAGGTTGCCGCCAAGGCCCTGAGGCATATAGGCAATACGCGGCGCGGCCTTGCTGCGAAAGCGCGAATCGGCCATGTCGCCACCCAGTACCTGTAAACTGCCCTGTTGCAACTGGCGGGCGCCGGCTACCAGCCCCATCAAGGTAGACTTGCCCACGCCGTCGGTCCAATCAGGCCCACCATGCAGCCAGCGGGAAGATCCAGGCTGACGTTTTGCAGGGCGGTACGGCTGCCGTAGTAGTGGCTTATTGATTCCAGCCGGGCAACCGGTTTTGTAGGCATCGCGTCGGCGTTAGGCTTATCAACCATTGGGCAGATTCACTTGCAGATGCTCCGGCCAGGGCTGGCTTTCATCCACGCGCACATAGGCATCGCCCGGCACGCCGGTTTTAACCCGGTCACGGTAAGCTTTAAGCAGCTCCGCATTAATGCGGACGCGCACCCGGAACATCAGCTTCTCGCGTTCGCTACGGGTTTCTACCGCCTTGGGTGTGAACTGGGCCTCGGCCGCCACAAAGCTCACCCGGGCAGGCACCACGTAATCAGGCAGAGCATCCAGAATAATCCGGCTTCGGAGCCAACCCGCACCTTGCCAGCCTGGGCGGTGGGCAGAAAAATGGTGAGGTACACGTCAGTAACATCGATGACCGTTGCGACCTTGCCTCCGGCCGCCAACACTTCACCCGGCTCGGCCAGACGGTAAAGCACACGCCCGCCAATCGGACTGATAAGGTGGCTGTCGTCAATGGTGGTTTGGACCTTACGAATGCTGGCTCTTGCAGCTTCAATTCCGGCACGGGCAGAGGCTACCTGAGCCTTTGATGCCTGCAGCGCAGCTTCAGCGGTTTCTGCAGTGGTGCGGGCACGGTCAAGCTGCTCGCGGGAAACATGGCCTTTGTCTACTAAGGATTCCATTCGGCCTAGTTCGGACCGGGCCAGCCGGAGTTCGCTTTCACGCTGAACGACCACTGCTTCGGCCAGGTTCTGCGCTTGTAGTGCCTGATTCAGGTTGGCCTGAGCCGCTGCCATAGTTGCCTGCAGTTCGTCGGTATCCATTTCAGCCACCGCACTGCCGGCGTCAATCAGGTCGCCCTCAGCCACAAAAAAGCTCTGCAACCGGCCTGGAATACGGGTCGCGATGTCTACCTGAGTAGCCTCTATGCGACCATTGCCGGAGGCAATATGTTCTGGAAGCCTGTCACTATCCGGCAAAAATTGCCACGCGACTGTGGCAATCGCTGCGATAACAACAAGAGTAATCAGAAGCTTCTGGGGAACTTTGGAGTTTGAACCGGACATTGTTCTTCCCTGGTGCAGACGTGAGTTATTGCAGATGAAATTAGGTTGCTACCAGTATAACAACAGATTTTAGTGTTGCACTGACGCGCGTCAAGAGCGCACGCAATAGTTTCGACAACTCAACCAAGAGCGGTTTCCGGTATTTCGCGTAACCCGCATGTATCATAGCCACATCGTTGGCCTCCAGAGAGTTGGTCAGTACTCGCACCTGAACACCTCTGCGCTCCAGATCGCGGAATATTTCCACACCGGTTTTGGTAGGTATAAAGTAGGGCGACACCAGTAGCGATCGAAGTCATCAGAAAGCTCATGTACAACCGGGCCAATGCCAGCTCGGAAGTGAGTCACTCCTTAAGATAGGTCAGTGTGGCATTGCATGGCGCTCTCAGGCTTCAACTGTGAAAAACAACGCATTATGCTGGCGTGCTATGCTCAAAGTCTTGCATCCATACGTTACAAAACCTGGAGAACAGAACATGATCGGATACGTGACCATCGGTGTCAGTGATATGGAAAAAGCCAAGAAGTTCTACACAGACCTTCTCGGCGACATGGGCGCAAAACTCCTGCTGGATATAGGCCGCATTGCGTTCATTGGGGAAAGCATGAAATCCCCTATGTTGGCCGTTTGTACGCCGTTCGACGGTACGCCAAACGATCCCGGCAACGGCAATATGCTGGCATTGCAGCCAGGCTCGAAAGAAGCCGTTGATACCTATCACAAGAAAGCCATTGAGTTGGGGGCGACCTGTGATGGCGAACCGGGGCAGCGCATTCCAGACCAGTTTTACGGCGCTTACGTGAAAGATCCGGACGGCAACAAGCTGGCGTTTTTCCACTTCGGTTGATACGCCCAGCCTGAAACCTGAGGCCGCTCTATTCTGCGGTCTCAGTCTTGAACCACCACCCCGGCAACAACCCTCGAATCTGCGGCTGTAAAAAGCGGTCGTCAATCAGCCAGATCACCCCTTGATCCTCTGGTGTGCGAATCACCCGACCAGCAGCCTGGGCAATTTTCTGCAAGCCCGGAATCAGATAGGTGTAGTCATAACCGGCGCCAAAGCGCTTGTGCAGGCGATGTTTCAGGATCTCGTGCCAGGCATCAAACGGCGGCAAGCCCAGGGTGGCGACAAAGGCACCAATTAGCTGCTCGCCCGGTAGATCAATGCCCTCACTGAACACGCCCCCCAGAACCGCAAACGCCACACTGCCGGATTCTTCGCGGAACCCAGCCAGAAACTCTCTTCGTTGTTGTGGACTCATCCCGGAATGCTGCACGCGCTGGGGCACATCCGGGGCTTGGCTTTCCAATGCAGCACTCGCCTCATTCAAATACTTAAAGCTACTGAAAAACGCTAAATAGTGCCCTCTGCGCTCTCGATACTGCTGCGCAATCAGCTCAGCGATGGGCTGTACTGACGCCTCGCGATGGGCTTGGCGGGTACTGATCTTGGGTGTGAAGTTCACCTGCAATTGTTCGGCACTGAACGGGCTGGGCAACGAAGTGAACCGGCTGTCCTCCGGCAACCCCAGCAGATCCCGGTAATACACGCCGGGGCTGAGGGTGGCAGAAAATAACAATACCGAGGCTGCTGCCTGAAAGCGGTCGCGCAGAAAATCCGCCGGCACCAGATTCTGAATGCTCAGGCTGGCGCGGCCGCGGCCTGCGCGACGAAATTCGCACAGGGAATGGTCGCCAAATGAATCCGCCAGCTTCATAAAGGCCACGGATTCAAACAGCACTTCCTGCAGTTCCAGATCCGGCGGATTGTCTGCCAGAAAATCCGTAAGCCAGATACAAGCCCTTGCAGGCTGCTGATCAGTGCGCCAGGCAGATTGTCCAGAAACACCGGAGCGGTGCCGGCTTCAGAGTGATCACCGATAACACCCTGCCAGGCACGGGCCGTACGATCCAAGTGAGGCCTCAGGCTTTGGGGGCAGTTTTCTTCACTTTCAGCAGCCGCTGTTGGTCCAGCTGCACCGAATACATGCCCCGGCCGCGATCCACCAGATTGTGGGCTTCGTCTATCAGAACGCCGGTTTTCCAGTTGTTCTGTCGGGTAAGCCCGTGGAGCAGGGCCGCCTGATCAAACATTCGATTCACATCGCCGATTACCAAATCGCACCAGCGCGCCATCTCTTGGGCCAGAAAGTATGGGCAGATGTTGTGGCCGACAGCGATCGTTGCCAATACGTCTTGCGTAAGTGTTGTACCCGCCTGAGCCGCTTCAGCTCGAGCATCTGGCAGGCGATCGAAGAAGCCTTTGGCAAGCGGGCAGGAATCCCCGTGGCAGGCTTTGTCCGGGTGCTCGCAGGCGTCGGCCTTGGCCACCAGTTCCAGCGTACGCAAGGGCCATATCTGTGGCGCATCCTGCGCGGCCCGTAGGCGCTCCACGGCGTCCACCGCCAACTGCCTGGCAGTATTGCGGCAGGTGAGGTAAGCCAGCTTGTCGTGTGCTGCAGCGGGCATGGCCATCAACGCAGGGAACAGAGTGCCCAGAGTTTTGCCCAGGCCAGTGGGCGCTTCCAACAGCAGGCTGCCGCCTTTTACCGTATTTTTATAAACCGTTTCGGCGAGTTGTCGCTGGCGGGGGCGAAACTGGGCAAACGGAAAGCGCAGCCCAGCGAGGCGAATATCACGCTGTTCCCGGTGGTGCGCTTCCTGCTCCGCCCAAAGCCGGTAGCGCTCACATAAAGTTTCCAGCTCTTGCCACAGTTCATCGGCGCGGGCAGTTTCGGTCACAGGCGTTTCCCGGTTTTTTCCCATATCGAAATACACCAACGCCAGCTTGAGGGTTTTTCGATTTTCCTGGCGGCAGAGTAGGGCGCCGTAGGCCCGTAACTGGGCCCGGTGCAACGCACGTTGATGAGGCCGGATACGGGACAAATCCCCACGGTGTGTTTTGATTTCTTCCAGCAAGCCGGAATGCGGGTTATACACATCGGCTCGACCGTACAGCTCTAACCCCAAGCACTTACCGGTAAGTGAATACTCGCTTTTGTAGCCGTATCCACGTTTGGATTGAATGACTTGATGGCCAGCGATACCCTCTTCTGCACTGGGGGCCGGGGTGTAACGAAAGTCTAAATCGCCTTCCCGGGCGGCGAATTCGCAGAGCGTTCTGACCGCAACTTTCACAGTGTGGCTCCGCTGTTTTGCCAACGCACATAGCACACGCTGGCGGCAATGCCTTGGCGGGCAAAGGCGTGCAACCAGCGGATTTGATGATCCTGCAGTCGATCGCCGGGGCCTTTCACTTCGATCATTTCGTAACGAGGCTTATTTTCCGCGATCTCCGGGTAAAACCTTATAAGATCCGGGAAGCCACTTCTATGTTCTCGAATATTCAGCAGAAGACGCTCAAACAGAACCTGAAGATCTGCAACAGGTATGCAATCCAGCGCCAGAACCAGCAGCTCTTCGTTTAGCGCGGGCCAAGTCACGAAGGGGTTGGTAATGCCTTGTTTGGCAGCGTAAGTATCCAGAATTCTGCGGCGATAGCTGCCATCGTGCAACGCCGCAAAACATTGGCGGAACTCGGCTTGCCGGCGTGCTACAAAATCGTCCCGCACCAGATCCGCCGGCCCGGTATGGAACGGGTGAAAGAAGGCTCCGGGTATGGCTTTGAAAATGGTGTGCCAACACAACAATCCAAACAAGCTGTTAATAAGGGTGTTTTCCACAAAGAACACGGGAGCCTCGGCACTCCACAGGTGATCTCGAACTATCGCTTCAACCGAGCCGCCGGTTTGCGGCAAGGTCAGGGTGAACTCACGGATTTCCGGGCTCTGCGGCGCTGGCGGAACTGGCTTGCCCACCTTTTTTGCCAGCCGCTTCAGAATACGCGCCAGGCCTTGCGCTTCGGCGTCGCTCAACTCGTGGTTTTGCCAGTGCGCAGCAATAGCCCAGGCGTCTTCAAAGCGCTTCATTCGTTCCAGCAACCGCAGCTGTTTTAATCGCGCCTCCCGGTGGCCGCTGCCGGCCAACGCCTGCAACGCCAGTTCCCGTTCGCCCTGACGCTCCGCCTGCCGCCCCAACTCAAGCAGCAGTCGATCACGGCGGCTGGTCAGCCAGGGGCTATCAGTGATCATCGGAACCTCAGCCCAAACCTCGGCAGCTGGCACTCCGGCATCTAAATTCTCCCGGCACTGATGCATGGCCAGGTAGGTATCCACTTCGCTACGTTGAGAAAAGGCCCGTGCCTCGGGGGTAAACTCCACCTCTTCATAGCGATGGTGCCCCAGCTCCACCAGTACGAAATCCGACCAGCTTTGGCGCAGGTTGCCAAAGAACATAAGGCGGATGCGATCGAACAGCGCCATGTGGCTGACCCGCACCGCCGGCGCTATGGTTTCATCAAACCAGTCCGTCAGCGAGCGGGCATCGGTGAACGTGTCCCGCAAAGTCTCACGCATTTGGCTTTTGGGCAGGCTTTTGGAAAACCCTGCCTGAGTCAGCGCCAAGGCAAAGGCCGGGCGCAACTCCGCCAGGGTGAACAGTCGAAAAAGCTCATCCAACGTCAACAGCGGATCGGCATCCAGCCAGCCACTGGCAGCCAGCTCATCCAGCGCTTGCGCTTCCGGGCTCCCCAGTTCCGGGTAATTTAGCTTGTTAGCGCGAAACAGATCTCCACTGCGCATCACCATTCGTGTCAACAACGCACGCGCTGGGCGAGGTAACTCAAAGAAATTGTGCAGGCGGGTACGCTCTGGTTCCAACAACAGATCCGCGTGGTGATTTGCCACCCAAGCCACCACCGTTTCCATGTTTTCCAGGTAGTACAGGGGGTTTTCAAGATCCGCTGCGGCGGGCCGGGGGTGCATGCTCATAAATACAAAGGCAGACCTTGCTGCTGAGGATAAATCAGGCCACAACTTTACGATGGCCTGCGGTGCAGCTCAAATAGTGATAGCAACCCAAGCTCTTTATACGCCGGACCTGCCAGAACGACACAACCTGTCGCGGCGTTCCGTCATACTGTAGAGCATCTGCGGTCTGATTCTGCCATCAGTTGCGTTACTCTTTATAATCAATACGATCACCTGATTAACGTTGCGACGATAATCCGACAAGGAAACCCATGCCCGAACACGCCACCATCACCCCAGGCTTTCACGCCGTGCACGCCAACCATCTGGAAGACCTGCGCCGGGCTGTGGTGTTTATCTGCCAGCAGAACCCTCTGCCGCCACTGCAAAGCGAGACGTTTTTGGTGCAGAGCAACGGTATTGCCCAGTGGCTGAAGCTGGCGTTGGCGGAAAAACGTTCGGAAGATGGCAGCGAAGGCGGGCTGGGCATTGCCGCCGGTATGGATTTTCTGTTCCCGGCGCGGTTTATCTGGCAGGCCTATCGGGCCGTGTTGCCGGACGGCGAGGTGCCGGAGCAATCCCCCTTTGATAAACGCCGGCTGGTGTGGCGGCTTTACCGCCTGCTGCCAGAACTGGTTCAAACAGACGAGGTGTTCAACCCCCTGGCGCGGTTTCTGGAAGGCAGCGACACTGATTTGCGGGCGTTCCAGCTGGCTGAAAAAGTAGCGGATCTGTTCGACCAGTATCAGGTGTTCCGCGCCGATTGGCTGGCTGCTTGGGAGCTGGGCCGGGATGTAATCATCACCCCAAAGAACGAAGAAAAGCGGATTGAGGAAGACACCCGCTGGCAGCCCATGCTCTGGCGCAAACTGGTGGAAGACACAGGCGCTGACGCCAGCACCAGCCGCTCGCAGATTCACACCCGGTTTATGGCCGAGGGCCAGCGCATAAGCGCCCCAGCACACCCCAGCCGGTTACCTCAACGCATTGTGGTGTTCGGAGTGTCGTCGTTGCCGCGACAAGCGTTGGAAGCGCTGTATGTACTCAGCCGTTTCAGCCAGGTGGTGCTGTGCGTCCACAACCCATCACAATTTTACTGGGCCGATATTGTCAGCGACCGGGATCTGCTGAGAGCCGAACGCAAGCGCGGGGCCAGCCATCCCACACTGTCGAAGGTTGAGGATGCAGATCAGTTGCACCAGCACGCCAACCCGCTGCTGGCGGCCTGGGGCAAGCAGGGCCGGGATTACATTCGCCTGCTGGACGAATTCGACAACCCCGATGAGTATCGCGCCAGCTTCCAGACCCCGGACCAGAAGATCGACATCTTCTCGGAGCATGGCACAGGCCAGACAACTGGCTTGCTGCACCAACTGCAGAACGACATCTATAACCTGACCCCGCTGCAGGAAATTCGCGACGAACGCCGTGAACTCAACCTGGGCCAGTCTGTGCCCGCTGAGGCTCCATCGCCTTCCACGATGCCCACAGCCCGCAACGGGAAGTGGAAATTCTGCACGACCAGTTGCTGGCCGCATTCAACGCAGATACCTCGCTGCGCCCCCGGGACGTGATGGTAATGGTGCCAGACATCAACGTATACGCGCCCCATATACAAGCGGTGTTCGGCCGCTATCAAGCAGGGCGCAAGCGCCATATCCCGTTCACCATTTCAGACCAGGGCCAGCGTAACCACGAGCCCGTTCTGATTGCCCTGGAAACGCTCATGTCGTTACCGCGCAGTCGGTTTGCGGTGAGCGAGATCCTGAGCCTGCTGGAAGTGCCCGGCATCCGTGACCGTTTTGAGATAGCCGAAGAAGACATTCCCCTGGCCAGGCGCTGGGTAGAAGGCGCCAACATACGCTGGGGCCTGCACGGTGCCCACCGGGCAAGCCTGGAACTGCCAGCAGGGTTGCAACGCAACACCTGGCAGTCTGGCTTGCGCTCCATGCTTTTGGGTTACGGCATGGGTGACGACGAGCCTTGGGCCGGGGTCCAGCCTTACGGCGAAATTGGCGGCTTACAGGCCGGCCTGGCGGGCCGCCTTGGAGAGTTTGTGTATCGGCTCGAAAGCTTGTGGCAAACGCTGCAGGAAAGCCGTGCACCCCAGCAATGGGAAACGTTGTTCTCCGCCATGCTCGAGCAGTTTTTCCACAAGGTAGAAGGCCACGATCTGTTGCTGCTGAACCGCTTCCGCAGGCAACTGGAGCAATGGCTGGACGACACCCTTGCCGCGGGGCTGACTCAGCAACCCTTGCCACTGAACATTGTGAAAGATGTATTGCTGGACGGTCTGGATGAAGGCGGCTTGAACCAGCGTTTTCTGGCCGGCAAGGTGAACTTCGCCACCCTGATGCCCATGCGCGCCATTCCCTTCCGCAAAGTGTGTCTGTTGGGCATGAACGATGGCGATTATCCGCGCTCACGGCCACCGGTGGATTTTGACCTGATGGCGCAGGATTACCGGCCCGGCGACCGCTCCCGCCGGGAAGACGACCGTTACCTGTTTCTGGAGGCCATGTTGTCTGCCCGCGAACAGCTTTACATCAGCTGGGTAGGGCGCAGCATACGCGACGATTCTCCACGGCCGCCGTCGGTACTGGTGGGCCAGTTGCAAGACCATCTCAACAGTCTCTGGACACTGCCCGGACAGCCAGATGAGCCGATCACCGATGCGCTGACCACCTGCCATCCCTTGCAACCGTTCAGCCGCGACTACTTCCCCCAGGCCAGGCACAGCGGCAGTCTGTTTACCTACGAACACGAATGGCGCGGCGCCCATGACAACGAGGCCACAGAACAACAAGAACAGCCTCAGCAAAAAGCCCTGCCGTTTCAGCAGCCTGAGGAACCTATCACCCTCAACGACCTGGCTGGTTTTTTGAAGAAGCCCGTGGACACATTCTACCAACGCCGCCTGCAAGTGCGCTTCGACGATGTGGAAGACGACGACACGGATAACGAAAACTTTGACCTGAACGGTCTCGACCGCTGGCGCCTGGACACTGAACTGATTGAGCAAGGCCTGCTGAAAGCCGCTAATGAAGATGACCTGCACGAGCGCCTGGAAAGCACTCTGGATCGCATGGCGCGGCGCGGCGACCTGGGCATGGGTATAACAGAACACAAACTGCGCAGTGACCTCTCCGGCCGCTTGCCCGACTTGTTTCAGCGCTATCAGAGTGCTCTGGCCGAATGGCCCGAGGCGCTCAGCGAGCCACTGCCGTTCGAATATCGCCTATCGAACCCTACCGGTTCCGTAGAAGTGCTGGACTTGATTAATAACCTGCGCCGCAACCATGAGGGCCAGCTTTGCCGGCTGGTCATTGCCGGTTCCAGTCTGCTCAGCGGCAGCGGTTACAGCAAAAAACTCCGCTACGCCAACCTGATGCGCGATTGGGTGATTCATCTGGCCGGGCAACTGACAGCGCAACCTTTTGAAACCCTGATTCTGGGCAAGGAAGAAGGCCGCAAAGTCCGTTTTGCACCTTTGCCAAAGGAAACCGCCGCCAAACACCTGGACGCGATACTGGCACGCTGGATGGACGCCAGCACCCGGCTTTACCGCTGCACTGTGAGGCCGGTTTTGCCTGGATTTACAGCTTCTACCAAAGCAAGAAGTTTCTCGGTGATCACGAACGCGCGGTCAGCGATGCCCAACAGGCTTACACCACCGCCCTGGAGCGGGACACCGGTTATCTGCGAGGCGCCTTCGAAAGTGCCGAAGCGTTCATGCAAAGTGGTGAATTCGAAGCCTTGCTGCACGGGCTGTATGTGCCTTTATGGGAAGCCGAGCAGGAAAAATCCGCCGCCGGTCAGATTGAGGGCAAGCTATGACGGCTACCACCGTAACGACAAACCCGAACCTTGACCCACTCACGCTGCCCCTGAACGGCAATAGCCTGATTGAAGCCAGCGCCGGTACCGGGAAAACCTTCACCATCGCCATTTTGTATGTGCGTTTGGTTCTGGGCCATGGTCAGCCCGAGGGCAGCGTTCTGGCTGCCGGCATGCTGCCGCCGAATTTGCTGGTAGTGACCTTTACTGACGCAGCCACAAAAGAGCTCCGGGATCGCATCCGTACCCGGCTCACTCAGGCCGCCGAAGTGTTTTCCAGTGTTGCCGACAGCATAAAGCCCGCGCCGGAAACCGCGCTGATCCATCAGCTCCGGGACGACAGTTACCCGGACCCGGCAACTTGGCCTGACTGCCGCAAAAAGTTGCTGCTGGCCGCCGAGTGGATGGACGAGGCCGCCGTGTCCACCATCCACGCCTGGTGTAACCGCATGCTCACCGAGCACGCGTTCGACAGTGGTAGCCTGTTCCGGCTAACCCTGGAAACCGACCAAAGCGAGTTACTCGATGAAGTAGCACGGGATTACTGGCGCACGTTTATCTATCCGCTGTCGCCGGTACTGATGGACGAAGTGCTGAGCCACTGGAAAACCCCGGACAACCTGAGGGCTTCCGTGCGCAACCTACTGGGTGATGCCGATGCCTTTGAAGTCGCCACCGACGATGTAAAGCAGGCCATCGAAGCCACGGTGCACCGGCGCATGGAACAAGCACAGGCACTGAAAGCCCAACCCTGGGCAGACTGGAAGCCAGAAGTGACCGACATGCTGGTTGAGCTCAACAAGAGCAAACGCCTGCACGGTGGCAGCATGAAGCCGATGATTGCCGCCTGGGACACGCTGCTGGCGTGGGCTTCTTCCGATGAGCTTTTCCCGGAGGGGCTCGACAAAGCCGGCTTCCAAAACCAGACACCGGACATACTGCCCACAAAACTCAAAGGTGATGGCGATGTGCCCCACCATCCCGCGTTTGATGCCATTGAAGAGCTGATTTCCTTCAGCCAAAGCCTGCCCAGCGCCGAGGCCGACATCCTCAGGCACGCCACCCGCTGGATTGCGGCGCGACTGGAATCGGAAAAACAGAAGCGCTCTGAAATGGGCTTCGACGACCTGCTCACCCGGCTGGACGACGCACTTCATGGCCCCCGTGGCGATCAATTGGCAGCCACCATCAGGCGCCAGTTCCCGGTGGCACTGATTGACGAGTTTCAGGACACAGACCCGGTGCAATACCGCATTTTCAACCGCATTTACCGGGTTTCAGAGCATCATCCGGATACCTGCCTGCTGATGATCGGCGACCCGAAACAGGCCATTTATGGCTTCCGCGGCGCCGACATCTTCACCTATCTGGACGCCCGCACTGGGGCCCGCGACCGCACCTGGACACTGGGCCGCAACTTCCGTTCCTCCAAGCCTATGGTGACAGCGGTCAACCGGGTGTTCGAATATGGCGACCTGAACAGCCCGGAGGGGGCCTTCCTGTTTGGCAAAGGCGACGCCTCAGCCTTGCCATTTCAGAGCGTGGCGGCCAACGGCACCAAACGCTTGTGGTCAGTGAACGGCGACAATCAGCCCAGCCTCACCCTGTGGTCTCTGGAAAGCGACGAGGAAGATAAACATGGCAACCGCAAAAGCCTCGCCAAAGGCACCGCCACCACCGAGGTGGCAGAAACCTGCGCCAGTGAAATCGCCCGTTTACTGACGCTTGGCCAGCAGGGGTTGGCAGGCTTTGCGCTGACAGATAATCCGGGCGATCTGGAGCCGGTGGCACCCAAAGACATCGCGATTCTGGTGAATAATCGCAACGAGGCCGCTGCTGTGCGGGATGCCTTAGGCCAAAGGCGCATCAAAAGCGTGTACCTGTCTGACCGGGATTCCGTGCTTACCTCCATCGAGGCCAAAGAAATGCTGTGCTGGCTCAAAGCCTTTGCCGAACCTCGGCAGCTGGCTTTTGCTCGTGCTGCGCTGGCCACACCCACGCTGGGCTTGCCCTGGAGTTACCTGGATCAGTTGCTCACCGACGAGATGGCGCTGGAGCGTGAAATCGAACGCTTTATGGGTTACCAGAAACAGTGGCATAGCCAGGGCGTGCTGCCCATGCTGCGCAGCTTTCTGATGGATTTTGGCGTGCCCGGAAGGCTGTTGCAGCGCCCAGACGGCGAACGCCGGCTCACCGACATTCTGCACATTGCAGAACTGCTGCAGCAGGACAGCCTGCAACTGGATGGCGAACATGCACTGGTGCACCACTACACCCAAATTCTAAGGGCGGCAGACGACGAAAACGAACACCGCACCCTGCGCCTGGAAAGCGATGCCGGGCTGGTAAAAGTCATCACTGTGCATAAATCCAAAGGCCTGGAATACCCGCTGGTGTTTCTGCCCTTTGGCACCGCGTTCCGCGCGCAAAGTGAAAAACAGTCCTTCGTGCGTTATCACGATGACAACTCACAGCTCATCACCGTGTTTGATCCGACACCGGAAGACGTTGCCCGGGCAGATCAGGAACGGTTGGGCGAAGACATCCGCAAACTCTACGTGGCGCTGACCCGCGCCCGTTTTGCCACCTGGGTGGGTGTAGCAGACATTGAAGACTGGCACCTCAGCGGGCTGGGGTATCTGCTGGGTGGAAAGCCGGTGGCGCAGCAGCCCCTGAGTGAGGTACTGAACCAGCTCACCCACGGCTACAGCGAACTGTGTACCGAACCGTTGCCTGCCTTTACCAACCTGCATTACGCAGCGGAGACACCTGCGGCATTGGGGCCCGCACTGATCTCGACCCGCGAAGCGCGGGAAGACTGGTGGATTGCCAGCTATTCATCCCTGGAATATCGCGGCCTGTCTGGCACCGGTATTGTGTTCGCCGGCGAAGTGGAAGACGCAGAAACGCAGAATCTGCTAGAAGAGGGCGCCCACAACCGCGAGGAAGACGACATAGCCGTTCCGATCAGCCACAGCCTGCATTATTTTCCCAAAGGGGCAGGCCCGGGCACCTTTTTGCACGACCTGCTGGAATGGTGTGTACAACAAGGCCTGCAACACATTGTGAATAACCCCTTGCAACTGCGAGAACAGCTCACCCGGCGTTGCAGCACGCGGGGCTGGAACGACTGGGTAGACACACTGGAGCAGTGGATATTGGCGCTCATTCGCCAACCACTGCAATTGAGCCGCAGCACCAGCGAAAGCAGCAGTCTGGCCAGCCTTGGCACATTGCGCCCGGAACTGGAGTTCTGGTTTGAAAGCCGCAACGTCAGCACTCAGGCCATGGACAGGCTGGTTACTCGGCATACCCTCAACGGCGCAGACCGCCCGCGGGTGGATGACGGGCGCTTCAACGGCATGCTGAAAGGCTTTATCGACCTGGTGTTTGAACACAACGGGCAATATTACGTGCTGGATTACAAATCCAATTATCTGGGCGACGGTGACAGCGCCTACACAGATCAGGCTATGGGCGAGGCGATTCTGGAGAAACGCTACGATCTGCAATACGTGCTTTATTTGCTGGCTCTGCACCGGCTACTGAAAGCGCGCCTGCCGGATTACGACTACGACCAGCACGTGGGCGGCGCTGTGTATCTGTTTTTACGGGGCATCCATGCGCCGGGGGCAGGGGCATTTACCGACAAACCACCCAGAGCGCTGATTGAACAACTGGATGCCATGTTTGACGGCATAGCAGCCCCCGGGGAGGTGGCGGCATGAGCAAAACGCGCAATACCGATAACCAGTTTGCCCTGGATCTGGACGAAGCCGTTGATGTAGATAAAACGGCGTCGGCTTCTCCGAGCCAGAACAGCAGCCTTGCGCTGAACCAAACAGAAACGGTTCTGGAACTGCTGGATAACTGGCAGCAAGCCGGCTGGATTCGCCCGCTGGATGTGCGCTTTGCACGGCTGATTCACGACCTGTCGAAGGAGCAGGGCGAAGCGCCGCAACCGCTGGTTTTGCTACTCGCTGCACTGACGTCCCACCAAGTGGGACGGGGCCACGTGTGCGTGGATCTCGCGACCCTACTGGCCGATGCTGAAAGCGCTCTCTCGTTGCCACCCGAGGAGCCCAATGGGGCTCGCTCTTTTGAACACCCAACAACCGCTGACGGGCCGGGTGAACTCCTGGCCCGCGTGTCCACTCAGGAATGCCTAACCGCCCTGAACAAAGCTTCGGCGGTAAGTGATGGCTCACATACATCACCAATGGTGTTGAATGGTACCCGGCTATATTTGCGCCGTTTTTGGCGTTATGAGCAGCAGATTGCCACCGGCATTGTGCAGCGCTCGGCACGGCCTTCCCTCCTGGCCGACCCGTCATCAGACGCTGCCACAACACTTAGCGAAGCTCTGGACATATTGTTTAAACCTCAGGATTCTGTGGGCTCTTTTGTAGATTACCAAAAGCTCGCCTGTGCCCTGGCTGCCCGCAACCGTTTCGCCGTTATTACCGGCGGCCCCGGCACCGGCAAAACCACCACGGTGGTGAATTTACTGGCAGCCCTGCAGTCCGTCGCGGGCGAATCCGCCGAGCGGGATGGGCGCAAATACCGCATTCGCCTGGCTGCGCCCACGGGCAAGGCTGCAGCGCGGCTGAACGAATCCATCGGCGGCGCCGTCAGCCGCCTGCCACTGGCACAGTTGCCGGGGCAGGTGTCTTTGGCAGACATACCCACCAAAGTGACAACCCTGCACAGGCTGCTGGGCAGTCGCCCGGATACGCGAAAATTCCGCCACAACCGCGACAACCCGCTGCTGGTGGATATTCTGGTGATCGACGAAGCCTCGATGGTCGATCTGGACCTGATGGCGTCGGTGTTTGACGCCCTGCCCGCCAACGCCCAGCTGATTCTGTTAGGCGATAAAGACCAGCTGGCCTCGGTAGACGCCGGTGCGGTGTTGGGCGAACTGTGTCAGCGCGCGCCCGACGGGCATTACCTGCCGGCCACGGTGCAATGGCTGAAAGCCATCACCGGCACTGACATCCCTGCAAGCTTGCAAGACTTCGAAGGCCAACCGTTGGATCAGGCGGTGGCGATGTTGCGCAAAAGTTACCGCTTTGCCGAAGGCAGTGGTATTCGCCAGTTAGCCGAAGCAGTCAACACCAATGCTTTGGACGCCAGCACCCTTCAGAGGCCCGTAACGCCGGGTTTGACGATGTGGTGTGGCTGAATGGCCTCCACAAAAAACCATCGCTGGAAGACACTCAGGCGCTGATCTGCGGCCATTCGGTCAGTGGCAGTCCGCAGGCATTCAGCAATAACGGGGAAGGGCGAGTGGATGGCAACAACCAGCCCCTGCCACCACCGACAGGCTATCGTCATTATTTATCGCTGATGCAAGGTCACAATCTCGACAGCAACAGCACAACGGAACAGTGGGACGAACTGGCAAAATCGGTATTGCAGGCCTTCAGTGATTTTCAGGTGCTGTGCGCCCTGCGGCGCGGACCCTGGGGGGTAGAAGGGTTGAACGAGCTGATCGCCCAGCATTTGCTGGCACAACGGCTGATTCCCCGAGCTGAAGGCTGGTACGCCGGGCGCCCGGTGCTGATTACCGGCAACGATTACAACCTGGGACTGATGAACGGCGATGTGGGCATTACCTTTAG
The DNA here is from genome assembly GCF_001858325.1 of Marinobacter sp. AC-23. GTDB lineage: Bacteria > Pseudomonadota > Gammaproteobacteria > Pseudomonadales > Oleiphilaceae > Marinobacter. The sequence goes on from NZ_MBPP01000018.1 coordinate 68,106, forward strand.
CCTGCCCCAGGGCACCGATGCGCAAGCCGGTGGCGACCAACTGCAGACCGTGTTGCGCGTGGCCTTTCCCAGCAGCGACGGCAGCGGCAATATACGCTGGATTTCACCCAGCCGGCTGCAGCAGCTGGAAACCGTGTACGCCATGACCGTGCATAAATCCCAGGGCTCTGAGTTCAATCACACCTGCCTGGTGCTGCCCGACCGCCTGAGCCCCGTGCTCACGCGGGAGCTGGTGTATACCGGCATCACCCGTGCAAAAAACTGGTTCAGTCTGATAACCGGCGACGCCAGTGTATTCAGCGACGGCGTCGGCCAAAGGGTAGTACGCGCCTCGGGGTTGGCGTCAGTACTCGCTTCAGGGTCGGTTGGAAACCAACACTCTGCTGAACCTTCAGAATAACGAATTCAGCCGGGCGTACAGGTGCAAAACCCACGGTCAGGTTAACGCGGCCCAGAGCAATATCGCTCTGGGTGGTGGTGCTGGAATCGCAGCCCACAAAATAGGCGTCAGGTGCTTTGCTTCCCTGGAAAGCGCCCTGTTGAAAAAGGTCCTGCATGAAGGCGTTGGCAACTGACCGTATCTGCGCCCACAAGCCTTCACCATTTGGCTCGGTCGCCGCGAACCCCAGCCCGCAGGAAAGGCTTTCTTCAATGAACAACGCGGTGCGCCGAACAGAAATATATGTGTATTCGTTCTCGCCCGAATGCTCGAAACCGGCCAGGGTACGCGCACCCCAAACCATCGCGCCGCCGGCGAACTGCCGCAACGCGTTGATCCCCTGGGGGTTGGTTATGCCATTCTCGGCTTTCGACATTCCGTATTCCAGCCCGATCACCCCCAGAATAGACGCACCCCGACCCGCCGGAGCCTTCCAGACACCGCGCTGGGCATCGGTACGCGACATAATGCCGGCGACGGTGCCGGCCGGATCAATGGGCAACGTCGCAGAGGCTGCCTTGATGCGCGGCCAGTAAATGGCGGCATGATCGAGAACGACTCCAATACGCACCTCTGCGATGCCAGTTACTGCTTCAGCTGCTGTTTGCCAGTCGCCTCTGGGGTCGACTAACAGGAACGCTCGCTGGCGCTGACAAAATACACTGGCAGTGCCCCATAACCGTTGTCGCTGATCCTCTGTCTGCTCGAAACCGCGAGGCAAAACCAGCAAGTTGAATGATTTAACCTCAGACGCAACCGAACGGAAGGTGTTCTCGTAATCGGCCAGTGCCGGAACGCCTCCGTCGTCGCCTGCAATACGCACAACGATCGCCTCAGTGCCACCATTGAGGAAAAACTGCCTTACCTGCAGCGCCAGCTCTCCGTAGGCCGCATGGTTGCCAAAAACCTGTTCGTACTGATCCATGCCATAGATCGCAGTCGGGCGGTTCAGATCGCCTTGGCGGGCCATCCCGATAAAGAGAGTGATTGATGTTGGTACACTCGTGATCGTGTTCATCTCCGGCTCCCTAAAGGCTTTCCTCTTCATCGTTATGCTGTTGCTGCAGCCATAGTCTGGCGTAATACCCATTTTTTGCCAGCAATTCACTGTGCCCGCCGCTTTCTACAATCTGGCCATGATCCAATACCAGGATGGTATCGGCATCGCGCACAGTCGATAAACGGTGAGCAATAACCAACGTCGTACGCTGCCGACTGACTTCGTTCAGGGCGTCCAGAATGGCTTGCTCTGAGATAGAGTCGAGCGAGGAGGTAGCTTCGTCGAGAATCAACAACGGCGGGTTTTTCAGCAGCACCCGGGCGATAGCCACGCGCTGTTTTTCGCCACCTGAGAGTTTCAGGCCTCGCTCGCCCACTTTGGTGTCGTAGCCTTCCGGCAGGCTGCGGATAAAGTTGTCGAGGTGCGCTTGTTTCGCGGCGTGATGCACCTCTGCCTCAGTGGCCTCCGGGCGGCCGTAAGCCAGGTTTCGATACAGTGTGTCGTTAAATAGCACTGTGTCTTGCGGCACTACGCCTATGGCGGCGCGCAGGCTGTCCTGGCTGACCTCACGGATATCCTGGCCATCAATAGTAATGCTGCCCTTAGCCACTTCAAAAAAACGGAACAGCAGGCGGGCAAGGGTGGATTTACCAGCGCCGCTGGCGCCTACAACAGCCAGGGTGTGCCCGGCGGGTATGCAGAAGTCCACGTCCTGCAGAATCGGGCGATCGGCGCGGTAGGCGAAATGCACATGCTCAAAGCCCACCTCACCTTTATCCACAACCAACGCCGGCGCCTTATCCGCGTCTTCAATCAACGGCTTTTCATCCAGTAAGCCAAACAAGCGCTCTACATTCACCAGGGATTGACGGATTTCCCGGTATACAAAGCCCAACGCGTTCAGAGGGATGAATAGCTGAAGCAGGTAAGCATTAATCATGGTGAAATCACCCAGGGTGATGGCGCCACTGGCCACTTCCCGCACGGCCATCACCATCATGACAATCATTGCGATGCCAATAATAAACGCCTGGCCGGTGTTAAGCGCGGCCAGAGACAAGCGGTTTTTCAGGCGCGCTTTCTCCCAGCCCTCAAGATTCTCATCGTAAAGTTCGGCTTCAAATTTCTCATTATTGAAGTACTTCACGGTTTCGTAATTTAGCAGACTGTCGATAGCACGAGAATTGGACTGGTTGTCGCGGGCGTTGGCCTCGCGCACAAACTTGGTTCGCCACTCGGTGACTGTAATGGAAAAAACAATATACACCGCCACGGCAACGAGAATGGCCAACACGTAGCTGGCGTTAAACGCCACCAGCAGAATGCCCGCCACCATAAAGATTTCCAGCAGCGTGGGAATAATGTTGAACAGGGTAAAGCGCAGTAAAAAGCTGATGCCAGTGGTACCGCGCTCTATGTCTCGGGCCAGCCCGCCGGTTTTTCGATCCAGGTGAAAGGCCAGTTCGCGGTCATGGAGGTGCCGGAACACCCGCAGCGATACTCGCCGCATGGCTCGTTCGGCCACCCGTGCAAACACCGCATCCCGCAGTTCTCCGAACAATGTGCTGCCAAATCGTAACGCCCCATAAGCGATCACCAAAACCACGGGAATCCACAGCAACAGCTCGCCTTCGCGGCCCTGATCGAGATAGTCGACTATGTATTTCAGGGCCACAGGCGTGGCTACCGTGGCCAGCTTTGCCAGTATCAGGAACGCCACAGATAGAGCTACTCGCCCACGAAACTCTGCCAAATACGGCCACAGCCCGGCAATGACTTTCCAGTCCGGTTTTTGGTGGGCAGAGTAATCACTATCAGCGTAAGCGCGCACGGACATTCCTTCATTTTCACAGACGAGACAAGCGTATGATAAGGCTGGTCGAAAGCAGCATTGGTATAGCAACCCGAGTTTACAGCACCTCAACTTCAGGAGGCACATCATTAACACTCGTCACCGGCAAGCTCTGAAACTGGTCATAGGATTTATAAGCCCATATCGCAAGGCGGTGGCAGGTGCTCTGGTAGCCTGGTGATCACGGCAGGCATCACGCTTGGCTTGGGGCAGGGCCTGAGGATTCTGGTTGATCAGGGCCTGGCGACCCAATCCCCGGATAATCTGGCCCGCGCCGTGGGGCTGTTTTTCATTCTTGTGCTGGGCCTGGCATCTGGTTCCTTCGCGCGGTTTTACCTGGTGTCCTGGATTGGCGAAAGGGTCGTAGCGGATATCCGTAAACAGGTGTTCAATCATTTGATTGACCTGCACCCGGGGTTTTTCGAGCAGAACCGGGCCTTGGAGATTCAATCCCGTTTTACCGCCGACACAACGGTACTGCAATCAGTGATCGGGTCGACCGTATCCATTGCCCTGCGCAATGCCTTGATGCTAATAGGCGGGCTGCTGTTGCTGTTCATCACCAATGCCAAGCTGGCCGGGATCATTCTGCTGGGCTTTCCGTTGGTCATCGTGCCTATCCTGTTTTTCGGCCGGCGCGTGCGACAGCTTTCTCGGCTCAGCCAGGACAGAGTGGCCGATGTAGGCAGTTATGTAGGCGAAAACCTCACGCAAATAAAGACCGTGCAGGCTTTCAATCACCAACCCCACGACCGGCGTTTTTTCGCGGAGGTGTCTGAGCGCGCTTTCGACATAGCCCGTGCCCGTATAAAGCAGCGTGCCTGGCTAACCACCATAGCCATATCATTGGTGATGGGAGCAATTGGCATTGTGATCTGGATTGGCGGCCTGGATGTTATCCACGGCCGCATTACCCCGGGAGAGCTGGCCGCTTTTGTGTTCTATAGCCTTTTGGTAGGCGTAGCCGCAGGGGCGATCAGTGAAGTAATAGGCGAACTGCAACGGGCCGCCGGCTCCGCGGCGCGGCTGTTTGAGCTACTACAGACAGAACCGGCCTTTGATCGACCGGCGGAACAGGATGCAGGCACATTCCCCAACGCCATTACGGGGGATATTCGTATCGATAATCTCAGGTTCAGCTATCCGGGGCGCAGCGAACATCCCGCGTTGGCCGATATTTGCTTACATGTTCAAGCAGGAGAAACCCTGGCCCTGGTGGGCCCATCCGGCGCAGGGAAATCCACACTGTTCGATCTGCTGCTGCACTTTTATCAGCCCGAGAGCGGCACCATTCACATTGACGGTACGGATAGCGCCACGGTGTCTCTGGCGGCTCTGCGCGGCTGCTTTTCGCTGGTACCCCAGAACCCGGCCCTGTTTCATGGCACGGTGGCCGATAACATACGCTATGCGCGCCCGGACGCCAGTCAGGCCGATGTTGAAGAAGCCGCTCGTATTGCCCATGCCCACGAGTTTATCGAAAAGCTCCCAGATGGATACCTCACCCGCCTGGGAGATGCCGGGCTGGGGCTCTCAGGAGGCCAGAAGCAAAGGTTGGCCATTGCCCGGGCACTGCTGGCCGATGCGCCCATCTTGCTGCTGGATGAAGCCACAAGCGCTCTGGATGCAGAAAGTGAAAGCCTTATACAACAAGCTATGCCAGCACTTACCTCTGGCAGAACCACACTGGTGATCGCCCACAGGCTGGCCACCGTTCGCAACGCTGATCGTATAGCCGTTCTGGATCAGGGCCGGTTGTTGGCAGTGGGCACTCATGACGAACTTATACAAGAAAACCCTCTATACCGGCGCCTCGCCGCATTGCAGTTTAGGGAACCACCGGCGTGATATTCAGCTCAGTTAGTTTGTGTCATTCGGCGGTACTCCCTACACTGTTTAGTGAGATAGATAAATCAAAGACACGGGGAGAATAGCAAAGTGAGCAACAAAGAATTGCAAGCACTCAAAGAACGCTATGTTGCGGCTGGCGCGGCAAGTCCCAATGAGCAATTTGCTGACCACGCAACCAACTCGGAACTGTGGGATGCAGACGGCAACCGTATGATCGACTTTGCCGGCGGCATTGGTGTTCTCAACATCGGCCATCGGCATCCGAAAGTAGTTGCGGCGATAAAAGCCCAGCTGGATAAATTGATGCACACCTGCCAGACGGTTATGCCCTATGAGGGCTATGTACGCCTGGCCCAGAAGTTAAGCGAAGTAACGCCGGTAAAAGGGCATGCCAAAGTGATGCTGGCCAACTCCGGTGCAGAGGCGCTGGAAAACGCCGTCAAGATTGCCCGTGCCGCCACCGGCCGCACCAACGTAATCTGCTTTGATGGCGGTTACCACGGCCGTACCTTCATGACTATGGCAATGAATGGCAAGGCAGCGCCTTACCAAACAGATTTCGGCCCCATGCAGGAACCGTATACCGGGCGCCTTATCCTGTGCCGTACCACGGTGTGAGCGAAGAAGAAGCCCTGCGTGGTCTTCGCATGACTATGAAGACGGATTCTCCGGCAAACCAAACGGCGGCTATCGTGCTGGAGCCAGTGCTGGGCGAGGGCGGTTTTTACGCAGCGCCCACCAGCTTCCTGAAAGAGCTTCGCAATATCTGTGACGAGAACGGCATTCTGTTGATTGTCGACGAAGTTCAAAGTGGCTTCGGCCGCACCGGCAAGATGTTTGCTATCGAACACAGCGGCGTTGAAGCAGACATCATCACCATGGCCAAGAGTATGGCTGATGGCATGCCGATCTCGGCGATTGTCGGTACCGACAAGCACATGGATTCCTCAGGCCCGAACTCGCTGGGTGGCACCTATACCGGTAGCCCAACAGCCTGTGCCGCTGCCCTGGCCGTATTCGATGTGTTCAAAGAAGAAGACATCCTGGGCAAAAGTGTGCGTCTGGGCGAGAAGCTGAACCAACGTTTCACCCAATGGCAGGAGCAGTTCAGCCATGTGGACAACGTTCGTACCCTTGGTCCCATGGCGGCATTTGAGTTCGTGGAGAGCAAAGACAACCACAAGCCCATGCCGGAGCTTGCTGCTGCGGTCACCAAGAAAGCCAAGGAGAAGGGGCTGATTCTGCTGAGTTGTGGCATGTACGGCAACAGCCTACGCTTCCTGATGCCGGTAACCATTGAGGATAATATCCTTGAAGAAGGCTTGGCGATTGTTGAAGAGTGCTTGAAAGAAGTCGGCGCCTGATACATCCGCAACGGCTGTAGGTTATAAAACCGAACCTCCGGGTTCGGTTTTTTTATGGGGTTCGTCGTATACTGCCTGTAGTTGTTTCACTAACCAGGCAGAACCATGACTTCACCTAGCACCACCTCTGTACCCGAGCACAAGCCCAGGCCCTGGTTGATCTGCTGGTCAGTATTGTCATCCCATCCGTTATTCTGATGAAATTTAGCGGCGACCAACACCTTGGCAGTGTGAATGCACTGCTTCTAGGTTTGGCATTCCCTCTTGGCTGGGGTTTATTCGAGCTTGTTCGTTACCACAAGAAAAACTTTATCGCCGTGCTCGGCTTGGTGAGCGTAGGACTCACAGGCGGCATTGGCCTGTTGGAGCTGGATGCAGGCTGGTTAGCAATAAAAGAAGCGGCCATCCCCGCTGTTATTGGCCTGGCGGTATTGGCTTCTACCCGCACCAAATATCCGCTGGTTCGCACGCTTCTCTATAACCCCAATGTGCTCAATGTGGATAAAATCCAGCAAACCCTGGAAGAAAATAACCACGTTGACGAGTTCGAAGGGCGCTTATTGAAGGCGAGCTACTTTTTTGCCGGCACGTTTCTGTTCTCATCCATCATGAACTACGTTATTGCCCGCTGGATTGTGGTTAGCCCTTCCGGTACTCAGGCGTTTAACGAGGAGCTTGGCAGGATGACTCTGGTCAGTTATCCGATGATTGCCATCCCCTCCATGGTCATGATGATGCTTATCTTCTATTACCTATGGAGAACCATTCGTCGGCTAACGGGGTATACCCTGGAAGAGGTAATGGCCCCTCATCTTGCAGATAAAGCCTAGCCCTCCAAATCCATTTTAAATGACATAAAAAAACGGCCAGAGTAGCAATACTCTGGCCGTTTTTTTGTTACTTATCTGAAGGTTATCAGATATCCAGGTTCGTTACTTGCAAAGCGTTAGTCTGGATAAAGTTACGACGCGGTTCAACATCATCTCCCATCAGCGTAGTGAAAATCTGGTCTGCCGCAATGGCGTCTTCAATTTTCACTTTCATCATCCGGCGGGATTCAGGATCCATGGTGGTTTCCCACAGCTGATCCGGGTTCATCTCACCCAAGCCTTTATAACGCTGGATGTTCAATCCACGCTGAGCTTCCTTCATCAGCCACTGCAACGCACCTTCAAACGACAGTACCGCTTGCTTGCGCTCGCCTCGCTGAATGTAGGCACCTTCTTCGACAAGCCCGTTCAAGGTCTCACCCAGGCGCGCAATGGCACCGTATGATGGCGAATCAAAGAAATCGTGGCTGAATACGTGCTCGTGGGGAATCCCGTGCACGTAGATCGTCACTTTGGGCAGATAAAGCGCCCGCTCATTGTCTTTGGAGACAGAGAAGCTGTACTTGGTGCCAGTGCGGGTATCTACGTTCAGGCCATCACCCAATCGGGTAGCCCAAGCCGCCACGGTTTGTTCGTCCTTCAGATGCTCTGCTGTAAGCGTATCGTTGTGAATCATCTGCTCCAGCACCTTCGCAGGATAGGCACGGGACAAGCGATCAATCATCGCCATCACGGTCTGATAGTCCTGCACCATGGTCTCAAGGGCCGAGTCCTTAATGGGAGGTGCTTCGGCGTTTACATACAACTGTGCGCCTTCCAGAGAGGTCTGGGTGAGGTAAGCTTCTTTCGCCTTCTCATCCTTCAGGTACTGCTCTTGTTTACCACGCTTCACTTTGTAAAGCGGCGGCATGGCGATAAACACATGACCACGTTCGATGATTTCGCGCATCTGACGGAACAGGAATGTGAGCAGCAGGGTACGGATGTGGGAACCGTCCACATCCGCGTCTGTCATGATAATAATGGAATGATAGCGGAGTTTATCCGCGTTGAACTCCTCACGACCAATGCCACAACCCAGTGCAGTGATCAGAGTGCCCACTTCGGCAGAAGACAGCATCTTGTCAAAGCGTGCTTTCTCCACGTTAAGAATCTTACCCTTAAGTGGAAGAATCGCTTGGGTCTTTCGATCCCGGCCTTGCTTGGCGCTACCACCCGCGGAATCACCCTCCACTATGAACAGTTCAGACAGAGCAGGGTCTTTTTCCTGGCAGTCCGCCAATTTGCCTGGTAGGCCGGCGATATCCAGCGCACCTTTACGGCGGGTCATGTCTCGGGCCTTACGAGCGGCTTCACGGGCTCGCGCTGCTTCAATCATCTTATTGACGATAAGCCGGGCTTCGTTTGGCTGCTCCTGCAGGTACGCTGCAAAGCTCTGGTAAAGTTCCTGTTCAACGGCCGTTTTCACTTCCGACGACACCAGTTTGTCTTTGGTTTGTGAAGAAAACTTGGGATCAGGCACTTTAACACTCACAATCGCCGTCAAACCTTCCCTAGCATCGTCACCAGAGGTGCTCACCTTGGCCTTCTTGCCCAAGCCTTCGTGCTCAATGTAGGTATTCAGTGAACGGGTAAGCGCAGAGCGGAAACCCGCCAGGTGGGTGCCGCCGTCCCGCTGGGGTATATTGTTGGTGAAGCAGTAAATATTCTCCTGGAAGGCATCGTTCCACTGCATGGAAACTTCTACCACAATGCCGTCTTCGCGCTCACGGGTGAAGTGGAAAACCCGGTTGATCGGAGTTTTATTAGCATTAAGGTGTTCAACAAAGGCCCGCAAGCCGCCTTCATACTCAAACAACTCTTCTTTACCACTACGCTCGTCGGTCAGACGAATGCGCACGCCACTGTTCAAAAACGCCAGTTCGCGGACGCGTTTTGCGAGGATATCGTAGTGGAACTCTATGTGGGTAAAGGTTTCCGGGGAGGGAATAAAGTGTACACGGGTACCTGAGGCATCTGTGTCACCCACCGCTGCCAAAGGAGAGTTTGGCACACCGTGGGTATAACCCTGCTCATACACCTTGCCGTCCCTGCGGATGGTCAAGGTGAGGGTAGAGGAGAGAGCGTTTACAACGGAAACACCTACGCCGTGAAGACCCCCGGAAACTTTATAAGAGTTATCATCGAACTTACCCCCAGCGTGGAGCACGGTCATAATAACTTCGGCGGCAGATACGCCTTCTTCCTGGTGAATGTCCACGGGAATGCCCCGGCCATTATCGTGAACGCTTACTGATTCGTCCGGATGAATGATAATACCAATTTCGGAACAGTGACCTGCCAGAGCTTCATCGATGGAGTTATCCACCAGTTCAAACACCATATGATGCAGACCGGTACCATCATCGGTATCGCCGATGTACATCCCTGGCCTTTTTCGTACCGCATCCAGCCCTTTCAGGACTTTAATACTGGCAGAATTGTAGCTCGATTCACTCATTAAAAAACTCCTGAAGCGTAAGGGCCGGCGCACTCTCCCCCCTTAAAGCTGCCTTTCGCAGATAAAAAGGGGGTGGGAAACCGGTTTTATTCTTCCTTCAATTTGCCATGTTCCACGTGGAACATTCGATAATCAGGTATCTGATTACCCTGCCACAAAACTTCCGGATCGGACCGCTCAATGGAGGTAATAAATACCTGGCAACGCAATTCCTGTAACTTGCGAGCCAGCATGCTTCTGTGGCTCTCATCCAGTTCGGCGTTAATATCATCAATCAGAAAGCTGACCTGCTTTCCTAGATCGCTCAACACCACGCTCTGGGCAATTTTCATCAGTATGACGAGGGTTTTTTGCTGGCCACGGGAAAAAGTTTCCGCCACCGGACGTCCTTGAAACCTGATTCGGATGTCCGCACGGTTTGGCCCATAAAGGGTATGCCCCATACGAGCCTCCTGCTCCCTGTGACGGACAAGTACATCTACCAGCGACTGACTGGTATCCCACCCAGGATAAAACTCTAGTTTTAGCCCTTCTGTCCAGCTCACATCCACTTCGTGAACCAAGCTGTCGAATGCGCTTTTGAATTGATCAAAGGCAACCTTTCGGGCTTCGCTTACTCTTTCGCTCAGTGCCGCGTACTGGGCATCCCAGATACGCAACATGGATTCATCTAGTCTACCATTTCTCAGCGTTTGATTCCGCTGTGACGTGACTCTCTGGCACTGTTGCCAGCATGATGCGAAAGAAGGTTCCACGTGGAACACTGCCCAATCAAGAAACTGTCGACGCTTTCCAGGTCCTCCCGCCACGATATCAAACACACCAGGATCAATGACCGACACAGGCAGGTGCTTGGCGAGGGAAGACAGGCTCCGCACCCCTTCGCCATCAACCCGAAGTGTTGTTTCCTTTTGGGTCACATCACGAGATATACCTAGCCGATGAACAAGAGAATCTGAAGATCGGGCGTTTTTTTGCTCGTTAAAACCATGATCCAAGCCACCAAAAACTGTAAATCGTTGCTGGCCATGCTGAACAACCGCTTGGTGCCTATTTATCCGAAAGGATCGACCAAGACCAAGGTACCCGATAGCTTCGAGCACACTGGTCTTTCCGC
>NZ_MBPP01000019.1 GCF_001858325.1 Marinobacter sp. AC-23
ACGCCCTGCGCCTACGTGAAGGGGTGAATGAAAGCCTTTTTTACGAACGTACGGGTTTACCCCTCACAGATGTTGCGGTACAACTTCAGAAGCTTCGTGAAGATAAATTACTGGTTAAGGATCGGCTTCAGGCCACCGGCCTGGGGCAAAGGTATCTGAACACTCTGCTGGAGCGTTTTCTGTAATGGACACAGAAAAAGGATTACCGGCTTTACCCAAAAGCCTGAAAGCCTTCCTGATAGCAACGGGGATTTTGCTGGTAGCTTTAGTGTTAATTAACCAGCCCCTAAAAACGGGTTCTGCACATCAGGGGATTGTAAGCTTTCAATTGGCAGGGAGCGCCGAGCAAGCGCTGGCTATCTTACAAAGTTGGGGCAGCGAAGGCCTGCAGTGGGCAAGGCTCTCCCTATGGGTGGATTTCTTATTCATCCCGATTTACTGCCTGGCCCTGGTACGGCTTACCCGGCACTGCACTCTCGACAGGCCTGGGGTTCGCGAGCGCACCACTGCGCGCTGGATTCGAGCATTGTTTTTAGTCGCCGGCCTGGCTGATGTAACCGAGAACGTATTACTGCTGAATAATCTGGAGGCACCCACCGATGCCTTCAGCCTTGCCGCCGCCATCAGTGCGCTGGTCAAGTTTACAGCCTTAACCGTTGGCATCGCCGGCCTGGTCATTATAAGAGCAGCCCGGCGCCATCCACTGGTACCGGGGTGATCGCACCGGCATAAAACTTAGTTGGTGCGGTGGAACAACAGATCCCACACGCCATGACCCAGGTTTTCTCCCCGCTTTTCAAACTTGGTAACTGGGCGATAGTCCGGGCGTGGTGAGTATTCGCCCTGCTCTTGAGTATTGGCAAATCCTTCCGACTCACCCATGACTTCCATCATGTGTTCTGCGTAGTTTTCCCAGTCTGTGGCCAAGTGCAAAATGCCGCCCACTCGCAACTTATGGCGAATGCGCTGAACGAACTCAGGTTGCACCAACCGACGCTTGTGGTGCTTCTTTTTGTGCCACGGATCCGGGAAGAACACCATAACCTGATCCAGGCAGGCGTCCGGCAAGCACAGGTCGATCACATCATTGGCATCTATGTTGTAAACGCGAACATTTTCTAACCCGCGATCTTCGATGTCCTTGAGCAAAGCACCTACGCCAGGTAAATGAACTTCTACGCCAACAAAATCCTGCTCTGGCGCGGCTTCAGCCATTTCCGCCAGCGAGCGGCCCATCCCGAAACCTATTTCAAGATTAAGCATGGCGTCACGGCCGAAGACCTGGCGCGGATCAATCATGCCGTCTTCACGGCTAAGACCAAATTTTGGCCAGCTGCGCTCCATGGCTTTTTTCTGGCCTTCTGTCATCCGTCCCTGGCGCAACACAAAGCTACGAACGCCACGGCGAGTGGTGATAGGCGAGTCGCTGGCCGTGTGTTTCGGTGCGTTTTCGCCGCCAAGGTCGTGCGGTTCTTTCTGGTCAGTCATCTGCAATCCTTAACCGCTGGCTGCGGGTTTGATTAACGGAGTTTGCACACAGTTTACCAGAGTAGGAAGAATCAGGCGGATACCACAGAGCCTTACCTGTCTGCCGATCAAACTGGCGGTAACCCAGCGCCTCAACCAGGTGTGGCTGTGCAACGGTATCACTCCCATCAAGATCCGCCAGCGTGCGTGCAACACGCAGTATCCGGTGCAGTGCCCGAGCCGAAAGCCCAAGCTTTTCCATCGCGCCGGAAAGTAACTTTTCACTGGAGCGTTCAAGACAACAGGCCTCCTGCAACTCGCGCCCCGACAAGGTGGCATTCACACACCCACGCTGGGTCTGACGCTCTCTGGCGAGGGCCACTCGCTTGCGCACCACTGCACTGGGTTCGCCGTCGCCGCCAGACTGCATCAATACATCGCCACTTTGCACGGGCACTTCCACGTGCAAATCGAACCTATCCAAAAGCGGGCCGGAAATCTTCGACCGATAGCGCATCACCTGCTGGGGCGTGCACTGGCACTCAATGGTTGGGTGCCCGCCGTAGCCACAAGGGCAAGGGTTCATCGCGCCAACAACTTGGAACCGAGCTGGGAAGTTGACCTGCCGCGCGGCGCGGCTGATGGAAATCTCACCCGTTTCCATGGGTTCTCGCAGCACTTCCAAAACCCGGCGTTCAAACTCTGGTAGCTCGTCGAGAAACAGTACGCCGCGATGCGCCAGAGAGATCTCCCCTGGTCTGGGGCTACTACCACCGCCGACCAAGGCTACGGCCGAAGCGGTGTGATGCGGGGATCTGAACGGAGGTTGGCGCCAACCGCCCTCCCTTACTGATAATCCTGCAACAGAATGCACGCTGGCAACTTCCATGGCGTGTTCATCGTTCAGGTCCGGTAAAATTCCAGGTAATCGGCTGGCCAGCATACTTTTACCTGTGCCCGGCGGCCCAAAAAACAGCAGGTTGTGGGCGCCCGCAGCAGCCACTTCCAGCGCCCGCCGCGGGACGCTCTGACCACGCACATCAGCTAAATCCGGCATGCCATCAATCGCCGCGGATTCAGGCATAGTACGGACGACTGGAACCAATCGGGCCCGACCACAGAGATGTTCACAAACGGCGAGTATGTGGCCCGCTGCAAGGACATCGCCCTGGCTTGCAAGGGCGGCTTCTTCGGCGTTGCCATTGGGTACTAGCAGGCTCCGACCTTCTTTACGTGCAGCCAGCACAGCGGGCAATACGCCTTTCAGGGGGCGGAGCGCGCCATCAAGGGAGAGCTCTCCCAGGAACTCACAAGACGACAGACTTTCCCTGGGAATCTGCCCAGAAGCGGCAAGAATGCCCAGGGCAATCGGCAAATCAAAACGGCCACCTTCTTTGGGCAAATCTGCAGGGGCAAGATTGATCGTTATTCGACGGGCGGGAAATTCAAAGCCCGCATTCAGAAGGGCACTTCTTACACGCTCCCGGCTTTCACGCACACCGGTTTCTGGCAGGCCAACAATGGATAACGCGGGAAGACCACCGGAAAGGTGCACCTCAACAGTGACCTCAGGTGCAGACACGCCGATACTGGCGCGGGAATGGACAACGGCAAGCATAACAACCCTCCATGGTTTCTGAATATCAGTGTGGGGCCAATATACAAGCCCACCGAAACCCGGCTTCCTGCCGAATTTCGTTCAGGTTTACTGCGCCTTTGGGGGATTCTCCAGTTCAGCGACTTTCTTTTCCAGAGCCTCTACCTTTTCGCGGGTTTTCATCAGCACCGCTTGCTGGGCATCAAACTCCTCACGGGTCACCAATTCGAGGCGTGACAAAACCGACATAACCGTAGCCCGAGCCTGGGTTTCAAAATCTTCACGCGCAGCGCGCGCCATATCCGGAACAAATTGTCCAAACTGCCCTTGTAGCTGTGCGAAAATATCCTGTGGGCCTTTCACTCATCACCTCACTGATTAAAATAATGTCTGGTTTCGACCAAAAGAGTCGTGTCGTAGCTAGTTTGCAGGAGTGTATCACACCGCCAGCCCTGCCATACTGTGCGTGGTAAGCACTATAATAGCCTTGCCCACCCTCAAGCATGCTCCGATCTGGCTCAAGGGGTGGCAGAGCGCACCACTGCGGTGCATGAATTGGCGCGAAAATCTGTGCCTGACCCTATAGAAAAATCTCAACCATATGATTTAAATAGATTTTTTTGCGTTGGCATACCCGGTGCTAAAGCTCTTGTACGCAATCCGCACAATTGACGTGCGAAGCGGCAGCACCCCAGCTCAACAACTGGCCGATGCGCTCTGTGTTGGGACGGTTTTACCAAGGAGAAAGCAATGAAACTTGTGACAGCGATCATTAAGCCTTTCAAGCTGGATGATGTCCGTGAGGCACTATCCGAGATTGGCGTTCAAGGCGTAACCGTCACTGAGGTTAAAGGCTTCGGTCGGCAGAAAGGCCACACAGAACTTTATCGTGGCGCGGAATATGTGGTGGATTTTCTGCCCAAAGTAAAAGTGGAAGTTGCCATTGGCGACAACCTGCTGGACCAGGTTATCGAATCCATCACCAAGGCTGCCAATACCGGCAAGATTGGTGATGGCAAGATTTTCGTGACCGAACTGCAACAAGCCATCCGGATCCGGACAGGCGAGACCGGCGAAGAAGCGGTCTGACCCAGCTCTGATCACTTAACAACCAACGCAAAAAAATCACTCTGAAGTGCCTTGTGCGGAGGGCTTCCTATGGAAAGCAATATTTTTCACCTGCAATATGCAATAGACACCTTTTATTTTCTGGTATGCGGCGCATTAGTTATGTGGATGGCCGCGGGTTTTGCCATGCTCGAATCCGGCTGGTAAGAGCCAAAAATACAACTGAAATCCTCACCAAAAACGTCGCGCTTTATGCCATCGCCTGCACCATGTACATGGTGTGTGGCTACGCCATCATGTACGACGGCTCTCTATTCCTGAGTGGCATTGAGCAAACAGATGCTGCAACAGTATTAGGGGATTTTGCTACCCGGGAGAATGGCTTCGAAGGCGGTGCGATCTACGCCAGCGCGGCTGATTTCTTTTTCCAGGTGGTGTTTGTAGCCACCGCTATGTCCATCGTATCCGGCGCCGTGGCTGAGCGCATGAAGCTGTGGGCATTCCTTGCCTTTGCGGCTGTGATGACCGGTGTTATCTACCCAATGGAAGGCTCCTGGACCTGGGGAGGCAAGGATGTTTTCGGGCTGTATAACCTGGGCGACCTTGGGTTCAGCGACTTTGCCGGCTCCGGCATTGTTCATCTGGCCGGTGCGGCTGCCGCGCTTGCGGGCGTGCTGTTGCTTGGTGCTCGAAAAGGCAAGTACGGCCCTAACGGTGAAATTCGCGCGATTCCAGGCGCCAACCTGCCGCTGGCTGCCTTGGGGACGCTTATTCTCTGGATGGGCTGGTTCGGTTTCAACGGTGGCTCTGTTCTGAAGCTTGGGGACATCGCCAGCGCCAACTCGGTTGCCATGGTATTTCTCAATACCAACGCAGCCGCTGCCGGGGGCGCGATAGCCGCGCTAATAACCGGCCGCTTCCTGTTCGGCAAAGCGGATCTGACCATGCTCCTTAACGGCGCCATTGCGGGCCTGGTGGTGATCACCGCCGAACCCTCGACGCCCAGCGCGCTGGTCTCAACCCTGTGGGGTGGTTTGGGCGGTGTAGCCGTTGTCTTCAGCGTCATCTTTCTGGACAAACTGCGCATTGACGACCCGGTAGGCGCTATTTCTGCCCACGGTGTGTGCGGTTTCCTCGGGTTGATGCTGGTACCTATCACCAACGGCAGCGCCACTTTCAGTGGGCAGTTGATTGGCGCGGCAACCATTTTCGGTTGGGTGTTCCTTGCCAGCCTGCTGGTCTGGGGCATTATCAAAGCGGTGATGGGTTTGCGGGTTAGTCAAGAAGATGAATACGACGGCGTCGATTTATCCGAATGCGGTATGGAGGCCTACCCGGAGTTTGTCACTGGCAAGTAGTAAACACTGAAAGGAACAGTTAAGGGGTGGCTGCATGAGCACCCCTTATTTTTTTCGGTACGCTGTTTCTGACCGTTGATTCTGAGAAGCCAGGCAGATGACAGTGTTTCCGCATTCAGCTACTATCACTCTGCATTTTTGGTCATCTAAGGATAGATGAAGGCAGCCATGAAGGACTCCACAGCCCAGAGCCAGAAGGCTCACACAACCACGTCGTTTTATTATCACTCAGACCCTTTAGAAGTCGGTGCCAGCTGGTATCTGGTTGATCAGGCAAAGCATCCGGAAGTGTTGCGTTTGCTGTTTGAGCACGACCCCGTACCTGTTTACGACTTGCCGTATATCCATTCGCAATACCGTGAACAAGCCTACGATGGCCCTTTGATTATTCAGCCCAGCACACATCAGAGCGAAGAATGGCTGCACAGCTGGCTAACAGAAGGCAAAGCCTGGCAATGCACGGCCCGCGATTGACGCTCGAAGATATCCGCAATCACCTTGTCAGCCTGAACACAGTTAGCGCGCCTCACGGAGACAGCCTCTTTCGCTACGCAGACCCGGCAACATTCGGTAGCCTTGGGGCATCGCTTTCACCCCACCAGTGCCTGCGCGTACTTGGCCCACTAACTGCCATCCATGGGCACTATGGCGGCGCCAACTGGTCACTTGTCAAGAATGAAGCCGAGCCAATTTCTGATGGGTTGGTGGAACTGTGTTCACAACCCCTTGTGCTGACCAAAGAGAACCTTGCGGCAGTGGAGCGCTATCGCCAGAGCTTGCTGGCAAAGTCCGTTGCAAAGAGCAATGGGCTGGACGGTGGTGTCGTTTCGTCGTGGTTCCAGCAGCTGATTACCCTGGGAGCTTTGAATGAGCAGGCCTTGGCAGAAGGCGCCGGGCTTTTGACAAGACAAGGTTTTACCAGAGCCCTGAGCGAAGGTGAGCTCGCAGCCGTACGCAAGATAAGGCAAGAAGCCAATTGGTCAGACACACTGGAAGCACTTGCAACATTAGCGCATTCACAGGAGGGAACCTGAATGACATTCGTGAACAACCTGCCATTTTCACCCAGCTCAGCCCCTTTCGGGTCCCACGGTGCGCCCATTTGCGCACACGAAACGGCAAACGTGCGATTACAACGCTCGGATAACCTCAGGCGCCCCAAGGCTTTTATCAACGCCGGCACAATTACAGATGAGAGTGGCAAGGTTGTAACGGCCGAACTGCAGGATGGCACAGAGCATACGCCAGATAATGCCGTGGCCATCTTTACTCAACTCGTCACAGGCAACGCCAGATGGCACTGGCCTGATGAGCCGGAGGGAGAACACCTGATAGGCTTCGATACCGTAAGCGAACAACGCCGCTTCGCCCCCGGCCATTACCTCGACGAGGGCGTAGACCTCACTGTTATCCAGGGCGAACGCAAAGCCAGGGTCCTACACCTGCCGCCGCCGGTGATCATCAGCCTACGGGAGCCGGCGCCGGCATCGGGTGATTTACTAACAGACGAACAACTGAATTACTTCCGGGAAAACGGCAACAACGCGCTCATCTATATACACGGCTACAACGTGCCCCATGGAGAACGGGGGCGATTCCTGAACCGCAAAGATAGGCAAAAACGATATGGTGGCCACGGGCCAGGGCCCAGAACCGCCTGGCACCCCAATGCGGCTACAGTTTGGCAGGATACGGAGGCACTATCAGAGTATACCGCCAGTCCACTGAAAGATGACGAAGTGAACGGCACGGGCGCTCACAGCTGGGCCATTCACATGGAGTACCAGTTGAATCGCGCAGCGGGTTTTGACGGCAAGGACTGGATGCCTTACAGCCGAATCATCAACATTTCCTGGCCCGGCGATACGGGTTCCACCGACTTCATGCAAGCTGAGCTGAATGCTATGACAAGCGGGCGACGTTTGGCCCCGCTACTGCTGCAATTGGCGGATGCAGACATTGCCATCAACCTGATCTCCCACTCCTTGGGCGCCCGGGTTGCGCTCACTGCCTTGAACATTGTGGGCACGATAGGGAGAAGCAACCTGGTCGACCACCTCTTTCTCTGGCAACCCGCCGTTGCCGACAACGCACTTACCAACGACAGCAGCCGCGATGTACACCCTCTGGGGCTAGGGGTGTTTCCTTCCGCCCATAGCGCAGCCCGCAAAATTGTGGTGCTGCATTCCCGTGGCGACGGCATTCTTGGCCCGGGTGACGATGAAGATAGCACCTGGTGGCAGAAAGCTCTGTTTCGCTCGTCTCCCGGAGCTATTGTTGGTGCGGCAGCATGGCATCTCGCAACCGCCGACGACGCCATGGACGATGTGCTCGGCTACTTTCGGGGCGCCTATGATAAAAAGTGGTGGACCTTCCCGAGCTTTCTCGACAACGGCTTCGGGCCGGCCATCGAAAAGCTTTACAAAGACTACTTACCGCTGACTTACGATGCGCGAATGACCGCCCACCCTCAGCGCTCTTTAACTACGCCCGAGGCATTAAAGCGAACCATTCTGGAAAACTGGGCCCGACTGGAACAGGACATCCTCGCCGAAGCAAAGGCCTTGTGGCAGCCCTGTGTAGACTGCCTGCGCAATGGTGAGCGACCGCCTGAGTATACTTTGCTGGCACCGCTGAACCACCGGGCGAGCGTAAGCCTGAAGGTGGCAAAGGATTATGTTTCGCGTATGAAAAAACTTGCAGTCAACAAGTGGGTTCCGGAGCAGCCGCCGCGGCCTGCGCTGGGGCATGTAGGCTTTGATGAGGTGGCTGGTGAAAGGGCCGGATCGTTTCGAGATCGTTTTGTAGAGAACAATTTGCTCGACGAGTCTTGGTTCGCCACAGATCAAAGTACATGGCTCTTTAGCCACTCAGGGATGCGGATACCCAATGACGAGATCTTTGAAAGATCATATGTCGACGTAATTTTAGATTCTGTCTTGAAAAAAGGAGCCGGCTTTGGCGGTTACTAACGTTCAAAAATATCGCTGGGCGGGTATTCTGCTCGGAGTCATTTTTCTTATTTGGATTTCATTAGGCTTCAACCTCCTTGGTGTATGGGCAGGGCCAGCTATGTCAGTAAGCGTGTCAGAGTCCGGTCGCTACATTGTCAGTGCGCACAGAGACAACAAGCTTATTCTCTGGGATTTAAACAAGAGGCACTGGAAAACACTTTCCAAACACGCAAACCTTTACAGCGCAAAGTTCGTGCCTAGTCAAAACGCTTTTTTGTGGCAGGACACAGACAACATCGTTACCGTGCAAACTGCTGACGATGAAGTCCTTCAACAATTCCAACACTTCCCGACCTATGGCCACGTTATCAGTAGCGATCTTGAGACTTACCTGTCTGTTGATAAACACTGGAATGTATTCTCTGGCTATGGCGACACACAGCATCCAATCCTCAACGATGGTATCAGCCCAAGCTTCATCGGATCCGGAAAGCTACTCAATCTTTCCGTGGATCGAAACAACACCTTTTTCGTAACAGCCGGGTTTGGAAACGACCCCTCTGCAATCGCCGACTACTCACCACTAGATAGCAGCCAACGCTTTTCAAACTACGGAGGTGTCACGCTATGGGACGCAGCTACAGAAAAGCCTATCGCCAAACTTCGGGGCAACTCCGCGAAAACTCACGCTACCATAAGTCCTGATGGACAATGGGTAGTCAGTGCAGATGAGAATGGAATCGGATCATTCTGGAACACGGATCAACCGGAAACCCGGCATCGGTTAGCAGGATATTACAGCGGGGTTTTTATTGATGATGCGCCTTTTCCAACGGGTGACTCACGAAATTGGGACGAAAGTGAACTCATCAAAGCTCCAACTGGCCTCAACACTTTCACCATTGCCGTCGCCTTCATCCACAACAGCGAATACTACCTCCGCTTCGGCAACAACAGCCACTTTGCAGCCCTGTTCAAAACCGGCACCCCTTGGCCCGTGAAATACTTTGACCTGGGCGAATCGCCCAAACTGGTCACCTACGGCAGCAACTACGCCCGAAACACCGCCATCGCCACCTCACCCGAGGCGGGCATTCTGGCAATGGGGCATCAGTCGTCCGGTGGCATCAGCATCTATCAGTTTGACCCCGAAAACCTGACGCTGGAGCGGGTTTGGGTGGTGGAATAGTGACGCCGCAAATTTCATACAAGCTGAGTTCCCATTCCCTGAGTGCCCGGATTGCGTTCTTCCCCGGCGACTCTTATCGCAACGACCACGTGGAATCTCGCAAACACAGAAGACGCCATGGACGATGTGCTCGGCTACTTTCGGGGCGCCTATGATAAAAAGTGGTGGACCTTCCCGAGCTTTCTCGACAACGGCTTCGGGCCAGCCATCGAAAAGCTTTACAAAGACTACTTGCCGCTAACATTCAAAGCACGGATGACAACGTACCCTCAACTGTCTGCGTATGTG
Organism: Marinobacter sp. AC-23; assembly: GCF_001858325.1. Classification (GTDB taxonomy): domain Bacteria; phylum Pseudomonadota; class Gammaproteobacteria; order Pseudomonadales; family Oleiphilaceae; genus Marinobacter. The sequence goes on from NZ_MBPP01000019.1 coordinate 9,922, forward strand.
CCCGAATCGCTTAAGCGAACCGTCAAAGCAAACTGGGACAGACTGGAGCAAGACATTCTTGCCGAAGCAAATGCCCTCTGGCAGCCCTGCATAGATTGCTTGGGTAACGGCGAGCGGCCACCGGATTACACCCTGCTGGCGCCCCTGAACCACCGAGCCAGCGTAAGCCTGCAGATAGCCAAGGATTATGTTTTTCGTTTGAAGAAGCTTGCGGTGAATGGTTGGTTTCCGGAGCAATCGCCGAGGCCGGCGCTGGGGTATGTGGGGTTTGATGAGGTGGCGGGTGAGAGTGCATGGGCTTCCCATGATGAGTTCATCGCAAAAGCTTTAAGAAGCGAGTCTTGGTCGATCGTTGATCAATCCAAATGGCTTTTCAGCCACTCAGGCATGAAGATTCCAACCCACGAGTTATTCGAAGAAATTTATCAACGAGAAATCATGCAAAACAGATTATTGGCAAATTCAAAGTTTGGACGTTACTAATGAGTAAATTCAATTTACGGGCGCTCTTGCTACTGGGACTGATCTTGGCTGTTGGGTACGGTTATGGCACGGCTATAACTCCTCCGGGCCGGTCATGAGCGCCTCAGTTTCCTCAAACGGGGCATTTGCCATCACCGCCCACAAGGATCAGAAGTTGATTCTATGGGATTTAAAAAAACATCGCCGTAAAATCATCAGCCGCAACGCCAACATCTACAGCCCATACTTCATCAAGCAGCAGCCCACTTTTCTCTGGCAGGATCTCGATAACGTTGTCACCGCCCAATCGGTAAACGGCGAAGTCCAAAAAGCTTTTGAGCTGGACAAACCCACCTATGGTCACCTTATGACCCAGGACCTCAACACCTATTACTACTCTGACATTGGTTGGGGCATATTTCGACGATCGGAAGATGGATCTACAGAAACACTGAAGGCAACCGATGGCAGAGCTTTTTTTGGATATCACAAACTTCTCAATCTCTCAATGGACGATTCTGAGCAATTGATGGTTTCTGCAGGGAGTGGCGAGCCCAAAGGGTTTGAACCACCTTACTATCGATCACTACAAGATGTTCTGGATCAGGGTGCAGAATACCGTTACCTTTACAGTGTTGCTTTATGGAACATCGAAGCCCGAAAACCGACTGCGAAACTGGATGGCAACTCCTCCAAAACCCATGCGACGCTCAGCCCCGATGGACAATGGGTTGTTAGTGCAGACGAAGCTGGAATCGGGCTGTTCTGGAACACTAATCAGCCGGATATGAAGCATCGATTATCGTCATACCACAGCGGCGTTTACCTTGATGATTCACCATACGAAACGGGTGACCTACGAAATTGGGACGATAGCGGCCTCATCGAAGCATCGGCAGGCCTCCATACCTTCACCATAGCCCTAGCCTTCATCCACAACAGCGAATACTACCTCCGCTTCGGCAACAACAGTCACATGGCCGCTCTATTCAAAACCGGTAGCCCCTGGCCCGTGAAGTACTTTGACCTGGGCGAATCCCCCAGGCTCGTCACCTATGGCAGCAACTACGACCGGAACACCGCCATCGCCACGTCACCCGAGGCGGGCATCCTGGCCATGGGGCATCAATCTACCGGCGGCATCAGTGTGTACCAATTCGATCCGAATGAGTTAACACTTGAGCGAATCTGGGTGGTGGACTAGGCGCTTGATCTAGCCTTCCTCCGGTCGCGTTTCATCCTCCAGAGCGTCAATCATGAACTGGGGCATGGCCAGCGCGCCGTGGTGAATGCCGCTGTTATAATAGCGGGTTACGAAGGGTCGGTTATTTGCGTCGTCCTCACGGAAATATCTCACCGGATTGTCTTTGCTGGCCATGGTACAGCTCCACCAGCCAGTGGGATAGACGGGTTGGGGGAATGGCAGCGTTTGCACGTGGTCGAAGCCGGCTTTGCGCATGTCGTTGTGAATGTCTTTTATGATGGTGTCTGTGTGCAGCAACGGTGATTCGCTTTGCTGCACAATAATACCGCCCTCACCCAGTGCCAGCATGGCGTCGCGGTAGAAATCCAGGGCAAACAGGCCTTCGGCGGGGCCGACCGGGTCGGTGCTGTCGATTATAAGGATGTCGATGCTGCCGGGATCTACTTCCCGCATCCACCGAATGCCATCGCCAAAGAAGAAATTGGCTCGTGGATCTCCGTTGGACTCGCACAGCTCCGGGAAGTACTCTTCAGACATGCGGGTTACACGCTCGTCGATTTCAACCTGCCAGGCTTCTTCCACGTCGGGGTGCTTCAGCACTTCTTTCAGTGTGCCGCAATCGCCGCCACCTACGATCACAACTTTTTTCGGATTTTTATGGGTGAACAGCGCCGGGTGGGTCATCATCTCGTGGTAGAGAAAGTTGTCCCGGGTGGTCAGCATCACGCAGCCATCCAGCACCATCAGGTTGCCAAACGTTTCGGTTTCGTAGATTTCCAGCTTCTGAAACGGCGTCTGTTCTTCGTGCAGTTTCTTTTTCACCTGAAGGGAGAAAGCGGTTCCCTGATCCTGGAATACTTCGGTGAACCAATCGTTATTCAGCGTCGTCATGGTGCTCTCCTGCAAAACCCTGGTGCAATGGTCAAAACGCTTATTGTAGGGGCGCGTGTCGGTCAGCCATAGTGTTTGTTGGCGATTATTACGGTTTAGCACTGTTGCAGCATGCTCGACAGCAACAGACACTTTCAGCTGCACTGGCTAAACCCTACAATACCAGCCATTCAGCCGGCCTGCCCGGCCCCGGTTTTCCAGAAGGACGGCACCCATGAGCAATACCAGCACCTCTCCGGCCCATAAAGTTTATAACATCGCCCAATGGAGCGATGGCTATATTGGCGTTAACCCGGAGGGTGAGGTAGTTATCCGGCCAAATCGTGGCAAAAGCGAGGCGGAAATCAATCTACCGCAACTCACTCGCTCACTGGTGAACTCCGGGCTCCGGTTACCCGTGCTTATCCGCTTTACAGACATTCTTCACGATCGGGTGAACAAACTGTGCAACGCGTTCAACAGCGTGGCCGCAGAACATAGCTATCAAGGGCAATACACAGCGGTCTACCCTATCAAGGTAAACCAGCAACGCCGAGTGGTGGAGGAGCTGATTGCCGCAGAACCGGCCGCCAGCAATGGGCAAATCGGTTTGGAGGCCGGCAGCAAGCCAGAACTGATGGCAGTACTTGCACTGGCCAAGCAACCCGGCTCGGTTATTGTGTGCAACGGCTACAAAGACAGGGAGTACATCCGCCTGGCGCTGATCGGCCAGAAGTTGGGCCACCGTGTGTTTATTGTGGTGGAAAAACAGTCGGAGCTGCCGCTTATTCTCGATGAAGCCAAAAAACTGAAGGTTTCTCCGCTTGTTGGCGTTCGCGTACGCCTGGCCACAATCGGCAAGGGCAACTGGCAGAATACCGGCGGTGAGAAATCCAAGTTCGGTTTGTCCGCCAGCCAGGTTCTGGATGTGGTGAATACCCTGCGCCAGGCCGGCGCCTTGGACACACTTCAGCTTCTGCACTTTCACCTCGGCTCCCAGATCGCCAATATTCGCGACATTCAGACTGGATTGCGGGAGTGCGCACGCTTTTACAGCGAGCTGAGACACATGGGCGCTCCGGTGAACACCGTTGATATCGGAGGCGGCCTGGGTGTCGACTATGAGGGCACTCGCTCTCGCAGCGCCTGCTCGATGAATTACAGCATGCACGAATACGCCTATAACGTGGTGCATGTGCTGCAAGCCGAATGTGACCGCCACGGGCTTCCGCACCCAGATCTGATCAGTGAATCCGGCCGGGCGCTGACCGCTCACCATTCGGTGCTGGTTACCAATGTAATTGACCACGAGGAACCGGAAGAGCGCCCGACCAAACAGCCCAAGCAGGATGCACCGGCCCCCTTGCGTGATCTCTGGCGCGATGTGGAAAGCCTGGAAGACCCGGATTCCCCGCGTTCGCTGGCCGAAATTTACCACGACGTACTACACGCCATGGCGGACGTTCACGGCCAATTTGCCCACGGTACACTCTCTCTGCAGGAGCGCGCGGATTCAGAAATACTCTACATACGCTGCTGTCGGTTGCTTCAAAGCCAGCTGGACAAAAACAGCCGGGCCCACCGTGAAATCATTGACGAGCTGAACGAAAAGCTAGCCGCAAAGCTGTTTGTTAACTTCTCTCTGTTCCAGTCGTTACCTGACGTATGGGGTATTGACCAGATATTCCCGGTTATGCCGGTAAACGGGCTGAATCGCCCGCTCACCCGGCGGGCGGTGATTCAGGATATTACCTGCGATTCTGACGGCCGTATTGATCGCTATGTGGATGGCCAAGGCACAGAAACCACCCTGCCCCTGCCCGAAGAGAAGCCCGGCGAAGCCCTGCTAATGGGCTTCTTCATGACCGGCGCCTATCAGGAAATTCTGGGGGACATGCACAATTTATTCGGTGATACGCATTCTGTGGATGTGCGCCTGAACGACACCGGGGGCTACGATACCAGTACGCCCATTATCGGCGACACGGTGGCCCACGTACTCAGGTATGTGAACTTCGAGCCTGAAAATTTACTGGTAGCGTATCGCAGCAAGATGGCTGTAAGCGGCCTGCCTGAGGACACCCAGACTATATTACTGGGAGAGCTGGCCGCCGGGCTTGAAGGCTACACCTACCTCGAAGACTAGGGGCTTTTTTGTAATTTGGGAGCAAGGCAAACGCGGTTACCCAATTACTTTATCAAAGAGCTGATCCGCGCTGAAAACTGGCCCGTAAATATCACCACTGACAAAGCCGGGGCGAGTGCATAGAATGATCAGCAGAACGAATTTAAATCATGCGACTGTCAAGGAGCGTCCGGTGACCACACTGGATAAAAAACCTGCGCGAGGCGAGGGCCGAAAGGATCCTTGGAGTCAGCTGTTGGTGAAAGTGGGGAAAAACCAGGATCGCCAAGCCTATCACGCGCTATTTGAGCATTTCGCCCCACAGCTCAAGTACTACGCCATGGCAAATGGCATGGCGAGCCACGCGGAAGAGCTGGTACAGGAAGTTTTTGTTTCCATCTGGAGGCGAGCCTGCCTTTACGACTGGCAGAAGGCCGCTGCCTCAACCTGGATTTTCACGATCGCGCGAAATCAACGCATCGACATGCTACGCAAGATGCGCCGTACCAGTGTAGAGATGCCGGTGGAAACCGAAGATCTATGGCAGATCCCGGGCGAAGATGACAACCAACCAGTCACTTCGTTGCATCGTTTGATGTCTGAGCGGCGCGTAAGAGAGTCGCTGAAGCACCTGCCAGAAGAACAGATTACGGTGATAGCCAAGGTCTATATGGAGCAGAAGTCCCACCAGATGGTAGCAAACGAACTGAACATTCCCCTTGGCACTGTTAAAAGCCGGGTACGTCTTGCGCTGAATAAGTTAAGAGTAATTTTGCAGGACCAAAACGTATGACACGGCACCATCCCGATAGCCTAAGCTTAATGGAATACAGCGCAGGCAACCTGAGCGAGCCGCACGCTCTGTGCATTAAGCTCCATCTGGACAAGTGCCTCAGTTGTCGCAGCCGGGCCGATACACTCGACAGCTTGGCGCGGTGGTGATGGAGCAACAGCCAAGGGTCAGCGTTTCCGAATCCATGTTTGACAGTATTCTGGCAAGAATAGATAGCTCGCCGGCACCCCAACCCATGGCCAAACCTGCACCCAGAATCAACGTGCTTCAGAAGCTGCTAGGAGAGGATATTAACCATCTCCCCTGGAAACGTCAGTTGGGTGATGTCAGCGTAATGGATATCACAGACAGGTTTCCCGGCCAGCAAGAGCAGGTCGTTCTACAAAAGCTGGTTGCAGGAGGTAAAGCCCCGGCCCACACCCACCGTGGCAGTGAGACGACCATTGTGTTGCAGGGCGCGTTTGCTGATCAAAAAGGCGTGTTCAACCAGTGGGATTTTGTTGTTCTCACCGATCAGGATGAACACAAACCGGTTGCCGTTGGGAGTGAAGACTGCATCACGCTTTCTGTTCTGAGCGCGCCAATCAAGCTGACCGGAACCTTCACCAGACTGCTGAATCCCTTTATTCGTTGATTCTTGCCCAAGCCAGGCACTGCATGGCTTTTTTACAGCTATTTTATGTCTGCTCCGGCACTAGGGTATAATCGCGCCCTTTGATTTTCTGCGGCTTGCGCCCGGACACAAACGGAGACCCCATGGACGCCGACGATTATGCTTTCCGCTTTGGCGGCATTGAACGGCTGTACGGGCGCCGTGCCCTGCACGCCTTTCGCGATGCCCATATCGCCGTTGTCGGCCTGGGTGGAGTAGGTTCGTGGGCGGCCGAAGCACTGGCGCGCAGTGGTATTGGCACCATCACCCTGATCGACATGGATGATATTTGTGTGTCCAATACCAACCGCCAGCTTCACGCTTTGGAAGGCCAGTACGGACGCACTAAAACCGATGCTATGGCCGAGCGACTGAAAGCTATCAACCTCATGCGAACATCCGGATTCACTTTGCTTCCTCACTCTGAAAAACCTTACAGAGCTGATCACGCCTGATATGACGGGCGTGGTTGATGCCATCGACAGCGTAAAGCCGAAGGCGGCACTGATTGCCCACTGTCAGCGCGGGAAAATTCCGATCATCTGCGCTGGGGGCGCGGGTGGCCAGACAGATCCCACCAAAATCCTGGTAGCCGATCTCAGCAAAACCACACAGGACCCGTTACTGGCCAAGGTTCGCAATCTTTTGCGCAGGGAGTACGGTTTCTCCCGCAATCCCAAGCGACGCTTTGGCATTGAGGCCGTATACTCAACCGAACAACTCACGTACCCAGCTGATGATGGTGAAGTTTGCCTGCAAAAGCCTGCAACTGCAGGCCCCTCACGGCTAGACTGTGCATCTGGCTTTGGCGCTGCCTGCCCGGTTACGGCCAGTTTTGGTCTGTTTGCAGCCTCTCGGCTGTTAAATCGCATTGCACGACGCGTCAATCAATAACCACACGGAACTCAGACCTTTATGCCAGCCAGCACAGTCCTGATTCTTGCCAGCATTGGCATTCTTTCATTGTCGTTTCAGTGGCTTGCCTGGCGTATGCGTGTGCCCGCCATTCTATTCCTGCTTGCCGGTGGGATTCTGGTCGGCCCGGTACTAGGGTTCCTCAACCCGGATGAGGTATTCGGTGATCTGCTGTTTCCGATGGTTTCACTGGCCGTTGCCATCATCCTGTTTGAAGGCAGCCTGACCCTGCGCTTTGATGAAATTCGCGGGCACAGCAAGATGGCTCGCAATCTTATACCCATTGGCTCCATTGTTACCGGCATTATCGGAACCCTGGCCGCACGCTGGGTGCTGGATATTTCATGGGCAGTGGCCCTGCTTTTCGGCGCCATCTCCATTGTCACCGGCCCCACAGTCATCGCCCCCCTTCTGCGATCTGTGCGGCCAAGCGCGAAGCTTGCCAATATTTTGCGCTGGGAAGGCATTATTATTGACCCTGTGGGCGCCTTGCTGGCGGTTTTGGTGTTCGAGGGCATAGTGTCATGGGGCCAAGGCAACGTGTTTGGCCACTCTCTGTATATTTTTGGCAAAACACTGCTGATTGGTTTCGCCACCGGGGCTCTGGCCGGCTATCTGAACGGGTTGGTGCTACGCAAACACCTTATGCCGCAGTACCTACACAACGCCGCCACACTTACGTTCATGCTGGGTGTCTATGCTCTCTCCAATGAAATGGCCCACGAATCCGGGCTGCTCACGGTAACGGTTATGGGCATCTGGATGGCCAACATGAAGCAGGTCTCTGTAGACAGTATTCTTGAGTTCAAGGAGTCCCTAAGCGTACTGCTAATTTCAGCACTGTTTATCATCCTGGCTGCGCGAGTGGAATTCGCTGCTATTGCGAATCTAGGTTGGGGATTGGCCGTGGTTCTGGCCGTGCTGATGCTGGTCGCACGGCCGCTCAGCGTATTTTTGTCAGCCATAGGCACCGACCTGAAGTGGCGGGAAAAACTGTTTCTAAGCTGGATTGCCCCAAGGGGTATTGTAGCTGCGGCGGTTTCTGCACTGTTCGCATTCCAGCTCCAGAAACTGGGTTACGAAAGTGCAGCTGCCCTTGTGCCCATGGTGTTTGTACTGATCATTGCCACTGTCACCCTGCAAAGCCTAACCGCAAGACCTATAGCCAAGTTGCTGAAGGTTACAGAGCCGGCAGAGTATGGTTTTCTGATACTAGGTGCCAACCCGGTGGCGCGCATGATTGGGCAGGCCCTCAATAAGCATGAGGTTCCTGTAGCCCTGGCAGACACAAACTGGGAAAACGTACGCCAAGCACGCATGGACAATTTACGGGTGTACTTTGGCAACCCGATTTCCGAGCATGCCTCAACCCACCTCGACCTTACAGGGATCGGCAACCTGCTGGTCATCTCGCCTTACAAGCACATGAACTCACTGGCGACTTATCACTTCCTGGACTGGTTCGGTGACACCAGCGTATTCAGCCTTTCAGAAGGCGACGAGGACCAAAAGGCACGACACCAAACGGCAGGAAAAATTCAGATGACCCGCGGCCTGTTCGACGGCGTGAGCTATGCCAAGCTTGCCAGCCTCGTAAGCCAGGGTTACTCGATAAAAACCACTCAGCTTAGCGAAGAGTTTGAGTACAACGATTTCTTGGAGAAATACCAAAGCCAGGCTCTGGTTCTGTTCGTATTCGACAGCAAAAGCCGCATCAATCCGGTGCAAAGCATGGACGACCTAAAGCCGGATGACGACTGGATACTGATCAGCCTGGTGCCACCCCAGAACCGTAAAGAACGAAAAAATAAGGAAGGTAACGGTGAGGGAGCAGAGCCCTCAGCCATAGGTAAAGAGCCTTCAGCCGAAAGCTCTTCCCCAAGAAACTAAGCACAGCGAAGGCTATTAACGGCTAGCTGCAGTCCAGAACCAGCTTGCCCCGCACATGCCCACCCTCGAGAAGTTCGTGGGCCTGCACTACATCATCTAGCCCAAAGGCTTTCTCGATGTGTACCTTCACTTCGCCGTCTTCAATCAGCTCTGCAATTTCATCAAGATGGAACACATCAGGCGTACGGTCATACCATGGGCCTTTAAGCTTGAGCTTCGGCGGCACTGACAATCTCGTCGGCTGAAACTGTAGGGATGGTAACCAGCATGCCATTCTCGCCCAAGGTGCGCAGGGATCGCTTGCCCGTATCGCCACCAACCAGATCCAGCACAACATCCAGCCCAAAGCACTCATCGGCAAAATCTGTGGTGTGATAATCAATAACTTCGTGCACACCAAGCTCCGCAAGAAAATCACGGTTGCCGGCGGAGGCCGTCGCAATAACATGGGCGCCCCGGGCCAGTGCAAACTGCACGGCAAGGTGCCCTACTCCGCCAGCACCAGCGTGCACAAGAATCTTCTGCCCAGGCTCAAGCTCAGCCACTTCAAACAGCGCCTGCCAAGCTGTGAGAGCAGCTAATGGCAAAGCTCCCGCGGTTACCAGGTCAAGCTCCTCCGGCACCACGGCCAATTCGTCTGCCGTTGCCAAAGCATACTCAGAGTAGCTCCCGCCATTCAGCGGAAAGCCAACCAACCCCATAACCCGGTCTCCGGGTGCCAACGTGGTTACGCCATCCCCGATGGCCACAACTTCGCCGGCCACATCGTAGCTGGAGTCCAAGGTAGCGAATTCTCAATCTGCTTCGCTACAAACCCCAAACCTTTGCGGGTTTTCCAATCGATGGGATTAAGCCGGCGCCGTGAACACGAATCAGTACCTGTCCAGCTTGGGGCGAAGGCACATCGGCACTTACAACCTGCAGAACATCACGTTCACCAAACTGATGGTAGACCACTTTTTTCATGGAAAACTCAGAATGCTGATCAAGGGCTGTGTCCATGGGTATCTCCGAGAAAAGAGCTGACGTTAAAGGGCTGTGACGGGATGTTGTGTTACCCCCTCAGACTAACAGATGTTGGCAGCAATAGTGACTCAAGCAGGCTACAACCCCTTGCCTCCAGTCACGCAGGCCGCTTTCAATATATCGGCAAATTCTTGGGGTGCGCGCGAGGGACGCTGGGTTTTCAGATCCACACATGCGTGGGTCGACACAGCACGCACCAGAGTTTTACCGTCGACAAGGCGCACCAATTGAAATTGCCGTGCGGAACGGAAGCGGCCATCAAACCCTGTAAGCCAGGTTCCCATAATTAAACGGTCACCTGGGTTTGCAGAGGCCAGGTAGTCGATCTCTGTGCGGGTGATCGCCATAGCTTTACCGGTGGCCTCATGCAGCTCCCACGTCATGCCCAGACTCTTAACGTGCGCCCAACTGATGTCTTCCAGCCAGCGCACATAGACCACATTATTGGCGTGCCCAAGCTCATCGGTATCCTCTTCACTCACTAGAATTTCAAGAGTGAACGGGTCCGGAAGATCCCATTGCATTGGCTTCTGTTCTGTCATTATTGATCCCCAAGGCCCGGAATAGTCTGAAACGACATCCGCCCGATACGGTCGTTATGAAGAGAACCAAAATACAGGTCTTCGCCGTGGGGGTTAACCGATGTAATTTCCTGCAAGTGCTTGCCCTGGGTGTCATGAAGACTGGCGATCACAGTGCCGTCATCATCGAATGCCACAACAAGGCCGTATTCCTGAGGCGCCGGCTGCAGGCTTTGCGGCAACTTGGCCACCAACTCTTTGAGCCAGGGCTTGGGGTGCAAGGCGTCAATACTGGCATTACGGAGTGTGGGGAACGCAACCCAAAACCGGCCTTGATCATCCACCGCAAGGTTGTCAGGGAACCCGGGCAGGTTGTCTGCGAAAACCTCGGTCTGGTCGGCTTTTGAGCCGTTTATCCAGTAGCGTAAAATGCGGTATTTCCAGGTTTCGTTAATCAGCACCGAGTCACCGTTTGGCGCCACGGAAACGCCGTTGGCAAAGTGCAGGTCTCCCAGCAAAACCTCGGTCTTTCCTGTTTTAGGAGAATAACGTAAGAATCTGCCATGGGGCCGCATTTCCAGAAGATCGAGCTGGTAATCCGGTTGGTAGAAGCGCGAGCTGGCGTCGGTGAAATAGATCTGACCATCAGGGGCAATATCAACGTCGTCGGTAAACCGGAACGGCGTGCCCTCAGCCTCGCTGGCAAGCACGGCAATCTCGCCATTCGGCGCGATGGAGAGCAAACCTTTCCAGGCATCGGCGACGATCAGGTTTCCGTTCTGATCAAACACCATGCCCAGCGGCCGGCCCCCGGTAGATAGCCAGTTTTCAACCTGGCCATCCGGAAACACTCGCACAATGTACCCGTCTTGGGTTCCAGCAAAAACCACGCCTTCAGAGTTAACGGCGGTGTCTTCCGGGCCATAAACCTGTCCCTTTGCAAGCAGTTCTGCTTCGCGCAAGTGTTCATTTGGCGCCAGCAAGCCAGTCATGGCCTCCGGAGTTGGTGGCTGCCACGCTTTGGCATCAATAGGAGATGGCGCTAAAACAAAGCCACCCAGCAAAACAACCAGAACCAGGAACCCACCCATCAACCACTTCATACACTCAACCCGTCTGCTTATTATTTTAAAGGCTTAGCCGCCATCCTGGCCTTTCAGAAACTGCTGGCACAACGCCACAAAGGTATCCGTTTTCTCAGCATGCAGCCAATGCCCAGCGCCTTCTATGATGCGCACCTTAGCTTCCGGGAACAGCCGGTCGATTTCTTCTCGGTGTTTTCCCTGAATATAGGCCGAATCGGCGCCCTTCAAAAACAACACCGGCCCCATATAGGGAGTACCGGCTTCTGGCGCGGCCGCCAGATTGGCGTAACAGGCGTCGATCGCCTCTAGGTTAAGCCGCCACCGATATACCGGGCCGTCTTTTGACTGTTTTTCATTCGGAATCCGTTCAAGGTTCATCAACAAAAACTGCCGAACTCCGGCTGCCTCGACAAACTCAGCCAACTGTTTATCGGCATCCCGGCGGGAGCGCACACCTGTAAGATCTACCTGCTTCATGCCTTCAAGGATAGCGTCGTGCCCAGCTTTGTAAGACACCGGCGCAATGTCCGCAACAATGAGTTTTTCAACACGCTCCGGTGCTTGTAGCGCAATCTGCATCGCAACCTTGCCGCCCATTGAGTGCCCCAGCAGGCAGGCCTTGTCTATTCCCTGCTCGTCCATATACGCAAGCACATCCTCCGCCATGGAGGGGTAATCCATTGTCTCTGTATGAAAAGAGCTACCGTGATTACGCAAGTCCAGGGCGTGTACCTGCCACTGTGTATGAAACTGCCGGGCAATAGCGCCCAGGTTTTCTTGTGCGCCAAACAAGCCGTGCAACAAGATAAGGGGGGCGCCTTCTCCTGTAATTCTGTGATTCAATATTGCGCTCATGGGCGGGCCGTCTCCGTTAGGAACTACAATGTTTAGATGCTGATACATTAACATTGCCAGTCGGGCGAGCAAGGGGAGGAATGCAGATGGGCGTTTCTTACAGGCAAAAAAAACCGGGCAGTGCCCGGTTTGAAGGTCATAGACTTCTTTGCTGAGCACTTAGCAGTAATAAATACCGCGCAGATATTCTGCAAGTGCCATTACATTTTTACGCTCAAGCTCAGTGCGCGGTACGAAAATATCCTGTGTCATAAAACACCTCCTGGTGCGTCTTCCATTACTTCAACCTGATGGTTAGATGCTATCGTTGTAGAAGACAGAACCCGTTGACAGACTGTCCCACTCGTTTGACATTTTGTATCAGCATCCATGACAACTCGTTAATGAGCCGATTAATGTGACCTCTGCGACTACGGACACCAAAAAGACGCCTTTCGTTGCTGCGTCCAGCACGCTGGCACTGGTTCATTACCTGCACCATCAGGGTGTTCTGGATAGGCAACGCGTTGAGCAACTTACCGGCCTGGACATTTCAACGCTTGAGGACCCCGATAGACGCGTACCGGCCCACGCGCATTACCAGCTATGGGATCACGCCGAAAAAGTAACCGGCGACCCAGCGGTAGGTCTGAACGCAGGCCAGGTTATTGATCCAGATAGAATGGGGCTGGTGGGGCACGTATTCTTCAATTGCGACACTCTGGGCGAAGCAGTAACCCAGTATGTGCGCTTACACAGCCTGATCAACGAATCGGTGAGCCTGAGTTTTGAGCAGATTGGCGAACACGCCATTCTAACCTGGCAGGCGGACTCACCACAGCACTACTGCCGTCAGGACATGGACCGCACACTTGCCGCTGCCTTGTGCAGAACCCGACATTTTATCTATTCCGGAATACACGCTGAGTGGGCAGAAGTTGCTCATACGCGCCCGGATTATGCCGACAAATATGAAAAACTACTGGGAGGGCCGGTGACCTTTGGCGCGCCTGCCACACGGCTGGCCTTCAACATACGCCACATGAGCCATCCGATTCCACACCGCAACCCTTATGTGTATTCCGCCGTTTTGAAGCAGGTCAACGGACTGCTGGCGCGCATACAGACACGGCGATCGTTCGGCCGAAAAATCCGCAGATTGATATCGCGTCAGATGTCGACCGACAAAATTGACGCAGACACTCTGGCCAAACAGTGCCATATGAGCCGTCAGACGTTGTACCGGAGGCTTAAAAAAGAAGGGCTTGGTTTTCATGAGCTTGTGGAGCAAGTACGTAAGGATAAGGCGATGCGCTACGTCGCATCTGATCACTACGCCCTGGGGGAAATCGCCTTTCTTCTGGGATTCTCTGAACTGAGCGCATTCAGCCGCGCGTTCAAACGCTGGACCGGCACTGCCCCCGCCCAGTACCGCGCCCAGCACCTCAGCCAGGAAACGGACGAATGATGCCAGACACATCGTTACTAGCCATCGCTGTCAGCCTGCTTTATCTGGGCTCGGCTGCCTGCATTTATCGCATTCTCCTGACCTACCGCACTACCCAAGGCGCCATCGCCTGGATTATCAGTTTGCTCGGCCTGCCTTATGTTGCCGTGCCGCTGTTCCTGGTCTTCGGCCGCTCACGCTTTGGTGGATATATCAAAGCGCGACGCATGGGGGATCAATCTCTTACGGCCCTCCTTAACCGCTTTGAACAGCAGACCACATCTCTCTCCATGCCCGACCAACAACAGCTTGATAAAGAGCTTCAGGTTCTTTGCAAGCTCGGGCGCCAGCCTTCACCGAGGGCAACAAGTGCACGTTGCTACGGGATGGAGAGGCGACGTTTGACGCTTTGATCAGGGCCATGGAGAACGCAACGTCTTATATCCTTCTTGAGTTCTACATCATACGTTCAGACAAGATTGGCCAACGCATCAAGACAATTCTTGAGCAAAAGCTCTCAGAAGGTGTGCAGGTATGGTTTCTGTACGATGACGTAGGCAGCGTCGGGCTGCCCCGGGCCTACCTGACAGAGTTGGCAAAAGCCGGCGCCAAGGTTGCCTCTTTTGGCGATGGCAACATCCGGCGCCGCCGGTTTCAGATCAACTTCCGCAACCACCGAAAGCTGCTGGTCTGCGACGGCAAGATTGGTTTTGTCGGCGGCATCAATCTGGGCGACGAATACCTGGGCACCGCAATAGATCAGGAGCCTTGGCGGGATACCCATTGCCGAATAGAAGGCCCGGCCGTTACAGGGCTCCAGCTTGCCTGGCTGGAAGACTGGAACTGGGCCAGCAATCAATTCCCGGACTTGGATTGGGCCCCGAAAGACAAGGTACGAGGTGATGAGCGCGTTCTTGTACTACCAACAGGCCCAGCAGATACCTGGGAAACCTGCACACTGTTTTTCCTGAATTGCATCAATAATGCACAGTCCCGCATTTGGATTGCTTCACCGTATTTTGTTCCGGACGTTCAGATTGTGAACGCGCTGCAGTTGGCGGCACTTCGCGGAGTGGACGTGAGAATCATGATTCCGGAAAAGTCAGACAGTTTGCTTGTTCGCCTTGCCGCGTATTCCTATTTGGTGCAAGCCAGCCAAGCTGGCATTGGCATTTATCGTTACCAGCCTGGTTTTATGCATCAGAAGGTTGTGTTGGTAGATGATCACTATGCCGCTGTAGGCACTGCAAATCTGGATAACCGCTCCATGCGCCTGAACTTCGAGATTATCGCGATAGTCACCTCAGAACCTTTTGTTTCCGAAGTGGATACCATGCTTACAGAAGACCTTTCCCATTGCCGGAAAATGACGGAGGAGGACTATGAAGGGCGCTCCATTATGTTCCGGCTAACCTGCCGCGCAGTTCGCCTGCTGGCCCCTCTACTGTAATCTAGCTTCGAGTGCTGTGGCACGCTGGCTCAGCAACCGGTGAATATGCGACTATTCTTCCTCATGCAGTCAACCCAGCCCAGTGAACATCATCCATGAAGGCTTTCAAACCCAAAGTAACACTGACCGAACAGGTCGCCCGCCATATCGAAAACCTGATTGTTTTCGGCCAGCTTGATTCCGGTGAGCGAATTTACGAAGCCGCCATGGCGAAGCAAATGGAAGTCAGCAACGGCTCCATTCGGGAAGGCCTTTTGCTTCTCGAAAAGCGCCATTTAGTGAACAACGTTGCCCGCAAAGGCGCATTTGTTACCGACCTTGATGATTATTTTGTGCGCAGCCTTTACGAGACACTGGAGCTATATCTCACCCACACAGGCCGCAAACTTGCCAGACAATGGCGGCCTGAAGATCTGGAGCGACTGGAACACCTGTACCAACAGATGGAAGATCACTTCAATAAAAATGACCTGATGGCGTTTCTGGATCTGGGGATTGAATACACCAAGGCTTCCTTGGCCTATGCCGATAATTATTTTATTGTCGCAGCAATCGATGATCTGTGGCCCTCAGCAAGGCGTTGCGCCTTCGTCGCCTTCAAGCGCGGTGGCAAGCGTGTACTGGAAGACAACTTGGCGCACATGCGGGAGTCCATTGGCGCAATCAGGGACAGGGACGAAGACAAGCTGGCCTCACTTCTGCATCGCTATGCTATTCAGCAATGCCAGCAAGTACGTGAAGCCGCAACACCCTAATAGAACAACTGAGTGAACGAGAAACCAATATTCAAGTAGGCTACCCAGTTGTCTTGGTTGTTATAGGCAGTTGCAATCTGCACCGGACCCAAAAAAGTATCCAGGCCGGCAAACACACTCCAGGATTTCACGGAGCGATTCCAGCCGGCTTCACTGAGTGATTCCCAAGCGTTTCCTGCCTCTAACCCCATACCTGCAAACCATGGCGTTATAGGCCCCCCAAATGCCTGGCTGGCATAAACCGACGCCATACCCGCACTATTGCCAGTGATCTGACCAGGTGCATACGCAGACAGGCGCCGAAAACCTCCAAGACGAATTGCATTTTCAATCCCCGGTTCGCCCCGGGTGACGGTATGGGCAAAAAGCAGCCCCGTGAGGGTAAAACCTTTCCAGCTGCCCGTGCCGAGCGCCATTCCGGTTACCGAATCGAAATGCCGGTCAGAACCCAGGTCTTCTCGCTCGACACGCCCCCGGATTCCGGCAAATGCTCCGCCGCGGGGGAAGAACGCATCATCCAGGGAGTCGTGCACCAATTGCAGATTGACGTTGCCTGATGCACCGCGTCCTCGGGCACGGCGGCCGCACCAAGCTGCTGGTCCACGGTGGCGTACCCTCGGACATATTCAAACCTCACCTCGGCATTACCGCCCAACTCCATACCCAAGCCAAGGTCAACCTGGCGGAACGTCACGTCTAGCTCAGCAACACGCTCACCTTCGGTATCATAGAGGCTGAATGTATCTTGTGAATACTGCGCTCCCGCCACCAAAAACCGCTCGTACCCGTAATCAAGCGGCTGATACCACTGTGTGCGAACACGTGGTTCCGTGCCAAGCTGCACACCCGTTTGCCACTCGGCGCCCAGTTCATTAAGCTCGGTCATGCGTAGGAAGATGCAAGATTGAAGCGCGTATCACCATCAAAATTATCCTCGTAGTTCAGGCCAAATGATAAATAATTAGGCCCCCAACTTTTTTCCTGAACCTCAATGGTGAGCTGCGTTCCATCCTCGGATGGCGTCTGGGAATAGGACACAATTTCGTAATAACCAAGCCCGTATATGCGCTTTAGATCTGCTTCCAGTGCGTTCACATCCAGAGGCTCGCCGATTTTTTGTCGTATCCGCTCCCGAAGAAACTCCCGGCCCAGGCGGCGTTTATGCTTTACCTCAATGCCGGCGACAACACCTGCACTTGGGGTCGCAGCGGCCAACCTTGACCGGTATGCCTGCCAAGCCTCGTTCGCTACCGTCAGGGAATTCAGCTCTACCGCATGAGCTCGGGCGCCGCTGGCCCCAAGCTCAAATAATACTGGCGCGTTATAGAAATCTGCAGAGCTTTGGCCTTCAAGATCCGGCCGGATGAGCACATCCCTGTCGCCGAGCAAATCCAATTGTTGCTCCGTATTACGCCGGGTCATGATCGTAGTCAGCTGGCCGAATATGGAGAACGCCTCTCGCAGATTATCGGGGCCCAACAATGCGTCGGTAATATCAACCGCAATAATAACGTCGGCCCCCATATCACGGGCGACACTGACCGGCAGGTTAGCCGCAACTCCGCCATCAACCAGCAAACGGCCATTCAGCTTCACCGGAGCATACACTCCGGGGATACTCATGCTTGCGCGTACGGCGGTCGCAACATTGCCACTGCCAAGCACCACCAGGCGCCCAGTTTCCAGATCGGTCGCAACCGCGCGAAAGGGGATGGGAAGGCGGTCGAAATCTTCAACCAAGGCAACGTTATGGGTGAGTTCGTTTAGAATAAAACCAAGATTCTGACCGGCGATAATGCCGGCACCCAAGTGCAGACCCTCCAGACTAACGCCGAGGCCCGGTGTTACCGGGTATCTCCACTCGCCCTGCTTGCGGCGCAATGGCTTGTAGGCCCGACCTGGGTCGTCCCGAAAGCTCGACAGCCAGTCCATCTCGATAAACCGGCGCTCAATCTCCGCGACTGACATGCCAGAAGCATAGAGTGCGGCCACCGCTGAGCCGGCGCTGGTGCCCACCACCATATCCACCGGGATATTCATTTCTTCCAACACCCGAAGCACGCCTACGTGGGCCATACCTTTGGCGCCGCCACCGCTGAGTACAAGCCCCACCCGAGGACGATCCGTTGGAGTATCACTGGCCGCTGCAGCGAGTGGTATGAAGAATGCTATAGCCAGACAGGCGAGAATTAATACCGAAAGCCGTTTCAAAACCTGATAAACCCCACACACTCCACGCTCACTGTTTTTTTGACTCGTTATCTGCCAACGAAAGATGCGACACATCCGGCACCACATGCGGTGGCAGGTCGCGCTCGATGCCTATATCACTTCCGGCGGGCGCCAAAGTCCAGTCATCAAGGTGCTGGAACATAGGTGGCGGTGCTTCCCCTGGCTCTGCGAGCGTTACACCAACGGGGTCAAGCCCAAGCGTTGACCCTGCGAGAATGTCATCTACCTTATCGCCAGCCACCGTTAAACGATCACCCGGCTCAACTCCCGGTGCGCCGGTGCTGTGTTGCGGATTCGCAGTGGCGGAGACCGGCTTCACAGGCTCAGGTATCGCGCTGGCAGGCGTGGCGGCTGGCGCTGGCTTTGTTTGGTTATGGGCCGCATTGCCAGACATGGGCTGAACATAGGCAACCATGCCGTGCTTTTTCAGCACCGCCCTATACTTTTCTGCCTGCTCTTCATCCAGTTTATTCCGGATCACCACTGGACTACCGCTGAACATGCGCTCAATTTGCTCAACACTGGCTTTAAACAGCGCCCGGGCATTGCTCCGTGCTGTTGCCATATCTGTACCTGGGGCACACTCACCCTTGAATACGAGCTGAAACATGGGCAACTCTCCTACCGTCGATTTCGTTTCATGATAGTTGATAGGGTACCGCCAGGGGAGCCCTTGCGCTCAAAACACACCTGCTAATTAATGCAAACTGCAAACAATTGAAAAAAATCGGCCAGCCTTCGCGCAAAAGTTGACAGTCTTTGCAATAATCAACCGTAACGAACCATTACAATCTGTTACACTCAATCCGGAACGCTTTTCCGGGGAGCCCACATCATGAACATCCAGAATCTGACCTTTGCGGCAGCCGTGGTTTCACTGCTTGCTGCACCAGCCGCTCAGGCAGAGAATCTGGACATAGTAATGAGCCAGGTATTCGCCCAGGATCACGCTACTTACATCGGATATGAAAGCGTTGAGCGTGAAGACATTCCTGTCACTTCGGTTCTTGAGCGCAAGTACCTGATCGTAGACTTTCGCCTTGCAGCCAGCCAGCAAGCCTCCGAGAAGCTCCAGGCCAGCGTTCACAAAGTATGTATGGCCTTGCTAAAAGACCGCGAACTGGTTCGCAGCTTGTCTGACTCGGGCTACGACATGGTTTCTGTGGCCTTTGATCGTCGCTCTCAGTTCGACTGTTTGTAAATCTGCCATACATCGGTCAGCAAGACTGCTTACTCCTCTCGCCCCAGCAGTTTCGGAAACGCTTCAAGCGCACCGTTGACCGCATCCAGATTAAACGCCTCTACATCAGCCATCAGTTTCTCACCGTAGCGAGTCACCGATCGGGAACGATAACGTTGTCCCCACTCCAACACACGATGGGCAAACTCCCGCATTTCTTCCGGGTCGCCACTCTCCCGCACAGCTTCCCATTCGTCGCCAAAATCGGCCGTTAGCTGTTCTCTCAGCCAGCCTCGCTCCTGAATGCTCAGAGTCTGTGCCAGCAGCCGTTCAGATTCCTTGGTCTCGCCACCGTCCTCGGCCTGCTCGCCCGTTGCCACAACGTTAGGCAACGTGAGGGTAAAAATGGATCCACGCCCTGGCTCACTTTCCACCTTCAACTCGCCGCCCATCATTTGCGCCAATTTACGGCTAATAGCCAGACCAAGACCTGTGCCTCCGTAACGGCGGGTGTTCTGTCCCTCTTGCTGCTCGAATGCATCAAAAATGCGATCGCGCTGATCCGTGGGGATCCCTATCCCGGAATCCTCTACCTTAACCATAAGCCTATAGCTCTGATGCTCTGATACGTCCTCGGTTGCGCCTTTTACCGGCAGCACGGTTGCTCTCACTGCAACTCCGCCTTCATGAGTGAACTTGATGGCGTTTCCTACAAGATTAAACAACACCTGCCGGAAACGGGTTTCGTCCAACATCATGGCAACAGGCATATCAGAACCCACGCTGACCTCCAGGGTAATCCCCTGCTCCCGCGCTCGCAGATCAAAGATGTGGCGAACATCATCGAGCAGTCGGCGCACGGATACCGGCGAGTAGTCCAGCCGCATTTTCCCGGCCTCTATGCGGGAGAGGTCAAGGATATCGTTGATCAGCATCAGCAGGCTGCGGCTTCCCGCTCGAATGGCATCCAGATAGTTGCGCTGCTGCGGGTCTGTCACACTGTTGCTCAGCAAATCACTGTAGCCAATCACGGCGTTCATGGGTGTGCGAATTTCATGAGACATATTCGCTAAAAATTCGCTCTTGGTTCGGCTGGCAGCCTCTGCCTCTCGGGCCAGCCGCTCCGCTTCCAGCTTGGCAGCCCTCAGCTCGTCCTCACTCCGGCGCAGCGCATTTTCAGAACGGATACGCTCGTCCACCTCCCGCGATAGCTTACGGTTCCAATATAGGAAAATGAGCACGACCACAAGGGCGATCAGAACAACCCGCCGCACCACGGTGTAGTCGGCTTCTTGCTCAATATCGAGATGAATCCAGCGGTTATATATAGCTTCGGTATCGGCAGGCTTCAGGCTACCAAGGGCCTTGTTCAGTATACGGTGAAGTTCCGGGCTGTCTTTACGAACCGCGAGCCGGAGATCGTATTGATAAGGTGTGATACTGGTGATTCTCAGATTAGAAAGCCCAAGCCGGGCAACGGTATAGCTAACCGCTGGAATGTGGGTCACCATGACATCGAGATCGCCATTGGAAAGCGCCAACAGTCCATCCTCTACCGTGGCCACCGGGTAAAGATCCAGGTTCGGATGGTTGATAAGCAGGTAATCGTGAGCAGCATGCCGGTTGACCACACCGACACGCTCACTGCGCAGCTCCCTCAAGTCTCCGATAAAGCGCCCATCATCCCGAATGGCCAGGGCAATCGGCACGTTCACGTAGGCCCGGGTAAACAAAAACGAGTCTTCAGTTCGGGGTGTGCGCGACAGTCCGGGCAAAATATCCACCTCCCCGGAAACAAGGGCCTGTTCTGCAACCACGCGGTTTTTCAAAATCTTGTTTTCAAACCGCGCACCAAGCTGGCTTTCCAGGCGCGCAACAAGATCGGGTACCAGGCCGGTGGCTCGGCCATCCTGTTCGTATTCAAACGGTGGCCAATCAGAGCGATAACCAACCTTGAGAGCGGAATGGCGCTTAAGCCAGTCAACATCAGAGGCCGAGAGCTCTACGCCATTTTGTTCCAGCGCGGAAAGATCCACCTCAAGCCACGATTGCCGGATAACCCGGTGCTCGTTATGGCTTATCGCATCCACGGTTTGATCCAGAACCTAAATAGGGGCTCGTCGCTCTCATCAACCTGAAGTACCACGTCCACTGACTTTTGATCCAGCAACACCGACAAACCAATACCGTTGATCATGGCTGACTGAAGGTAGTCGGAAACTACCGGTACCGGGCCAAGAAACGCATCCGCCTGGCCAGATAGTACTTGGCTAACAGCCTCGCCCAGGCTCTGCACCGGCACAGGCGTAAAGCTCTCAACAGAGTCAAGCATGCTGTATTGGTTGGGGTCGCCCTCCAAAACAGCTATACGGCTGCCTTCCAGATCTGTCAGCGAACGGATTGAGGAATCTCCCGCGCTGATAAACAGACCATAAGTGAGTGTCATCAACGGGCTGGTAAAGCGCGTGCCAGCAGGCACAGGTGTGCCCGGCAGCCTGGTGGTCAAAAGCGCATCAATTACAGGTTCATCGAGCACCGGCCCGGCATTGGAGGCCGAGCTGATTACCACAGGCTCAATCAGGAGGCCAAGCTTGTCTGAAAGCCGGGCAAGATAGTCAACGTAAGTGCCTTCCAGATTTCCGTTCCCAGTATCAAACACCAGCGGTACCTGGCCTGCGCGCACACCCACTCGCAGCACTTCTTGCTCACTGACCCAGCGTAAGTCCTTGCTCCCTAGGACCGGTGCTGGCGATGCCTGGGGAGGGTCTGCCAGTGCCGGGGATGGACACACCAATAACAGCCAGCAGGATAGAAACAGGAGTATGGCCTTCACTACTATAGCCTCAGACGTTGCGCTTCATTTTTGGATAAATACGTGGGTACGTGCAGACCGCCTACTAGACAGCTGGCTGACCAATTCTTACGCAGTTACGACCCGCATCCTTGGCAACATAAAGCGCACGATCGGCCCGCTCGAAAACCAGCTCTTCAGTATCCCCCGGAGTAAAGGCGGCGAGACCGGCAGAGTAGGTAATAGTTACAGGTTCGCCTCCGAAATGGAACGGCAGCGCACTGATGTGCGTTCGAAGTTTGTCCATTACTGCTTTGGCGTCCTCGGGCGAAGTCTCAGGGAACAGCAGCACAAACTCCTCGCCGCCATAACGGGCAACAAAGTCGGTGTTACGCAAACGGGTCATGAGCTCCTTGGCCACAAGCTGAAGCACCCTGTCACCCGCTTTATGTCCATAGGAATCGTTTACACGTTTAAAAAGATCGATATCCAGAACGCCAACAGTCAGCGGGTACTGATAACGCTTCCACCGATTAAACTCGAAAGACAAGCGCTCCTGCCAGCCTTCGCGATTGGGCAGCTGGGTAAGCAGGTCTGTCATGGCTCGTTCGCGCTCTTTGCGAACCTGCCCTTGCATTTGTTCCGAGTGCGCCTCCATAACCGCCACTTTTTCCTGCATGGATTTCAGCTGCTCACAGAGCATTTGCTCCCGTTCCGCCTCCTCAAGCCGGAAACGGCCAACTGCCTGGCCAATATATTCCAAGTGACTACTGACGGACCGCTTCAGCCCATGAATATCGTCCATGGCATCAATGTGCAGGCTAACCTGCTCGATTTCTTCACGGATATTCCGGTCCAGAGTTTCTGCTGCGTCCTCGCGGCCAGTCTGCGCCGAGCACTGTACTAAAAAGTGCTCTTGCAGTACCTGAAGACGCTCATCGAGGCGTATTAGAAAAGCCTCGAACTCCCTCTGACTACGAGTAACGGCGACAACAACCAAGTCGGCGACCTGATTTAGTCCGTCCCGCAATTCATCCCAATTGTCGCTGGCCAGGAGAGCCTTCTGAAGGCTTCTCGCCTGCCTTTCAGCGCCTGCCTCCAGGGAAACCTGACCAAGCAAGTGGCCCAGGAGGTGCCCAACCCGCCGAGCAATCCAGAGCCGCTGGCTGTGGTGGCTTTCAACAGCCACGCTATCTAGCGCACCGGCTTTATCTGCGGCCTCTGGTTCCGCGCGGGTACCGGCAGGGGGCCAAGGGTGATTCTGGTCACTACGGGCAGGCGCTTCATCCAGAAGGGCGACCTGGCGGTCGATCTGCTCCTGCAGCTCCCGCCAGCTCTTCACATCAACCTTTCTCTTGCGTAAGTCGGATCGAACACGGTCAAGCAGGCGATCCAGCTCGGGTGCCTGACCTTCAGAGGCGAGACTGGTTCGCACCAGCATACGTTCCAGCGAATTACGTTCAGCCTTCCACTGCTCTTCACGCTGTTCCGCAGACTCAAGTTCCTGGAAGTATTTTTCTTTCCAGGTTTGATCCGATGACATTAAGCACTTCCTTCTTGTTCGGAGTTTTGCTCGTCGTTACGCGGATTTTGCCGGCGCGCCCTCGGGTGGCTTTGGTCATACACCCGAGCCAAATGCTGAAAATCGAGATGAGTATAGATCTGTGTGGTGGCTATGTCCGCATGGCCCAGCAACTCCTGAACCGCTCGCAAATCGCCGCTGGACTCGAGCATATGACTGGCAAACGAATGCCGCAACATGTGCGGGTGAAGCTTCTGATCGGCCCCCTTAACAACCCCCCAACGGCTCAACCGAGCCTGAACGCTGCGATGGCTAAGACGGTCTCCACGGCGGCTTACAAACAAGGCCCCCTCGGCCTCCGGTGCCAGCTCTGCGCGAATGGGCAGCCACTGAGCTATGGCCTTCAGCGCTTTACGGCCTACAGGAAGTATGCGTGTTTTGCTTCCTTTACCCACAACCCGTGCTTCACCAGCTTCGCTATCAACTGCATTGAGATCCAGGCTGGCCAGTTCCGCCAGGCGCAAGCCAGATGAGTACATTAATTCAAACATGCACCTGTCGCGCACTTCCAGGGGGTCATCCGGTGAGGCATCGAGAAGATAATTGAGTTGATCCACATCGGCTACGCCAGGCAGGCGCCGGCCGCTTTTTGGCGCGCGAATGTCCAATGCTGGGTTATCCGTGGCCTGTCGCTCCCGCAACAGATACTGATAAAAGCGTCTTGTTGCCGACAGATGCCGGGCAATACTGCGACCGCCTAACCCTTGGCGACTGAGGTTTGCAACATAGCGGCGCAGATCATAGCCACTAACGGCCCGCCACTGGGCAATGTGTTGATCTACAAGCCAAGCCGCAAGCCGATTTAGATCACGATGATAGCTTTCGCAGGTTCGGGGTGAGTGGCGTTTTTCCGATGCCAGGTGCTGTATAAAGCCTGCCATATGCCCGCTCAGCTCATCCGTCAATTGAGCTGGCACGGACGCAACGGTCATTTTAGCGCGACTCAGCCGCAAGATCGGCTACCGGAACAGCCGAGGTGTGGCGCCGAATCATGGGCGGCAATAGCCGGCTTAGCGTGTCGCTGATGTAGCTGAGAAACAGCGACCCCATGCTCTGATCAAAGTAGCCAGGCTGACAACTGCCAACTGCGAAAACCCCTACCAGATCATCGTGGCGCAACGGTACCAGGCAACCGACGCAATGGGCACATCCCGACCCGGGAACAAGAATGCCCGCTCACTCTCACGGAACTGTCCACACACCGCTTTGCTGCCTTCCAAAAGGTTACCAAGGCGGTCATGAGCCTCCGAAGGGCTCACAACATGAAGCGCTCCCTGGGAACTGCCGGCCACCTCTGCATCGGTAAACAGGATCACCGATGCCGCGTCCAACCCGAAATCGCCGCGAATACTGTCATCAATGGCGGATGCCATATCCATAAGATTGCGAGCTTCGATGACTTGCATCAGTAGCCGTTTGCTCTTTTCGAACAGGCGATCGTTGTGGCGGGCAATGGACACCAGCTCAACCAGTTCATGGCGGAGCGTGTCACGCTGCTCGCGGAACAGGTGTACCTGGCGCTCAACCAAGGAAATGGCCCGGCCACTGTCATGGGGTAGGGTCAGGCTACGCAGAAGCTCATCCTGATCGACAAAAAAGTCAGGATTGCTTTTCAGGTACTCAGCCACCGCTTCCCGGGTGAGCTCGCCGGCCTTCTGGTGGGCCGTTTGGTCTGTCATCGTGCTCTCCTGGCTGTCAGATCCGTTGCTTATGTGGGCGACTGGTTTTTCTTCGCCGGCTACCACTTGAATCACCGGGCAGTCTCAACTGCCCCTCAAATACACTTGTGGCAGGCCCTTCCATCATAACAGGCGACCCTTCACCCTGCCATTCAATGACCAACCGGCCCCCTCGCAAGTCCACTTCCACACGTTTGTCGAGAAAGCCGCGCAATTGTCCGGCGACTACCGCCGCGCAGGCACCACTTCCACAGGCAAGGGTTTCGCCCGAGCCGCGTTCATACACCCTGAGGCGCGCATGGTTCCGGCTGATTATCTGCAAAAAACCGATATTGGCCCGTGATGGAAATCGCGGATGGCATTCCAGACGCGGCCCAAGCTCTGCAACCGGCGCTGTATCCACGTCCTCAACGACAATAACCGCATGGGGGTTGCCCATCGAAACCGCGCTGAGCTCAACCGTTTCAGCGCCTGCTTCTACGGTATACACATTTTTGCGGCATTCTGCCGCAAAAGGAATGGCAGACGGGTTTAGCTCAGGCACCCCCATATTGACCATTACCACACTGTCTTTGACCATCCGCAACTCAATCACTCCTCCGGCGGTCTGGACACGTATGATCTTTTTATTCGTGAGGCGCTGGTCGCGCACGAACTTTGCGAAGCACCGGGCGCCATTGCCACACTGCTCGACTTCAGAACCGTCGGCATTGAATATCCGGTAACGGAAATCCACATCGGGCAGCCCCGGGGGCTCAACTACCAGCAACTGATCAAAACCGATACCCATGTTGCGATCCGCCAGTTCCCGAATCATTTCCGGGCGCAGCCGAAATGGCTGACTGATGGCATCAACCACCATAAAGTCGTTGCCCAGTCCGTGCATTTTGCTGAACCGGAGCAGTGGCCCCTGATTATGGCGCGGCTGGCTCATCTCGTGCCCTCCACTCATTCCGACAGGCAGTTTTCTGGAGCAAGCTGATCCTCAATTGTCTCGCGATGGCGGACAATGTGCACCTGGTCGCCATCAACCATCAGTTCTGGCGGACGATTACGGGTATTGTAATTGGAGCTCATCACAAAACCATAAGCCCCCGCGGAGCGCACCGCCAAGAGATCCCCTGCTTTGAGCTGGAGTGGCCTGTCTTTGCCCAGAAAATCCCCGGTTTCGCATACTGGGCCAACCAAATCCCAGATTTTTTCTTCTGCATCCTGATGAGGCTGCACGGGTACAATGGCCTGCCAAGCGCTATACAATGCCGGGCGAATCAAATCGTTCATGGCGGCGTCGATGATCGCGAAATTACGATGCTCGGTGCACTTCAGGAACTCCACCCGGGTAATCAGTATGCCGGCATTGGCCGCAATAGAGCGACCCGGTTCAAGGATCAGCTCCAGCTTCCGGTCGCCAATGCGCTCATCCAGAGCCTTAACATATTCAGACGGCTCAGGCGGCTGTTCATCATTGTAAGTTACGCCCAAACCACCACCCATATCCAAGTGCCGGATGTGAATGCCGTTGTCCGCAAGCGCGTCAATCAGTTCCAGCACGCGATCCAGCGTATCCAAAAATGGAGTCACCGACGTAAGCTGCGAACCAATGTGACAATCCACACCTTTGACATCCAAGTTTGGCAGTGTTGCAGCCCGGGCGTAGACAGCCAGTGCTTCTGCTATATCAATCCCAAACTTGTTCTCTTTCAAGCCCGTAGAAATGTAAGGGTGGGTTCCTGCGTCGACATCCGGGTTCACACGCAGAGAAACCGCGGCTTTAACCCCTAGCTCTCCAGCCACCGCGTTAAGCCGATCCAGCTCGGTGTCGGACTCCACGTTAAAACAGCGAACGCCGGCTTCCAGAGCCCGGCGCATCTCCCATTCCTGTTTACCCACGCCAGAAAACACAACCTTGCCAGCATCGCCTCCTGCTCGAAGAACCCGCTCCAGTTCGCCGGCAGAAACTATGTCAAAACCGGCACCCAGACGCGCCAGCACATTCAGAACGGCCAAATTGCTGTTAGCTTTGACGGCGTAACATACAAGGAGCGGGCGATCTGTCAGTGCCTCATCGTAGGCCCGGTAATGGCGCTCCAGAGTCGCCCGGGAATATACGTAAGCCGGCGTACCAAAGCGCTCTGCAATGGTGGAGACAGGCACGTCTTCTGCGTAAAGCTCGCCGTTGCGGTAGTTAAAATGATCCATTTGGTTCCTGAGTCGTTTAGCGGTGGCGGGTATACGCGGGACTATTCAGCACTTGCATCAGCATTCCCGTTGCGGTCGTCCGGACGCTCACTTTGTGTTCCGGCGCTGGCTGGCTGCCCTGCGGGCCTGGACGAGGCTTGCGGATTCTCCCGGTATAACGGCCCTTTCTGGCCGCAGCCACCAAGTGCAGCCGCCATAACCAGAATCACGATCGGCAGTGTCCACGCGCGCATACTTACCACCTCTGAGTTCATAATGGCCAAAGTATACCTGACCCGCCCACCGCACGGCGAGGCCGGCGGGTTATCGAAATGCCTCCAGCTCACGGTTAAGCGCATCCTCCAGAGCGGAGCGGTAATAGAGGTACTGGCTGGTCTGTATATCCTGCTGATACACCCTTGAATCCAGGTCGTGGGGCAGATGCACATCCGTGAGATAGACCAGATAGCCATCACGGCTCTGTCGCAGTGAGTGGATGTAGTGAGCAACAGCCGGAATCAACTGATCACCATACTGCAGCACCGTAAATTCTTGCTCGCCACAGAACAGATCAAAACGAACCCGGCTATCACCCTCCTGAATACCTACAGCTTGCACCTCAAACCCTGGCAAAGGCACCCCGGCATCCGTTTGTGGTCGGTACTCCGGACGCCAGAGCCCGTCAGTTACAGCCATTTCGTAACATCGCACGCCCGCCAGCGCCACGGGTACCTCGCTAAAGCGCAAGGTGCGGCGCTCTATCAAGTTATCAAGAAAGCGCAACAGAGGCGCCAGCAAGTATCGGCGGCTGGTAACAGGCTGACTCCATCCGAACAGCGAACCCCGTTCATCAATCACCAAAACCTGCGCTCGCTCGCCACGAACCGTATAAAACACCTGAATACTATTGGGTTCACTGGTCTGGCAGGCTGCACGCACGGCCGGCTCGTCTAACAATGCATAACGGTCGAAAACCACAGGTAGATAAGCGCCCCGGGACTGGGCCAGGCACTCCATTAAGGCCGCCCGGCTTTCCAAAGCAATAAAGCCAGGTTCCGTGCCACTAAACTCCAACAGGAAGTAACGGCGATCCATTTCTATTACATAACGCAGGGGGTGCGGGCCGGAGCCACCCGCAAAGAACTGGCGCAACACATCCGTAAACAGCTCCTGCACACGCCGGGCGATAGCGCCGCCGTGCCCCCGGTTGTGGCTGTGCACCTCAACACTTGGAATTGTACGGGGGTTGAGCGCAACCGATGCGAGCACATTCTTCAAACACTGTATCAGTGTGTCTCCCGATGCATAATGCTGAAGGCTCACCTCATGCCAACTGTTCACGCTGACCTGATCGATGGTAACAACCAGATTCTCTCGCCCGCCGCTGAAACCCAGCGAATCGTGCCGGGCGCTCAGCTTGTGCAACCCTCGCTCTGTAAGATGCGACTGCGGATCAACGCCTACATTGATGAACAAAAGGTTGCGCAGAGGGCGAATACCAAGAGCAAGCGCTTCTCGCTCTGCCGGTGCCACAGGAACCCGCACAAATCCGGCAAGTGCATCCAGCATTTCCCGCAGTTCACTGATAGAGGCACCGCCCTGCCCAGAGCGAACATTCAGGCGAGTGGAGCGGGTCAGCAAGCCGTTGCAGTAGCACCAGACAACCAATTCAGCCAGATTTCCAGAGCGGCGAATAACCGGTTGCCAGAAGGCATCCGAGGGGTCTTCCAGATCCCGGTACAAGAGCCAGCCATCTCCGCCCCCACCTTGTTCTGATTGATGATGAAAGGCTAAATTCTCCTCTGCCAGCGAAGGTGCAAGCCCCGGATTAACCTGCTCAACCTTGCCAGCCTTGCGTTGAAACGCTGCGTAGAGTTTACGGCCCAGCAGGTTGATGTCGTTTGCGTTTATCGCTGACTGTTCGCCGTGATCCCGGGCCATTTTCGACAACAATCGATAGCTGTGGGTAAGCTCCGACACCACCGCGCGGCGCAGGGAAGACACTTCCTCTGCGCGCCAGAGCTGACGGTTATCCAGCGCCTCCATTTGCTTTTTCTGCCAGCCCCAGCCAGTCACAAGGCTTCGGAGCAGTCGGGCCCGCCAAAACTCCCCACCTTGCTCACCCGCCGCTCCAGTGCGAGTCAGCGGTAACCCGGCCTTGATATACAAGCTGCGACGCACCAGATCCAGCCTGGCCCCAGCCCCCGACGCTGCAAGCCACTGCTCAAGCCTCTGATAGAGCATCACATACGGATCCAGAACATCCACATCCGTCACACCGCTGAACACTGCTTGCTTGAACACCCGTGACAGCACCGGCTGTTCTTGAGTCTGCGCGTAACATTCGATAAGAAAAATCTTCAGAATCGACTTCCAAGGCGCATCAATAGCCTTATAGAGCTGCCAAATACCCGCGCCCAAAAACTCTTCGGCCGGTATAGCCGGCACGGCGCCGAAATCGATATATTCGTCGTCGCGAATAAATCGGCAATCCACCAGGCGGTTTACACACTCTCGATAGCGACCTTCCTGTTCCGATGGGACGAGCCACCACAGCGGGTAGCACCCGCCTAAGTGGATTCCGGTGCGGTAAAACTCATCTAAAAGCAGGTAATGCTGGGCACTTCCACAATTTTCGCCGTTCACCTCTGCACGCTGCCGACCATCCCGCCAGTCGGCTGCAGAGAACACAAACACATGCAGTTCAATGCCAAAAGAAGACGCCCACTCTGTCAACCTCTGCGCCTTACGCTCAAGGTGCCTGACTCCCAGCTCCTGAAGATCGTCCCGATGACACAACCACACATCCAGATCACTGGCGACAGAATGTCCCAATGTGCCGGGGCTACCCATCAGAAAAAGTGCCTCTATGTCCGCCCGGCGCTTGCCTTCGTCTCGTATGCTAAAGGTGCGCGCCAGCCGCCGTGCGGCACTTGTAGCTGCCGAATCTGGTTGATAGTGACTCAGGCCATAAGGCAGCCCGCATCCAGATAGCCGGGCAAGGCCGGGTGGTTGGTGTGAAAGGCCAGAGGCAGAATTTCCAACACCACTTGCTGCCGATAGGTGAGCGACGAGTGTGCTCTTTCCCAGCGCTGGCAGTTCACCACAAGAAACCTATCCCGCAATCGGCGCAGGGTTTTGCGATCAATACCCTCTTCAAAATCCAGGGCAATCGGTGAGGCGTGAGTGGTCACGGTAGCTCCCGGGGAGAGGTTCTTTCCGGTTTAATTATCAGTATGATGAACTCATCGTGGCAAAACCGTTAGAAGAATAAAAGCGGAATACGCTTCAGAAAACCCGAGGTCCTGCCCAGTGAAAGAGTTTGTCATACAGCGTTATCGTGCCGACACACCCTCCGGCGCCGGTCGCCAAACCCTGTTGCGTATTGACGACGAAGGCAAGGTGTTATTCGCTGACAATAACGCCGAGACTGTACTCGGTTACGATGCCAGTGATCTGGAAGGCATTATGGTGCATCAGGTTCTGGCCTCAAGAGAGGACGACCCTTTTGCACCAGTGAACCGGCACCGCATAGAAAACGGCCAGACTGTGTTGGTCACTTTCCGCCACAAAGAAGGCTTTTTCTATACAGCAAGCCTTTCATTACGTGTCAGCATGCGCGATTCAGACGAAGCCGCCAACGCCCACATTACACAACAGGAAAACTCCGAGATAGACCCTCGCCTGCTGCGCTCTGCTGAAAGCGCCGCAGGTTTCGGGGTCTGGGAGCTGGATATCGCCAGCAACCAAATTACCTGGACAGAAGGCGTATACCGAATACTGGAACTAAGGCCAGGTGCAGATATTACGCCTGAACAGGCACTGTTTTACTGCCAAAGAGGCCAGGGACGTATTCGGGCTCTGTTTCGCAGGTCTGCGCATACAGGTGCACCTTTTACTATCGAGCTGGATCTACTCACGGCAAAGAGCAAAAAGATCCGCGCAACCCTGAACGGCCGCGCTCTCAAAACAGGTGGCAGGGTACGCAAACTCGGTGGCACTCTGGTTGACCGCACAGGCGAAATGCATCGTGACCAGGCCCGCACAAGGGCTGAAAAAATCCTGAGCGCCACCACGGCAGCCAGCCCTGGCCTGGTAGCCGCCGTAGATAAAAACCTTAATTTGCTACACTTCAACGCGCCCTACGCCAGGTTATTCGCCAGCATCTTCGGCGCAACGCCCCGGGTGGTGACAACCTGAGCCGGCTACTGGAAAAACACCCAAATGAACGGCACCTCGCCGAACAGCTCTGGCAACGAGCCTTCGAGCAAGACAGCTTTATTGTGGATATGCCTATCACCCAGCAAAGCGGTGAATGGCCTGTGTACGAGTTCCACTACCAGCGCCTTACTGACCGCCAGGCTGGAAGCCAGAACGCTGACAAGAGCACGCACAGGGATGACGTCAAGAGTGAAACCACGGGCGCAGTCGTTGTGGCCAGCGATATCAGTAACCGCGCCAGCAACACAGGCGACAGTGAATATCGGTATCGGCATGACCCGGTAACCGGGTTAACCAACCGGAGAGAATTCACAGCCCGCCTTCAGCGCAGCATGGAATACAAGAACGGAGAGGCAACCGATCGCAGCCTTCTATATTTAAACCTGGATGCATTCGGGCATTTCAATAGCCTGGCAGGTAACGGAGCCTGCGACCGCTACCTCAGAGAACTGGCCAGCATTCTCGATGTTCGGAGCAGGCCACAGGATACGGTGTCGCGGCTGTCCGGCGACACCTTCGCGCTGCTCATTGAAAACTGCACAGAACCTGCAGCCCGCAAACTCGCAGATGACATTCTAAACCTCATTCGCAGCTTCGTTTTTGAATGGCAAGGCCATCAACTGCAAACCACCGCCAGTGGTGGTTTGCTGGTCATGGGCAAGGACACACCTTGCGACCCGGAACAACTGCTGGGCCAAGCTGCAGACCTGTGCCACGATGCAAAAACATCCGGGCGCAACCGGGTTCATACTGCCCACGCATCTCGGCCTGAATCAGATCACAGCGACTGCAATGAGCTGGTCGCCCAGATCCGAAAAGCTCTGGATAAACAGGCGCTGATATTGGAATTCCAGCCACTCAAGCCGGTTGCCAGTGTTACCTGGGGTGATCACATCGAAATTCTCGCCAGAATTCCCGGAAACAGCGCCCATGAGCACTGGCTGCAGCCTGACCAGTTTTTGCCGGTCGCAGAGCGGTTTGATTTGGCCAAACGGCTGGATCGGCAGGTCATACTGCAAACTCTTACCTGGCTGGGAGAGCACCGGCTACTGAAGCCCAGGCTGAAATATTGCGGCTTTAACCTCTCCCTGGCTAGCGTGCTCGATGACACCTTTGCGGACTTCATGGAATCTGTGCTCAGAGTTTCAAACTACCCGCCAGAATCCTTCTGCCTTGAAATCCGTGAACCCCACGCAACTCAATACCCGGATGAAGTTGCCGTGCTATGTGATGCCCTGCATCGGATTGGCTGCCGCGTAGCACTGGATGGTGCCGGCGCTTCTGTGGAAAGTTTCAGGCTTGCGGCGAAGCTACCGGTAGATGTCATCAAGCTGGACCGCAGCCTGATGTTCAGGCTGGGAGACGATTCGGTTCAGCAGATCATGGTAGAAGCGCTGCATCGGATCGCTCAGGAAGCGGGAAAAATAACCGTAGCAACTTTTATTGAGAACGACGACATTCTCAGAAAGGTCAGGAACCTGGGCATTCATTTCGGCCAAGGGTTCAGGCTTGGCGCGCCCAAGCCTCTGGCAGAACTGACGCCGGCGGCAGTTGACCTCCCCACCGGGCGGATTGGCGGCTAAGCCCCCGAGCTTACGCAAAAAAAGCTCAGGGGCGCAAGCTTCAGGGAATCAGCCTCCAGCAACTTGCGCGCACGGCCTACAGCCGCTCGCACTTGAGCGGGCGCCGTGCCGCCAAGGTGGTCACGGGCCTGAACCGAGCCTTCCAGCGTGAGCACATCAAACACATCTTCGCTGATGGTGTCAGAGAAACGCTTCAATTCTTCCAGCGTCATATCAGAAAGATCCCGTTTCTCAGCAACACCAAAGGCCACCGCCTTGCCTACAACTTCGTGGGCGTCGCGGAAAGGCATGCCCTTCTTGACCAGATAATCCGCCAGATCCGTTGCCGTAGAAAACCCACGCTTGGCCGCCACGCGCATGTTATCGGCCTTGGCACAAATGGCCGGAACCATGTCTGCGTAGGCTTTCAAGCAGCCCTTGATGGTATCGACGGTATCAAACAGGGGCTCCTTGTCTTCCTGGTTGTCCTTGTTGTACGCCAGCGGCTGGCTTTTCATCAGGGTAAGCAGGCTGATCAGGTGGCCGTTCACCCGGCCGGTTTTGCCCCGAACAAGCTCAGGCACATCCGGGTTCTTTTTCTGGGGCATGATAGATGAGCCAGTGCAAAAGCGATCCGGCAGATCAATAAAATCGAACTGTGCAGACGCCCACAGCACCAACTCCTCGCTGAAGCGGGACATATGGGTCATCAGCAGGGCCGCGAAACTGCAGAATTCAATGGCAAAATCCCTGTCACTGACGGAATCCAGAGAGTTTTCTGAGGCCCGATCAAAGCCTAGCAACCGAGCAGTCATAGCGCGGTCAATCGGGTAAGTAGTGCCGGCCAACGCGGCTGCACCAAGAGGCATCACGTTCACACGTTTGCGGCAGTCCTGCAGGCGCTCACCATCGCGTACCAGCATTTCATACCAGGCAAGCAGGTGATGCCCAAAGGTGACGGGCTGTGCCGTCTGAAGATGGGTAAAGCCGGGCATAATGGTGTCGGCTTCGCGCTCGGCCAGGTCCAGCAGGCCAGCTTGCAGGCGACGAAGTTCTTCAGCAATCACATCAATTTCATCGCGCAGGTACAGGCGGATATCTGTGGCCACCTGATCGTTTCGGCTGCGCCCGGTGTGCAGCTTCTTGCCCGTAATGCCAATGCGCTTGGTCAACTGGGCTTCTATATTCATGTGAACGTCTTCAAGGCTTATGGACCACTCAAAGCGCCCTGCCTCAATGTCTGTTTTCACTCCGTTCAGGCCATCGATAATGCTGTCGCGCTCATCCACGGTGAGTACTCCCACCTCGGCGAGCATAGTCGCGTGAGCAATGGAGCCGATGATATCGTGGTGATACAAGCGCTGGTCAAACCCTACGGATGCGGTAAAACGTTCGACAAACGCGTCGGTGGGCTCACTGAAGCGTCCACCCCAAGGTTTTTCGGAGGTTGTGGCCTGGTCAGGTTTTTTCTGATCCGTCATGGTCTATCTTTCCTGCTGGCAGCCCGGCATTATCTGGCGGGAACTGGGTACATTGAATATGGCGGGAGTATAGCATTCTGACCCGTAGAAAAGAGACACCCCCAAGCGGGGATAAGACAGCCGTGATGCAAGATTTTTTCGTGCCGGACCTTTGCCGGGTGCGGTCGGTATTCATGCTGCTTATTACCAGCGAACTCCTGGTGCTGGTGCTGGCCATTGTTCAGGCCAGTAACGGCTGGATCGACTGGAACTATTTCGCACTCCTGTCGCTGTTTGTGCAATGGACTACCCTCACCAGCGCAGCACTCATCTGCCTGCTGAGAACCCGGCTGGCCAAAATGCCGGTATCCCGGGCTACCCTTGCCATTGCTGCTATCGTGCTGCTGGACGTGCTCGCCTTCAGCTTGTTCGCCGACAGTGTTTTGCACCCACAACCGGGCATCATCGGGTGGCAAGCCATCGCCAAAAAGCTACTGTTGGCGCTATTGATTGTGCTGATGGTACTGCGTTACTTCTATTTACAGCACCAGTGGCAACAGCAACGGGAAGCAGAAATGCAGGCACACTTGGCAGCGCTGCAGGCACGTATACAGCCGCACTTTTTGTTTAACAGCATGAACACCATCGCCAGCCTTATTGCCTCGGATCCGGAGCAGGCCGAAGAAGCTGTCCTGGATCTTTCCGAACTCTTTCGCGCCAGCCTGCGCACGGGCGACCAGCTCATCCCGCTGGCAAAGGAACTGGACTTGTGCCAGCGCTATCTTGCTATTGAAGCACTGCGACTAGGCCCTCGCCTGAACCTGGAATGGTGCATTGCCGATGGCCTGGAGCGCCAAGCCATACCGCCGCTAACTCTGCAGCCGTTAGTTGAAAACGCGGTTTATCATGGCATACAGCCGCGGCCAGAGGGTGGTACGGTGCGCATAGAAGCAGAAGCACGGGGCAACTTTGTGTATCTGCTCGTGCAAAACCCCAAACCAGACAGTAACGGCAGCCAGCACAGCGGCAACCGCATGGCTCTGAACAACATTCAGGCACGGTTGCAAGCGCTATTCGGGGAGGCTGCCGTGCTGAAACACAGCCATCAAGGAAACGTTTATACCGTTACCCTACGGCTGCCAAAAACCACACAGCACTCATGACCAAACAGACGATTCTAATAGCCGATGATGAGCCTCTGGCCCGGCAGCGCTTGCGACGGCTGGCCGAAGATCTCCCGGAATATCAGGTATGCGGCGAAGCAAGTGATGGCGATACGACTCTCGCTCAAGTTGCCGAACTGCAGCCAGACATCCTACTGCTGGACATACGCATGCCTGGCCTTGATGGCATGGAGGCCGCCGCGCGCCTGACCCAGCTCAGCAACCCCCCGGCCATCATTTTTTGCACGGCTTACGACAGCTACGCCATTCAGGCTTTCGATGTGCAGGCTGCGGCCTACCTGCTCAAACCGGTGCGCAAGGAGGCGCTGGCAGAAGCTTTGGCCCGCGCCGGACGGCTTAACCGGGTGCAGTTACGAACGCTTTCCAGCGCCAACGCTGGCAACAATGCAGGCTGGAAGGAAGCAAACGACGGGCAGTTGACGGTTCGTACCCACAGAGGTACTGAATTAATTGATATAGCCGAGATCCGCTATTGTCAGGCGGATCAGAAATACGTGACTATTCACCACGCGCGTGGGGAAACAGTTTCTGACTACACGTTGAAAGAACTGGAAAATGCTTATCCGCACCAACTGCTCCGAGTTCACCGCAACACACTCGTAGGCGTGCGGTTTATTCAGGCGCTGAAACGCACAGCAGAGGGCAGCAATCTGGTGTTACTCAAGGATGCTCTGGGCGAGCTTCAGGTTAGCCGCCGCCACACCAGCAGCGTGCGCCAGTGGCTACAAGGGCCGCAACCCAGCTAAACAAGATTGATAGGGTCGCATCTTGCTGCGCCGGGCGGAGCATAGTAGCCACCCACGGGACTTTTACGATGCCACAAGGTAACCTTGGCGAACATTTTTACAATCGACAGTGAGCACAATGTCCAAACGAACTCTTCGTGTCGCAACTCGTAGCAGCGCCTTGGCGTTATGGCAGGCGGAATTCATCAAGGCCGAACTGGAACGCCTCCACGACAACGTGGTTGTGGAGCTGGTCAAGATCAAAACCCAGGGCGATAAAATTCTTGATGTCCCCTTGGCCAAAATCGGCGGCAAAGGCTTGTTTGTAAAAGAGTTGGAAGAAGCCATGCTCGATGGTCGCGCGGATCTTGCCGTGCACTCCATGAAAGATGTCCCCATGGCCTTTCCCGAAGGCTTGGGGCTGGTTGCCATCTGCGAACGGGAAGACCCCACAGATGCGTTCGTCAGCAATCATTACGACAACGTTGACGCCCTCCCCCACGGTTCGGTGGTTGGTACGGCTAGCCTGCGCCGGGAATCCCAGCTGCGCGCCTACCGACCAGATCTGGAGATCCGCGTTTTGCGGGGCAACGTAAACACCCGGCTGGCAAAGCTGGACGCCGGTGATTACGACGCCATCGTACTAGCCAGCTCTGGCCTCAAACGTCTGGGCTTTCATGACCGGATTCGCTACTCCATGCCAGACACGGTGTCGCTGCCGGCGGTTGGTCAGGGAGCCCTCGGCATCGAATGCCGGCTCAATGATGACGAACTGCGCGCTATGCTGGAACCCCTAAACCACACCGACACGTCCGACAGGGTGAAAGCCGAGCGAGCTCTCAATCGCCGTCTCGAAGGCGGCTGCCAAGTGCCTATCGCAGCTTATGCCTTGCTGGAAGACGACAACACCCTATGGCTACGCGGCCTGGTTGGCGCGGTTGATGGCACGCTAATCCTGCGTGCCGAAGGCCGTGCACCCCGGGCGGAAGGAGAGCGCCTGGGCCGTGAACTGGCAGAAGAACTTTTGGCGCAGGGCGCAGACAAAGTGCTGGCTGAAGTCTATGGCCACACTCCGCACTGACCTACCCAGCCTGGCAGGCCGGCGCATTCTGATTTGCCGGCCAGAGCCAGAAGCGGCTCGGCTAGCCCGGCAGTTTCAGTCTGCCGGCGCCCAGACGCACGTGCTGCCTCTGGTGGAGCGGGAGCCGCTGCCGGAGACTCCGGAGCGGCGCACAACTATTCTGAGCCTTGACGAATTCTCCCACGTTATAGCCGTCAGCCCCTATGCTGCGCGCCTTTTGCTGGAAGAACTGGACACCTGGTGGCCCCAGCTTCCTGCAGGCCTGAACTGGTATGGCGTGGGAGCAGGCACCGCCAAAGCACTTGCCGAGCATGGCCTGAGCCCGCGTAAGCCCGATGAGGGCTGGACCAGTGAAGCACTGCTTAGGTTACCTTCTCTGGCGCAGCTCGACGGCGAGCGTGTGCTGGTTGCCCGCGGTGAAGAAGGGCGAGAGCTAACCCGAAAAACCTTGGAAGCCCGCGGCGCGCGAGTTACCGTAATGCCGCTTTATCGAAGATTCTGCCCAGACTACACGCCAGTACAGATTGATAGAGCCCTAAATCAGTTTGCACCGGAGGCCATTATTGCGCTCTCCGGAGAAACCCTGAACAATCTCATCGCACTATGTGCGAATTGCAGCCATAATCTATACGATAGGCCTGTCATTGTACCCGCCAGGCGCATAGCCGATCAGGCTCGCGTGGCGGGATTCAATGCTCCGTATATACCAGGAAGCCTTGCCGATAATGACATCGTGGCCGCCGTCGCAGAGCAGCTGGCAGGCCGGGACGGTGGCTCCGGAACAGCCAAGTAAGGACGCCCGTGACTGAGACAACAAAACAATTACCCGCCCCGATCGACAAAGACCAACCCGCTCGCCAGAGAATCTGGCCAGTATGGGTTATAGCCGTTATTGCCCTGATCTGTGTTGCCGCACTGGCTCTTTGGAACTGGCAGCAATGGACTGGCCAGCAAGCCAGCTTGCAGACGCTTAAAAGCCTCCAGCAGGATACCGCTCAGCTTGAGAAGCTTTACGGCGACCGAGGCAGCCAGCAAGGCCAACGCCTGCAATCTCTGGAAGAAAAGCTCACTTCCCAACGGGAGCTGATCGCCACTCAACAGCGGCAGATTGATCACAACGCCCGCGAACTGCTGGAAGCCGGAAACCGTACCCGCACAGACTGGCTCTTGGCAGAGGCAGAGTACCTGCTACGCATCGCCAATCAACGCCTGTTGATTGAAAAAGATATTCGCGGTGCCCTGTCTGCACTTCAAGCCACCGATGAAGTACTCACGGAATCTGATGACATAGGGGTATACCCGGTACGCCAGCAGCTGGCCCGGGAAATCCTGGCGCTTAAAGGCATAACCGGGGTCGACAGAACCGGCCTTTATCTCACCCTGGAAGCCGCCATCGATAGCGTTCACCAGCTCACCGACCAGGCGCTGATCAGCGAACAAGCGCCTGGTTTTGTGAACAACTCCCAATCAGACGGTGCCCCACCCGCCGGAGGTGAGCCAAGCATGCTGACACAAGCTTGGCAAAAATTTAAATCCACACTCATGCAGGTTGTTGTGGTGCGTCGCCTGGATGAGTCGGTAAAACCATTACTGTCGCCCGACCAAAGCGCCTACGCTCGGCTGAATTTACAGCTGATGTTGGAAGAGGCAGAAATGGCCGTACTCAGAGGGAACCAACCTCTGTATGAGCGCGCGCTGAGCAAGGCCCAAGCGGCTGTTGAAGATTGGTACGACGGAAGCAACCCACGGGTAAGCGCACTGTCGAACACCTTGACGGAACTGGCCACAAACAACGTTGCGCCAGACTTACCAGATATCAGCAAATCCCTGGATCTGCTCAAAGAGCGACTGGCAGGCAGACTCAACAATGGCAACGGAGGCGATGATTCATGATCGGCCTGCTTCTGATCGTTCTGTTTGCCCTGATAATTGGCACCGGGCTGTCTCTGGGGCTGCAATACGACCTGGGCTATATTCGTATCAGTCTGGGTAACTACCTGCTCGAGACCAATTTTTGGGTTGGCCTTGCCCTGCTCATCGTAGTGATCGCGTTGATCGTTTTAACGATCAACCTTTTCCGCCGTATGCGACACGGCAGCGGGATGATTGCCGGCTGGGTTTCCCGAGGCAAAGAGCGCCGGGCAAGGCGTCGCACCACCCGGGGCCTGCTGGCTCTGGCGGAAGGAAACTGGCCAAGGGCCCGCAAAATGCTCACCTCGGCCGCAAGCCACGCAGACACCCCGCTTATTAATTATCTGGCGGCCGCCCAGGCAGCCTTCGAGTGCGGTGACCACGAGGCTGAGGACGAACTGCTAAGAAAGGCATTTGAAAGTACTCCGGGGTCAGATATGGCCGTGGGCATTACACAGGCCCAGCTTCAACTTGCGGGCAATCGCCTGGAACTGGCCCTAGCCACTCTGGTGCGCTTGCGCAAACAGTCTCCACACCACCCCTTTGTACTAAAGCTGCTCACAAACACCTACCTTCGTCTTGAAGACTGGCGCGAGCTATCGAAGCTGCTACCGGAGCTGCGCAAGCGCAGCGTGCTGCCGGAATCAGAACTGGGAGAGATTGAGCGGCAGGTGTGGCATAACCTTTTAGAGCGAGCCGCTGAAGACTGTCGACGCCAGCAAAAGGACGATCCGCGCACATCACTGGAACCACTCACCCGGCTTTGGGATGAGCTGCCAGGTTTTCTGCGCAAAGACGAACAAACCATCGGTGACTATGCACGCCTGCTGGCAGATCTTGGTGATGAAGCTCAGACAGAAACCTTACTTCGCAAGGTGCTGCAAAACCATTGGAGCGATGACCTAGTCAACTTATATGGCCGCATAGAAGGTCGCAAACCAGGCGAACAACTGCTCACCGCCGAGCAGTGGCTAAAAGACCGACCTAACAATGCGGAGCTGCTGTTGGCACTGGGCCGATTGAGCCTTCGCAATGAATTGTGGGGCAAGGCCAGGGAATATTTCGAAACGAGCCTGAGGTTACGCCGCAGCAGGGAAGCGCTGGCAGAACTGAGCCGCCTAAGCGCCCACATGGGCGATGGTGAGTTGAGTATCAAACTTATGATGCAGGGGCTGGCAACAGATAATGGGCTTCCAAAGCTGCCCATGCCAAAAGCTTGAGAAAGAAACAAAGGTGTCAGAGCTTTCGCTCTGACACCTTTGTTGTTTTAGCTCCGGGGTGCATACTCCAAAACATCAGAAAAGAATGCCTCAGACGGTAACCCTGCTTCTACCAAGGCGTCCATCAGTGTGTAGACCATCGTCGGCGAGCCGCTGGCGTGTACTTCCACGTTATTCCAGTCCATGCCAGAAGCCAAGACAGCGCGCACGAGCTGATCGTGATGCCCACTCCAGTCGCTATCCTCGTCATCACCCACCACGGGATTAAACGTGAAGCCAGGCCAGTCCTGCTCCCATTGCCGGGCCATGGATCTGAGATACATGTCTTCATGACGGCGAACTCCCCAGAACAGCTTTACCGGCTGAGCACAGGATGTAGCGCGCAAATAATCCACCAGGCTTTTCACCTGAGCAAACCCGGTGCCAGCTGCAACCAGAAGCAACGGCTTTTCCGGCGCGCAGGCCAGGCAAGATTTACCATGGGGCAATTCCAGATTGACCGTTTCACCAGAGGTTAGCGCATCAATCACCTTTTGTGCTGACACCCAATCGGGGGAGGCCTGGATATGCAGCTCAATATTCTGATCCAGCGGGCTGCTGGCGATAGAGAAATAGCAGGGTTCAGCATCTGGCAGGTTCACTGACAGGTACTGGCCAGCATGAAAGGACAGCTCCCGCCGCCGTGGCAACTGAAGCTCAACCCGATACACATCATGATTGATAGAACTTACGTCCACGACATTTGCCTGAAACTTTCGGGGCTGGTTCTTTCCTGCAGCCATAACGGCGCTAATCTCCAGTTCAAGATGGTCCAACGCTGCGGTTCTGCACATCATCAGCCGCGCGCCGACCGGAATCGTCTGTTGGTTTCGGGTGTTCAATGCAGAGCCATTAAGCAGCTGGGCCTCGCAGAGCTCACATACGCCGTTTTTACAGGCGTGTGGAACGGCAATACCCGCACGGGCGGCAGCGCTCAGCAAGTCTTCGTCGGCGGCGGCCATGTAACGGATCGCGGATGGCTCAAGATTTACCCGCCACAGCCCACTGTTCATATTAATCGGGGCGAACAGGTGCGGTTTCAATCCCTAAGCTATCCCAGAGCTCGTCCACCCGCTGTTTTACGGCGTCGGTCATGGCAATAGGCTCGCCCCACTCACGAGTTGTCTCGCCCGGCCATTTATTGGTGGCGTCCATCCCCATTTTGGAGCCAAGGCCAGACACTGGTGAAGCAAAAT
This sequence comes from Marinobacter sp. AC-23, assembly GCF_001858325.1. GTDB lineage: Bacteria > Pseudomonadota > Gammaproteobacteria > Pseudomonadales > Oleiphilaceae > Marinobacter. Next base: position 52,192 of record NZ_MBPP01000019.1, read on the forward strand.
CGAGATAATCAATGGGCGTATTTTCTACCAGCATGGTGTCACGCGCAGGATCCATCCGGGTAGTAATGGCCCAGATAACATCTTCCCAGTTACGGGCATCCACATCGTCGTCGGTCACGATCACGAACTTGGTATACATAAACTGCCGTAAAAACGACCATACACCCATCATCACGCGCTTGGCATGGCCTGGGTACTGCTTCTTCATGGTCACCACTGCAAGGCGATACGAGCAGCCTTCCGGCGGTAGATAGAAATCCACAATTTCAGGGAACTGTTTTTGCAGAATGGGAATAAAAACTTCGTTCAGCGCCACACCCAAAATGGCCGGTTCATCCGGTGGCCGGCCGGTGTAGGTGCTGTGATAAATCGGATTTTTGCGGTGAGTCATGCGCTCAACGGTGAACACAGGAAACTCGTCCACTTCGTTGTAGTAACCGGTGTGGTCCCCGAACGGGCCTTCCGGCGCATGGTCATCGGGATAAATAAAACCTTCCAACACAATCTCTGCGCTAGCTGGCACCTGCAGATCACTGAGACCACACTGCACCAACTCGGTACGACTACCCCGTAGCAAACCGGCAAACGCATACTCGGAAAGCGAATCGGGCACGGGCGTTACGGCACCCAAGATGGTAGCCGGGTCCGCACCAAGAGCCACTGCTACCGGATAGGGTTTCCCAGGGTTCTCTTTCTGAAACTCCTGAAAATCGAGTGCCCCGCCACGATGACTTAACCAACGCATGATCAACCGGTTACGACCAATCACCTGCTGCCGGTATATGCCAAGGTTCTGCCGTTCTTTGTGCGGCCCACGGGTAATCACCAACGGCCAGGTAACCAGCGGCCCTGCATCACCGGGCCAGCAGTGCTGTACCGGAATCTGGTACAGGTCGACCTTATCTTTGTCGATCACCACGTCCTGGCAGGGCGCAGACCTGAGCACTTTTGGACTCATGCGCATCACCTGCCGAAGCAGTGGCAGCTTCTCGATCGCGTCTTTGAAGCCCTTAGGGGGATCCGGTTCTTTGAGATAAGCCAACAGCTTGCCGATGTCACGGAGCGCTGTTACGTCGTCCTGCCCCATGCCCAGAGCGACTCTTCTGGTGGTGCCGAAGAGATTGGCAAGCACGGGCATGTCGTAGCCCTTAGGGTTTTCAAACAACAACGCAGGCCCACCTGCCCGCAATGTGCGGTCGCAGATTTCGGTCATTTCCAGATGGGGGTCTACTTCAACTGAGATACGCTTCAGTTCGCCCAGCTTCTCCAACTGGTCGATGAAGTCCCGCAAGTCGTTGTATTTCATCGTTGGCTCCGTTCCCGGTTAGCTTCTAATACGGAGTTCACCGCCTTCAAGACTTCTCGTCAGGTGCCAGAACGCAATGAGGGCCTGCTTTCCCAGACACGCCGTAAACCCATCCCTGGGGGCTTGATCTTGCCATCCATGGCAAGACACAGTCTGGGAAAGCAGGCCCTCACCGCGTTCACCTGATCGCCAGTTAGCTCAAAACTAGGACTCTAGATCTAGCGGCGCTTCATCGACTGGAAGAACTCGTCGTTGGTCTTGGTCTCTTTGAGCTTGTCCAGCAAGAACTCGATGGCCGCAGTGTCGTCGTCCATGGAGTGCAGCAGCTTACGCAGAATCCATACACGCTGGATATCCGCGTCGCTCATCAGCAGGTCCTCGCGGCGGGTGCCGGAACTGCGAATGTTGATAGCAGGATATACACGTTTCTCGGCAATCTTGCGATCCAGGTGAATTTCCATGTTACCTGTGCCCTTGAATTCCTCGTAGATCACTTCGTCCATTTTGGAACCGGTGTTCACCAGGGCCGTCGCAAGAATCGTCAGGCTTCCGCCTTCCTCTACATTACGGGCCGCACCGAAGAAACGCTTAGGCTTCTCTAGCGCATGGGCATCCACACCACCGGTCAATACTTTGCCCGAGGATGGAATCACCGTGTTGTAAGCACGAGCCAGACGAGTGATGGAATCCAACAGGATAACCACGTCCTTCTTGTGCTCAACCAGGCGTTTGGCCTTCTCGATCACCATTTCGGCAACCTGAACGTGACGCGCAGGTGGCTCATCGAAGGTGGAAGCAATTACTTCGCCGCGCACGGTGCGCTGCATTTCAGTCACTTCTTCCGGGCGCTCATCAATCAATAGCACAATGATGTGGCATTCTGGATGATTGCGGGCAATGGATTGGGCAATACTCTGCATCAGCAGGGTTTTACCGGCCTTGGGTGGCGATACAATCAAACCACGCTGGCCTTTGCCGATGGGCGCAACCAGATCCAACACGCGGGACGACAAATCCTCGGTGCTACCATTACCGGTTTCCAGTTGCATACGTTCATCAGGAAACAGCGGCGTCAGGTTTTCAAACAGGATTTTGTTACGGGCGTTGTCCGGCTTGTCGAAGTTAATCTCAGCGACCTTCAACAGGGCAAAGTAGCGCTCACCGTCTTTTGGCGGACGAATCTTGCCAGCAACGGTATCACCGGTGCGCAGGTTGAAGCGACGGATCTGGCTGGGGGACACGTAAATGTCGTCTGGCCCGGCAAGGTAGGAGCGTCCGCAGAGCGGAGGAAGCCGAAACCGTCCTGCAAAATCTCCAGTACGCCATCGCCATAAATGTCTTCGCCGCCTTTTGCATGCTTCTTCAGAATGGTGAAGATCACATCCTGTTTGCGTGAGCGTGCTAGGTTATCGAGGCCCATCTCTTGCGCGATGTCGAGCAATTCGGGCATGGAGTTCTGCTTGAGTTCGGTAAGGTTCATAAGTTATTAGATTTTCAAGAATGGAAGTAAACGGATATTGGAATGACGGGGGTGCCCCTGAACATATTTTTTAAAATCGTTGTCAAAACAGATGCTGGCCGATGAAGCAACCGGTGCGGATAGAATCCGGAATAAATAACTGAAGCCAGTAGAGTGGGAACAACCGTTCGTAGGGCAAGAGCGATAATCTGCTACCTTGGTAACCATTGTCAAGTCCGCAGGCCAAATTAACGCCAAAATTCCATCAAGATCACCGGAAATTGATCCAGGAGACCTCCCTCTGAGGGGTTACTCCCTTCCATTCCCCGCCACTCAAAGGGATACTGGTAGCCAAAATTTTCCCTGTGATTTTCGGAGTAGATTCCCATGAGCAGTGAACTCGCCAGCAAACTCAAACCTCTCAATGTCGCGATTCTTACGGTCTCCGATACCCGCGGGTTTGATGAAGATTCCTCCGGTCAATTTCTTGAAGACAGTGTTGTTGAAGCCGGGCACAAACTGATTTCAAGGCGCATACTGCCAGATGACATTTATCTGGTGCGAGCGGCCATGTCATCCTGGATTGCAGAGCCGGATGTTCATGTGGTGATCATTACCGGTGGCACCGGTTTTTACGAGCGCGACAGTACCCCGGAAGCTGTTGCACCGCTGCTCGATAAATTCATTGAAGGGTTTGGCGAGGAATTCCGCCGCCAGTCCGCCTCGGAAATTGGCACCTCCACCATTCAATCCAGAGCTTTTGGCGGCCTTGCCAACCATACGGCTATTTTCTGCCTGCCGGGTTCCACCGGAGCTTGTCGCACGGGCTGGAACGGTATTCTCAGCACCCAACTCGACAGTCGCCACGGCCCCTGCAACTTTTCGGCGCTGGTCGGCAGCAAACCGGAGCGCGCTGTTGAACGCCTTCAACAAGTTATTGGCAAGCGCGCCGCACGCTAATTCTGAACACGGAGAGAAAACCATGGCAGCCAATCTGACGCCGGTTGATGAGGCTATCGCCCACCTCTTGAGCAAAGCGCCGGTGATTACGGCAACCGAGCTTTTGCCCCTCACAGAAAGCCTGGGCAGGATACTGGCTCACGATTATCATGTGCCGGCGGATGTGCCACCCGCGGATAACAGCGCGGTGGATGGCTACGCCCTGCGCGCTGAAGATTATGTTCACGGTCAGGCTCTGTCGGTGTCTGGCCGAATCCCCGCTGGCTCTGCGCCTGGCTTGTTGCAACCAGGCACGGCTGTCCGCATCTTCACCGGCTCCGAGATTCCAGCCGGTGCTGACACGGTCATCATGCAGGAGCGGGTCGAGGTTACAGACAACGGCATCCTCATCAACGGCGAAGTAAAAGCCGATCAGAACATGCGCAGGCGCGGCCATGATCTTGCTGAAGGCAGCCTGGGCCTGGCAAAAGGTATAAAAATCCGACCCCAGGAAATGGGCCTTCTGGCGTCCATGGGTGTAGCCGAAGTTGCTGTGGTGAAGAAACTGCGGGTGGCGATTCTGTCAACAGGTGATGAATTGGTAGAGCCAGGCGCTCCCTTGGGGCCCGGCCAGATTTACAACACCAACCGTTTCACCCTGCTTGGTCTTTTGGCAGAGGCAGGTTGTGAGGTCGTGCTGTGTGAAACCCTGCGGGATACACGTTCTGCTACCCGGGAAACCCTTGAACGCGCAGCTGCAGCAGCGGATCTCGTTATTACCAGCGGCGGTGTTTCTGTCGGTGAGGAAGACCACGTGCGAGCGGTGCTGGAAGAGTTCGGGCAACTGTTGCTGTGGCGTATGGCGATCAAACCCGGCAAGCCTCTGGCGTTTGGCTCGATCAAGGGCACACCGGTATTCGGCCTGCCAGGCAATCCGGCTTCGGTACTGGTAACCTTTCTGATGGTGGGGATGCCTTACATCCGCACTTGCCAGGGGCGCTTGCAGATTCACCCTGTAGGTCAGCAGGTGCCTGCAGCCCTTAATGTTACTTCGCCCTCGGCACGCAGAGAGTTCCTGCGTGCGCGCACGGAATCAGTTGACGGAAAAATTCAGGTCACCGCTTATACAAACCAAAGTTCTGGCGCGCTGAGTTCTGCCTGTTGGTCAGGTGGACTTGCAGTGGTTCCGGAACACGCGATGATTGCAGAGGGAGACCTGCTGACCTATTACCCATTCACTGAGTTATTGAGCTGATATGACTGACCAGACCCTGACCGTTCGTTTTTTTGCCCGCCTCAGGGAAGAGTTGGGTACGGAACAACTCACGTTGCCGGCAGACACGGACCAGACCGCTGGCGACCTGCTTGCAACGCTGGCAAGCCGCGGCGGCCCTTGGGCACAACTGCAAGGTAGCCAGCCGGTGATGATTGCGATCAATCAGGCTATGGCCAAGCCTGGAGCGCCAGTGAAGGCCGGGGATGAAGTGGCGTTCTTCCCTCCGGTAACAGGGGGTTAGGATGATAAGTATTCAGACTGAGGATTTTGATTGCGGTGCCGAGTATACCGCTCTGAGGGGCAGCGGCGCCGGTACTGGAGCCATTGCTACCTTCACAGGGCTGGTGCGGGATAGCGGCGATACGCAGGATGTGTCGGGCTTGTTTCTGGAACATTATCCGGGGATGACGGAGCAGGTGATTGCCGGGTTGATCGAGGAGGCGTCGCGGCGCTGGGATGTGCGTAAAACGCGGGTGATTCATCGGGTTGGAAGGTTGTTGCTGCAGGAGCAGATCGTATTTGTGGGTGTGTGCAGCGCCCATCGCGGGGATGCGTTTGCGGCTTGCGAGTTTATTATGGACGCCTTGAAAACTTCGGCGCCGTTCTGGAAGAAGGAGCTCTCTGAGGCCGGGGAGCATTGGGTGGAGCAGAAGGCTTCAGATGTTGCTCGGGGTGAGGCTTGGGATAAGTAGCCCCGAACGTCAATTATGCCAGACAGATACAATAACGGAGGACGCCTGCGCCCTCCTCCCGGATCCATTCAATCCGGTGGCCGGCTATCTCACACAGCGCTTGTAAATCCCGACGGCCGGTGGGGTCATCGGCCAGGAATTCGACGTGTGTCCCGCTGGGCAAACCCTGAATGCGCTTTTTAAAGCGCAAAACGGGGAGAGGACACACCAAACCGATCGCATCGATTTGGTGTGTTTCTGATTGTTCAGTCAAGACGCACGCTCGTTGCGCTGCTTTCTTGCTCGGCTGATGACCATCCGAACTGACCCAGAACCACCGGGGCGGCGGAGGCAATCACCAGGGAAGCGACAAATGCAGAAATCATAACTTTCACGATAATTCTCCTTTGCTTTGCTTGGCCTCCACCTCGGCCACCCACAGATCGTGGTGCTGGCGCGCCCATTCCACATCAACCTCACCGTTACCCATGGCATCGAACGCACCTTCCATACCAACGGTGCCAATATAAATGTGCGCAATAATGGCGAGCATCATGACGAAAGCCATGATCGAGTGCCAGATGTTGGCATACTGCATCTCTTCGTGCGGCGTCAGGGCCGTAGCGAACTCCGTTCCCAGGACACTGTTTATGACGCTAAATGTCTCGGCGAACATGGGCATTTGAAACGGGAACAGCAGCGATAGGCCAGACAGAGAGACCGAGAAGCCCAACACCATAACGGCCCAGAAAACAATCTTCTGACCGGCGTTGAATTTTTTTGCTGAAGGATGGGATTTGGTAAAAATACCGCCGCCCGCCTTGAGCCACTGCCAATCCAGTTTGCCAGGGATGTTGTGCGCCACCCACATAAAAAACGTCATCACCAGACCGAGCATAAAAGACCAGGAAATATTGTTGTGAACCCACTTCGAACCAGCGGCCAGAGTCGCAAAGACGTCGGGCCCCATCACAGGGATCAGGAAGCTCCGCCCCATCAGGGTAATGAGCCCGGTTAGGCCCAGCGCAATAAACGAGCCGGCCAGCAGCCAGTGACCAAAACGCTCGATGGCTTTGAATCGCTGAACCGTGGTGCCTGAAGGGCCGCCATCGATCATGATTTTGCCGCGAATGAGATAAAACACCGCCAGCAGGGCGATGAAACCTAAGAGCGCGCCGCCGCCATAGGTGATGATCGGTCCCTCGCGCAGCTTATACCAGCTTATTCCTCCGTTCTGGATCATGACGTCAGCCGCAGGCCCACGAACCTGTGTGTTGGCGTCGAATTCGTTATAGCGAATGGAGCGGTATGTGTCTGCGTCAGAAACCCCGCCGCGGGTACCTAGTTGATCGGTCATCGGCGCCGCATTGGCTGGATCACCAAGATTCTCAGACCGGAAAGTCTCGTCAACTTTCAACTTCTGCTGACGAGCCATAATGTCTTCCAGGGTTTGAGCGCCCCCGGTCGCTGTGCGATCAACCGCGGGGGCCTCTTCCGCCCAGACAGAATTAAATGACAGTGTCGCCAGTACAAAGACGGCGGCACCCAATAGTTTCAAGTTCATGAGAGCACTCCAACGGAATCAACAAGAAGAAGTCTTTGCCTCAATATATTCCGGGGCCGAAAGGCCCCGGAACACTCAGGCGAGCTTATGCACCCTTCTTCTCGTAGGCTGTGCCCCATCCCCAGGCGCCGGAACCGAAACCACGGCTCACGACACGCTGGCGATAGATATCTGCCACCTCGTTGCCGTCACCGGCCAGCAGGGCTTTGGTCGAGCACATTTCCGCGCAAAGGGGAAGTTTGCCCTCGGCAATACGGTTGCGTCCGTACTTGGCGAACTCGGCTGCTGAGTTGTCTTCTTCGGGACCGCCTGCACAGAACGTGCATTTATCCATCTTGCCCCGGCTGCCAAAATTACCCGCTTGCGGGAATTGGGGCGCACCGAAGGGGCAAGCGTAGAAGCAGTACCCACAACCGATACAAAGATCCTTGGAGTGCAGAACGATTCCGTCTTCAGTCTGGTAGAAGCAGTCGACCGGGCAGACGGCCATGCAAGGCGCGTCTGAGCAGTGCATGCAGGCTACCGAGATCGAACGTTCGCCCGGCTTACCATCTTCGATGGTCACCACGCGTCGACGGTTAATACCCCAGGGGACTTCATTCTCATTCTTACAGGCCGTCACGCAAGCATTGCATTCGATGCAGCGTTCGGCATCGCAAAGGAATTTTGCGCGTGCTTGTCCTTCAAGTGCCATGGTCTACACCTCTTGTTATGCCGGCATAATCGAACACAGGGTGGCTTTGGTCTCTTGCATCTGCGTGACCGAGTCATACCCGTATGTTTGAACAACGTTTGTAGATTCACCCAGAACGTAAGGATCAGAGCCCTTGGGATACTTATCCCTCAGCGACTTACCCTCCAGGTGCCCGCCGAAGTGAAACGGCATGAAAGCTACGCCTTCGCCGACACGTTCGGTCACCATTGCCTTGACCTTGATGCGCCCGCCTTCCGGTCCGGATACCCAGACGTCTTTGCCGTCGCGAATGTTCAGGTTGTTCGCATCACGCGTATTCACCTCAATGAACATGTCCTGCTGCAATTCGGCCAGCCAGGGGTTGGAACGCGTCTCGTCACCGCCACCTTCGTACTCGACCAGACGGCCGGAAGTCAGAATGATGGGGAATTCCTTGCTGAAGTCCTTCTTCTGAATAGACTCGTACAAGGTCGGAACGCGCCAGAACGTCTTGTCCTCATAGGTCGGATAATCAACGACCAGGTCACGACGGTTGGTGTAGAGCGGCTCGCGATGAACTGGCACTGGATCAGGGAAGTTCCAGACCACAGTACGCGCTTTGGCGTTTCCGAAGGGTGCGCATTCGTGCTTGATTGCGACACGCTGGATACCCCCTGAAAGATCCGTCTTCCAGTTGGTCTCGGGACCGGCCAGCGCTTCAATGCTGGCACGTTCCTCAGCCGTCAAATCACCATCCCAACCCAGATCCATCAACATCTGCATCGTGAACTCAGGGTACCCGTCCTTGATATCCGAGTTTTTCGAGTAAACGCCTTCTGCCAGCAGGTTTTCACCGTTGCGCTCGACACCAAACCGGGCTCGGAAAGTGAGACCGCCCTTGGACACTGGCAAGGACATATCGTAAAGAATCGGTGTTCCAGGGTGGTTCATTTCTGCCGTGCCCCAGCAAGGCCAGGGCAGACCATAGATGTCTCCATCGCAAGGTCCTCCATTTGCACGAAGGGTGGTCTTGTCGAAGTGGTGCTGGTACTGCATGTGTTTTTTGAGACGCTCAGGCGATTGCCCCGTGTAGCCGATGGTCCACATGCCACGATTGAATTCACGAGTGATGTCCTCGATTACCGGCTCGTCACCTTCAATGGCAATGTTGCGGAACATGCGATCGGTGAAACCGAACTTGTCCGAAAACAGCTTCATGATCTCGTGATCAACTTTCGAGTCAAACAGTGGCTCGACGACTTTTTCACGCCACTGAAGCGAACGGTTGGAAGCGGTTACCGAGCCTGATGTCTCGAACTGGGTGGTCGTTGGCAGCAGGTAGGCGCCATCCTTGCGATCGTGCAGCACGGCTGAAACGGTGGGGAAGGGATCCACAACGACCAGCAGGTCCAGCTTCTCCATCGCTTCCTTCATTTCCAGCATTCGGGTTTGAGAGTTGGGCGCGTGGCCCCAGAGCACCATGGCCCGGGTGTTGTCCGGCTGACCCAGATTTTCCTTGGCTTCAAGTACACCGTCGATCCAGCGCGAAACCGGAATCCCCTTCTCGTTCATCATGGCTTTGGACTTGCCGTTTTTGTCCCACACGGCAAATCGGCCCTTCAGCCAATCCGCGTCTTCCTCCCAGACTCGCGCCCAGTGGCCCCAGGCGCCAGCGCTCAGACCGTAATAGCCTGGCAAGGTATCGGCCAGAACACCCAGATCCGTGGCGCCCTGAACGTTGTCGTGTCCGCGGAAGATGTTGGTGCCGCCGCCGGGAGCCCCCATGTTGCCCAGCGCCAACTGAAGGATGCAATACGCACGGGTGTTGTTGTTGCCGTTGGAGTGCTGGGTACCACCCATGCACCAGATCACCGTACCCGGGCGATTATTGGCCAGGGTGCGGGCGACACGCTCAAGCTGGGCGCCCGGCGCACCGGTTACGCGCTCAACTTCTTCCGGATTCCAGCGTTTCACCTCTTGACGGATCTCATCCATGCCCCAAACCCGGGTGCGGATAAACTCCTTATCTTCCCATTTGTTTTCGAAGATGTGCCACAAGATGCCCCACACCAGCGCAACGTCTGAGCCCGGCCGGAAACGAACGAACTCATCGGCGTGAGCTGCGGTACGTGTGAAGCGCGGATCACAGACGATCAGCGGCGCGTTGTTTTCTTCCTTGGCTTTCAAAAGATGCAGCAACGACACCGGGTGCGCTTCGGCGGGGTTGCCGCCGATGATGAAGATCGCCTTGGAGTTGTGGATGTCGTTGTACGAGTTGGTCATCGCACCGTAGCCCCAGGTGTTGGCTACGCCTGCGACCGTTGTCGAGTGGCAAATCCGGGCCTGGTGATCGACGTTATTGGTGCCCCAGTACGCCGCGAATTTACGGTAAAGATAAGACTGCTCATTGTTGAACTTGGCGCTACCCAGCCAATAGACCGAGTCAGGCCCGCTTTCCTCGCGGATCTGAAGCATCTTGTCGCCAATTTCGTTGATTGCCTGATCCCAGGGAATCTTCTGCCACTGGCCGTTGACCATTTTCATGGGAGACTTGAGACGACGTTCGCCGTGGGCATGCTCGCGCACTGAAGCGCCCTTGGCGCAGTGAGCACCCAAATTAAAGGGGCTGTCCCAGCCTGGTTCCTGACCAACCCATACGCCACTCTGAACTTCGGCTTCGACGGTACAGCCTACCGAGCAGTGCGTACATACCGATTTTTTGAGGACAACTTCGCCGCCACCGGTCGACGGGGTCGCAGCTTCAACCCTTCCCGACGTCAGCGATAAAGCCGCCATGCCACCCACTGCAACACCGGAAGCCGTTAAAAATTGACGGCGATCCAACGTCTTTGCAGCGAGAGATGAAAGCAAAGAGCCTGCACGGGAGCGTTTCGCTACCCCGTTGGTCTTCTTCCTTAACATGTCTCTTACCCCTCTCGTTGTTATTCTCGTTTTTTCTGGAGGTGTGGTCATCCAAGAGCATCACGCAACCTTGAATGATTCACGCTTCCTCAAAAGCGAGCCGATTCGAAATACTTACGCGTGTGTTCAGTGTCACGCAGGCCGCGGCTTTTCGGTACGTTTTGTTTGACGACCTCCGCTGCGGCGTTCGGTGCAACCGCCATTGCAACGGCAGCCGGAGCTGCAACTGCTGCCATTTTCAAGAAACGGCGACGGCTGTTTTCACGCTTCGGGTTGTCCATAGGACACCTCCCCACGGGTTAAGGAATCATTCAGATCCCGGTTACTAAATTGCAAAGGCATCTGCTTCTACAGCCATGAAAGCCCGCCCCAGCGAGCCCACCGGGCCGTAGAAGATGGCACTTTGCGCTTCTTCCAAATCAGTAAAAAACAATTCCGCCCACTTTGCCAAGTGTGTGTCAAAAAAGGCTTTTTGCGACGGCAGATCATTGTCGCAGGGAAATTCGCCGATAATGATCCCTGCCATGATTTCGCACAGGGTGCCAATATGATCTTCCGGTTCTTTGACATCGCTGCGGGCTTTGATGCCCCTGGCCATAAGATCGGTACGCAGCGCTGCAAGTGGCTTCTCATTCAAAAAACCGGTGAGGTAATAGCTGGTGTAAGGAAGCAATTCGCCACGACCGAGCCCGACAAAAAGGTTGTTGTACTCACGCTCGGCGTCATAGGGATTGGTGCGTTCCGCAAGCACAGCCACGTTTTTGCAGGCCGCGCCCAGAGGGGTGTCGTCACCCTGCAAAGACGCCAACCCTTTCAACAGCTCACTCGAAGGCGGGCCGGAAAGCAGGACGCCCAGAAGCTGATAGATCTGGGCCCGGGCGCGATCCTCTTCGGTGACCGAACGCGGGCATTGAATTTCCGCTGTGTTGTTCAAATCGTGTCCCTTTAATTATTATTTGCAGTCTGACCTACTAGTCTAGTACACACACAAGATTAGTGGAAAAACTTTGCTATCGTTCGCCAATGGCTGAAACGTATTCTGTTAATTTTCAAAACGCATCCGGGGGCGGAAGCGTGGCGTTTGATCCTCATCCGATTGATTCGGTTCGTTTTCCACATGGCGCATTACCTGGCGTGTCACAGAAAGTTCCGATTGATCCGAGGCTCCACCCGCTTCAAGGGAAATGTCTGTTCCGGGGGCTTCGGCGACCGCTGGAGGTCTGACATGCTCCACTATGCTGGCAGGCTCTTCGATCTGGTCTTCAATCTGCCCATCGACCTTTTTGGCTCTATCAATGAAACCCTGTCCAACCTTGTAGAGGGTCTTTGCGCCTTTAATCGTGGGACCGGCATCAGTGAAATCTTCGTCGTAATCATTAAGGCCATCCAACACCGCAAGCACAGGGTTGGATTTCCATAACGCCCGAAGAGCCTTGCGGCGCAAGAGTTCGGGAATCTCTTTTCCCATGAACCCGGTGATGTCAGTGCCCAGTTCGATGGCATCCGGATCAGGCAACCCGTACTTTACAAGTACTTCATGCTCCGGCAGGGTGTCATTGACAGCGAGTTCCTGCGCTTCTGGCGATGGCTCGGCTTCAACGACCGGAGGAGCCGTAGGCTCCTGCTCCCTGGCAGCTTTGGCTTTTTGGCGCGACCAACGCTGTAGGCGTGACTCGGCCATCACTGAAGTCTCGGTTTTTTAATGTTGCCGGGAGCGCGATACACATCGCTCTCCTGACGGATACGCGGATCGCCTTTAGCGTCTTCGATGCCATCAACACGGATCTCGTCTCGACGGCGTTTCTTGAAGGGCTCTTCTATATAGTGCATGTCGATAAACTCCATGATCCAGGCCGCAAGGGATTCTGGAATGGGAACCGCCTCGACAATACTTTCGCTGCTATCGAGAGCGTCCAATGCGTCATGGGCGCTGGCGGTAACGGCACTGACAACCCACCCGGATGGCGACTGGCTCGTGACATCTCTGTCCATTACGACCCAGACAGAAGGAGCCGCCATATTCAGGGATACCAAGTAGCCCTCAACGTCGGCACGGAACAGTTCCATCGTGACCGTGCCCGCGTGATAATCGACCACCTCTCCCTCGCGAACCATTTCTTTCCAGAACGCTTCCGGGGCCCCCGGTATCACAGCCACCGGTTTCCAGATATCCCGTGTCCAACGAGTCACCCCAGGTGACCGGCGAACAACGACACCTACCTGTAATTCGCGTCTCCAATGATCTGTCCGATTATTCATGGCAATTCTCATTTTTTCTTATAGCTTCAAAATAGCAGGGCTACAACGATTATCCAACTGTCCAAAAGTAAATGACTATGGCATGCTCGATTAGTAAATTTGGTGCGTGCACGTATAAAAACAACGAAAGAGTTGACCCCCTGATGACGGCATACAAGACCCTACTTTTGTGTAGTTGTGACAAGACACAGTCTTTCAATCCGAAGGCGTTGCAGAAAGCCGCCGGAGCTGCGCAGGTAATCGCGGTGGACCAACTGTGTGGTACAGAATTAAACGTCGCCGCTGAACATCTGGGCGCGAACAATGAAGTGCTCATTGCATGTGGCCAACAGTCAGCTTTGTTCGAACGCCTGTCCGAGGACGTATACGCCGAGATTAAGCATGCCGCGCCCCTACATACTATTGATATCCGGGACAGGGCTGGCTGGAGCGCCCCCGATGCCAAGCCAGAGCGCCAGCATGCCAAGCAGGCCGCGCTGATTGCTGCTGCTCAGCTGCCGCCCCCCATGGCACCGGCGAAAACCATTCAATCCAGCGGCATCTGCTGTGTTGTCGGCCCCACCGAACAGGCCATCAGAATGGCCGAACTGGTTCAGGACGAGTTAGGCGTCACGTGTATTGTTAATGATGCCGGCCCAATTCAACTGCCCTCCGCTGCTTACGATGTTGCGAAAGGTCAACTGACGAAAGCCTACGGCGCACTTGGCAACTTCAAGCTGGAATTTGCCCACTTGCAAACCCTGAATCCGGCCGGACGGGGTGAGCTGGGTTATGGCGAAGCAAAGCTCACCGCCCGCAGCGAATGCGATGTGTTTATCGACCTTCGGGGTGGTGCCCCGGCATTTCCAAGTCATGAGAAACGCAACGGCTATTTCTGGGCTGACCCGAAGAAGACTGGCGAGCTGGAACGTATTGCCCTGACTGCCAGGGAACGGGTTGGTGAATTCGAGAAAACCGTGTATTTCAGGTTGGAAGAGTCCCTGTGTGCGCACTCACGGGCCAACAAACCCGGCTGTACACGCTGCCTGGATGTCTGTCCCACAGAGGCCATTTTTTCTGCAGGGGACCATATCCAGATCGATTCGGATATTTGCGCTGGCTGCGGGTCCTGTGCCGCCGTCTGCCCCACTTCCGCGATTACCATGAACGAAACGTCGTTCGAAGCGATAACCAAGGTCGTGGAGGTGATGGCAAAAGTCTATCGGGAACATACCAGCGAATCTCCGCGTCTGGCGTTTCACACCCTGGGTGCTGGTGCCGACGCCATTGCCAACCTGGCGCGATACGATGTCGGGCTGGCGGACGATCTGATTCCGATGGGGCTGGAGCATATAGACCGGATTGGCCATGCTGAAATAATGGCGGCATTCGGCGCGGGCTACGCAGAGGTCCTTATCCTTGCGGACAACGAGATAGATAGGCGGGTGGTGGCTGCGGAAGTTGAACTGGCTCAGGCCCTGCTCCAAGGTACCCATAACTCGCCGAGCCGGGTGCGGGTCATTTCCGCCATCGAACTCTGCGATGCGGGTGCCAATGCCGGGCGAGTGAGCGACCCGATCCTGCTGATCGGCGGTCGCCGGGACATCACGCGGGTGGCAGTTGCCGCTATGTCGGACAAAATCGAAGAACCGATTCCGCTCCCCGCGGGCGCACCTTATGGCGCGATAGAAATTGATTCCGATAAATGTACGCTCTGCTTGGCCTGCGTATCACTATGCCCGACCGGTGCTCTTGGCGATCACGGGGACAGACCTGAGGTTCAGTTTACGGAAAATGCCTGTGTTCAGTGCGGCATCTGCGACAGCACTTGTCCGGAGACGGCCATCACCCTGCAGCCCCGGCTGGACGTGTCAAAGGCTGCGCTAAGTGCCCGGGTTTTGCATGGAGAGGAGCCTTTCGAGTGTATTAAATGTGGCACTCCGTTTGGCGTTGCGAGCACCATTAAACGAGTCGTCGAGAAACTGGAAAACCAGCACTGGATGTACAAGAATTCTGATAATGTTCAGCTCATCAAGATGTGTGACGACTGCCGGATCAAATCCCAGTTCCATGGGGACACCGCTCCCATGGCGGGCGGTGAACGGCCTCGGATCCGTACCAGTGATGACTATCTGGACAGCTGAAAACAACAGGACAAACCATGGTTGAGTATACCGAAGTTGGTAAAAAACCGAACCTGATCGGAACCGATGCCCCCCGTCCTCAGGACAAAAACCCCAGAGGTGTTGATCGGATCATCGCCATTGCTTCTGGCAAGGGTGGCGTTGGCAAATCCACGGTGTCATCCAATCTGGCCGTTGCACTGGCCTCGAAAGGTCTCAAGGTTGGTCTGCTGGACGCCGACGTCTACGGCCCCAGCCAGCCCCGCATGCTAGGTGTTTCCGGTCGCCCTTCCAGCCCGGATGGAAGTACCATCCTGCCGCTGAGAAACCACGGGGTTACGCTAATGTCCCTGGGGCTGATGGCGCCGGAAGATGAAGCCATTGTCTGGCGCGGGCCCATGTTGATGGGCGCTCTGCAACAGATGATGAACCAGGTGGAGTGGGGGCGGCTCGATGTGCTGCTGGTGGATCTGCCGCCGGGCACCGGCGATGTACAGATGACCCTGAGTCAGAAGTTTTTCGTTGCCGGAGCGGTTGTGGTCTCAACGCCTCAGGACATAGCGTTGATGGACGCCCGCAAAGGCATTGATATGTTCAAGCGAATGGACGTGCCGCTATTTGGTTTGATCGAAAACATGGCTTCCTTTGTCTGCGATGGTTGCGGTAAAGAGCACCATCCATTCGGACACGGCGGCGCGCGGGCGGAGGCTGAAAAGCTTGGTGCCCCTTTCCTTGGCGAGATTCCGCTGGATCTCGATATCCGAATCGGTTCGGACGGTGGCGTCCCGATAGTGGTATCAAAACCGGATAGCCCTCAGGCACAGTCTTTCCAACGCATCGCCAATGAAATTGTTGCCTCCGACTTGTACGCCCGGGCGATCCAATGATCGAGTCACCCCAGTTCCCGCCGTTACTGACCGGAGAAGTGGTGCCGAGGCATACCGACCCTTTTAACAAAGCTGTCAGCCGGGCCATCGCAGGTGTTGATTCAGGCACGGTGTTCTACTCCGAAGCGGGCGACACCTTGCGCGCAGCTCTGGTGCTGGCGCCGGAAACGCCTCTGGAAGATGCCGTTCAAGCGGTCTACGTTGCCCAGATAGGCCTTGCCGAGAGTCTGGGCGCCCTGGCTCCACCCGAAGTACCCGTGCACTTTCAATGGCCTGATCGAATCAAGGTCAATGGTGCTATCTGCGGTGGCGTTCGATTCGCGGCGGATGTTTCGGATCCCAAGGCTCATCCAAACTGGCTGGTCATCGGCATCACTGTGCCTTTCAGCCAGGAAGCCAACGAGCCTGGAGAAAATCCGAATGAAACCTGCCTGTACGAGGAAGGCTGCATGGGTATTACGCCCATGGCCTTGTTGGAGAGCTGGTCCAAGCACACATTGTTATGGCTGACCTATTTTATGGACAGTGGCTTTGAGCGCGTGCACAAAGAATGGCGGCCACGCTGCGATACTCTGGGCAAGACCGTCGAACGGCCCCGGCAGGGCATCTTTGTTGGCCTGGATGAAAAAGGCCGGATGCTGTTGCGTCAGGATGCCATGACCGAGACATTGAGCTTGATTGAATTCGCGGAGCACGTATGAAGCTGGCCCGAACCCTGCAACTGGATATATCGGACGAAAATGTATTTGAGAAGCCTGCGCCCAGCGGCGAATGGGCGATCCCCGGCGGCTTCGAGTTTTCCAACTGGACCGAAGCGAACCTGAGGGGGAAAGCCCGCCAGGCGTTCAGTAATGGCTGGTATAGCATTGAGTCTGGCGGTCGTGCCAGTTTCGTTGGCGTATGCAATATCACCAACGCGGAATTGGAGCAGTTGCGTACAATCCTCGCTCAAACGTTTGTCGACCATTATGGCGCGCCGGATCTCGAAGCAGCCTATCCGGTCGCCTGCGAAGAGATCAACCAGATGCACAGCATGTGTGAGGACTTCGAGGACAACACATTGCTAATGATCAGCCGTACAATGACCGAGCTCGGCGTTGAGGAAACCTATCGCTCCCAGGCGCCTCAGGATGCCTCACTCGAGGCATTTGCGGTCCATGGCAGCGTTGACTGATTACAACCCGAAGCTGCCGTAGGGAATAAACCGTACAGGGGTTCCGGGCTCGATTTGCAGGGCGCTCTCATCAAGCTCCACCAGGCCATCAGACCAGGCCAGGCCGGTCACCCGCCCCGAGCCTTCAGAGCCGAATACCTCAACCTGTCCATTACGGACCCGGGCCCTCAGCATTTCACTACGGCCCGGCTTCTTGTTCTTCGAAAAATTAGCGGGCATGACATAGCCTTGGGGTTCGAACCATTCACTCCCTGCCAGCAACGCCATCGCCGGAGCGCCAAACCGCAACGCGCAGACCCAGGCGGCGACCGGATTTCCTGGCAAACCCACCACGGGCGTCCCCTGGAACATGGCGAGCGCCAGGGGCCGGCCCGGCTTGATCGCGATGCGCCAGTTGCTGATTTCACCGTGAGCTTTTAGCATTTTCGACACATGATCCTCGTCACCGGCAGAAATACCACCACTGGTCAGGATCAGATCGCACTGCACAGCGCCGCGCTCCAAGGCCACTTTGACGTCTTCTGCCCGGTCAAGCACATGACCAAGATCAATCAATTCATAGCCAAGCTGCGCGACCAGGGCGCCCAGCATCGGGCGGTTGGCGTCGTAGATCTGCCAATCGGTAACCGGTGCACCGACCGGCTTTACCTCATCACCGGTAGAAAGAACCCCGACCCGCAGCCGCTGATACACGTCAACTGACTCGACCCCCACACTGGCGAGCACTGCAACCTGGGTCGGGCTCAGCCGGGTTCCCGCAGTGAGGATCCGGTCCTGCGCCTTGATGTCCTCACCGGCTTTGCGGGCATTGGCGCCGGCTTTTAACGTGCCGTTCAGGTGCAGCTGGCCATCCGTGATTTCGCAGTCTTCCTCCAGGACTACCGTGTCCGTGCCCACGGGAATGACCGCGCCGGTCAGAATCCGTATGGCATGGCCTTCGGGCACCCGCCCCATATGAGGTTCCCCGGCGGCACTGCGGCCATCCACCAGAGGCAGTATGCTGGGCACGTCCGTTAGAGGTCCGGCAAAGGCATAGCCATCGACCGCGGAATTATTACTTGGGGGATGGGCTCGCGGCGCATAGACGTCGCTTACAAGGATGCGGCCATTGACCTGGGCCAGCGGAACGGAGCGCTGCACATCTGTGACAGGGTGTAAGCGTGAGCGCAACCGCTCCAGCGCTTCCTCGACCGGCGTCCAGTTAACTCCGGGGGGCAGTGCAAAACAGTCGTTACGGAGCTTACTCATAGCTTTTTCGTTTCCGATAGTTTGGTATTCGAGAGCACCGACGATGATTTTTCACGGTTCAGAATGAAGTCTGCAATGGCGGGTACATCGTTTACGTCGAGAACGGGGCCCGAGAACTCCGCAGCGTAGTCCGCGGCCACAGCCACAATGTTGGCGTCTTCTTTATAGAGAGGCGAACGCGAACCTTCCCGTCGGTGCACCTCGATTTTGGGGTGCGAGTGTGTCTTGAAACCCTCCACCACTACCCAGTCACAGGGGCCTAGCCGGGCCAGCAGTGCATCCAGCGTCGGCTCTTTGGCTCCCCGGAGTTCATGCATGATGGCGAAACGCTGACCGCCCGCCAGTATGACCTCACGAGCGCCGGCATCACGGTGTTTGTAGCTGTCGGTTCCGGGCTGATCCACATCCACCATGTGATGGGCATGCTTGATTGAGTTGACCGTAAACCCTCTACTGGATAACTCGCGAATCACCGCACTGGCCAGCGTCGTTTTTCCCGAATTCTTCCAGCCCACGATGCCTATAACATTCACTTAAGATGCTGCTCCGCCCAGGCCAGATCGTCTGGCGTATTGATGTTGAAAAAGTCGCCTTCGTCGAACACCACCAGTGTTTCGCCCTGGGACTGCGTCCACTGGCGGATCTTGCGCACACCGTCGTTCAGGGCGGCCCGAAGATCATGTCGCAATGCGACATGCCAACGGCCAAAGGTGGGCTGGGGCAGTCGACCGCGCTCGGGGTCCGGCGTAGCCGCCAAAACCACCGGGGTATCGTGCTTGGCCAGCCGTTCCGCCAGATCCAAGGGAAAAAACGGGGTATCGGCGGCGACGCTGATTAGCCATTCGTGGCCCTGTTCGGCAGCCCAGTCCATTCCCGCCAGAATACCAGCCAGCGGGCCCGGAAAATCACCAATCGAGTCGGCGACCACGGGCAGCCCCAGATCATCAAAACGACTCAGATCCCCGTTAGCATTCAAAACCAGCGCGCCTACCTGCGGTGTGATCCGCTCAATAACTCTCAGGATCAACGACTGGTCCCCCAGCACTAACCGTCCCTTGTCGCCTCCGCCCATTCGGTTCGCCTGACCACCGGCCAGAATAACGGCGCAATCAGTCATGTTCCGCCCCTTTCCGTCGCACTTTCTTGTCTTCATCCGGCACTTGCGACAAGTCCTGATCGAATACCAGGCGATGCTGGCCGCTCAGGCAGGTGAATTTTTTGCCTCGCATCCGTCCGATCAGTGTCAACCCGACCTGACGGGCAATATCGACACCCCAGGCGGTAAAGCCTGACCGGCTGATTAGCGTCGGAATCCCCATCAGCGAGGTTTTAATGACCATTTCGGAAGTCAGGCGCCCAGTGGTATAGAGGACTTTGTCGGCCGCCGGAATGCCATTGAGGTGCATCCAGCCTGCGATTTTGTCGACTGCGTTGTGACGCCCAACATCTTCCATATAGGCCAAGATCTGTCGGCCCTGGCACAGGGCCGTACCATGAATGGCACCGGTTTCCATATACAGGCTGGGCGTGTGGTTGATCTGATAGGAGAGATCGTAAAAGGTGCTGGTGTGCACCGGGGTGTCCGGCAGCGACAGCCCCTCGAGTCCCGCCATCATGTCGCCAAAGACCGTGCCCACAGCACAGCCCGACGTGCGGGTTTTCTTTTCCAGCTTGTCCTCGACATCGGTAATGCCCGCCGTGCGCACCACGGCGACTTCAAGCTCTTCGTCGAAATCGATCCCGGTGATCTGATCGCTCTCTTTCAGCATGCCCTGGTTCAGCAAAAAACCAAGTGCCAGATACTCCGGGTGATCGCCGATGGTCATGGCCGTGACGATTTCCTGACTGTTCAGGTAAATGGTCAGAGGGCGCTCTTCGATCACGCTGATTGATTTGCCTTGGCCGTTTTCATCAACGCCCTCAACTACGCGGGACAGGCGAGGGTCTTCAGGATCGGGAAGTATGGGATCAATCGTCATGTTTGTTATAGCCATCTCATGGACGGCGCCGAGTTGAATATGTACGGATAATGCCAGAGATTAGCCTATTTGGCATTCGGGAAAAACAGCTGCTGTCCGTCCACCTTGAAGTCGGCAATCGCCTGCTGGCCATCTTCGGAGAGCAGCCAATTGTGCCACTGCTGGGCCAGATCATGCTTGAGGTGCGGATGCTTCTCTTCGGACAGCAGCAAGCTGCCATACTGATTGAACAACACCTTGTCACCTTCGAAAAGCAGGGCAAGGTTCTGACGGTTTCCAAAGGCCACCCAGGTGGCGCGATCCGACATCACATAGGCATCCATTGCAGCGGCAGTGTTGAGCGTTGGTCCCATGCCGCTGCCGAGTTCTCGATACCAGTCGCCATCTGCGGCAACGCCCGCATTTTTCCAAAGGCGCAATTCGGCGCGATTGGTGCCACTGTCATCGCCGCGTGACGCGAACGGCGCCTCGGCATCGGCGATCGCCGCGAAGGCTTCAGTGGCGCTCAGCGCTTCACTGATATTGGCAGGATCATCGGCGGGACCAATCAACACGAAGTCGTTGTACATGACGTCGGCCCGCTCGGTGGCAAAGCTTTTCTCGACAAAACGCTTTTCGCCGGTGGTGTCGTGCACCAGAAGGCTGTCGGTGTCGCCGCGGCGGGCGATTTCAAATGCCTGGCCGGTACCCACGGCCACCACTCGAACCTGGATGCCAGTGGCGTCTTCGAACTTCGGTAATATGGATGCGAATAACCCCGAATTCTCGGTTGATGTGGTTGATGCCAGGGTGATGTAGTCCTCGGCACAAGCGCCGAACGCCAGGCCCATGCTGACTACACCCGCGAATAACAGACTTAGCGCCTTCTTCATTTTGTTTTCTCCTTTTTAATAGAAAAGCCGAACTACTCGACCAGTTCTCCTGCGATAAACGCCTTCGCTTCTCGCGAGACGGGCTTGTCAAAGAAGACTTCAGCTGGAGTGTGTTCGCGCACCTTTCCGCCCGACAGGAAAAGTATATCCCCTGCGAGTCGCTTTGCCTGATGCAGATCATGAGTGGTCATCACGATGCGGGTTCCCTGCTGATGAAACTCTCGCACCGCCGCCTCCACAGCTTTAATCGCCGCCGGGTCGAGCGCGGAGGTGGGTTCGTCCAGAAACAGTATCTGCGGCGAAAGCAGCCAGGCCCGCGCCAGTGCCAGGCGCTGTTGTTCACCGCCAGAAAGTACCCGCGCCGGTGTATAACAGCGGGCGGTGAGGCCAAAACGCTCAAGTGCATCGTGAGCCAGCTTTACGCGTTTTCTGCGCGGCACGTTATTGACTGCCAAGGCATGGATGAGGTTAGCAACGGCCGAGCGGCGCAAGAGCACAGGTTGCTGGAACACCATTGCCTGGCGAGGGCAAAGCTCACCTGACCATGTTATCTGCCCCTGTGTCGGGAGAAGCAGTTTGTGGGACAATCGCAGCAGAAGACTCTTGCCTGCTCCGTTAGGGCCCATCACCAGAGTGGGACCGGTGCCTTTCAGGGTGAATGAGCAAGGCCCCAGCAGCACCTTGTCCTCGTGGTTGAAGGTGACATCGTCAAAGCACAGCTCAGGTGGCGGAGACAGGATGAACGACGCAAGGCGTGGGATGTGGAAAGAGGTCACCCTACCCGCCTCCTGGTCAATTCACCCACCAGATACGCGCCGGCGTTAATCAGCATCACCAGCGTAAGTAGTACAATGCCCAGACCCAGTGCAAGAGGCAGGTTGCCCTTGCCGGTTTCCAGCACGATAGAAGTGGTCATTACCCGCGTAACGCCCTCAATATTGCCGCCTACCATCATCACAGCACCCACCTCGGCACTGGCGCGGCCAAAGCCGGCAAGCAGAACGGTTAACAGTGCAAAACGTGCATCCCACAACAGAGTGGGCATCATGCGTGAGCTTGACATGCCCAGTGAAACAAACTGTTCCCGGTATTCACCCAGAAGCTCCTCTACCTTCTGCCGCGAAAGTGCGGCCAGAATAGGCAATACCAGCACTACCTGCGCAAGTATCATGGCACCTGGTGTAAACAGCAGCCCCCACTCTCCGAGCGGACCCGCGCGCGAGAGCAGCAAATACACCATAAGCCCGGCCACCACCGGAGGCAGTCCCATCAGGCATTGAGCACGACAATCATTCCGCCACGCCCGGGGAAGCGCCATATCGCAACCGCCGCACCCAAAGGGAAACCCAACAACGCCGCAATCAGTACCGCGAGAAGCGAAACCTGAAGTGACAGCGCCACGATCTGAAAGAGCGAAGCGTCGAGATTTAACAGTAGCGACAGCGCCACGTAAAACGCATTATTTTCCACAGCTGCGACTCCTTGATATTGAGCATCGTGGCGTTTATCGCTACGCTTTGCACAATCTGTTGAAAAATATGCAGCTCAAAACAGTCTTGTGCTTTATTCGCCTTGCAGGAGAGATTGATGCCCCTTCCCGCCTACCTCACCACGGCTGAAGCTGCCGAGTACCTGCGCCTGAAAGAACGCAAGGTCTACGATCTGGTCAGTCAGGGCGTTATTCCCTGTATGCGGGTGACGGGGAAGCTCTTGTTTCCACGCCAACGTATTGATTTGTGGCTGATGAATCATCTGGAGGGTGACGATGCTGTCAGCTCCCCCATTCCTCCAGTTTTGGCGGGCAGCCAGGATCCGCTGCTGGAATGGGCTTTAAAGGAGAGCAGCGCTGAGCTGGCTTTGTTGTGTCAGGGAAGTGGAGATGGCGTACAAAGGCTGGTCGACGGGCGGGCAATGCTCGCAGGCATGCATATCTGGCATGCTGAAAGTCAGAGTTACAACGATCCCAATACACTGGGCTTGAGCGGGATGCGCGACCTGGTGCTGATTCGCTGGGCAAAGCGCCAGCAGGGGCTCCTACTGGCAGCCGACAACCCACATGAAATCGGGCAGCTTGAGGATATCGCACGCCCCGGTATCCGTGTCGCGCATCGCCAGCCGGACGCTGGCGTCAGCCACTTGCTGCAAAGCTTGCTGGCTCGCCACCGCATTGATGCCAGGCAAATTACATGGGCTCCTCACCCATCACTCAGTGAGGACGATCTGGCTTTGGCTATTCGCCAGGGCGAGGCGGATATCGGTGTGGGGATCGAGGCTGCGGCGCGGCGTCAGGGATTGGCTTTTATTCCCCTGCAACAGGAGAACTTTGACCTGGCGATGCGTCGGCGCCATTATTTTGAATCAGCAATGCAACGTTTGCTGGCGTTTGCCGGCAGCGAGCGCTTTATACAGCGCGCCGAAGCGCTCGGTGGTTACGATATCAGTGAGCTGGGGAAAGTCGTCTATAACGCTTGAACAGCGCCAATAACAACAAACAGGCGGATTAATCATGCCTTCAGTGCACAAAAACCTGGCGAGAGATGCCAGCGGAGCCTTGGGGGATCTTGGCACTCTGATTCCGCTGGGTCTCGGGGCTGTTGGGCTGGCGGGTCTGGCCCCGGTACCCGTGCTGCTGGGGTTTGCCGTATTCTACATCGCAACGGGGCTGTACTACCGCCTACCGGTACCCGTGCAGCCCATGAAAGCGGTTACTGCGTTGTTGCTGACCACCCAAGTGAGCTCCCAGAGCCTGGTCGCCAGTGGTGTTCTGATAGGGGGCATATTGTTGATTCTGGGCCTGACCGGGTGGATCAACGGGGCAGCCCGTCTGATACCTCGATCAGTGTTAAGCGGCCTTCAGTTGGGTCTGGGGCTGATGCTGGCCCATATGAGCTTCGGCCTGATGGCCACTTCCTTGCCTCTGGGCTTCGTCACGCTGGCGTTACTGGGCGTTACCCTGAAGCTGTTTCCGCATTGGCCGGCAGCGTTGATAGGACTTGCTGGCTCTGTTGCACTTGGTACTTTTCTGGGCGCCCAGGGGCTGATACTTCCCGCGGACGATTCGGTTGCTTTTTTATTGCCTGAGTTACCGGGTATTGAAGATTGGCAACAAGGGATTTCCACGCTGGTCTTACCCCAATTGGCTCTGACCTTAACCAACGCCATCGTCCTGACGGCATTGGTGGTTGGGGATTACTTCGGCGAGCAATCACATCGTGTCACGCCCGCTCGGTTATCGGTGTCCACCGGCCTGGCCAATCTTTTTTTGGTTCCCCTCGGCGCGTTACCCATGTGCCATGGCGCGGGTGGTGTGGCCGCACATCACCGCTTTGGCGCCCGGACCGGCATGGCGCCTGTTCTGATCGGAACAGGTTTGCTCCTGATTGCTTTAGTGCCAGGCGGTCTTTTAATGATTGCGGCGATTCCGATGGCGGGTCTCGGGGCTTTGTTGTTCGTGGCGGCAGCCGAGCTTGCCTTGTCCAGGCGCTTGTGGACGGCAAAACCGTCCTGCTGGCCTGTTATCACAATAACAGCCGTGGTGACCGTTTGGGCTGACCCATTTTTCGGGCTTCTGGCCGGGATTGCTTCAGAGACTGTTCGGACTGCCTGGTTGCGTAGACGAGAGGTTGCGTAAACGAAAAAACCGCCCAAGAGCAAGGCCCCGGGGCGGTTTTCAGGCAATCAGGATGCAATCAGAGGTTGCTGTCCAAGAATGCCGCGAGCTGAGACTTGGACAACGCGCCCACTTTAGTGGCGTCGACGTTGCCGTTTTTGAACAACATCAGGGTCGGGATGCCACGAATATTGAACTTGGGCGGTGTCTGCTCGTTTTCGTCGATGTTGAGCTTGCAGACCTTCAGTTTGCCATCGTATTCATCGGCAATTTCTTCAAGCACGGGGGCAATCATTTTGCAGGGACCACACCACTCTGCCCAGTAATCTACCAATACGGGCACGTCGGACTGAAGTACGTCCTGCTCAAAGGATGCATCCGTTACGTTTACAATATTTCCGCTCATTTCATTTTCCTGATTCATGCACCACAACAAGCTTCCAGCTGTTATACCAGCGCCTGCACGTGCGTGCTATTGACTGTTGCTAAGGCTACCGTTGTTCGTAGGCAGTCCTTCACTCTCATCACATTGCTGACTACTTTACGCGATTGATCCTGCGTATGTGAAGCAGTAGATCCACCAGCTTGAATCCACAATCCTATGTCCCCAGACAAATTGATTGATTTCCCACTGACTTCAAACCCGCACATCTACTGACAGGTCCGGGGATTATCGCTTATAGTACGCGCACCCTCATACCACAGGATGCTAACCAACGTGACGGCCACCTTTTCTGCCGATAGTGCTCCCTCTCAACCGGATATGCTGGCAGCCATTGATATGGGCTCAAACAGTTTTCACATGGTTGCGGCCCGGCTTGTACACGGTGAGATCCGTACCATGGAAAAAATGGGCGAAAAGGTTCAGTTAGGCGACGGCCTTGACTCGGAGAACTACCTTACCGAGGAGGCCCAGGAGCGCGGTCTGGCCTGTTTACGTAGGTTTGCCCAACGGCTGAACGGCACGCCCCCAGAAGGTGTTCAGATCGTGGGCACCAATGCGTTGAGAATGGCACGCAATGCCGGCCAATTTATAGCTCGCGCTGAGGAAGTTCTGGGTTATCCAGTGGAGATCATTGCCGGGCGGGAAGAGGCCCGACTGATTTACCTGGGGGTTTCTCACACCCTGTCTGATGACGCAGGGCGCCGCCTGGTGATTGATATAGGTGGCGGTAGCACCGAACTGATTATCGGCGAGCGGTTTGAGCCTCAAGAGCTGGAAAGCTTACACATGGGCTGCGTGTCTTTTCGAAACCGGTATTTTGCCGATGGCCGGATTACCCGTAAGCAGATGGATAATGCCATTACTCATGCCGAGCTGGAGCTGTTAAGTATTCGCAGGCGGTTTCGCTCGGTGGGCTGGCAGAGTTCCGTAGGTGCGTCTGGTTCCATCAAAGCCATAAGCAACGTGCTGACAACCCTCAAGATAACCGATGGCACGATTACGTGGAGCGCCATGGAAGAATTGCGCCGCCGGTTAGTGGACATGGGCAGTGTGGAAAAATTGGGCGAGCTGGGCTTGCGTCCAGATCGTCAGAACATTTTCCCTGCAGGCTTTGCCATTCTTATGGGTGCGTTCCAGTCCCTGAACATTCAGGAGATGACCTTTACCGACGGCGCTCTCAGAGAAGGCTTGCTGTATGGCATTGCCGGCAGGATTCAACATGAAGATGTGCGGGAGCGCAGTATCTCGGCGCTACAAGACCAGTATCACGTAGAGCAACGTCACGGAGCCGCCGTGGAGGCCACTGCGATCGCCGCGTGGGAGCAGATTGCTGCCCCCTGGGGGTTGGATACCGTAGCCGATGAGGAGGTGCTGCGCTGGGCCTGCCAGCTGCACGAGATTGGTCTTGCCATATCCCACAGCCAATATCACAAACACGGCGCCTACCTACTCCGCTATTCCGACATGGCAGGCTTCACACAGCAGTCTCAGCGGGAGCTGGCAGTCTTGGTGCGAGGCCACCGGCGCAAGTTTTCCTCGTCCATTTTTGAGGGCATCGACCCAGGCGACCTGCCTCGCCTGCGACACCTCTGTATATTGGTTCGCCTTGCGGTACTGATTCAGCACTCGCGCAACCTGGAACTGCCACCAGCCTTCAAGCTGGAGCCACGGGAAAACGGCCTATTAATGACCTTCCCCGAAAGTTGGTTCGACGAGCGCCCACTTACACTCGCTGATTTAAGGAACGAGCAGGATTATCTCGCCAAGCAGAACTTTGTACTTGAGCTTGCGGGCGGCTGACTAAACCGCCAGCTCCGCCTCCATCGCCTCTACCGTTTCGCTGACATCAAGCCACTCCGCCTCGACGTCGTTGAGCCGGGCTTTAGCTTCTGCCTGTTTACCCAGTAGATCCTTCAACCGGTTTTTCGATTCGTCGCCATACAAGCCCGGATCGGCAAGCTCAGACTCCAGACCGCTCAGGGTTTCATTCAGGGATTCCATCTGCTTTTCCAGGGCCACTTGCCGCTTTCGGAAGGGGCTCAACTTCTGCCTCAGTGCCGCTTCCGCGCGCTTACGTGTTTTGCGATCTTCGGCGCTTTCTCCTACCCCTGCTTCTGGTTCTGAGGCCTTTGCGCTGTCACTGGCGTTCATAGTGCCAGTCGCTTGGCGTTTTGGCGCCTCGGTATCGTCCTTGCGGCGATCCGCCAGCCAGCGCTCATAGTCCTCAAGGTCGCCTTGGTATTCAGCAACACGGCCATCATTGACCAGCCAGAACTCGTCCACCGTGTTGCGCAGCAAATGCCTGTCGTGTGATACAACCACAATGGCGCCTTCGAAGTTCTGCAACGCCATGGTCAAAGCCTGGCGCATTTCCAGATCAAGATGGTTTGTAGGCTCGTCCAACAGAAGCAGGTTGGGTTTCTGCCAGGCAATCACCGCCAGGGCAACGCGGGCCTTTTCACCGCCCGAGAAAGTACGTATGGGCTTAAGGCCTCATCGCCATGAAAATCAAAGCCGCCCAAAAAGTTACGGACGCTCTGCTCTGAAGCTTTTGGCGATAACCGCTGCAGGTGCAAAAAAGGACTGGCATCAAGATCCAGAGACTCCAGCTGATGCTGTGCAAAATAGCCGATAGCCAAATTTTCACCGCAGGCCCGCTCACCAGAAATCAGCGTGCTTGCCGCGCCGTGTTCGCCCTGCCCCAACAACGCATCCATCAAGGTGGATTTACCCGCACCGTTCGGACCCAGCAGCCCAATACGGCTGCCTGGCAGAAGACTCAGGTTTATTCCATCAAGAATAATGGTTTCGCCGTGCCCTGCCCGGCCATGGCGGATGGACAACAGCGGGCTAGACACTTTGTCTGCGACCGGGAATTCAAAACTGAACGGGGAATCAATATGGGCGGGCGCAATTTTTTCCATCCGTTCCAACGACTTCACTCGGCTTTGTGCCTGCCGAGCCTTGGTGGCTTGCGCCTTGAAGCGATCAATAAAGCGCTGAATTTCGGCAATTCTTGCCTGTTGGCGCTCAAAACCCGCCTGCTGTTGCGCGAGCCGCTCACTACGCTGACTTTCAAACGCAGAATAGTTGCCGGTGTACAGCTCCAGTTTGAGGCGGTCGAAATGAACCACGTGAGTAGCCACCCGGTCCATAAAATCCCGATCGTGGGAAATAAATAACAGAGTACCGTCGTAACGGCGCAACCAGTTCTCCAACCAAAGACAGGCGTCGAGATCCAAGTGGTTAGTTGGCTCATCCAGTAACAAGAGATCGGAAGGCCGCATCAATGCCTGAGCAAGGTTCAGCCGGATACGCCAACCACCTGAAAATGCCGACACGGGGCGATCTGCGTCTCCATCCTGAAACCCCAATCCTCGCAACAGCGATTCTGCGCGCCGGGCCGCGGACCAGGCTTCGTGTATGTCCAACTCTCCATGGATGTGAGCAACGGCATTGTCATCACCCCGAGCTTCGGCCTGCTGCAGTGCCTGTTCAAGACGGCGCAGGTCGAGATCGCCATCGAGAACAAAATCTCTGGCACTGCGACTAGTCGCCGCAACTTCCTGGGCCATTTGAGCTATGCGGCAGCCGCCGGGAAGTGACACACCGCCCTGCTCCGGCGCCAATTGGCCCAGAAGCAACTGGAAGAGGCTGGATTTTCCGGCACCATTAGCGCCTACAATCGCCACACGCTGCCCCGATTGCACCGTCAGAGAGACGGAATCTAACAACCAGACGCCTCCCCGTTGTAAACTGAGATCGGTTATCGTTAACATGTTGTCATATAATCAACGTAGAATTGTCAGGGACGGTTCAGCGCTCATGACGCCAAACTCGAAAGCTAGTCCAGATTTATCGTTAAAGACCATGGAGTTGCCGGAAAATCTGGAACCGGACAATCCGCTTTGGTATTTTGCACTGACATTTTGGCAGCACTCATCTGCGCAGCAAACCTGCCTTGCCCTGCAAAATGAGGGCTGGAGCGTAACACGCATTTTGTGCGCCGGATGGCTTGCACTGAATGGCAGGTCATACACCGGAATCGAAGACGCTACGGTAACAGAGTGGCGAGATCGTGTAACCGGCAGCTGCGTGCGATTCGTACGTCGGTGCCAAAAGCGCAGGCTCCATACGAAGCTTTGCGCACAAACACAGCCAGCCTTGAGCTGGCGGCAGAGCGCATTGAACTGGCTTTGGCCTGGCGGGCGTTAACAGAATCCAGCTCGGAGCAGAGCAACATGTACGAACGTGAAAAGCTGATCCGATACAATCTCGCTACTGCTGCACCGGTATCCGGTACACTGTGAGTAGCCGGCGGCTTCTCAGCACTCTCGGCGATGCCCTCATCGCCCTTCAACAGGGATACACACAGCCATGATGATCAAATGGCTCGTCCGGCTTTCATTTCCAGCCCTCGGCTTTTTATTGCTGCTGATGTTTTTCGGACTGAACGATCCTGACCAGGCATCTGAGCCGGTTGCCGAAGAAGCACAGCCCGAAATCCCGGCCTTTGAGGGATTGGTGCCCTCGCCAGTTCCAACGGAAGGCCCTGATATCATATTTAAATGGCAGGATACCGATGGCAACTGGCATTACGCCGACCAACCCCCTGAACAAGGCCGCTGGAACACCTTGGCCATTGAAAGGACGGAGAAGAACCGCTCGCCTGCCAGAACAGGCTCGCCTGAATCTGATTGGCAATCACCCTACAGTGCGCCCTTCATGCTTAGCCCAAACGCCGGCAGCAATGGAAGCTGACGGCAGCTTCGCGGCTGAAGTGCGAAATCTGTAGCGCCTTAACAGATGTTCAGTGGAATCTGCGCCTCGAACCCGTTACCGTTTCCCCTCTGGCAAACACAATGCATGGGCTATTGCCCACTCCGTACTAACCCATAAGGATGACGTAATGAAAAAAACGCTGCTTGTACTGGCGATGACCGGCATAGTTGCCGGCTGTTCTACCCAGTCAGAAACCCCCGCAGATCCAAAGCTGGACTCCACTGACCAAAAGGTCAGCTACGGCATGGGCCTGGTATTGGGTGAGCGGATGAATAATGACCTGCCAAACCTGCAAATGGATCAATTTCTTCAGGGTATTCAGCACGGTCACGCCGGTGATGATGAAACCAAGCGCATGAGCCGCGAGGAAATCCAGCAGGCGCTGATGGAGTACCAGAAATCGCTTCAGGCGGAGCAAGGCAAACAGGTAGAAGAGCTCGCCCAGAAAAACATGGAAGCTGGAAAGACCTTCCTGGCAGAAAACGCTGAGCGCGACGGTATTCAAACCACCGAGTCTGGCCTTCAATACGAAGTGTTGGAAGAAGGCGAGGGCGAGCAACCTGGTGCAACCGATACCGTACAGGTGCACTACACCGGAGCGCTGCTTTCTGGAGAGGTTTTTGACAGCTCCCGTGAGCGCGGCGAGCCCGTCTCCTTTGGCCTGAACCAAGTTATTCCAGGCTGGACTGAAGGCCTGCAGCTGATGAATGAAGGTGCCCGCTACAAGCTGTACATCCCTTCAGATCTGGCTTACGGCCCAGGAGGCAACCGCTCCATTGGCCCCAATGAAACGTTGGTTTTTGATGTAGAGCTCTTGGCTATCAACCCTGGCGAAAACGAAGAAGACGCTGCTTCCGAGTAATTTCAGCCCGTCTGAAGTCATAAAAAAGCCTCAGCCAGCGCTACCGCTGCTGAGGCTTTTTAGTGCCCGCGCTGCCTCGCGCCGAATAAAGTCAGGCTGGCGCCACCTTGTCACTATGCACGTTATGAAGGTGTTCAATCAGAAAATCCTCCATTTCGAAACGAGTTTCCAGGTTTTCACCAAGATGTGAAAGCTTCTCGAACAGCGCGCTCACATCCTGCTCCGTCAGCTCTGTGCTATCCAGCTGATCATTAAAATTAAGAGCCACTTCCGTCGTTTTCTCAATGCGCGGATAAACCTTGGCTGCCAATTCCAGCCCGCCATCATTGAACTCACGGGCTTCCTTCACCAGCTGCTCATATATTTCAAAATGGCCGGTAGACACGTAATCCATCAATACCTCACAGAGCTTTATAAACTTCTGCTTCAAGGCTTCTGTTTGCGTGAAATCGTTTTCTCCGGACAAATCGCAGTAATGAACCAGCAGCTCCTGGCGCGCCAAAAGCCAGCGATCAATGAGCTCGCTGACACCACCCCAGCGCTCCCTTGCATTTCGGCAATTTTCCAACATGACGCCTGCTCTCCACTTAATAATCAGGTCATTCAGCCCTGCGCTGATATGTGTTAAGTCCGAATCAAGTTACCCCATGCCAGCGACCAGTCGCAACCGTTTCAGCCAGCAATCCAGCTTTTTGTTCTTCCGCGGTGAAAAAGCATCATGAGTCCCAAAGCCACCAGCACTACAAAAAAGACTGCACTCCAGCCTGGAATGCTCAAGCCAAGGAAGCGCCAGACCACTGTGGCACAGTCACCGGTACCTTTAAGCGCGGTGGTCAGCACCTCCGCCATGGGCAGAACCTCGAGCATATATTCCACCGAGGGGCCGCAAGCTGGCACCTGATCCGCCGGCAAACTCTGCAACCATAACTGGCGCCCAGCCATGCCCAGCCCAGCACCAGCGGTTGCCGTCAGCAACAGGCCGTATACACGCAACCCCAGTTGCCCAGGGCCATGCAAAGCGGCCACAAGGCTTACCAGCCCCACCCCCATAAAGCCGAAACGCTGAAGCCAGCACAATGGCAGGTTCTAGCCCCATCACGTGTTCCATATAAAACGCCACGCCCAACAACCCGGCGCAGGTGACAAAAATACAGGCAAAGATTGCTCGTGCTTTCACAAAGTTTCCTCAGTTTTCCACAAATGCGCTGCAGGGCCTGCTATTCTCAGTTTATCCGGCAGAACCGCCGTGAATTTTATCACTAAACCTTAAACCATGACTAACTGCAAGCTTATGACACCTCAGCCAAAATTCGTTTTATTCGGCCTATTCCTGCTGCTTTCAGTACCCCTCATGGGTTGGGCGGAAGAAGCCGTCACAGCTGAAGAAGAAACCTCAGAAGAGCAGGGAATCACCGATTATATCGCCATGGAGCCATCGTTCGTAACCCATGTAGGCGTTCCCGGCGGCAAGCTGACCTACCTTAAAGCAGCGGTCAGTCTCAGAGCCTCAAAGCAAACTACGCGGCCGGCGGTAGAAGCTCACATGCCAAGGTTGCGCCACGAGCTTGTCATGCTGTTTGGCGAGCAAACGGATGCCGACATGCTGACCACCATGGACGGCCAGAAAGCGCTTCGAGAAGAGGCGAAATCAAGAATAAATGGGGTATTGGACGAGCAGCAAACCGGCGAAGTTATCACCGGCGTGTTGTTTACGGAATTCGTAGTACAAAAATAGTGTCGAACGAAAAGACTTCAGGCGATCCGAGAGAACAGATCATCCCCACGGGCACACTCTTCTCGGATAACCTCACCTGCATCAGCCCAACCAGCCTCCCAGGCAGCTACAACGACTTCGCCGCGATAAGGACAACGGGTTTTATCCATACTCATCGAGGCTGCCATGTAACCTTGGCGATAGGCCTTGTTCAGTGCATCAACATCCCAGCCGAGCTTCATATCCCTTGCCATGCCACTGCTCCCTTTAACTGATGTATCTGAAGTTAGCACCAGCGTCAGAAAGTGACAAACATTTGTTCAGCTTCTGTGAAGCAGGCCCGCCCGCGATGCGAACCGGCATAGACCACGCTCTGCACAGGTAGCACCCGCCCCTTCAGGAGCGCAGATACTGCTCTAGAAAATCACTGAATCCCAAGGTATCCGAGGCTTCTATCCGTCTCTGCTCTGCCAGAGAATCCTTGCTCGCAGCGGCGAATGCTGCCTGCACCTTCGCCCCCAGCTCTTCCTTTCGGAGCGTATTCTGGTGCTTGAGCGCCATGTCCATACTCCAATCACGATGACCCAACCCAGAAGCCTGCATGGCATCGATAACGCGCTCCGAGGGCACTTGCCGATCACCCGTTAACACGCCCCGCTGAGCCGATAACGCTTTGCAATACACGTCATCCCCATTCCAGCCGTCCAATACCTCTGCCAGAGGTTCCAGCCGATCCAGCAGTGCCGTAGCTGCCTCACCTATGGGTGTACGCTCACCGGCGCGACACAGGGTCAGTTCGCGATTGCGACCTGCGGCGACAACGTCTTTGAAGTTGTCGTCTAACATGTTGCATTCGTCATCATCAATTTGCGGCGATTCTGACAACAAACAATCAAGCAGAAAGAGATCAAGAAAATCGACCTGAGCCTCATTAACGCCTACCGGCGAGAATGGATCCAGATCCAGGCAGCGCACCTCAATATATTCTACCCCGCGGGATTCGAGCGCCTGAATCGGCTTCTCCCCGCTTCGGGCCGTGCGCTTGGGGCGCACCGCGCTGTAATACTCGTTCTCGATTTGCAGCACACTGGTATTGATCTGGATAAACTTGCCATCGCGCCGGGTACCCAGGGCTTCATAGGCAGGCCAGTTGGTGTGGATAGCTCTATCCAGAGTTTGAGTGTAGGTGCTGAGCTTGTTGAAGCAAATGTTCAACGAAGACTGCGCGTTGTTGTGATAACCCAGATCGCCCATACGCAAAGAGGTGGCGTGCTTGCCAAACCAGCTGCTGTCATCAAAACGGCCAAGATCGTGACCCACACCGTTCACAAAACTGGCATCCAGGGCCGGAGAAGCGCCGAACAGCAACATAAGTAGCCAACTTCTGCGACGGAAATTGCGCACCAGCCAAAAGTATTGATCAGATTTGA
The DNA here is from genome assembly GCF_001858325.1 of Marinobacter sp. AC-23. Lineage (GTDB taxonomy): Bacteria > Pseudomonadota > Gammaproteobacteria > Pseudomonadales > Oleiphilaceae > Marinobacter. Next base: position 86,366 of record NZ_MBPP01000019.1, read on the forward strand.
AATCTTTCATGGTTTGCTGGTCGCCGAGGTCACGCTGCCACTTGTCCCAGAAGCTGTCTGGTAGCGAGAGGTTATAGTGCGTGCCGGCGATGCTTTGCATCATGCGGCCATACCGCACGGCCAGGCCCTGTCGGTAAACATGCTTTAACCGGCCGGTGTTGGACGAGCCATACTCCGCAATGGGGATGCTGGCATCTCCATTCAGTTCACAGGGCATGCTGGCTGGCCAAAAAACCTCGTCGCCCAGGTTCTGCTGAACAAAGCGGTGAGTATTGCGCAGGGATTCCAGCACCTCCGCTGTACTGCTACACACAGGCGTAATCAGCTCCAGCAGGGACTCAGAGTAATCTGTCGTAATGGTCGGGTGGGTAAGCGCCGACCCCAAAGCCTCAGGGTGTGGCGTCTGCGCGATAAACCCGTTGCGATCAACACGCAAACCTTCTTTTTCTATCCCTTTCAGAAACCCGTTCCAGTCGCTGGCAGCGAACTGGCGAAACATAGAATGGCGGGATTCGGCCATGGTTAACTCCTGCTGCAGTCGGCTGAGCCTTGCGGGCACTCGCCGGCTGGTGTAAATAGTTGAAACCGCTTAACGCTTATCTTTTCGGGCCGACGCAAACGCCTGCGCCAACGCCCCACCCACGGCACCTTGATCAGCGCCTCTGCCTTGGCTGCGGGGGGAAGTCTGACCCGCCGATTGCCCACTGCGGCCGCCGGCATTCTGGCTGCCAGCTGGGCGCCCGGAAGCAGGGCGTTTTGATTCTGCCTTTTCGCCCGGCTGGTCATCCATGCGCATGGTCAGCGCAATCCGTTTGCGGGGAATGTCCACCTCCATCACCTTAACCTTCACAATATCCCCGGCCTTGACCACCTCGCGAGGGTCTTTTATGAAGGTATGGGAGAGTGCAGAGATGTGCACCAAGCCATCCTGATGAACGCCGATGTCCACAAACGCCCCGAAATTCGTCACGTTGGTAACGGAGCCTTCCAGCACCATTCCCGGCTCAAGATCACCAAGGGTTTCCACGCCTTCCTCAAAGCTTGCGAAACGAAATTCCGGGCGCGGATCCCGGCCAGGTTTTTCGAGCTCGGAGAGGATATCCTTGATGGTTGGCACACCGAACTTATCTGTTACGTAATCCTGTGGGTTCAGACCACGTAAAAACGCAGCATCCCCAACAATGCCTTCAACTTTGCGGCTACTCTTTGCTGCGATGGCCTCTACAACGCCATAGGCCTCGGGGTGCACAGACGACCGGTCCAGCGGATTCTCGCCACTGGCGATACGCAAAAAACCAGCGGCCTGCTCAAAGGTTCGAGCGCCGAGCCGTGCAACCTTCAACAGTTGTTTGCGGTTTTGGAACATGCCGTTTTGATTGCGATACTCAATGATGTTCTGCGCGATGGTCTGGTTCAGGCCTGACACTCTGGACAAAAGGGGTGCAGAGGCGGTATTCAGATCAACGCCAACACCGTTAACACAGTCCTCAACAACGGCATCCAGGCTGCGAGAGAGCTGAACCTGGGACACATCGTGCTGGTATTGACCAACGCCAATGGATTTAGGTTCTATCTTCACCAGCTCCGCCAATGGATCCTGCAACCGGCGGGCAATGGAGACCGCACCACGTATCGTCACGTCCAGATCGGGCAGCTCTTTAGATGCAAACTCGGAGGCAGAGTAGATCGAGGCGCCAGACTCGCTCACAATAATGCGTGCCAGCTTCAGCTCCGGGTAACGCTTACTGAGCTCCCCCACCAGCTTTTCTGTCTCTCGGGAGGCTGTGCCATTGCCGATAGCAACCAGCTCAATGCGATACTCCCGGCACCAAACCGCAAGCTGTTCAATGGAACGATCCCACTGTTTTTGCGGTGCATGGGGGAAGATGGCTCCATGCCCGGCAACCTGGCCGGTGTCATCAATAATCGCGACCTTCACACCTGTGCGGAGGCCAGGATCCAGTCCCAACGTCGCACGGGGCCCGGCCGGTGCAAGCAACAACAAGTCTTTCAGGTTGGCGGCAAATACATTGATGGCTTCGGTTTCAGCGGCTTCGCGCACCTGCCCCATGAGATCAGTTTCAATCTGGGTAGACAGCTTTACCCGCCAGGTCCAGCGCACCACCTCTGACAACCACTTATCAGCAGCGCGGCCGTTATCACGGATACTCCAGCGTGCGGCGATACGTTGCTCAGCAGGGTGCGGCTGGCGCCGGTCATCGTCCACATCACCCACAACCAGAGTGTAAGAAAGTATGCCTTCATTGCGGCCACGGAGAATAGCCAGTGCGCGGTGGGATGGCACTCGCTTCAGCGGCTCTACGTGATCAAAGTAATCCCGGAATTTGGCGCCTTCATTTTCCTTGCCATCAATCACAGCAACCTTTAATTGCCCTTGCTGCCAGATGAAGTCTCGCAACTCACCCAGCAGCTCCGCATCTTCAGCGAAACGCTCCATCAAAATATAACGGGCACCATCTAGAGCCGCTTTGGCATCCGCAACTCCGGCCTCTACGTTGACATAGCCTTCGGCCGTTGCTTCTGGATCCAGAGCAGGGTCGCCATACAACGCATCAGCGAGTGGCTCCAATCCCGCTTCCCGGGCAATCTGGGCTTTGGTGCGGCGTTTGGGCTTGTAGGGGAGGTACAGGTCTTCTAGACGGTTCTTGGTCTCTGCCTCCTGAATGCTGGCGCGCAATTCGTCGCTCAGCTTGCCCTGCTCCTCAATGCTTTTGAGGATGGTACCGCGACGGTCTTCCAGTTCTCTTAAATAACGCAGGCGTTCTTCAAGTGTACGCAGTTGGTTGTCGTCCAAAGAGCCGGTTACCTCTTTGCGGTAACGGGCTATAAACGGAACCGTGGAGCCTTCGTCCAACAGGGCGACGGTGGCATTAACCTGTTGCTCACGTACGCCGAGTTCATCGGCGATGCGCCTGGAGATACTGTTCATGCAACCTCTGTGATGCTTGTCTGATAAAGCAGCAAAGGTACAGCGGCTTACAGTTGCAGGCAAGCGGGCTGGCCACGCTTGTTTAAAAACTGCACAAGATCGGCCCAAGGCATGGGCCGGGCATAGTAGTAGCCTGAATTTCATCACAGTGTTGCTGTCGCAAAAACTCCAGCTGGCTTTCGGTCTCAACCCCCTCAGCCACTACGCTGATCTGAAGGCTGTGAGCCAGGCTAATGATCGCCCGAATAATGTGCTCCGCACCTGCAGACTGCCCCAGCGCCTGCACAAATGATTTGTCGATTTTTACCAATGAGATTGGCAAGTGCTGTAAATGACTAAGAGAGGAGAACCCGGTACCGAAATCATCAAGCGCAAAGCTGATACCCAGCTGGTTGAGCTCGCGCAGGCAGCGTTGTGCATACTCGGGATCGTGCATCATGGCACTTTCCGTCAGCTCCAACTCAAGCAAGCTGGTATCAACATTAGCGTTGAAAATAATACGAAATATGGTTTCGGTCATTTTGCGGTCGTGGAACTGCCGGAACGAAAGATTTACCGCAAACACAAGCCCGGGAAACCCATGCTCGGCCGACGCCTGCAGGCGCTTACAGGCTTGTTCTATTACCCAATAACCGATGGGCACAATCAAACCACTGCGCTCGGCAACAGGTATGAACTCGTCTGGCCCTACCAGTCCACGCTCCGGGTGGTTCCAGCGCAACAGACACTCAACGCCACGAACCTCGTTGCTAGCCAGATCAATCCTTGGCTGATAATACAGCTCCAGTTCATTACCTCTGAGCGCATTCCGAAGATCGGCCTCCAACCTGAGCTGGTAGCCGGCGGAAATGTGCAGCTGACGATCGTAGAAGCGATAACTGGTGCCTGGATCCCGCTTGGCCTCAAACATCGCCCGGTTGGCCCGACGCATGAGGTTTTCAGGGCTATCTCCGGCCTCCGGATAGGTGGCTACTCCCAGGCTGGCACTGACAACCACACTCTGGCCATCAATTAAGACTGGTTCATCAAGAGCGTTAACAACCTTGCGTATGATTTGGGTGATATCCAGCGAGTCTTCAATTTTTTCAACGATAATGGCTAGCTCATCACCGCCAATGCGCATCAAGGAATCCACGCGCCGCAGCCCCTGCCGAACCTGAGCCGCAACCTTGATCATCAGCTGGTCACTTTTCTGATAGCCAAATGACTCGTTAATGCTGCGGAAATCATCAATATTCAGGTGCAACAAGGCTAGCCGGTAGCTGCCTCGTTGAGCCCTGAGCAGGGCCTGCTGCAACC
>NZ_MBPP01000020.1 GCF_001858325.1 Marinobacter sp. AC-23
AGCGACCAGAGCCGGAATAACGTTTTCCATAATCACTCTTCCGGTATAGCCATCGTGCACAATCATATCCAGCTCAAAATTGCGGCTGGTATCAGAGCTAAACAACGCACGCTTAACCTTGGCCCCGTAATCTGTATCCCAGGCGCCGGGGCTGTTTACACCCACATCACGGATAATGCCAGACATCACAAACTGAGCCCCCATCTCGCGACTCACTGCAGAGTATTTACCCAGTTTATTACTCGACCCCACGGTCATCGTGGGCGCGGCCGAGCGACTCGCAAACATCTGCACTGTGGCGCAGAGAAAGCTTGCACGCGCTCAGACTGCTCAAACCGCTGATAAAGCGACGTTGAAACCGTTTTCCCCACATCTTTCAAACCACCAAAAACTGACTGCCCGGGGTGTTCAAGCGAAAAACCTGCAACGGCCAGCTTTTTCCGATATTTGGGTGCATCCGCACGGGGACACTGCGCATTGGGCTCGAACGGCTTGATATCCTGTTCATTACGGATAATTTTGGCATAAGCATCGAGCACATCCTGTGTGCGGCCCACCTCTTTGGTTATCACCAAATTAATCGGTTCGGGCGCAATTTCCTTCGGCTCCTCCGTCTTCACTGTTTTATCGCTGCCTGCCGGCTCATGCCCATGGGCAAAAGCCGGCCCCCCAGAAAATAGAGCGACACCAAAGCTCGAAATGAATGCAATAACCCGGCACACCGAGAGGGCAGCAGGCCCATTTTTCAACATGAGTAATTCTCCACCTGCAAAGACCAGACAATATCCTGAAAACATACCATGGAAAAACACCATGGAAATTTCATGCCACCTTTCTCAATCGGCCAGCTAACACCCGCCAGGTCTATTAGCTTATCCCCAAGTAGCTGTAACGATGCCAATCGAGCGGCAACTCTATGCCGACTTACTGCAAACCTCACCTTGCTTACATTTCAAAAACAAACGGTTACTGCACATGTCATGTTCAAGTACGGATATTGATCTAACCTCTCACCTACTCAATTATTCAGTAACACACACTTTTTCGTAGGTAACCGAATGCACCAATACCGCTTGTCCAGACTGTTCATTGCTTTGGGCCTATCTGTTGCCGCTACGTCTGCGCTCGCCAGCCCTCAGGCGTTTATGTCTTCGCGTTCGTTTGCCATGGGTGGCACCGGCGTGGCTGTGGCTCACCCATCTACTGCAACATCGGCAAACCCGGCCATGATGGCGGCGGATCACCACGCATGGTCAGACGACTTTGGCCTCATGCTGCCTTCTATAAACGTACGTGTGGCGGATGAAGAAGAGACAATTGATCAGATTGATAGCATTCAAGACACAATGGATGAGCTGGAAGCTGCTATCAGCTCAGCGAATTCAGCCAATGCACAACAGTTGGCCGGCCAGCTTCGCGAGCAATTTGAAGCTTTTGATAAAGACACCGTACGCGCCAACATTGGCCTCGGTCTTGCTCTCGCCGTTCCGGGAAAAAAACTTTCTGTGGGCGTATTCAGTACCGGCAATTTGACGGCCACTGTTAGGGGTGAGTATGACAAAAGCGACAACGCAAAACTTCAGGCTATCGAAAACGGCGTATTGATCCCTGGTGCTACCGACGATCTCAACTCCCGCGGCAAAGTTATTGCCTCTGCGGTCGTAGAAGCAGGCATCAGCTTTGCCCACGCACTGGAACTGAATAACGGCGACAGCATTCAGCTAGGTGTCTCGCCGAAGTACGTCCAACTACAAACCTTCCAATACACAGAAACCGTCTCCGGCTTTGAAGACGACGAGTTTGATAACGACCAATCTCAAACCGATAAAAGTGGCTTTAATCTGGATATAGGTGCCGCTTACGCTTTTGGCGATGAGAAGCAGTGGAATGCTGGCGTTGTAGTTAAAAACCTCATTCCAATGGAATTAGACTCTGCAGCAAGCCGTCAAGATCTTGGTGAAAAAGTACGAACCCTTAAAGTAGGCCCCATGCAACCGTCGGCATCGCTCACAAGAGCGCTTACCACGTGGTTACCGCTGAGCTTGACCTCACCAAAAAAGAAGCTTTTGGTTTTGAAGATGATACCCAGTGGCTCGCAGTCGGCGCAGAGTTCGACGCTTGGCGCTATGCCCAGCTTCGGGCAGGCGTTCGTTACAACCTTGCCAGCAATGATGATAACGACGGTATTGCGGAAGAGACCCAGTTTACCGTCGGCTTAGGCCTGAACCTTCTTGGCGCACGCTTTGATCTCGGCGCCCTGTTTAGTGATGCTGACATGGGTGCAGCTTTGGAATTCGGTACGACTTTCTGATTCTGCTATAGATGTTGTTTATGGGGTCAGGCACGCTCATCATAATAACGGCGTTTGCCTGACCCGCCCGGGAAACGGATAATTCCCGGACACTTCTTAAAAGGAACCTGACCCTTCATGCAAACCTATCTGGTTGGCGGTGCCGTTCGCGATGAATTACTGGGCCTGGGGGTTAAAGACCGGGACTGGGTGGTGGTCGGCGCAACCCCGGAACACATGCTTGCCCAGGGCTTTACGCAGGTAGGATCGGACTTCCCTGTATTTCTGCACCCGAAAACCCATGAGGAATACGCCCTGGCCCGCACAGAACGCAAACAGGGGCACGGTTATCACGGCTTCTCCGTTTATAGTGCCCCCGATGTCACTCTTGAGGAAGACCTGCTGCGCAGAGATCTCACCATCAACGCCATGGCGCGCTCTGAACAGGGTGAACTGACCGATCCCTTTAACGGCAGCAAAGATCTTGACGCGCGGCAACTGCGCCACGTATCGGAGGCCTTTAAAGAAGACCCTTTGCGCATTCTCAGAACCGCACGCTTCGCTGCGCGTTTTCAGCCGCTAGGCTTTAGCGTTTGCCAAGAAACCATGGATTTGATGCGCACCATGGTAGCCGAGGGTGAAGTGGAGCACCTTGTGCCTGAGCGGGTATGGCAGGAGATTCAGCGGGCAATCCATGAGCTTTCGCCCTGTACATTTTTTCAGGTACTGCGGGACTGCGGAGCTCTCGCGGTGCTGATCCCTGAACTCACTCCGGATGCCATTTTCAGTGTTGCCATGGATGCACTGCAACGTGTTCACGCCCGGGAAGACTCCACGGCAGAACGTTTTTCAGCACTGCTCAGCCCCCTCGATGAATCTACCTGCGCCGAAAGAGCCAAAGCCCTGAAAGCTCCGAACGACTGCCAGCAACTTGCCCGGCTGGCTGCGGCTTCTATTCCGATAATTAAGCAGCTCGACCCTATACAGCCAAGTGCAAGCACACTGCTTGAGTTGCTGGAAAAAGCCGACGTATCGAGGCGACCAGAGCGCTTCTCACAGCTGATCAATGTACTTGAGTGCACTCTGGAAAGTGGTGATCAGGCTCAGTTGGAACCACTCAAAAAGGCCGCTGATGCCGCCTCAGGCGTTAATCCTCAAGCATTGATCAAACAGGGTTTTGCAGGCAAAGAACTGGGGCGCGCAATCCGGGCAGAACGCTTGGAGCGGATCGCTCAAGCGGTCTGCCGTTAACATAGGATTTGCTCAGTGCTTTTGTCGATTCAGCCTTTCCGGCTACAATGCCCGCAGTTTTTACTCTGTTAGGGTCGGGCCCAGCTTTGTCGGCCGGTCCAGCACAATCATTTAACCGGAGAATCTCCATGCGTGATGTCGTTATTGTTGCTGCCAAACGTACTGCTGTTGGCGCGTTTGGTGGAGGCCTTTCAAGCCTTCGCGCGGATCAGCTTGGCTCCGCCGTTATCAAGGCGCTGTTAGAAGAGACAGGTGTTGCCGGCGACCAGATCAACGAAGTGGTGCTTGGCCAGGTATTAACCGCAGGTTCTGGCCAAAACCCAGCGCGCCAGTCGTCTATCAACGCGGGCATTCCGGCTTCTGTGCCAGCGATGACTATCAACAAAGTCTGCGGCTCCGGCCTGAAGGCAGTCCACATGGCAGTTCAGGCAATTCGTTGTGGCGATGCGGACATGATGATTGCCGGTGGGCAGGAAAGCATGAGCCAGGCGCCCCACGTGCTACCCAACAGCCGCAACGGCCAGCGCATGGGTAACTGGACCATGATCGATACCATGGTTACCGACGGTCTTTGGGATGCTTTTAACGATTACCACATGGGCGTAACTGCTGAGAATATCGTTGAAAAGTACGGCATCAGCCGCGAGGAACAGGATGCATTCGCTGCAGCGTCGCAACAAAAAGCCGTGGCAGCTCGTGAGGCTGGGCGCTTCGACGGCGAAATAGTGCCGGTTTCTATCCCCCAGCGTAAAGGCGATCCGGTAGTTGTCAGCAAAGACGAAGGTCCCAGAGAAGGCGTAACTGGCGAAGGCCTGGGCAAGCTGCGGCCTGCCTTCAAGAAAGACGGCACGGTGACAGCCGGCAACGCTTCTTCCCTCAACGACGGCGCCGCAGCGGTTATGGTGTGCAGTGCAGAAAAAGCCAAAGAGCTGGGCCTGACCCCGCTGGCCACCATTAAGGCCCACGCCAATGCGGGCGTAGACCCCAGCATTATGGGCACAGGCCCAATCCCCGCCAGCCAGCGTTGCCTGAAACTGGCAGGCTGGAGCGTTGAGGACCTGGATCTGATTGAAGCCAACGAAGCGTTTGCGGCGCAAGCAATCTCAGTAAACCGCGACCTAGGCTGGGATACCAACAAGGTTAATGTGAACGGCGGCGCGATTGCGCTGGGCCACCCCATTGGCGCTTCTGGCTGCCGCATTCTGGTGTCGCTGCTGCACGAAATGGTTCGCCGTGATGCCAACAAGGGCCTTGCAACCCTGTGTATCGGTGGCGGCATGGGCGTTGCCCTGGCTGTGGAGCGCTAAAGCGCAATGCTGAACGTTGTGCTGTACGAGCCGGAGATACCACCCAACACCGGTAATATCATCCGGCTGTGCGCCAACACTGGCTGCAGACTGCACTTGATTGAGCCTCTGGGGTTTACCCTGGAGGACAAGCAAATGCGGCGGGCTGGGCTGGACTACAACGAGTACGCCACGGTAAAGGTGCACAAAAGCTACCAGGCGTTTCTTGAAAGCGAGCAACCTAAGCGGCTATTTGGCTTAACCACCAAAGGTCAGCGTTATTACCATCAGGTTGCTTATCAGGATAATGATTACCTGATGTTTGGCCCGGAAACCCGTGGCTTGCCCGCCGATGTGCGCGAAGGGTTATCCGCGGAGCACTGCCTGAAGGTTCCCATGTGCCCGCAAAGCCGTAGCTTAAACCTCTCCAACACCACTGCCTTGGTGGTTTACGAAGCCTGGCGACAGCTTGGGTTTATGGGCTCGGAAAACGGCAGCGCATAAAACAAAACAGCCCGGCGGCTGCCGGGCTGTTTTGTTATCAGATCAAAGCAAAGCCGTCAGTGCGTCTTTTGTTCTTCTCCGGCCTCTCCAGATGCCCCTTCCTGCTTGCGCTGAAGCGCTTGCGCGTAGATAGCATCGAAGTTGACCGGTGCCAACATCAGGGCTGGGAAGCTGCCTTTGTTGACCACACCGTCGATTGCTTCACGAGCATAAGGGAAGAGAATGGTTGGGCAATAGGCGCCTAGCATCTGGCCCAGTTGCGGCCCTTCAATGCCCGCCACAAGGAACACGCCAGCCTGTTGGATCTCAACAATGTAGGCGACCTTCTCATCCAGTTTCGCGGTCACGGTCAAGGAAAGAACAACCTCATACTGGTTGTCACTCACTTTGGTGTGTGCGGTGTTCAAGTCCAGATTCACCTGCGGCTTCCACTGCTCTTGGAAGACCACCGGCGAGTTCGGGGACTCAAAAGACAGATCCTTCACGTAAATGCGCTGTAGGGCAAACTGGGCTTGGTTTTGGTTGTCACTGCCTGCGGCGGCTTGCTGATTCTCAGCCATGTTCAGTCCTTTCCCTTGTGTAGAGAGTCTTGGAGTGGGCTCAAGACCCATTGTTATAGTTACATCTGCCGGAACAGTTTACTGTTTGGCGGCACTTGGTTATGTGAAACAGTGCGGCAGATCGGCGCACAGATCAAGTTATGCTGACGCTTCTATTTCTTTACCAGCGGCAGGTTGCTGGCTTTCCAGTCGCCTACGCCTCCGTTGAGGCGCACTACGTTGGCGTAACCTTCCGCATTGAGCTGCTTTACCGCCATAGCGGAATGCTGGCCCATTTTATCCGCCACAATAATCTGCTTGTCCTTGTGCTTGCTCAGTTCGCCAGCACGGCTTTTCAGACTATTAAGCGGGATATTGATAGAACCGGTAATGCGGCCCTCGCCAAACTCTTTGCGATCGCGGATATCTACCACCACTGCTTCGTTTCTGTTAAGCAGGCTAACCGCGCCCTGGGCAGAGATTTTAGCGCCACCGCGCCGAGACTCCAGCACAAGGATAGCGAGTAAAAAAGCCACAAATAGTGAGGCGAGAACGTAGTGGCTAACGACAAATTCAAACAACCGATCCATGAGGTGACCCTGAAAATAAGTTTGGGCGGATTATACACAGCCTGCTCGCCGGACAGAAGGTGACCATACAGGTGACGACTGTGGCCTCAAAGCCTTAAAATGGATAAGCTTCACACCTACTTCTGTAAACTTACTGCAACTCTACCTCCGGACTGAATGATGACAGCATTGCGCAAGCCGACAGCACTTATAATTCTGGACGGCTGGGGCCATCGCGATCCCGCCGAAGATAACGCCATCAGCAACGCCAATACGCCTTTCTGGGACAAGCTCTGGGAATCCAGGCCTAAAACCCTCATCAATACCTCCGGTATGTTTGTAGGGTTGCCCCAAGGCCAAATGGGCAACTCGGAAGTCGGGCACATGAACCTGGGTGCAGGCCGTGTGGTCTATCAAAGCCTTACGCGCATTGATAAGGACCTGGAAGAAGGCACCTTTAATCAAAACCCGGCCCTGTGCTCCGCGATAGACAAAGCGGTGGGTAATGGTGGTGCTGTTCATCTTATGGGCTTGCTTTCGCCCGGAGGCGTTCACTGCCACGAAGATCATATGCTGGCAGCCGCTGAGCTTGCAGCCTCAAGGGGCGCAAAAGAAGTATACATTCACGCGTTTCTTGATGGGCGTGACATGCCACCTCGCAGTGCCCTCCCCTCACTGGAGAAGGCCGCCGCGAAATTAAAGAGCCTTGGCGTAGGCCGCGTGGCCTCTATTGTTGGGCGTTACTTTGCCATGGATAGAGACAATCGCTGGGACAGGGTTGAATCCGCCTATAACCTGATGACCCTGGGCGAATCAGACTTCACAGCAACCGATCCGGTTTCTGGCCTGGAGCAGGCTTACGAGCGTGGCGAAAATGACGAATTTGTAAAACCAACCCGCATTCAGAGCCCGGGCGAGACTGCCGGCACCATTAACGATGGCGACGCCGTACTGTTTATGAACTACCGCGCGGATCGTGCCCGGGAAATGACTCGCACGTTTGTAGGCGAAGGTTTTGATGGATTTGAACGCCGGAAGCACCCCAAGCTCGCTGACTTTGTAATGCTCACCGAATACGCAGCGGATATCAAAACCTCCTGCGCCTACCCGCCCACAAAACTGGTCAATGGCCTGGGCGAGTACATGGCCAACCTTGGCAAAACCCAATTACGTATTTCAGAAACCGAGAAGTACGCCCACGTAACCTTCTTTTTCAACGGCGGGCAAGAAACACCTTTTGCCGGCGAAGACAGAATTTTGGTTCCGTCCCCCAAGGTGGCTACCTACGACCTGCAGCCTGAAATGAGCGCTCCCGAAGTGACAGACAAGCTGGTAGAGGCTATCAAGAGCGGCAAGTACGACCTGGTGGTGTGCAACTATGCCAACGGGGATATGGTAGGCCATACCGGAAAATTGGACGCTGCGATTAAAGCTGCAGAATGCCTTGACCATTGCGTGCAGCGAGTGGTCGAAGCGTTGGAAGAAGTCGATGGCCAGGCTTGATAACAGCCGACCACGGCAACTGCGAGCAAATGACAGACCCAAGTTCTGGCCAGGTTCACACGGCACACACTCTCGGGCCGGTGCCACTTGTTTACACAGGCAGCCGCAAGGTAAGCCTGCAAGACGACGGCAGTCTGAGCGATGTAGCACCTTCGCTGCTCACATTGATGGGGCTGGACCAGCCGAAGGAAATGACCGGGCACACTCTGGTCAAAATCGGTTGACCCAAAAACAGGCTCTACCATTGCGACTAATTGCATTACTGGCACTGGCACTCACGTTCGCGTTGAGTACTGTGCCCGCTGCCTTCGGAAAAGAGGTTACACCAGCCCAGATTGAAGCCCTCAAAGAGCGCATTGAGGATATCGATGACTGGCTGGCCGATGCCGAAGAAGATCGCTCCACACTGGAGCGAGGGCTTGCTGCGGCCGAACGTACAATAAGTCGTTTAACCCGCGAGCGCCGGTCTCTGGGGGAGCAAGTAAAAAAACAGCAACAACGCCTGGCAGAACTCCAGAGCGAAGAACGGGAACTGGCGCGCACCCTGGAGCGCCAGCGTGAGAGCCTGAAAAAGCAGATCCGCACAGCCTGGATGGAGGGCGACGTGTCTGCTGTAAAAGTGCTGCTCAACGAGATCAATCCGGATAACATTGCCCGGACAATGACCTATTACGAATACCTTAGCCGCGACACCGTTGGGCGACTGGAAGCCTTCCAAAGGAACCTTGAAGAACTCAAGGTGACGCAAGCCGAAGTTCAAAACACCCGAGCCAAGCTTGCGAAAAGCGAGGAAGGCGTTATCAAACGCCAGCAAGAATTAACGACTTCTCGACAAAAGCGCGAGAAAACTCTAGCGGCGCTTAACCAGGACATCCGTACCCGTCGCAACGAAAAAGATGAGCTGGAATCTGATCGCAAGCGGTTGGAAAAATTACTTTCTGAAGTTCAGGAAGCCATCGCGAACATCCCCTCCCCCAACGAATCTCAACCGTTCCCATCACTCCGGAATAAGCTGCCTTGGCCGGCACAAGGTAAGGTGCTTAGCCGCTTTGGTGATAAATATGCAGAGGGCAAGCTGCGCAGAAACGGACTTCTCATTCAGACTGGTGAAGGGGCCGATGTGAAAGCCATTCATTATGGTCGGGTTGTGTTTGCCAACTGGCTTCGGGGTTTTGGGCTGATAACAATTATTGATCACGGCGATGGCTACATGACACTCTATGGCCACAGCAGCAGCCTGTTCACCAGCCCCGGCGATTGGGTTGCAGCCGGGGAAGCCATCGCACAGGCAGGCCGCACCGGCGGAACAGACACCCCAGCACTCTATTTTGAAGTTCGCCACAACGGCAAACCAGACAACCCGGGGCGCTGGCTGGCTAACTGAACACCAGCAGCGGGGCTGACAAATGCGCCCGCTGCGGCCATACTGTCAGCAATAGAGGGTTCAGCCCAACTACCGGAATAACCACGGGATATGTGAATGAAACGGGTCCGTAATACACACCAAGCATCACCTTTGCGCTCAGCCATCCTCGCTGCCTGTTTCATTTCCCTTCCCGGACTGGCATTTGCCCAGGATAACCCTTCAGACAACACACAGTTGCTGGAAGGCATTCAGGATGGCGAACGCGTTGAAATCACTCTTCCTGATCCGGAGAAGCAACTGCCTCTGGACGATCTACGCAAATTCACCGAGGTCTTTAGCCGTATAAAGGCTGCCTACGTTGAAGAAGTAGACGACCGCCAACTGCTAGAAAGTGCCATCAAAGGTATGCTGTCCGATCTTGACCCCCACTCAACCTATCTGGCCCCGGAAGACTATGAAGAGCTGGAAGAAAGCACCTCCGGCGAATTTGGCGGCTTGGGTATTGAAGTGGGCATGGAAAACGGCTTTATAAAGGTGATCGCCCCTATTGACGACACACCCGCTCAGCAGGCGGGCGTTCAATCCGGCGATTTAATCATCAAGCTTGATGAAAAGCCGGTAAAAGGTATGGGGCTCGAAGAAGCCGTGCAACTTATGCGCGGCAAGCCTGGCACCATTCTTACGCTGACCATTATGCGCGAGGGTGAAAATGGCCCAGTAGAAATCGACGTTGAGCGCGACGTTATCAAAGTAACCAGTGTAAAGAGCCGCATGATTGAAGATGGCTACGGTTACGTGCGCCTGACCCAATTCCAGGCAGAGACAGGCGGGCAGTTTACAAATGCCCTTAACAAGCTCAAGGAAGATCACGGCAGCGATCTGGATGGGTTGGTAATCGACCTGCGCAACAACCCAGGCGGTGTCCTGCAAGCAGCGGTTGCCACAGCTGACGCACTGCTAGACGAAGGGTTGATCGTATACACAGAAGGCCGAATTCAGAGCTCTCGCCTGCGTTTCAGCGCCAAAAATGGTGACGTTATGGCCGGCACGCCCATAGTTGTTCTGATCAACGGCGGCTCGGCTTCCGCATCAGAAATTCTCGCAGGCGCGCTGCAAGACCATAAACGGGCTGTGATCATGGGCACCCAGTCCTTTGGCAAAGGCAGCGTCCAAACGGTTATCCCGCTGGATGAAACCCACGCCATCAAAATGACAACGGCCCGTTATTACACGCCAGATGGGCGCTCTATACAGGGCACCGGCATCAAGCCAGACATTGAAGTAAAGCCTGCAGAATTAAAGGAGCTGGATAGCCGCCCATTCTTTACCGAGGCAGATCTAAGTGGCCACTTGATTGGCAGGATGAGAAAACAGAAGGTAAAGATAAAGATAAGCAATCGGGAGCTGAAAATCAGGCCAGCTCCATAATCGACCGCGATTACCAACTGCGCTCGGCGCTCAACTTGCTGAAAGGACTGCAAATTCTTAACCGCAAGGGAGCTGACACAGTACAGTGAAGGTACTCTTTAACCTGGGCCTTGGCGCCCTGGCCCTGGCGGCCCTAACAAGCTGGACTGCCGGCGCAATGGCGGCAGAGCCTGAAACAAGTGCTGTGCCGCCAACCATTGCCATCATTATTGACGACATGGGCCATAATCTGCACGAAGGTGAGCGCCTTGCCAATCTGGACCAGCCGCTGACCCTCGCGTTCCTGCCCTATCGCCGGCACACAGACGTTCTTGCTCGCTTGGCACATAGCCGCAACAAAGAAATTATGCTGCACGCACCCATGGCCAACACGCGCAACTTTAGCCTTGGGCCTGGCGGACTAACATCGGATATGGATGAGCAGAACCTAACATCTACCCTGCGTCGCGCCTTGCAGTCCATCCCCTATGTGCAGGGGGTGAACAACCATATGGGCAGCCTGCTAACCCAAAAACTGAAGCCCATGGACTGGGTAATGCAGGAGCTGTATCGCTACCCGGTTTATTTTGTGGACAGCAGGACGATTGCCTCGTCGATAGCAGGCAACGTGGCGGCGGCCTATCAGATCCCCACGCTTACACGGGATGTATTTCTGGACCACGAGCAAACGGAAGAGTTTATAGATCGGCAATTCAAGGAGCTGATTCGACAAGCGAAGGAAAACGGCAGTGCGGTTGGCATCGGCCACCCACACACGGTGACCGTGGATTACCTTGAAAAGCATCTTCCGGAACTGGATGAGCAAGGCATTGCCATCGCCACAGTGAGCGGGCTATGGGCTATCCGTAACAACAATCAGAGAATGTTCGCAGAAGGGGAAAAGCAGACCATCCGGCCTGCTTTCGCTAAAAAACACTAATCCCGGACTTCAATACCCTGGGCCTTCATGAAGGCCTTGGCTTCGGGGATGGTATGCTCGGCAAAATGGAAAATAGATGCCGCCAGCACGGCATCTGCGCCGCCTTTCGTAACGCCATCAGCCAAATGCTGGAGCTCTCCCACACCACCTGAGGCAATCACTGGAACCGTTACCGCATCGCTAACGGCACGGGTAAGGCCAAGATCAAAACCAATTTTTGTGCCATCCCTGTCCATGCTTGTAAGCAAAAGCTCGCCGGCACCCATTGCTACCATTTTTCGCGCCCACTCCACCGCATCCAGCCCTGTTGGCTTACGGCCACCGTGGGTAAAGATTTCCCAGCGCAGCTCTTCACCTTCAGCGCTTACCTGCTTGGCATCAATAGCGACCACGATGCACTGGCTGCCAAATCGCTCTGCGGCTTCCCTTACAAGCTCCGGGTTGAACACGGCGGCGGTGTTTATGGCAACCTTATCGGCACCAGCATTCAACAGCTTGCGAATGTCCTCCACTGCACGAACGCCACCCCCAACGGTGAGTGGAATAAACACTTCCGCGGCCATGCGCTCGACGGTTTCGTAGGTGGTGTCACGACTTTCGCTGCTTGCGGTGATGTCCAGAAAGGTGATCTCATCGGCACCCTGCTCATTATAGCGACGAGCCACTTCTACAGGGTCGCCAGCGTCCCGGATATCCACAAAGTTAACACCCTTTACAACACGCCCCTTGTCCACATCCAGGCAAGGAATAATGCGCTTTGCCAGTGCCATACCGTATTCCTTAATTAGCTTTTCAGGGAGTCACAGAACGCTTGGGCTTCGGCAACGTCCAGCGTGCCCTCGTATATCGCCCGGCCCGTAATAGCGCCAATAATACCTTTACTTGCAACTGGCGCCAGACGCTTCAAATCATCCATATTGGTTACGCCACCGGAGGCGATAACCGGAATACCGCCTTCTTCTGCCAGTGCGGCCGTGGCCTCCACGTTAACACCCTGCATCATGCCGTCACGGTTTATATCCGTGTAGACAATCGCTTCAACACCATCGCTGGCAAAACGCTTTGCCAGGTCGGTCGCCATTACCTCAGAAACCTCAGCCCAACCATCTGTGGCGACGCGGCCGTCTTTGGCATCCAGCCCCACAATAATGTGTCCGGGGAAGCGTTTGCACATTTCGGTCACAAACTCAGGCTCTTTAACCGCTTTGGTGCCAATAATCACCCACTGCACACCGGCTTTGAGATAGGCTCAATGGTTTCTGCTGAACGAATACCCCCGCCAATCTGGATTGGCAAATCCGGATATTTGCGGGCAATGGCCTTAACAATTTCTCCGTTAACCGGCTCGCCTGCAAACGCGCCGTTCAAATCCACAAGGTGCAGGCGGCGGGCACCGGCTTCCACCCAACGGGTGGCCATATCAACCGGGTCGCCACCAAAAACAGTGGAATCTTCCATCCGGCCTTGGCGCAACCGCACGCACCTACCGTCTTTTAGATCAATGGCGGGAATAATCAGCATGTTCCATTCCAATCAGTAAAGTTCTTGAGGAGTTGCAGCCCTGCCCCGGCGCTTTTTTCCGGGTGAAACTGCACAGCAAAAATATTATCCCGGGCCACGGCCGCCGCCAGGTCAACGCCGTAATGGCTGCGCCCGACGATATCTGCGTTCCCTTCTGCCTCGGCGTAATAACTGTGCACAAAGTAAAAACGATCGCCATCAGGAATGCCCTGCCAAAGTGGATGCGCCTTGGCTTGGTATACCTGATTCCACCCCATGTGAGGCACTTTCAGGCGCTCGCCATTCTCTACCAGGCTATCGCCAAAAAAACGCACTTCGGAAGGGAACAGATTAATGCCGGCGACACCGCCATTTTCTTCGCTGCGAGACATAAGTGCCTGCATGCCCACACAAATCCCAAGGAACGGGCGATCACGGGACACTTCCCGCACCAATTCATCCACGCCCAGACGGCGAATCTCTGCCATGCAGTCGCGTATGGCGCCGACGCCGGGAAGGATTACCCTGTCGGCTTCGCGGATTTTATCTGCATTGTCGGTTACCAGAACCCTGGTATCCGGGGCTACATGCTCTACCGCTTTACGGGCAGAGTGAAGGTTCCCCATGCCGTAGTCGATGATGGCAACGGTTTTCATGGTCAGTACGGTGTCCTTAGGTGGCTGAAAGCGGCTAAGAGCGGCGGTTTACAACAGGCCTTTGGTCGACGGTGTAATACCCGCCATGCGCTCATCCATTTCAATGGCCATGCGCAAGGCGCGGCCGAATGCTTTGAACACGGTTTCGATCTGGTGGTGGGTGTTCTTGCCCCTCAAAGTATCGATGTGCATCGTCACCAGGGCGTGGTTAATAAAACCACGGAAGAACTCTTCAAACAGGTCCACATCAAATCCGCCCACGGTGCTGCGGGTAAAAGGCACTTCCATGATCAGACCCGGGCGACCGGAAAGATCAATTACCACGCGGGAGAGCGCCTCATCAAGGGGCACATAGGCGTGACCATAGCGACGAATACCTGTTTTATCGCCAACCGCCTGCTTAAAGGCTTGACCCAGGGTAATGCCCACATCTTCTACCGTGTGGTGGTCGTCAATGTGCAGATCGCCTTTGGACACGATAGTGAGATCGATCAAGCCATGACGGGAAATCTGTTCCATCATATGCTCAAGAAACGGCACACCGGTATCAAAACTGGATTTACCGGTGCCATCGAGATTGATTTCAACGCTGATCTGGGTTTCAAGGGTATTTCGTTCTACCCGAGCCTTACGTTCGGCCATGGGGACTCCGTAGCAGATTTAGGTGGCACAACGCCGGAAAACTTTATTCCGGGATTATACCTTTTATGCCTTCAGGAGTCCCATAGCCGGGTTAATCGGCACAATAGTTTGCCTTGTCACGGAAAAATCAGAATGCCTTCTTGAGATTCTTCATATAAGTATCCACCAGACCGTTGAACTCATGCTTGATAACGGGGCTGATAGCGAGCTTCAGCAGGCCGGGCAATGGCAGTGTGAGCTCAGCGCTGGTCTGGAATTTAGCGGCCGTCGCCTTGTCGCCTTTTGCCGTCAGCGTCCAAGACCCACGCACTAGCCCATTACCTTCACCTTTCACCGGCTCCCAGGTAATTTTTCCTGCATCCTTGTCCGAAAAGTACTTGCTGGCATAAATGGACTGAATCGCGTGCTTATCGACACCTACCTTTTCCATTTCCCAGCGGTAGATATTGTCGCCCAGATCCGTCAGTTTATGTACTTTGGGAAAATGGCTTGCAGAGCGCGGCACATCGGCAAGCAACGCAAAAACCTCATCATAGCTGGCAGGAATTTCAAGCTCCCGGTTCAGCTCAATCGAAACAGTAATAGCCACAGCGAACTCCTTTTTATGGTTATACGTACTACTTTT
>NZ_MBPP01000021.1 GCF_001858325.1 Marinobacter sp. AC-23
ATCTTCCCAGCCATTGCCAAAGGCAAACCCTCCAAGAAAAACAACAAAGGGAAAAAAAAAAAGCAAAAGCAAAAGCAAAAAAAAGGTATGCCGAGTGTGGCTTGCCAGCCAAATACCGAAGTCACCCCCATCCCAAAATCCAGATACCCGTCATTCACTTCTCCCACCGCACGACCATGGTCCACTGGCGACAGTCCGGTCGGCATTGGCCTGGGTGATAAAAAGGTCAGTTGGCCACTCGGAAAAGGCACGGAACGCCCCGCGCGGGGTGACTGTTCTAGACGGTTCGCTTCCTGCTTCATTCGAGACTATCCATAACAATGAGTGGTTGATGAAGCTGCCACCAGGAAATCTTAGCTTTCGGTATCTCTTGAACAGGAGTCAAAGGATACCGACTGTCTGGGGTGGTCTTCAGCATATACACAGCACCTGTGTATAACCCATTTGGCTGCAGAGTTTCCAGTTTGATCATCAAACCAAGGTCGCGGGTTCGGATACCATGTTTAGTTTTATCATGGACTGGTGGTCTGAAGACCAGTTGCAAATGCGCGACACCATCTGGCTGCTCGAGGCTAGCTAGGATGGCACCAGTACAAGGTACCCAGGTTTCCGGATGCATAGAAAACATCCCTCGCTGCCCTGGCTGGATTCGCCATGCGGCAACCGATAGCCGGTAAGGTGCTTGACCATCCAAGGGCTCCTGCAAACTGTCCGAAGATAACCTATGGCAATTTAGATGCAGCTTGGAAGCCTTTTCTCCTTCCATTGCGATTTCGTCAAGGGTGACACTGTCGCCAAGTCGGGCAAAGGCGCTCCCATAGGCTTCAAGCGAGCCATGGTGGATATGCTCAATCTCGCGGGACCAAGGCGTCGTTTGCAGCCACTTGTCTCGCTCGCTCAAATTATAACGGTTATACAGCCAGGTACCGCCCAACTCAAAAACTGTGAATACCAATCCAGCTATATTCAAGCGGGCAAAAAGACCGGACAAGGTCCGACCTGTTGTGGCCCAAGCTATAGCCTTGCTCCCCACTCCCCGCGCAGCAAGAGTCTGAAAGAACGACTGACCGGTTCGAGCTAGCCCATAGGCATTCGTAACAGCCAGTCCTCCGCTGCCAATCATGCCCAGCGCTGCACCAGCCTGAGCTTCGGCATTTCCTGTCTGGACTGCTCTCAACCAGTTTTCGCGGTGTTTGTAGGAGCTAATACTGGCACTGACTACACCAAACAGATAGGCAGGGCCACCAAGCCATATATGCAGTTTACCCATCTGGATATGCACGCCTTTCAAAGCGGTGCGCTGCCAAGCACTGGCCAGTGCCTGCGCTCTGGCACCATAGGCGGTGTCCATTATACCCTGAGCTGCCAAAAAACCTGCAGCTAAGGTGGCACCAAAACTCTCACCCACTCGCGTCAGGTTGTCTTGCGAAAACTTCTCTTCGTTATCTGACGAGTAAAGCTCGACCAAAACATTTCCAAAAATTGCCAACTGAACTCCGAAAACCAAGAGCCCAAGCCCATCCCCCATCAAATTCACACGAGGGGCGGAGGCCAAACCTTGCCGGAAATGCCCAACCAATCGCCCCAGTTCCTGCTGGTGCAATGCAGGCATAACCAACGTCAAACCGGCACGGCCGGTGACGGCTGGTTCCAGTTTCAGGCCAGTGTCGGTTTCTTCAACTGGGCTGAGGGCCGCTGCTACACGTTTACCGACTTCTCGATGCTCTTCACGGGTGGCTTTGAACTCAGCCACCAGCCCTTTGGCTCTTTCGGAACGATGTCCGTGGGTTGATTTGGCAACGTCATGGTCGTTCTGAAGCTGTTTCATTCGCTGATCAAGCTGCAGCATATTTCTGAGGTTGTTCCGGAACGTCGCCAGCTCGTCTTGCGAAGCAACGCGGAATTCTGCATTACCCTGATCTATAGCGTCCAACATGCCTCGCTTGAAAAAATACGGCAGATCCCGAAAAAGATCATCCAACTCAGGCAAGGTTTGGCTTTCAATCGCTTTATACAGCTTCCCAATAGCGCGCCCCTTGGCCAAGGCAATAGCTGGCGCGATCGTGTCCCCCACTGCATCTGCTTTTTGTTGGATTAGCTGCGAGTAGTTAGAAAAATCCGGGAGCTTGCCATTTTCTGCTGCGCTTATCTTTTGCGCCCAATCCGACGCGCGGGTCACCACGGCGTAGCCAGCGTTGGCGACCAGAACGTAGGTTTTCGCCAGCTCACCGTCTGCTGACCGGTCGTACTTTGGTAAAGTCTGGAAAAGTGGGCGACTGTATTGAGGATGCTGCTTCAACCACTCTAGTACACCCTCGCTCGCTTCATCAGAACGGCAGATGTCTTTCCGGCAGGCATACTCCAGATCCAGCGCTGCCTCGATCTGCACCTCATCTTCCGAGTCAAAATACCAAGTTGCATCTTGATAGCGATTGTCGATCAGTAACTTAACGCGATCACTAGTTATATCCGTCAGTAGCGCCTGCCAGCGAGCAAGCTTGGTACGCTGGGCAACCATGAACTGATCCATGGCTTCACGATCAATGAGATCATTGACCCCACGGTGACCGAAGCCTTGCCCTTCCAGAATTGTCTTCAGGTGGTCGCGGTGGTTCTTCTCCAATGCGACGATACCGTCGATATGGGAGTCCACGAAATCCGGCTTCGCCCCATCCATGGCTTGTCGCAGATACCACTCGTCTACCGCCCTCTGCATTTTGGGAAGAATGCCGTAGGCATTTGTCCTATTGGCTGTGCTCCGAATCTCTTCCACTCTGGATTTAACCTCAGCAGGAAGTGAGGCATCGTTAGGGCCGGGTCGGAGCTCATCTTCCAACTGCCTCAAGGCGGTCAGCAAGGCCGACTGGGTATCTGAACGATCATTTTCCGACATAGCCTCCAGATCCTGCTGCATGGAAGCAATGGCAGGATGGTTCGAACTGGCCATCATGGAATCCAAGCCCTGCTCATCCAACAAGGTCATGGATTCAATCAGCGAGCCAAGAACATAGTCTCGCTCACTGTTTCCTTCTTCTGTCCAGCTCTCAATCCACCCCACTACATCATCCTGATGTTGGGCGAGATCGAGCATAACGCCTATATCGTCTCTTAAGACGAGGCAGAGACAGTTAGAGGTATCGTCGATGCCTTGTTGCTTTATCAGCTTGCCGAACCGGCTTCTATGGTAATAAGGTTGATTTTCCCAGTGATAGGGTTCACTTTCCTGAGGGTGGCCACCCCCGACTGGCTCCGGAGTATTGTCTTCAGAAAATTCGGCTACCCGTACCCTCGCCTGGTCTGGAGTGAGTAAAAATTCACCCCCATTCAACGGCGAGGCACCTGCAAGATCAACCCTCTGCAACAGTGCATCGCGCTCTTCCGGATCATCCAATACCTGCGCTTTTTTCTTCGTCGTCCACGCCATCTCCGAAAACGCCACATACAGTGCGTGAGACGCTGGGTACTGCAGCTTGCCGTCATTATCCCCCGTCAATTTACCGTCTTCATGTCGATATTCGTGAAGCTCTTCCGTATTGGCATCCAGTATATAAATATAGCCATCCCTCAAAAGGCGATAACCAACGGGACGGGACGTCAACGAATAAGGATAACCTGGGTCGGTATCGACAGGAGCCGCCTCCACTCTGCCGTAGCGGATAGGCAGCAAGTGAACGGATTTTAGCAATGGACACGAGGCTGGTTCATCAATAGGGGTGCCTGGCTGTTCCCAGCACAACAGATCGTTGTTTGCTCGGTCATTAGTGGGGCGTTGTTTCCTTGCCATCATTCATCCTCGATCCGTCGGGAATGCGGGTTCAGTGGCGGCATCGCCGCCTGCTTGGCTGGACAATGTTGCGAACAGGAACTGCATCACCTCTCGCAAACTGCGGCACCCATCACCAAGTGCCTCATCCAGTGTTTTCGTGAGTGCAGGATAGGCATCAGGCAATTGAGAGCCACCTAACTGTTTGCGTACTGGCTCCTCAAGCTTACTCCATATTTGCAGAGCGTCTTTGCGCCGATTGAAAACCTCGAAAGCCTCCTTTAGCTCTGGAGAGGCGATCTTTTTTTCAGGTTGATCTATTGTTGAGCGTGGCCGGGTAACCGGCGGCTCAACCAGATGCCACTGCTCGCTGATACGATCCGGAACGATCAGTCGATCGACGACACTGTTGGAAGAGCAAGTCAGATTGTTCCCGATAACCGACCGGGCCAGCGCCGGATGAGCAATCCGCATCAACTCTTCATAGCCGGGCACCGTTTCGATTTGTAGATGAGACCGCATCCAACGGGACAACGCAGTGCGATCTGTGGCAGAAACCAGAAAATAGCCATGCTCTTGCATCGGCCCCTGCTCCAGGAAGCCTTCCAGTACCGGGTCATCAGGCCCGTTCAACCATACAAGCCAGGGAGACAGATCCGAAACTACCTCCCAGCGAGTTCCAACGTACAAGCACTCAGCACTGATCGGCTGATCGCCAGCCCACTGATAAATCTGTTTACCAAGCTCTGGAATTGAGGTTCCATCCAAAACAAGTGCAACTGCGCAATAATCAGGCCAGTGAAGCTTATCGAACGGCGAATCATAAATCGGTATAGATTCCAGGCTCATAAGTTCTGTTCCTCACAGACAGGACATGTTGCATTGCCTTTCCTGAGCGCAGCCACCTGAGACTCCACGTTAATTGCCTGGGCGCTTTCTCGCTGCTCCACTTCCGCCAATATCGCGTTCGAGGGCGCTGTAGGCTGGTCGCCATCAATAGACTGCGGCATTCCCGCCATGACAACACCCTGTCCACTCCCGCTTCCCGGCGCCCCACCAGAATTAATCTTGATCCCCGGCCCACTCAACGTCACCCCACTGGGATCCAACTTAATAAAACTGCCGCCACCGGAAATGGTGATTTCAGCTCCTGCATCCAGCACAACTTTGGCACCGGCTTTGTGGTGCACTTCACTCCCAGCCTCGCACAGTGTCGCGCTGCCGGATTTCTGGTGCAGGGTGCCGCCGATGCTCTGGCTGCAATCGGCTCCGATGCTGTGGCGTTTTTCGCCGTCAACGGTGAGATGGTCGTTGCTCTTTACATGGCTGAAGCGGTCATTTTCAACGGTCTGGTGGCTGTCGTTTTTTACGACTTCGGTGCGGTTGTTCTCGGTGAGCAAGTCCAGATCTTTCTGGGCGTGTATGTATACCTGCTCTTTGTCCGCTTCATCCTCAAACCGCAGTTCGTTACTGCCCTCGCCCTTGTGCGTCTGGGTTTTCAGAGTGGTGCGGGTTTTGTGTTCTGGCAGCGCGTACGGCGGTGTATTGGTAACGTGATAAGTACGGCCAGTAATGATGGGCTGATCCGGGTCGCCGTCGAGGAAGGAGACGATGACTTCGTTACCGATTCTGGGCAGGGCCATAAAGCCATACTGGCCGCCAGCCCAGCCCTGGCTTACGCGCAGCCAAGCGCTGCTGTGTTCGTCGTTCTTGCTGTATCTGTCCCAGGGGAAACGCACTTTTACCCGGCCAAATTCGTCGCAGTGGATTTCTTCCCCTTCGGGGCCGGTGACAATGGCAATCTGCGGGCCGTCCATGAGTGGGCGGTGGGTGATGTTCGGGCGCCATGTTTTGTCGGCGGGTACGGCACTGAAGGTATTGTGATAGGTGGTGGGTTCAGAACCGCCCTCTTCTTCCATGGCCTGGGGTTGTTTGCCGGTGTGGGTGACAGCGGTCAGCAGCCAGTCCCGATTCAAGCTGGGGTTGTCGTGCTCGGTAAGTTCGGCTTTGGCGCCGCAGGTAAAGTCTGCACGGTTACTTTCGCCGTTGGCAGTGCTGGCGTCGTTTCTGAGGGCATCCAACCTTGCTTCGGTAAACGGCTGACCGCTGGCGTCGGCTTTGAAACGGCTGGGTAGTCGAAGTGCTGATAGTCTTGGCGCTGGCTCGCGCTGGCTGCGCTGCGTTCGTGCATCAGGGCGTAGGACGGGTTTTTGAAGGTGTAGTCCTTGGTGGCTACAGAGGCGGCACGCACCCGTTCTTCGTAGCGGAAGCGGAACACGGCCGGTTGTTTGGTGCTGCCGCCGGCTTTGCCGTTGTATTCGGCGGCTTCCAGCCGGGGCGCATCGCCATGGTGATCGGCAAGGATCAATCCGGGCTGTTCGCTGCCGTGTTCGAAACGGTAATGCCAACCTTCCTCTCCAGCTAGCCGTTCAACAAATGCCAGATCGCTTTCCCGGTGCTGTACGCAGTATTCCCGCTTCTGGGGCGCACGTTTGAGATCAAACACCGAATTCACAATGCCCCGTTCTTCCAGCAACGTGCGCACAATGGTGTCTGTGGCCTGGGTCTGGAAGATGCGGCTGTTGTGCATCAGCCCTAAGCGCCACAAAGGCGGCTGAATGATTAATTCGTAGCAGGTGCGTCGATGGCCGGTGTCGCCACGGGCATACTCGTTCACTACGCCTGTGAATCGGCGAAGAGGGGTGCCATCTTGCCAAACCACCAGGTCCACCGATTGCTCCAAAAGCTCAGATGCATCGATGCTCGGATCGGTGCTAGCCAGCTCAAGGCGGCCATGAAACAGCTCGGATAGCCGCTCAGTCAGCGTAAAGCCAACAACGGAAAATAGATCAGAGGGGAGTTCGCCAACACGGGCGGTAAACTGCAGTCCGCTTGTCTGGAGCATATCTTCGATCCCTGAAGATTAGTGTGTTATTCGTGCTCATCCTGAGCCGGAACCAGATTATAACCTCCAAGTTCCGGAATGTAACCCCGTTGCGCCGAACCGCTTAAAACATGAGAGGTTGACCACAAGAGCAATCTGCTGCACGCTAATCTGGTTTCGTTACGCAACCTAATGGGCTAAACTGCCCCATACCACCTCACTGCAGATAGAGAGGAACACCATGAGCCAATATCAAAATCGCGCCATTGTGCTGAAGCAGCGCCCCAATGGAGAAATTCAAGAGGGTGATCTGGTTATGGAAGAGCGCTCAGTGCGCAGCCCCGAAGAAGGCGAAGTTGTTGCGCAAATCCTTTGGCTTTCCCTGGATCCGTACATGCGCCCGCGCATGAACGATGCCAAAGGATATATGGATCCCATCAAGATTGATGAACCCATCGTAGGCGAAAGCGTGGCGAGGGTTGTCGAGTCCCGGTCAGACAAGCTTAAAGTTGGCGATCTGGTCACTTGTTACTCTGGCTGGCAGGAGTACGTAACCTTCCCGGCAGACGCGCCGATGGTTTACAAAATCCATCAAAAAGACGGCGTTCCACTGCAAACATATCTCGGTGTTGCCGGCATGCCAGGCCGCACCGGCTACTGCGGCTTGACCTACTTGGGCAAACCCAAGTCAGGAGAGACTGTTGTGGTTTCTGCGGCATCAGGCCCCGTGGGTACAGTTGTTGGCCAAACCGCCAAAACAAACGGTTGCCGCGTCGTCGGCGTTGCCGGGGGCCCGGAAAAGTGCAGCTATGTGGTTGATGAACTAGGTTTTGATGCTTGCGTGGATTACAAAGCAGGCAACCTGGAAGCTGATCTGAAAGCCGCCTGCCCGGATGGCATCGATATTTACTATGAGAACGTGGGTGGCGACGTTACCCGAGCCGTTGCGCCGTTATTGAACGCTGGCGCACGGGTACCTATTTGCGGTTTTGTCTCGGCCTATAATGCCAAGAGTACCGACAACGTAGAGACGCCGTTCGATATTCTCAAGCGCCTGGATCCGGTTCCGGAGCACCGCTTTTTCTTGGTAACCGAGTGGCAGGACAAGCACCAGGAGATTACCGACATCCTTACCAGCCGTATTGCATCAGGCAGATCAAATACCGTGAAACGGTTGCTGAAGGCCTCGAAAACGCAGTTGAGGCCTTCAAAGGCATGCTGAACGGCAAAAACTTCGGCAAGCAACTGGTGCATATCGCCGACTAACGCAAAATGGCGACTAACGCCGGGAAGGCTACGCCCCTATTTTGAGGAGCACCTTCCCGGTATTTTTATTGGCCGCCACATGCGCCATGGCTTCTTCAGCCTGCTCGATGGGCCAGGTACTGTCGATCATAGGTTCAATCTGCCCGGCTACCAGCAGCGGCCAAACGTGACGGTAAAGCTCCTGCAATACGCGCCCCTTGTCGGCGACAGAACGGGACCTCAGTGTAGAGCCGATCAGCCTGTGACGTTTCATTAGCATAAGGCCCAGATCAATTTCCGCTGTCCGCCCACCCATGAGGCCAATCAGAACAATCCGACCGTCGGCGCCCAGAACTTTCTGGTTCTCTTTAATGTAGCTTCCCCCGACCGGATCCAGCACCATATCCACGCCACCCCAACTCTTCACCGCATCCACAAACGAACCGTTTTTGCGGTTCCAGGTGCCAGTTGCACCCAGTTTGCGGCAAATTTCCAGCTTTTGGTCATCGCCGGCGGTTGCAAAAACCGGGTTACCAAAAGCCGTAGCAATCTGGATAACCGCAGTGCCCAAGCCGCTGGCTGCTGCGTGCAGCAATACCCTTTCACCAGGCTGCAGGTCGGCTTCCTGGTATAGGTTCAGCCAAGCTGTCGCAAACACTTCAGGAATAGCCGCAGCTTTTTTCAATGAAAACCCTTTCGGTACCGGCAACACCTGAGCGGCAGGAACCACAACCTTGGTTGCGTAGCCTCCCCCGGTAAGCAGAGCACACACTTCATCGCCTACATTAAAGCCCGAAACGGTCGAGCCTATCGCGGCAATGCGGCCACTCACTTCCAGGCCAAGAATGTCGGACGCGCCCGGAGGTGGGGGGTACACGCCAGCCCGCTGGGACAGATCGGCACGGTTAACGGCACTCCAGACAACATCGATTTCAACGTGATCTGCAGGCAATTCTTCATAGCTCGCGCAGTCTTCCCAGCTAAGGGAATCGCCGGTTACCTTGATCGCTTTCATCATGTTTTTATATCTCAGCACTCGGAATATCTCATCAGGATACCCCAACTCTCTGGGCGGTTGTAAGGGTGTATGCTTTCATGGCTGGGTAATGCAAAAATGGTAATTTGGCGTGACGTTTTTCTTGTCAGGGCACAAGCTTGCCTGCGTAATTTTCTATTGGGAGTACGAGCAGCTTATGAGTAGCAACGATTTTCGTGTAGAGCATCGCTACCTGGAACTCCCGGACAGCTTCTACACCCGCGTGCAGCCTACCCCGCTTAAAAACGCAAAAATGGCGTGTTTCAATCACAAGCTGGCACAGGACATGGGCTTTCACACCACCAATGAAGCCGACTGGGCGAAAATTGGCGGTGGCACAGAATTGCTCGAGGGCATGGACCCCGTCGCTATGAAATACACCGGCCATCAGTTTGGTGGCTACAACCCCGACCTGGGTGATGGCCGCGGCCTTCTGTTGTGGGAAACCATAGGCCCCGATGGCCGCCGCTGGGACTGGCACCTGAAAGGCGCTGGGATGACGCCCTACTCCCGCTTTGGTGATGGCCGGGCGGTTCTGCGCTCAACCATTCGCGAATACCTGTGCAGCGAGGCCATGAACGGACTGGGCATTCCAACCACCCGCGCCCTGTTTATGGTCAGTGCCCGCGACCCCATACGCAGGGAATCCATTGAAACGGCAGCGGCACTGGTGCGTGTGGCCCAGAGCCATATCCGCTTTGGCCATTTTGAGTTTGCTGCGCACCATGAGGGCCCAGAAACAGTAAAAACACTGCTGGAACACGTTGTCGAACTTCACTTTCCACAGCTGGCGAACCTGGCGGAGGAGGAACGCAACGCCCGCTGGTTTGAAGAAGTGGTGGAACGTACCGCGCGCTTGATTGCCGATTGGCAGGCGGTTGGTTTCTGCCATGGCGTGATGAACAGCGATAATATGTCGATCATCGGCGATACGTTCGATTACGGCCCTTTCGCGTTTCTCGATGATTTTGATGCCGGGTATATCTGTAATCACACCGACCAAGGCGGCCGCTATGCCTATAACCGCCAGCCCCAGGCTGGCTTTGAGAACTGCCAATACCTTGCCAATGCCCTACTGCCGGTAATGCAAGAGGACACCATTCGCAAGGGTTTGCAGCGCTACGAAGCCGCCTACAATGGGCGCTTTTTACAGAACATGCGGAGCAAGCTTGGATTGGTGCAGGAAAACGAGGGTGATCTTAGCTTGGTTATGGACACCTTCAGCATGCTCAACCAGCAGCACACCGACTACACGGCTTTTTTCCGAGCACTTTCGAATCTCAACACGCACGGGCATGCACCAGTGAGAGATCTGTTTGTGGATCGTGACGTGGCGGATAAATGGTTGGAGCGCTATGCGCAGCGGCTTGAAAACGAAACCCGCACCCATGATGAGCGGGAACACGAAATGCGCCGAGCAAACCCTAAATATATCTTGCGAAACTATCTGGCCCAGCAAGTGATTCTGGAAGCGCAGAACGGTGATTACGAGCCCATGAAGGAACTGATCAAGGTTCTGGAAAGGCCGTATGACGAGCAGCCGGAACATGAAAAATACGCTGCACTGCCGCCGGACTGGGGCAAACACATCAGTATCAGCTGCTCAAGCTAACGAAGAAGAAGCAGGAAGGTTAAACCAAGGACCAAAGCTGAAAGCCTGGCCCTTGGTTTACTAGCTCAAGTATCCTCAGACTGCCTTGGCAGCAATGATTTTCTCGTGCCACTCAGCAGGGCCAGTCTGGTGCACGGAAGAACCACGGGAGTCCACCGCGACGGTGACCGGCATGTCTTCCACATCAAACTCGTAAATGGCTTCCATACCCAATTCCGGGAAGGCCACCACCTCGGCATGCTTGATGGCTTTTGACACCAGGTACGCAGCGCCGCCCACTGCCATCAGATACACCGCACCAAATTCACGAATCGCATCAATGCCCGCCTGACCGCGCTCGGCTTTGCCGATCATTCCGGTGAGGCCGGTTTTCGCCAGCATGGTATGGGTAAACTTGTCCATACGTGTAGCGGTAGTGGGGCCTGCAGGGCCAACCACTTCTTCACGTACCGGATCGACCGGGCCCACGTAATAGATGAAGCGACCTTTCAGATCCACCGGCAGCTCCTCGCCGTTGTTGATCATATCCACCATCTTTTTATGCGCGGCGTCGCGACCGGTCAGCATCTTGCCGGATAACAGAACCGTTTCACCCGGCTGCCAGTCTTTTACATCTTCCGGCGTAACCGTATTCAGGTTTACCCGGCGCACGCCTTCGCCTACTTCCCAGGTAATTTCCGGCCAGTCGTCCAGGCTTGGTGGGGTTTGCAGAGAGGGGCCAGTGCCATCCAGTGTGAAATGCGCATGGCGAGTAGCCGCACAGTTCGGAATAATCGCCACCGGCTTGTTTGCAGCGTGGGTTGGATAGTCTTTTATCTTCACATCCAGCACGGTTGTCAGGCCGCCAAGGCCTTGAGCACCAATGCCCAGATCATTCACTTTATCGAACAGCTCAAGGCGCAGCTCTTCGGCACGGTTGGACGCACCGCGCGCCTGTAGTTCGTGGATATCAATCGGATCCAGCAGCGATTCTTTTGCCAGCTGCATCGCCTTCTCAGCCGTGCCGCCAATGCCAATGCCCAGCATTCCGGGCGGACACCAGCCAGCACCCATCTGCGGAATCATTTTCAAAACCCAGTCGACCACGGAATCCGACGGGTTCAGCATGGCAAATTTGGATTTGGCTTCAGAACCACCACCCTTGGCAGCCACATGCACTTCAACCGTATCGCCCGGAACAATCTTGTAGTGAATGATTGCCGGCGTGTTGTCTCCGGTGTTCTGACGCTTACCATCCGGATCAGCCAAAATCGATGCCCGCAGCACGTTGTCTGGCTGGGTATAGGCACGACGGACGCCTTCATTGATCACGTCGTCCAACGCCATCTCACAATCCCACTGAATGTTCATGCCGACATTCACGAATACCGTAACAATCCCGGTGTCCTGACACAGAGGCCTGTGGCCCTCGGCGCACATGCGTGAGTTAATCAGAATTTGCGCCATGGCATCCTTGGCCGCCTGCGACTCTTCCCGCTGATAGGCCTCGTGAACAGCCTGAATAAAATCTTTCGGGTGATAGTAAGAAATAAACTGCAGCGCGTCCGCTACACTTTCAATCAGGTCATCCTGGCGGATTACGGTGGTCATAGGCGCCTCATCAGGTTGGTCTCGTTATGATGGAATCGTCAAAAAAACAGGAGGCACAGTTTACCAGAAATTCGCGAGCGCGAGGGAGTCGGCAAAAGGGGAAGCTTTTCTTAACAAGCGCTGCAAAAAAGGTATCATCCTAACGAAATGATAAAAACACCGCAGCAAGCACCTTAGGAGAGACCGTGGCAGACTTTATTCAAACCAAAATCAACAACCGGGTTTTGACCGTTCGCATCAATCGCCCAGAGCGCAAAAACGCCCTTACCCACGCTATGTATACGGCCCTGGGCGATGCGCTTGAACAGGCCAATACAGATGCCGACATTCGTTGCGTACTGTTTACTGGCAGCGAAGAGTGCTTTACCGCCGGCAACGACCTGGGGGAATTTGCCAGTGGCTTGCCGGGAGATTTCAAAGAAACCCCCGTGGGTCGCTTTTTACTGCTCCTGGCTAATGCGACCAAACCAGTGGTCGCCTCTGTGAACGGTGCGGCCGTAGGTATTGGAACCACCATGCTGCTGCACTGCGATATGGTGTTCGCAGGCACCAACGCGCGCTTTCAGATGCCGTTCGCCAACTTGGGTTTGTGCCCGGAGGGCGGCTCAAGCCTGTTATTGCCCTCCTGGATTGGCCGGGTGCGCGCAGCAGAACTACTAATGCTGGGTGGCGCCTTTAGTGCAGACGATGCCTATCGCCTGGGGCTGATCAACCGTGTGTGTGAGCCCGCCGAGACAGAAAAAACAGCACTAGAAGCCTGTCAGAAGCTCGCCAGCCAACCACCGGCTGCCATCAGGGCTACCAAAAAGCTATTAAGCGGCCCGACTCACGAAGAACTTACCACCACCATGCTGGCTGAAGGGGCACTCTTTGCAGAGCGCCTAAAATCGCCAGAAGCGGCAGAAGCCTTCCAAGCGTTTATGCAAAAACGCAAACCGGACTTCTCGGGCTTCAAATAATTCGCCCGCCCGCCGAGGAACATACTCCGGCGGGCAATTGATACGATTTGTAAAAACCCCTGCATATCTTTAGCTTGGGCTCGACAAACGCCTACCAGCCGACTAGTTTTCATTGAGGCCGAGCTCTGTTGAGCATGGAGGATCCAAACCGCAAAAATCACACTTTTGGCTGATCAACACTGACTATAGTGGCGCTATAGTCATAGGTATAGAAATTGGCTTCAAGCGCTGGCTACAATTTCAAACAACAGTTTAAGCAGAACAGGCCACTGACATCGGGTTTACCGCACCAGACCGGCCCCGTTAGTTGCCGAACATAACGATACAACAACAGGAAAAGGTTCCACCCATGTTCAAGAAAACTCTAATAAGTCTTGCCGTGGCGTCTTCCCTTGGGCTAACAGGCTGCCTTAGTGGCGCTGACGAGGGGTCGAATGCTAATCCGGAATATAATATTTCTAACCCAGACATTGACGGAAAAACGTGGCCGCGTTTCAATCCGGTCACAAAGCAATTGCCAATCCCAAGCGACTTATTGTTCCAGCAAACCAGCAATGCTGGGGATACACCAACAAAAGCAGACGGGACTTTTTCTGACAGCACGTCTTCCGACCCTAACGCTGTAGAATACGCTCTTGGTTTTTTAGACGGCATTTCGACAGTCGCACCAATCGACATTCCGTTTGAAGGCTCAATCAAAGAGTCAACAGTAAATGATACTCAGTTTGTTGCTGTTGGGGTTCCTAATGCGGAACAGAACGTATTTTTACTCGAACTCGCTTATCCGGGCGGTGATGCCGTAAGTTCAACCAGTCTATTCGTCAAAGACGGTTTAGAGTCAGCAGATTACGCTGATGGCATTAGCAGTGATGAACTGACTCCGCTTAAAAGTGAGGCCAGAATAAATCCATCAACTAAGCTGCCGCAAACCAAGAGCGTAGAAATTCCGATTCCAGCCCTTTCTACGGGAGCTACTCCCGTTGATTTTCGAGCCGAAGTTATAGGACTTGACGGTGGAACTGCAAACTATCTGCGCATTACACCGCTAAAACCTCTTAAGCCGCAAACACGCTACTTAGTAGTCGTTACTGACAGTATTACAGACCTCAATGCTGAAAAAATCATCAAAGATCCATTATTCGCTACGGTCTCGGACAAAGATGCTGTTCTGGGGAACCCCAGTTCTCTCGCGCCGGTTCGGGATGCGGCGCTGGGCTGGCAGTCATTGGCTGAAGCCTACTTCAATGGCGCCACTAACCTAGCTCGCCAAGCTCAGGGCCTGCCTGCCATTGATCGAACTAACGTAGCATTGGCCTACACTGCAACCACGGGCGGCACCAGCACGGTGCTAGACAGCATTGCAAACCCGGCCTCTTTCTTTGAGAAAGGCTAGTAACCAAAGCCAAACAAGACGCCATATATAAGTTGGTCACAGGCCAGCTAACTCTTTCAGCAATGGAGGTTGGTGGTGCTTACCCCAACAACCAGGTAACGCCCGAGAATCGCTGCTTAAACACTGCTCTCATTGGGGCCGTCACAGATTCAAGCAAGGCTTCATTCATTCCGGAATTAACACCTGGCGCTCCCAGCTATGACGCAGACATAACTAATTTTGCGCAACTGCCCGAAAACGCCCTGAAGGCTAAGGCACAACTAACTGTAGCTGCCGTTAGCGAGATGATCGGTCAAGGTCTTATTACGAATGCTGATGTTGGGGGCTACGACTGTGACAACAGCGTAACCTTTGCCCAAACAGCAGGAGTTACAGAGGACGATCTGGAGACCTTGCTTCCTCAGCCAGAAAGTCGTGACACAGCTTTCTATACAGCTGGAGGCAACTCTAAACCTGCAACAGAATTTGGCCAGCCCAACCCGGCCGATATTCACCTAGGTCAAATTGAACTTCCTTACTATCTTCAGGTGCCCAGC
This sequence comes from Marinobacter sp. AC-23, assembly GCF_001858325.1. Taxonomy (GTDB): domain Bacteria; phylum Pseudomonadota; class Gammaproteobacteria; order Pseudomonadales; family Oleiphilaceae; genus Marinobacter. The sequence continues at coordinate 15,019 of NZ_MBPP01000021.1, forward strand.
TCAGATGCCAACGCACCATCCGCTCTGACAACTGCTTGGCAGGCCAACGAAATCATAGGCGGTGCTATTGATGGTGGTCAGGGCAACGATGCCGGCACTACACCACCTACGAACAAGGTGACGTACCGCTATCCGTTCCCTGGTGGCACAACTGGTGGCACAACCGTTCAGACTCCAGTTCTTTTACAAACTCCATCTGGCGCAGGAACTTTGGCCGGTGGAACACCCAACGGATTACCAGTTGTTATCTACCTGCACGGCATCTTTGGCGAACGCGGCCATTCTCTGTCTTTAGGCAATCAACTTGCGAACCCAACCTCAGGCCCAAGCTACGCAACTCTTGCCATAGATCTACCAATGCATGGCGTTGCACCGCTGCTAGCAAGCGACCAGTCCGCAAACCCACTGCTGGGATTGAGCGTTGATTACAATGCCGACACTGCGGACAATAAGCCTGCCTTTAAAGCGATCCCGACTTTTAAAGATCTTAAAGAGCGTCATTTCGGATATGCTACAAACGCAAAAGGCGAAATTACCCCCATCAACTATGGAGCCAATGCCAACGGTACCTCAGGAGCAAATTACCTGAACCTTGGAGTTTTGCCTTTACCACGTGACGCCGCGCGGCAGGCTGTTGTTGACTTGATGAACCTGAACGCATCGATTGCAGACATTGACTTCGATGGTGATGGCACTCCGGATCTTGACCCTTCCAAGGTTTACTTTGTAGGGCACTCACTGGGTGGAATCATCGGTACGGCTTTTGTTGCCACCAACAACAAAGCAGTAGCTAATGACAGTAACACAGCGCTAAATGCCATTAACGCAACGGCTTTAGTCACATCTGGCGGCGGCATTGCGCGACTTCTCGAGAATTCTCCGAACATCGGGCCGACAGTTCTTGGTGGCCTAGCGAAAAAAGGTGTGGCACAAGGTACCTCGTCTTTTGAGATTTACTTGAATGTTGCTCAAGCCACCCTGGATTCTTCAGACTCAATTAACTTTGCTCAGGGCTTAGCGGAGCTACCAACTCCAGTTTATGCAAACGAGATCTTCGGGGATGGATCCTCACGTGCAACCCAGGATCAAACGATTCCTGTTGCGGCAGATGAACTCTATGCAGGTGACTACACGCGCCCACTGGGCATGGCCAAACCCGCGCCTCTATCAGGTACTGAGCCATTACTCGACTTGCTAAATACCACTGCCTATAGTGTCGACGGGGCGGTAGGTGGCAATATCGCTGTGCGTTTCAGCGCAGGAACCCATACCACTATCATCAAGCCAGAAGGCCTGACACAAACGGCCGTGTTTGCTGATATGGCTGCCAATATAATCTCGTTCTTTGGTTCGAACGGTGAAAGCATTGGTTTCGCGGGGGCCGCACCTGTGGTAGTCGACGGTGATCCAACTAATCCAGATTAATTAAGCAACTACAATATGGAGTGTTATTGCACATGAACAGAACCTCGGTCTTCCGGAGTTCTGTTCACAAAAAAACCTCGCCAGACCGGCGAGGTTTTTTTGTGAACAGACACTGAGGTATGAACCAATCCGCCTACCCAACAATATCTTTATCAACCCCTAACCCCTTCCCAATAAAAGAAGTACCACAAGCCGTCTTTTCAAACTTAATCGGAAACCCGATCTGCCTCTGCAGTGTGCCATCACCCCGATCAACTCCAATCACCATATCCCTGGCTTTTAGCTGTGGGTGCTCCGCCGCCTCAGCAATGCCCAAAACCGGCTCCACGCAAGCGTCCGCATCAGCAAAAATGACCTGCCACTGCTCTAGCGTTTTCTGCTGTATTTTTTCAACGAGCGCGGCTTTAAAGGCTTTCTGGTGCTCCGGGTTCTGGCTCAGAGCAAAGCTCTTCATATCGGCCAGCTCGAGGATGTCGCACAGCCTAGCGGAGAACTGGGGCTCCAGGCTTCCTACAGAAAGCCAGCGGTTGTCCTGGGTCTGGTAGTAATCATAGAAAGATCCGCCATTCAGCAGGCTGGTTTCCGGCTTTTGCTCTTGGCCACCGGCCAGGCAAGCAGCGCCGGCCATGCCATTAAGTGCAAACGCGGCGTCGGTCATGCTGATATCAACAAACTGCCCTTCTCCAGTTTGCTGGCGATGAATCACCGCTGCGAGTATGCCCATTACCGCATGGTGAGAACCGCCTGCCACATCTGCAATCTGGATACCCACAGGCGGGGGGCCGCTTTCTTCACGGCCGCAATGGCTGCTTACGCCGGCTATGGAGAGGTAATTTATGTCGTGCCCTGCCCGGTCTTTGTATGGGCCAGTTTGGCCGTAGCCGGTAATGGCGCAGTAGATAAGCTTTGGGTTGATCGCTTTCAGGGTGTCATAGCCAATGCCAAGCCGATCCATCACACCGGGGCGGAACTGTTCGATCACAATGTCGTAATCCTTTATCAGCTCCAGAATTTTTTCCTTACTGCCTTCCTTTTTCAGGTTCAGCGCAAGAGACTGCTTGCCCCGGTTAAGAAACCCATGGGCCGTGCTCACACCCGCATCGTGAGGCGGCATCACACGGGTGAGGTCTACCCGGTCTGGCGCCTCAACTCTCAATACTTCCGCGCCCATGTCGGCTAAAAGCATGGTGGCGTATGGCCCGGGAAGCAGGGTGCTGAAATCCAGAATTTTCATTGAGGTCAACGGACCTGCCATGGTGTTCTCCTTGTGTGTGATGTGTTGTTCTTGCTCGCCCCATGCTGCACGGTTTTGCCTATAGGGCCAACTGCCTGTTACGCCATTACAATTAGCCGATTGTTACAGTAGCTTCGGTTGCATTGTGGCTTGGGGGTTTTATGATGGGTCTGGTTTTTACGGGATGGCGAGATAAATGTCTGATCTGACAGTTTCAAGGCACTTTGTGCAGGCCGCCCTGTCTGGCGCTGAACATTTGGGGCTCGATACCTCAGAAATGCTCAAGGACGCAGGCATATCTCCCGATCTTCTGCGCATTGAGATGGCGAGGGTGAACAGCGATCAGTTCAGCTTGTTGCTACAGATTGCCTGGAACCGCATGGATGATGAATTCTTGGGCATGGGGCCACGGCGAGCCCGGCCGGCACGTTTGCCACTATGTGTGCCCTGGTTATCGACTGCCCAACGCTGGAGGCGGTTTATCGCCGAGCCTATCAGTTTTCCCGGCTGTTTGACCCTATGGCTGCCATGGAACTGGAAACCGACAAGCAAAAGGCTCGACTGGTTACGCGTATGGAAGGCGATATCCATGACCCCAATTATTTTCTGCGCGAGAGCATTCTGGTTATCTGGCACCGGCTAGGGTGCTGGCTGGTGGGGCAGCCGGTAGAACTTGAAAAAGCTGAGTTCCATTATCCCCGACCGGTTCATGGCGATGAGTACCGCCACATTTTTCATTGCCCTTTGGAGTTTGATTCTGATTGCACAGCGTTGACGTTCGATAAACGTTTTCTGTCGGCACCTGTTATCAGAGACAGGCCGGAAATGCTTCAGTTTCTGAAGACCTCACCGGCAGATCTGTTATCCCGTCCAGACGAGAGCAATACCTTTACCGGAAAAATTCGGGCACTCATTGGTCGGGATTTTTCACAGCCCCTGCCCGATTTTGAATGGATTGCCAGCGAACTGCACACAAGTCCACAAACACTGCGCCGCAGGTTGAAGCAGGAAAACACGTCGTTTCAGGAGATCAAAGATTTACTACGCAGGGATATGGCGATTTACTACCTGGGCCGGCAGGAACTGTCTATTAACGACATTGCCGAAAAAGTTGGGTTTACAGAGCCCTCTACTTTTCACCGGGCTTTTAAGAAGTGGACAGGAGTTACCCCGGGCGCCTATCGCGAAGGCGAGCGGGGTAACCTGAAAACTGAACGCTAGGAGCCCGGCGGGGCCTGCAAATTGCGAATCAGCTTGCCCAGAGTTTGCGCTATTTCTTCAGTTTGGCTTCGGTTCGGCGACAGCTGGAACAGGCGCGAGCCATCTCGTGGGTCGTATACCCAGCAGGCAGCCACAGCCGTTTCACACCCCCACTCTACTTGGGGGTTTACACCAAAAACCGGAATCTGCGCGGTTTTACGAGTAACACCACTTGAACTGTCACGCTTGATTTCCTGTATTGAAATAGCGTCACTGCCGCTTGTCAGGCGGTATTCTATGTCTGCGGGTTGATCGAGACGCACAATTGCCTGGTCTTGCCTCCATCCTGCAACCCCAAGCAGGCTGTTAAGATGCAAAACAAGGGCTTCACGATCAGTATCTGCCAGATACAGCTTACGTAAAGAAGCGACTCGCCTATCACCCGCAGGCTCAATCACGGCAATTTTTGCCTCGTCGCCAACCTGTGGCGCCACAGCCTTCTCTTTTCTTGCTCGCTCAATCTCGGTGATCAGCTTCAGGGCATTCTGATAATGATCGCCTTCCGCACCGGCCTTGGTCACGTAGGCTTCAAGTGCCGCTTGGGCTTCATTGAAATGAGAAGACTGAAGCATCACTCGGCCACGGTAATAGTGGTAATCGGCGGGCTTTTCCACGTCCAGATGTTGCAGGCGATTAAGGTACTCGCTGGCTTCGCCCCAGTTTTCAGCAGTTACCGCCTCTTCAGTAGCCAGCATCAACCGGCGGGTTTCGTGCTCCGGCGCCAGTGCGGCAGCCTGCCCTGCTATCAGCGCCGAAGTGACAATGGCCACCCGGGCCAGCTGGCGGCCTTTTAATTTCCAGGCCGATAAACGGCTTTCCCCAAAACATATTGCCATGGCACCTACTCCTGCTCGTTAGCTGCACCAATTGCCTGTTTTTCGAAATCCGGTTCGTTGTTCTGTACTTCTTCATCAGAATCTACCTCTGCCTGATCTGTAACAGCTTTCGGCAGTTCTTTTTTTACCCGTACTCCAAGCTCAACAAACCGGTTAGCCTGGGAAATAAGGTTACCTCGCCCTCTCGTCAGGGTGTTCATAGCCGAGTCGTAGGTAACCTGGGCAGTGTGAAGCTGCCCGCCAAGACGCTCCATGGCCTCTACAAACACTCTTAGTTTGTCATAAACCGCGCTTGCGCGCTCTGCTATCAACCGCGCGTTTTGGCTCTGGCGTTCATAGCGCCAGATGTTTTCAACCGTGCGCAGGGTTGCCAGCAGTGTTGTGGGTGTTACTACAATAATCTTTCGCTCGAAGGCTTCTGAGAAAAGGGTCTCGTCTTGCTGAAAAGCTGCCACAAATGCCGGTTCTATGGGCATAAACAGAAACACAAAATCTGGCGAGTGCAGGCCACCTAATTGGCTATAGTCTTTCTCGCTAAGGGTGCGAATGTGATTGCGTACAGCGTCCACGTGATCTTTAAGGGCCTGCTCCCGGGCGCCGTCATCTTCTTCCGTAACCCACTTCTGGTAAGCCAGCAGCGATACTTTTGAATCGATCACCAGATTGCGGCTGTCGGGCAGATTCACTACTACATCTGGCCTCAACAACTGATTTTCACTGTCTCTGTAACTGCCCTGGGTTTCATACTCAACGCCTTTGCGTAGCCCGGATTTCTCCAGTACCCGCTCAAGAATCAATTCACCCCAGTTTCCCTGGATCTTCTTATCACCCTTTAGAGCCCGGGTAAGATTGGCTGCCTCTTCAGTGATCTGCCGATTCAGATCCTGAAGGGATTTTATCTCACTACGAAGTGCCTGTCGGTCTCGGGTTTCTGTGGTGTACACATCTTCCACCCGTTTGCGAAAATCCTGCAGTTGATCCCGAAAGGGGTTAAGCAAAGAATCCAGGCTTGTGCGGGTCTGCTCGGTGAAGCGTTCACTTTTTTGCTCAAAAATTCGATTGGCGAGATTTTCGAACTCTTGTTTCAAGGCATCCCGATTGTGTTCCAGCAGTGCGAGCTTCTCTGCAGCCGAGCGCCGTTCTTCTTTCAGCATCACCTGCTGTTCCCGCAGCACAGCACGGGCCTCGCTCAGCTCAGTTGCCAGCTCATCAACCTTCACTCGTTGGCTTGTGCGCTCTTCTATCAATTCTTCGATCCGCCGGCTGTGCGCTGCCACATCAGATTGCAGGCCTGCAGCCCGGCTGTCTCCCCTGGACTTTGCCAGCAGCCCCGTAATCACAGCCGTGATAACTAACAGCAGAGCAACCAATGCCACCACCACTTCCGGCCGGGAAACCATAAATTCGCTGACGGCCTCAGGCACAGGCAACACTCCTCTGGGTTTTCAGTATTTATTTGGATTAACGTGAGCTTACCCACGCATTACATTCTATAGGAACATAACGGCCTTTTCGCCGGCCGTTTTGCCATGAGACGCAAGCACAGCCTGTATCACGACTGTTTGGCAATTTGGTAATGCGATCGAATCCGACTCTGGACGCGCAACGTAATATCTATTAAAAGAGTAAAGGTCACCCGCGATTAATGGCATTACGCTTTTTTAACGGCTTTCGGGTCGACATAGAGCTAAAACGGACAATTGACCATGCTGAAAGAACTCTGGCGAAAGCTAGGCTCAGATTTCCTCCAGGCTGACAGCTCTTATAGTGAGTGCAGAGAAAGCACGTCTGGATTATATGGTTCAGCCGATTTTAGGATTCTTCCTCATATCACTCACACCGGTGAGTTTCATTTGCAACGGCTAACGTCCCTGCTCAACAGCCGATATGGCAGGAGCACAGTGGCAGTCGAGGCCAGCAGTGATGATGCTGTACGCGACTTGATTGTCTTTGCAGCCCGAATTCAGGATCAGGACATACAACGGGAATTGTTGCTGCTATACCTGAACTGCTCCCCAGTGATTCAGGAATACCTGCGCTCACACGAGATTCTTGGGACAAGCCATTTCCTACCGCGCTACATATAGGCAAAAAACACGTATAAAAATCACCCCTTAACCAACTGTAAAACAAATACACAGCTGGATTGTTGTATACTTCCGCTCCAGATATTCTCCGTCATACACTTTTAGACCGTCACATCTATTTTATTCTGTATGTGACCGGCAACCGGCTCAGGGGTTTTTCATGTATTCTAAACGATTGCGAGCTGGTCTTTCGACGTTCTCCATCATGGTTATTGCAGGCACAGTTCTGCTGACGGGGTGCTCGGCAGACAGGTATTTCATGGTTCCCAAGTCCGACCTGAGCGATCTGAACGCGTCGTCTCAGAGCCAGCGTGCAACATTGGTCGCCATGGAGAACAACGCCACAGTTCGGCATGAAACGATTCTGAGGCAGAACGAAGCGGTTACACAAAAAGTGCTGAATGCGATCACTACCCAGGTTGCAAAGCCCTCTTGCCCACCCATGCCCGCTCAGAAGGCCTGTCCCGCTTCTGAGAAAACCCAAGGCCGGGCTGACCGGCTCAAAGGAAAAGTGGTTGTTGGTGAGGTTGAAAACTTTTACCTGGCAGGGCCGGAGCTCGTCTACAAAGCACGGATTGATAGTGGTGCCGAAACCTCATCCATCGACGCCCGCAAGATTACCCGCTTTGAACGTGATGGAAGCAACTGGGTGCGCTTCGATGTACCTGTACCCGGCACAGAAGACTTCGTCACCCTTGAGAAAGAAATTTCGCGACGCGTGAAAGTGATTCAAGCCAGCACAGACGAGGCCGAGCGGCGAGTTGTGGTAGAGCTTCAGTTCTCTATTGGCGACCATGAGCAAGTGGCGGAATTTACCCTTTCAGACCGAAGCAACCTTACTTACCAAGCCCTCATTGGCCGAAACGTACTCCGGGATGTCATGTTGATTGATGTCGGTAAAGAGTATGCAACAGAATTGCCTGAATCCATCCGCACCGACAATGACAACGGGAAATAATAGTGACCAGCCCATCCCGCCTACCGTTTTATATCGCTGTTTTCCTTCTCATTGCAGCAGGCATTTCCCTCGCCGTATGGCGACACATAGAACTTGGTATTCCTTGGCTCACCGGCGACCAGCGCCCGGTTTGGATGGTGGAAGCCCGCGTTGATTTTGATGGCGCAAGTGACCCCGTTGTAGCGAGCCTGAACGTACCCGGGCAACCACCTGGGTTTAGTATTTTGACAGAACAAGCCGCATCACCTGGCTATGGCTTTTCGATTATCGATAAAGCTGGCAGCCGGCGCGCAGAGTGGACCAAGCGAGAAGTATCAGGCCCACAAACTCTCTATTTCAAAGCCCAGTTCGTACCCGACCCAGGCGCAGAGCCAACCCCTCCAGCTCAGCCACCCGAAACCAAGCGATTGTTCTGGGAAGAGCCTCAGGCAACCGCGGTGCGGGAAATTCTGGCTCAAGCTGAAGCTCGCTCAAGCACTCCAGAAAGCATGACACGGGAGCTGATCCGCCTGATGCAGCCAGACACTCGGGTGCAGAACACGACGCTTCTCGTTTCCGAGGAGAACTATCTGCAACTGCTGGTTAACATGCTTAACCATTCAGGTATCCCCGCAAGAACGGCCGATGGCCTAAAGCTTGAAGATGCCCGCCGGCGGCAACAGCTGACCCCTTTTCTACAGATCTATAATGGCGAGCAGTGGCTCACGCTTAACCCGAAAACGGCTGCCCAAGGGGTTCCAGACGATATTCTGCTTTGGCGACAAGGCCCGGAATCGCTACTTGACGTTGTTGGTGGCGACAATTCCGAGATCAGTTTCTCCATGCTTCGCCAGACGGTGCCCGCGCTTCAGCTTGCGGCCATGCAGTCTAAAGGAAATGGTTTGGGCTTCCTGAGCTTTTACGAACTCCCCATTGAAGAGCAGAGTATGTTCCGCATGCTACTGTTGCTGCCGCTTGGGGCGCTTGTGGTTGCGTTTATGCGCATCGTGATTGGCATTCGAACTTCCGGTACCTTCATGCCTGTGTTGATTGCAGTCGCCTTTGTGCAAACCACCTTGATACCCGGGCTGATAGCCTTTTTGTCCGTGGTCTCAATCGGCCTGATGATGCGGGGATACCTCTCAAGCCTGAACCTCCTCCTGGTATCGCGAATATCAGCCCTCATTATTCTGGTTATTTTCATTACTGCAGGCCTGAGTATCTTCGGTTACCAGATGGGCTTTAACACAGGCATGACCGTTACCTTTTTCCCTATGGTCATCATCGCTTGGACGATTGAGCGCATGTCCATTCTTTGGGAAGAAGAAAGCGGCCAAGAAGTTCTGATTCAAGGTTCTGGCAGCCTGTTCGTTGCCATCTGTGCCTACTTGTTGATGAGTGCTCCGTTGGCGGGCCACCTGACGTTCAACTTCCCAGAACTGCACTTTGCAGTCTTGGGACTGATTCTTCTGATGGGCCAATACACCGGCTATAAGCTCACCGAGCTTAAACGCTTCACGCCAATGAAGGCCTACGACTGATATGGATTGGATCTCTCCACGCTCATTAAAGCGGCTGGGCATGCTGAACATGAACCGGCGCAATGTAGACTACATAGCGCGCTATAACGAGCGCGCGTCCTACCCGCTGGTAGATAACAAGCTCAAAACGAAGCTGGTTGTTGCCGAATATGGCGTAAAAACGCCAAAGCTCTTGCAGGTTGTAAAACAACAGCACGAGATTTCCCGTTTCAGGGAAATGGCTGAAGAGCTTGCAGGCTTTGCCATCAAGCCCGCAAAAGGCTCAGGTGGCAAAGGCATTACTGTGATCACCGGCCGGGATGAGGACTTCTTTGTAAAAGCATCCGGGGCCCGCGTGGGTGCACCTGTGCTGGAGCGGCACTTAACCAACATTCTGGCCGGCCTTTATTCCTTGGCCGGCACACCCGATGTAGCCATTGTGGAAAACCTGGTGGAATCGTCGCCGTCACTGGCCCGCTATTCCCATCAGGGCGTGCCCGACATACGCATCGTTGTGTTCCAGGGCTACCCTGTTATGGCCATGTTGAGGCTTGCGACTACCGCCTCTGATGGCAAAGCTAACCTGCACCAAGGTGCGGTAGGCGTAGGCTTGGACATAAGTACGGGCAAAAGCCTGAACGCTGTGCAGTTCAACAGGCCGATCACACTCCACCCGGATACCGGCCTGGCATTGGGAAATATAAATATTGATGCCTGGGGTGAGATGCTTGAAATGGCTTCGCGTTGTTATGAAGCAACGGGTCTGGGCTATATGGGCGTAGATATTGTGGTCGATGCCAACGAAGGCCCACTTCTGCTTGAGCTTAACGCCCGGCCTGGCTTGGCCATCCAAATGGCTAACGGCCGTGGCCTGCTGCCAAGATTGCGTGCGGTTGAGGCTTAAAACGCCCTCACTTCACTCCCGCAGAGCGTGCAAACTACGCCATGGAAACTTTCGCTAAGCTCTAGGACGGAAGGCTCAGTTATACCTGCGTTAGATTTTCCGTATTACTAAATTACTAAGTAACGAGCATAAAAAAACCGGAGCCAAAGCTCCGGTTTTTTTATGCTCCACTGCTTTAAGTCATCTCGCCCCTGGCGATCAGCAGCTTCCGCTCATGGGTCAGGCCTTTCAGCAAGCCCCAAGTCATAACCAGCAGTATCACCGTAAATGGCAAGCCTGCACTCACTGCAGTCGCTGGATAGCACCCAGAGCATCGGTGCCGCCACCAAAGATCAGCGCAGCCGCAATAGCCCCCTCCATAACAACCCAGAACACACGTTGTGCGGTGGGCGCATCGGTTTTACCACCCGCAGTTATGCTGTCGATAACCAGAGAGCCCGAATCCGAAGAGGTTATAAAAAATACCAATACCAGCACAATACCAATAAACGAAAGGATCTCAGTCATTGGAAGGTTTGCAAACATCTGGAAGGTCGCCAGAGAAACCTCAGTGATGCCATCTTCCGCAAGCGCCCCAACACCCTGGTCGATCTGCTCAAGTGCCGCGCCACCAAAGGAGCTCATCCATACCGCAGTAATCACAGTCGGGATAATAAGAACCGCCAATATGAACTCACGAACCGTTCTGCCCTTGGAAACTCGCGCAATAAACATACCTACAAACGGTGACCAGGAAATCCACCAGGCCCAATAGAATACAGTCCAGCCGCGCATCCAGGCTTCATCTTCACGACCAAACGGATTACTAAATGCCACAACGTTGGTTACATAGCTGGTGCTCGTCACCCACAGGTTTTCCAGTATGCTCATGGTGGGGCCGGCAAAAATAACGAAGAACAACAGAATGCCTGCCAGCGACATGTTGATGTTACTCAGCACCTTAACGCCACCATCAAGGCCTCGTAGCACTGAGAGAAGCGCAACAGCTGTTACACCAACAATGATAGCCATTTGTACGTTGATGCCTGAGCCCATGCCAAACAGATAATCAAGGCCTGAAGCTGCTTGCTGCGCGCCAAACCCGAGCGAAGTCGCCAGACCAAAAATGGTGGCCACAACCGCCAAGCTATCGATGATATGACCAGGCCAGCCCCACACTTTGTCTTTTAGCAGCGGGAAGAACGCCGAGCGGATGGTTAGCGGCATGTTCTTGTTGTACGCAAAGAAGGCCAAAGAAAGCGCAACAATCGAGTACACAGCCCACGGATGAAGGCCCCAGTGATACATGGTGCCACCCATGGCAAGGTTACGCGCCTCTGGCGTATTCGCCTCTACGCCAAACGGTGTGCCGAACCAGCCCGTGTAATATGCCACCGGTTCTGCCACAGCCCAGAACATCAGGCCAATACCCATGCCGGCTGCGAAAAGCATCGCAAACCAGGAGATGGTGGAAAACTCGGGCTTCGCATCCATGCCACCCAAGCGAATCTTACCTACTGGCATAAAAATCAACGCAATACACACGATGACAAAAACATTGGCGCTTAGCAGAAAGAACCAATCAAAAGTTTCGATAATGTCGTTCTTGGCGCCGTCCAACAAGTCTTTAGCTACTGTCGGAAACATCAACGTCCCAATAACAAACACCACCACCAATATTGCCGTAATCGGAAATACCGGTGCGTGCAGATCCAGCCCGAATGGTCTGATATTATCCTGGCCAGCTACGTAATCCGTTTGATACTCGTCTTTAATTACGTCGCCCACGTGTTGGCGCCTCCTAGTTCTGAATTTAATACCGAAAAACCCTTCGCAATCTGGGTCAAAACGTTACAAGCGCGCCATAATAATGTTTTGAACTCAAAACATCAAAAGCGCAATAATTTAATGCATCGACACTTAGCATAGACCAACGTCGGTGCCCCAAAGCCAAAAACCCAAGCAATCAGATATCAGTCAGGCGCCGTATCGATATACTAGGCGCTAAAAAAATGAAGCAAACCACGCACCACATCCACGGAGCCACACGAGATATTCATGGAGAAAACAACCACTTTCCCGATGCGCTACTCAGCTTACGTTATTAGTATTACCGGCTTTATTGCCTCGCTGGCTCTGAGCCTGCACTACGAAACCTGGTATCTGATACCGGGCCTATTCGGCGCCTTAGTCATTCTGGGGACCTACGACGTTCTGCAAACCACACACACCATCAGTCGTAATTACCCCATCATGGTGCACTTCCGTTACCTGTTCGAATCCATAGGGCCGAGATTCGGCAGTACTTTATTCAGTCTGATAACGACGAACAGCCGTTTTCCCGGGATCAGCGCACCATCATTTATCAGCGCGCCAAGAATGTGCTGGATAAACGCCCCTTCGGCTCGCAGCTAAAGATGTACGACGAGGGTTTTGAGTGGATCAATCACTCACTGAAGCCTTCTAAAATTCCCGACAGCAACTTCCGCGTGCAGATCGGCTCGCGTTGCGCCAAGCCCTACAGTGCAAGTGTTTTCAACATTTCAGCCATGAGTTTTGGTTCACTTTCTGCGAACGCCATTCTAAGCCTGAACACCGGTGCAAAAATGGGCGGCTTCTATCACGACACAGGGGAAGGCTCCATTTCTCGTTATCACAGGCAGCCCGGCGGCGACCTGGTTTGGGAGATTGGTTCCGGCTACTTCGGCTGTCGTAACAAAGACGGATCATTCAACCCTGACATGTTCGAGAAAAACGCCACCCTCGACCAAGTAAAAATGATAGAGGTCAAACTATCTCAAGGGGCAAAACCCGGCCACGGAGGCATTCTTCCTGGCGCCAAAGTAACACCGGAAATTGCCGAAGCCCGAGGTGTTTCTATAGGCGAAGATTGCATTTCTCCTGCACAGCATTCTGCCTTTTCCACACCCATTGAGATGCTTGAATTCCTCGATCAGCTCCGCGAGTTGTCTGGCGGCAAGCCGGTGGGCTTCAAGCTGGCTATTGGCCATCCTTGGGAGTGGTTTGCGATTGTTAAAGCGATGCTTAAAACCGGCCTCAAACCGGATTTCATTGTGATAGATGGCGGTGAAGGCGGTACAGGAGCCGCACCATTGGAGTTTATTAACCGCATTGGCACACCCATGACGGAAGCACTCCTTCTGGTGCACAACACACTGGTGGGCACCAACCTCAGGGAAGATATATCCATTGGTGCAGCGGGCAAAATCACCTCGGCATTTAACATTGCGCGCACTCTGGCGCTGGGTGCCGACTGGTGCAACGCCGCACGCGGCTATATGTTCTCACTAGGCTGCATTCAAGCCCTGAACTGCCATACCGGCCGCTGCCCCAGCGGTGTTGCAACTCAGGACCCCAGACGAAGCAGCAAGCTCGACGTAGAAGATAAGAGCAATAGGGTATATAACTTCCACAGAAACACCCTGGACGCCCTACAGAACCTGCTGGAAGCCTCGGGGCTACGTCACCCTGGCGAACTGGGCCCAGAACACATTGTACGCCGGGTATCAAAAACCGAAGTACACTCGTACATCGACCTGTTCCCTTTCCTGGCCCCCGGCTCCCTACTTGAAGGCAAGACCGGAATGGCGGTCTTCGATAAATACTGGGCCGAATCACAACCCGATAGCTTTGACCCGCCAGAATTCGTTCAGCAACTTAGAGAAACAAAGCTTCGGTAAACTATGTGGGAGCGAAACCACCAAAACCTATTTATTTTTGATCTGGGCTAGTGTAGACTTCGCTCCCGCTAAGCCACTGAGATTCCTCTTTAAGTCTCCTTGGTACTAGCCATCAAAGCTAGGCTTTGAAAAGGCAAAATTAGCAAATCGGGGCGTAGCGCAGCTTGGTAGCGCACTTGCATGGGGTGCAAGGGGTCGAAGGTTCAAATCCTTCCGTCCCGACCATATTTCAACATTTAAGCTCGGTGCCGCAAGGTCCGAGCTTTTTTGTTTCTGGAAAACAGACGTCACCTGTTACAGGCTGTTTTTTTGACGCCGCCTTTCAACGTAATGCGCCACCACCGTGATCTGCAGATCAGTCAGAGAGCCATCTAACGCAGGCATGATGCCAACACCGCCACTTACGGCGTTAGCTACCCGAGTTACCCAAATCTAAAAGTGACTCAGGTAGATTCGAGGTTTAACTCTCAGATTGTGGGCATCACATCGGTTGGCCCGACCTCCTGCACCGACCACAACAAACGTGAGCGCCATGAATCGACCAGCGTGGTAGGCTCATAGGCGAGGTGACCTTACATCACAAAGGGATTACACATGATTTTCGGAATCGCATGGTTCTCGATGATGTGGTTTGGCCTGATGACAGTCGCGCTGGCAGCCACCGTGATATTTGTACTGCGTCGAAAACGCGAGGCCGGGAGTAAAAACAAAGCGGCCACCCGTCAGCCACAAAACGAAGCTCGCCAGCAAGTGCTTGAAACAATAAAAGGGATGCACGCCGCGGCCGAAGGCCTCCGTGGCCGGGCTCGTGTGAAGGCTCTGCGGGGCTACATGGATAGCATGAATGACGGTCTAGAGTACGTCTCGGAAATTCGCCCCTCTGCAAACGGCGCCCCCAAAGGGGAATGGGTGATTGCACCGGGCTCAGAACCCGATCGCCGGATTCTCTACATTCACGGTGGTTCCTGGATCGCCGGCAGCCCCAAAAGTCATCGCGCTATCACTGACCGGTTGTCGAGGCTGGCCAACGCCTGTGTGTTCGCCATTGATTACCGGCTAATGCCCGAAAACCGCTATCTGGATGGCATTATTGACTGCCAGCGGGCTTACCTCTGGATGCTTGAGAACGGCCCAGATGGAAAGGCACCGGCCAAATTTGTGGTGATCGCCGGGGACTCCGCTGGCGGCAGCCACACCTTAGGGCTGATTGCCTGGGTACGGGACCAAGGGCTGCAGCCACCAACTGCCGCTATTGCCCTGTCGCCCTCTACTGAACTCATGCTCACATCTCTGGGCAGGCGATCTAACCTCAACACCGATGTCATGCTAGGACCAACCATTGAGAAACTGGCGCGCATACCCCTACCGCTACTGTGGTGGGGGACGGTTTTGGGTATGCGAGTATTGCCCACCAGTAAAATGGCATCTCCGCTGCGAGGAGACCTCCATAATCTCCCTCCAACACTCATTCACGCCAGTGAATCGGAGCTACTGCTGGAAAACGCCCAAAGGTACGTTGCAAAAGCCCAGGCAGCTGGCTCACCGGTAGAAATGGAAACCTGGCCCGACATGGTTCATGTGTGGCACCTTTTTACGCCCCTGTTACCAGAGGCGGAAGAAGCGTTCGAGCATATCGGAGAATTTTTGGCCCGGGCAGAACATCACATTTCTTCATGCACCTGACCATAGGCTAGCATTGCGAACAAGCCGGTACCGCCGAGAATGTTGCCGAGAAGCACCGGTGAAATATGGTAGATCAAGCCGGTAAAGATATTCATTTCCCCATTGAGCACCAGAGTGAAAATTTCGTTTGACCCGGCAATCACATGGGTAAAATCACCCGCCGCGATCAGCCAGGTAAACATCACAATTACCAGTACTTCGGATCCCTTCGCCGAAGGCAACATCCACACCATTGCCGCTATGAAAAAGCCTGAGGGAATACCACGCAAAAACGTCTCAGCCGGGGTCAGCTCCGCCAAGTGGCGTGATATCTCGAGGATAGCTGTGAGAGTCTCGACGGGAAAAATACTGCCGTGGACGCCGATGGCGGCGGTTAAAAACGTACCAACAAGATTGGCCACGAGTACAAGACCCCATAGGCGCGCGGCGCAATAGAACCGATTGCGCGTCGGGTCGGCTAAAACCGGCAGCACAACTGTAATGGTATTCTCGGTGAACAATTGAAGCCGGCACAGGATGACCAGGACAAACCCGAACGAATACCCCAGGCTTTCAATCAACGTTAAGTAGGGGTGAGTCGAACCAAGATTAGATCGGATAACTCCCTCTACAAGAACCGAGGACGAAATCCCGACGCCCGCCGCCACACCCGACCACCAGAGCGAGACTTTCGGGCGGTGAAGCTCATCTTCGCCCTCGCGCAGGATAATAGAATAAACAGTCAGCGGCGATAGGTTGCCATGCTCGGCAACGGAATTACGTTCTTTCGTAGTCAGTGACTTCTCGCTCGACGTCGGTGTCTGTTCGCGGGATTCCCGATCCTGAACCTTAGCGCGAGTCTCTTGTTCGTCTGCGGCCTCCTTAGCTTGCTTCTCGGAGGAGGTATTCCGATTGTTTTCCTCGTCACGCATTTTGCTATCCTTTGGCGATCCAGAATATACCCTAAAGCGTCTCAGCTCATCAGTTGCTCTTTGGCTTCATTCACACGGGCGGCAAGGTAGTTACTCCCGCCATGGTCCGGGTGTATCTTTTGCATCACCCTACGATGAGCTTGAACAATCTCATCGCGGCTGGCACCAGCTTCTAGCCCGAGGATATCCAAAGCTTCGCGGTCGGTCAGAGATCCGCCATGGCCCGGATTTTTACGCTCACTACTCTCCTCGCTGTCATCACCAGCTGGGTCGTCAGTGCGCCAGGAATCTCCAAAGCGGCGATCTAAATAGGTTTCCAAGAGCCGCGCGGAATCTTCGTCATGGGCCCGACAGTATTGCAATAACTCAATGAATTCACTCTCGCCAAGATCCGCCAAGCCTCGTCCGGCCATAGGGCCTTTCAGTACATCTCCACTCATCGTTTCAGAATCGTGATCCAGCGTCATACTGAGAATATCACTGGATACATGAGATTGGTTGCCCTGCTTCACGGTTGCCTCATCCCCTCCTGAGCCCGGCATCCGACCCGATAGCAAAGATGGCAGCACACGGCGCAACAAGGGGAAAAGAAACACAAGCAAGGCAAACACCAGGCTCAAACGCCCGGTAATGGCCAGAAGAACCAATATCAAAATACCGGCTATCAACGCCAGTTTGAGAATAGCCGGTTTTCGTTGGCTGGGTGGCTGGCTACGTAACCAGACCCAAGCTATAGCCGTCATTACGACAACCAGAAGTGTTAGTGGCACTCAGATACTCCGGGCCGATTGGCCCACTGGTTGATTGACATAAGCGCTACCTGATCTGTTGAGACAAACGCTTAACCTCCGGCGAGCTGCCACTCGAATAGTCCTGCAGGGCTTTGACTCCCCCGGAAGCATAGACCGCTACAGCGGCCATAAGATCCTTAAGTGCTTGGGGGCTGTTGCGATCAAAGGGTGCATAGGCGCCGCCCGACAGCTTACTTACCTGTTGGAATACCGCTTTTGCATGTGCATCGGCACCCTCGTGGAACATAAACACCGGGGTTTTCAACATGCCTAACTCCCCGGCAATATGGCAAAGTTCATCCACAGACTCCTCACAACAATCCCCGATAAACACCACGGCCTTGACGGCTTTTGCGCGGGTTTCGCTCCTGGCGTGTGTTAACACCTTGCTAATCTGAGTACGTCCGCCCAGACATGAAACGCCGTTCATCAAGTTAAGCAACTGCCCGGTCTTGCTGACGAAACCTGTGGCCTTGAACTCCCCAAAACCTCGGTAGTAGCATAGCTGGATAGCCAGGCCGCCCAAATCCTTGGTCGCCAGGAAAAGCTCACTTTGCAAGTGGCAAGCCTGATCCCACGTAGCACCCCGGCTGGCAGTGGCATCCAGAGCAAAAATCAGCCGCCCCTGCTCACCGCTCGCTTTGGGAAGTTTGCGAACCTGGTGGATAAACTGGTCGATCGACTGTTTATCGGATTTAGTACGGAGCTCTTTGTCGGACATGTGCTTTTGCAAACCGCCTCGTTCGGCTAATGACTACCTCAAGCTTAGGGGAAAGGCTGAGCAATTCACAGGCCCGGTGGCGACACAGGCTCAGACCTCGATAGCGTTACAGTTTTGCCAGTGCCTCATTCGCTGGGGTATCACCAGATACCACATAAAAAACCCGGTCAGAGGTGGTATTCGCCTCCAGCGCGGCCAACAGAACGCGAGCAACATCCTGCCGTGGAATTTTGCCCCCGCCTTGCTGCTCTGCACTGACAGAGATCTTGCCCGTGCCCTCATCGCTAGTGAGCTGACCCGGCCGAACAATGGTGTAGTGCAGACCGCTCTTTTTCAGATGCTCATCGGCGTTGTGCTTTGCTTGAAGGTAATGGCGAAGTTTTTCAGGGCCATTACCTGGCTCCTCGGCACCTATACTGCTCACCATGATAAAGTGCTTTACGCCGGTGGCCTTGGCGCTATCAATCAGCCGGATGGCGCCATCCTGATCTACACTAATGGTTTTGTCCGGCCCGATATGCGGGCCTGAGCCAGCGGTGAAGATGACCGTATCACAGCCTCTCATAGCCTCGCTGCAATCCTTTTCCAGATCCCCCAGCACGGTCTCAGTGGCGCCCAGTTGTTGCAATTCAGGACCCTGTTCCAAGTGCCGGACAAGAGCACGGGCTTCATGATCACTGTTTGCCATTTCCCGCAACAAATGTTGCCCTATCTGCCCGTTGGCTCCTGCAATGAATACATGCATGGCGATTCTCCTGGTTGGCTATTCTTGATGGCTACCTTTGATAGATCAGTGCAACACTCGCTCAATTCAACCCGCACCCACACTTTATATGAAATAACTTCACGGATTCGCCTGCCCAGACGCAACACCCCATCAATCTGTTACCATAATCCAAATTTCCAACCAAGAGCTGAATCATGATGGATGCAACCAAGTTTTACATTGATGGAAAATGGGTCACGCCTGACGGATCCCAGCGCCTGGAAGTGATCAACCCTTCTGATGAAAAAGGGTTTTCCACGATTACTCTGGGTACGCAAGCTGATACAGATAACGCTGTCAGTGCTGCAAAGAAAGCTCTCCCTGCTTGGGCGGCTTCTACCAAAGAACAACGTATTGAGCTGCTGGAGCGCCTGTTCGAAACCTACAAGGCGCGCGCGGAAGAAATGGCGCAAACCATCAGCCAGGAAATGGGCGCGCCCATTGATCTTGCAAGAAGCGCACAGGTTGGCGCCGGTGCAGCCCATTTGAAAAATACCATCCGTGCTTTGAAGTCTTTTAGCTTTGAACACCCCCTTGGTGATCACGCACCGGATAACATCATTCTGCACGAGCCAGTAGGTGTCTGCGCGTTGATCACACCCTGGAACTGGCCGATGAACCAGGTGATGTTGAAAGTAGCACCAGCGCTGGCCGCAGGCTGCACAATAGTCCTGAAACCATCTGAGATATCGCCTCTGTCGGCCATGCTTCTTACTGAGATGATAGACAGCTCAGGCTTCCCGGAAGGCGTTTTCAACCTGGTTAACGGAGATGGCGCGGGTGTTGGCTCGCAACTCTCCAAGCATCCAGATATTGACCTGGTGAGTTTTACCGGCTCTACCCGTGCCGGCAAAGCGATCACACTTGCAGCCGCCGATACCATGAAGCGAGTGGGTCTGGAGCTAGGCGGCAAAGGCGCCAATATCATTTTTGCGGATGCCGATGAAAAAGCGGTGACTCGTGGTGTACGCCACTGCTTTGCTAACTCAGGCCAGTCTTGCAACGCACCCACGCGAATGCTGGTGGAAAAGTCTGTATACAAGCAGGCCGTTGAAACTGCCGCGATGATTGCCAGCAAAACTGATGTGGGCCATGCAGGCACAGAGGGCCGACATATCGGGCCAGTGGTCTCCGAACAACAGTTTGTGAAGGTTCAGGCGCTGATTAAGCAGGGCATAGAAGAAGGTGCCACGTTGGTTGCCGGCGGCGAAGGGCGGCCGGAAGGTTTTGAAACAGGTTATTTCGTAAAGCCGACGGTTTTTTCAGATGTCGCTCCTGGAATGACAATCTGGAGTGAAGAGATTTTTGGCCCAGTCTTGGTCATCACACCTTTTGAAACCGAAGAAGAGGCTATAGAGCTGGCTAACGACACCCTCTATGGGCTTACCAACTACATCCAGACCTCTGATAAAGACAGGGCTCGCAGGCTCGCCAGGCAAGTCAGGTCCGGCATGGTGGAGGTCAACGGTAAATCCGGATCGGCCGGCTTCCCATTCGGCGGCATGAAACAGTCTGGCAATGGCAGCCGGGAAGGTGGCGTCTGGGGCCTGGAAGAGTTCCTGGAAGTTAAATCGGTCACTGACTGGTAACCCTCTTACTCGCTGCAAGGTATACAAACCTTTAAAAAGCAACGAGTTAACCTAGACACAAAAAAGCCGAAGTGATGACGAATCACTTCGGCTTTTTTGTGTCAGAAGGGGTTGTCTATTTTGCTGGCGCGTTAAGTACGTCCAGAACCTCTTCCAGTTCGGTGATCATTTGCCGGATAAGCTGCTTGTACTGAGTGGTGTCATCTTTTACTTCATGGCTACTCAGCTTTTGCTTGGCGCCACCAATGGTATAACCCTGCTCGTAGAGCAAACTGCGTATCTGGCGGATGGTGATCACATCGGCACGCTGATAATAGCGGCGATTACCCCGGCGCTTAACCGGCGATAGCTGCGAAAATTCCTGCTCCCAATAGCGCAGAACGTGAGCCTTTACCGCGCACAGTTCCGCTACCTCACCTATCGTGAAGTAGCGCTTCCCGGGAATAGCGGGGAGTTCGTTGTTATGACTGGGTTCCAACATACGCTTCTACTTTCTGTTTCAGTTTCTGTCCCGGGCGAAACGTAACAACACGTCGTGCGCTTATCGGAATCTCTTCGCCAGTTTTTGGGTTTCTCCCCGGACGCTGCTTTTTATCACGCAGATCGAAGTTACCGAAACCCGACAGTTTTACTTGCTCGTTATGGCTGAGTGCGCCTCTGATCTCATCGAAGAAAGCTTCCACCATTTCCTTGGCTTCGCGTTTGTTCAAGCCCAATTCCTCGTACAAGCGCTCTGCCATTTCCGCTTTCGTCAAAGCCGCCATGTCTCAACTCCTTAGTGTTGCTCCCAGCTCATCTTTCAGTGCGTCGATAACACCGTTGAAGAGCGAATGCACTTCATCTTCGTTTAACGTACGCTCGGGATGCTGCCAGAACAGGCTGAGAGCCAAGCTCCGGTTGCCCTCGCCCAAGCTCTCCCCTTCATATACATCAAACGCGCGCAACGCTGTCAGGCGCTCACCGGCGTGTTTTCGGGTTACACGCTCTACGTCGGAAAACGCGACCTCGCCACCAATAATAATAGCCAAATCCCGACGAACTTCCGGGAATTTCGAAATTTCTTTGAAATTAGGCACATATCCAGTAACGATCGAATTCAAGGATAGCTCAAACATCAGGATGGTGCCATTAAGTTCAAGATTTTTCTGCACTTGTGGGTGCAGCGTACCTAGCCACCCCACATGCTCACCATCCCGCAGGAGTTCGGCTGTCTGGCCGGGGTGCAGCGCCGGATGCCGGCTGCCAACAAACCCGATTTCAATACCCAGCAAGCTGAACAAGCCTTCTAACTCACCTTTTACATCAAAGAAATCGGCCGTTCTGCGACCGTTTACCCAGTTTTCAGGATATTGTGAACCAACAACCACGCCTGCCAACATGGGCTGCTGGTCGATACGCTGGTCGTCCTGCAGAAAGCGCAAACCTGTTTCGAACAGGCGGATGCGCGGCTGCTGTCGATTCTGGTTATGAGCGACTGTTTTCAGCAAGCCACTCCAGAGATTTGTGCGCATGACTGACAGATCCGACGAAATGGGGTTCGCCAAGGCTATGCCTTCACGCTCTGGTCGATCTGAGCCTGCACCTTCGGATCCACAAAGCTGTAGGTGATCGCCTCCTGGTAGCCGTGAGACACAAAATAATTCTGTATAGCCGACAACGGGCGAGTCGCCTCGTCATTTAGCCGAAGGCCCAAGGAGCCCGTTGGCTCAGTAACCGGCAGATTGTTGTAGCCGTAAATACGCCCCACCTCTTCGATCAAGTCTTCTTCGATCGAAATGTCCGGCCGAAAACTGGGCACAAGGATACGCCAGCCATCCTTCAACAGCTTATCAACGCGCAAACCAAGGCGGGTCAGGATTTCCTCAACGGTAGTACGGTCAATTTCCAGGCCTAACACATCCGCCAAGCGCTTTGCCCGCAAATCAATTACTCGGGGTTTTGGCAAATGCTCTGCACTGGAGACTTCAATTATCTCGCCAGGCTCACCACCTACTATGTCCATCAATAATTTTGTAGCGCGTTCCATGGCATCGCGAGCAAGCTCGTAATCCACGCCACGCTCAAAACGATGGGACGCATCTGTGTGCAGGCCATAGTGGCGGGCCTTACCCGCGAGAGAGATCGGCTCAAAATAAGCAGACTCAAGCACCAGGTCACGGGTTTTTGCGCTAACGCCCGAGTGCTCACCACCCATAATGCCCGCAATGGCAATGGCCTTCTCATGATCGGCAATCACCAGGGTCTTTTGGGTCAGCTCAACTTCCTGGCCATCCAATAGCACCAGCTTTTCCGCTGGCTTGGCCATGCGTACGACAATACCGGTATTTATCTCATCACGATCAAACGCATGCAGAGGCTGGCCCTGCTCCAGCATCACGTAGTTGGTAACATCCACCGCCGCATCAATTGAGCGCACACCTGCACGGCGGAGCTTCTCCCGCATCCACAGAGGTGTTTCTACCTGAAGATTCACGTTGCGAAGAATCCGCCCCAAGTAGCGCGGGCAAGCTTCTGGTGCATCCACGCGAATATTAGGTACTTCTGAGTGCACAGCTTCAATAGGATTGATCTGCGGTGCTTCTGGAACCAAGCTGTTTAGCACGCCCACTTCTCGCGCAATCCCTTTAATAGAGAGGCAGTCGCTGCGGTTGGGGGTCAGGTCCACATCTATGGCCACATCGTTCAGCTTGAGGTAATCGCTCAACGCTGAGCCGACCGGTGCATCGGATGGCAGCTCCATCAAGCTTCATGGCTTTCAGACAAACCCAATTCGGATTCAGAACACAGCATCCCTTCTGAAGGCTGGCCGCGCAGCTTGGCTTTGCGAATTTTGAAATCGCCGGGCAATACTGCGCCAATCACCGCAAAAGGCACTTTCAAGCCTTGGCGTACGTTGGGCGCACCACACACAACCTGCACAACCTGGCTGCCGTCATTCACCTGACATACACGGAGCTTGTCCGCGTCTGGATGAGGTTCAACCGATTGAACCTCCCCAACGACCACACCCTGAAACTTGCCGGCCACGGGCTCGAAGCCATCAACTTCCAGCCCTGCCATCGTAATCTGATCCATCAACTCCTGAGAGCTGATGTCCGGGTTAACCCATTCGCGCAACCACTGCTCACTGAATTTCATGGTTATTGCCTTGTCCTGATGCGGTTTCGACTGTTGATTTGGATGCCGTAAACGTTGTGTTAACGGAACTGACGCAAAAAGCGCAGATCGTTCTCAAAGAACATGCGCAGGTCATCTACGCCATAGCGGAGCATGGCCAGGCGCTCGGCACCCATGCCAAATGCAAAACCACGATATTCCTCGGCATCAATACCGCAGTATCCAAACACTTTCGGGTGCACCATGCCGCACCCCATGATTTCCAGCCACTTAATGCTTCCATCGGCTTCACGACCCCACTCGATATCCACCTCGGCAGAGGGTTCGGTAAACGGGAAGTAAGATGGGCGAAAACGCACCTGAAGATCGCGCTCGAAAAACACTCGCAGGAACTCCTCAACGGTACTTTTCAGATCCGCAAAACTGACATTTTTCTCTACCAACAACCCTTCAACCTGATGAAACATCGGGGTGTGGGTCATGTCAGAGTCGCAACGATAAACCCGCCCAGGCAAATCATACGAAATGGAGGCTTTGCCGCTTCCATCGTACGGATCTGAACCGGGGAGGTATGGGTGCGCAACAGCGTACCCGGGTTGAAATAGAAGGTATCGTGCATAGCCCGAGCCGGGTGGTGGCCTGGAATATTCAGCGCTTCAAAGTTGTGGTAATCGTCCTCAATCTCTGGCCCCTGCTCTACGGTGTAACCCGCACGGGAGAAGAACTCTTCGATACGCTGCAGTGTACGGGTAACCGGATGCAAGCCACCAAGATCCTGACCGCGGCCAGGCAGGCTTACGTCAATGGATTCATTGGCAAGCTTTTGCTCAATGGCAATTCGTTCAAGAGAGCTACGCTTGGCATTAATCGACTGCTCAACCTGTCCTTTTGCCTCATTAATCTTCTGGCCGGCTGCGGGGCGCTCCTCTGCGGAGAGCTTGCCCAGCGTTTTTGCCTGCTGAGTAATAATGCCCTTTTTGCCGAGGTATTCCACACGAATTTGATCAAGCGCCTGCAAGCTGTCGGCTTTTTCGACCGCCGTTAAACCGTCCTGAACCAGTTGCTCCAGGTTTTCCATTGACCCTGCTCCAAACCAGAAGTGAGGATTTCAAAATTGAAATCTTTAAACAAAAATAGGGGAAGAGCGTGCCCTTCCCCTATTAAACAATGCCTGTTGCTTTATCAACAACTGGCACCGGATCGATTCGTAATCGATGAAAGAGCTAAGCGATCAAAGAGATGCTTTTGCTTTCTCAACAACAGCGGCAAATGCCTGCTGTTCGTTCATGGCCAGATCTGCCAGAACCTTACGATCGATTTCAACGTTTGCCTTTTTCAGGCCAGCGATCAAACGGCTGTATGACAGGCCGTTAACCCGAGCGCCTGCGTTGATACGGGCAATCCACAGTGCGCGGAATGCGCGCTTACGGTTACGACGGTCGCGATACGCATATTGACCGGCTTTGATAACCGCTTGCTTGGCAACGCGGAATACACGGCTACGAGCTCCGTAGTAACCCTTGGCCTGCTTTAAAACCTTCTTGTGACGACGACGTGCAACCACGCCACGTTTAACACGAGCCATACCTTAATCCTTCTACCTTAAAACCGTTGTGAGTGTATTGCTGCGTTACTTACCGAGCATACGCTTTACGGATGCCACATCAGACTTGGCAACCAATGAAGTACCACGCAGCTGACGCTTACGCTTAGGGCTCTTCTTGGTCAGGATGTGACTGGTGAAGGCTGACTTGTGCTTGAAGCCGGTAGCAGTTTTCTTGAACCGCTTGGCCGCTCCGCTTTTCGTTTTCATCTTAGGCATTTTTAAAACTCCGCATTCGTTTTTAATGACATCAATGTGAACCTGAACGACAAAACCCCCGCTTATGGCAGGGGATTCATCACTGAATCAAATTCACTTCTTTTTGCGGGGAGCCACGATCATGGTCATTTGACGGCCTTCCATTTTCGGCCGCATTTCAACCTGAGCCAGCGCGTCAATGTCTGCTTCAATTCGCTCCATGAGTTTCATACCAATTTCTTGGTGTGCCATCTCACGGCCACGGAAGCGGATAGTGATTTTGCCGCGATCCCCGCCTTCAAGGAAACGTACCAGGTTGCGTAGTTTTACCTGATAATCCCCTTCTTCAGTTCCTGGTCGGAACTTAAGCTCTTTGACTTGCGTCTGTTTCTGCTTCTTCTTGGCAGCAGCCTTCGCTTTTTTCTCGTCGAAGACTTTTTTGCCGTAGTCCATTATTTTACAGACGATCGGATCGGAATCTGTAACCTGAACCAGATCCAGGGTCGCCTCCTCTGCCATCTTGAGGGCGTCTGCGATCGGAACTACACCTACCTGATTGCCTTCGGCATCGATCAGGCGGATTTCAGTTGCATCAATATTCTCATTGATCGGCGCCTTAGGAGTACGCCCACCCCGATTCGTTCGCTGTTTAATAGTCAAATCTCCGTCTTGATTCTGCCCTTGCGATCAACATCTTCTTTCAGAAGTTGTTCGAACGCTTCGAGCGATAGGGTTCCCAAATCTTCACCTTTGCGGGTTCTCACCGCAACGGTGTTGTTCTCGACTTCTTTATCGCCGATAACGGCAAGAAAGGGAACTTTGTTAAGAGTATGCTCGCGGATTTTAAAGCCGATCTTCTCGTTTCTCAAGTCAGCATTAACCCTAAAGCCTAAAGAATCCAACTTTTTCGCCAGATCCTGACAATAATCACGCTGATTATCGGTAATATTGAGTATTGCGACCTGAGTTGGAGCCAGCCACGTTGGGAACGCGCCTTCGTACTCCTCAATCAAAATACCAATAAACCGCTCAAACGAGCCAAGTACTGCACGATGCAACATCACCGGCGTTTTACGCTCGGAGTTATCCGCGACATATTGCGCGCCAAGGCGACCCGGCATGGAAAAATCTACTTGGATAGTGCCACACTGCCACACCCGTCCGATACAGTCCTTGAGAGAAAACTCAATTTTCGGGCCATAAAAAGCGCCTTCGCCGGGCAACAACTCCCAATCGACGCCTTCACGGTTCAAGGCTTCTTCCAGAGCTGCTTCAGCTTTGTCCCAAACTTCGTCAGAGCCCACTCGCTTTTCCGGGCGGGTAGAAAGCTTATACAGGATTTCATCAAATCCGAAATCTTCGTAAACTTCGTGAAGAAGCTCGATAAACTTAGAGACTTCTGGCTGAACCGCATCTTCTTCACAGAAAATATGGGCATCATCCTGGGTGAACCCTCGCACCCTCATCAAACCATGCAACGCACCAGAAGCCTCGTTGCGGTGGCATGAGCCAAACTCTGCGAGCCGCAACGGGAGATCCTTGTAGCTTTTCAGGCCTTGGTTGAACACCTGGATATGGCAAGGACAGTTCATGGGCTTGATGGCGAAATCGTGCTTTTCGGATTCCGTGGTAAACATATCATCACGGAATTTGTCCCAGTGGCCGGACTTCTCCCACAAGCTGCGGGAAACCACCTGAGGTGTTTTGATCTCTTTATAACCATGACGGTGCAGAGTCCCGCGCATGTACTGTTCAATTTCCTGATAAAGCGACCAGCCGTCTGGGTGCCAGAACACCATTCCCGGCGACTCTTCCTGCATGTGGAACAGGTTTAGCTTTTTGCCAATCTTTCGGTGGTCACGCTTTTCCGCTTCTTCCAGGCGGTGCAGATAAGCTTTAAGGTCTTTTTTGTTACCCCAAGCGGTACCGTACACCCGCTGTAACTGCTCGTTACTGGTATCGCCACGCCAATATGCACCGGCCACCTTAGTTAGCTTGAAGGCCTTGAGCTTGCTTGTACTGGGCACGTGAGGGCCACGACAAAGATCAATGAAATCGCCCTGCCGGTAAAAAGACAGGTCTTCATCGCCCGGAATATCTTCAATAATGCGAACTTTATATTCTTCGCCCATTTCATCAAACAGCTTTACCGCTTCGCTGCGGGAAAGCACAGAGCGGGATACGGAAATATCCTGCTTTGCGAGCTCTTCCATGCGCTTCTCGATCCGAGCCAGATCTTCATTGGTAAAAGGCCGGTCGAACTTGAAGTCGTAATAAAAGCCGTTATCGATCACCGGCCCAATGGTTACCTGAGCTTCCGGGAACAGCTCTTTAACCGCCATAGCTAGCAGGTGGGCGGTAGAGTGGCGGATAACGTCAACACCGTCTTCATCACGCTCTGTGATAATGGCCAGCTCTGCATCCTGCTCGATCCGGTGGCTCGTATCCACAAGCTTTCCGTCTACCTTACCGGCAAGTGCTGCCTTGGCAAGGCCGGCGCCAATATCGGCGGCGACGTCGTGCACAGTAACGGGTTCTGCAAAACTACGGTGGCTGCCATCTGGCAGAGTTATGACGGGCATGAAGCGCTCCTGTTGATTGCTCAGCGGTGATCTATACCAGAGATCACATGTTGACGGCGTTCCGTGATACAAACCACGGGCCGTTTCGAGGCGCAGTTTAACAGAAAAAACCCCGGCAAGTTAACGCCGGGGTTTGTTTAGAGCTTTGCTTGGCAGTTTGCGTGCTGCGCTCGCCGAATTACTGCGAAGGCACAAAAGCCGGACGTTCACCCTCGCCTGCTCTGCGTCGCAACTGTGCGAAGGCTAGTAGACCTAGCAAGAGCAGTGCCGGAATGAACATCAGCTCTTTTGGTGGCCGTGGATTTGCCACCTGCACGACGTCGATGGTCCAGCCAAAGCTAAGTCCGGCTTTTTCGGCATCACTGCCAAAGTTGACGAACTCAACGTTCATTACGTCACCTGCCTTGGACACTTCCAGCCCAGCAGCCGCCAGCCGTTTTTCAGGCGTATCGCCTGCCGGCAACGGCAGCTGCAGGTACTTGGAAACATCATCACCCGACAACGACATGCCAGAAGCCTGAAGGACAATAGGCTGGTCTGCAGCAACTTCGTCTACGTGTTGCATTAACTCCGCGCCGGGGCGGTCGTTGGTGGGTGGGTAGATCTCATCCCACCAGAAGCCCGGACGGAACAAAGTAAACGTAATAAGCAGCAGACCTATGGTTTCCCACCAACGGGTTTTGGTAAACCAGAAGCCCTGAGTGGCAGCAGAGAACACCAGCATGGCGGTGACCGCGCTGAACACCGTCACCAACAAATCGAACCAGCCGGTCAGCCCGATCAACAATAACTGAGTATTGAAG
Source organism: Marinobacter sp. AC-23 (assembly GCF_001858325.1). Lineage (GTDB taxonomy): Bacteria > Pseudomonadota > Gammaproteobacteria > Pseudomonadales > Oleiphilaceae > Marinobacter. The sequence goes on from NZ_MBPP01000021.1 coordinate 43,666, forward strand.
ATGAACATAAACGGCAGAATGGCGGTTCGGATGTCGTAGGTGAAGCCCTGTATACCTGTTCGTATCGGGTCCGCCCCCGAAATCGCCGCCGCGGCATAAGCCGCCAGCCCCACAGGTGGCGTGTCATCCGCAAGTATGCCGAAGTAAAACACGAACAAGTGCACCGCGATTAACGGCACCAGCAAGCCGTTTTCTGCTCCCAGGCTCACAATAACCGGCGCCATCAGGGTAGACACCACAATGTAGTTTGCGGTGGTGGGCAGCCCCATTCCCAGAATCAGGCTGATAACAGCGGTAAAGCCCAGCATCAGCAGTAGGTTACCGCCGGAAATAAACTCCACGAACTGAGTCATAACCAATCCGATGCCGGTGAGGGTAACGGTACCCACAACAATCCCCGCGGTAGCAGTGGCCACACCAATACCCACCATGTTGCGAGCGCCGGTGACCAACGAATAGGTAAGGTCTAGCCCGCCCTGCTTAAGACCGTTGAAGTAATTGCCCCGGTCGTTAAAAAACGCTTTCAGAGGGCGCTGGGTGATAATGATAAACACCATAAACACCGTGGCCCAAAAGGCTGACAGCTGTGGCGAAAAGCGTTCAACCGTAAGGCACCACACAAGCACCACAACAGGTAACAGGAAATACAGACCGGTTTTTACCGTTGGACCTACCTCTGGCAGCTCGTCCATTATTGAATCCGGGCCATCTTCTTCCAGTTCGGGGTAGCGCGAGCCATAGCCTACCAACGCAACGTAGGCGGCCAGCAGCAACGGGGTAAGAACCCACATAGCCCCACTACCAAGCACGTCCTTCATCCAACCGACGCCGTAATACACTGCAAGTGTAAGCACACTTAGCCCTAGCAACATCATCACCCAGACGAGCATACGCTGGGCCAGGGTTGGCTTGTTCAGCCGCTCGACGCCCTTCATGTTCATCTTGCAGGCTTCCAGGTGAACAATGTAAATGAGAGCCACGTACGAAATCATCGCCGGCAGAATGGCGTGCTTGATCACCTCAAGGTAAGAAATGCCAACATACTCGACCATTAAAAATGCAGCAGCACCCATGATTGGCGGCGTCAGCTGGCCATTAGTAGAGGCTGCAACTTCTACAGCACCCGCTTTGGTGGCGGGGAAACCTACCCGCTTCATCAGCGGAATAGTGAACGTGCCTGTTGTAACCACGTTGGCAATGGAAGAACCGGAAATAATACCGCTAAGACCACTGGCCACCACCGCAGCTTTTGCAGGGCCACCGCGCATATGCCCCAACAGGGCATAGGCAACCTTAATAAAGTAATTCCCAGCACCCGCACGCTCAAGCAACGCGCCAAACAACACAAACAGGAATACAAAGCTGGTTGAAACACCCAGGGCAACACCAAAAACACCTTCGGTACCTAGCCACTGGTGCGAAGCCAGTTTGTTCAGACTTGCCCCTTTGTGGGAAATGACGTCTGGCATGTAGGGGCCAGCCAAGGAGTAGATAATAAAAACACCTGCCACAATCGTGAGCGGCAGGCCCAGCGCCCTGCGGGTTGCTTCCAAAAGCAATACTAGCCCGGCCATTGCGACAATAAGATCCTGCGTATTCGGCGAGCCAGGCCGCATGGCCAACTGATCATAAAAAACGTATAAATATGATGCTGTGAACGCTGCAGCCAACGCTAGAACCCAATCATAAATGGGCACTTCGTTTGCGTGCTTACCCCGTATCATGGGGAACGCTGCAAACGCCAGGAATGAGGCAAAAGCAAGGTGAATCGAGCGCGACTCCGAGGAGTTGAACACACCAAATTCGAATATGTACGGTAAGGGAGATGCAATCCAAAGCTGGAAAAGAGACCAGAGTAAAGGAACAACAAAAAGAATGATCGCAGCAGACCCGGTTGCAGCCCTTCCACCGGATTCGGTCTGAAGAAACTCCTCAACCTTCTGCTTATCGATACGATCCCCGGCACTAGGGTCGCTGTTGGTCATAGCAGAGTCCTGTCAGAGGAAAACGGTAAGATAATTTAAAGCTGCGGGCTGAGATTGCCCGCAGCTGATTTAATCGCCGGAAACCGAATTAATCGATTAGACCAGCTTCCTTGTAATACTTAGCGGCACCTGGGTGCAGTGGCGCACTCAGGGCATCAGACACCATTTCTTCCTTCTTCAGATTAGCAAAGGCTGGGTGCAGGCGCTTGAAACTGTCGAAGTTTTCGAACACAGCTTTGACCACTTCGTACACTACTTTGTCGGGTACGTTGGTAGAAGATACAAACGTTGCGGCTACACCGAAGGTGGTTACATCGTCATCAGAACCACGATACATACCGCCAGGGATCACAGCTTTCCGGTAGTACGGGTTGTCATCTATCAGCTTTTTGGCCGACTCGTTATTCACGTTTACCAGAACACTGTCACAAGATGTGGTTGCTTCTTTGATGGCACCGGATGGGTGACCAACTGTGTAGAAGAACGCATCAATGTTGCCATCACACAGAGCCTGGGACTGCTCCGCGGCCTTAAGTTCGGCTGCGAGAGAAAACTTGTCCATGGTCCAGCCCATTTCGTCCATCAGCACTTCGGCGGTAGCACGCTGGCCAGACCCTGGATTACCCACAGAGACCCGCTTGCCGGCAAGATCTTCGAAGTTCTTGATACCGGAGCCTTTGCTGGCTACGACGGTAAACGGTTCTGGGTGAAGTGAAAATACAGCCCGCAGATCTTTGTTGGGGCCGTCGTCCTTGAATTGGCTTGTGCCATTGTAGGCATGGTACTGCCAGTCGGATTGCGCAACCGCCAGATCCAGCTCGTTCTGGCGAATGGCATTCAGGTTGTATACAGAACCACCCGTACTCTCAACAGAGCAGCGGATTCCATGCTCTTTCCGATCCATGTTAACCAAGCGGCAAATGGCTCCACCGGCTGGATAATAAACGCCGGTTACACCGCCTGTCCCGATGGTTACGAAGCGTTGTTCCTGCGCGGAAACAGCCGTTGAGGCCGCACCCAGGCTGACAGCCGCTGCTACTGCGAATGCGGAGGCTTTAAGTTTCAATGTCATGTGAATTATTCCTTATTTTGATCGTTGTCATCAACCGCCCGCCTGAGCTCGCGGGAAAGTGTCGCGCTCGATATAGAACATAGACCACTTCACCCTATAAATAAAGTATGTATTAGCTCGCTAACCAGTTGAACAAGCAACAAAAAAGCCCGCTCTTCGGGCTTTTTTGTTTTCATTGCAAACTCTATTTTGCAGTGCGTGCTTTTGCAATCATCTGGTCCGGCCGCAGCAGGAACCTCGCCAGCGCGGGCAGTAACCAGATTGCGCCAACCATGTTCCACAGGAACATGAAGAACAGCAAGAAGCCCATATCCGCCTGGAACTTGATTGGTGAGAAGATCCAGGTCACCACGCCAAGTCCCAGAGTAACGCCGGTAAACATAACAGCCTTACCGGTTGAACGCAGGGTCTCGAAATACGCATCCTGAAGCGTCTTGCCTTCCAACAGGTATTTTTCAAGCTTGCTGTAAATATAGATGCCGTAATCCACACCAATACCCACACCAAGCGCAATAACCGGCAGAGTTGCTACTTTGATACCAATGTCTGATACCGCCATGATCGCTTCACCGAGAACCGAGGTCAGGCCCAGCGGAATCACGATACACAGCACAGCTCTTATGGACCGGAAGGTAGCAAAGCACAGCAAACTTACCACACTGTATACCAGGATAAGCATCATATCCTTGGCGTTGGCGATAACCTCATTGGTAGCCGCTTCAACGCCGGCATTGCCAGCCGCTAGCAAGAAAGTATGTTCGTCATCACTGTTAGCCTTGGCAAACACTTCAACCCTCTTGACCACGGTTTCCAACGTCTCCGCTTTGTGGTCTTCAAGGAACACAAGCACTGGCGTCAGGCTGCAGTTGGTGTTGATAAGCCCGGATGGCGCCTCACGGATAGACGCGTTGATGATGGTCTGGTTGCGCGAAATCTCATACCACTTCCAGTTACCCTCGTTCAGAGCCTTGGTCACGATCTTGGAAACGTCGGCAAGAGAAGCAGAAGACTGTACGCCTGGCGTGTTTTGTAGCTCCCACTGCAATGAATCCATGGCGCGCAGAACATTGTACTGGGTACATTGCTCTACTGGTGTTTTGACCATCACTACCAGTACGTCAGCACTGGTAGAGTAGTTATCGATTATATAAGCGTTGTCCAGATTATAGCGCGAGTCCGCACGAAGCTCCGGTGCGCCTTGGTCAAGATCTCCCACCTTCAGGTCTTGCTTGTAATAAAGACCAAGACCCAGACCAATCACAGCAATAAGCAGCGAAATCGGTGCAACGCCCGGGTGAGCGAAGTACGACATTACACGCCACTTCCGATCCTGCTTTTCACCGTGGTTCTGTACGTGACGAATACCACCTTTAGAGATGCCAAGGTAGGACATGATCAGCACATGAAGCACTAAATTGGTGAGGATAACGAAAGCCACACCCAAGCCGGCCGCGATGGCCAAATCGCGAATAACGTCGATTTCGATAAAGAATAATGTAAGGAAACCGAAGGCATCGGAAATCAGTGCCAGCATGCCCGGAATATAGAGCGCACGGAATGCCAGCCTGGCTGCAGTTACTGCATCAAAGCCCTTGCCGGCCTCAACAGCCATGGCATTTATAATCTGAACCCCGTGGCTGATACCAATAGCAAAAACCAGGAAGGGAACAAGAACCGAATATGGATCCAAGCCGTAACCCAGAAGCCTCAAGGCACCTAGCTGCAAGAACACAGCAACGATCGATGTGAATACAGGCACCAGCGTGCCGGTAATACACCGGGAATACCAGAACAGCAGCAGTGTGGTCAGCAGAATTGTAATGCCTGCAAACCAGGCAATAGACCCGATACCTTCAATCAGGTCACCGACTTTTTTGGCGAAACCGACAATATGAATGTCGATATTCGGATTTTGCCCTTCGTACTTATTCCGTATCTTTTCTTCGAGCTGGCGGGAAAACGTGGCGTAATTCAATGGCTCGCCCGTTTCCGGGTTTTTTTCATACAGCGGGGCGTACACAATTGTGGACTGGAAGTTATCTGATACCAGCCGCCCTACTTCGTTTGACCGGAGGATGTTCTGGCGTAGCTTCTCCAGGCTTGCAGGCGAGCCGTCGTAGCCATCTGGAATAACGGTGCCGCCCTGGAAGCCTTGCTCCGTTACTTCCACCCACCGAACGTTTGATGTCCACAGGGTTTTCAGACCCGAGCGATCGACACCGTCAAGATAAAAAACCTCATCGGTGATCTGCTTAAGAGTCTCCATGTACTCTGCAGAAAAAATGTCGCCGGTTTTGGTCTCCACAGCAATACGTACAAAGTTGCCAAGGTTCTCCAGGTCATTCCGATGTTCCAGCATGTTGATAACATACGGATGTTCAAGCGGGATCATTCGCTCGAAACTTGCATCCGGCTGGATTTTTACAGCGTTATAACCCAAGAACACCGTCAACAGAAGAAAGCCGATAAGTATCACGGCTCGGTTGTTGAAAATCAGGCGTTCCAAAAAAGGCTCCGCCTTGGGCGTTGTCAGGTAGTGCTCGCCCTTATCATGGTTCGGGTTGGACATTCAAAAGCCCCTCTATTATTTTTCAGTTGTTGCCACATCAGGGCGTTATTGAAGGTTCTTTCCGCGCGCATCGATAATTGTTACGCCGCTTTCGCCCACGATAAGAAGATTGGTTCCAGATACCGGAACCACACTCATGATGCCAGCCCGGTCACTGCGAAAGTGCTCACGAAATGAATCTGCATCATTGCTGCTCATAAGCACCGTGCCACCATTACCTACTAACGTGATCCGGCCGTCGTCAGCCACAACTCCATCATTAAGCGTTGCGCCTGCATTGTTCGGAACCATGCGCCAGCTCTTTCCCAAATCCGTAGAGAACAGCATATTGCCACGCAGTCCAAATGCCAGAATCTCATTGACCTGGCCAGTCCCAATCACGCCAAACAAAGAGCCTTGATACGGGCTTTCACGACGCTCCCAGGTATCCCCGCCATCTACAGAAACGTGGATCTGCCCGGCCTCACCAACAATGGCCAGCGCGCCTCCCGTTATGCTGGCAATGCTGTTGAGGTGGAAGTTCTGCGCATTTTCAATTTTTGATGCCCAGTCTTCCCAGGTTTCACCGCCGTCTTCCGTACGCAGGATCATGCCATAGGCGCCTACAACAAATCCGTACTGGTCATCCTTAAACCAAACACTCAACAATGGATTTACAGGGCCGATGTCCAGATCTGACTGCATGTTTTCCATGGTAAAAACCACATCGTCAATAGCCCACTCCAGATCCTCCTTTTCAGATTCTGGGGCGTCTTCAACGCGCTCTTCCATTGCAGCAATCTGTGCTTCTTTACCGGCGATGGCCAGTTCGGTTGCTTCGATACCAGTTAACTGCAGATTCCAACTCTCACCCGCGTCCTCGGTATGAAGCACCACGCCACTGTGACCAACGGCCCAGCCGTGAGTGTCGGATCCAAAGTCTACAGCGGTCAGTGTCACCGAGACGGGAACACTGCCCTGATCCCAAGTCTTACCATCATCATCGGAGTAAATGATGTGCCCCCTCTCCCCAACCGCAACAATGCGATCACCCGCAAGCACTGCGTCATTCAGAAGACTTGTGGTAGCCAGGTCGGTTTGCCGGGCGGGAGTTTCAATGATATCCGCAAGCGCAAACGCCGCTGGCGAAGACCAAGCCATGGAAAGCCCGAGGCAGGCTGCCCCCACTGTCTTGCACGTCAACCTTTTAGCCATTCAGATTGCCTATTATGTTGTTTGAACTGTAATCTCTGGCCGGCAATGCCGGCAATGACGGGAAGAGTGCCCGCCTTAACGGACACTCCTGCGACGCAGGGAGGCCGGAGAAAAATAGCGCTTGTTTGGTACATCATCCGTGAAGACCCGGGTGTTGGGTTCTTCTGTATCCAGGCCGAGCACGTGATAACGACGAGCCTGTAGATCATGATAAACGTCCAGAACCGTCCACACACCCGGAAGTTCATAATAATTTTTGGCGATACCCATGGTTACACGCCACAATTCACCACGACCGTCGTACTGATCCAGTAACACCGTGTTCCAACTGTCCGCATCCACATAGAAACGTCGCTTGTGATAAATATGGCGCGCGCCGTCTTTCAGTGTCGCCTCCACCACGTGAACGCGCTGAAGCTCCCAACGGGTAAGATCTGGATTCAGGTGAGAAATGCCAAGTATTTCTGAATAAGGCGTGCCTTTTTCACCGATGCGATAGTTGTTGTAAGGAATGTAGATTTCCTTCAAACCTTCATAAGTCCAGTTGTAGCGATCCAGCGCACCGTTGAACATGTCCGTATCGTCCGCTGTACGGAGGTTTTCAGCAGACGCAATTGGTGAATCGTATCCCAGATTAGGGGCACGGCGTACGCGGCGCTGCCCGGCGTTATAACCCCAGCCATTTCTGGGGTTAACAATCTGGTTCAGGGTTTCATGGATAAGAATAGCGCCACCCGCGAGACGAGGCGGGGACTGGGTAAAAGAAAGGTAATAGAAAATGATGTTATCAAGTTCGCCTTCTCCACCCTCAGGGTTGTAATAGTTGAAAAAGCCTTCCTGCTGAGAGGTCACGAGGGAATAGTCCCCATCGGTCTGTACCGCAACCTCACTTGAACGACGGGTAACGGAAACACCGCGCCAGCGCACTAGATGGTTCCAGATTACCTGCCAGGCTTTCTGTTCCTTATTTCCGTGCAGGATCGGGAACGGGTAGCCACCAAACGCGCCCTCGATACCTTCGCCCTTGCCAACAATTTCGGCGTCTACCGCATTTTCCTTGGTGTACTGAGCAACCCAGTCGGGTACTGCGTGAGTACGACGGGATTTGTACACCGGTACACGGAAGCTGGTTGGGTAGGTTTCAAGCATCGCCAGAACACCGTCCGAAAGATGCTCGGCGTACTGATCTTTATTGGATGCGTTAATGGTGAACAGCACTTCGTCGTTCGGGAATGGATCAACATGGTGTTGCCCCGACCCCTCATACCCGGCTGGAGGCTCTGTAAGCCCCCCGGTCCACGCCGGGATAGTACCTGCCTCATTGCCGGCCTTGATGGATCCGAACGGTGTAAGATCCTGGCCAAGACGCGAAGCCTCACTTGAAGAAACGGCGGCCAAGGAAGAAAATGATGCTACCGAGAGGGCGAGCAAACCCCCGAGTATCACACTCTTTTTATAGTTCATATGTAACCCTGAAATCGACTGGAAGCCTGTGAGAAGGCTTTTTATTGTTGCCTGTTGGGAAGGCAGGCTTTCCGACAGGTTAGCCGATTCGTCAAGGTTGTCTATCGACCGAAAGTGCGATTTTGTATCCGGCTGTAATTGAGAGCTTTCAATTACAGCCGGATCTATTTTCCCCGCCCTCAGGCTTCGAGGCTTTTATACACCACTTCGTACAAATCAGCGGACAGCCCGGACTTGTCCCGGATCCGCTCCAGAGCCGAGTGCATCTGCGAGCTGTAGGCTGGAGCAAACTTTTTCCAACGGGTTAGCGGTGATACCAGTCGAGCAGCAATCTGCGGGTTGCTGTCATCGAGGCGGCACACCTGATCAGCCAGGAATTCATAGCCTGAGCCATCCGGATTATGGAAAGCAGCCAGATTTTGACCTGCGAACACACCAACCACGGAACGTATTTTATTGGGGTTTTTCCAATCGAAGGCAGGATGCTGCAACAGTGTATGAATCTGCGGCAGCTGACCGGCGCGATCGCTGGATGTCTGCACTGAAAACCATTGTTCTACGACTTGTGGATCGTCCTTGAAACGCTCATAAAAATCAGCCAGGGCCTGGCTTCGTTCTGCGGCATAATCAGAGTTGACCAAGGCACGCAGTGCACCCATGCGATCCGTCATGTTGTCGGCATCGCTTAGCTGAACAAGAGCCAGGTCACGGCCAGCTTCATCATTAATCACCAGCAGCCAGGCCAACGCGGTGTTTCTCAGGCTTCGGCGAGCAACAGATTCCGGTGTAACCTCGTAGGTTCCAACCCCGGCGTTTCGATGATAACAAGCGATCAGCTCATCACGCAGCGATGTTGCAAGGCTGGCTAACACCCGCTCACGGGCGCGATGAATGGCCGCAACATCGGCGCTATCTGCCAGCTCAATCAAATAGGCTTCGGAGGGCAGTTGTAGCATTTTTGCCACCAACGCCTGATCCAGTGCAGAGTCAGCAAGCAAGCTGCGATATGCCTCCACCAGTCGCGGCTCAACCTCCGTAGCATCGGGGGAGCCAACCATCGACTGAATCACATCAACAGCAAGGCGCTGACCCGCATCCCACCGGTTGAAACCATCCGGGTCGTGGCTCATTAAAAACACCAGTTGCTCGCGACTCCATGGATATATCACGCGAACGGGCGCCGAGAAGTGCCGCAACAGCGAGGGCACGGGCTTTTGTGTAAGCCCGTAAAACTCAAATGTGTGGCTTGCCTGTGTTAACTCAAGCACGCGCTCGGTTGGCGAGCTCGCAGCATCCTGACCGCTTTCAAAAATAAGCGGCAAGGCTTCACCACTGCTCCCAGCAAACCCAGAGCAAAAGGAATATGCTGCGGTTTTTTATCAGTCTGTCCTGGCGTATCAGGAATAGACTGCTGAATCGTTAGGCGGTATACACCCTGCTCCGCATCATACTCATCCGACACTTTCAGTACCGGGGTGCCCGCTTGCTCATACCAGAGCCGGAACTGTGTAAGGTCCCGGCCGGAGGCATCTTCCATCGCTTTCACAAAATCGTCGGTAGTGACTGCCTGGCCGTCGTGGCGCTCAAAGTACAAATCACTGCCTTTACGGAACAATTCCGGCCCAAGCAATGTGTGAATCATGCGAACAACTTCTGCGCCTTTTTCGTAAATGGTCAGGGTGTAGAAGTTGGTAATTTCCATATAAGACGCGGGGCGAATCGGGTGCGCCATAGGGCCCGCATCTTCCGCAAACTGGGCAGTGCGCAGAAGTGTTACATTTTCGATGCGCTTCACGGTGGGTGACCCCACATCCGCCGAGAAGGTGGAATCGCGGAATACGGTAAAGCCTTCCTTCAGGCTTAACTGAAACCAATCCCGGCAAGTTACCCGGTTACCCGACCAGTTGTGGAAGTACTCATGGGCGACAATGGATTCAATTCGCTGAAACGCGAGATCGGTTGCCGTTTCCTGGCTGGCCAATACGCAAGACGAGTTAAAAATATTCAGGCCCTTGTTTTCCATGGCCCCCATGTTGAAGTCGTCCACAGCAACAATCATGAAAATATCCAGATCGTATTCGCGGCCATAGACCTCTTCATCCCAGCGCATGGCGCGCTTAAGGGAATCCATGGCATGTTCGCACTTGGTGGCGTTACGCGGCTCAACAAAGATACGTAAATCTATGTCCCGGCCCGAACACGTTGTGAAGGTATCCTGCTTTTCCACCAGGTCACCCGCCACCAGGGCAAAAAGATAGCTCGGCTTGGGGAACGGATCTTCCCAGGTGACAAAGTGGCGACCATTCTCCAAATCGCCTTGGTCTACATCGTTACCGTTGGACAGCAACACCGGGCAAGCGCTTTTATCGGCTTCAATACGCGTGCGGTAACGGGCCATGACGTCAGGCCGGTCCGGGAAATAAGTAATGCAGCGGAAGCCTTCGGCCTCGCACTGGGTACAGAACATGCCCGAAGATCTATACAACCCCTCAAGGCGAGTATTGTTTTGGGGCTCAAGCCAAGTCACCACCGTTAATTCGAACTGGTCCGGCACTTTGGCAATCACTAACTGCTTACCGGTTTCTTCGTAGTCGCCCGCCGCAAGCTCTTTGCCGTTCAGCGCGACTTTCTCTAATTTCAGGCTATCGCCATCCAGCGCCAGCGGTGCGGATACCTCCGAGGATTCAGGATTAAGGCGCACAGACAGCGTGCTGTGTACTCTGGCGCCATCGTCAAAGAGTTCAAAGCGAAGATCCACCGTGTCCACCAGATATGCGGGCACTTTGTATTCGCTGAGGCGGATGGTTTTTGGCTGTTCGGTGCGCATTAATTGTCTCCAGATTTCTTAGCCTGCAACCGGTCCCGAGTGGGCCAGGCAGGCATTATAAGAACGGGCGGGTAACGATTGCCTTAAGCATCCATTACCCGGAAACGGACTTCGTAACCGGTAAACTTACGAATATTGATTACGCCGGTGTCGAGGATCAGGTACTGGCCCTTGATACCCTCTAGAACTCCCTCCACTTCTGGCGCTTTATCCAGATTGTGGGTTTTGATCTTTTCTGGCCAGGTGTGAACCGGATAACTCAGGCCAAGCCCCTGCTCATCCACTTCGCGGATGGCATCCTGGCCATGCTCTTCCCTCAGCGCAGCTATATCGTCTGCGATGAGCGCCAGTATTCTTTTACGCTCCTGCGCCAGATCCAACTCGGCAACATCGCCCTTAAGCATGGCACGCCAGTTTGTGCGGTCGGCAACGTGCGCTTTGCAGGCCACTTCAACCAAACCAGACAGGTATCGGGTCGCCACTCTCAGCATGGGGATTGCATCAACCGCACCCTGGTCAATCCAGCGTGTTGGTACCTGAGAGCCTCGGGTAATGCCCACCTTCAAGCCTGAGGAGTTGGCCAAATAAACCACATGTTCAATCATGCAGTGGGTCTCGCCCCACTCTGATTCACGACAGGTGCCCAGATGATAATGGCACTTCTCGGGCTCATGATGCAAGTATCACACGCCGCCAGCTTACGAAAACAGGGATAACAGAAACCCTGGCTAAAGCTCTTTTTAGTTATGCGGTCACAGTTAATACAGCGGATTACTCCCTCAAAATCGAAACGCAAGGGTTTGCCAATCAGCTCGTTCAATGGCACACGGGCATCGCCCACGGCCAAAACATAAGATACGGGATCACCCGCATCGGCCGGCATTTTTCTGAGCCGGCCAGTTACATCAACAGTTTTGCTCAAGACTTAACCTCATCAAACTGACTGGGGTCAACGTTGGTACCGCCCAACTGACCCCGACGTACAGACGGATCGCACTCTGTGCCCGCTTTACTACCGCGATCGAGAAACCCAACCCGCTCCTGCTCTGGAATCTGGTGCAGGTTTTCATAATAAATAACGGCTTCCAGACTGATCTCGCGCTGCTGCGGTGTGAGCTTTCGGCCATCAGGCCATTTCCCAAGCGCTATAGACTGGCGCAGGCTTTGGTAAACACTAGGGTCGAGCCGCTCGATAAGTTCTTCGTAGGTCATCCGGTTCTCCTGAAAAAACCTTCATTATAAAAGTAGAGGAATCGTTTGACAGGCATAAACGATAATGATTATCATTGCTCCACCAAATGACGACGGTCGTATCATTTGGTCTCTCTCATCAGGAGCTATACGCTTCTTTTATACCCCACCTTTTGGTGGGGTTTTTTTATGCTTGCTGTTTTTTCCGGGCTGGTAAAATGGCGGCCATAGCCAAGCCGGCGACAAAGCCTCCCAAGTGCGCTTCATTTGCCATGCGCCCCAAGCCCAGCATCTCAGGTAAGGGTGTAAACCCGATCACCATCCACACCACGGCAAAGGTTACGAGCGCCGGCGGAAACTGGAAACGCGGAAGCGTTCGCTGGCTAAGCCAGCAGTAGCCAAGAATGCCATAAACAACTCCAGAAAGGCCGCCAAAGAACGGTCCGGAAACGACATATTGCAGCCCATTAGAGACAAGGCTGGTTATGATAAAAAGCAGAACCAGCCGGCCACGGCCGTCAAACCACTCAATCTGGCTACCCAGAAACCACAGCATCACAGAATTAAAAATAATGTGAGTCCAGCTGAAATGCAGGAAGTCCGGCGTGAATAGCCGCCAAACTTGGCCACTGGCAAGCGTGGCAGAGAGCGCATCGAGACGCGCTGCCATGCTGCCCCAATCGTATGCCCGGGGATCAACAATTAATAGATTGGCCGTAAACTGGTTGCTCCCCAGACTGGTAAACCAGGCCATCAATACAGCCAGAATGATCATTCCCAACACCAGCGGTGCATGGCGCGGGGAAGGCTGCCAACGGCCAGCCACAAACACCGGAGAGCGGTTCTGCTGCTCTACGGCCTGCCGAATGTCAGGCTCAGCCAGAAACCGATCCAGAGCCTCAAGAACAGGTTCTGCATGTTCGGGGCTTTCCAGCCATAACACCTGAAAATCACTCTCCACGCTGATCGTGTGGGGAACACCCCGGCCTTTCAACCACTGACTGAACCCACTCAGATCTATGCTGGTATCCAACTGTTTTACTCGATACACAATCTAACTCGCCTCACAGGGTATTCCGGCTGAAGGTTGCACACGTTAGCGGGCAACGCTGTCTTCGCTGGTGGGGTAATCCGGGGAATCGTAGTGATCCCGCGCCACATTAACCCAGACAAACTTATCCCGGGAAAGTGCCTTTTCGCCGTCCATCCGATACGCCACCAACCTGCCGTATTTCACGGCACTGAAGTCAATACAGGCAACGTTGGATTTCAGTGGCGCCGGCTCGCTATCCATCCAGTAGTGGCCCACAAACACCGGGGGTGCATCCAGCGGGTAGCTGATCAGCTGCTTGCGCTCGGCCTCTGTAAGAGCTCGGCCCGCCACTTCTGGCGGCAAGGGATCTGGCTGAAATACAACATCTGCGTAGGTGCGCGGGTTATCCGCCCAGAACTTGGTTCGGAAAAATTCTCGAACGTATCCGTCTCGTCCTGTTATTGCCATACCCTGGGGAAGGCGCAAATCCGTGCCTCGCAACAGCGTATCCATAACCTGTCCAGCAAAGGAGTCGATTGCTGCAGACGCATGAAGGAAATCTTCATCAATACAGGCGCCGCCCTGAATTTGTTTGAATTTCTCGATGAGCTCGCTGTCCCAGCATGCGTGGACCGCCCGAAAGTCATCGTCATCAATAAACAGTGGGATGGTATAAAACCACTCCAGGAAGTCGTTCCATTCGTGAGGATAGGCCTCAAACTGCTCAAGGGTCTCCCTGATCAGCCTATCGTGACGGGAGTTGTGCTCTCGCAGCCAGGTTTTGCCGCTGCCAGCCCGGGCCCGAGTGCAATAGCCCAGTGCGTTATATTCGTGATTACCCATAACGATACGAGCAGAGCCCCGCTCAACCATATTCCTGACCAAATGAAGGGCTTCACGAATCCTGGGGCCACGATCAATGATATCCCCAATGAATATGGCCTGCCGGCTAGGGTGCTGATACACCCCACTTGCCTTGCTGTAACCCATCTGTTCCAACAGCTGTGCCAAGGTGTTCGCACAACCGTGTATATCGCCGATGAGGTCGTAACCACGACTTGCAGTATGATTTGTTCCGGCCATGATCAACTCGCTGCTATTTCACTTGCCCAACCAAGCTTGTCCCGGCAGGTGGCATAGAAATTATGGTCTGTAGGGTGAATCAGCCGAATCTTGAAGGGCTTTTTGGCGATACGAATGATATCACCCGGGGCACAGGCAATATTCATCTGGCCGTCAAAGCTGATCTGAGGATAGGTTTCATTGGTCTCCCCGATAACCAGTTTTATCTCACTTTTCCCGTCTACCACAATCGGGCGACTGCTCAACATATGGGGGAACATGGGCACCAGCACAATGGCATCCAGCTTCGGGTGCATTATGGGCCCTCCAGCTGAGAGCGAGTAGGCGGTGGAACCTGTAGGGGTGGATACTATCAGGCCGTCCGAGCGCTGGCTGTACACAAAATGGCCATCAACATACAGGTCAAAACCGATCATCCGGGTAGACTTCCCCGGGTGCAACACCACGTCATTCAGCGCCGTACCGAATCCCAGTGGTTGCCCATTACGTTCAACATTGCCATCGAGCAGAAACCGTGTTTCCTCAATGTACTCACCTTCCAGGACCTTACCCAAGCGCTCTTCCAGATCCGATGGCGAGATATCTGTAAGGAACCCCAGCCGCCCACGGTTTACTCCGAGCAACGGAATCTTTGATTTGGCCAGTTCTCGGGCAGCGCCCAGCAGGCTTCCATCACCTCCAACCACTATAACCAGATCACAGATTTCACCAAGAAGCTTCTTGCTGGCAACTTGCAAACCGTGGCCGGGCAACATGCTGGCCGTGTCTTCCTCAAGGACAACGTGATAGTGGTTGGCGACCAGATACTGTTTGAGCTGGCGCAGTGACTCAACCACTTTAACGCTGCCCATCCGGCCAATAACACCTATGTTTCTGAATTGATCCATGAAGCTTCCTGTGGTCTCGGGGTATGACGAGAGCGGACAAGCCCGCTAACGCCCATATCAATCTGACCTACAGTTTAACCAAAGTCACCCAGATACTAAAAAAAGTTCTGGAGCGCCCCTCATGTTGAAGGCTGGTGACTCTCGCATCGGTCGTCCAGGCCTGGCTTGAACTCCCCCGGTTGGCTTACCCGCAGCAGAGGTTCGCCACACAGGCTCCCGCCTTCAAGACAGTGCTGACACATCGGGCTCTCGTAGTGTTCAAGCCATTGACGGTAAGACGGTTCGTTCATGCCACAACGCGCTGCTGCGTAGGCTGCAGGGTTGTTAAAGTAGGATTCAATTTCATCATAAGGAAGGGTCAGATGGCCAATGCCCGGGTGATAGGCAACCAAAAAAGCCGACTGGGCTTTCAGGTGGCCCATTACCGTGTTATCCAGCGGTTCCCTATGCTTGAGCTCGTGCAATTCCTGCTCGAAGGCAACAACCTTTTCATCCCTATGCTCCAGCTCACGCTGCTTACGATCCAGCTGCTCCCTGAGCAACACCAGCTCTGCGTTCACATTGGCCTCGTCACGGCCCTTCCCGGCTCCACCAGACCCCACATGCTCCTGCAGGGTGAGATATTGTTGATTACGTTCTGACAAGCGGTACTTTAGTTGTTCATTACTGAGGCGTTGGCGTTCGTACTTCTGTTCGAAATCAGCGGTTTCGTTGCGTAGGGTCTTGATCTCAAGCCGGTGTTCACGCTGCACTTCCGAAAGCATATCCCGATGTACACTCTGCAGGGTCTTAATGCGTAGACGCTGTTCGCGAATCAGTTGGGCTACGCGCGCACGGTCGGCACCCGTGCGATTTTCGTCTGCCAGAGCCGCATCGCTTTCCCCGGCACGAAGCACCGGGATATTCTCCTCTTCTTCAGGCTGGGCACGGCGGAACTTGAGTGTGTTGGCGTTAACGGCTTTGCGGATCACCTGAAAGTGATTGTTGCCCGGGGTCATGTCCGGATCCCACAGCTCAGATGCGTGCTGGGGATCTGGGCACTGGCTACGGCAGACAAGACGAATAGCGCCGCCTCCCATGTTCGGCCCTTTGGCACCCCGAGTAGCGAGCTCTTCAATGGGCACATTCCAACTGCTGTCGGCCCTACCCTCTTCATCAAACCAGATGCGAAAAAACACAAGCGCACGCACCAGAAGATCGCTACTCAGATCAACCAGAACAGCTTTTACTTCGGTTTCAGCAAGGTCCGACAACCCGACATAGCCATCAAGAAAGGCACCAAATTCGCTGGCACGCATCTCGCGGGCCACCTGATTACCTTCTAAAAAAAACACCGCCGAATAGTCACCCGCTGCCTGGACGGCAGATCCCATTGCAGACTCCCCAAAATCCAAAAAACTCTCTGGCAGACATAAAGTTTATAGTCTAGCCAGAGAGTTTCCGGTGCACAGAGAAAAACTGCAACGTTTTGTGATCAGACTATTTTGTTTAAATACCGGCAGCCAATCGGCAACCCTGGTCAATTGCACGCTTGGCGTCCAGCTCTGCTGCCACATCCGAGCCGCCGATCAAATGCACCGGTAGCCCTGCCGCTTCAAGCCCTGCCTGAAGCTCCCGCAAAGGCTCTTGGCCCGCACACAAGATAATGGTATCTACCGGCAGAACCTGATCCTCGCCCTGCTCTGCGCCCTTGGGTGTGACCGTAATATGCAGACCTTCATCGTCAATTTTGCGATAGGTAACGCCAGGAACCATCTGCACCTTGCGGTTCTTAAGCGAGGTTCTGTGAATCCACCCGGTGGTTTTACCCAGATTTTTTCCCACTTTCGTCGCCTTACGCTGCAGCAGGAAAACCTCACGGGCGGGCTCGGGGACTTCCGGCGTCATGCCTTTGATGCCTCCGCGATGCTCTACAGTCAGATCCACACCCCACTCCCGCATGAAGTGGTCGGGATCCAGTGCAGCAGAAGCGCCCTTGTGCACGATAAATTCCGACACATCAAAACCGATACCACCAGCACCGATAACGGCCACTTTCTGCCCTACCGGTTTACGCTCCAGTAAAGCGTCGAGATAGCCGATCACTTTCGGGTGGTCTATGCCTTCAATATCTGGCGTGCGCGGACTTACGCCGGTTGCCAATATCACTTCATCGAAGTTACCGGCTTTCAGCTCCTCAGCCGTTACACGGGTTTCGAGCCGCACATCAACGCCATGCTTATCGAGCATCACACGGTAGTAACGCAGGGTTTCATAAAACTCTTCTTTACCTGGAATTCGTTTAGCAACGTTGAACTGGCCGCCAACTTCTTTACCATCGTCAAACAAAGTTACCTTATGGCCACGCTCTGCGGCTACCGAGGCAAACGCCAGTCCTGCAGGCCCGGCACCCACGACAGCAATGGATTTGGGCGCAGCAGTTTTCACGTAGGAGAGCTCGGTCTCATTGCAAGCACGAGGGTTGACCAAACAGGTGGTCAGCTTGCCGCTGAAGGTATGATCCAGACACGCCTGGTTGCAGCCAATGCAGGTATTAATTTCATCGGCACGGTCTTCTGCAGCTTTCTGAACAAGCTCAGCATCTGCCAAAAATGGTCGGGCCATAGACACCATATCCGCATCGCCCTCTGCCAGAATCTTTTCGGCAACGCCTGGCATGTTGATCCGGTTGGTAGTGACCAGCGGGATACTGACTTCGTCTTTTAAACGTTTAGTTACTTTGGTGAAAGCACCGCGGGGCACAGACGTAGCAATGGTAGGCACTCGCGCTTCGTGCCAACCGATACCCGTGTTGATAATGGTGGCACCGGCTTTTTCGATTTCTTTCGCCAGCTGCACGACTTCGTCCCAGGTGCTGCCGTTTTCAATAAGATCCAGCATGGAAAGGCGATAAATCAGAATAAAGTTCTCACCTACCCGCTCCCGCACGCGACGCACGATTTCGATGGGCAGGCGAATACGGTTCTCATAGCTTCCGCCCCACTGATCCGTACGCTGGTTGGCATGAGAAACAATAAATTGATTAATGAAGTAACCTTCAGAGCCCATGATTTCCACGCCATCATAACCGGCCTTTTGCGCCAGCTCTGAACACACAGCGTAGTCTTCAATTTGCTTTTCTATACCGGCTTCATCCAGCTCTTTGGGTTTGAACGGGTTGATGGGCGCCTGAATGGCAGACGGTCCTACCAGCGCAGGAGAATACGCATAGCGCCCCGCGTGGAGAATCTGCATGCAGATCTTGCCGTCGGCTTTGTGCACAGCACCGGTGATGACCTTGTGCTTCTCGACCTCGTCGTCGTTGGTCATTTTGGCCGCGCCCTGAAACACAGCACCTTCCGTGTTGGGGGCGATGCCGCCGGTAACAATAAGGCCAACGCCGCCACGTGCGCGCTCGGCGTAGAATTCAGCCAGACGCTCGAAGCCGTTTTTAGCCTCTTCCAGCCCGGTGTGCATGGATCCCATTAGCGTGCGGTTTCGCAGCTTGGTGAACCCTAGATCCATCGGTTCGAGTAAATTCGGATATTTGGCAAGGCCTGGTGTCGCATTAGTGGTCATAATTGGTCTCCGCATAATGATCATTGGCGAGATCTTAACCGCCCCGCTCCTTTTAATGATGTCTAAATTACCGATGCGGGTTGCCATCAACAATATCCCTGAATAACATTCTATTATCCTCAGGCGACAGTCTAAAGAGAATCACGATGGATTCAGCCAATCTTCCCCCCCCTCCTGATCGCAATCCGCTTGGCGACATCAGCGTTCTCTATGTTTGCGTACTGCTCAGGGCGGCTGAAGCCGAAGGCGTAAACGTACAGGATTTGACGAACCGCTTTCAGCTTAACGAACAAACCCTCACCTCACCCGCCGCGCGAATCAGCATTCCACGCTTTATGAGGCTGGGCCACGCTGCCATTGAATCCTGCGGCAACGCCACACTGGGTTTGCGCATGGGCGCCTTGTCGCGACCAATAGACGCTGGCATAGCAGGCCTTGCGGGCGAATGCGCCAGCACTGCCGGCGCTGCTATACAAACGCTTATTCGTTATTCGTTATTGACCAGCCGCAATAGCCGGGGGACTCCAAAGACAGAGCCAGAAAAAAGGCGCCTGCAATTTTACTCCATTCGCCCTTATAACCGGTTCAACCGTTTTGTTGTGGACTCGGTGCTAGGCGCCTGGACTCAGTTCCTGCGTACGGTGAGTGGGCAGTGGGATGTACTGGAAAAAGTCACCATTGAATACCCATCCACGGGCATGGATGAGCTGTTTGAAGGCTGGTTTCGTTGCCCGGTTCAATTTGGGGCAGCCATGAACAGCGTAACGGTCCGGCAGGACCTATGGAATCAGGAGGCCATGCAAGCCCAGCCCGCCATGCACGAGAAACTGGTACTGCTTTGCGATACAGAAATGCGGGAGATTCAGCGGGGCTGGACAACAGGCGACCGGGTAAAAAGCCTGCTCACACCTCTGTTTCGGGGAGAAACCCCAAGCCTTGAAACAATTGCGTCGAAATTGGGCGTGACACCCTGGACTCTGCAACGCCAGCTATCCGCAGAGAAAACCAGCTTCAGGAAATTGATGGATGACACCAGAAAACAACTGGCAAGGGATTATATCCGGGAAACTGAGACCTCGTTATCCGAAATAGCCTGGCTCCTCGGCTTTTCCAACCCTGCCGCAATGCACAAAGCTTACCGGCGCTGGTTTGGACTTAGTCCAGGAGAGCACCGGAAGCAGTTTCGCGAGATGATCAAATAAGCGCGATCATGGGTTACAGGAGCGCCTCAGAGGCGCTCCGCATTACCGATACAGGTGCTCGGCGTGAAAGCGCAGGTGCTGCTCGATGAAGCTGGCAATAAAATAATAGCTGTGATCAAAGCCTTCCCGACGGTTCAGCTCCAGCGGGTAGCCGCTGTGCTTTGCCGCTGCTTCCAGAATTTCCGGCTTAAGCTGCTCCGCCAGAAAATTGTCGGCCTCGCTTGATCTACCAGTGCCGGCACAAAGGCGCTGGCCTTACGCATCAGCATGCTGGCGTCGTAATCAGCCCAGCTAGCAGTGTCTTTACCTAAATATGCACCGAAGGCCTTCTTGCCCCAAGGGCAATTAACCGGATTGGTGATTGGGCTGAAGGCCGATACAGAGCGATAGAGCTCCGGATTGCGCAGTGCCAGAACCAGAGCACCATGCCCACCCATGGAATGACCGGCAACTGAGCGCTGCTGACTGACCGGGAACATGGATTCGACAAGCGCTGGCAGTTCGTTCAGCACGTAGTCATACATACGGTAATGCTGGCTCCAGGGTGCCTGGGTGGCATTCACGTAGAAGCCTGCCCCTTTGCCCAGATCGTAGCTGTCATCGTCCGCCACTTCATCACCACGGGGGCTGGTGTCCGGCGCAATGATTGCCATGCCCAGCTCGGCCGCGATGCGCTGGGCACCTGCTTTTTGCATGAAGTTCTCATCCGTGCAGGTCAGGCCGGACAACCAGTACAGGGCCGGCACCTTGTCGCCATTTGAGGCCTGCGGCGGCAGATAAATAGCAAAACGCATGGTGCAATTCAGCGTTTCCGAAAAATGGCTGTACTGCTTGTGCCAGCCATCAAAGCTCTTGTTACAGCTCAGGTTTTCAATATTCATGGAATATCTCTCAAAAAAAAGCCGCCTGGCCAATAAGCAGGCGGCTATCTTGATTACTTGTCGAAGTGAATAACGGAGCGAATGCTCTTGCCTTCGTGCATCAAGTCGAAAGCTTCGTTGATCTTTTCCAGACCCATTGTGTGAGTAATAAAATCATTAAGCTTAAACTCACCCTGCATATAACGATCCACGATGCCTGGCAACTCGGAACGCCCCTTCACGCCGCCAAATGCCGAGCCTTTCCAGACTCGACCGGTTACCAACTGGAAAGGACGAGTAGAAATTTCCTGACCAGCACCGGCGACACCGATGACCACCGACTCACCCCAACCTTTGTGGCAGCACTCCAGGGCGGAGCGCATCACGTTGACGTTGCCAATACATTCGAATGAGTAATCCACACCGCCATCAGTCAGTTCAACAATCACCTCCTGAATCGGTTTGTCATAGTCGTTCGGGTTGATGCAATCGGTGGCACCCAGCTTGCGGGCCAACTCGAATTTGCTCTCGTTAATGTCGATCGCGATGATGCGGCTGGCCTTGGCCATAGTGGCACCAATGATCGCCGACAGGCCGATGCCGCCCATACCAAAGATGGCCACAGTGGCGCCCTCTTCTACCTTGGCGGTGTTCATAACCGCACCCATGCCAGTGGTAACGCCACAACCGAGCAAACACACTTCTTCCAGCGGTGCTTCTTTATTGACCTTCGCCAGAGAGATTTCCGGCAATACTGTGTACTCGGAAAAGGTTGAGCAGCCCATGTAATGAAAAATTGGCTGGCCGTTCTTGGAGAAACGGCTGGTGCCGTCTGGCATCAGGCCGTTACCCTGAGTTTCTCGGATTTTCCCACACAGGTTGGTTTTACCAGATGTGCAGAATTTGCATTCGCCGCACTCAGGGGTATACAGAGGAATAACGTGATCGCCTACCTGAAGGCTGGTTACACCTTCACCTACAGACTCCACAATACCGCCACCTTCATGACCCAGGATCACCGGGAAGATGCCTTCGGGATCATCACCAGACAACGTAAAGGCGTCGGTATGGCATACACCGCTGGCAACAACTCGAATTCGCACTTCACCAGCCTGTGGCGGCATGACATCCACTTCTTCAATGGACAGAGGTTGGTTCGGGCCCCAGGCAATGGCTGCTTTGGATTTGATTATCTGAGTCATTTGGCTCTCCAGTCGTTGTAGTTCTCCGGCAGAGGGTTCCGCCATGTTGATGGAGACATTGTATTCGTTTCCTCTAAAGAGATAATCCCATAATATGTCAATTCACCTTTACCACTGAGTAACAGTAGTGAAGGTTTTCCCAGCCTGATGCGTTTTTCGTAAACGCACCAGCCTAAGACATGGAGGAGGAGTGAGCGGATGTTTATTTGGGAAGGCGTCAGTGAATTCGTGGCAGTTGCGGAGACAGAAAGTTTTACTGCTGCCGCTAAAAGGCTGGGCATCTCTACCGCTCAGGTTAGCCGTCAGGTCAGTGCTTTAGAAACCAGGTTATCAACCAAGTTATTTTACCGAACCACCCGCAAGGTGTCGGCAACCGAAGCCGGGCAGACCTATTATCAACACTGCAGACAGGTGCTCGATGGCCTTGAAGAAGCAGAGCGCGCCATGACAAACCTTCAGTTGATCCCCAAGGGCAAGCTGCGATTGACTGCGCCGATAACTTTTGGCGAGAAGGTCATTGCCCCTATGGTCAACAATTTCGTACTGCGCTACCCGGAGCTTGAGGTACAGCTAAATCTAACCAATCAGAAACTGGATCTGGTGGCCGGAGGCTATGACTTGGCTGTGCGCTTAGGCAAGCTGGAAGACTCCAGCATGATGGCCAAACGACTGTCGTCGCGAACCCTGTATGTATGCGCCTCACAGGAATATTTGTCGACTTACGGGGTTCCCCACTCTCTGTCAGAGCTGGAGCAACATAATTGCCTGCAGGGAAATCTGGATTACTGGCGCTTTCAGGAACGGGGCAAGCCCCACAATATCCGGATAAAAGGCAATATTATGTGCGACAGCGGCTGGGCACTTCTGGATGCAGCCGTTAAAGGCATCGGTATTGTTCAGCTGCCTGACTACTATGTTCAGCCTTCGCTGGCCTCCGGGGAACTGGTCAGCCTGTTGGAGCGTTACCAAGAAGCCGATGACGGCATCTGGGCTATCTATCCTCACAACCGCCATTTGTCGCCAAAGGTACGGATGTTACTGGACTATTTGAGCGAACGTCTTCAGCCGACTGGCAAACGCTCGTTATAAGGAAGTAGACGCGAGATATTATAAGACGCCAAAACGAAAAAATCCGTTAGCTATAAATAGCTAACGGATTTTCGAATATGGCGGAGCGGACGGGACTCGAACCCGCGACCCCCGGCGTGACAGGCCGGTATTCTAACCAACTGAACTACCGCTCCGCAAAGTCATAACCGATTGCTTTTTAAGACAATGCAATCAATGCTCTGATTACTCGGTGACAACGAGAGCGCATTATAAAGAGGTGCCTGCCTATGTCAACGCCTTTCCTGATAATTTTCAGGAAACCAGCGTTTTACATGGCATCAACCATTACATCCTTGCCTTGCGCGGTCTTCCTGTACTCAATAGGAGTCATCGCAGACCAACGCTTAAACGCACGGTAAAAGGTACTCGGCTCAGAAAACCCTGTGAGATACACGATCTCATCAATGGACTCGTCCGTTGTCGCAAGCAACTGCCTGGCAAGACGGTAACGGAAATCAGCCAGCACTTGATTAAAGCTGGTTTCTGCCTCAGTAAGCCTGGTACGCAGCGTGCGAGGCTTTATGTTTAAGCGTGTAGCCACGGTATCCAGCGTAACTTCACCACTGTCCAGCAACTCGGCAATAATGCGCTCAACTTGCCCAACAATGTCTTTTTTCTCCAAGCGGGCGACCTGTTCGCTGGCAAAGCGCTCATGCAAATCCAAAAGCTCTGGCTCTGCATGGGATGAGGCATGGGAAAGCAGGCTAGCGGGAAAGTACAGCCGGTTTTCTTCAGCACCGAATATTACATCACAGCCAAGTACGTCTCTTACGTGCTCATTTCCTTCGTCACGCTGATGCTCAAACTCGATTCGTGAAGGCCGGAACTGGTCATCGGTGATGGAGCGGAAAAACGTGATCAACCCCTGTACAAAGCACTCATTAAAATGTCGGAGGCGACGAACATCATCTGACGCGGCATCCAATACCATGCAGGCATCTTCGCCCTCTATGAAGAAATCTGTGTTGGCGGCATCGCTCAGCAGGCGCTGATAATTTTTTGCGCGCCGCAGCCCTTCACCAAAGGTTGGACTACTGAGAAACAGATATTCAAGAACTTGCCCCTTGTACACAGGCAAAAGCTGCCCCAGATGCAACCCGATATCAAGATCGCCGGAAACGTCCTCTACGGCCTGCCAGAAAAACATCTGGGCGCTGTGGGGCGTACGTAGCTGTTCTGTGTAAACGTAATCCGCGTTAACGCCGAGCCGTCTGAATATGAGATCAGTATCAATACCCTTCGCTTTCATCGCCTCATAGATAAGGCGCAACATCACGCCTGCATCACGTAGTTCCTGCATATAATCCCGCTTTGTATTTATTGGATACTACTTTGGCCCGGCGGACACTCACCGGAACACCCCAAGTCAATGCGCCGCCTGGACGGGTTTGCCAGACTTGCAGCAGGCTTAAATACGTTGCCTACCCAGCCCTATTTTGGCTACTTTGTTCAACAGCCACCTAATACTAACGTCTTGCATTAGAGCATATCAGGCCACAGGCTCACAGTTGTACCAGATTCCAGACACAACCGGCACCTGAATTAACAATCTTTCGTCAATCCGTCATGTGCCGCCCATGAACATACCGGTTATCAGGGAGAACATCTCATGTCAGACAAACTGGTTTACCAGAGCACGCCTCCGGCCCTACTGCCCCTCTACGGCAAGGCAATCCTGCCGAAAAAACGTACCTTCGGCGCAGATATTACACTTCCAAAACTTTCCGTAGAGCTGCTTTGTGCGCACACTTCCAGTGATGATCTGCATCAATATGAGCGCGTGTGCGGCTTTCCCCCCAGCAACCACATGCCCATTACCTGGCCTCACATTCTTGCCTTTCCGCTCCACCTCAAGCTGCTAACTGAAAAAGTCTTCCCGTTACCACTGCTGGGCCTGGTCCACCTGCAGAACACGATCATTCAGCATAGAGCCATTGGCACAGGGGAAGTCCTGAACCTGCACGCCTGCCTTGGTGAGCAAACACGCAGTAGCCGGGGTATAGAGTTTGGCATAATAACCACCGCCAGCTCCGCAGGTATGGTGGTTTGGGAGGAAACCAGCACTATGCTTTTCCGACAATCGGAACAGCAAGCAGAACCAACCGCAAAAAAGGCGCCACCGGCCCTGGAGCACTACCCAAACACCATAGAAATGGAAGCGCCGGAAGCCACCGGGCGAAAGTACGCAAAAGTCTCCGGCGACAGCAACCCGATTCACATGCATGCTTTGAGCGCCAAGGCCTTTGGCTTTCCCAAGGCAATCGCACACGGCATGTGGAGCAAGGCTCACGCGCTGGCTATTTTGGAGCAACAGGGGGAATGGCGCTCAGGGCCGGTAAAGGTGAGCTGTCAGTTCAAGAAGCCCCTGTTTTTGCCAGGCACAGCGCAGCTGAACTGGCGCACAGGAAAATCCGGGTGGGACTACCAATTACTGAACGCAAGAGGCGATGCGCCACACCTCAGCGGGCGCATCGAATGGCTCTAGGAAAGGCCAGCGGGGCTCTCATCAGCTGATAAGCAAGAGGGCGAACTTGCCACTGCTGGAAGAGTAAAGAAAAATCGGGCGCCGCCATCTTCGGGGCGCTCAAAACCGATATCCCCTCCTTGAGCCTGAATTAGGGAGCGACAGGTTGGCAAGCCAATACCCATACCCTCATCTTTGGTGGTGTAAAAAGGCAGAAACAATTTTTCTTCTGCATCTTCCGCAAGGCCGACACCATAATCGCGTACCTCAATCCGCACGTAACCCGCTTCGGTCACTTTCGCACTCACTTCCACTGGCAGGCAGATCCTGCAATGCGCGTAGCCTCAAGCGCATTTCGTATCAGGTTAAGCGCAACCTGTTGCACCTGAATAGGGTCGGCCAGAATATCAGGCAAATCCTCCGGTACGAAAAGCTCAATTACCCCGTCATTGTCGCGCGCATCCACTTCTGCAAACTGGCGCGTATCCTCCAACAATGCCGATACCGCCACGACTTCCTTACCGGTGGCTGGCTTTTTCATAAATCGGCGAATTCTGCGGATAATCTCACTGGCACGATGAGATTGGGCCTCAATTTTATCGAGGGTTTCCTGCAGCAAGATCAGGTTCGGGTTTTCAACGGCCATCATCCGCTTGGATACACGGGCGTAATTAGCAATCGCCGTTAGCGGCTGGTTGACCTCATGGGCAACACCTGCCGCCATCTCCCCCATGGTAGTCAGGCGGGACGTATGGGCCAGCTGGTGACGCTGTTCCTGAACAAGCTCGCGCGCTTCCTCCAACGCCTGCTCGCTTTCCAGTTCAGTGGTAATGTCACGAAATACAACCACGGCTCCGTGCAACTCATCACTATCGTGTTTTGGTGTGGAGCGATATTCGGCGGGAAAACCAGTTTCATCCGTGCGTAACATTCTGATGTCACGCTGATTCTCTGTAACACCCTGGCGGCAGGTGGCTTGAACCGGAAGACCGTCTGGGCACTCAGACGCTGTGGAAAAGTGGGTTTCAAAAAAATTACGCCCGATCAGATCTTCAACCGGGCACCGCATAATGATTGCGGCCGCAGGGTTGGCAAACTCGATAGTGCCACTCTCATCAAGGCCGTAAATGCCTTCACTGATGGAGTTGAGAATGCGAGCCTGGTCACCCTTAAGTTCTCGATTACGCGCCTGCAACTCACGCTCAAGCCGGATAACACGGGCGTGGGTCTTAACCCTGGCAATCACTTCCTGGGACTGAAAGGGCTTGGAAATATAGTCTGCACCGCCCAAGGAGAAGCCTTTTACCTTTGCCTGTAGATCGTCCAGGGCAGAGAGAAAGACCACCGCGCAATCGGCCGTTTCGGGGTCGGCCTTAAGACGCTGACACACTTCATAACCGTCCATTTCCGGCATCATGATATCAAGCAGGACAACTTCAGGCTGATGGCGACGAGCAAGATCCAGCGCTTTTTCGCCCTCATTGGCGATCAGCAGCCTGTAATCTTGATCTTTCAGTGTTTCATAGAGAACTTTCAGGTTCTGTGGATTGTCATCCACGAGCAGAACCGTAACCTCTGAATTTTCGCTGACGACTTCAGTCATATAGTAAAAGGCCGGTCAAAAAGATAACCGCATAATGCCGGCGGGATCACCGCGCGTCGATAAGGTTCTTTACGGACAGCACCATACGAACCAGATGTGCGAGTGAATGCGTGCCCATCTTGTGCATTACCCGGGAACGATGAATCTCTACCGTGCGCTGGCTGATTTCCAGCTCGATAGCGATTACCTTATTGGCCTGGCCTTCTATCATACGATCCATGATCTCGTGCTCACGCGGGGTCAGGCTCTTGATCCGACGAATAATCTCTTGTTTTTCATCAAGGGTTTTACGCTGTTCCAGATCCTGTTCCAGTGCAGCCTCGATTTTCTCAAGTAGCGCCTCTTCCCGATAGGCTTCTGGATAAAATCCACTGCGCCTTCTTTCATGGCATCCACTGCCATGGGAACATCACCGTGCCCTGTCACAAAAATAATCGGCAATATAGAGTGCTTGTCGTTGAGTTTTTTCTGCAGCTCCATACCATCCATGCCCGGCATGCGAATATCCAGCACAATGCACCCGGCCATAGTTTCAGAGTAATCCTTAAGGAACACAGCCGCGTTCTCATAGGTTTTGACCAGCTTGCCATCAGATTTCAATAACAGTTCAAGTGAGTCACGAACGGCTTCGTCGTCCTCTACCACGTACACAGTTTGCTGGATGTCAGTCATGGGTGTGTTCTCTCCTGTCTGTTTTATTTTGGCCGCCGCTCAATGGATTGACGGATCTTTCTGGTCATCACGGGCGTGCTCCTGGCGTTCGTGCTCACGCATTTTCTCAAGCCGTTGCTGAATAATGCCAAAAACGCTCTGCTTCGGATAGTTGCCTTTGCTGTCCGCTTTGCCAGCTGGCTTATCCAGAAGCAGCGTTACGGCTTCCTCAACATTCGAAACAGCGTACACGGCAAACCGGCTTTCCCTGACAGCTTTAACCACCTCGCTGTCCAGCATGAGGTTCTGCACATTGTTAGCCGGCACGATCGCGCCTTGGGTATCGTTGCTGCCACCCTTAAGCTGACAGGTAGCAAAGAAGCCTTCAACTTTCTCGTTTACCCCGCCAATAGGCTGTACCTCGCCAAACTGGTTAACAGAGCCAGTGATGGCCAGATCCTGCCGCACGGGAATACCTGACAGCGAGGATATCAGCGCACAAAGCTCTGCCAACGATGCACTGTCGCCGTCCACTTCACCATAGTTCTGCTCAAACGTAAGGCTGGCCGACAAGTGCATCGGATCATATACAGAAAAGTGGGAGGCAAGCCAGGAACTGAGGATCATCACGCCTTTGGAGTGAATATTGCCACCCAGCTTCACGTCCCGTTCAATATCCATGATCCCGCCATCACCATAATAGCAGGTGGCCGTTACACGGTTAGACAGGCCAAACTCAAACCCGCCGGTGGAGAGTACAGACAGCGCATTTACCTGGCCAACAACGGCCCCGTGGGTTGAAACCAGCGTGGAGCCGTCACGGATTGAATCATAAAACTGATCGCGGATTCGGCTGCTACGGTATTTGGCGCTTTCTAGCGCCCTTTCCACATGAATATCCTGAATTGTCTTAGCGCCGGCCTGGCGTGCCCAGAAATCTGTCTCACGCAGGAGATTGGCAATATTTGCTGCGTGCAGTGAAAGCCTATCCTGGTGTTCTGCCATGCGAGCGCTGTGCTCAATAACCCTTGCTACCGCTTTGTTGGAGCAGTGCAGCAGGTTCTTTTCTTTCACAACGCTGGCAATAAACTTTGCGTACATAACCTGGCTATCTTCCGAGCGGTACATCTCATTCTCGAAATCTGCCGTTACGCGGAACAGCTCAGCAAATTCAGGATCGTAATCCTGCAACAGCATCCAGGTTTCACGATCACCGAAAAGCACGAGCTTTACTTCCAGAGGCACACCCTGTGGCTCGATCGAAATGGTGCCAGATAGTGTGAGTTCACGCTCAAGGGAGTTGATTTGAATAGACCGAGAGCGCAACGCCCTCTTAAGCCCATCCCAGACAAACGGTTGTTCCAGCATCTTGATGGCATCCATCAACAGATAGCCGCCATTCGCTCGGTGCAGGCTGCCCGCACGAATCAAGGAAAAGTCGGTGAACACAGTGCCCTTGTAAGTCACATTCTCAACGTACCCAAACAGGTTGTGATACGTCGGGTTATCTTCCACCACCATCGGAACTTCATTGGTTTTCTGGTGCACTAGCACGTTAACGAGATAACGGCGCGGCATCTTTTTATCCAGCGAGGCATAGGCAATGGCCGCTTGCTCCTCGTTGTCATCGAGAAAAATTTCCAGATTTTCAACCAAGTCGGCCCGTACAGCGTCAAAAAAGGCAACCACATCAGGAAGGCTCTTGTAGCTTTCAATCAGCGCATCAATTTGATGGCCAGAAATGCCTTCCAAAGTTTCCTTGTTTAAGGCTTGCTGCTTGTCGGCGTACTCCTGTTCCCAGTCCGCTAATTTGCGCAGGGCCTGGCGAAGCTTTTTCTCAAGCTTATTGATGGAATCCTCATATTTTTCACGCTGTGCATCCGTCAATGCCTTAAACGTCTCTGCGGTATGAGGCTTGTCATCTTTCATTGCCACCAAGCGATACCCACCGGGCGTGGTAATCGTAAGACTAACTTTCTTGCGGCGTGCCTGTGCGGCCACCTTCTCCAGCTCATCTTCCTGCTTCTTGCCGTACTCTTCTTTCAGCTGCTCTGAGCGCTCCAGAAAGGAGTCACTATCGAAGGTTTGAGGAATAACCTTAACCAGCCGGCTCATGAGCTTTTCCATGTCCTGCTTCAACTGCACACCCATGCCCGCTGGCAACTGAAGCAACTTAGGAACCCGCGGCTCCTCAAAATCGGCGACATAACACCAGTCATGGCTTTGCTGCTTGGTGTCCAGGTGATGCTCCAGATACCGCAGCATCATTGTGCGCTTACCCAGACCGTTGCGCCCTACGGCATAAACGTTATAGCCACCATGAGGCATCGCCAGCGCAAAGCGCACCGCCTCCTGGGCGCGATTCTGGCCTACGATTTCCGCAAGGGGCTCCAGTTGTCTGGTGGACTTGAACGGCAGATCTTTCAGAACACAGGCTTTGTAAAGCTGATGTAGAGACAGTGGCTTCAAGGTTGGGTCCTGTAACGGTTAACTCATTGGCCCGCCATTGTAGGTTCTGCGAACCGGTCTGTCGCGCTCAGAGGAAAGAATTGTGGCAAACGCTCCCCTGCGGACCATTTTGTGACCCCTTTCACGCTTTCCTGCCTCATTGTTGTCCCCATCTTTCTCCGCACACTACACTTCTTCTTCCGACTATCGTTCTTTAGTCTTATAGTCGGCTACAACAACGACAACAAAATGTGTAATGGATGCCAGCCTATGACGAGTGATTCCGCAGATCGTCGGATCAAGGATCGCTACCCGGCTTCTTGCCTGAGGGTACAGGTGCGTGAGCGCGGCTTTTTCAGCAACAATAAATCCTCCTTCCAGGCTACCTGCCTTGACCTTAACCGATACGGCATGGCTGTGCTGTGCCCAAGACCGCTGGAGCCCGGCACACGCTTGCTTATGGATTTTGAAGGTAAGTACATCAGTGAGTCTAAGGTTTGCGCGCGGGTTGTAGAGTGCCACCCGTTTCAAGCGGGCTATAGGGTAAGCGTCCAGTTCAGTTATTGCCTGAACAAAAAGGGGTATTCCAGAGCGGTGGATAACGCATTGTCACGTCTCGAAGGCTTCTACAATCATTTCGCCAGCTAGCGGGCCTCTCAGAACAGCCCAGCATCCAGTCCGGCTGCAACGTACATCCCCAGCTCACAACACTGTTCTTCGAACTTATCCTGGTAGGCTCCACGACAAATCAACGGATCTTGAACCGCTTTCCAGCGCAGTCCGGTGGTGATGCTTTCGATAGCACGCTGTGTTCCTGTGCCGTCGTGGCCCGCGCGAATGTAGTAAGCAAAGGGTAAGTCTTGGGTTTTCTCCAGGCAGGGATAATAGCTGCGATCAAACATCGCTTATACAAATATGAAATATACGATTGACGTTACTGAGTGGGTTGATTTGAGATACGGGGCCTTAGAAAACTAAGTCGACAACATAATTCCAACAACAATTTTCTTAGGGTTGCTACTTGAGCGATCCTAGCCAGCCAGCAACATTTTTTGGATCTAGCAGCGCCTTCCGATTGCCTATTAGCGATGGACACTGAAGCCAGCCGCCAATGGTAATGACATCATAAGTTGGCCGCTCCGGTCGCAAAGCGAACATTCAGGTAGGACGATTAACGTCGCTCAGCATGCGCGGCTTTGGAAGGGAGCCGAAGACGGAATGGAAAAGCCGTCGTATGACTGGCCTTGTATGGATAATCTCTGCCGTGAATGGGTAAAGTTGAGACCCACCCCCAGCTGCAACTGGGGGTCTTCGTGCAGCAGCTCGGTGATTGACCGGCTCCTCTTTCGAGAGACCGATAACCAGTGTGTAGCGCTGCATGACTCTAAAGCGATAACTCGAACAGTCATCGGGCCTCGAGC
>NZ_MBPP01000022.1 GCF_001858325.1 Marinobacter sp. AC-23
AAATACAGTCGCACGTCTGAGGCGATGACGAACGTGGCAGACAACCTGCTGTGGCGTCAGTTTGCAGCGTCGGCTCCAAACCTGAAGTGGACGACCGACATTACCTACATCTGGGTGAATGGCTGCTGGCTTTATTTGGCGACGGGGTAAGTCCAATGCGCATAACCGAGTGTCTATTTTTCGTGGGTAGGACCAAAGTAAGGCACACCTTGCCATGGCAGAGTTATTAGAATTTGAGACCGAGCGGCTACATTTGCGGCAATGGCGCGAAAGCGATTTCGAGCCGTTCGCTACTCTTAACGCTGACCCACAGGTTATGGAGTTCTTTCCCGAACCGCTGAGTCGTCAGGCAAGTAATGAAGTGGCGGACAAAATTCGCTCGCTCATTGAGCGGCGCGGTTGGGGGTTCTGGGCATCAGAGGCTGCATTTGGTTCGCTAAATGTTGCGTTTCAACGGCTGGAGTTACCTGAGATTGTCTCCTTTACCACAGTTGGCAATCGGCGGTCGCGTCGTGTCATGGAGCGCATCGGCATGCAGTACAGTGGCGAGTTTGAGCATCCCAGTTTACCCGAGGATAGTCTGTTGCAGCCGCATGTACTTTATCGTTTACGACGAGAGCAATGGGACGTAAAAGCCTAACAATTAGCTCCAGTTCGTTCTGCACTTCCCCCACTTCAGTAGGCGCCCTCGCTGTATATCAGCTCATAGCTGTGGCTATAAACCTCAACAATATTTCCAAACGGGTCTTCCATATAAATCATGCGATAGGGTTTCTCTCTCGGATAATAGTAGCGAGGTTTCTCCATGCGCTTTTTACCACCTGCGGCCACAATACGTTCTGCAAGTTCTTCAACGTTCGGGTCCTGCACGCAGAAGTGAAAAACTCCGGTTTTCCAATACTCGAAATTGTCTTTCGGGTTGGTTTGGTTTTTGAACTGAAAAAGCTCCACGCCAATTCGATCTCCGGTCGATAGATGAGCGATACGGAAGCTTCCCCAGCCTGCTCCGAATACATCCGTGCACATCTCCCCGATGGCGCTGTCGTCCTCTTCGATCTCGGTTGGTTCCATAATCAAATACCAACCCATTACTTCCGTGTAGAACTTAACGGCGCGCTCAAGGTCTGGCACGGATATGCCGATGTGTGAAAAATTTCTTGGGTAAACGTTGCTCATTGCTTGTACTCCTTTAGTAAGACTGAGGACAGGTTACATAGCGCCTATAATCACGTAAAATTATCATTTGTTGTTGATATAATCACAGGATGTAATGATAAATATTACTTGGTTACGCAGCTTTTGCACGTTAGTTGAAGTTGGCCATTTCACTCGTACGGCTGAGCGCCTCCACATGACGCAGTCGGGGGTGAGCCAGCATGTGCGCAAGCTGGAGGAGCAACTTGGCGCGGAGTTGCTTGTGCGGCAGGGCAAACAATTCTCGCTCTCGGATACCGGCGAAAGGCTATACGCCGACGCGCAGGGCATTCTCTTTGCGTTGTCGAATCTGGAGCTGAGCGTCGGAG
The DNA here is from genome assembly GCF_001858325.1 of Marinobacter sp. AC-23. Taxonomy (GTDB): domain Bacteria; phylum Pseudomonadota; class Gammaproteobacteria; order Pseudomonadales; family Oleiphilaceae; genus Marinobacter. The sequence goes on from NZ_MBPP01000022.1 coordinate 1,524, forward strand.
AGGACCCTCCCTATGAAGGGGTTGTGCGGATGATGTCTCCCGGGAGTGTCGGGCTTAAGCTTTATCCGCATTTATTGGCGTTGCAGAGCAAGCACCCGAAGCTCATTATCGATTACCGGTTTGCGCCCAATACCGATGTGGAAAACGCAATCGCTGAATCTACGGTTGATATTGGATTCATGACGGAGAAATCCACCCTGGCGGACGTAAGTTGCACCCCTGTCGCGCAAGAGTCGCTGCTGCTAGTGACACAGGCTGCAGTCGAAGAACCGGATTGGGACGATCTGATGACCCTTGGCTTTATTGACCATCCCGACGGAAGTCATCACGCCAACCTGCTTCTTGGTGCCAATTATCCCGAGTTTCAGCACAGTCATCTGTTTCCCAGAAAGGGATTCTCTAACCAGATCGGTTTGATTCTGGAGCCGGTCAGCATGGGTTTGGGTTTTTCCGTCTTGCCGGCACATGCGGTTGAAGCCTTCCAAAAGCCCGCACGCATTAAAGCTCATCGACTTGCTAGCCCGGTCAGCGAGACGCTATATCTTTGCGCTCTGCGGCATAGGACGCTTCAGAGGAGAATGGAAACGGTAATTGCTGAAGTCAAACGATGGCTCTAAGCTGGATTGGCATTTAACACAGTCACGGCGAGGGCTACTACACTGGGGTAGGTCCACTGCGGCTTTAGCGAAAAATTTGGATGGTTGAAGGATAAGTATGGCGGTAGTATCAACATATAGCCAAGCGCAGCACTATGCAGCCTTGGGCTGCCGTACATTCATTACCTTTCTCAATCAGGCGACAGCAATGACTATAGAGCGTATTTCCCCTAATAACCGCATGAGCAAGATCGTAAAACATAATGGCACCGCTTACCTTTGCGGTCAGGTCGCGAAGGATAGGAACGCTGACATTCATACCCAGGTGACCGGGATGCTGGAGAAAGTGGACGAGCTGCTGGAGAGTATCGGTTCCGGCCGCGACAAAATTCTGTCGGCAACGATCTACCTAGCTGATATGGCTGACTTCCAAGCCTTGAACGAAGTGTGGGATAACTGGGTGCCTGAAGGCGAAGCTCCAGCAAGGGCCTGTGTTCAAGCTCAGATGGCGTCTCCGGAATTGCTGGTAGAAATTTCGGTAGTTGCTGCGACGTCTTGACCCGAGAAATGCAATGCCGCGCAGGCTGCCGCGGTGCTACGCTCCTTTAGCCGCAAAGCTCCGCGTTGAGGCTGTAGAAAAACCCCAAATCAGGTTAGTGGCTACATCCCGGCCAGCGAATTCCAGTTCTCTCCTGTTGCGATGGCGTGCCAGGAGCCCACTTCCAGGGCCAGTGGCAATTATATTGCCTGGTGCACAACATTGAGAAACTGGCGAATTACGGGAAGATAGCGGCATGATGCTGGGCTATGGTAGCCAGAAACAGTTCTTAGATGGCTGATTGATGGGCTTTGTGAACTGAATATCGCTAACGCTCAGTTGTGATCGGCGAACGAGCAAACCTGCGTTAGTTGATCGCACGTGACGAAAAACAAAAAGGTGGCTACGGATCGGACTCTGAGAAGGGTTCTTCTGCAGCCTCGTTATGTGCCTTGAGATGCTTCACATTTAAGCCTTCCAATACCCTGAAATGTAAGTTTCCTTGCTGATGTAACCTAGCTTTGTTTTTAGCTGGTTCTTGATCGCTTTCGTCTGTCCAGTTTCCCCAGCTACAAATATTGCCGGGTTGCCACCTCTCCACGTCAAATTTTCAAGGCCTTCAAGCAAGGCGTTTTTGTTCAGGTTATCATTGATCAGCCATTGCACCTCTACGCCGCTGGGCGCTGCAATAATAAGTTTATCCTTTACTGTAGGAACCTGAAGAAAAGCTGTGCCAACAGCCGTTGCAGGTAATTTTTCTAGAATAGCTGCTGCGGCAGGTAATGCCGTAAGGTCTGCCATAATTAAATGCCAGTCGGCATGATAGTTTGTGTACTTAGCTTCACCTGGGCCTGCGACTCCCAAGTAGTCGCCCAGCTGAGCATTCTTAGCCCAGTTTGTCGCGAGTCCTTCATGGTCGTTCACGGCAAAATCTACCGTCAATTCTTTTGTTTGGTTGTTAAAAGCGCGCACAGTATAGGAGCGCATCCACTGCTTAAAACCTGTATAAATGCCGAGCTTTGGCTTGTTTTGTCCTGGGCTAGGAAATATAGCCTTAAAGTGCGCACTTTCCTCGCCAGCTGGAAAGTCGTTTAGATCATCACCTCGCAAGACAATACGTCGCATATGTGGCCCGATATCTTCAATGTAGGCGACTTGTGTCATTCTCATCTTTTTCATATTCGTTACTCTCAGTTCTTTGTTTAGCTAGCCATAAATTTTTCAAGCCGGGGTTTCAGCACTAGTGGCATCATTAATGCCATGAATAGCCCAAGAGGTAGGGCTGCAATAAAAGCCAGTAATTGTTTGATTGAGAATTTTATTACCGTTAGGTATGACCCATTGAAGGAATTTGCTGGTGATGGTCATATTAGAATTTTCTGATACAACGGGAGTTTCAGTGAATCAACTTTCATGACGGTGTCTGACATGTATTTTTCCTCAAAATCTTGAGTTCGCTTATCATTTGGTTGATAATAGCAACCATAACAAATGTAGTTGACACTGTCAACTACTGCGATTTGAGGTTTGTACCATGTTCAATGCCATCACGGTTGAGGCGACTTTTCATTTAGCCCACGCAATCAAGCAACAGCTTAACAGTCAACTGGAAACCCAAAAGTTGGGTATTGCAGCGATGCACGTAAGGGTCTTAAAGGTTATTGGTAAATCAAATTCTTCTACGGCAATTGATATTGCAGGCCTTTTTAAGCGTGACAAAGCGCAGATTACTCGCTTGGTTAATCAGCTTATTGATCAGGGATTTGTTCAAAAGACGCCTAACCCTGACGACAAACGGAGTCAGCTTCTGGAACTAACCTCAGCAGGCCGGGCTCTACAAGAAAGATTACGGACTCTATCTGATGACATGGAAAATCAAATGGCTCAGGGCATTGAGGCAGAGGATCTGGATACCTTTACGAAGGTTGCTCAGAAGATGACAAGAAACCTAGCAAGCCAGTGAAATACTTGAAATCATACCTAACAAAGCTATCAAAAATCGTTCAGGCCAAAAAATGTCCTCTACTGGACGCGCTAACGGGTCGTCGCTGCGCTTCGCGTTTTGCTAATTCTTCTTTCAATGCTCGCTCAAGCATCGCACAGCTAAGGAACATGCCCTCATGCAATTAGAAAAATCTAAAAAGAGAATAGCCAAGAAAGTGAAGATGGGATTTCAGGGCTATCCAACACTTGGTATCACATACTTTGGACCGAACGATGGACTGGCGACAGAGGTTGTCCTTGAGTTCGTCTCTGAAGAAGGCGCAGAGCCGCAAACCGAAAAATTCACCACTGAGAGTGATATACGAGAGAATGAGGCCATCCAGTCTGCAATCGTAAAAACCATGGAAAGGTCGGGTGCACAATCGGTTACGCTACGCGAAGGCGTGGTCTGCACGGGTAAAACATAAGATCGGTTCACTCTATAAGTAAATCTCTGGCCATACCGGGAGGGCATTTCCCCCATGAAGTCCAAGACCCACCGGCTCGACCGGTTTATTAGCCAGAATAGCGACTTTTCGATTTCAGATACCCGCCTTTTAATCGCACAAAAACGGATTGTTCTGGATGGGCGGGTGGCGAGTTCAATTCAACAGAAGGTGGGGGAGTTCACTCAGGTTGTGTTGGATGGTCAGTGCTTAAATGATAATAAGCCCGTTTATATTATGCTGAATAAGCCCCGAGGGGTGGTTAGCGCGACTAAAGACCCTAAGCACGCGACCGTTTTAGATCTCATTAAGCACCCTCAAAAGAGCGAGCTGCACATTGTTGGGCGCCTTGACTTCAACACAACCGGATTGCTGCTGCTGACCAACGATGGAGCTTGGTCGCGTAAGATAAGTCTGCCTGAAACAAAGTTGGCAAAAACCTATGAGGTGACTCTGTCTAAACCATTAAGTGACGAGTATGTGGTGGTGTTTCGAGAGGGTATTTATTTTGCTTATGAAAACATTACAACTCGGCCTGCATGCCTGGAAATACTCTCTGATTACACGGCCAGGCTTTCACTGGTTGAAGGCAAGTATCATCAGGTGAAGCGAATGTTTGGTTTTTTTCAAAACCAGGTGCTGGCACTTCATCGGGTCTCTGTCGGGAGTATTTTGCTGGAGGGGCTTGAGGTGGGCCAGAGCAGGGCGCTAACAATAGACGAGCTGGGTTGCCAAACGCCTGCTTGGCAACCCTGTAGCCTGGGCAGGTTGGGTTAGACGTTAAAGCGGAAGTGAATTACGTCGCCATCCTTAACAATGTACTCCTTACCTTCCAGGCGCCATTTCCCGGCTTCTTTCGACCCGGCTTCGCCGTTGAATTTCACAAAGTCGTCATAGCCGACGATTTCTGCGCGGATGAACCCGCGTTCAAAGTCAGTGTGGATGACAGCCGCTGCTTGGGGCGCGGTAGCGCCGATTTTTACAGTCCAGGCCCGCACTTCTTTCACACCTGCGGTGAAATAGGTCTGCAGACCCAGCAAGCTGTAACCCGCGCGGATAACCCGGTCGAGGCCAGGCTCTTCCATGCCCATTTCTCCAAGGAACATGCTTTTTTCGTCGTCTTCCAGTTCCGAGATTTCTGCTTCAATTTTGTTGCAGATGGGCACCACAATGGCGTTCTCTTCGGCTGCAATTTCGCGCACGGTGTCCAGGTAGGGGTTGTTCTCGAAGCCGTCTTCGCTCACGTTGGCGATGTACATCGTCGGCTTGATGGTTAACAGGCACAATTCGCGGATGAGCAGCAGCTCGTCTTTATCCAGCCCCATGCTACGTACTGGCTTGCCTTCGTTCAGTACAGGCAGCAGGCGCTCAAAGATTTCGATCTGAGCCTTGGCCTCTTTATCACCGCCTTTGGCAATTCGCTGCACACGCTTGATGGATTTTTCAACGGTATCCATGTCTGCCAGTGCAAGCTCGGTGTTGATGATCTCAATATCCGCCGCCGGGTCTATTTTGTTGGCGACGTGAATAACATTGGGGTCGTCAAAGCAGCGAACCACGTGGGCAATGGCTTCGGTTTGGCGAATGTTGGCCAGGAACTGGTTGCCCAGGCCTTCACCTTTGGATGCGCCTTCAACCAGGCCCGCAATATCCACAAATTCCATGGTCGTGGGCACAGTGCGTTGTGGGTTTACGATAGCGGCCAGTTTATCAAGCCGGGGGTCGGGCATGGCGACCACGCCAGCGTTAGGCTCGATGGTGCAGAACGGGAAGTTTTCCGCGCCAATGCCTGCTTTGGTCAGTGCGTTGAACAGGGTGGATTTGCCGACGTTGGGAAGGCCGACGATGCCGCAGTTAAAACCCATGGAGTGCCTCTGCTGGTGCTGTAAAATTTGGCCGGATTATACCGGTGTCCGGCGGCGGATACGAATAAGGGATATCAGGGGTGGTGGTTTAGCCCAAAGTGCAATGGGCAGGCTCAGTCTGTGGCGGTCTTGAAACTGTGCAAACGGTTCATGGCTGCGGCGAGGTTGCCAGAAGCCGCATCGGGCAGTACCCGCATGATTTCGTTGAATACTGCGCTCAGGTCTTCTGTTTCACGCTTGCCCAAACGGCCAAGCACGTAGCCGGTTACTTTACGGCTGTCGCCGGGGTGACCAATGCCAATGCGCAATCTCTGGAATTCTTTGGTACCCAGATGGGCGATGGTGTCTCTCAGCCCGTTGTGTCCGCCATGGCCTCCGCCTTTTTTTAGCTTGGCGGTACCTGGGGGAAGGTCCAGCTCATCGTGAGCGATCAGAATCTGAGTAGGGGGGATCTTGAAGAAATCCGCGAGGGCTTTTACAGACAGGCCGCTGCGGTTCATAAACGTAGCGGGATTCAGCAGGTGAAGCTCAATGCCTTGCCACTGAATGCGGGCGTAATGCCCATGGTATTTCTTTTCGGGGCGGAGCGACTGGCCCGCATCGCGGGCCAGTGCTTCAACGAAAAGGGCGCCGGCATTATGGCGGGTATTCTCGTAGTCGGAACCTGGGTTACCCAGCCCAACCACCATGACAATATCCTGTGCCATCTGCCAACGCCTCCGGAGTGATTACTCCTTGCTTTCGCCTTCTTCGCCTTCAGCTTCGTCTTCTGCTTCGTCAGTTTTGACGCCTTTCGGCTTACTGACAGACACAACGGCTTGGTCGTGTTCTGCGTCGTGCTGCAGGGCAGGAATACGAACGCCTTTCGGAAGTTTCAGGTCGCTCATGTGAACGATCTGATCCATCTCGATGTCAGCCATGTCGATTTCGATGAACTCAGGTAGGTACTGCGGCAAGCAAGCTACCTCAACCTCGGTCATCAAACGGAAAGCAACACCACCAAAGGTCTTGATCGCCGGAGCTGTGTCTTCGTTCAGCAGGTGCAGCGGAACGTGAACAAAGATTTCCTGATCTTTTTCAACGCGCTGGAAATCTGCGTGAGTCAGCAGCAGCTTGTACGGGTGGCGCTGAAGATCCTTCATGATCACGCTTTCTTTCTTGCCATTGAGTTCAATGGTAAGAATGTGAGAGAAGAATGCTTCGTTTTCCAGAGCTTTTTTCAGCTCGTTGTGCCAGATGGAAATCGCAGTAGCTTCTTTACCAGCACCGTAAATGATGGCTGGAATTTTACGTTCTTCGCGACGCAGGCGGCGGCTCGCACCTCTCCCCTTGTCGTCACGAGGAAATGCTTCAATAACAAAGTCCTGAGACATGGTTTGTACCTCAATCGTCACCTGAACTGCCCGCGACCAGGCGTTGGGACAGGTGATGTTTCCGAAAAGCCGGATTATTCCGGCTGACTAAAAGAGTCGGGAGCCTGTTTAGGCTCCCGACTCGGTAACTTCTTAATGGCTGCCAATAACGTGCTGTTTTCCCGCGAATTACGGCTAAATGCCTACTTAGGCATTTTCAAACAGGGCGCTAATGGATTCTTCGTTGCTAACCCGGCGAATAGATTCTGCGAGCAGTCCGGCCATACTAAGGGGGCGGATTTTAGCACAGTTCTTCGCTTTGTCACCCAGCGGAATCGTATCGCACACAACCAGTTCGTCCAGTGTTGAGGCGTTGATGTTTTCAATCGCCGGGCCGGAGAGAACCGCGTGGGTAATGTAAGCCACTACGCGAGAAGCCCCGCGCTCTTTGAGTGCGTCGGCCGCTTTGCACAGGGTACCTGCAGTATCCACAATGTCGTCGACCAGAATGCAGGTCTTGTCCTTAACGTCACCAATAATGTGCATAACTTGGGAAACGTTAGCTTTCGGTCGACGCTTATCGATGATGGCAAGATCTGCGTCGTCCAGGCGCTTGGCAACAGCGCGGGCTCGCACAACGCCACCTACGTCTGGTGACACCACCACAAAATTCTCGAACCGCTGTTTGTCGATGTCCTCAAGCAAGACCGGCGTGGCGTAGATGTTGTCTACTGGTACGTCGAAAAAGCCCTGAATCTGATCAGCGTGAAGGTCTACGGTCAGTACGCGGTCAACGCCAATGCTTGAGATCATATCGGCAACGACTTTTGCACTGATGGCAACCCGGCTGGAGCGCACACGGCGATCCTGACGAGCGTAGCCATAATACGGAATGACTGCTGTGATGCGTGATGCAGAGGCACGGCGCAGGGCGTCGGCCATCACGATCAGTTCCATCAGGTTGTCATTCGTGGGGTGGCACGTGGGCTGGATGATAAAGACATCGTGGCCACGTACATTTTCATTGATTTCTACGGTGGTTTCGCCATCACTGAAACTGCCTACAGTGGCCTCTCCCATGGGTATATGGAGTTTTCGGGCAATGGCATGGGCAAGCTCTGGATTGGCGTTGCCTGAGAAAATCATCAGTTTTGACACGATGGCATCCTTCTCGTTTTCGGCGGTTGAGTCAGAAGAATCGGGAGAAAAATGGCTGGGGTGGCAGGACTCGAACCTGCGCATGACGGGATCAAAACCCGTTGCCTTACCACTTGGCGACACCCCAAAATCGTGCTTCTTTGGCATCATTTTAGCTCTGTTAGCTTTTGGTGAAGAGGTGATATGTTCACCCCTTTAGCTACGAACCCCGTGATGCCGGAAGGTTTGCTTTCCCAGATGATCCGGGTTGCGGATTCTGTAGGGAAACGTCCAAATATGCAAGCCCCGGTTCCGGTTAATCTTGCAGGTCCGAATTGTGTGAGCCATTCCATGCCCTGATTGACCTCAGGATATAGTCTTCTTACCACATCTTCACAGTCGTTTCGGTACCTCGAGGCGTCTCCCTCAAAAGCGGGCGCTATTCTGATTCTAGGGGTGTCTCTTGTCAAGCCTTGTGCTGAAAATATCTTTCCTGTGTGGATGTCGCAGCGGGGTTTTAGAACCAAAAACCAGTCTTCCGGAGGCAGTGCCGGAGTTAGTTTTTCTCCCACACCTTCACCAAAAGCGGCGTGTCCGTGTACAAAAACCGGTACATCGGCACCCAGTGTCAGGCCTATTTCAGCCAGTTCATCAAGCCCAAGCCCAAGCTTCCATAGGTGGTTCAGCCCAAGCAAAGTGGTGGCCGCGTTGGAGCTTCCGCCGCCGAGCCCGCCCCCCATGGGCAGGCGCTTCTCAATGCTGATGTTCACGCCGGGGAGCTCGCCTGATGCTTTTCTTGCAAGGGCGTGGGCGGCCCTGAGGATCAGGTTGTCTTCGTCTGGAACGCCAGCGATGGGGTTCTCTAGCCTCACACCAGGTTGCCCAGGCGAAAGGGTGAGCGTGATGTCGTCGCCGTAATCAAGAAACTGAAACAGCGTCTGGAGCTCGTGGTAGCCATCTGGTCGCCGGCCAACGATGTGCAGAAAAAGGTTCAGTTTGGCGGGTGACGGCAGGGTTATCGATGCCGTCACGGATTCAGCTCTTGCCAGCTGCTGACCACAACGCGTACCCGCTTCTTTTCTTTCAGGGCGGTGACCCGCGCAGGCAAGGCGGGTTTGTCGCCTTGTGGCTGATGCCAGCGGTCGTAACGGATCTCCCAGCCGGCTTGGCGAATCATTGCCAGCTCACCCTTGTCGTCAAACAGCAGGCGGAAATCGCCATCTGGTGCCGGTAGGCCGCGTATCCACCATGTCAGGCTTTGGAGGGGCAGCTGCCAGCCGGTAGCGGCTTTTATCAGGCTTCCGGGTCTCCAGAACGATAGGTCTCGCCGTTGGAGAGCCTCAATTCGATGAACCCGGGCATGCCCTTTAACGTTGTGCTGCCCATGCCCAGAAAGGACGACGATAAGGCTAGGTTGTAAGCTTCGCCTTCTTGTATCCAGTGATTGATGATGGCAGTGCCGCTGTCTGAGGGTTGGCGCACTGCCAGTTTTCCCAACAGCTGCCAGTGGTCAAACTGGCTAAGCTCTGCGGAGCGATTCTGCCAGTCGGCTGGTGGTTGGTCGGTTAACCCTTCTGGCAATGGTTCTAGCTGAATGGTTGTGCAGGCGCTCAGGCCTGCGATCAGTAGCAGAGCGGTGCAGGCGCGAAAAAGCCTGTGCATCATTGGTCACCATTGTTGGTCAGCCGGTCAATGGTCTCCTTCAGCACGGTGTGATCCGCATCCTGCTCAAGCCCTTCCTTCCAGATAATCTGGGCTTGCTCCTCGGCGCCACTCATCCACAAGGCTTCGCCGTAATGGGCAGCCACTTCCGGGTCGGGATAGCCGCCCATGCGCGGGAAAGGTAGTTCAGGGCGGGTTCGATTTGGCCTTCCTGAAGAAGTACCCAGCCCATGCTGTCGAGAATGGCCGGGTTTTCAGGGTCCAGGGCCAGAGCCTGCTCAATGTAGCCGCGGGCTTCTTTCAGTCGGTCTGTTTGGGTTGTGAGTATGTATCCCAAAGCGTTAAGGGCGACCGCGTTTTCGGGATCGTTCTCAACAATCCGCTTGAGGTCTGTTTCGGCTTTGGCAGGCTGCTCCAGGGCGTCGAAGAGCATGGCCCTGGCATAGCGAATCTGTAAGTTTTCGGGGTACTCTTCAAGTGCGCTAGAGGCCGCTTCAAGAGCTTCTTGCTGCAGGCTTTGATCGAGCAAAAGATTAACCTCAAGCAGCCAGAACTTTTCGGCTTGTTTGGGATTGTCGCTGCGCATGGAGCGAATATTTTCTAAAGCCTCGTCCAGTTTGCCCTCTGCGGTCATCAATGCACTGGCGCGGGCCAGGGCAGGGAAGTAATAGGGGCCCTGTTCCACGCTTCGATAGTACCCAATAGCCTGCTCTGTGTTGCCAGCTTCGTCTTCAATTCTGCCTAGGTAGTAACTGGCTTCACTGGTGTGGTGGCCCTGTTCAGTTAGTTGGGTGAGCTCTTCTTTGGCAAGCTCGGGCTGCCCGTTTTCCAGCGCGACAAGTGCATGAGAAAGCCGTATGCCCGGATTGTCCGGGAAGCGCTTCGCAAGGCGGCCGAATTCATCCTGGGCGGCCTGCAGCTCGCCTTCGCTAATCAGCATGCGACCATAAAGAGTGCCCATTTGGCGGTTGGCCGGAAAGCGCCTGGTATTAATCATTAGGTGCTCGAGGGCTTCGTTTTCTCGGCCGGTTTGGTACAACAAGTCGCCTTTCAGGATGATGGCTGGCTGAAAATTGGGCTTGTCAGCAAGCAGCGGCTCCAGGCGGTTAAGGGCTGTTTGGGGATCGCCTGTGATTTTTAACAGCAAGGCGATGCTGTATTCCAGCTCGGGTGTGTTTGGATGGCGGTTTGCCATTTTCTCGTACAGGGCTAGCAGTTCCTGTTGCTGTTCTGGTGGCAGGTTTCCGGCCATGGCTGCAAGGCTGTCGAAGTCGGCGTCTTCACCTTGGTCCAGGATTTGTTCCATGTACCCCAGGGCGGCTTCAAGCTCGTTACGTTTAACGGCCTGAATGGCAGAAACCCGAAGCGCCTGCAGGTTGTCTGGGTCTATATCCAGCCATAGCTCGGCCAGCTGCTTTTGGGCGTTGTCGCCATTGAGTGACTGGGCAATACGCATGGCCCGTTCAATGACTTTTTCATCTTTGGACTGCTGTGCGGCTCTAAGATAGTTAACGAGAGTAACGTCGTACCGGCCCCGCTGAGCGGCTATTTCGGCTGAAAGCAGCAGGTATAGTGTTTCCGGCTCAAAGTCTGCGTACTCTATGGGCGTCTTACTGTTACCCTGAGTGGTGTCTTGCTGCGACTCAGTGGTGGTTTCATCGACAGCAGGCGAGTGTTCAGAACCGGTTATACTGGCGCAACCTGACAGTGAGAGGCCAAACAGACAGCTAACCAAAAGCGGTGCGGATTTATACATGCAACTTCCCGTGATTTATTGGCTACGCACCCTGAGTAACCCGGAACCCCTCTTTTTTTGAGCTGAGTCGGGCTCCGGCGTGCGCCGATTCCCTATAATGGCATAAGCTCCTGTTCTTGCCCAACCTGTCCGCACTTCCCGAAGCGCAAGTGGTTTTGGGTGGCAGCTGAAGGCTCTGGGCGCTAAAATGGCTATAATAATGGTGCTTGCGCACACAGTTCATCGGTAGAGGATTGTAGAACCAATAAATGGCACTGCTAACGCTGGGAATTAATCACCGCACCGCCCCTGTTGAGCTAAGGGAGCGAGTCGCGTTTACGCCTGAGCGTATGTCAGAGGCATTTGCAGAGTTGCGGGCGGCGTCTGGCGCCAGTGAGGCTGCCATTCTTTCTACCTGTAACCGCACTGAGCTATATCTGGCAGGCGATGATGACTGTGCGCCACTGGTTCTGCGCTGGCTGGCGGGGTTCCATGGCTTGGAAGCCGCCGAGCTTGAAGAAGTGCTTTATATACACCGTGATGCAGATGCCGTGCGGCACATGATGCGTGTTGCAGCCGGGTTAGACTCTATGGTGCTGGGCGAACCTCAAATTCTCGGCCAGTTGAAAGATGCCTACGCTCTGGCTCGTGAGCACGGTGGAAGCGGCTCGTTCCTCTCCCGCATGTTTGAGCATACGTTCTCCATTGCCAAGCGCGTTCGCACGCAGACCGCCATCGGTGAAAATCCTGTTTCTGTCGCCTATGCGGCCGTAAGCATGGCCCACCGCATCTTTGCTGACATGTCCCACAACACAGCGTTGCTGATTGGCGCCGGCAAAACCATCGAATTGGTTGCCCGCCACCTTTCCGATGCCGGTGTGAAGAACTTTATTGTTGCCAATCGCACGCTGGAGCGCGCCCAGGCGCTGGCAGAATCCAGAGGTGGCCGAGGTATTCTGCTTTCTGAAATTCCAGGCTACCTGGCAGAGGTGGATATTATTATTTCGTCCACTGCCAGCCCGCTGCCAATTCTTGGTAAGGGCGCGGTGGAGAGATCCCTGAAGAAACGTAAGCACCGGCCGTTTTTCATGGTAGATATTGCTGTACCCCGAGATATAGAGCCCGAGGTTGCGTCTTTGGCAGATGTTTATCTTTATACCGTGGATGATCTTCGCCAGGTTATTGAGGAAAACGTTCGCACTCGGGAAGGTGCTGCCCGGGAGGCTGAGAACCTGATAGCAGATGGCGTGCAGGAATTTCTTAGCCAGCTGCGTGCACTGGATGCGGTTTCCACGCTGAAGCAGTTCCGACAGCGCGCGGAAGTACTGCGAGACATAGAAACGGAAAAAGCCCTGCGCGCTTTGCGCAACGGAGGCGACCCCGAAACCGCTTTGCGCAGCCTTGCGCGGGGCCTTACAAACAAACTCCTGCATGAACCCTCTATTCAGGTTCGCAAGGCCACCACCGAAGGGCGCACCGAGGTGACAGAATGGCTGAGAGAGCTACATCAGCTTGATATGTTGGACGCAGACGCGACGACCACCCCGGAAAAAATATGAAATCATCGATACAGTCCCGCCTCGAGCAGCTTGTTGAGCGCTACGAGGAGGTGAGTGCTTTGCTCAGCGATCCCACAACCATTGCCCAACAGGACAGATTCCGGGAATTATCCCGGGAGTATTCCGAGATTGAGCCTGTGGTGCAGTGCTTTCAGGCTTGGAAGCACTCGCAGGACGATGTTAGTGAGGCAAAAGAACTGGCGAAAGATGGCGATGCGGACATGCGCGAGATGGCCGCAGAAGAACTTGAGATTGCCGAGCAAAAAACCGAAGAGCTGGATGAAGAGCTGCAGCGTTTGATGTTGCCGAAAGATCCGAACGACGGCAAAAACGTGTTCCTGGAAATCCGGGCAGGCACCGGCGGCGATGAGGCGGCCATTTTTGCAGGCGATCTGTTCCGCATGTATAGCCGTTACGCTGAGCGTCAGCGTTGGCAGATAGAAATACTGAGTGAGAACGAAGGTGAGCACGGCGGTTACAAAGAGGTGATTGCGAGGGTTGCGGGTGGTGGTGTGTACGGTGCGCTCAAGTTTGAATCCGGCGCACATCGGGTGCAGCGAGTTCCTGAAACGGAATCTCAGGGGCGTATCCACACCTCAGCTTGCACTGTGGCGGTTATGCCAGAGGCAGATGAGGCCGAGGCCGTTGAAATCAACAAGGCAGACTTGCGCGTGGATACCTTTCGCTCCTCCGGCGCCGGTGGCCAGCACGTTAACAAAACCGATTCTGCCATTCGGATCACTCACCTGCCAAGCGGCATAGTGGTGGAGTGCCAGGAAGAGCGGTCGCAACATAAGAACCGAGCCAAGGCCATGAGTTTTCTCGCTTCGAGGCTGCAGAATATTGAAACCGAGCGTCAACAAAAAACCATGGCAGAAACCCGTAAGAGCCTGGTGGGTAGTGGCGATCGCTCTGAGCGTATCCGCACCTACAACTTCCCCCAGGGCCGGGTAACCGATCACCGGATTAACCTTACGCTCTACAAGCTTGACGATGTGATTGCCGGCGATCTGGGTTCCGTGGTTGTTCCTCTTCAGCAAGAGCACCAAGCGGATCTTTTGGCCTCGCTTTCCGACGATGAATAAGCCTTTACCAAGTTGTGAAGCATTGCTGGACGATGCGGTTCGCCGAATTGCCAGTGATACGCCCAGGCTGGATGCCGAGCTACTTCTTTCCCATGTAAGTGGTCTGAACCGATCAAGCTTTCGCGCCTTCCCTGAGCGAGAGTTGGACGCGGCACAGGTAACGGAATTTGAAGGCCTGGTGGCTCAACGGGTGCAGGGAATGCCCATTGCGTATCTTTTGGGGCATCAAGAGTTTTGGTCACTTCCATTGAAAGTGAGCAGCAACACTCTGATTCCCAGGCCGGATACCGAGTGTTTGGTAGAGCAAGCCCTGGAGTTGCCTTTGCCAGATAATGCCCGGGTTCTCGATTTGGGCACCGGCACCGGCGCCATCGCCTTGGCATTGGCTAGCGAAAAGCCGACCTGGTTAGTCACCGCCTGCGATCTGCAAGAAGGCGCAATCACGCTAGCAAAGGCTAATGCCTGGGAGCTGGAGTTGGCGGTGAATGTTTTTCAGAGCAGTTGGTTTACCGGATTACCCACGGACAGTTTTGATTTGATTGTATCCAACCCTCCTTATATAGCCTCTGGCGATCACCACCTCGGCGAGGGTGATGTGCGCTTTGAACCTGCCTCTGCACTGGTAGCCGGTGCCGATGGCCTTGATGATATTCGCCAGATTGTGGCTGAAGCACCGGCCTGGCTGAACAGCGACGGCTGGCTCCTTTTAGAGCACGGTTTTGATCAAGCCAAGGCGGTCCGGGCTGTGTTTTCTGAGCATGGGTTTACAAGCGTGGAAACCCGGAAGGACTATGGCGATAACGACCGAATGACGCTAGGGCAGTGGGCCCAACAAGGAGCTGCTGATGCTGAACGATGAAGAACTCCTGCGTTTTAGTCGACAAATACTCATGCCACGTTTCGACATTGCGGGCCAAGAGGCGCTGAAATCTGCCCGCGCAGTGGTGGTTGGTTCTGGTGGCCTTGGTTGCCCGGTTGCACTGTACTTGGGTGCTGCAGGCGTTGGGCATTTAACACTGATAGACGATGACGTTATCGAACTGGCAAACCTGCAGCGCCAGATAGCGTTTGAGACGGCTCAAATTGGTGAGTCCAAAGCAGAACGGTTGGCCGCCCGGGTACGGAGCATTAATCCCTCGGTGTCTATTTCGGTGGTGAGCCGTCGCCTTGATCTGGACGGCTTTGCCCACGAAGTGGCGGGTGCCAGCCTGGCGCTGGACTGTTCGGATAACTTCAGCACCCGCTTTGCTCTGAACCGGGCGTGCGTTGCCGCCGGTGTTCCGCTGATCTCCGGCGCAGCTATCAGGGGCGAAGGCCAGCTCAGCGTATACGACAGCAGGCAACCGGAGTCCCCGTGTTATCACTGCCTGTATCCCGAGCAGGGCAATGAAGACCTGACCTGTTCCGAGGCAGGCGTGATTGCGCCACTGGTCGGCATGATCGGCTCCGCCCAAGCCATGGAAGCCATCAAGGTAATTTCTGGTGTTGGCAGGCCCCTTGTAGGCCGTTTGCTGATTCTGGACGCCTGGGAAATGCAGTGGCGCGAAATGAAACTTAGCAAAGATCCCGATTGCCCTGTTTGTTCCTCGGTCTAGCCTTTTAACGCCTGAAATTTGGCTATCGCCTCCTTCCTGCTTTCCTTCAGATCCACGATCGGCCTTGGGTATCCGCCTGGGGTAACACCGCCTTTCGATGGATCGTGGATGCGCTTGTTATCCAGCTTTGCCAGCTCAGGCACCCACTCACGGATAAACTCTCCCTTCGGATCAAAACGCTCACTTTGCGTAACCGGGTTGAACACGCGAAAGTAGGGCGCGGCGTCTGTGCCGGTAGATGCGCTCCATTGCCAGCCGCCGTTGTTGGAGGCCAGAAAGCCATCCACCAGTTTTGACATGAAGTAAGCCTCGCCCAGCCGCCAGTCGATAAACAGGTTTTTGGTCAGGAACATTGCGGTAACCATGCGCAGCCGGTTGTGCATCCAGCCGGTCTGGTTGAGTTGACGCATGGCGGCGTCAACCAGGGGGATGCCGGTGTTGCCTGATTTCCACGCCTCAAAGTGCTCACCCGGGTGGTTCCATTGCAGTGCTTCGGTTTCCGGTTTGAAGGCCCGATGCATGCTGACCCGTGGGCAGTGGTAAAGAGTATGAATATAAAAGTCCCGCCAGGCGATTTCGTTTATCCAGGTTAGCAACCCTTCCTGATTGCCCCCCATGCCCTGCGCCTGCCGCGCAGCGATTAGGCACTGGCGGCCGGAAAGCACGCCGTTGGCCAGGTAAGGGGAAAGCTGGCTGGTGCCATCAAGGGCCGGGAAATCTCTTTGTTCTTTGTAGGCGCCCCCGTGTTCGCTGAGGAAGCGCTCCAGTTGCGAATGCGCTGCATCCTCGCCGGTTTCAACCAACGCTGGCGGAGCATCTTGAAAGCCTTCAGGAATATGCGTTATACGCGCCGGCACAATGGCGCTTCCCAGGGCTTCAGGAACCGGATAGGGCGTTGGCTGGTTGTCGTCAATCCAGCTGCGCCAGCGGCGGGAGAAGGGTGTGAATACGGAATAGGGCTCGCCTTGGCCAGTCAGTATTTCGCCTACCGGCGCCACGGTCTGGTCACGGTACTTGCGGGTTGCTATGCCTAATGCCTCAAACTGGTGCTTCAAGGCTTTGTCGCGCTTGCGTTCGTTAATGCCATACTCTTCATTAAAGTGGAGCTGTCGAACGCTGTGTTTCCGGCAGTGTGTTTCAAGCGCCACGAGGCTATCGCTGAAGCGTTCAGCCTCTATAAAACAAAGCGGTATGCCAAGCTTTGCCAGTTCCTCAGCCAGGGCATTTGCATGGGCGACGACAAACTGCACCCGAGCCGGTGACCAGTCGTGCTCCTGCCATTGGGCCGGTGTGAGAATGAAGCAGGCACGAACGTCCGCAACACCTCCCGTTTTACCGGATTCTTTACAGGCGGCGGTAAGGGCCGGGTTGTCGGCGATTCGCAGGTCGTTTCTGAACCATACCAGTTGTGTCATGGGTAATTCCGTATCGTGTTCCGGCGTTGAATGTAGGGGTAATTACATCGCACTGTGGCAATAAAATCACGTAGTTAGATATTCGCCCGGGGTTGCCGATTGGATTATAGTTAGCACAACTTTATCACCCGTATACGTAAGGGATTTGCAGCGTTTATGGACAACGAAACTGAAAGCCGGCGTGACGGTGTCTGGGCTCAGCCGTACGAGCTTGCCTCTGGGCAAACCCAGCACCATAAGCTTGGGCATGTGCGGCTGTGGGTCACCCTGTTGGATAAAGAGTGGCAAGTGCGCACCGAAACCCGCGCGCCTGAAACCGACCCCGTGGGTTGGACCGAATCTGTAGGCTATCAGCTGCCGCTCACCAGCGTGTCCTTGCAGCGATTTGTTCGGGAAGGGGACGCATCCACGGTAACCTTCATACCGGCAGTAGCCAATCTGCCAACGGTGATTCGCCCTTATCACCCGCTGACCATCCCTGGCGGCACTCGGTGTACGATATACGTAGGAACGGTTGTTTGGATGAAGGTCTGTGTCGGGCAAAGCCAAACCCTTTTAACAGAGGTTCCTCTGGCGGTGCCATCGCTTACCTGGGTGGGGCGAAATACCATGGAGGGCGAGCTATGTTACTCGTCGTCCAACTTTGGTCGTTTGGTGCTTGAGGCAGTGCCAAAGCGGGCCTGGCGGGCCGTGACTCCGGTCACGATTATTAACCGCAGGACAGAGCCCTTGCTACTGGAGCGCTTCAGCCTGCCTACACCGTTACTGTCTTTGCATCAGAATGACCGCGGGGAGCTGTGGACTCCAGGGGTGGTTGTAGAGGTAGCCACCGATATGAATTCAGCAAGCCTGCATGTAGACGAAGGGTTGCTCGTGGCCGCCGGCCCTTGCCAGCAAGTTGCGCCGGCCCGGGAAAAGGCTTCCAGAGGTCGCCTGGTGCGAGCTATTGACCGAGTGTTTGGCTAATGCATATTTTACGGAGCAATGATTGTGGCTGAAGAGCTGAAAACGGGTGCCATGAGTGTGTTTTCCGACATAGCCTGGGGGCAGTGGATCAGCTCGGGTTTTTTGCTGGTTCTCGGCATTGTTCTCGCGTCACTGGCTGCACGTAGTGTTTCACGGGTAATGGCCAAGCGCAGCTCTCGGCACCATACCGTTATGGTTCGGCGGCTGGTGTTTTACGTTATCTTTATACTGTTTGGTGTGGCAGCACTCAGAGAAGCCGGGTTTTCACTGGATGTGGTTTTGGGCGCGGCAGGTATTCTTACCGTCGCCATCGGTTTTGCGTCGCAAACATCCGCATCGAATATGATCAGCGGCTTGTTTCTGCTCGTTGAAAAGCCCTTTGAAATCGGAGACTTCATCGAGGTGGAAACCATCATGGGCGAAGTGGTGGGGATCGACATGCTCAGCGTAAAACTGCGCACCAGAGACAACCTTTATGTACGCATTCCCAATGAAACACTGATCAAAACGCCGGTTGTTAACCGTTCACGTTTTCCTATTCGAAGGATCGACCTTCAGGTGGGGATTGCCTATGCTGAAGATGCGGAGAAAGTAGAAACTCTGCTGCTGGAACTGGCAGAAAAGAACCCCGCCTGTCTGGAAGAGCCCAAAGCGTTTGTGTTGGTAACAGCATTTGGCCCTTCTTCGGTGGACTTGCAGTTTTCTTTTTGGGTGCCAAAAGACAAGGTGCTTGAAGGCAAAAGCGGTATGCTCGTTGCTATAAAGAAAACTCTGGACAAGGCGGGCATAGAAATACCTTTCCCGCACACCAGTATCTATGCTGGCAGTCATTCCGAGCCCTTCCGAGTGCAGTTAATGGCGCCGGGGAAATCCACTGAAAAGGAACTGTTGGATGTCGAAAAAGACAGTTGAAGCCATCAAAACTATTGAGCCGACACCTGCTGACAACAAAGTCAGCCTGGGCTGGCGGGAATGGGTGGCGCTGCCGGATCTGGATATTAACCGCATCAAAGCAAAGGTAGATACCGGAGCCCGAACCTCCTGCCTGCATACCTTCCGCACCGAACCCTATACCAAGGATGGCGAGCGGCGGGTTCGGTTTTGGGTCCACCCGGTGCAGAATGAAATGCACCAGTCAGTGGAGTGTGATGCCCGGGTACTTGATGAGCGTGAAGTGTCGGATTCTGGCGGCCACAAAGAGCTGCGACTGGTGATTGAAACCACATTGATGATTGGCGGCCATAGCTGGCCCGTTGAAATGACGCTTACGAATCGGGATACCATGCGGTTTCGTATGCTGATTGGGCGCACCGCGATGGAGGGCCGATCCATGATATATCCTGAAGCTTCCTATCTCGCCGGGGAACCGGCTTTAAGGCCTGAAAAATGAAAATTGCAGTTCTGTCCCGTAACCGGCATTTGTACTCAACCCGTCGCCTGGTGGAAGAAGGGGTTAACCGTGGTCATGAAGTGAAGGTGATTGATTGCCTGCACTGTTCCATGAACATCACATCCGCCAACCCGAAAATTCATTATCACGAAGAAGTGCTGGAAAATTTTGACGTGATTATTCCCCGTATCGGGGCTTCCGTTACCTTCTATGGCACAGCGGTTCTGCGCCAGTTTGAAATGATGGGAACCTTCCCCGTGAACGAGTCTGTTGCCATCACCCGTTCACGGGACAAACTGCGCTCCCTGCAGTTGCTTGCCCGGAAAGGTGTTGGCATGCCCATAACTGGCTTTGCCAACAAGCCGGATAACGTGCCCGAATTGCTGAAAATGGTGGGCGGTGCACCCGTGGTGATAAAGCTTTTGCAGGGCACCCAGGGCATTGGCGTTGTGCTGGCGGAAACCCGCACAGCGGCAGAAAGCGTGATTGAAGCTTTCATGGGCCTCAAGGCCGACATTCTTGTGCAGGAATTCATCAAGGAAGCCGGCGGTGCTGATATTCGCTGCTTCGTGATTGGCGATAAAGTAATCGCCGCTATGAAGCGCCAGGGCGCCGAGGGTGAGTTCCGCTCTAATTTGCACCGTGGGGGCAGCGCGTCCTTGGTTCGTATTACGCCGGAAGAGCGCAAAACGGCCATTACAGCCGCAAAAGCCATGGGCCTGAACGTGGCTGGTGTGGATTTGTTGCGGTCAAGCCGTGGCCCACTGGTAATGGAAGTGAATTCCTCGCCCGGCCTGGAAGGCATAGAAAACGCTACCGGTAAAAACGTAGCGGGCATGATCGTGAACTGGATTGAAAAAAATCAGGCGCCTTGGCGCACAAAAACCAAAGGCAGAGGTTAATCGATGGCGCGAGCGCCCTTTGAAATGGCCGGAGTTCAGGTTCAGCCGGGCACCCGGCAAACCATAGAAATTACCGTAGCGAAGCTGTATACCCATACGCCCCTGACCATACCGGTAGAAATTGTGCACGGGCGCCGAGATGGTCCGGTGTTGATGGTTTGTGGCGCGATACACGGTGATGAAATCTGTGGCGTAGAAATTGTGCGCCGGGTGCTGACCAACTCTGCGCTTCGCCATGTGCGTGGCACATTGGTGGCCGTGCCCATTGTAAACATCTTCGGTTTTTTGCAGCGCAGCCGTTATTTGCCAGACAGGCGCGACTTGAACCGTTGTTTTCCCGGTACCGAATCTGGCTCCCTGGGCGGGCGAATAGCTTACCTATTGCGCACCCAGATTATGGAGCACGTAAGCCATATCATTGATTTGCACACAGGCGCGATTAACCGCTTCAACCTGCCGCAAATTCGTGCGGAGCTGAAGAACCCGGAAACCACGCGAATGGCTGAAGCCTTTGGGGCGCCGGTCATTATTAACGCAGGCCTGCGCGATGGCAGCCTGCGCGCCTATGCAGACTCCCTGGATATTCCCGTTATTACCTACGAAGGTGGCGAAGCCCTGCGCTTTGACGATGTGGTTATCGGCAGTGGCGTAAAAGGCGTGATGCGCGTGATGCGCGAGTTGGAAATGTTGCCGCCATTGAAAGGCAGGAAAAGCCTGAAAAAACGCTCGGAAATCGCCGCCAACTCCCAGTGGGTGAGGGCGGATATAGATGGCATTATGCGGCCCGTGGCCAAACTCGGCCAAAAAGTACGCAAAGGTCAAAAACTGGCCATGGTGGCTGACCCGTTTGGGGCGTCCGAAACGGCCATTACCTCACCCTGTTCTGGCATCGTAATTTGTGTGAACAACCTGCCTTGGTAAATGAAGGGGAGGCGATTTATCACATCGCACGATTTGATGAATTGAACGAAGCGGAAAAGGCCATGGATTACTTCCGCAGCACCTTTGATGCGGAAACGACCGAAGCTTCTGTGCCCGTGCACCCTTGGGATGACCTTCAGAAATAACCTTCAGGAGCCGTGATGATCTGGGATCAGACATTTGTTGAGTTGGCGCCGCTGCCACGGGGATTTCATTTGGTATCCAATGAAATCCTCGCCCAATCGCCAGACCTGACCAACTGCGAAGTAGGGCTTTTACACCTATTCATCCAGCATACTTCGGCTTCGCTGGCCGTGAACGAAAATGCGGATCCGGATGTGCGCGGCGACCTTGAACGCCACTTTAACGTGATGGTGCCAGAGAGGGCACCGCACTATGAGCACGTGATGGAGGGGCCGGACGACATGCCGGCCCATATCAAGAACGTTCTCATTGGCCCATCACTCACTCTGCCTGTGCATCATGGCCGTTTGGCCCTGGGAACCTGGCAGGGTATTTATCTTTGTGAACACCGAGATCGGGCCGATGGCCGACGAATTGTGGCTACGTTGCAGGGGCGCTGGTGAGCAGCTTTGCGCCACTCCCAGCTCTGTGATCACATACTGGCAAGCGGCTCAACCGGGAACCATTCGGTTACACCCTCAATAAGGCTGCGTTTATCGCCGATGCTTATGGGTATCTTCCAGCGCTTAACCACGCCAGATCGGGTTGGGTCTTCAACCGTATCGGCATAGGCCGCACGAGGTTCGATCCAGCCATAGCTACTGCCGCCTGAAACCTGCGCCCAGCGTACTTCCGCATCCGCCTTGTTCGCGACGAACGACGGGGCGCCAGCAGGGGCGACCATGCCCCAGGTTGGGCTGTGACGGTTGGCTTCAACGCCTTGTGGCGAGAAACGCAGGAACGGCTCGCCTTGCTCGCCCATCAACGTTAACGGTGAATCGCCGCGGTAAGACAGGAAAAGCCCCGGGCGGGCACTGCCGGGCATGGCACGAACCAGCGCCTGACCTTTCAACGCACCCACATCCACTACTTGTGCCTGAACGATACCGACGGCAGTGGGTACATACTCGAAGCGACCGGATATTACGCTTTCAGTGTCGCCCAGCCGCACTGGCACCGACCATTGGCCGACGAATGCACGCTCACCTGATTCAACGACCTCATGGGGCAGATCGATCGCATCGGTACGCAGCCGCAGGTCGAACCAACCCCAGTTAGGCGTGGCTTCAACGACCGTCCAGCGTGGATCGCCGGAAGCATCTGCCGGAATCGCGCCGGGCGCCATGAGGGTGTTGGTACGGTGAAATGCCGCCGTGCCAAGTCTCCCTCGGTATTTTCCGCAATGCGCAGGAAAAGCCGGCCTGATTCATCCTCGATGGTCAGCGCCTTACCCGTGG
>NZ_MBPP01000023.1 GCF_001858325.1 Marinobacter sp. AC-23
TCCAGTAATTTGTAATCAATCAGTAAGAACTGATACGCCATTATGGATATGAATTTCAAGTATATCGGTAAGCGGCTATTCTTGCGGCATCAAAAATGGAGTGAAAAACAGTGCTTGAAAGTTATCTGACGGGATTGATTGTCTGCGGCGGCATTATCGTGGCTATCGGGGCGCAGAATGCCTATATATTGAGCCAGGCGATTCGACGTGAGCACCACTGGTGGGCAGCGGGTTTTTGTATGGCTGCAGATATTACTCTTTTCACGCTTGGTATGTTCGGGGTCAGTGCCGCTCTGATGGCTATGCCTCAGGCGCTGGAAATATTGCGCTGGCTGGGGGTGGTTTTTCTCGGGTGGCTGGCTATTCAAGCATTTGTTCGGGCCAGCCGGGGCAGGGCTGCGCTTGAAACCGGTGAAGTGTCGCGCCGCAGCCTGAAAGGCGTTCTGTTCACCACGCTGGCGGTTACCTTGCTGAACCCTCAGGTGTATCTCGACACCTTGTTGTTGATTCCGGCGGTGGGCGCACAGCAGGAAAACGCAACAACCTTTGTGGCGGGCGCCAGCAGCGCGTCTGTTCTATGGTTTGGTTTGTTGGCCTGGAGTGGGTCGGCACTGGCACCTGTTCTGTCGCGCCCATTGGCATGGCGGATTATCGACGGCGTAATCGGTGTGATGATGGCGGCCATCGCTCTTCACCTGGCGCTTAATGGCAGCTTGTAGTGTTCGTAATAAGGGCTAGTCAAACCGCCGTGCGCTGGAGAATCGGTCTTTCCAGTAGTAGCCGTTAAGTTTTGACATGATAACGCCGGACGATGTGGACGCGTGGATAAAGCGGTTGTCGCCCATATAAATGCCTGCATGCTGGTCTTTACCCGCAATTCTGAAGAATACAATATCGCCGGGCTTAACGTCTTGCGGGTGCACCACATCGCCGTAACGCAGCATTTGCGATGTTGTACGTGGCAGCTGTTGCCCAAGGCCTTCGCGGTACGCGGTAGTAATAAAACCAGAGCAGTCGAACCCGCGAGCGGTGGTGCCACCGTATTGATAAGGTGTGCCTTGATAGCGTTCGAAGGCCTGCCATAGCTTTTCAGTCTTGGCGGAGCCGGGGGCGGCCTCAACAGGTGAGTATTGCTGGGACGCAGTGTTGGACTGCAAACTCTGATTGCTGGCGCAGCCACCCAGCACAAAAGACGAGCAAATAATAATGAAGGCGTACCTGAGAAACTGATCCATGCAAAATCCTGAGCCGTTGTTCATTGCACCCACTGTATTATCGAACTGCGAGGATGTCAGGTTACGGTTTGCAGGATTTGGTATCCTTGTACCATGCTGAAACTATCCAATGCTGTTGAAATTGCTGACTGGGAAATAGAAATTACCCAGATTCGGGCCCAGGGTAATGGTGGCCAGAACGTTAATAAAGTGGCCTCGGCCGTGCACCTGCGCTTCGATATTCAAAATTCCGCCCTGCCTCCGTTTTATAAGGAGCGACTTATGGCGCTGCAGGATCGGCGCATAAGTAAAGAAGGCGTTATCATTATAAAAGCCCAGTCATTTCGTACGCTGGAGTTGAATAAGGACGATGCGCTTGAACGCCTGAAGGAGTTGATCCTGGAGGCGGTCAAAGTACAAAAGGCGCGCCGCGCTACCCGGCCTTCAAAGTCCGCTCGGCGAAAAAGGGTGGATCACAAAACTCAGAAAGGAAAAACCAAAGCCCTGCGTGGCAAGGTTCAGGTTTGAGCCACTTCTGATTCGCGCTTGCGCGATTCGAGGTCGCGGATAAATAACTCTATATCTGCAAAAGCTTCTTCGGCCTCCGGCAGCATGGGCGTGAAAATCTGCCAGACGTGAACCATGCCTGGCCAAGTGTGCAGCTCCACCTGCGTGCCTTGGGCTTTTGCCTTGGCGGCGTATCGTCGGGCGTTATCCAGTAACATCTCGGAATCACTGGCCTGAATCAGTATTGGGGGCAGGTTAGCGAGGCTGCCCAGGAGCGGCGATGCGACAGGGCTGGTGGGAGAAATACGGAACGCCGCCAGTGTTGCCCACCAAATTACCGGCCGGGGAATTTTAGAAAGACTACCAAACATTGGTCCCAGCATAGGGTCCGTAGAGATATTGCTGCGGTTGCTGGGTGCTGAAAGCGTGAGGTCGGTTGAAGGTGAAAATGCCACGGCGCCGTCAGCCTGACGTAGACCACTTTCGCGCACCCAGGCCAGCAGACCAAGGGTATGGCTGCCACCGGCTGAATCCCCTGCCACCATAATAAACGCTGCCTCGCTTGCGCCGTCCGGACCGTTTTCTACCAGCCAGGTGTAGGCTTTGCGACAATCACGCACGCCGTCCATAAACCGGTGCTCCGGCATAAGGCGGTAGTCGACGGCAAAAACGGCAGCATTAGCAGCGCGGGACAGTCGGTCCGTAATGGATCGATGGCTACGCGGGCTGCCAGCCGCCCAGGCGCCACCGTGAATATAGAGAATCCGCCGCTGGGCATCTGTACCCGGTGCGATGACCCATTCGCCTTTTGGGCTGTTGCTCTGCCGGAATTCTGACGGCAGGTCCAGGCCGTCGCTCAGGCTGTCCATGTGCTTTCGCAACGCCAGTAGCCTCGCCTTTCCACGAGGCCTTTACCGGCCCTGCGCATTTCCTTTAATCGCTCCAGTACGTTTTGGTTCTCTGCACTGGGGCTTGCTTCTCTCACGGAATACTCTTCGCGATCCAGGTGTGACAAATCCTCCATGCGAAACACCAACAACGTCAGTGCAACAACAAGTAAAATTACGACAGCGATAATCCAGAACATGAGTTATCCGTATCTTGAAGATTGGCCCTGAAAGCAGGGGCGCACTATGCTTTGTGTACAAAGCATCGCAGATTTTTGCCATTTCTGCCCTTGAGGAGTCGTTCAGAGGCTCCTTTAATGTCACAAAAGGAGAAGGGCCTTGCAAATAGCATATCGGGCCAGGGACATTACCGAAGCGCATATTGTTGCCGGGTTACTAAAAGCCAACGGCATTGAAACTCACGTGGGTGGGCTTTACCTACAGGGTGCAATGGGTGAGATTGGTGCAGCAGGCTTCAGCAATGTGCACGTAGCGGATGAAGATCTATATGCGGCCCGACTGCTGATTAAAGAGTATGAGGCGAGCGGGCATACCAGCCCAGCAGAGGAGAACAGTGGTGATAAGCCTGATTCTTATGCGCGCTGGTTTTTGCTGGCTATGGCCGTACTGGCACTGATCTGGCTGAATCTTCGATAAACGCGAAGCTATGAAACCTAGTTGATAAACGGAGCGTAAAATTTATGGCAGATAATCCCGTTATGCTGATAACCGGTGCATCTTCAGGTATTGGTGCCGCAACGGCACGGGCGGCGGCCAAAGAAGGTTATCGCCTTGTTCTGGCAGCCCGCTCTGCGGACAAGCTGCAAGCCCTGAAAGCCGAACTCGGTGGTGACCGCGAAGTGCTGATCGTTGAATGTGATGTGCAGAAAGGTGATGACCAAAAAGCGATGGTTGAACAGGCTATGAAGGCCTTCGGGCGTATTGATTCTGTGTTTGCCAATGCTGGCCGGGGAGGAGAGCCGGGTGGCTTTAGCGAAGCCGATCCGGATGTGTGGAAAGATATGATCCTTACTAATATTTACGGAGTTGGCCTGACGATTCAACATTGCCTGCCGGCTCTTCGGGAAAGCAAAGGGCACTTGCTTCTCACAGGCTCTGCCGCAGGCAGGGTTACGATTCCCGGCTCGATGTACAGCGCGACCAAGTGGGCTGTGTCTGCGATTGGCTATGGCGTGCGGGAGGAGTTGCGTGGCTCCGGGGTGCGGGTAACCCTCATAGAGCCCGGCATGGTTGATACGCCGTTTTTTGATAAACCACCGGCTCACGCCCTGATGCCGGATGACATTGCTCGCGCGGTGATTTATGCGGTATCTCAGCCTTCCCATGTAGATGTAAACGAAATTCTGGTGCGGCCAACGCCTACGGAGTAGTCGTTGGCCTGGCATGCTCAGCGTTGCCTATCGTTTAACGCTGCGCTGCCTCGGCTTTCCGGCTTTGGGACGTTTTGATGGTTTGGGGTTTTTACCGGCCGCAGGCCTGACTCCAGGTGCGTTAGGCTTGGTTCCGGGAGCTTTAGGCCCAGCTCTGTGGCCAGGTTTAAACGGTCTCGGTGCTTGCTTTGGTTTGCTGGTCGGCTTCTTTTTTGCAGGCGCGGGCTTATCTGGTGTGCCATCGGAAGATGAATCGCGAATGGCATCGAACAGGCCTGCGAGCTCCTTTTCTGTAAGGTCACGCCACTGGCCCGCGGCCAGCCCCTTCAAATTAACATTCATAATACGAATGCGTTCAAGTCGGGTGACTTCAAACCCAAAATGCTCAGTCATTCGGCGAATCTGGCGGTTCAGCCTTGCACCAGTGTGATGCGAAATATAAATCGGCTCTCTTGTACTACTTTGCACTTCTTGGTCATGGTACCGAGAATGGGTACGCCTCCCGCCATGCCTTGAATAAAAGATTTGGTGATGGGTTTATCGACAGTTACTACGTATTCTTTTTCGTGATTATTGCCGGCTCTCAAGATTTTATTGACCAGGTCGCCGTTGCTGGTCATGAATATCAGCCCCTGTGAATCCTTGTCCAGGCGCCCGATCGGAAAAATGCGTGCACTGTGGCCAACAAACCGTTGAATGTTTTGCTTCTCAGCGTCATCGGTGGTGCTGACGATGCCCACTGGCTTGTTCAAGGCAATAAACACCAGATCTTCTTCTGCACGGGCTCAATCACTTGACCGTTTACCCTGACGGTATCTTTAGGTAAAACCTGATCGCCCACACTGGCCCGCTTTCCATTGATAAAGACATTACCCTGCTCAATGTAGCGATCCGCCTCCCGGCGTGAACACATACCGCTTTCGCTGATGTATTTATTAAGACGAGTGGAGTGATTGCTGGTCATCGGCTATCCGGTTGCGTATCAGAGTTTTGGCATGATACCAGCCAGATTTTCTTTCTGCGCCCTTGGGTGGCATAAAAAGCGGGGAGAGTATTCAGATAGGAGAGGCCTCCGGACCACCGGAGGCCTATTTAGCCCTAGTGGCCGTAGATGCGCATGGCTGTGTTCTGAACAGAGAGGTTGTCCAGAGCAACTGAGCCAATAGAGGTGCCGCCTACGAGCACTTGCCCGATAGACATATCAGCCTCAAAGGTTTTCAGATCAATTGCCAGTGCGGAATCACCATTGCCCCTGGCGCCATGGTAAATATCCATGTCTACTTTGGCTCCAAGCTTTGTGATTATCGGGTTGTTTGGATCGAAGTCAGCGCCTGTGACGCGCATGTCACGAATGCCCAGAGCCAGGAAATCTATGTCAACATCGAGATCGTCGATGGCAAACAAGGTTTGCACGTTCATTTCATCCGTCGCAGTGTCCACGCGGATCTTCAGCTCTGTAACGACGCCGTCCATAGAAAAGTTATTGGCCAGTACAGTGGAGTCCGTATGCCCTTGCAATGACCATTCACCGGTTCTCACAGCAAAGTCGATGGGCGCTGCAACCAGTGGGAATACGTTGATCAACGCATCGCCGTCATCGGCGATATCGATTTCAACTTTGATGTTGTCAATCAGGTCGCTTGATTCGGCGAACAGAAAGTTCCGGATTGTCGGGTCGGTAAATTCAGCAAACATGTCGGTGCGATTGGCGCCGCCAATGAAAATATCTTTCACGGACAGTGAGCCTTCATCTGTGTAAAGAAATTCACCGATATTAACTTGGGTCTCCAGCTCAATGGTGACACCGGCCTGGCCGGTAATATTTCCCATATGGCTGTCTTCGAGTGGTTTAAGCTCTGCGCTTGCCGCGAACGACAGGCTTGAAATTGCCAGCACCAGTACCGATTTCTTCAGGCTTTTCATAATAATTCCTTTTTTGCTTTTGTTATGTAGGCCAGCCGGGTGTTATGCCGGCTGGCCTGGATGGGGCCCTATTTAATGAGCCTTCTTTTCCCTACAGCTCCGGAGTCAACGTCAGGTCGATGGTGTTACCGGAACCAGTCAGGAACTGGTTAAGAACGCTTGTCAGAAGACCACAGTGCTCAAGAGGTGGCAGGTCGTACACGCCGCTCACGTCACCGCCAGTGGAAGGCGAGAAGTTAGAGCCTTCGTTGGATGTCAAAGTGATATCCACAGGCTGGATTGACTGGCACTGGTCGCCGCCGCCAACACGGATGGGGATACCGAACAGCTTGAGCTGAACTTTAGGTACCTTGATGAACAGGTGAGAGTTGGCAGTTAACTTGCCGTTAACCAGGCTGCCGGTGGTGATTTCAGACTGCTCGAACTCAACATTGGCGGTCGCTTTCAGGCGGCTGAACAGCAGTTTGATCGAGAAGTGGCCAACAGTAGGCTCAACGTTCAGATCTGCTTCAAAGGTGCCGCTCGCCAACTCCAGAAGTGTAGCGATGCTGCCGGTCAATGGCAGAGTGCTGTCTGAGGACTTGATGTAGGTAGAACCTGTCAGGCCCAGCAGCAGCTCGATCTCATTGCTTGTTGCTTCAAAGCCTTCTGCACTTACCGGTACGGAGACTTCAGCGTTCTCAGGGTCGTCAGAAGAGATCAGCAGCTGTGCGTTGCGCATGCCTGCAGCGGCGGCTGTGAAGCTGATTTCAACCGCGCAAGTTTGCTCCGGTGCAACCGTGGTGCAGTTATTGGTTTGCAGGAACTCGCTTGCATCAGGGCCAGCAACGTTGATGCTGTTGATCAGCAGGGTTTCGTTGCCGTTGTTGGAGATGGTGACCTGAGCAGAGTTGCTCTGGCCCAGCTGAACTCGGCCCAGATCCACAGAAGCAGGTGTGACCGCAATCTCGGGAATCGGCGCAAGAACACTGCGGCCATTCAGGGCAACATCAACAGAGCTGTTGTCGGCATCGGTTGAGTTGATGGTCAGCGTTGCACTCTGTGTGCCTTCGCCATCCGGAATGTAGGTAACGTTTACGTCACAGCTTTCACCGGCTGCAATAGTGCTACAGCTGTTGTTTTGCATAAATGCACTGGCGTTTGCGCCAGCAATCGAAATACCGTTGATGCCCAATGCGGCATTGCCTGTATTGCTCAGGGTGACGGTTTCCTCTTTGGTCGTGCCAGCTTGCACGTTACCAAAGGCTACTTCGTCACGGTTTACCGCAATGCGTGGGGTTTCGACAACGTCGCCTTCCACCGTAACGGTCTGCAGCAAATTATCCTGACCCGCAAGCAGGGTACAGTTTGTTGTAATTTCGCCAATAGGCGCTGGCGCAATGTCACCGTTGGCGGTCCGAGCAACCAGGTTCAGTGTCAGGCCGCCAACGCGAATTTCTGCATTGCCAATATCCTGATCCGTAAACGTGAATTCTGGTGCCTGGCCGTTGGCCGGAACAGTGAATGCACCCGACTCTGCCGGAATAGGGCTTTGGGGAATGGTAAGCGTAACTGTCTGCTCGACTGTGCGACTGGCAGTGATGATCTGGTTGGTGTTTATCGCTGAGCCTTCAACGGTTTCTGATCCAACCAACTTAAGGCCAGTGCGTGAGTCTTCGTTTACTAACGTCATCGCTGATACAGCGAACGCGGGTAGCGGAGTACCAACAGTTGCGTTTGTTGGGATGTCTGCGCTGATTTCGGCACTGATAGGCTGATCGCCGATCAATGGGAATGGGCAGGTGAACTGTAGATTAGTGGAGACCGGGCTGGCGAGGGCGCTTCCGGCGCCGGACATTAATGCCGCAGCAGCCAAAGCGGGCGCCAGTATGCGTCCACGGGGGTTGGTATTCCTGAGTTTCATGAGTTCGTCCTCTGTAAAGCATCATTGTTATAGGAGGGCGCGCAGACAACACCGACAATGACTGCTTAATCGGACTTGCAAAGACCCCTTGCCACGCGCTTAAGCGCATGTGTGCAGAGCCATTAGGCTCTGAAGGCCGCAATGGGTCATTGCTGTTCTCGGCATGGTTTTTGTCCAAAGCGGCGATAATGTGCAGAGAATGTTGAAACCGTGACCGGCTTCAAATTGCCTGGCAATCCAATTCCAAGAGACGGTTATCGGGGTTTTTGCGACTGCCTGCGGACATCGCCAGGTGTCTTGCCAGTCCAGGCACGGTAGGCTTTGGTAAAGCTTGCCTGGTCGCTGAAACCAAGCTTTTCGGCAATGGATTCCAATGGAACATTGGTATCGATCAGGTAGAGGGAGGCAAAGTTTTCACGAATTTCGTTTCTTACTTCACGAAACGACGTGCCTTCGCTGGCAAGGTGCTGACGCAGTGTGCGGGTGCTTATATCAAGCCGCCTTGCAATGTTGCTGGTAGTGCACGGCCTGCCAGGTTGGCTCATGATCATTTCCCGGACCTGCATTAACGTTTTGTCGGCTAATCCAGTATTTTCTCCTGCGCTTTGTCGGTTGCGGGCGAGCAAGAATTTTAAGCTGGCGTTGTCTTTTTGGCTGGGCTGTTCTTTTAGCGCCATGGTTATTTGATTATGGGGGGCATCAAAGTGAAATTCGCAATCCGGGGCCAGTGACTGCCAAGAACTGGCGTCGCGTTTTGCAGAGAAGGTAAACTGGATATCGAAGTGGCCGCATACCTCTGCAGACACTCGGTGAATACTGCCCATATACATTTTAGTAACGCACGGGTTCAGTTCGCCAAGCCCCCAAGTATCGAGAAGGCGGATATGGAATGTCGATCCGGTTGAATCCAGTTCCATGTCCATCAAAGGAAGGCCAACACGGAGGTATTGGACAATCATACTGATGAGCTGCCTGGGGTTGTCCTGGCCGAGCACCGCAAAGCCCAACAAGCCATGGCTGGGTAAGTCCAGCTGTTGCCCGAATTGAAAAGCTGCTCGCTCGTCGTTCATTAGCCAATCGGCTTTTTTAAGCACAGAGGTTATCTGCTGCATGCAAAAACTTGCATCCGGATCCTCCAACAGGGCTTCGGTGATGTCGGTATCGTTCAGAAGGGCTGCCCGTTTTACGCCTCTGCGCTCCATGAATTCAATAAAACGGCGCGCGTAGCGTGCTGAGATGAGGGGCACCTCAAGCGCCATGCGATTCGAAATAGCCATATTCCTGTCCCTGGGGTGAGCTTAGCCCGTAGCATTTTTATGATTTACAATTATTGTTGTTGGTGAAAATCCGTTACTGCAGGCTTTCCTTAATGGGTAGTATAGACACGTCGGATAGGCGTTATTTTGGTGGCCCGTCACGAAATGGCCGCCATGGCCGGATATGACATATGAAACATTTGTCAGGATGAGCTTGTGTCGCAGGAGAGCGCTTGCAGAAATCAGAGGTAGTACTAGGCAAAGCGTCAGACGTTAACGTTTGCGAAGGTGCAACTTGCACCGTTTGCGAACCGGGTGTGCTGACTCACTTTCGCGCAGTGAAGGGGCAGAATTACCTGCGCTGTTCGCACTGCGAAGCAACCATTATGGCGCAGGCAAGCTGGCTTGATCCGGATGAAGAGCAAGCGGTTTACAGGCTTCATGACAATGATCCGAACGATCCGGGTTACCGGGCTTTTCTTGAAAAGCTTACTTTGCCAATGCTTGACCGAATTAAGCCAGGTGCGTTGGGGTTGGATTTCGGCTGTGGGCCAGGGCCTGCGCTGGCAGCGATGCTGAGAGAGGCGGGAATGGAGATGGCTCTTTATGATCCATTTTTTTATCCATCGCAATCAACCCTGAGCCATCCTTACGATTTCATTACCTGCACGGAGGTGGTGGAGCATTTGCATCAGCCGGCAAAGGTGTTCAATCAGCTGGATGCTTTGTTAAAGCCAGGTGGGTGGCTTGGCATAATGACGTGTTTTCAGACCTGTGATGAACGATTCGACAACTGGCATTACCGGCGGGATCCCACGCACGTGGTTTTCTATCGCGAGGCGACACTGGGGCTTATTGCTAAACGCTTGGGGTGGGTTATGGCCGTGCCATGTAAGAATGTGGCAATTTTCCATAAGCCTTTATGAAAACCGGGGGCAACCTGCCCCCGGCTGTTTGCGACCCCTTACAACCAGGTAAGTCCCACGCTGATAATCACGCCGGTGATTATCAGGAGCATGAGGCAGTACCCCATAATGTCCTTGGCTTTAAGCCCCGCAATTGCCAGTACCGGCAATGCCCAGAAGGGTTGCAGAAGGTTAGTCCACGCGTCGCCCCAGGCCACGCCCATGGCTACTCGTGGAATGCTTGCGCCAAGCTCCTGCGCCGCTGGCAGCATGACCGGTGCCTGTACGGCCCACTGACCACCACCGGAGGGTACAAAGATATTCACCAGCCCGGCACTGATGAAACTCCAGAAGGGTAGGCTTTGTGCAGTTGCCATAGAGGCAAAGCCTGTGGAAATGCTGGCTGCAAGGCCAGAGGCGGTCATTACCCCCATGATTCCGGCATAGAAAGGGAACTGAATAACTATGCCTGAACCACCCTTAACCGCTTCATGCAGGCTGTCGAGCAACCTTTTGGGTGTTTGGTGCAGAATGATTGCCAGGAACAGAAACATAAAGTTAACGATGTTCAGGTTCAGGCCGCCACCGTTCATGAAATACTGGAAAATAAAAGCCAGGCCACTGAAGCCAACCAGCCAGGCTAATATCCTGCTGTTTTCGAGATGATCTGCAGGGCGCTGTATGGAAACACTGGTGTCAGGCTCGTCATCAAGTATGGCCGGGTCTACATAGGTGCTGTCTTCCTCTTTGGGTAGCATCATGCGGTTGACCAGAGGCACAACAATAAACAATGCCACAATAATTGCGAGATTGAAGAAGGCAAAAATGGTTTCACCTGTACCTATAACGCCAATCATGTCGGCGGTAAAGTGCCCTTCGGTGGCGATGACCAGTGGGATGGAGCCGGCGAGACCACCGTGCCATACGATAAAGCCAGAGTAGGCGCTGGCTATAAGCAGTGGATAGTGGACCCTGACTTGCCGGGCAAGGGCCTTGGCAAAGAGTGCGCCTACCACCAGGCCAAATCCCCAGTTGATCCAGCTCGCAATAAGCGCTACGAAGGTAACCAATACAATGGCCTGTCCGGGGGTGCGGGCTATCGATGCAATCCGGTTTAGTATTCCCCGGACGAACGGCGTGCTGGCAAGCATAAACCCGGTAACCAGAACCAGCAGCATTTGCATGGAGAAGGTGAGGAGGCTCCAGAAACCATTACCCCACATCTCGATCACTGCCATTGGACCGTGGCCTTCAAACACCATGGCGGCGATGAATGCAACGAGGGACAAAATCAGAACGAAAATATAGGGATCTGGTAGATATTTATCGACCAGGCTGACCATTGGCCGAGCAGCTTTATCGAGCATTGCGTGTCTCCTTATTTTTGTTGCATTTAGTTTATGCCAGCTTAGGTGGTTGAGAGCTAAAAGCCAAACTGAATGGAATAAGCAAAAAGTATAAGAAGACTTTTGGTAGATAAGATGCTTGCGGCCAAAACCACGTGATGGGCTGGCTCAGAAGGTCGAAAACCCGGTGGCTTCCATCACGCGGTAGCGCCAGTAACGCAGCATTGAATTATCGGCCCAGTGTTCATAGGGCAGGCTCAAAACAGGATCGCTTTCGGGGCCGGACTGCCACTGCTGATCAAAGAAGCTGACAGCTTTAGTAGCTAGCGTAGATTTTGGCGGTATGGAAATCCACACGTCGGTTTCAAGGTTCAGGTCGTCCAGGTTGCGCCGCGTGAAGTTTGCGGAGCCCAGCAGAAGCTCGGTATGGCCTGCCAATGGGCGCAATATCAATGATTTGCTGTGGCACTGCTCGCCAGAGGTGTTGCACCAGCGAACAGGAATGCCAGCTTTGTGCAGTTCTAGCGCGACTTGTCGGTTGGGTATGCCACTTTTTTGATGGCCGAACGCTTCGTTGTTGGCGTCGAGAAGTACGCGTATGTTCGCGCCACGTTCATGGGCGTTGAGCAGGGAGGCAACAATCTCCCGGTGCGAGAGATAGAAAAACGCAAGGTCCAGCCGACTTCCACTCTGCGCGCTGGTGATCATCTGAAGCGCGGAATCCAAAATGGCGGATTCTGTTTTTACCGCAATCTGGCCAACTGCCTGTGGGTCTGCTGGCGTGGGGGATTTTGCCCCACTGATTAGGTTGTTCAGCGCAGGGCTGGGCTGGTCGGACATGTTCAGAACCGCTTGCTCGCTTTTCAGAACATCAAAGACCGCAGGGCCAGTGAAGCTGACAGCGGTATTGCTGTGTCGGCTGCTGCCATCGTGTGGGTTGGCGGAGGTTACGAGAGCACGTAGTTTGCCTGCGTCATCCACTACCACAACTTTACGATGGTTTGCCTTGAAGTTGGGTAGTGCAAGGTAGCTGCGAATGGTGACAGGTTGCGTTCCTAGAGCGTTCGGCAGCCAGCCACCTTCGGCTCTGTTGCCGAGCCACTGGCAACAGAGCCGCCAAATTGCCGACCACGCAGGGTTGCTGTCGCGAAGTGGCTGCAGGTTGGTTTCAGTGACTGAAATGTCCGCTTGGCGCAGCGCCTGAAACCAAGGTGACACCGAGCCACCGTAAAGCGTGTTCAGCGGGTCAGAAATAACAATAATGTTCAGTTCTGGTCGCTCGGCCTTCCGGTCAATCAATGCCTGGGTAAGTTGTTCTGAGAGGTGTCGGTGTTCCACGCCTTCTGGGCTGCTGCTGTTGAAGAGGAACATATCGACCAGAATGAAGGACTCGGCTTGACCGATAAGACGCAGTATTTCGTCAAAAATTTTCTGGTTGCGGGTTTCGGAGCCATCGTTGTGATGATACGTCGCGTCCGTCAACAGTACTGCGTCACTCAGGGGGTGTGGTTCGCCATTGTGGCTGATCCCGGGAGGCAGAGGTTTGTATGTGTGATACAAGCCCACGCCGATGAGCACCAGAACAATGAGTGCGAGCAATATCTTCCGTGACATAAGGATCCAGTGTTTACGATGCGGTTTCAGTCAGTCTTATTCTCAGCGACCAGAGCGGAAAAGCGCTCAAGCAACCCCGATGCTTCAGGCGCGTCGGTAACCGAGTCGATCATGGTTTGTGCGTTAAACCCTTCAAGCTCTAAATCCGGCGCTTGCACACCTAAGTAGGCTCTCATGACAGCGCTGGAAAATTCCGGGTGGAATTGCACGCCCCAAGCGCATTTACCAACTCGAAATGCCTGATGTGGCTCAAACTCGTTGCGGCCAAGTAAAACAGCGCCCGGTGGCAGGCTTAGTACCGACTGCTTATGGGTGAGCTGTGCGCTAAAGATATCTGGCATACCGCAAAACAGCGGATCATCCTGGGCACTTGTGAGCAGTTCTACGCTTCGGGTGCCGCTCTCGCGCCCCTCAGAGTGATAGCCTACTTCGCCGCCCAGAGCGTGTGCCAGGAGCTGGTGGCCATAACACACGCCGAGCACCGGAATAGCCAGGTGCACCGCCTGCGCCAGCCATGTTGCAGCGTTCTCGCTCCACGGCTCCCGGTCGCTGACCATGGCGGGCGAGCCGGTTACCACAATGCCGTCCCAGTCTGTGGGATCTCCGGGTAACTCTCCGGCTTCTGTATTGAGCACGGTAATGTCGAGCCCAGGCGACAGCCCGCGCACGAACCATTCGTCAAAATCACCGAATTGTTCTTTGATGCTCGGGTAGGTGCTGCCCGTTTTAAGTATCACCACGCATGGCTTGGCTTGTCTCACTGCTCTGGCAGCTCCGCGTTATGGAAGATGTTCTGCACGTCGTCCAGCTCGTTCAGCATGTCGAGAAACTTCTCGAACAGGGGGACGTCATCGCCCTCCACAGATGTGGTGGTTTTCGGCAGGAACTGGATATCGTCTACGTCGAAGTCAATATCGGCGAAGGCATCGATCAGTGCCTGGCGGGCTTTGGCGTATTCGGTGTTAGGTGTGAAGACTGTGATTTGGCCGTCTTCGCTTTCGATATCCGTAACGTCGACATCTGCTTCCATTAGCGCTTCAAGTGCGGCTTCTTCTTCACCTTTGAACACAAAAATCGCGCTGTGGTCAAACATGTGGGCTACCGTGCCCGGAGTGCCGATCTTGGCTTTGGTCTTGGTGAAGGCCAGGCGAACGTCGCCGAAGGTGCGGTTGGGGTTATCGGTCAGGCAGTCTACGATCACCATGCAGTTGCCGGGGCCGTAGCCTTCGTAGCGGGCTGGCGAGTAGTCTTCGCCGGCACCGCCTCGGGCCTTGTCGATGGCTTTTTCGATAACGTGAGTAGGCACCTGATCTTTCTTGGCACGATCAATAAGGCCGCGCAGTGACAGGTTGCCATCCGGGTCTGTGCCGCCGGACTTGGCACTCATATAGATCTCGCGCCCGTACTTGCTGTAGACCTTGGTTTTGGCCTCTGCGGTTTTGGCCATGGATTGTTTGCGGTTCTGGTAGGCTCTGCCCATTTTTGCGCTGCCTTATACTTGCTGGTGAAAGGGCTGGATTTTACGCAAGAATATCAGTTTGGAACAGGCCTATTTGGCAGGTCTGCCCCGCAGGCATTTAGATGTAGTCGACAGGCACACGGTAATTGTCCTGTGCCATCAGGTCTATACCGCACTCTATACTGCTGACCCAGTTCAGGAACCGATCGACCATTGCAGGGCCTTCGAAGCGCTTCCCGTGCTGGGGCACAATCATTTCAACATCCATTTCCCGGATCATGTTGGCCCAAAGCCGGCATACCTTATTTGAAGCAATGTAACGCCGATGGAATCCCATCATATGAGGGATATGTTGGTCGAAATCCTGCACTGGCAAGTGGTCGTCCTCAGCTCCCATGGAGCGCCAAGATCCCCGGAAAACAGAATTTTTGAAACCGGATCGTAAAACTGCAAATTGCCGACTGAGTGCATAAAGTGGGCGGGCAGGCACTGCAGGTAGGAATCGCCAAATCGTACGTTGGCGCCGGCATCTGGAATGCTGACAATGCGATCGTAAACGCTGCCGCTTAACTGGTTAGTGACGTAGCTGGATACCAAGTGAGGCAGGAACCTGGCCCACAGCTTGGATGTCACGATTTTTGCGCGGGTGTGAACGATCCAGCGATCAATGGCACCAATGATGTCCGGGTCCTGGTGCGATGCAAATACAAAATCCATTTCCTTGATGTTCATGTATTTGGACGCAGCCACGGCAAGTGGTGTGTAGGTAAGGTCCCCGCCTGGGTCGATCAACGCTTCGTGCTTGCCGTCTACCACAAGGAATTGGTTGGACTGGACACCTTCACCGGTAACCAGGGAGTCGAACATCAGGCATTTATGGTATCCGTTATCAAACAGGACAATTGGCTCGTTTGCCATTTTGATCTCCGCAGAATGAGGGCCGGCTGGGTTGGCCGGCTATCGTAAGTTGCGCGGAGGGTACAAAATTGGCAGACAACACCAATTGCCTCAGGTCAATTATCTGATATCCATCAAGTAACGTTTTGTTTCTCTCGGCAGCCGGGGTTATGCCAGCTTGGGTACCTGTTTTATTCCACGACGTATGGCCTGCTCCAAGCCCGTGCTGATCAGTTTGCCGGTAAGCGGCACAATGTCGTCAAAGGAGATGTGATAGCGCACGCGAGTGTGTCCTTCAGGCGTATCCTCAAAGCGTATACGGCCCAGGTGATTTCGAATCGGGCTTAAGCTGGTAATGGTGTACTCAATCAACGAGTCGGGCTCGAAACCGGTGACAGTTTCTTCCAGGCCAATGGGCCCAATGCCCAGTTTGCGTACCGAGCCAAGGCCATTGGGGTCTGCCTGGTTGCTGTTTTTAATTCGCTTTACGGGCGCACCAAGAAGTTTACCGAAGCGTTTGTGGTCAGCGAACAGAGCAAAGACTTTGCTGCGCGGGACGTTAAAAATCTCGTCAATCTCAAAGGTATGTGTAGCCATTGTTATGCTCTTGTTTGTCGTCGTTTGGTGAAGACTAACGATTTAATCCCTGCAACAAAAGTTGTAGACCGCGGCAGACTGTAAGCTGGCCTGATGTGCCGGGTCAGTGCCTCGGCGCATGTCGATAATCTCTTGGTGCCTGGCCCATGGTTTTTTTGAATAACCGCGAAAAATAATAAGCGTCGTCATAGCCAAGGCGGTGGCTGATTTCTGTGAAACTCAGGCTTGTTGTATCCAGCATTTGGCAGGCCCTTTCTACTTTTAGATGGAGAAAGTGCTGGATTGGAGAGGTGCCGGTCTGTTCTCGGTAACGTGTGGCAAAGTGCGCTGGCGAGAGCCCGGCCAAGTCAGCAAGTTGTTCCAGGGTGATGCGCTCATCGAGATGTTCTCGCATATAGTTATTAATGGAATCCAGCTCCGCTTGTCGCTTGTTGCTGGTTTCATCAACGCTGATCGGAACCGCTGTTAATAGTTGCCGTAAACGATTGGCCGCGTGAATCAGGCCGCGGGCGCGGAAGCCTGTCTGGCGAACAGACAGTAGGCCGTTAAAATCCACCAATAACCTGGGCTGACGCCCCAGATGGCGGATGGGTGTGGCGTCATTGAACCCCATGTATCTGCGAAACTCTTCCGCCATTGGGCCGGTGTAATGCACCCAGTGAATTGTCCATGGGTTGTCTGGGTCAGCTGTATAGCGGTGGTTAACACCTGCGGGCAACAATAAAAGATCTCCCGCTTCCATGGTGTAAGGCTCGCCCTCCACGTTCAGAAACGCTTTTCCCTCTGTGCAGTAGATCAAAAGATTGTCGCGGTGGTGTTCCCGGTGCATGTGATGGCCCGTGGCTCGGCGGTAATGGCCGAACGCTCTGGGATAGAGATCCCGGGTAAGGGGAT
This sequence comes from Marinobacter sp. AC-23, assembly GCF_001858325.1. GTDB lineage: Bacteria > Pseudomonadota > Gammaproteobacteria > Pseudomonadales > Oleiphilaceae > Marinobacter. Next base: position 16,794 of record NZ_MBPP01000023.1, read on the forward strand.
GCTCAGACAAAAGCCTAATGATGGGGCTGGTACCACATAGCGAATGCTATCCTTGGGGACGGGCCATTGAGAGGTTTGTGTCATGTTTATCGCTGCCGTTAATTGTGTGGCAATCGAAATATAGTCCATTACGAACGAAATTTAGTCAATCACCAAGTGCCAGAGAAGGTGCTAAGGTCGTACCATACATTGCTAAAGCAACCGTGCTTTGGCTCGCATGCCGCACAACAACAAACAGGGGTTTTGAGATGAAAAACGTTCCACTGTACCTAGCTGGTGAATTTGTACAGAGCCAGACCAGCGAATGGATTGACGTAACCAACCCGGCCACTAACGAAGTGATCGCTAAGGCTCCCTGCACCACAGATGCCGAGATGCGCAAAGCCATAGATAGCGCCGGCGAGGTGTTCAAAACCTGGAGGGAGGTGCCAGTCTCTGAGCGCGCCCGTGTAATGCTGCGTTATCAGGCATTGCTGAAAGAGCACCACGACGAAATCGCAGAAATCCTGTCCCAGGAAACCGGCAAAACCTTTGAAGATGCCAAGGGTGACGTGTGGCGTGGCATTGAAGTGGTTGAGCATGCGGCTAACGTGGCCTCCATGATGATGGGCGAGACCGTTGGAAACGTTGCGCGTGGGGTAGATACCCACTCATGGATTCAGCCGCTGGGTGTGTGCACGGGCATTACGCCTTTCAACTTCCCCGCGATGATTCCGTTGTGGATGTTCCCCATGGCGATCGCTTGCGGTAACACGTTCATTCTCAAACCTTCCGAGCAGGATCCGCTCACGCCCATGCGTCTTGCGGAGTTGTTTGAAGAAGCGGGTGCGCCCAAAGGTGTGTTGCAGGTAGTACACGGCGGCAAGGATCAGGTGGATATATTGCTTACCGATCCCGCGGTTAAAGCCATCTCCTTTGTGGGCTCCGTGCCGGTTGGCCGTTATATCTACGAAACCGGCACCAAAAACATGAAGCGTGTTCAAAGCTTTGCCGGTGCCAAGAACCACATGGTTATCATGCCAGATGCCGATAAACAGCAGGTTATCAATGCGCTGGTAGGCGCGTCTGTAGGCGCCGCGGGCCAGCGTTGCATGGCGATTTCCGTTGCTGTGTTTGTTGGCGAGGCCCAGGCCTGGATTCCGGAATTGAAAGAAGCCATGGCGAAAGTTCGCCCGGGTGCCTGGAACGATTCCGACGCCAGCTATGGCCCAGTAATCTCCCCCAGAGCCAAGGATCGTGTTGAATCCCTCATCGCCACCGGCGAAGCCCAAGGCGCGAACCTGCTCCTGGACGGTCGTGGCTGCACCGTAGATGGCCTGCCTGATGGAAACTGGATTGGTCCCACCTTGTTTTCGGGAGTGACCACCGAAATGGACATCTATAACGAGGAAGTGTTCGGCCCTGTGCTTGCCTGTATGGAAGAAGAGAGCCTGGAAGATGCCATTACGCTGATCAATAACAGCCCTTATGGTAACGGCGTATCCATCTTTACCGGTTCTGGTGGCGCTGCGCGCAAGTTCCAGCACGAAATCGAAGTGGGCCAGGTGGGTGTGAATATCCCCATTCCTGTGCCCCTGCCGTTCTTCTCGTTCACCGGTTGGAAGGGTTCCTTCTACGGCGACCAGCACGCTTACGGCAAGCAGGCCGTGCGTTTCTATAGCGAGACCAAAACGGTTACGTCGCGCTGGTTCTCCAGTGAGGCGACATCGGAAGCGAACTTCTCTATCCAGTTACGTTAATTGCGTTGACGGTGGGTGTCTTTGGGCCGGAATTTGTTTCCGGCCCCTTGTTTAGCCTGCGTGACCCAAGACTCTTTGATCTGGAGAGTCGTTTTTCTGGGCAGTCATTATTTCTGGAGAGAAACAATGGACTTTAACCTGACCGAAGATCAGCTGGCGTTTCGCGAAGCAGCCCGCACCTTTGCTGAAAAATCCATGGCGCCCCATGCGGCCAAATGGGACAACGAGCACATCTTTCCGGTAGACACACTGAAAGAAGCCGGCGAAATGGGCTTTATGGGGATATATACCCCGGAAGCACTGGGTGGCATGGGCCTTTCGAGGCTGGATACGTCTGTCATCGTGGAGGAGCTTGCAGCTGCCTGCCCCTCAACGGCGGCATTCATCACCATACACAACATGGCGACCTGGATGGTCGCGAGCTTTGCGCCCGACGACCTTAAACAGGAAATTGTGCCAAAACTGGCCAGTGGCGAATGGCTTGCGTCTTACTGCCTGACAGAGCCAGGTGCGGGGTCCGATGCGGCCAGCCTGCGAACCAAGGCGGTTCGTGATGGCGACAGCTACGTAATCAACGGCAGCAAGGTGTTTATCTCCGGCGCCGGCGATACCGATATTCTTGTGCTGATGGCCCGTACCGGAGCGCCGGACTCTGGCTCAAAAGGTATTTCCACCTTCGTGATCCCGGCGGATGCCGAGGGCATTTCCTACGGCAAGAACGAAGAGAAAATGGGCTGGCACAGTCAACCCACCCGCACGATCAACCTGGAAAACGTTCGTGTTCCCGTAACCAGTCGGGTAGGCGAAGAGGGTGACGGATTCGCCATTGCCATGAAAGGCCTTGATGGTGGCCGACTCAATATTGCCACCTGCTCTTTGGGTGGGGCGCAAGCCGCATTGCTCAGAGCTCGCAATTACATGCATGAGCGGGAGCAGTTCGGCAAACCTTTGGCTGCCTTCCAGGCTTTGCAGTTCAAACTGGCGGATATGGCGACCAACCTGGTGGCAGCCCGGCAGATGGTTCGCCTGGGTGCGTTCAAACTCGATAGCGGCGATACAGAAGCCACGTTGCATTGTGCCATGGCCAAACGTTTCGCAACCGATGCCTGCTTTGATGTAGTGAATGATGCACTGCAGCTGCACGGTGGCTACGGTTATATCCGGGAATACCCTCTGGAGCGCTATTTGCGTGACCTGCGTGTGCACCAGATCCTGGAAGGTACCAACGAAATCATGCGCCTGATTATTGCCCGTCGCCTGCTGGATAACGGTGTGGCTGAGGCCATTCAATAAATCGCAAAAATAACAGGAGAAGGATGATGAGCGATCTGATTCAGCTCGAAAAACGCGGACACATTGCGATACTGACCATTAATAACCCGCCGGCCAACACCTGGACAGCGGACTCCCTGCCTGTACTGACAAAAATCGTTCGTGAGCTCAATGAAGACAAGGACGTTTTTGCGCTGGTTCTGACCGGGCAGGGCGAGAAATTCTTCTCCGCCGGGGCAGATCTCAAAACTTTTGCCGATGGTGATAAGGCCCGGGCCAACGAAATGGCTCAGCTCTTTGGTGAAGCTTTTGCTGCATTGACGGCCTTCCGTGGCGTATCCATTGCTGCCGTGAATGGTTATGCCATGGGTGGCGGCCTTGAATGTGCGCTTGCCTGTGATATTCGCATTGCGGAAGAGCATGCCCAGATGGCGCTGCCAGAAGCGACGGTAGGCTTGCTGCCTTGTGCTGGCGGCACCCAGAACCTGCCGTGGGTTGTGGGTGAGGGCTGGGCCAAGCGCATGATTCTATGTGGCGAGCGGGTCAAGGCTGATAAAGCATTGCAGATTGGCTTGGTTGAAGAAGTAGTTGCCAGTGGCAAGGGCCTGGAAAAAGCCCTGGAGTTGGCTGAAATGGCGTGCAAGCAAAGCCCGTCTTCGGTCGCCCGCTGCAAAACCCTGGTGATGAGTTCCCGTGATGGTCGCAGCCACACAGATAGCTGGCGCATGGAGCGAGAGCTGTTTGTTGAGCTGTTTTCAACCGAAGACCAGAAAGAAGGTGTGAATGCCTTCCTGGAAAAACGTAAACCGGAATGGAAAAACCGCTGAAACCCGCAGACATACCGGTTTAAGGATTAGATATGAGCCATCAACCGATTGTTTTTGAAGAGTGGAAAACCGCTGACGGTGCACTGATTGCGGTGGCCCGGCTGAATTCGCCCAAGGCACTCAACACACTCTCCCTTGAGATGATTCGGATGCTGACCCCACAGCTAAAAAGCTGGGCTGAGGATGACCGTGTTCGTGCCGTCTGGATCGAGGCCGAAGGCGACAAGGCCTTTTGTGCTGGCGGTGACATTGTAGCGCTATACCGGAGCATGACCGAGCCACAGAGCGAAAGCGGTGTAAGCGAAGGTGTAGCCTTTTTTACTGAAGAATACGAGATGGATTATCTGATTCACTCGTTTCCAAAACCGGTGGTGTGTTGGGGCCACGGCCTTGCTATGGGTGGTGGCGTTGGCATTATAGTCGGCGCCTCTCATCGGGTGGTCACCGAAGCATCCATGCTGGCCATGCCCGAGAGCAGTATCGGGCTTTACCCGGATGTGGCCGCTGGCTGGTTTCTGAACCGAGCTCCGGGGCGCACAGGGCTGTTTCTGGGGCTTACAGGTGCCCGTATGAACGCAGCCGATGCATTGTTCGTGGGGCTTGCCGATCGCTTTATCAAGCACGAACTGAAAGCTGCGGTGGTCGCGGACCTGACCGCGCACAACTGGCAAGGAGAAGATGCCTTCGCCGTGGTGGGCAGTGTGCTCAGGCAGCACGAGAATCAAAGCGCAGATGCGTTGCCGGAATCTCCAGTGCGGGCTCATTTCGATGCGATCAATCGGGTAACGGATGCCGACAGCCTGACGGATATGGTTGCGCAGATGACAGAGCTATCAAGCACAGAGGGTTGGCTTGCCAAGGCAACCCGACCGCTGGCGGCCGCATCACCAACGTCGTTGGCACTGTGCTGGCAGCACTTGCGCAACTGCCGGTTGGACAGCCTCAGTGAGGTTCTCGCTAAAGAGCTTACGCTCTCACAGAACTGCCTGAGTAAAGGCGAGTTTGCCGAAGGTGTGCGTGCGCTGCTGATTGATAAGGACAAGCAACCACGTTGGCGCTACGCATCGCTGGCAGAAATGGACAGTGAGTGGATTGACAGCTTTTTCAAAGATTAGCCAAACAGGCCGCCCAAGTGGGCGGCTTACTCAACCGAATACAAAAACAAGGGGATGATTATGGCGACAATTACCTTTATTGGTCTGGGCAACATGGGTGGCCCTATGGCCAGCAACCTTGTAAAAGCCGGGCACGACGTAACTGTGTTTGATCTGTCAAAAGACGCAGTCGCGGCACTGGTTTCCGAAGGCGCAAAGACCGCCGACACAGCTCACGAGGCTGCCAAGGGTGCTGAGTGTGTGATTACCATGCTGCCGGCAGGCAAGCATGTTGAAGCTGTGTACCTGGGTGAAGATGGCTTGCTGGCGGTCCTGCCCAAGGGCACTCTGGTCATTGATTCGTCCACTATCTCGCCGGAAACGGCGCGCGGTGTAGCCGAGCAGGCAGAAGCCAAGAATATTCCATTCCTCGATGCCCCGGTTTCCGGCGGTGTGGGTGGAGCCAAAGCCGGTACGCTGACTTTCATCTGCGGCGGTGCTGAAGAGAACTTCAGTAAAGCAAAGCCGATTCTGGAAGCCATGGGCAAAAACATATTCCATGCCGGCGAGCACGGTGCGGGTCAGGTTGCCAAAATCTGTAACAACATGCTGTTAGCCATCCTGATGGCCGGCACTAGCGAAGCTCTGGCCCTGGGTGTGAAAAACGGGCTGGATCCGGCAGTTCTGTCTGAAGTGATGAAACAGAGCTCTGGCGGCAACTGGGCGTTGAATGTGTACAACCCCTGGCCTGGGGTGATGGAAGCGGCACCTGCATCACGGGGCTACGAAGGGGGATTCCTGGTTGACCTGATGAACAAGGATCTTGGTTTGGCTTTCGATAACGCTGTGAAGAATCATGCAGCCATTCCTATGGGCTCTCTTGCCCGCAACCTGTTTGAGCTTCACGCAGGTCAGGGCAATGGAACGCTGGATTTCTCCAGCATTCAGCGTCTTTACAAGCCTGAGTGAAACCTGCCGGGGCACGGTCCTGCGTGCCCCGGAATCCCTCCCCGAACGGATCTGCTCCCGCCCTTTGTATCTCTGTATGTCAGCACAAACTGTTGAGCAAGGTAACTATAAGGAGGAGAATGAATTCCCTTATTGTGGGATCGGTAGCGGGTAAAACGTAGCCGGTTGTTGATCACGGTTGCAGGCCTCTACCTATGCTTACGAATACTTTTGTCCTCTATCTATCGACGGTATTAATCTGGGGATCGACGTTTATCGCGATACCTCTGCAGTTGGGTGAGGTGCCTGGCGATGTGTCCATTGCTTACCGTTTTGGATTGGCTGCGCTGGTACTGATGCTTTGGTGCCATTTGACCAAGCGGAATATGAGATTCGGCTTTCGCCAGCACTTCTGGATGATGGCCCAGGGGCTGATGCTGTTCGGCTTCAACTACATGCTGGTTTATCAGGCTGCGGCTGACATCACCAGCGGGCTGATCGCGGTGGTGTTCTCCACCATCATTGTGATGAACATCATTAATGGCGCTCTGTTTTTTGGTAACCGTGTGCCGCGTGCCGTTATTGCCGGTGCCGCTTTTGGGTTGGTGGGTATCTGCCTGGTGTTCCTGCCGGAAGTTCGCGCTCTGGATGCAGACGGAACCACCTTGCGCGCCATCATCCTGAGCCTGGTTGGAACCTTTATTACCTCGTTCGGTAACATGCTTTCTGCCCGCAACCAGGCATCCAAACTGCCCATTATGCAAAGCAACGCTTATGGCATGGCCTATGGCGCGCTGGCGCTGGCTATTATTGCCTGGGGCCGGGGAAGCCCTTTTGTTTTCGAGGCTACCTGGACTTACACAGGTTCACTGGTTTATTTGGCCCTAATCGGGTCCGTTCTCGGGTTTGGGAGTTTTCTCACGTTACTCGGGCGCATTGGGCCTGAGCGCGCAGCCTACTGCATGGTGCTCTTCCCGATCGTGGCGCTCGCGCTATCGACTGTGTTCGAAAACTATCACTGGACGGCCGAGGCGGTAGCGGGCGTGTCACTGGTGCTTGCCGGCAACCTGCTGGTGATCGTTCCTAAACAAAAGTTGTTGCGCGTAGTGCGATTCTTTCGCCCTGTGGTTAATCGCCCAGCGGAGTAGGCGCAGCCAGAAGGTAGCAGTGAACAACGTGAGGTATGAGTAGCCTAGTGTTAAGTCTATAATGGCGGCCCTGCATGGCCAAAGCGCGCCGAAATCTATAAACCGGGTACCCTCGCAATGGAAATCAACGTCAATTATCTCGACAACCTCCGAGTTGAAGCCAAGTTTGATGACTTCTCGGTGATTGCCGACCAGCCTATTCGCTACAAGGGCGACGGCTCGGCACCCGGCCCTTTTGACTATTTTCTGGCGTCATCGGCCCTTTGCGCCGCCTATTTCGTGAAGGTGTACTGCGTAGCGAGGGATATTCCAACCGATAACATCCGTCTGTCCCAGAACAACATTGTTGATCCTGAAAACCGCTACAAACAGATTTTCAAGATTCAGGTTGAACTGCCAGATGATCTGTCCGAGAAACACCGCCAGGGTATTGTGCGGTCCATCGACCGCTGTACGGTCAAAAAAGTTGTGCAAACCGGCCCGGATTTCCAGATCGAAATCGTCGATAACCTGGATGGCGATGCTCAGGCTCTGTTGATGACCAAGCCAGAGGGAGAGGCCGACACCTACATTGAAGGTAAAGATCTGCCCTGGAGCAAACCATCGCCAACATGACCGCTATTCTGGCGGACCTGGGCATGAAGATTGAAATTGCATCCTGGCGCAACATTGTTCCCCACGTTTGGTCACTGCACATGCGCGATGCGGCCTCGCCTATGTGTTTCACTAACGGCAAAGGGTCCACCAAGGAAAGCGCTCTGTGTTCGGCCTTGGGTGAGTTTGTTGAGCGCTTGAGCTGCAACTTCTTCTACAACGATCAGTTTTTTGGTGAGGAAATCGCCAACAGCGAGTTTGTGCATTACCCGAGGGAGCAGTGGTTCAAGCCGGGGCCTGATGACGAACTGCCGCCAGGCATTCTGGATGACCACTGCCTGGCCATTTATAACCCCGAAGGTGAACTGCGCGGTTCCAATCTGATTGATACCAACTCAGGTAACGTCAAGCGCGGCATTTGTGCTCTGCCTTTCGTGCGTCATTCAGACGGTGAGGCTGTGTTTTTCCCCACCAACCTTATTGAGAATCTGTTCCTGAGCAACGGCATGAGTGCGGGCAACACACTGTCCGAGGCGCAGGTGCAGTGTCTGTCAGAAATCCTTGAACGGGCGGTCAAAAAGCAAATCATTCAGGAAGAAATTACCCTGCCAGACGTACCCCTGCATGTGCTGGAAAAGTACCCTTCCATTCTGGAAGGCGTGCGCGCATTGGAAGCTCAGGGTTTCCCCATACTGGTGAAAGATGCGTCTCTTGGCGGCCAGTTCCCTGTGGCCTGTGTGACCCTGATGAACCCGAAAACCGGCGGCGTGTTTGCCTCATTTGGCGCGCACCCAACCCTGGAGGTGGCACTGGAACGCAGCCTCACCGAGTTGATGCAGGGCCGCAGTTTTGAGGGCTTGAACGACTTCCTTCCCCCCACGTTCAATAGTCTCGCGATCACCGAGCCCAACAACTATGTAGAACACTTTATCGACTCCAGTGGCGTGGTTTCCTGGCACTTTTTCAGTGCCAAGGCCGATGTGGAGTTTCACGAATGGGACTTCTCGGGCACCAATGAAGAAGAGGCAGCCTGCCTGTTTGGCATCATCGAAGACATGGGCCACGAAGTGTACACCGCAATTTACGACGAACTGGGTGCCCCTGTTTGCCGCATGCTGGTACCTGGCTATTCCGAGGTTTACCAGGTGGAAGATCTGATCTGGGACAACACCAATCGCGCCCTGGACTACCGCGAAGACATACTCAATCTCCATACCTTGAACGATGAGCAGTTGGCTGCTTTGGTAGAGCACCTGGAAGAAAGCCAGATCGATGACTACACAGACATCATTACCTTGATCGGTATCGAGTTCGATGAAAATACGGTGTGGGGCCAGCTCACTATTCTTGAGTTAAAACTGCTGATCAACCTGGCGCTACAGCAGTATGAAGAAGCCCTTGAACGAGTAGAAATGTTCCTGCAGTTCAACGACAACACCGTGGAACGGGGCTTGTTCTACCAGGCAATGAGCGCAGTGTTGGAAGTCACTCTGGATGACGAACTTGAGCTGGACGACTACCTGTTTAACCTCAGGCGTATATTTGGGGAAGAAACCATGGACGCTGTGGTCGGCTCGGTGGATGGCAGTGTGCGCTTTTACGGCCTTACCCCAACCAACATGCAGCTGGAGGGCTTGGACAAGCATCTGCGCTTGATTGACAGCTACAAAAAGCTGCACGCTGCACGAGCCGCCAGGCTTGAGGTACTGTTGAAACCTAGCTGGTTTTGCTCAGAGGTAACGCCCGGCAGAACCAATAGCGACCACGACTAGCCCCAGGATCAGGTTGATGCCGACGAGCCGGCGAATCTTGCCAACCTGGTGCCCGCCGTCTTGTGGGTCGTGCGCTGCAACGGCCCGCTTCAAGCGGCGAAACGGGACAAAGTAAAGGTGGAAAAATATCAGCATCATGATCAGGCCACCCATCTGCATGGCGTGAATGTGCCAGCCAGCACTGGCCATTCCGCCAAACCCCTTGAAGATCATCCAGTATCCGGTGATCAACAAGAGCGCGATTGCCAGCCACACCCAACGGAAGAATCGAGTGAGCGTTTGATACCAAAGCGCCCCGCGCTGCTTGGTTTCAATAACTTCAATCACAGCTGGGCGCATCGCCATATAGGCGAAAAACATACCGCCAACCCAGATAACGGCGGATAACACGTGTAACGCAATAGCCAGCCCCATAAAAACCCCTTTGAATTTGTTGTGTAATGAATCGTGAAAGATTTCTTACTTTAGCCAGCCACGCAAAACCCCGATCATGGCATTAGCAGACAACACATGCCAGAATCTGGCACTTGCGAAATAGCGGGCGTTTACTTTTGGTTGTTTCAAGAGTGTCCCACAAAAATTTGATGAAACGAAACAAGGTAGAAAGGCATGTCAGACCGAATTTTTGGCGGCCCGCCCAAGATTACTCGGGGGTAATTTACTGAACTTTCCTCTTGTTACTACGCAATGGTTCATGCCTTCCCAACCGAAGAACAGTTCACGGAAAAAGCGCGGCACGAAAGCACCTTTGTTCTCGATGGTGGCTTACCCAAGTGGCTGGCAGAACAAAGAGAGGCGGTGTCAAGCATGGCCAAGCCCAACGAGTTAGGAGACATCAGGGGCGTACTGCAGCCGGATAGCGTGTGTGACTCAAGCTATCTTTTGAAAGAGCTGGATGCCGAGGGAGTAACTTTCTCACGCCTTGTGCCCCATGAAAATCAACAAACGGTTTTTTCCTGCGGCTCCGGCATAACCGCGTGTATTATATTGATGGCGGCAGTCATTGCAGGCCACCAGAAAAATGTGCTTTATGATGGTTCCTGGGCGGACTGGGGAAGTAACCCGTCGTTGCCGGTTGCTACGTTAGATTGATGTGGCTCCATATTATTCCTTCTGAAAGGCGCGTCTGAAACCTATGCAGAAGCCAACGATGATTGAAGTGGTATCTGTGCCTGATCCCAGTGTGAGCTGTTCAAACTGCGAAGCCTGCTGTTGCCGCCTGGAAGTGATGCTGATCAGCGAAACGGGCGTGCCCGAGCGGTTTATTGAAGAGGACGAATGGGGCGGTTTAACCATGGCGCGGTTGGAGGATGGCTGGTGCGCAGCACTGGATCGCACCACCATGTCCTGCTCAATTTACGAGAAGCGACCGTTCATTTGCCGGGAGTTTGAAATGGGCGGCTACGAGTGTATAGAAGAACGCGCCGCCAATGAGCCGATAGTGTAAGGTTTCAGCTGTTCGTATCTGGCTGCTCTTCCTTATCTTGGGCTACTTTTACCCGTATTTTGTTTTTGCCCACTCGGGAATCGTTCAGGTGAGCCTTGGCCAACTTGGCTTCCTTCGCGTGTGGCATTTCCACGAAGCCGAATCCTTTCGATTTTCCAGTTTCTTTATCTAAAACCAGGGTGCACTCAGTGACCGTGCCGTGAGCAGAAAAAAGCTCCTGGATTTCTTGTTCTGTTGTTGTACGTGCAAGGTTGCGAACTAATAGTTTCATGATAGGCCATATAAAAGGTAAGTATGGTCCCGATTGTTCCAGTGTGGGGTAGTAAGAACAAGCTGTTTTGTCTGTGCTGAAAAATACGGTGTCAGTTGTGTGCCAAATTAGAAGCCGGTTTTTTGATAAACTGCCCCTCCGTTTATAGCGATGGGCGAGTTTGCTTTTTCAACTGTTATTCGGGGTTTGTGATCATGTATTACGCGTTTCCGCTGCTGGCAGTTATATTTTGGGCGGGAAATACCGTAGTTAACAAACTGACTGTAGGCGTGATTTTCCCCGCAGAAATCGGGTTTTACCGCTGGGTCTTTGCTGCGGTATTGCTCACCCCCGTGTTACTGCGCCCAACGTTGCGCTCCTGGCCGGTTATCAAGGCTCACATGGGGAAGATTTTTGTGCTGGGCGTACTGGGTATGGCGATTTACCAGAGCCTTGCCTACTTTGCCGCGCCGAAAACCACCGCCACCAATATGGGCATCGTATTGGCACTCATGCCGGTGATGTCACTGATTCTGGCCATACTGGCATTGGGGCACCGCCTGACCGCAGGTGCTGTGGTCGGCTCAATTTTTTCGTTTTTGGGCGTATTGATTGTTATCACCTCGGGGGATTTGACCGCACTTGCTCAGCAAGGGATTAACGGTGGCGATGCCATGATGTTGGTGGCGGTTGCGGCCTACGCTATTTACAGCACCCTACTAAAGAAATGGCAGATTCCTTTACCTGCAATGCAGTTACTGTATGCGCAGGTTCTGGTGGCCGTGGTGGTGGTGTTTCCATTGTTTGCTGTGTCGCCCCAGGCCGGGCTGAACAGCGATAACCTGCCGCTGGTGCTGTTTGCATGCGTGTTTGCCTCTATTGGCGCGCCGCTGGCCTGGATGACCGGCATCAAACACCTCGGGCCTAGCCGGACCACCGTGTTTTTTAACCTCGTACCTATTTTAACGGCACTTATTGCCTCCGTAATGCTGAGTGAAACTCTGGGGCAGCATCACTTCATCGGCGGCGGGGTGACTTTATTCGGCGTGCTGGTGTCTGAGTGGTGGACGCGACCTTTTCGGGCGAAAGCGGAGGCTCCATTGGTGCCTGATGCTCATTTGACGTAGGGAGAGTTTGATTAACCGTCGTTTTTGCGACAGAATCCCTGCCCAGACTCATACAGAACCATACCTTCAAGGATTGAAGATATGCCTCAGGCAAGCGGACTGCAGTTTACCGCCCATGTTGGCGAACTCCCCTCTGATTTATTTTCCGTTGTTGGCTTTACGCTGACCGAACGGCTATCCGAGCTTTTTCATGGCCGCCTTGAACTGGCTAGCACCGACCCAGACATTGATGCTGCGGAGGTTTTGGAGCAGCCAGTAGATCTGGTGGTCTGGCAGGATGACATACCCCTTCGCCGCTTTACCGGCGTGGTATATGAATTTGCCCGGGCAGATTCTGGCCACCGCCGCACCCGCTATGAAGTGGTTGTTCAGCCGCCTTTGTGGCGCTTAGGGCTGATGCACAACAGCCGCATCTTCCAGACTCAAACCACAGACACCATTGTGCGCACGTTGCTGGAAGAGCGGGGCATTGTGAATTCGGTGTTTGATCTCAAACGTGCGCCCCAGGAACGGGAATACTGCGTACAGCACCGAGAAAGCGATCTGGCATTTATTGAACGGCTGGCCGCCGAGGAAGGCTGGCACTACCGTTTTCAGCACGGCAGCGTAGATGGAAGCGAACAGCCCGGCCTGATTCTTGCCGACCATCATGGCGATGCACCAAGGTTAGAGGCCGCCGAATACAACGGCAAAGCCGGCGGCAGCACCAAGCAACCGGCCGTGTTCCGCTTTCGCTACGAAGAGCGGGTGCGTGCTGCCTCCGTGGCCACCAAGGACTACACCTTCAAAAACCCGGCCTACGCCCTGATGCACGAACGCAGCGCAGCCAGCGCGAGCCAGCGCCAAGATTATCAGCACTTCGACTACCCAGCCGTTTCAAAGCCGATGCCAGCGGCCAGCCGTTTACCGAAGCAAGGCTGGATGCCCTCAGAAACGACGCCAGCACTGCCAACGGCGAAAGCAACCGTGCGGACTTCACCTGTGGTGCCAAAGCCGAACTGACGGAGCACGACAACGCTAACCTGAACCGGGACTGGTTGCTTACCGCCGTTACCCATACTGGCAAGCAATCCCAGGCATTGGAAGAAGAGGGCGGTTCTGGCCCGACCACTTACCACAACACGTTCAGTGCCATCCCTGCCGATAAAACTTGGCGCCCCCTGTGCGATCATCGCCCTCTGATGGACGGCCCCCAGATAGCCATTGTCACCGGCCCCGAAGGTGAAGAAATTCACTGTGACGAATTTGGTCGAGTAAAAGTCCGGTTTCCCTGGGACAGATACAGCAAGAACGACGAACACAGCAGCGCCTGGCTAAGAGTCAGTCAAGGCTGGGCTGGCGGCCAATATGGCTTTATGGCCCTGCCGAGAATCGGCAATGAAGTGATCGTCTCCTTCCTGGACGGTGACCCGGATCAGCCCATCATTACAGGCCGAACCTATCACGCCACCAACACACCGCCTTACGCGCTACCCGAACACAAAACCCGCATCACCCTGAAAACCCAGACGCACAAAGGCGAGGGCAGCAACGAACTGCGCTTTGAGGATGAAGCAGACAAGCAACAGGTATACATCCACGCCCAGAAAGACCTGGACCTGCTCACCGAAAACAACCGCACCGAAGTCATCAAGAACGACAGCCACCTGACCGTTGAGAATGAACGCTTCAGCCACGTAAAAGGCGACACGTACCAAACCACCGACGGTGACAAACGCGAACAGACAGGTAAAGACCGCAGCTTCAACGTTACCGGCACATTACATCTGAAAGCCGGCACTGCATGGCTCAGCGATTCCGGCACCGAACTGCACATCAAGGCCGGACAAAAAGTCGTCATCGAAGCCGGCGCCGAAATCACCCTGAAAGCCGGCGGAAGCTTCGTGAAGATTGATCCTAGTGGCGTATCCATGAGTGGCGTGACGATCAAATTGAACGCCGGTGGCGCTGCGGGCAAGGGGAGTGGACAGAAGGTTGGCGTGCCGGAAATGCCAGGGCTTGTGGAGAAGGCCGGCATTGTTAGCTCTGCGCCCGAACAGTTACCAGAGTCGCCTCAGCGACCAATCGCCAAGCCAGATCAGATTCGCGCACTAAAAAATGCAGCTAATCAGGGTAAGGGGATATGTCAGGTCTGCTCACCAGAATCCCAAGGTGCGATTTGATGGGCAATCAGGCGGGGTTTTCTGGTGCAGGGAAGACGTTTCTTCTCATTGATGGTGCAAAAGTGAACAACTTGTCCCGGTTCATATATCGGGAAGAAGAGTCTCCTGAGTGTGATGCGTTATACCGGAGAACTGTACTCGCTGAGCTGTCAGAAATATCTCCATGGCTGGTTGAAGCTGGCATCAATAGCACGTTGGCCCGGTAATGTTTCGACTAATGGAAATACCGGGGCGCCATCGTGGTGCCGGCCAACTGCGATTTTGAACAGGTTATGAAACACTTGCGCGGATTGCTTAAGGCTCGGTTAGTCACAAGTGATGAGGTGATTTCTCGGTTTTACGACCCTGAAATCACGCGAGGTTTGTTGACCATTACAGTAGGACGAGTTGAATCGTACGCGCTGATAGACCAATTGAGTAAGCGGGGGGTTGGTTGAGATGGCCTGTAAAGTTTTTGAACTCTTACTACGGTTATCGCCAGTGGTGCAGTGCTATCGACACTGAGCAGTTGTCTGGGCAATAGATGCGGATCTGATCGAAAAAACCTTAAATCATGTATGGAAACAACGTAGGCACCGCTCTTAGGACACATCCCACTCAGATCAAGGCAGTCAGTATGGTAGTCGTAAATTTCGTCAGCGGCTTTGGATCTATCGTATGGATCAGAGCATGAGCTGCAGAAGAAATTGCCGGGATACTCAAGGATGGAAAGGCCGTTCGGGAGTATCAAGCCAAGTTGAAAACGGCTATGGTCTGCAATCTACCGGATGCTACAAAAGATGTCGGTGGCTATTTAATAGACTATTATAGTTGGCAACGGCCTCTTCGTTCAATAATGGCATTTTGCCTTGTGCGGCTGTGGAAAACCTTAAAATACTCTCCGAAATTAGTTGACCACGACAGGGTAACCATTGCATAGGTGAATGATGAGCCCCATGAAATCAGGCCACCCAGCCCACACGACGTGCGGCGAGGATTTGAGCCCCGGTGACCGTATCGAACTCTGCAGCTACACGATCAGCACGGACGACATAGTGAAGTTTGCATGTCAATGGGACCCGTTGTTCTTCCACGTCGACGAGGAGCGTGCCACCACCGAAGGATACTTCGGTGGTCTTATCGCTAGCGGCGTCCAGACCCTAGCCATTTACCAGCGCCTAACAGTGGACAGTTTCGTCCAGCACTGGGACGTGATCGGCGGAGCTGGGATCAGTGACCTGCAGTTCCGCAAGCCAGTTCGTCCCGGTGACATCCTCACCGGTTCCACGGTAGTCAAGAATATCGAACTCCAGCCTGATCGAGGCCGTGCGCGGGTTGACTGTTTTGGAGAATTGATCAACCAGCACGCCGAGCCGGTACTAGTCCTGACGATGTCCGCTTATGTTCGAATGCGCAGCACATGAGTGCGTCCCTCAGCTCACGGTTAAACCAATCTGGAAATATTCTAGGATTGAGTGTTCTGCCAGGTTCGTTAATTCGCTGCTGTGGGGAGGGCTCGGTGCACCAGAGAGGTTTATGAGCCCGCAGAGTTGCAGCGTCCATGAGTAGGATTCGGCTGTGGGGGAGAGTTTCGCGAAGCTAGTTGAGAATCCGGAAGCCATGGGTGTCGATATCGCCCCAGTACAGCACGTTTTTTTCCTTTAGCCAGCTCGCGTTGGCCAGTTGCTTGCCGATGCCATAGCCCAGCCCGAAGACCACAGTGGCCGACGGCATGTCTGGAAACGCCAAGGCGGGACGTCATTTTCCACGACGTAAACCGTGTCGACTGGCAAGGATAGTGTCTGGAACTGGTTTACGAGTACTTCAATGTCTCTTAAACCGGCAATATCGTGTGCTTGGTCTAGAAACCGCAGGCGCAATCGCGCGGGACGGCGTAGAAAGCCGTAATGTTGCTCGAACTGGCGGGCGCGGCTGGTGCTGGCATCAATGACGTGTTCCGGCAAAATTCGGTCGAGCAATTCACTCAACTGGCCCCGGTTACGCTAGATAAACTTGGTATGCACGCCGGGGATTACCAGCTGGCGGATATGGATATCCGGCCTGGGATTCTCCGCCATCCCTGCGAGGATTGATATCAGCGTCGGCCCTTCTTGCTGCTGGGCAAGAACCGTCAGTGGCTTTTTGCTGACACCAGTCGGCAAGTTCGGGAAACCGCGGGGTGATCTCACTGGCCAGTAACTGGTTGTGGCGAGCTGCGTTTAGCTGGCCAATCTGCCGGAGCGCAGCGTCAAGGGTGAGGAGCATGACAGCCACCGGCAGCGAATTGCGGCCCAACTGACGGTTATTGACTGTCTGCCATTCCAGTTCCAGTTCCAAATTCTGGTTTTCGGCGGCTTGCGGGTACTTGATCCAGTTTCGGGCGGCGTCAAACTGTTCCATCAGTTGGCCGTGGCCTGTTTTTTAGAGGGCGGCGCAGGGGAAAGAGAGCCTCGGGCGGACGGCAGGCTCGCAGCAACCGACCATTGAGCCAGCGCTTTTTCAGCCGCAGGCGGATGTCAGACAGCTGGGCCCAGTTGGAGTGGCTCATTGCACCTGTATGCTCTCTTTTGCCGCACGCTCCTGCCGGTAGCTTCAATGGTAGGGTTGCGCCGTAGGGATTCTCGTCCGTCCGGGTTATATGCGAATCCCACATGGGAGACGTAGGGTTCGATACTGTGGGTTTTCTGAAGGGGGTGTCACGATCAGTGGCTGCAGATTGAGCCGCCGGAACAGCTCAAGCCCGAAACGGGCGGACTCGTCAGAGCACCGGCCAAAGGCTTGGTCAATCATTACGAAGCGGAAGCTCCGGGAACGCACTAATAAAGAAGCTATGGATCAGCGCGCCTCCGAGATTATCCTGAATGTTGTTCGGCTGTTAATGCTATGTGAAGGTGTTTGGGAATCAAGGGAGCTTGCCATGCGCTGGCTGAAAAACACCGTGCCTGCCTTGGGGGATGTTGAGCCTGTCAGTCTGCTCGATATATACGAGGGTCGTCGCTGGGTATCCCAAGTGCTTGCTCAAATTGAGCAGGGGCAGTTTTGCTGATGGAGCTCACTAAGTTAAACGTGGTGTCACGAATTTAAACCGTTTCCTTGATTATCAGCGGAAATTTGGGTTGAAGAAGCAAAGCATCGCTGGCATTGCAGGAGCCGCATCGGAGCATGACATAGATGCATGGCCTTCCGATAAAGAGCCTGTGCCAGACATTGTCACGAAGCGACTGAACAGTATACTGAGCGTAGAGCCTAAAAACTGTCCACTGGGTTGATTAAATACTTATCTACGTACAGAGCGCCATTTGGTAGCTGGCGAACTAACATTGCACAGTGAGTATGTGTCAGATGGCGGTCTTGTGTCTGTTACGGCACGAGTGGCTGCCTTAAATTGTAGTACTTTATGAAAGACGTTGAGCTCTCTAGTTTTCGTCACTCCATTCTACTGGCGATGCCCGCCGACCCGGTTTTACCTTCCCTGATTTCAGTGATTTCTTTTTGTGAGAACTCCCTTGTAAATCCGTTTGCTCGTCATTTTTGGTGCGAGCAAATGTTCTTGATTCCTATAGCTAGTTCCCATTCATAAACATAAAGCACTGATATTAAATAAGAAAATGAGGTGCTCAGGAAGGAAACCCCCAGCGGAAAATGGTATTCTTTGTCACAAGCGATTGAAACAAAAGAACAAACCGAAATCCGAGGAGGTAACAATGCGTCAAAACCGCACCGCACCGCCCAGAGCAGTATATTCGATCTTTAAGCAGAGCACGAGATCGGGCGCGAACTCGAAGCGATGTCCGACTGGCTGGCTGGGCATCCCGAGATTCTGGATTGGATTACCCCGGAACTGTGCCGGGCAGGCGTGAAGGAGACCGGCCGTGAAGGGTTGTCCGTCGAGTCGATAGTGCGCTTCGCGATCCTGAAACAGCACCGTCAACTCAGCTATGAGGCCCTGGCCTTTTATCTGGAGGACTCTCATTCCTTTCAAGCCGTTGCGCGGCTGCCTCTGAGATTAAAGCCGAAGAAGTCGGCGCTGCAGAGTGGGATAAGCGTCCTTCGTGAGGCAAGCTGGGAGCGGATCAATCGGTTGATGTTACAGGATGCGCAAACGCAAAAGATCGAGCGCGGACGCTAGGTACGGGTCGATAGCACCGTCACGGAGACACCGGTTCACGCGCCGACGGACAGCACTCTGCTGTGGGATGCGGTTGTTACTCAGGTGCGACTGATGAAATAAGCGCAAGAACTGGCTGGGGAGACGCGACTGGCTTGGCGTAACCACCGGCGGGTGGCCAAGAAGCGGGCCTATCAGATCCAGTATTCCCGGGGCAAAGACAAGAAGATCCGTTGGTATCGGGATCTGATCAAAGTCACTCGCAAGGGTCTCGATGACCTGGACAAGGCCTGGTTCACACTCAACCGACGGGAGGTGGATGGGACCGCCTTCATCACCTGGGAGGCGCAGGTAACGCACTACCGGCGCTTGGTTGAAGGGGTAATCGACCAAGCGCAACGACGGGTGATCAAAGGCGAACAGGTGCCTGCCGCAGAGAAGATCTTCAGTCTGTTCGAAGAGCACACCGACATCATTATCAAGGGCAGCCGTGACATCTAGTACGGGCACAAGCTGAACTTGGCAAGCGGTCGTAGCGGGCTGATTCTTGATGCCGTCATCGAGGAAGGTAACCCGGCCGATAGCGAACGCTTTATGCCCCTGCTGGAGCGGCAAATCGAGATCTCTGGTCGTGCTCCCTGGAAAATGGCCGCAGACGGCGGTTACACCAGCAAAGACAACGTGCAGCAAGCCAAAGGCGTGAAAGATGTAGCCTTCCACAAAAAGAAGGGCCTGAAGGTTGAGCACATGGTGAAGAGCGACTAAATGTATCACAAGCTGCGCAACTTCCGGGCGGGGATCGAAGCAGGCATCTCCTGCCTGAAGCGGGCCTACGGTCTGTCGCGGTGCATCTGGAAGGGGCTGGAGCACTTGAAGTCGTACGTGTGGTCGGCAGTGGTCGCACACAACCTGGCCGTGTTCTCACGACTGCTCGCCGCCCGATAACGGCTCAACCCCGAGTTATCCAGGCGCATTTACACAAAGCCTTATCGGCGCTCTTGCCGAGGATGGCCTGTGCCCGAAAAAGGCCGAATTGCGGTCAAAAGGATGACGCAGGCCTGCAAACTGCGATACCGCCGGCATCAGGTTGGCAGAGATAAACAATTTGACCCACCTGGCTGGGCGAGTCTCCTTGAAAACAAGCTGTTTATGGACGGAAACTAGCTAAACCCGATGCTCGGATTGGCTGAAGCTAGGTCAACTATTGATATTTTGACCTGTCGGCTTTTGGCCCGCTACGGCTATGTCTGGCCCAGTCTTTAATGGCGACTGCGTGTGCATTCTGGAAATTAGTCAGCATAATAAATCATACAATTTAGATGCTTATCTTGAAGGAGTCTATATGGAGCTCGATATCAACACTCCACAGGTAGTAGGGAAAAAACGTACCGAGTTTAATGGAGCGGTCAGGCATCCTGACATCATCAACACGTCCCAGAATTGCTGTAGTGGGGAATTTTTTACAAATCAGAAGAGAAGGTTCAACAAATCATAATCAGCACAATTTTGAGGCTTTTATTGGTGATGCGCTGAATGCTCTCGCAAGCCACTCCATGGTTGAAGAGCCGCTGGCAGTGACGAGTACATTTTATCTTGATCCGGGTGAGGAATCAGGGTTTCCAGTGTTTACCCTCTTGAGGCTAAAGGGAGCATCCGTCGACGAGCAGAAGATCAATAAATTCAAAGCGGTAGTTTTGTTTGTCACCAGTGAGATTACTGGTCCTCAATCGATGTTTCATGGGCCATCATGCAGCAGTTAACCGAAGAAGAGGTGGCATTGCTATCGGCAGAGTGCCACAGGATCCGACGGGCGAGGATCTGAGGCGGCTTATGGGGCCTCGCAGCGTGTTTGCCATTCACGATCGCCGTACGGGTCCATTGGGAGTATTTTCACAATATTCAGCCGTCGTGTGACGGACAGGGTGAGATATTCAATATCCGCGAGGAGCGCCAGATTGCCATGGGAGCTGCGGCGGAACTGGCAGCCTCCCGAAAACTCGAGCCCCATGCTTTCCCCGTTTATTGCAGTTTTTAGGCGCGAACTGACAGGGTTAGAATAAGGTGACTGCGCTGCTTATCGGATGAATGCTAGCGTACTCAAGGGGGTGAATAATAAGATCAAGGTCATCAATTCGATAGCCTATGATCGGAATAACGACTACTCTCTCCTGAAGATAAAGGTAGTGTCACCCCGGTGAGGTGTGATGAACCGTTTTAACTGGCCACTAAACAGCGGTCCCGTAACTCATGTGCACCGACAGTAGCCCGAGTGAACTCTTCCAGGTACGTGACCAGTACGTTGGCATTCTCACTAGCTTCGGCCTCTGTACCGAGAGCAATGCTGCGCAGAAGATTGGCGTGTGCGGAAGCGGCACGCTCAAGATCGCCGAACTGGCGGTAGTGGGCATACCAATAACGCCTGGAACTACCGTGCAGAAGTCCCATCACGTTCTGCACTACCTCGTTGTGCGCAGCTTGCTCCAGTAGTAGGTGATTGCTGCGCGTTGCCTCAAAGAATGCGTCGCCATCCCCAGCTGCAGCGGTCCCTTCCGAAAATTTGGCATTCGCCAGCATCTGGTTTCGCTCTTCAGCATTAGCACGGCGCGCTGCAGAGGTAGCGATCAGTTGCTCGAGTGGCCGACGAACTTCCAACAATTCAAGCTGTCGGGCTATGCTCATCTCCGTCACCATGACGCCTCGACGCGGGTGAATAACCACAAGTCCGTCGCGTGCCAGCCGTTGAAGGGCCTCTCTCACAGGTGTGCGCCCCATCCCTAGCTGCTCAGCAAGGTCGACCTCGAACACCATGCTGCCGGCAGGAAGGCGGTCATGCACGATTAGGTGTTCTAATTGGTCATAAGCGATTTCCTTCATCGGACGTATCGCCTTGCTCGAGTTTGCGCTAGTCCTTTTGCTACCCTTTTTTTTCATATCCCCATTCCTTTTATCGGCTCAAGAATGTGCTGCTGGGCCGGCGTGTATGATATATCAGTAGTTGATTTATGCGCAACAAGGTCCGGAGAAATCACTGATAATCTCTTTGCAGCGGCGCGGGAGTCTATTAAGTACGTGCGTTACGATAATCATTGACAGCGCGTACCTAGGTGTGCAAACGTGATGATGTCTGATATATCAGATGGCATTACAAGATCTCGGAGTCATTCGGCTGCCCACTAAAATAAAGCGCGGGCAGAGAACACGCGGAAGGCGGCGAGACTGTGTCGAGCGGATTACCCGTTCGGCTAAAACAATAATGGAGATTACGCATGCGTGCTCTAAAGAAGTTTCTTTCGACGACGTCCGCGATAATAGTTGCTGGCATCCTTTCAGTATCGACCGCGACTGCCCAAGACAGCCAAACCTGGCGTATCCAGACTCTTTGGCAGCCGGGCACGGCTAACCAGGAAGCATTTGAACGCTTTGCAAAGAACGTCAAGAAGAAAACCGACGGCCAGATTAATATCATCCCATTACCAGCTGGCGCAGTGGTTGGCGTTACCGAGACGCTTGATGCTGTAAGTCGGGGGATATTGCAGGGTCAGCACCCAGCGACCGTCTATTGGACCGGCCGTAACCCAGCTTTTGCGGTTCTTGGCGATTTGAATGCGGGCTACGAGGATCCACGCCAAGCCATGGAGTATTTTTACGATTACGGCGGCCTTGAATTATTAGCAGAGGCCTACGAGCCCTTCGGACTACATCCCATTGGCGTTGCATGGTGGGGCGTCGAGTCTATTCCGACAAACCGCCGCGTCGCGGGCGTAAAAGATCTCGAAGGTCTGAAAATACGTTTGCCCCAAGGCATGGCCTCGGAGTTGTTTGCCCATTTCGGCGCGGTGCCAGTCAACTTGCCTGGCTCCGAGGTCTTCAGCGCGATGGACGGGGGAACAATAGAAGCTACCGACTGGGGCACTCTGGCGATGAACGCCGAGCTCGGCTTTCATGATAAGGCCAAGTATGCCATCTACCCGGGAATTCACTCTATGCCTGCAGGTGATGTGTCAATCCCGTTGAAAACGTGGAACAGCTTGAGTAAGGAGAACCAGAAAGTATTAGTTGATGCTGTGCGGGCATTCAGCCTCGATATGATCGAAGCACTGGAAAAAGAGGATATTCAAGCAGCCAAGCGCCTGCAAGCCGAAGGTGTCGAACTGGTCGACTGGAGCGATAAAGACCGTCAGACCTTTCGTAAAGCAGCTGTTGATATCTGGCGCACGTACGGTGAAAAAAACGATCTCGCCGGTCGTGCTGTGGCGGGGCAGATCGAATTCCTACGCTCGAAGGGGCTAATCGATTAAGCGGATTTAACCAATCGCACTGAAGCGGCGGCATCGGTCGATTACGCACCGATGCCTTTCGGCCGATCAACGCATCTTCAATCCAGTAGGGACGATATGCACCTCATTAGTGCCTTCAACCAGAAACTCGGCGATTATTCCAGCCTTGTTTATCTCATTGTCTTCGGCGTTACGATTTTCGATGTAATTTGCCGTTATTTCCTGAACTCCCCAGCGTTGTGGGCCCTGGAATTGATAATTGCCCTAGCTGGCATTCACTACGTTCTTGCTGGCGCTCACGCGATAAAGAATAACGGCCATGTCCGTATTGACGTGATCTACAACATCCTGCCGGCTCGAGTACGGCTGTGCATGGATGTCCTTGCCTATCTGCTCATGCTCAGCTTTCTCCTTATTGTCGCCTATTACGGCTATGAACAGGCGTACCCGGCAGTAATGATAGGCGAACGTAGTGGCGCGGGCTGGAACTCGCTCGCTCCCACCTTCATGAAAGCCGCCATACCTATCGGTGCCGGGTTAATGGCGCTGCAGACATTGGTCAGTCTAACTAACACGGTTAAGGAAATTCGTCATGAGTGGTGAAATAGTCAGCCTCGTTACGATCGGACTGTTGTTGCTGTTGCTGGTCACGGGCATACCGCTGGCTTTCGCTACCGGTATGACAGCGGTGGCCTTGACTTTGTGGTTGTTCGGCCCCGACACATTGTACTTCATTCCTAGTCGAATCTTTACCCTGATGAACAACTATGCGCTTATTGCAGTGCCGTTGTTCGTGCTGATGGGCTGTATTCTGGAGAAGGCAGGGGTTATTGAACGTCTGTTTCGAGCTTTGCATATCTGGTCAGGCCGCCTGCGTGGCGGGCTCGCTATCGGTACACTGGCTGCGTCCACAATTATGGCTGCCATGGTCGGCGTGATTGGCGCTGAGATCGTGGTGCTGGGCTTGATCTGCTTGCCTGCAATGCTAGGCCGTCTATACGACAAGAAGTTGGCGTTAGGTGTGATTTGTGCGGGGGGCTCGCTCGGGACACTTTTGCCGCCTAGCATCGTGCTGATTATCTACGGCTTGGTGGCACAGGTGTCCATCGGGGATTTGTTTCTCGCTGCAGTAATGCCCGGACTTTTGCTGGTCTCGCTTTATGCCATCTATGTATTGATCCTCTGCTACCGCAATCCTGAACTAGGTCCACTTGCGCCAGTGGAAGAACGCGATATGTCGCTTAGGGAGAAGTTCGGGCTGGCGCGCGCTTTGATTTTGCCGAGCGCCCTCATAATGGCTGTGCTTGGATCCCTCTACCTGGGCATCGCTACGCCTACCGAAACAGCTGCCATCGGTGTTTTGGGCGCGCTATTTATCGCACTGGTAAATAGGGAGTTAACTTGGGATGCCGTCTATGAGTCGGTCAAGAAGACTGGCAGTACCGTGGCCATGCTCACTTGGATCTTCTTCGGCGCGTCGGCTCTGGTGGCGGTTTACACCATGGCAGGCGGAACTACGTTTCTGCAGGACCTGATTACCGGCCTTCCGGTACCACCCATAGTGACCATCATGTTGATGATGTTGATTCTCATGGTTCTGGGTTGTTTTATCGACTGGATTGGCATTGTGCTCCTCACCATGCCCATCTTCGTGCCAGTGGTTGAGAGTCTCGGCATGGATCCGATCTGGTTCGGCATCCTGTTCACGATGAATATGCAAGTTTCCTATCTCACTCCGCCGTTCGGCCCAGCAGCGTTCTACTTGAAGGCGGTGGCGCCTGAAGGCATTAGTCTGAGTGACATTTTCAAGGGCGTCATACCCTTCATCGGGCTGCAGCTCATAGGTTTGACGCTGGTCCTCTTCTTTCCCGAAATTTCACTGTGGCTGCCGAGCCTCATGAAATAGCGGCTTCTCGCCTTTAACTTTTTTAGGAGCAGACAATGCTTGATAGACGTCCGATAACCGACATTCATGCCGACCTGCTGGTCGTCGGCGGAGGTGCTGCTGGAATGGCGGCTGCAGTGACCGCCGCACGCCGCGGTCTGAAGGTAACCTTACTGGAGCGCTACGGGTTTTGCGGCGGCGGCGCCGTAGCTGGGCTCTCGGGTACAATCTGCGGATTGTTCGAGGCACACGAAAGCGACACCGCCCCGCCGAAAAAGCTGGTATTCGGCTTTGTCGACGAGTTCATCAAGCGGATGAACGCGAAAGGTGGGCTGACTTCCCCTGTGCGGTACGGCAAGACCTTCACGCTGGTGCATGACCCTCTGAAATGGAAGGGCGTGGCTGACGATATGTTGGAGGAGGCGGGAGTGCACATCGTTTATCACACGACGGTTACCGATGTGCTGATGGAGGGCGGAGAGCGCATTGCAGGGGTCGTCGCGTACAACAAGCAAGGCAAGTTGCGGGTGACTGCCGAGGTCACGATCGATGCCAGCGGTGACGGCGACCTTGCGGCTATGTCGGGGCTGGATACGTTCATGGGCGTCAATGGCGTGGTCCAGAACCCGACGATGATCTTTCGGATCCTGGGCGTGGACGTAAAGCGTTTTCTGAACCGTTATGGCGAAGACAGCGTACTTGGCGCTGATGTATCAGAGGCTATCCGGCAAAGTAACGCCTCGGGCAAATATGTTTTACCGCGATCCAAAATTTTCCTGTTCCCGACCACGCGCCCTAACGAACTGTTGTGCAATAGCACCCGCGTTATCGGCCGAGACGGCCGTGAATTGAACCCCATCAACTCCGCCGATTTCACCGAAGCGGAGATTGCAGGGCGCAAGCAGGTGGAGGAGTACGTTCGCTTCTACCGCGACCAGCTAACCGGCTGCGAAAACGCGTTCGTCAACGATACCGGTGTTCAGGTCGGAGTGCGTCAAACTCGCCAGGTGCAGGGCGTGACCACACTCAAGAACGAGGACGTGGTTACGGGCCGCAAGTCGCAGAGCGGTATTGCGCGGTCGGCTTGGCCGATCGAAATGCACAGCGGCGAGAAGCCCAAGCTTGAGTGGCTGTTTAACGACTACTATGAGATTCCTTACGAATGCTTTGTCCCTGTAAAGGGTGAATCTCTGCTTACCGCCGGGCGTTGCCTGTCTGCTGAATCTGACGCCATGGCGTCTGCTCGGGTCACCGCGCAATGCTTCTCATACGGCCACGCAATTGGCCACGCAGCGAGCATCGCAGTTCTGGAGCGGATTGCACCGCGCCTCGTCGATCCGCTGGCGGTACGAGCCGCCGTCAACCGGGACGGCGCACAGCTCGACTGAACGCACTACCAACATAGCAACAAGAGAAAATTCCCATGATTAGATTAGATAAAAACAAACGCGTTGCGACTATCACGCTAGATCGTGCTGAGCGCCGCAACGCCCTGAATACTGTGATGGTCGAGGAGCTGGATCGCGCCTTATCTGAACTGGATCAAGACCAGACCATTGGTGCCGTGGTGCTGACGGGTGCGGCTCCGAGCTTTTGTGCCGGCTCTGACCTGAAAGAGCTTGGCAAGATGAACTTGGAGGAAATGGCTCATCACGAGGCCGGGACCGCTGCCGTAGCGCGTCGTATCGGGCTGTTGAGTACGCCGGTGGTCGCAGCGGTGGAAGGTGCGGCGTTTGGTGGGGGCTTCATCCTCGCCTGTTCTTGCGACCTGGTCGTGACCGCCGCAGAGGCGCGCTGGAATCTGGCCGAGGTGCCCAACGGCTGGCTGCCGCCTTGGGGTCTACAAGCACTGGTTTCGCGGGTCGGGGCCGTGACGGCCCGCCGCCTGACCTGGGGTCACGAAGTTCTGAGCGGTGAAGATGCGCAGCGTCTGGGTGTAGCCGACTATCTCGCCGCCAACGGTGAGGCTGTGGCTCAGGCCCAAGAGTTGGCGGCGCGTATCGCATCTCTCCCAACGCCAGCCGTGGCCTCTACAAAGCAGTTCTTCAGCCAGCTTATCAATGGTAAGGCCGAGGTCACTGACGCAATGGCCAATCGTATTTTTATTGATAACTGCCAGTACGACACCGCGAAGGCGACTCTGTCCAAGTTCGGAGTAAAGCTATGAATAAGATCTGTACTGCTCAAGAGGCCGTCTCGATCGTCGAGGACGGTGATGTTGTCTCCAGCGTTGGTGTGATTGGCTGGTTCACACCCGATGAAGTCCTGAAAGCGCTCGGTGAACGCTTTGAGAAGACCGCTGCGCCCAAAAACTTGACGTTCTACTTTCCGTGCGGGCTCGGGGATTCAGTTGAAATTCGTGGTATGGATCATGTCGCTCGGGAAGGGATGATGAAGCGAGTGGTGTCAGGTTCCTACATCAATCCAACCAACCCCAAGACCGGTGCCAGGCCTGAATTAATGCGCCTGATCCAAAATAATCTGGTTGAGGCGTATAGCTGGCCGATCGGAGCCAGCATGCACTGGTTACGGGAGGTGGCCCGCAGGAGCCCAGGTTATCTGACCCGCATCGGCCTGGGTACATACATCGATCCGGAACAGACCGGCGGTAAGATGACCGAACTAGCAACGGACGAGCTGGTAAAGCGAGTAGAATTTGCTGGTGAAGACATGCTGTTTTACCCGACTTGGAAGCTAGATGTGGCGATCCTTCGGGCCACTACTTCCGATGACCTTGGAAACCTCTCCTTCGAGGAGGATCCGATGACTTCGTCTACTTTGGCTTTGGCTTTGGCCGTCAAGGCGTGCGGAGGCAAGGTTATCGCCCAAGTTAAACGCATTGTTCCGCGCGGCTCGAGGCGCGCAATAACTGTTACTGTGCCGGCCGCGCTGGTTGATAAAATCGTGGTCGCTCCCAACCAGATGATGGTTAGCGAGGTGCCGCTTGACGCAACTTATTTAGGTATAGAGCAGAAGCCGCTGGAGCAGCTGAAGAAGCTGCCTATGACCCCCGCTAAAATCATAGCACGTCGCGCTTCCCGTGAAGTTCGTCAGCATGAATTGACCATCTTCGGTTTCGGGGCTTCCTCGGACGTACCGCTAGTAATGGCCGAAGACGGCATGCTGACTGAAGATAATATCGATGACTACTGGTTTACCACCGAGCATGGCTCCTTCGGTGGCGTGGTAATGAATGGCTGGCAGTTTTCCTGCAACGTCAACCCGCGCGCCGTCATAGATGGCGTCAGTCAGTTTGACCTGATCGATGGAGGTTTGTGTGAGTTCGCCGCGCTTGCGTTCGCCCAGTTCGACTCCAGCGGTACCGTGAACGTTAGCCGCTTCGGCAAGGCGAATCCGGGCGCCGGTGGTTTTATCGACATAGCCCAAAATGCCAAGCGCTTGGTGTTTACCGGTACTTTTACAACTGGAGGTCTCGATCTGAGCTATTCGAAGGAGCAAGGCTTGAACATCGTGCGGGAGGGAAAGGTGAAAAAGTTTGTGAATTTAGCCGAGCACGTCACCTATCGGCTCCAAGACGGAGTCGGTCGAGGGCAGAATGCGCTGCTGATCACTGAGCGGGCTGTGTTCTCCGTTACACCTGAAGGCTTGGTGCTTGAGGAAATCGCGCCAGGGATAGATCTTGAGAAAGACGTTTTGGGTCAGATGGAATTTGCGCCGGTGAGGATTCGCGATCCGTTGACCATCATGGACTCTGAGCTCTTCCGAGACATCCCTCGGGGATAAGTCGTTACAATCCTGCCTGGCCATCATGGCCAGGCAGTTTTTTCTGGAGAAGTTTCATGCTTTTGGATCTGAATGATGATGAGATGATGTTGGTAGAAGCCGTATCGCGCTTCGCCGAACAGAAATTGGCGCCGGCGATGCCGGAGTACCTGCATCGGCATGAGTTTCCGGCGCAGCTGGTCGAGGCTTTTGGGGAGCTGGGTTATCTCGCACCGCCTATAACCCGGACTTCTCAGGTGCAGGCCTAGGCGTACGTGGTGCAGCCTGGTGGCTGAAATACTGGCCCGCACTGAGCCATCCTTTGCTGCTATCTTTCTGTGTAACAGCGCGCCGGCTTCGCTGCTGGCCAGCTACGGCTCCGATGAACTCAAGCAGGAGTGGCTTCGCCCACTTTGCGAGGGCGGCAAAATGATTGCGTCCTTCGGCGTTACCGAAGCTCATGGTGGCTCGGACGTCGCTAATATCAAGACGCGAGCAGTGCAGGACGGTGATGACTTTATCATTTCCGGCACCAAAATGTTTTCGACCAATGCGGGAACTGCGCTGCACGGTTTTTCGACAGTCGTCGCGATAACCGATCCCGAGCTGGGGCCCAAAGGCCTGTCCAGTTTCGTGGTACCGGTGGGCACTCCAGGCTTTAGCGTCGGTAAGCCGTCTAACAAGATCGGTTGGCGTTTCGCCGACTCGGTAGAGCTTTACCTGGACGACGTCCGGATACCGGCCCGAAACATGATCGGTAATCGGGGCGATGGTTTGAAGCAAGTCCTGAGTGTGCTGAGTATCGGCCGTATTTTAGTGGGTGCCACAGGATTGGGGTTGGCGAGGCGTGCCATCGACCTTGCGAAATCCTACGGCCGTGACCGCGAGCTTTTTGGCGCCAGCATCCTTAAGCACCAGGGCTGGCTTTTCCACTAGCAGACATCCTGACCAAAATTCACGCAGCTGAGCTCATGGTACGGCACTCCGCATGCCTTGTAGACGCCGGCCGACCGTTTCGCAACGAAACCTCGATGACCAAGTTGTTCACTAGTGAATTGGCAGTAGAGGCAGCTCTCAAGGCCATTCAGGTCCACGGAGCCTACGGGATCTTCGACGAGTACCCCGTCTCGGGTTTGTTAGGCGAGGCCAAGGTACTGGAGATTGTGGAGGGTACGAGTGAAATACAGCGCATGGTCATCGCTCGAGAGTTGCTCGACTGAGGTACCGTAGTTCCATCCCCTCAGGCTGGCCGGGATCGTTCATCAATTACGCTCGTCGAGGCTCGGACCAGTCGATTCTAATTAATATCCCAGCGGCTTGTGGGTTTCTCGCTGGTACAAAAACGAGGTGCTGTCTTAAAGTGTCTCGCAGGGCGCTCCCCCCTCCATTAATGGCTGCAGCTATCCATGCGATTCCGAAGTTGACGGGTCAACGCTTCACCACCGTGTACTCAGATCCTGAGTCAAGCAAACCACTGGCAGTGCCTCAGTTTTTTATTCAGAAGCGAGCTATAGTCAAATCGAGCGCATGAGCATGAAACAGCGTTCCTGTTTGATTGATCCTCTATCGCCTCTCCATCCGGGAACTCGACGTTGTTAACGATCAGTACCAGAAGCTGGAATCTCTTTATGCGCTTCCACGCCTTCTAGTCGGGCTCCATCAGTATGAATGCCATCGCCAGGGTGGTGTCTCGGGGTTCCGCAGTCTCGGTTTTTTTGGTTCGCAAGCGCAATGTTACAGAGGCCGACTCAATCGGTTGGTGGCGCGTCTGAAACATCTGAAGAATGTGTCGGGCCTCTACCGGCTGAACAATGAAGGCGAACGCGTTTTCGTTAACGATGAAGAAAACGATCGTATCCGTAAGGAGTTTCGTACGCGGGTCCAGAATGAATGCGATATTTGAGTATGTTCTGGTTCGCTGTCTTCCTCCCGGCCCAAGTCGTTCTATAATGTGGTAAAGCCTTACTAGGGGTAGACTGTCCGGCGCAGTGCGCCAGTCAAAACCTTGGGTGGCATACCAAATTATCCGTGCAGCATCTATTAGTCGCGGCCCGGCTGTCAGGCTAGGAATTTCCTATGGAAGACGAAGAGTATTCGAGTGAACACATCAGTCCCCGATCCGGCAAAACTCTCGCAGACCTTTCTACGCCCATTTATGGCCTCTTTATTCTGGGTGTGCTGTACACCTTGTATCTTGCCCATCAGATCATCTTGCCAATGGTGCTGGCGCTGCTGACAAGTTTGTTGCTGTCGCCTCTGGTTTCTCGCATGTGCAGTGGGTTGCGTATGCCCAGGGTGGTCAGTTCTCTGATTCTGGTGTTGCTGGTTCTTGGGGCTATTGCTGGTGTGTCTCTAGCGGTTGCCACGCCTGCGCTCGAGTGGGCGGGTAAGGCTCCTGAGGGGGTTTCTCGCCTGCTGGTCGGGGAAAGTGAGCTGAAACGCCAAATTAGCAAGGTTACAGAGTCTGCTAAAAAAGTGGAGGATTCTGTAAGCGAGTTCTCTGACACCAGCGATAAAAAGAAGGCCTCTGAGCCAACAACCGTGGTTCTGCAGACCGATTCCTGGCGTGCTCAGCTTATGAACAAAGCCCGTGATGGTATTGCGGGTCTTGCGCTTGCTATGGCTCTCACGTACTTCCTGCTGGTTAGCGGCGACAGGCTGGTGCTTAACTTTGTACGGCAGTTGCTAGAACTCATCGAAGAACCGTGTTGCGTATTACCCGGGATTCTCAGCATCAGATTGCACAGTATCTCGGGGTTCTTGGTATCAGCAATACATCTGTTGGGGTAGCTACCGGCCTGATGGCTTGGGCTGTCGGCTTGCCTGATCCGGCAGTATGGGGGCTGGTGGCTGGTCTGGCGCGCTTCATTCCTTATCTGGGTGTTATTCTCACCATCTTGATGCTGGCGGTCGTCTCGGCAGTGAGCTTGGATACTTTGTGGATGATGGCCATTGCGCCGGTCGGTTATCTGGCACTGACAACCATGGTGGGTTTCTTCATCGAGCCATGGATACACGGTTTTCGTATGGCGATTAATCCGGTGATTATTTTTGTTTCGATCTTTTTCTGGGGTTGGCTGTGGGGGCCGGTGGGCGTGTTGCTTGCGGTGCCGCTTATGACCGTTATTCAGGTGGTGTTGAAGCAGATTCCCAAGCTGCGACCCATTTACAAGGTAATTGCCCGTTAATGGGGCGTCCTTAAAAAATGGATACCCGCATCGCTCCCTGACACCTGCGTGAATGTCACCTATCCTGAGTGGATAGGTTTTGTTTCGCAGGCAGGGAGGATCCTTTATTCATGACCCCGAACACTATGAAAGCCATGGTTCTTATTGGCCATGGCGATGTTGAAAAGCTTGAGTATAAAGACGTGCCCACGCCATCTCCGGCGCCGGGCGAGGTGCTGGTTAAGGTAACCGCTACCGCCAAAAACAATACCGATCGCAAAGCCCGGGAAGGGTTGTATCCCACTAAAAAGGGCGAAACCACCTCGTTTCAGATGGGGGGCAAGCCCACGCTTATTTTTCCCCGCATTCAGGGTGCCGACATTGCTGGCCGTGTTGTGGCTGTGGGCACTGGCGTGGACCCTGGCCGTATTGGCGATCGCGGCTTGTTAGATTTCAATATCTACGGGCATAACCGCCGGGACATCAATCTAACCCCGGATTACTACGGCCATGGCGCAGACGGCGGTTACGCTGAATACGTGGTCGTTCCTTCAGATCAGTTCCATTGTGTACAAAATGACGAACTGGCCGATGCACAGCTCGCCGCAATGGGAATGTGTTCATACCAAACAGCCATGCACATGCTTACGTCGGCCCATGTAACAGCCGGGGAGCGTGTTCTTGTTACCGGCGCAAGCGGCGGTGTTGGAACTGCGCTGATTCAGCTTTGTCGGATTATGGGTGCCATACCTTTCGCATTGAGTACATCGGATAAAGCCGCAGCCCTCACAAAGCTGGGTGCAGAATCGGTGCTCGATCGTTCCGATATGGACAGCTTTGTGGAACGCGTTAAGGCCCAAACCGGTGGCAAACCCCTGGATGCGGTGATGGACTTGGTGGGCGGCGATATGACCGACCGCTTTATCGACGCCATGATTTTCGACATGAACGCCCGTAAGACCTATCCACGACTGAGTATTGCCGGTGCCAGCGGCGGAAACGTCAGTGAAATCCTTTGGACACGCATCTACCTGTATCAGGTGCAAATTTTTGGCGTCTCTCACGGCACTCGGGAGGAGGCAGAGCAGCTTGTAGAGTGGATTCGTGGTGGGCAGCTTAAGCCGGTACTTCATGGCGCATTCCGGCTCTCGCAATTACATCAGGCGGAGCGCTATTTCATGAATCGCGGCAGCAATTATCTTGGCAAGATTGTTATTGTTCCGGATTCGCAATGGGATGAGCACGGCAAGCTTTGGTCTTTGGAGAGTAGCGCATGAGCCAGGAACTGATCATTCAGCTTATGGATACCCACGCCGGCGGCGATGTCAGCCGCATTGTGACGGGCGGTATTAGTCCCCTACCGGGCGACAGTGTGCGAGCGCAAATGGAGTATCTGCGCGATAACGCCGATGGCTTGAGAAAATTGTTGTTGGAAGAGCCTTACGGCATCCCTGAGATGTCCGTTGATTTACTGGTTCCTCCTTCTGATCCTCGTGCGGCGGCCGGGTACATCATCATGGAAGTGATGGGGTATCCGATTTACTCCGGCTCTAACACCATCTGCACGGCGACTGCCGTGCTTGAGGCTGGAATAGTGCCCAAGAAGGAGGGTAAGCAGAGCTTCCTGTTGGAGTCTCCTGCTGGGTTGGTCCGCATCGAAGCAATGGTTGAAAATGGCGTCGTTGAAGCAATCACCTGCGAAGGCCTGCCAAGCTACATCCATACCCATCGGGCAACTATCGATGTGCCGTCGCTCGGCACCGTAACCTACAGCGTGGCCTACAGCGGCGGATTCTACGCAATGGTGGATGCGGAGTCTCTGGGGTTTGATCTCACTTTGGATGAAGAACGTAAGCTGGCGCTTGCGGCCCACGCCATTGTCGAGGCGATTCAGGCTGAGCAGGGCTTTTCTCACTACACTTTGGGCGATGTGGGGCCGCTGCCATTTCTGCATTTTATGGGGCCGGTACGCCTGGTGGCTGACGGGTATTACCGTTCCCGCTCCGCCACCTACGTACACCCTGGAGTTATCTGCCGGAGCACTACCGGGACAGGCACTTCGGCACGGCTGGCTCTGATGAACCATGAAGGCTTATTCGCCCAGGAGATCGGCTTGAAACTGTGTCGCTTCGGGAAACAAGTTTTATTGGTGAGTTTTCCGCCGTAGAGCAGGAGAGTGGTTATCAGGTTGTGAAAAACACCATAACCGGGAAGAGCTATGTCGTAGCTCGTTCGGATATTGTGGTGAATTGCGAGGACTCGCTGGTGGACTGCAATGGGCTTCGTCATATTCTCAGTAGCCAACTTTAATGGTGGCGCTTATACACCTAAAGTTTACCTTTACGTAAAGTGAAGGCTGTGTTAAATCTTCATCCATGCATTTAAAGATAAAAATAGCAGGAGTTGATCATGAGCCTTCCGGAACACGCAGCTGTCTATAATAACTTCGATCCCGCCGCTCTGGAGGCGGACATTTTGGATGGAAGTCTGGAGAACGGGCTGAACGTCTGCCATGAAATTTGTGACAAGTGGGCGGCGGACCCAAAGCGAGTCGCTCTTTATTACGAAAAAGATGGCGGCGACGGAGTACTTACTTTTGCTGAACTGAAGGAGCAGTCCGCTCGTTTTGCCAACTACCTGGCTTCGCAAGGCATAGGCAAAGGCGATCGAGTAGCTGCTCTGCTACCAAGAGGGCCTGAGTTGCTGATGGTGATTGCAGGCACACTGCGCGCTGGCGCGGTCTACCAGCCGTTGTTTACGGCATTCGGTTCTGGCGCTATTGAATATCGCCTTGAGCGAGCGGGAACCAAGCTGGTGGTCACCGACCCCACAAACTACCCCAAACTCAACGACGTAAAGAATTGCGCGCCGGCACTTTGTATTGATGCAAAAAGCATTGATGCAGAAAAAAATGGCGCTGATATTCCTGATTTCCGGAGTACGCTTGAAGCGCAGGAGCCAAGCTTTGAGCCGGTGATGATCAAGGGCGACGATCCGTTCCTGCAGATGTTTACCTCCGGCACCGTGGGCAAGTCCAAAGGCGTGGCCGTGCCTGCGCGTGCGCTGATGGGCTTCTATGTTTACATGAAGTACGCCATTGATCTGCGCGATGACGATGTGTTTTGGAACGTTGCCGATCCGGCTGGGCGTATGGTCTTTATTATGCAGTGGTTGGCCCACTCCTGATGGGGCACGCCACCCACTTTAATCCGGGCGCGTTTACCCCGGAATCCACCTACGACATGATTCGTAAGTACAAAATCACAAACCTTGCCGCTGCGCCCACTGCTTATCGCTTGCTGAAAGCCAACGACCATGTTCTGCCTGCAGGAGAGAACCTTGGCCTGCGTGTTGCCAGCAGCGCAGGCGAGCCACTGAACCCGGAAGTTGTTAGCTGGATCAAGAACCGCCATTACTGCCCGGTTACAGATCACTATGGTCAAACCGAAACCGGCATGACTTGCTGCAACTTCAACGCGCTTGAGCATCCTGAGCGGCAGGGCTCGATGGGGTACTCATCTCCTGGCCACAGAGTGGTTGCCTTGAACGAGAAAAATGAAGAAGTGGGCGAGGGCGAAGTAGGGCAAATTGCTGTGGATGTGAAGGCGTCCCCGTTGTTTCACTTTGATGGCTACACCTGGGGCGAAAAAGATCCCTTCGTGAACGGTTACTATCTCACCGGTGATATGGCGATTTGCCACGGCGATGGTAGCTACTCATTCAGTGGTCGTGATGACGACATTATCTCCACGGCCGGTTATCGGGTTGGCCCCGCGGATGTGGAAAGCACGCTGCTGGAACACGCGGCGGTTGCGGAATCTGGCGTGGTAGCAAAACCCGATGAGAAACGTGGCTCCATTATTAAGGCCTACGTGGTCATCAAGGGAGACCAGCAGCCGGCAAGCGATCAAGCCCTGCGAGAAGAGCTGCAGGAGTTGGTTCGCCGGCGCCTCTCCACACATGCATTTCCGCGCGAAATTGAATTTGTGGAGGAGTTGCCGAAAACCCCTAGCGGTAAAATTCAACGCTTTGTGCTGCGTAACCGGGCACAAGAAGAGCCAGCTTCATGAAGATAACGTTTGAGGAGTTGGACAGGTTTCTGCAGGAGCAGTTTCCCCAGGGTGCCGCATACGGTAGCCTGAGGAAGCTTGGTGATGGTTGGGCCGAAATGAGCCTGGATGTCGATGATGGGCATCTCAGGCCAGGCGGAACGGTATCCGGCCCGGTGATGATGGGGTTGGCAGATGTAACGCTGTATGCGGCGCTACTCAGCAGAATTGGGCTGGTGCCTCTGGCGGTTACCACCAACCTGAACATAAACTTTTTGCGCAAACCAGCCGCTCACACTCCAATATGGGCGAGGGCGACCATGCTCAAAGTGGGGCGCACCATGGGGGTGGGGGAAGTGTTTGTCTACTCCGAAGGCGCAGAAGAGCCCGTTGCCCACTCAACGATGACCTACTCGATTCCACCAAAATAAACATGAGAATTAGATTGACGCCTACGTAAACGTCAATCTAACCTGTAAGCAAGTAAAACGTACAACAATAACAAAAGGTAGATTGGCCCATGAGTGACCAATACGTACTGGAGACCCAAAACCTTGTTAAAGAGTTCAAGGGCTTTGTTGCGGTCGATGACGTGAACCTGAAGATTCAGAAAGGCCACATTCACGCTCTGATCGGCCCTAATGGTGCGGGCAAAACCACAGTGTTTAACCTGCTTACCAAGTTTCTCATTCCCACACGCGGAAAAATCCTCTTTAAGGGTGAAGACATTACGCCTCTGAAGTCAGCGGCCATTGCCCGTAAAGGCATTGTTCGCTCGTTTCAGATCTCCGCTGTATTTCCCCATATGACGGCGCTGGAAAACATCCGTGTTGCATTGCAAAGCTTTGAGGGCAACTCTTTCAGCTTCTGGAAGTCCGGTATGTCTTTGAACAGGCTAAACGAGCGCGCCATGGAGCTTCTGGAGTCTGTTGGCCTGACTGAGTTTGCGAACACCACCACTGTTGAGCTGGCTTATGGCCGCAAACGCGCGCTTGAGCTGGCCACTACGCTGGCCATGAAACCTGAAGTTCTGCTGCTTGATGAGCCGACTCAGGGTATGGGTACAGAAGATGTTGATCGCGTAGTCGAGCTTGTGCGTAAGGCGGCTGAGGGGCGGACGGTTCTAATGGTTGAACACAACCTGAGCGTAGTCTCCAAGCTGTGCGACCGGATAACGGTTCTGGCGCAGGGCTCTGTGCTTACAGAGGGTGATTATGAGGCAGTTTCTGCCGACCCCCGTGTTCGCGAGGTGTACATGGGCACCGGTTCAAGTGGTGAGCGGGGAACAGAAGCCGATGTGGAGGCTACCCAATGAGCCAGAACGCGGGAAAGGAATACGAGCAGCTGCGCATATCGGGGTTGCATGCGTTTTATGGCGAATCTCATGTTCTGCACGGTATTGAACTGATCGTTAACCGGGGCGAACTCGTCACACTGCTCGGCCGCAACGGCGCCGGGCGAAGTACCACGCTCAAGGCGATTATGAACATGGTGGGTCGGCGTACCGGCTCCATCATGATAAACGGTGAAGAGACCATGTCTTGTGCCCCCCACAACATTGCAAGGTTGGGTGTTGGGTATTGCCCCGAGCATCGGGGCATTTTTGCGTCACTCAGCGTTCAGGAAAACCTTACGTTGCCGCCAGTGGTGCGTAGCGGGGGTATGAGCCTGGAAGAAATTTACTCCATGTTTCCCAATCTCTATGAGCGCCGTTTTAGTCAGGGCACCAAGCTCTCGGGCGGAGAACAACAGATGTTGGCACTGGCGCGCATACTGCGCACCGGTGCCAACATGCTTTTGCTAGACGAAATAACCGAAGGCCTAGCGCCGGTTATTGTAGAGAAACTGGGGGAGGTTCTCCTGGCACTTAAAAAGAAAGGGCTTACCATTATCCTGGTCGAGCAGAACTTCCACTTTGCAGCGCCATTGGCCGATCGGCATTACGTGGTTGAGCACGGCCAGATTGTGGAGGAAGTCAGCGCCAGTGAACTGCATGCAAAGCAGTCGGTGTTGGATGGCTATTTGGGTGTCTGAACCCGAATGCGTACGTATGAAAGCAAAATAATAGCAACAAAAACCTGAACCAACGAAAACAGTCGCGGAGAAATAATAATGACAATCATGAAAAAGCTTCTGACCACAGCCGTTGCATCAGCCATGATGGTAGGCGGTGCCCAAGCAGAAATTAGCAACAATACCGTGAAAATCGGCTATTTGGCGGATATGTCCGGTACATACCGCGACTTGTCTGGCCCGAACGGTCTCAAGGCCCTTGAAATGGCCGTTGCTGATTTTGGCGGCAAAGTTAATGGTTCCAAAATCGAAATCGTCACAGCCGACGACCGTAACAGCCAGATGTAGCTTCCAGCACTGTGCGCCGCTGGGTAGAAAACGACAACGTCGATATGGTGGCGGGTCTTGTTGCATCCTCTGTAACCATTGCGACCACCAAAGTCCTAGAAGAGAACAACAAGCTTGGCTTGGTTAACGGCTCTGCGGCATCCAGTATTACCAATGAGCACTGCACCCCGAACCACATTCACTACGCTTATGACACCTACCCACTGGCCAACGGCACCGCCGGGGCGATCGTTAAAGAGGGTGGCAAAACCTGGTATATCCTGACAGCCGACTACGCCTTTGGCCACTCGATGGAAAAGGATGTAACCGCAGTGGTTGAGAAAAACGGCGGAGAGGTGATAGGCAGTATTCGTCACCCATTCCCAACCCCTGATTTTTCTTCGTTCATTTTGCAGGCGCAGGCTTCTGGTGCCGATGTTATCGCGCTGGCAAACGCCGGCGCAGATACTACGAACGCAATTACCACCGCCGCAGAATTTGGTGTAACTCAGGCTGGTCAGACCATTGCGGGTCTCGTGGTGTTTCTGACTGATGTGCACGCACTTGGAACCGAAGTCGCTCAGGGTCTTCAACTGACCACGGGCTGGTATTGGGATATGAACGACGAGGCCCGTGCCTGGTCTGACCGCTTTATGGAAGAAACCGGTGCCAGGCCAACCATGGTTCACGCAGGCATTTATTCAAGCACGATTCAGTATCTGAATGCGATTGAGAAAACCGGTTCTGATGATTCGCAAATTGTACGCAAGCAGATGATGGATACACCTATCAACGATATGTTCGCCACTAATGGCCGCATTCGGGAAGACGGCCGCATGGTACACGACATGTATCTGGCAGAGGTGAAAACGCCTGAAGAGTCGAGCGGTGAGTGGGACCTGTACAAAATTGTCCGTACCATTCCAGCCGATGAAGCCTTCCGCCCACTCGCGGATAGCAGCTGCAAGCTCGTTAGCAGCAAATAGAACGTAGGCCAAGAAACTCTCCGGCGTTTGCCGGAGAGTTTGAAGCACTACGTAAAATAAAAACTGGTTCAACGTTTGTGCTGCTTTTGGAGTTAGCAACATGTCCATGATATTCGGCGTGCCCATGGCGGTGCTCTATGGTCAGCTTCTGATTGGGGTCATCAATGGTGCCTTTTACGCGCTTTTGAGCCTCGGGCTGGCTGTTATTTTCGGTCTTCTTAAAATTATAAATTTCGCCCATGGTGCTATGTACATGCTCGGTGCTATGGGCACTGTTATCCTGTTTGACACCCTGGGCGTCAATTACTGGGTGGCGCTTTTCCTGGCACCGGTGCTGGTTGGCACCGTCGGGGTGCTTATTGAGTATTTTCTGCTTCGCCGTATCGCCGGGCAGGATCATATTTACAGCCTCCTTCTGACCTTCGGCGTCGCGCTCATCATGCAGGGCATTCTCACCAATATTTATGGTGTGTCTGGCCTTCGTTATTCAATGCCAGATGTGTTTAAAGGCGGTGTAAACCTTGGGTTTATGTTCCTGCCTTTCTATCGAGCCTGGGTGATTGTGGCAGCTCTTATCGTGTGCTTCGGTACCTGGTTCATGATTGAGAAAACCAAACTTGGTGCCTACTTGCGAGCAGGCACTGAGGATTCCCAGCTTATGCAGGGGTTTGGTATCAACGTACCTCTACTGGTCAGCCTTACTTACGGGTTTGGTGTCATGCTAGCTGCGTTTGCGGGTGTGCTAGCTGCGCCCATTTACTCGGTAACCCCCGTGATGGGCTCCCATATCCTGATTGTCGTGTTTGCTGTGGTGGTTATCGGTGGGCTTGGTTCCATCGGTGGGGCCATTATCACTGGCATCCTCATGGGCGTTGTTGAAGGGCTAACCAAAACCTTTTACCCGCCCGCATCGTCTGCTGTGATTTTCCTGGTTATGGTCGTCGTGCTGATGGTCCGACCCAGTGGCCTGTTCGGCAAGGAGGCGTAATCATGAGTCAGACCGATATTCATTCCGACATTCAAAAGTCGATTCTCAGTCAGCAAAAAACCGAGAATCGCAGGAAATGGATCCTGAACGGTGTGTTACTGGTACTACTGCTGCTGGCGCCGTTCGTAATGTATCCGGTATTTTTGATGAAAATACTGTGCTTCGCATTGTTTGCGGTCGCCTTTAACCTGCTGTTCGGTTTCACCGGCTTGCTGTCCTTCGGTCATGCGGCTTTCCTGGCCTCGGGCGGATACACCACGGGATACTTGCTCAGCAACTTCAGCGGTCTCACAACGGAAATGGGCATAATTGCGGGAACACTGGTGGCTACGGTGCTTGGGCTGGGCTTTGCTCTTCTGTCCATTCGCCGGCAAGGTATTTACTTTGCCATGGTGACCCTCGCCCTGGCTCAGCTGGTTTTCTTCTTCTTCGTTCAAGCATCCTTTACCGGCGGTGAGGATGGTATGCACGGCGTACCCAGAGGGGAACTGTTCGGGCTGATCAACCTTGAAGACAACCTGAACATGTATTACTTCGTGCTGGCGGTATTCCTTGGCTGCTACCTGCTGGTTCAGCGGATTGTCAGCAGCCCATACGGCCATGTGTTGAAGGCTATTAAACAGAACGAACCCCGTGCTGTATCTCTTGGTTATAAAGTGGATCGTTACAAGATACTGGCGTTTGTGATATCCGCTGCGCTTGCAGGCCTTGCTGGTTCGATGAAATCAGTGGTTTTCCAGCTGGCCTCTCTGAACGATGCGCACTGGCATATGTCTGGCGAGGTCATTCTGATGACGCTTGTTGGTGGTATGGGTACATTGCTGGGCCCGGTTCTGGGCGCCACTCTTGTGGTTAATATCGAGTACCAACTCGGGCAGGGCCCACTC
The DNA here is from genome assembly GCF_001858325.1 of Marinobacter sp. AC-23. Lineage (GTDB taxonomy): Bacteria > Pseudomonadota > Gammaproteobacteria > Pseudomonadales > Oleiphilaceae > Marinobacter. Next base: position 57,563 of record NZ_MBPP01000023.1, read on the forward strand.
AGAGACTGGGTAGATCCGATTTTGGGGGGCATCTTTGTGCTTACCGTGCTGGCCTTCCGCAGCGGTATTGTGGGTGAGGTTCAGAAATTCATTAGGAAGAATATGGGGTAGGGCCCTCGGCCCTGAATAGCAAAAAAATAAAGGGCCACTTCGCAGTGGCCCTTTTAACATCTACTTCGTTCCGAGCATCTTCTGGACGCTCATTGCAGCGGTTTTCGCTTCGTCATAATCATCTGTGTCTAGGCCGCTGTTGGCTTTATCAACAGCACTCTCCAGTTTTTCTTTCATCTTGCTGTCTGAGGTATCGGGAATGGCTCCGTTACCCATATCGCCGCAGGGATTCATCTCATCACTGTCAAAACCGTCACCGTCTGGCCCAACAAGGCAATTCAGTGAGTGGTGCAAGTGCGTTTGCACCCCTTTAACATTTGCTGCTTGAGCGGCAAGGCCTGCGTGTACTGCTGCCGTCTCCACTTGAGGGGCTGCGTCTGCGGCCATGGCTGATGATGAGATCAATAAAGCCAAAGTCGTTCCAAAAACAGTAGATACGAACCGTACAGCAAAATCGGAACGTAAGGTAAAGCCAGAATGAGTGTTCATTTGTGCTTCTCCTTAACGTGACAAATATGAAATCGCCAGGCCAAAGTTTTTTGCTGCCTGGATATTAAGCGTAGCAGCTTTTTAGAGATCTTTATTTACTCACGAGATAGACACATTAAAAATTTGCATATTGCCTATTTCAAGGCTAACTCAACTGCCTGAGCCGCATGGATCTCTGTTGTGTCGTACAGCGCAACCTGCGTATCGGAAGCCTGGATCAGCAAGTTGATCTCAGTACATCCAAGAATAACGGCTTGCGCCCCACTTGCGGCCAGTGAGCCAATGATATCAAGGTAGGCGACTTTCGAATCAGGGTTGATAATGCCTCGGCACAGCTCTTCGTAGATTATCCGGTGGACTGCGTCCCGTTCGTTGTCATCAGGAATGATGACGCTGATGTCCTGTTGCTCCAGGCGCTCGCGGTAAAAGGTTTGCTCCATGGTGAACCGGGTCCCAAGTAGCCCTACCGATGTTACACCGTCTTGTTTGAGTGCCTTGGCGGTGGCATCGGCGATGTGGAGCAAGGGCATGTTACTGGCCTGCTGAACCTGTGGCGCAACTTTATGCATGGTGTTGGTGCAAATTAGAAGAAAGTCTGCACCACCGGCCTTAACGGATTGTGCCGCCGATATCAGTATCTTTTCCGTTCCTTCCCAGTCTCCATTGCGCTGGAGTACTTCAATTTCGGCAAAATCCAAGCTGTAGAGAACGACTTTGGCCGAGTGGAGTCCACCGAGCTGTTCCCGTACGTTCTGATTGATCAGGCGGTAGTAGGTTTGAGTGGATTCCCAGCTCATTCCGCCGATTAATCCGATGGTTTTCATACAGCCTCAAATGTTCGGTAGGCGTTTCAGTTCCCGGCATCACCCTTACGTTAGTGACACCGGAGCTACTGATATTTATTAGCCTACAAACATCTTTTTCGCAAGTGGCAGACCCTTGAAGCCACTGACCGCGACGGTTGTTAGCAAGCCGCCCAGCATCGCACCCACCACGCCGCAGGTCATGATGTCCTGCCCTGTAAGGTACAAGCCGGGGATGCGGGTTTTGGGCTTCAGCCAGTCCAGTTCGAAGCGGTCAGGGGTGTGATCCAGGCCGTAAATCTCCCCTTTGCTGTAGCGGCAGAAGTAGTCCGTGGAAAGGGGGGTGGATAGCTCGTAGTAATCCACTTTGCCTTCCAGATGCGGGAACTTCTCATACAGCTTCGCAAGCAGGCGCTGGGCGTATTCTTCTTTCTTGGCTTCGTAGTCGTCGCCACGCTTGCCCCAGGTTTTGTCGGTCCATTCTTCGTACCACTCAAACGGGCCAGGCGCCACGATCTCGATGGTTGCGCGACCAGGGTAGCGCTCGGAAAAGCTGGGGTCTTTGGCCGACGGGAACGAAATATAGGTCATCGGTATGTCATTGGCCTCCGGATCGGCCAGGAAGTCTTGCATTTGCTTTTCGTAATTCGGGCCGGGGTAAATCCAGTAGTTGGTTTTTGGCAGGCCAAGATTTTCAGCGGTATCCTGCAGGCCGATGTACAGACAGTTGCTGGCCATGGAGCGCTGAACGGTGGTCAGCTTGTCCTGGTAATAGTCCCAGCTGGGCGCGCCTTTGGGCAGCAGCTTGTTGAAGGTGTTGAATACGCCAGCGTTGCTGATAACCAGTGGCGAGCGTATCTCCGCGCCGTCTGCCATGCGAACGCCCACGGCTTTGCCTTTCTCGATAACAATGCTGGTTACATCTGCGTAGGTGAAAACTTCGCCACCGCTTTGCTGAACCACCGGGATGATGGTCTTCGCCATTTCAGAGGCACCGCCGATAGGGTAGTAGCCACCGTGCAGGTAATGGCGTGCAATCAGCGAGTGGATGATGAAGCTGGATTCCGCCGGTGGCAGGCCGTTGTCGCCCCATTGGCCGGTTAATACAGCGATCAGTTCCTGGTTGCTGGTAATGCCCTCCAGCACCTCGCGCGTAGGCTTGTTGAGAAACTCCGGAGCCCGGCGTTTGGTGAGCATGCTTAACGGCCCGGCGGCCAGATCTGGCAGTACTTTACCCAGAACAAGGGCCGGCATGGCCTTGGATACCTTGCGCAGATAACCCAGGTAGGTGTCGATGGCCTGTTCTTCTTCCGGGAACCCTTTGACCAGTTCAGCACGGAATGCATCGGGGCCTGCAATCAGGTCTACGTGCTTGTCGCCCAAAAATATGCGGTCGTAGTTGGCATCCATCGGCGCCCATTTCAACTGACCGTCAGTGATGTGATCGAATAACCGCTTGCCAAACGTGTGATCTGCACCCATGTCGCCAATGTAGTGCACGCCTACGTCCCACTCGTAGCCGTTGCGGTCGTAGCTGTGGGTAAAACCACCGGCGGTGTAGTGTTGTTCAAGTACCAGCACTTTTTTACCCATTTTACTCATGCAGGCAGCGGTAGTTAGGCCGCCGATGCCAGAGCCGATGATAATGGCATCGTAGGGGCCGTTCAGGCGGTTTTCGCGATACCGCTTACCAACGCGGAGGGTACTGGGTTTGGGGCTGCTCATGGGGTTAAATCCTGTTGTGATTGTTGTTGCTCGTTAGACCTGGAGCCGTCCAGCAACAAGCTGAGTACGCCTTCGGTCAACATGGGTTCGGCCTTTGCACCCGGCAAATGGCCATCGATAGTCAGCTGCGACAGCCCGTGCACGAGGGACCAAGCGGCAGCTGTTATCAGTGAAACGGGGGAGGCCTTGAGATAGCCAAGCTGGCGGGCGCGGGCCACGGTGTTTTCGAGAACCTCAAAGGCACTCTTGCCAGCAGTATCCAAGCGAGGATGCGCACTCATTGGTAATACACGACCGCCGAACATCAGCCTGTACAGGTTGGGTTCTTCCTGAGCGAAAGCGACATACACCAGCCCTATCTCGATCAGGGCTTTGCGCGGTATCTGTTGGTCTACGGCGCGCAGTCGATCACGCAGTGCCTCGAATCCGCCGATGGCAAGTTCCGCGAGCAGTGTTTCGCGGTCTGAGAAGTGTCGATACAACGCAGGCGCACTGACACCGAGTTGTTTAGCCAGCGCACGCAAGCTGATGGCGGCGTCCCCTTGGGCTCTAAGCGTATCGAGTGCCAGCAATTGGGCTTGGAGTTGCAGATCGCCGTGATGGTAGGCCGGTTTTGCCATGGGCTGTTTAGTCTCGTTAAATGTTATCAATGGTAACAATGTTAACCGAGATAACATCACGAAACTGTGCGGCGGTCAATCAGGTTTTTGAAGGCCAAAAAAAAGCCCCGGGCTCAGCTAAGGAGTACCGGGGCTTGGAAGTGCGCAGGCTGTTAGTTACTTCAGCCCCATTTCCTCAATGGAAATTTCCCGCATTTTGAATTTCTGGATCTTACCGGTCACCGTCATCGGGAACTCATCCACGAATTTGTAGTTCCGGGGGATTTTGAAATGGGCAATTTTGCCTTTGCAGAAGGCCATCAGGCCATCGGCATCTACCGGGTCGGCATCAGGGCGCAGCTTTACCCAGGCGATCAGCTCTTCACCGTACTTGTCGTCGGGAACGCCGGTAACCTGAACTTCCTCAATGGAAGGGTGGGTGTAAAGGAATTCCTCGACCTCTTTCGGGTAGATGTTCTCGCCGCCACGAATCACCATATCCTTGATGCGGCCGACGATCTGGATATAGCCTTCTTCGTCCATTGTTGCCAGATCTTCGGTATGCATCCAACCGGCTGCATCGATCGCTTCGCGGGTTTTTTCCTCGTTGTTCCAGTACTTCAGCATCACGCTGTAACCGCGGGTGCATAGCTCGCCTATCTCGCCTCTGGGCAGCACGTTGCCTGTTGCCGGGTCGACGATTTTGGTTTCCAGATGCGGTTGGGTGCGGCCGACAGTGGTTACCTGCTTATCGAACGGGTCGAGGGAGCTGGTCTGGGTGGAAACCGGGCTGGTTTCGGTCATACCGTAGGCGATCTGAACCTCTTTCATGTTCATCTTGCCATTGACCTTTTTCATCACCTCTGCCGGGCAGATGGAGCCGGCCATGATGCCGGTGCGCAGGTTGAGAGGTCGTAGGTTTCGAACTCGGGTTCGGCCAGCTGTGCGATGAACATGGTAGGCACGCCGTACAGTGCTGTCGCCTTCTCCTGATGAACTGCCTGCAGCACGGCTTTAGGTTCAAAACCCTCCCCGGGGTAAATCATGGTGGAGCCGTGGGTAATACAGCCCAGGTTGCCCATTACCATGCCGAAGCAATGGTAAAGGGGTACGGGAATAACCAGTCGGTCTTTCTCAGTCAGAACCTGGCTTTCACCTACAAAGAAACCATTGTTTAGCAGGTTGTGGTGGGTGAGGGTAGCGCCCTTGGGGCTGCCGGTTGTGCCAGAAGTAAACTGGATATTGATGGGGTCATCGAACTGTAGCTGGCTCTGAATCTTGTCCACTTCTTGCTGGCTGACGTCGCTGGCAAAGCCGGTAAATTCGTCCCAGCTCCACATGCCGGCGTGCTTTTCTGTGTCCAAGTTGATCACCGCGCGCAGATCAGGAACTTGCTGCGCCTTGATCTTGCCCGGCGTGCCCGCTTTCAGTTCTGGAGCCAGATCGTAGAGGGTTTTGCGGTAGTCAGAGGCTTTAAAGCTGTCGGCTGTAACCAGCACGCTGATGCCCGCCAGATTCAGGGCGTATTCCAGCTCGTGCATGCCATAGGCCGGATTTATATTAACCAGAATGGCGCCCACCTTGGCGGTAGCAAACTGGGTAACTGTCCACTCATAGCGGTTGGGCGCCAGATGCCTACGCGATCGCCGCGCTTTACACCTATGGCCAGGAAAGCCCGTGCGGCTTCGTTAACCTTGGCAACGAATTCTTTGTAGGTCCAGCGAATGTCCTGATGCAAACACACCAAAGCTTCGGTATCGGGATATGTGTTGGCGGTGCGGTCCAGCATCTCGCCAATCGTCATGCCCAGCAGTGGTTTTTTGGAGGTACCGCTGGTGTAGCTTGGAAGAGTCTGATTCATTGTTTGCCTCCATTTATTTTTGTGGTCGAGGTCTAAAAATAGTTGAGCCTGTTAGCGACTTTGATTGTGGTATTCAGGGTTTGGACGCATGTCGCTGGCAATCGCCACGCGGTTCGACATGTTGTAGAAGCCAATGACGTTGCTCAGATCCCAGATGCCGCCATCGCTAAAGCCTGCATCTCGCAGTGCCTGAACTTCGTCTTCCGCAACCGTTTCCGGTGAGCGGGTTAGCTGGGATGCAAAATCCAGCATGGCGCGTTGGCGCTTATCCAGGTTGGCAGACCGGTAATTCATCACCAGGTGCTCGCCCAAGGCAGGGTCACCACTCATAACGCGTACCGCGGCGCCATGGGCCACCAGGCAGTAAAAGCATTTGTTTTCGGAGGAAACCACCACCGCAACCATTTCCCGCTCCAACTTACTAAGCTCGCTTTCACCCATCATCAGTTCGTTGTATAACCGGGTAAAACCGTCCAGCTGTTTGAGGTTTTGGCTGTAAGCGGTAAGTACGTTGGGAACCATGCCCAACTTTTCCAGACAGATGTCAAAATACTTCCTGACATCCTCAGGGAGGTCTTTCATGTCAGGAATGGGCAGATCCAGAGCGACAACATTTGTGTTCTTGGTCATATCAGATCCTTACGATTGCAGGGCCTGGCCCACTTTCGAGCCGTTGTGTCGTTTGAGCTGATTACTGATCCACTCGCCGGTGGCTACCAGCTTGTTCAAATCCACACCTGTGCTTATGCCCAAGCCGTTGAGCATATAAAGTACGTCCTCGGTGGCGACGTTACCGGAGGCGCCGTTGGCATAAGGGCAACCGCCAAGGCCTGCGGCGGAGGCGTCAAGAACCGCCACACCCTCTTCCAGTACCGCGTAGAGGTTTGCCAGCGCCTGTCCGTAGGTGTCATGGAAGTGCGCAGCCAAGCGCTCCACAGGCACCTGTTTTGCCACTGCCTCCAGCATACGCTTGGCTTTCAGTGGCGTACCTACGCCAATGGTATCGCCCAGGGAGATTTCGTAGCAGCCCATGTCGGCCAGGTTTTTGGCAACCTTTGCCACTTGTTCTGGAGCAATATCGCCCTCGTAGGGGCAGCCCAATACCGTGGAAACATAGCCCCGCACCGGGATGTTGTGTTTCTTTGCTGCCTCCATCACGGGAAGAAAGCGCTCCAGGCTTTCTGCGATGGAGCAGTTGATGTTCTTTTGGCTGAATGACTCTGAAGCCGCGCCAAATACCGCGACTTCGTCCACGCCTGCCGCCAGGGCATTCTCGAAGCCTCTGAGGTTGGGCGTCAGAACCGAATAGCGTACGCCGGCTTTACGTTTGATACCCGCCATCACCTCTGAGGCATCACCCATTTGCGGCACCCATTTGGGTGACACAAAGCTGGCGGACTCAATGTGTGTGAGGCCGCAATCGGCAAGCCGTTCGATCAACTGGGTTTTGATGCTTGTGGCAATCACCGGGCCCGACTCGTTTTGTAGTCCGTCCCGTGGGCTCATTTCAACCAGTCGAACCTGTTTAGGAAAGGCCATTAGCCTGCCTCCTCAGTGCTTTCGTCGGCACTATCTTCAGTAATCTCAATAGCAATCAGCTCCGCACCTTCTGAAACCTGCTCACCTTCAAAGAAGAAGATTTCGCTAACCACACCGTCTGCCGGTGCCTTGATGGCATGCTCCATCTTCATGCTTCCATGATTACCAGCGTTTGCCCCGCGGTAACCGTGTCGCCCACTTTGGTCTGTACCGCCACAATTGCCCCGTTCATGGGCGCGCTCAGGCCGCCTTCTGGAGCCATGTCTTCAGACACGTGGTTTTCCCGGTACAAAATGCACTGAAAGGTGTCACCTTCGTAGAAAAGCACGAGCTGGTCGTTGTGCAGGTTGCCGTGAATGCTGATGCGGTGGCCGTTTATAACCGCCTGCATGTAATCGTCATCGAGCTTTGCCGTGAGGCTGTAAACGCTGCCGTCTACGAAGACCTGATAGTTCTCATCCCGCTCGAGGATTTTCAGTTCGTGTATGTCGTCGCCTACCTGTAACTGCAAGGGCTGAGCGTATTCTGAGTTCAGGCGCCAGCTATTGCGCCGACCGAATGGCGACCAGGGGTCGGTGCTTACGGATTCCGCGGATTTGCGTTCTTCCAGCACAAAACCTGCGGCCAGTACCAGCGCTTTGTGGGTGTCCAGCTTCGATTTCGGGAATAGCAATTCCCGGTGGCTGTCGATAAAGCCAGTTGTCAGGTCGGCTTCCCGGAACGGCTGTGAATCGGCCAGTGCATGCAGGAAGCGAATGTTGGTTTTCACACCTGCAATCCGGTAGTGCTCAAGTGCCTGAACCATGCGGTTAATGGCCTGATCACGGGTTTCGTCCCATACGATCAGTTTGGCTATCATCGGGTCGTAGTGAATGCTGATGTCATCGCCTTCGATCACGCCGGTATCGACCCGCACATGGGCACTTTCATCAGGCGTGCTCAGGTAACGCAGGTTGCCGGTGGCGGGCAGGAAGTCCTGATCCGGGTCTTCCGCATAAATGCGGGCTTCCAGCGCGTGACCACGGGTTTTCACCTGAGACTGCTCCAACGGCAGAGGCTCACCCCAGGCTACTTTAAGTTGCCACTCCACCAAATCCTGGCCGGTGACCATTTCTGTTACCGGGTGCTCTACCTGCAGGCGGGTGTTCATTTCCATGAAGAAGAATGAACCGTCTACATCGTAGAGAAACTCCACGGTACCCGCACCCACATAGTTGATGGCTTGGGCGGCTTTAACGGCTGTTTCACCCATGGTTTTGCGGGTTTCATCGCTCAGCCTGGTGCTGGGGCTTCTTCCAGAACTTTTTGGTGACGGCGCTGAACCGAGCAATCACGTTCGGCCAGATACACGCCATGGCCGCTTTGGTCACAGAATACCTGGATTTCAACATGGCGCGGCTGGGTCAGGTAGCGTTCGATCAGCATGTCCGGGTTGCCGAACGCGTTCTTGGCTTCACGCTTGGCTGCGGCGAGTGCTTCATCAAACTCGCCGATGTTCTCCACCACGCGCATGCCTTTGCCACCGCCGCCGGCCACCGCTTTCAACAGTAACGGGAAACCGCACTTTTCAGCTTCGATGCGCAGGGTTTCAGGCGTTTGGTCGTCGCCGTGGTAACCGGGCACTAGTGGTACGCCGGCCTTTTCCATGATGATTTTGGCGGCAGATTTGGAACCCATGGCCGCAATAGCAGAAGAGGGTGGGCCGATGAATACCAGGTTGTTAGCCTCACAGGCCTCGGCAAAATCGGTGTTTTCAGAAAGAAAACCATAGCCCGGGTGGATAGCTTGTGCGCCGCTTTGCTTGGCGATTTCGATGATTTTGTCAGCGCGCAGGTAGCTTTCGGAGCTGGGTGCTGGGCCAATGCGAAACGCCTCGTCGGCCAGAGCTACGTGGTGGGCGTTGGCGTCGGCATCGGAATACACAGCAACACATCGGATGCCCATGCGTTGCGCGGTCTGGATAATCCGGCAGGCGATTTCGCCCCGGTTGGCAATGAGGATTTTGCTAAACATGTTAGTTGCTCTCCGGAATCCAGTTGGCGCGACGTTTGTTCAGGAAGGCATTGAGCCCTTCCTGACCTTCTTCGCCTACGCGAATATCAGCGATGCGTTGCGCAGTGTCGTCTATCACAGTGCTGTCGATAGGCTTGTGGCTGACAGCAAACACTAGGCTTTTGGCGGCTTCCATGGCTTCGGGTCCATTCTGGGCAAGGTGTTTCAGCATCTCATCGCAGCGGGCGTTCATGGCCTCAACATCGCCGCAGACGATATGCACAAGGCCGAAGCGCTCGGCGTCTTGAGCACTGAATACTTCCGCTGACAAGAAATACCGGCGGGCCTGGCGTTCACCAATGGCGCGTACGACGTATGGACTGATGACAGCCGGAACCAAGCCGAGCTTTACCTCACTGAGGCAGAAGCTGGCTTTTTCTGTGGCTATGACAATGTCGCAGCAAGCTGCCAGGCCGACGGCGCCGCCATAAGCCGCGCCTTGAACAAGGCCGATGACGGGCTTTTTGAGTTCGTTCAGGCATTCCATCATGCGGGCAAGCTGGCGGGAGTCGTCCAGATTTTCCTGCCGGCTGTTGTCTGCCATGCGGCGCATCCAGCCAAGGTCTGCTCCGGCAGAGAAATGCTTGCCTTCGGAGCGCAGGATGACCGCTTTTGTTTCGCGATCGGCGTGTACGTCCGTAAAGGCGCTAATGAGCTGCTGGATAATAACGTCGTCAAACGCATTACGCTTGTCTGGCCGGTTCAGTACGATCTCGGTCACGCCGCCAGCGCGGCGCTTGATCAGAACCGCCGATTCTTGATCTGATGTTGTATTGGTATCTGTCATGGTCATTCTCCCCGATTACATCCGGAACACGCCGAAGCGTGTGGGCTTCGCGGGCCGGTTGAGGGTGGCAGAGAGGCTGAGAGCAACCACTTCCCGGGTTTGGGCCGGATCGATCACGCCGTCATCCCACAGTCGGCACTGGCGTAGTATGGATGGCCTTGTTGCTCGTAGGTGTCGGCAATCGGTTTTTTGAACGCAGCCTCTTCCTCTGCGCTCCACTCCTGGCCTTTGCGCTCCATGCCATCGCGGCGAACCTGAGCCATTACGCCGGCGGCTTGTTCGCCCCCCATTACGGAGATGCGGGCATTTGGCCACATCCAAAGGAAGTCGGGGCTGTAGGCGCGGCCACACATACCATAGTTACCGGCACCGTAGCTGCCACCGATCAGTACGGTAATCTTGGGCACATTGGCGCAGGCTACAGCCATGACCATTTTGGCGCCGTGCTTGGCGATGCCTTCAGCTTCGTACTTTTGGCCGACCATGAACCCGGTAATGTTCTGTAAGAACAGCAGCGGGATGTTGCGCTGACAGCACAGTTCGATGAAGTGCGCGCCTTTTTGCGCGGACTCACTGAACAATATGCCGTTGTTGGCGATGATGCCCACGGGGTAGCCGTGTATGTGGGCAAAGCCGGTGACCAGGGTTTGGCCGTAATAGCGTTTGAATTCGTCGAACTCGGAACCGTCTACTGTGCGGGCGATCACGTCGCGCACGTCGAACTGTTTGCGCAGGTCGGTGCCCACGATGCCGTAAATTTCGGCGGGGTCATACAACGGCGCTTTGGGTTTGCGAATCTCTACTGGAACCGGCTTACGGCGGTTGAGGTTGGAGACACAACGCCGGGCTATTTCCAGGGCGTGGGCGTCATTTTCTGCGTAATGGTCGGCAACGCCGGAGATTTTACAGTGCACGTCGCACCGCCCAGGTCTTCGGCAGTCACAACTTCGCCTGTAGCCGCTTTTACCAGTGGCGGGCCGGCCAGGAAGATGGTGCCTTGATTGCGCACAATAATGGATTCGTCGGCCATGGCGGGTACGTAAGCGCCACCGGCGGTGCACAGGCCCATTACAACGGCAATCTGGGGGATGTCGTCGGCAGACATGCGAGCCTGGTTGTAGAAGATGCGGCCGAAGTGGTCACGATCCGGGAAAACTTCGTCCTGTAGCGGCAGGTTGGCACCGCCGGAATCCACCAGATAAATGCAGGGCAGGCGGTTTTCCAGGGCGATTTCCTGGGCGCGCAGGTGCTTTTTGACGGTCAGTGGGTAGTAGCTGCCGCCTTTTACGGTGGCGTCGTTGGCGATGATCATGCATTCGGTGCCAGAAACGCGGCCTACGCCGGCGATAACACCGGCTGCTGGCACAGCTTCATCGTAGACATTGTAGGCAGCGAACTGGCCGATTTCGAGAAACGGTGAGCCGTCGTCTAGTAGGTGATTAATACGCTCCCTGGGCAGGAGTTTGCCGCGGGCGATGTGGCGCTCCTGGTAGGAGGGGCCACCACCTTGCTGGATGGTGGATACTTTGTCCCGCAGGTCTGCGACGACTTCCGCCATGGAGGCCTGGTTGGCCTGAAACTCTTCAGACCGTGGGTTTATTTTGCTTTGCAGTATCGTCATGGGTTCGACTTCCTGACCTCGGGGGAGTCGGGGCCGATGGCAGAACGATCCGGGAACTGCTACGAGCACATCCATGTGCGCTTGTTTCCGGCCATCCTTGGCCTCCAACATTCCCGGATCGTTCTGCCACCGCCCCCTCCGTCATACTTTGGGTGCTGGCTTCCTGAGCTCTCAGAGCTAGAGGGAGCCTGTGGCTTGAAGCTACTGCTTATTTGTTCAGGAACAGTTCCCGACCGATCAGCATGCGCCGGATTTCGGATGTACCTGCGCCGATTTCATAGAGCTTGGCGTCGCGCAGCAGGCGGCCCGTAGGGTAATCGTTGATATAGCCGTTGCCGCCAAGAAGCTGAATAGAGTCCAGAGCCAGTTTTGTTGCCATTTCGGCGGAGTAGAGGATGGCGCCGGCGGAGTCTTTGCGGGTGGTTTCGCCGCGGTCGGCGGATTGCGCCACCAGGTAAACATAGGACTTGGCGGTGTTCATGAAGGTGTACATGTCGGCAATTTTGCCTGAACCAGTTGGAATTCGCCGATAGCCTGTTCGAATTGTTTCCGTTCGCGAATATAGGGAATCACAATGTCCATTGCCGCCTGCATGATACCCAGAGGGCCGCCGGAGAGTACCAGGCGTTCGTAGTCCAGGCCGCTCATGAGAACTTTGGCGCCGCCGCCTACTGTGCCCAGAACGTTCTCTTTGGGCACTTTGCAGTCCTGGAATACCAACTCGCAGGTGTTGGAGCCGCGCATGCCGAGTTTGTCGAGCTTCTGGTGCTGGCTGAAGCCTTCGCTGTCGCGTTCTACGATGAAAGCAGTAATGCCTTTTGAACCGGCTTTCACGTCGGTTTTGGCGTAGATCACGTAGACGTGGGCATCGGGGCCGTTGGTGATCCACATTTTGTTGCCGTTCAGGACATAGTGGTCACCGGCGTCTTTGGCGCTCAGTTTCATGGAGATAACGTCAGAGCCGGCGTTGGGCTCAGACATGGCCAGGGCGCCGATGTGGTCGCCGCTGACGAGTTTGGGCAGGTATTTCTGCTTTTGCTCCTCGGTGCCGTTGCGGTGAATCTGGTTTACGCACAGGTTGGAGTGAGCGCCATAAGACAGGCCGACAGAGGCAGATGCTCGGCTGATTTCTTCCATTGCAATCACGTGGGCCAGGTAGCCCATACCAGACCCGCCATAGGCTTCGTCCACGGTAATACCCAGCAGGCCCATGTCACCAAACTTTTTCCACAACTCGTTGGGGAATTCGTTGCTGCGGTCGATTTCTTCAGCGCGTGGGGCGATCTCGGTGGCGGCAAAGCTGTTGACCTGCTGGCGTAGCATGTCGATGGTTTCGCCAAGGCCGAAGTTGAGTTCTGAGTATTGTGATTTCATGTTTGATTGCCTTTTGTTCTGCCAAATGCGTGTTTAGGAACGAGGAGCCAGACCAGGCGTCCGTTACTGTCAGTGCTGTTCAGCGGCACTTTCTGGCTCGCTAGTGGCCGAGGCCTGCTGTTCTTTCTTTATCTTCAACTCGGCAAGAGCGTCTCGGCAGCGGGACTCTGCAGTCTCTATTTCCATTTCTGCCATAGCTATGTCGTTTTTCTGTTGTTCCATATGAGCCCGTTTGTTGCTCAGTATGGTCAACATTTTTAAAAGCTGTTTTTCGTTGCCAGTCAGGGTTTCGTCCCAAAGATCGAAAAGCTCTTTTGTTTCAGCAAGTGAAAAGCCCATGCGCTTGCCCCGGAGAATCAACTTCAGGCGCACCTTGTCTTTGGTGCTGAAGATGCGCGTTTGTCCGCGGCGTGCCGGCTTCAGTAGGCCCTGATCTTCGTAGAAGCGAATGCTACGGGTTGTCACATCAAACTCATTGGAGAGCTCGCTGATGCTGAATGTTCTCTTTTCGATCATGGCGGTATCCTTTTTTAAGTAAGGTTAGATAAAGTTTACGTAAACGTAAAGTAGTTTTCGGCGTTAAATATCTGGCATTGAGTACAGGAAAACAAAAAAGGTAGTTTGCTTGTTAGGTTGCAATGAATTGTAGCAGGGAGCGTTTAGAGGTTGGGTGGCACTCGGGGGAGGGAGTGTCGACTTCCAGTAGCCCGGCTCAGCCGCAAAGCAGCAGATATGAACCGGGCACTAGGACGGTTTACGCCAAGTCTTCTCTGAGTTTACGCTTCAGCAGTTTGCCCGCGGTATTCTTGGGGAGTTGTTCTGCAAAGTGAATGTGTTTTGGCAGTTTGAAACTGGCCAGTTTGGTGCGAGCGTGGTTCATCAAAGCTTCCGCATCTTCCGGGTAGCCTTCTTTGACCACCACCACGGCACAGATGGCCTCTATCCATTTTTCGTCTGGTACACCGATAACCGCAACTTCCGCAACGGATTCGTGCTGGTAGAGGGCTTCTTCCACGTCGCGGCTGGCCACCAGCACACCACCGGTATTCACTACATCCTTTATGCGGTCAACAATGTAGATGTAACCCTCTTCGTCCTGGTAGCCCAGGTCGCCGGAATGGAACCAACCGTCTTTGAATGCTTCTTCGGTCGCCTCCGGTTTGGCCCAGTAACCCACCATCAGTTGTGGTGAGCGGTGAACCAGTTCCCCCTGTTCACCGGGCTTGCAGTCTTTGCCGGTAACCGGGTCCACAATGCGGGTCATAACGGTTTGCATGGGACGGCCGGCAGAAGATGGACGGTCGGCGTGCTCTTCTGGTAGCAGAACGGTTGCCAGCGGTGCGATTTCGCTCTGGCCGTAACAGTTGTACAAGCCGGCACCGGGTAGTTTTTCGCCCAGTTCCTTCACAACCTGACCGGGCATGATAGAGGCGCCGTAGTAGAGTTTGTTCAGGTGCTGCAGTGTGTCCGGGTTGAATTGCGGGTGGTGTAGCAGAGCAATCCACACGGTAGGCGGCGCGAAAAAGGCATTGAGCCTGTCGCTGACGATCAGCCCGAGAATTGCGTCCGGTGTGGGTGTGTTGATCATCCGGCTATACCCGCCACTCAATAACATGGGCATGGTAAACACGTGCATTTGCGCCGAATGGTAAAGCGGTAGCGCGGCCAGTGAGCGGTCGCTGGCGCGGATGTCCAGGTGGTATTGGCAGGCACCGTAATGGGTCATCAGCGAACGGTGCGTGTGCATGGCACCTTTGGGGTCGGATGTGGTGCCGGAGGTATACAGAATCTGCACTACATCCGTGTCGGAGAGTTCCAGTTCCGGTGCAGCATCGTTGCCCGCCGTTAGTGCGAACTGCAGCGCATCGTTCTCGTCGCCGCCATGGAGGCTGCCGTTGATGGCAAACTCAGTTGTGTCCCTGACTGCATCCACCTGGGGCTGCAGATCCAGATCGGCAAACAGGGCTTTGCAGCCAGACTGGTTAAGTGCGTAGGTCAGTTCATGGCCAATCAGGGCGTAGTTAAGCGGCACATGAATCAGTCCGGCCTTTGCGCAGGCAAGCCAAAGCAGAACGTAGGCATCCGAGTTTTTGCCGTAGGCACCCACGCGGTCACCTTTTTCAAGACCCAGCGCAATCAGACGGTGAGCCAACCTGTTCGAGGCTGTGTGAATGTCTGAGAACGTCCAGGTTCGGGCGTCAAATGTCAGTGCCGTGCGGTTGCCGTGGGTGTTCGCTGCGCGGCCAAGGGCGTCTCCGATGGTGTTGCGCAGAGCCCGCTGGATACCCGCCGATACGGAGGAAGAAGCGGATGTACGGGAGTTGTTCATGCATATACCCCTTTACTGTTGTTATTTCGTGCGTGTCGGCATTAACTCAGAGGAGCAGACCCTGCGGGAATGATCGGCCAGGTCGAAAAAATTGACCCAATCGGACAGTGAGACGCTGTAACCAGGTGTTTATCCAGGCCACTGGGACGGCGATTTGCCAGTCCAGCGCTTGAAGGCACGGCAAAACGACGCAGTTTCTGAAAAGCCGACACGCTCGCTGACGTCTGCAACGCTCAGGTTTTCTGTGCTCATGAGTTTTATGGCATATTCCCGTCGCAACGACGTTTTGATCTTGCGCAGGGAGGTGCCTTCTTCCTGGAGTTTGCGCCCGATGCTTCTGGGTGTCATGTGCAGCCGTTGCGCGATTTCGTCCAGGCTTGGTTGGTCTTTGAGGCTTTGCTGGGCAATCAGTGTACGAACCCGGTTGCGCAGGCTGTCATCGTGGTCCGGGCGGTGCAGGATGTAGGCAGGAGACTCCCTCAGGAAAACGGCAAGCTCCGCCTCGCTGCGGATAATCGGCAGCTGCAGGTATTTTTCGTGCAGGTGGAAGCCGCATACAGCTTGGTTGAATTTGAGCTCTGCGAGGAACATGGCCTGGTATTCTGCAGCGTGAGGCGGCGGTGAATAGTTGAAATGTGTAGTTGCAAACGGGATCTGCTGGTCCACCAGCCAGCATGCGAACCTTTGCCACATAAGTAACAGGAACTCCTGCAGCATGTGGTCAGGATCTCGGCTGGCGTTCTCAAGGCTCAGCCGGAAGAACACAAGTTTGTGATGGTTTGTCTCGCCCAGGCCGATGTCTATGTTGTCGCAGGCGATGGTAAAAAAGCGCGCGCTTTTTCTGAGCACAGCACCCAGTGTTGCAGAACCGAGACAATAATCTGTCATTAGCGCGAAGGTGCCATTTTTGCAGCGGCTGGTGGATAACCCCATGAATTCGTCGCGCGTTGCCCGCCATACTGTTTTGATAAGCTGGGTAAGTTGTTCTTCGGTGATCAGCTTTTCGGGTTTGCCAAGCAGGGCTGCCGGCACGCCAGCGCTGTTCAGCAGTGCTTCACGCTGAAGCCCCTGCCGTTCGGCACCGCGAATGGACGCCTGAAGATAGTGGTTTGCAATATGGGGTCTGGGCTGTGGGTCGCGCATGGCTATGACGATTCTGGTGCGTAATGTGTCAATTTTTTCGGCTTGTACGGCCATTCTCGTGGAACAGGATAACCCTTTAAATGGTCGACTGCCTGACTATCAGATTTGCCAGGCGCTTATAAAGGTTTATCGAGAGGTCGTGTATGTCCGGACATCAAGAAGATACTGAGCTGTTTCACTCCATGATCAACCGGGTGCTTGATAAGGAAGTCGGGCCTTTCTACGAACAGTGGGAGGAGGAGTCTGCCATCCACGCGACGTGTGGCGCACCTTGGGGCAGGCCGGCATGCTGGGTATTGATATGCCGGAGGAGTACGGCGGGGCGGCAGCGAGCTTTGAGATTTCACAGTTGGCGATTGAAGAAATGGCCCGTAAGGGCTTTGGTGGGCTGGCTTCAGGCTACAACATCCACGCCAACATCGTGATGCCTTACATTTTACACCTTGGCTCGGAAGCCAGAAGCAGCGCTACCTGCCTGAAATGATCAGTGGCGATGTGCTCAGTGCGATCGCCATGACCGAACCGGGTGCGGGCAGTGATCTCGCCGCCATGCGCACCACGGCACAACGCACGGATAAAGGGTATGTAATCAACGGTGCCAAGGTGTTTATCACCAATGGCTTGCAGGCGGAACTGGTGATTGTATGCGCCAAAACCGATCCCGGCGCGGGCGCCAAGGGCGTATCCTTGTTTCTGGTGGATGCCAGCTTGCCTGGGTTCTCTCGGGGCAAAGGGATCCGCAAAATTGGCCAACACGCCAGCGATACTGCCGAACTCTTCTTTTCGGATCTCGTTGTTCCCCACGACGCTCTGTTGGGTGAGGAAGGGCGTGGGTTTGCCTATCTGATGCAGGAGCTTCCCCGTGAGCGGTTGGGCGTGGGAGCCCAGGCGGTGGGGGCAACCGAAGGCGTGCTGGCGATTACTCTGGATTACGTGCAGCAACGTAAGGCTTTTGGTCAGCGGGTGGCTGATTTTCAGAACACTCGGTTTAAACTGGCAGAAGCCGGGCGCGCCTGGAGATGGCAAAAGCCTATCTGAACCAGTGCATTGGAAAGTATCTCAAAGGCGAGATGGGGCCAACAGACGCCGCGATTCTGAAACTGATGCTCACGGAAATGCAGTGCGATATAGCCAACGATTGCTTGCAGCTGTTTGGCGGTTACGGTTATACCATTGAGTATCCCGTATCGCGCTTTTTTGTGGATGCCAGGGTGCAGACTATCTATGCCGGTACGTCCGAAATTATGAAAGAAGTGATCGCCCGCTCCATGCTGGGCAAATAGATTATCCGCTTTCCGGATTTTTAGTGATCTAAACCTTAAGGAACAAAGCAATGAAACTTACTGATGTTGTCATTCTCGACGGTGCACGCACAGCCATTGGCGGCTTTGGCGGAAGCTTGAGCTCTCTGGGCCCGGCTGAGCTGGGAACTTGCGCGGCAAAAGAGGCCATCACCCGTTCAGGTGTGCCCGCCGAAGACATCGACCATTCGGTTTTCGGCCATATTATTCCAACTGGCCCGGCCGATGCGTATGTAGCCCGCCATATTGGCCTGAATTCTGGCCTGCAGAAGGGTTCTGCAGCATTTAATGTGAACCGCCTCTGTGGTTCCGGCGTGCAGTCGGTTATCAGTGCCGCGCAGATGATTGTTATGGGCGATAGTCAGATTGCACTGGCCGGTGGCGCCGAAAGCATGAGCCAGGGCGCCTATGTTTTGCCTAACGTTCGCAAGGGTCTGCGGATGGGTGACGGCAAAGTGATTGATATGACCATGGGCACGCTCAGTGACCCGTTTGGCAGCGGTCACATGGGTATGACGGCTGAGCGGATTGCCGAAAAGTACGGTCTCAGCCGTGAGGATCTGGACGCGTTCTCGGCAGAAAGCCACCGTCGGGCCAGTCAGGCCATTGAGAGTGGCTATTTTAAAGAACAGATTGTACCGGTAACGGTAAAACAGGGTCGCAAGGAGGTTACGTTCGATCAGGACGAACATGTGCGCGCTGGCACTACCACTGAAAGCCTTGCTGGCCTGAAGCCGGCCTTTACCAAAGATGGCATAGTCACGCCGGGTAACGCTTCTGGCATTAACGATGGTGCAGCAGCCATGGTGCTGACCAGTGCAGCAGAAGCCGAAAAGCGCGGCCTCAAGGCTCGTGCACGCATTGTGGGTTATGCCTTTGCAGGCGTAGACCCCAGCGTAATGGGCCTTGGCCCAATCCCTGCGGTGCGTAGCGTACTTGAGAAGACCGGCCTCAGCGTTGCAGATTTGGATGTGATTGAATCTAACGAGGCCTTTGCAGCTCAGGCACTTGCTGTCAACAAAGAGCTTGGGCTGCCGGCAGACAAGGTTAACCCCAACGGCGGCGCTGTTGCCCTGGGCCACCCGGTCGGTGCCACTGGCTCCATTCTCATCATCAAAGCCTTGGCAGAGCTTGAGCGCACTGGTGGTCGCTATGGCTTGATTACCATGTGCATAGGCGGTGGTCAGGGCATTGCGCTGATTGTTGAAAGCATCGCCTGAGCGCGGTTTTATTTCTTTTTGAGGCTGAATTGGATAAAGTTTACGTTAACGTAAAGATTGGCTTGTTTCCAATTCAGCCGACAATACCTGACGCGAAGGGAGAAAGTGATGGAATTCAAAAACGTACCGGCCATTGTAACAGGTGGAGCCTCCGGGCTTGGCGAGGGCGCAGCCCGTGCACTTGCTGCTGCAGGCTGTAAAGTTGCCATCCTGGATCTGCAAAAAGAGCAGGGCGAGAAGGTTGCGGCAGATATTGGCGGCATTTTCGTACACTGCGATGTGAGCTCGGCTGAAAGCGCAGAAGCGGCGTTGGCGACGGCCCGTGAAGCCCATGGCCTTTGTGGCGTTGCGGTTAGTTGCGCGGGTATTGGCCCGGCAGCGAAAATTCTGGGCCGCGACGGCGTTATGCCGCTCGAGAGTTTCAGTAAGGTGATACAGATTAACCTGATCGGAACCTTCAATATTCTGAGACTTGCCGCCGCCGATATGGCGCAGCGCGAACCCAACGCGGAAGGTGAACGCGGCGTGATTATCAACACTGCTTCGGTCGCCGCTTACGAAGGGCAGATAGGGCAAGCGGCTTACAGCGCCTCCAAAGGTGGTGTTGTTGCTCTGACCATTCAGTCGGCCCGTGAGCTGGCTCGCGAAGGTATCCGCGTGAATACCATTGCACCTGGCCTGTTCATGACACCAATGATGTCCGGCATGCCGCAAGAAGTGCAGGACAGCCTGGCGGCCACGCTGCCGTTCCCCAAGCGCCTGGGTAAGCCCGAGGAGTTTGGCATGATGGTCGACCAGATGGTGCGCAACCCGATCCTGAACGGTGAAACCATCCGGCTGGACTGTGCGTTGCGTATGGCGCCTAAATGAATTCAAGCACATAAGGGAGAGCGCAATGACTAACACTGTGGATCAAGAAGAACTCACACTGTTCCGGTCGTCTGTTATCAAGGCTCTGGAAACAGAGGTAGCGCCGCATTACGAAGCCTGGGAGAAATCTGGCCTTGTACCCCGCGAACTCTGGAACACGCTCGGCGATGCCGGGATGTTGTGCGTGGATATTTCTGAGGATTGCGGCGGGTGTGGCGCACCGTTCCAATACTCCGTCGTTGTCGGCGAAGAGCTGGCGCGCATGGGGTTTGGTGCGCTCTCCACTAACGTGATGGTGCACTCGGACATTGTGGCGCCGTACATCAGCCACCTGGGCAATGAGGCACAGAAGCAGAAGTGGCTGCCTAAAATGGTGTCGGGTGAAGTGGTTGGCGCCATCGCCATGACCGAGCCGGGTGCCGGCAGTGACCTGCAGGCCATGCGCACCAGTGCAGTGCGCGATGGCGACGACTATATTCTGAACGGTTCGAAAACCTTCATTACCAATGGCCAGCATGCCGATATGGTGATTGTTGCGGCGAAAACCGACCCCGCTGCAGGGGCAAAGGGCATCAGCCTGTTTTTGGTTGATGCCAGCTTGCCCGGTTACAGCAAAGGGCGGAATCTCGACAAGATAGGCCAGCACAGCGGTGATACCTCTGAGCTGTTCTTTTCGGATATGCGTGTACCGGCATCGGCGCTTGTGGGCGAGGAAGGCAAAGGCTTTGTTTACCTGATGCAGGAATTGCCACGGGAGCGGCTGGTTATTGGCGCGCTGGGCGTGGCTGCTGCCAGAGGTGCGCTGGATCTGACCATAGCCTACACCCAAGAGCGGGTTCTGTTCGGGCAAAAACTGGCGCAGATCCAGAACACCCGATTTGAAATTGCCCGCATGGAAACCGAGTACCAGGTTAACAAGGCATTTGTGAGTCAGTGCATAAGCCAGTACGAAGCTGGCGAACTGGATGCGCCTACGGCATCTATGGCCAAGTACAGCGCAACCGAAATGCAGTGCCGCGTGGCAGATGGCTGCCTGCAGCTGTTTGGTGGCTATGGCTACACCACGGAGTATCCGATTTCCCGTGCGTTTATGGATGCCCGCGTACAGCGCATTTATGGCGGCACGTCGGAAGTCATGAAAGAAATCATTGCCCGTTCTGTACTGGGCAGAGTTTGAAATCTGTGAGGTTGAAAAATGAGTGATAACAGCGTTGTAATTGCTGGAGCTGCCCGCACGCCCATGGGCGGCATGATGGGTTCCCTGAGTTCGGTACGCTCCCCGGATTTGGGTGCCACTGCCATTAAGGCAGCCATTGAGCGCAGTGGCCTGCAGCCTGTAGACATTCAGGAAGTGATCATGGGTTGTGTGCTACCCGCTGGCTTGGGTCAGGCGCCAGCACGCCAAGCGTCCCGCGCCTCCGGTATTCCGGACAGTTCAGGCTGCACCACCGTGAACAAGATGTGCGGTTCCGGCATGCAAGCGGTGATTATGGCCCACGACCAAATCAAGGCTGGCACTAACGACATTATGATTGCCGGGGGCATGGAGAACATGAGCCAGGCGCCATACCTGTTACCAAAAGCTCGTGGCGGCATGCGCATGGGCCACGGACAGGTGATGGACAGCATGTTCCTCGACGGCCTGGAAGATGCCTATGAGGGCGGCCTGATGGGTGTGTTTGCACAACAGAGCGCTGATGAATACAAAATTACCCGTGAGCAGATGGACGATTTTGCCATTCAGTCGCTGGAACGCGCCAGCGCGGCCATCAACAATGGCTGGTTCAAGCCGGAAATCTGTGCGGTAACCGTGTCTGGTCGCGGGGGTGATACTCAGGTAGATATAGACGAGCAGCCAGGTAATGCTCGCCCCGAGAAAATCCCAAAACTAAAGCCAGCGTTCAAAAAAGACGGCACAGTGACGGCTGCCAACGCCAGCTCCATCAGTGATGGTGCATCTGCACTGGTGCTGGCTTCTGCTGAAGAGGCAAAAGCCCGTGGCCTGACAGCTCAGGCGAAAATTGTTGCTCACGCTACCCACGCCCAGTTGCCAGCGGAGTTCACTCTGGCGCCCATTGGGGCCATCCAGAAAGTGCTGAAAAAGGCCGGTTGGAGCAAAGACGACGTGGATCTGTTTGAGATCAATGAAGCCTTTGCGGTGGTTTCCCTGCTGGCGATCAACGAGTTGGGCCTGGATGCGCAGAAAGTGAACGTCTACGGCGGCGCCTGTGCATTGGGGCACCCCATCGGTTCCTCTGGCTCGCGTATCCTGGTTACGCTTATGAACGCCTTGCAGCAAAAAGGCCTGAAACGGGGCATTGCCGCGCTTTGCATCGGTGGGGGAGAGGCCACCGCAGTGGCCATTGAGCTGATCTGATACAGGTTCGGCTGGCGCCGGCCCTAGTCTTCCAGACTATCGAGCCGGCGCATTGACCATAGCCCCAGAACTGGGCCAGGTAGCAGCCAGAGTGTCACCCAGACGCCTTGGGATCCCCAAAGATTGCTGGTGATCCAGATTGCCGGAATAGTCAGGGCGAAACCTATGGCGTTCATGACCGCCAGTGACGCGCCAACGAACTCCCTGGGGGCTGCGGCCGCCGCTAATGCGGAAAACTGTGGTGAGTCGGCAATCACAGAGGTGCCCCATAACATCAGCAGCATAAGCAAGGCGCCAGGCGGTGCCCAAGTTAGAAAAGGGTAAGCCAAACAAATTATTCCCGACATGGCCAAGGCTCGATTTGCGACCCATTGGCTGCTAAACCTCTGGCTGAGCCTGCCGCCACCTACGCAACCGGCAAACCCCACACCAATCACAATGAATGAAATCAGAGGAATCAGTGCCGGTGCTGCATGCATTCGAAGCACTTCCCGTGTGACCAGCAGTGGTGTCAGCGTCCAGAAAGCGTAAAGCTCCCAACAATGGCCGAAGTAGCCACCAGCAACAGCACGAAATCTGGGAGATCTAAGCCCGGCCAACCCGCTTCGTAAGTGGGCTTTTGCTGTGCCCATGGGCAGGTGAGGGCCATCCCCCAAAATCAGAATTATCATGCCACCCAGAAGAGCCAGTGCAGAAGAACCCAGTAACGGCCACTGCCAAGGTAGCCCCGGTGTTGCTCCCCGCAGCAAGTGAGGCATGGCGGTACCAAGGGTTAGC
Organism: Marinobacter sp. AC-23; assembly: GCF_001858325.1. Taxonomy (GTDB): domain Bacteria; phylum Pseudomonadota; class Gammaproteobacteria; order Pseudomonadales; family Oleiphilaceae; genus Marinobacter. The sequence continues at coordinate 80,541 of NZ_MBPP01000023.1, forward strand.
ATTCCAACCAGCCAGGCCAGCGCCGTGCCCGTGTGTTTTGGCGTCCAGCCAATAACCAGTTTCATGCCCAAAGGGTAAATGCCGGCAAGGCAGAGGCCAGTCAAAAAGCGCATGACAAGGTCAAACGGGGGCGATGCTGCAGTGAATACGAAGCCGGCGTTCACCAGGGCGCCAAGCACGCTGGAGCACGCAAATATGTAACTGGCACGGAACCGATCAGCCAGGCCGGTTACCGCAATGCCCAAAGTGCCAACGATAAAACCCGCCTGCACCGTGAGCGTCAGCTGCCCGAGATCTGACTCAGTAAGCCCCAGCTCCCGAGAGAGGGAGAGCCAGACACCGTTGATGCTGAACCAGAGCGAGGTTCCACAAAGCTGCGCCAGGACAATGACGAACAATGGATAACGCTGCAAGGTGCTGCGGAGCATCACGGGTTTCCCTGTCGTGGGTTCTGGCTTGTTAGGCTCTGCGGCTTGCTGCAGGCACTAGGGCTGGCGCGGTTAGTATAACCTCTGCCACAGTGTGCAGCTTTTCGAGTTGCGATTGAAGCATGGCCACCGGCCGGTGCCCCTGAATGGTCAGCGCGATCTCGAGAATCTCGTCGGCACCGGCTATTGAGCTCTCCACCGCCATCTTTGCAATGCGAAAACCGCGAATGCGAACCACCTGGCACAGGCGCTCGAGCGCGGCCGCTTCGTGACTCATGCGGCAAGTGATGGTATAGCTGGGCGTTTTATGGCTGTTTTCGGTGGTCATGCGGTCATCTCCTTTTTGTCCGCTGCCAAACGGCGGGTTTCATCAATCATTTCTTTGTTACTTCCGCCCGGTTTTACGATTGGCCAGACGTTTTCTTGCCGAGCAATGGCTACGTGCAACAGCATGGGGCCGTTGTAAGCCAGGATGGTTTCAATGCCCCGCCGAACTTGATCCGTGCGTTCAATTTTCAAGGCAGGGATGTCGAATGCTCGGGCCAGGGCAACAAAATCCGGGTTGTCGTCCAGGTTGATGTGGCTTTCCCGGTTGTTATAGAACAGTTCCTGTTGCTGGCGCACCATGCCCAGACACTGGTTATCCATAATGATCAGCTTCACCGGTAGATTGTATCGGCGAATAGTGGCCAGCTCCTGGGCGTTCATCATGAAGGAGCCGTCGCCTGCAACATTGATGACGGTGCTTTTGCGATTGGCAAATTGCGCGCCGATAGCCGCTGGCAAGCCGAACCCCATTGTGCCGAGGCCACCGCTTGTAAGATGGTGCCTTGGGTGGTCGAACTGGTAATGCTGGGCGACCCACATTTGATGCTGGCCAACATCACACGCAATGATTGTGTCGTCGGGTGCAACGCGAGATAACTGGCGGACGAATGCCGGGCCGGTGATGGGTGCCAATGGCTCTTCGTTATCTGCTGCTTGAAAACCACCCGTTGTGCGCCAGATTTGGCACTGTTTGCGCCAGGCATTGATCGCCAGTGGTGCTTCCCTGAGCGCCCGAGTCAACTCGCCGAGAATGGTGTTCAGGTCGCCGCGAACCGTTAAGTCTGCACTCCGAAGTTTGTTGAATTCTGCGGCGTCGGCGTCAATGTGAATGGTTTGGGCGTTGGGGGCGAATCCGTCGAGCTTGCCAGTGGCTCGGTCATCCAGGCGCGCCCCGATTACCAACAGAAGGTCGCACTCGTCTACGGCACGGTTCGCCGCGCGGGAACCGTGCATACCCAGCATGCCAAGGTTATGAGCGCTGTGCTTGCCGGGGTTCCCTATACCCTTAAGAGTGACCACCGCCGGCAGTGCTGAGCACTCAGCAAACTCCCGGAAGCATTCTTCTGCATGGGCCAGGCTGATACCGCCGCCGCTGTAAAGCAGAGGTTTTTGGGCCGCGCGGAGCATGGCTATTGCGGGGCCGACGTCGGGGCAGGTCGCTTCTGGTTGTGCAAGTGGGCTGTTTGGCATGGCGGTGGTTTGTGCCAGCAATATATCCTTTGGGATATCTACCCACACCGGCCCTGGTCGCCCGGTTTGCGCAAGCGCCATAGCTTCTTCAAGAATCTCGGGCAGCTCGTCTGCACTCTCCACCAGATAACTGTGTTTCACGATGCCAAGTGTCATGCCTAAAACATCGGTTTCCTGAAAAGCGTCTGTTCCGATCAGTGCTGAGGGAACCTGGCCGGTAATGACAAGCATGGGAATAGAATCCCGGTGCGCGTTGGCAACGCCGGTAATAAGGTTGGTAGCACCGGGGCCGGATGTTGCAATGCAAACCCCTAATTTGCCGCTGGCACGGGCGTAGCCATCGGCAGCCAGGGCGCAGCCTTGCTCGTGGCGGCACAGCACATGTTCCACGCGCGCATCATCCACCAGGGCATCGTATAGCGGCATGATGCAGCCACCGGGATAGCCAAAAACCGTTTGGATGTTGTGGCGGTGAAATGCTTCGAGAATGTGCTGTGCGCCGTTCATTGTCGTATTTCCTGTTTTTTCTTCCGCAAAAAAAAACCCCGGGACCTTGCGGTGCCGGGGGTTTCTGGTGTTTTTGTCAGGTTTGTCGCTATCTCACCTGCTTATCCACGCAAAATCCCCCGGAAGGTATCACTACCACGAGGACTAGCACTGCAAGGATAATCACTGAGTTAAGATTCATAAAACGGACAAACTGCTCTGAATTCGTAAAAGGATTCTGTGTAGAATCTACCCCACGATTTAAAGCGGTTGCAACCGTTTAATCCTTTTATTTTTCAGATAGCGTCGCTTTTCAATCCGCCGTTCACCAAATTCAGGCTGTGTAGGTACTTAATGAGCAAAGTAAAATGGAGTTCGCTGGGTCTGTCTGTAATTGTTGTGATTGCTCTGATTATCTGGATGGCAACAGGCGATATCAAAGTCGCTAGCACCAAGGCTCCTGCAGAGCCCAAAGCTGCACAGCAGGAGCGAACACGGGTTCAGGTTACAACGCTCAGCGCGCAGTTATATGAGCCGGGTCTTTTGCTTCAGGGCCAGCTGGAGCCATGGAGCGCCGTCAATGTGAGCGCACGGGTTGCTGGTACGGTTGAAGCCGTTGAAGCAAACCTGGGCGACGCAGTAAAAGCCGGAAGTGTGCTCTTAACTTTGTCTGAAGATGGCAGGGACGCAAGCGTTGATCGCTGGCAAGCCCGGGTTAAAGAGCTGGTGGCGGACCTGTCTGCCGCACGAAAACTGGCAGCAAGGGATCTGGCTTCACAATCAGAGATTCTAAGCGTAGAAAGTGAGTTGGCGGCAGCTCGCGCGGAGCTCAAAGGTGCTCAGCTGGCGGTGTCTCATCTGAGTCCTACGGCGCCGTTTGATGGCGTAATAAACAGCAAAGACGTTGAGACTGGCAGCTTGGTTCAGGTGGGCTCGCCCTTATATGAGCTGGTTCGTATAGATCGGCTCAAGGCCAAAGGTCAGGTGCCCCAGCAATCTGTAGCGCAAGTGGCGCTGGGCCAGAAAGTGAGAGTGCTGCCTCTGGACGGAGAAGCACTGGATGGCGTGGTCACCTTTGTGGCCAGTGCTGCGAATCCCGAGACCCGGAGTTTTGCCGTTGAAATCGCCGTTGAGAACCCGGAAAAAAAACGTATAGCCGGTGGCACTGCAAACCTCCGAGTTGCGCTGGCGGATGTTCAAGCCACGTTTATTTCCCCGGCCTACCTCTCCCTTGGTGACGACGGCCGCCCGGGTGTGAAGTATGTTGATGATCAGAATAAAGTTGTTTTTCGTACGGTGACATTGCTCAGTGTGTCCACCGAAGGTGCCTGGGTTACGGGCTTGCCCGATGAGACTCGCCTGATTACCCGTGGTGCTGGTTTTGTTAGTGAGGGCGAGCAAGTTGAACCTGTAGACGCCTCCGAAGAGCGAGGCTGAGCACTATGCGCGCACTTATTTTCGCGGCGATAGACCGCAGTCGCACCACCTTGCTTACCCTGTTTTTTCTGACGCTCGGCGGTATTGCAGCATTCCAGGCCATCCCCCGAGAGGCTAACCCCGACGTTACCATTCCGATGATTTATATCTCCATGACACTGGAAGGTATCAGCCCGGAAGATGCAGAGCGGCTGCTGGTTCGCCCCATGGAACAGGAGCTGCGTTCGCTCGAAGGCGTAAAAGAAATGCGTGGCACAGCGTCTGAAGGGCACGCTTCCGTGATGCTGGAATTCGATGCCGGCTTTGACCCGGACACAGCCTTGCAGGACGTTCGGGAAAAAGTGGATACGGCCCGCAGCAAGCTTCCAAGGGAAGCCGACGAGCCGCGAGTGAATGAAATCAACGTTTCCCTGTTCCCGGTACTGTCCGTTGGCCTGTCTGGGCCGCTGTCTGAGCGGGAATTGATTACAGTAGCCCGAGGGCTTCAGGATGCCATCGAAGCGATTCCCGAAGTGCTTGAAGTAGAGATTGGCGGCGATCGGGAAGATCTTCTGGAAATTGTTGTGGATCCTCAGGTGCTGGAAGGCTACGGCATTGATTTCGACCAGCTCAGTAATCTGGTCACGCGCAATAACCAGCTGGTAGCGGCTGGATCTCTGGATACCGGCAATGGGCGTATGACGCTTAAAGTGCCCGGTGTTATTGAGAATATCGAGGACGTTATGTCAATGCCGATCAAGGTCGATGGCGACACCGTGGTGACCTTCGGCGACGTAGCCATGCTGCAGCGCACCTTCAAAGATCCAACTGGCTTTGCTCGCATCAACGGTGAGCCGGCTGTGGTGCTTGAGGTGTCCAAACGCAGCGGCGCCAACATTATCGAAACTGTGGCCCAGGTGCGTGAGTTGATTGCCCAGGCAAAACCGCAATTGCCCGACGCCCTCGATGTCCGCTACATAATGGATCAGTCCGACGAAGTTCGTGACTTGCTGAGCGACCTGCTTAACAACGTGCTGACTGCCATTGTGCTGGTAATCATTGTGATCATCGCTGCCATGGGGCCTCGATCGGCCTTGCTGGTTGGGCTTACCATTCCGGGTGCGTTCCTGACGGGCATTCTGGTGATCTGGATGATGGGCCTCACCCTCAACATCGTGGTTCTGTTCAGCCTCATTCTGGTAGCCGGCATGCTGGTGGATGGGGCGATTGTCGTATCGGAGCTGGCAGACCGAAACCTGTCTGATGGGCATTCAGTGAAAGGTGCCTGGGCGGAAGCTGCAAGTCGCATGGCCTGGCCGATCATTGCCTCTACGGCAACGACTCTTGCGGTATTTGTGCCGCTTCTGTTCTGGCCCGGCGTGGTGGGCCAATTCATGAAATTTCTGCCTATTACCGTAATCATCTGCCTGGTTGCCTCGCTCGCCATGGCCTTGGTGTTTCTGCCGGTTTTGGGTGGCGTGAGCGGAGGGCGTCGTGCCCGCAAGGTCAGTGAAAGCGGTCGAATGATGCACGGTTATCGCAGGCTGCTTTCCACACTCCTGTCTTATCCTGGTTTCACGCTGGTAGGTGTGTTGGGAGTGGTCGTGGTGGTCTACATCACCTACGGCAAGTTCAACCATGGTGTCGAGTTCTTCCCCAGTGTAGAGCCGGATTCTGCCCAGGTTCAGGTTCGCGCACGCGGGGATCTGTCGGTTTTGGAGCGGGATGCCATTGTGCAACAGGTAGAAGGTCGTTTGCAGGGTATGCCGGAAGTGAAAGCCGTTTATGCACGATCCATGTTGAGTGTCAGCACACAGATGGCACCGGATGTGATTGGGGTGCTCCAGTTTCAGTTTACCGACTGGTTTACTCGCCGCCCGGCCAGCGCCATTCTGGATGATTTCCTGGCTCGCACGGAGGATATTCCGGGTATTGCGTTGGAGTTCCGCGAGCAGGAGAACGGCCCGGCGGGTGGCAAGCCCATAGAGTTGCAGGTCAGCAGCCGAGACAGTAGCAAGCTCAACGGTTACGTAGATCAGATCGAAAATCAGATGCGCGCCCAGGGCGGCTTTGTAGATATTGAAGATGATCGCAGCCTGCCGGGCATTGAGTGGCGGCTGGAAGTGGATCGCGAAGCCGCCGCTCGTTTCGGAACCGACGTGCTCAGCATTGGCAGTGCCGTTCGCCTGGTCACCAATGGCTTGGTGCTGGCAACCTATCGGCCTGAAGATGTGCGCGACGAGGTGGACATTGCCGTGCGGGTTCCCAACAACTGGCGCGAGCTGGATCATCTGCAGCGCCAGACGATTAACACGGCTCGGGGGCAGGTGCCGCTGTCACAGTTTCTTGACCTGCAGCCGGGGAGTAAAACTGGCAGCATTGCCCGGGTAGATGGCAAGCGAGCGGTCACCATTAAATCCGATATTCAGCCCGGCGAGCAGGTGGATAGTTTGCTGAAAGCACTGCAGGCTGAACTCCCGGAGGCCCCCGAAGGGGTTTCTGTAAAGTTTGCTGGCGAAAACGAGGATCAGCAACAGGCATCCAACTTTCTGATAAGTGCGTTTCTGATTGCGATTGCCATGATGCTGCTCATTCTGGTGACCCAATTTAACTCTCTGTACCAGAGTTTTCTGATTCTATCAGCCATTGTTCTCTCCACTGCCGGGGTACTTCTGGGATTGCTGCTGAACGGCCAGTCGTTCGGGATCGTGATGGTGGGTATGGGCATCATTGCGCTGGCGGGCATCGTAGTGAACAACAACATCATTCTGATCGACACTTACAATCAGATGAAGAAAGACGGAATGGAGGCCTATGAGGCGGCACTGGAAACCAGCTGCTTGCGTTTGCGCCCCGTGTTGCTCACAGCGGTTACCACCGTGCTTGGGTTGATGCCAATGGTGCTGAGCGTGAACGTAGATCTGCTCACGCCCTCTCTCGGGCTGGGCGCGCCATCGACTCAGTGGTGGGCGCAGCTTTCCAGCGCCATTGCCGGTGGCTTGGCGTTCGCCACTATTCTCACATTGCTGCTAACGCCCGCGATGTTGGTGCTTGGTGAGCGGGTTGGGCAGTTTATTCGCAGAAAGGTTTTTCAGCAGAGCCGGTGACGCGCCACCAGCCACTGTTCAAAGTTGACTTTATTGCGCTGTGTTGGCCAGAGATGTCCAGGGTGAATACTCAGACTCCAGTGCAAACGCAAGCTGCAGTAGGGTGCGTTCATCGCCATGCTTGCCCATAAGCTGTACCGACACTGGCAGGTTTTCGGGTGTCAGAGCCATGGGGAGTGATAGAGCCGGTGCGCCAGTAACGTTGGCCAGGGGTGTGAAGTTGGCGTATCGGGTAAGCCGATCAAACAGGATGTCGAAAGGGACACTTGGGTTGAGGTGACCCAGTTTAGGCGTGGTATGGCCCAGAGTAGGCGTAAGCACCGCATCCAAGTCTGTCATGGCGTTGGCAAAATCGAATCTGGCGCGGCGCAAGCGCCACAGAACCGCTGGCATCTTCCAGAAACCTCGCTTGAACATTTTGTCCAGGCCCTGGGTTAGGCCGTCTACCCGCCGTTTATCAAAATCCGGGTGAATCAGTTTGTGACCGTTGATCTTCATTCCAAAAGCCAGCAGGCCCCAGTACATCGCAAAATCGTCGGGGAAGCTTGAGTTTGCCGGTGTTTCTACAGGCTCAATAATATGCCCCTGGGCTTCCAGTTTTCGGGCAGTAGCTTCTACAGTCTGTCGTGTCATATCGTCGGTCTTGTGACCGTTTATGGAATCGATAACCAAACCAATTCTTAGCCGCTTTTCAGATGGACCTTCCACTTTGCCAACGGTTGGCAGCTTCGGGTTGCGAAAATACTGCTCTGCCTGATAGATGAAGTTGGCGGTATCCCGAACAGAGCGGGACACCACGCCATCACTGAGAATATCTATGGGTAGCGACTTTGAGGCATCGTTCTCGATGACACGTCCCCGGGTCGCTTTGAGCCCTATGAGGCCACAAACGGCTGCAGGAATCCGAATGGAACCACCACCATCGTTGGCGTGGGCAATGGGAACCGCCCCGCTTGCCACCAGTGCAGCCGAACCGCCGGAAGAAGCGCCGGCGGAGTAGGCAAGGTTCCAGGGGTTGCGAGTGGGTGCATCATGAAGAGGCTCAGTTGAGGCGTTGAATCCAAACTCGGGCATGGTACTTTTGCCCATGCAAAGAAAGCCCTGTGCCAGCATCTGTTGAGCGAAAGGGCTGGTTTTTGTTGCGGGATTACCAGCAGGCACTGCATCTGAACCCTGGCGGGTGGCATTCCCACCACATCTGTGTTGTCTTTAATAAAGGTGGGTACGCCAATGAAAAATGGCGCGTCCGCCAGGCCTTTTTCTTTATCCAGCCCCGCCGCAGCCTCCAACATCTGCTGATAGCGCTCAGCAACCATACCGTGCACCAGCGGCTCCGCTTTGTGCAGCCGCTCAATGCTAGCCTGGGTCACCTCGGTAACCGATACGTCGCGACTGCGGATGCGATCGGCCAGAGCAGTGGCATCGTCGTTGCCTAGCGCATCGTTAGTGAACGTATGCGTGGCTGGCAGGGGATAATGGACCGGCATTCGAAGCGTCTCCGTGAATATTTATAGCGGCTCCTGGGAAGCTGCTTTCTTGGAGGCATACTCTACTCGAACGCAAAACACGACGACATGTCATTTCAGGTATGAGTTCACAAGCCCGTTGGGTTAACCGGGCTTGTCGAACGGGTAGGAAAGGGGGACGTCAGGCGTTGTTTTCCCGGGATTCCTTGATGACATCGTAAGCGTGGGTAATTTCCTGTGTACGCTCTTCTGCATTTCGCGCATGCTCTCAGGAAGGCCTCGCCCTGCAAGCTTGTCGGGATGGTTCTCGCTCATCAGCTTGCGGTACGCTTTCTTAAGCTCTGCGTCGCTGATTGACGGAGAAACACCCAGAACCTTGTAAGCATCGTCGGTTTGCTGGGCAGTAGATCGTTGGCTGCCGGATTGGCCTGCATGAGCGCCTCGCAGCATGGCCTCCAGTTGGTCAACCTGGCTCTCTGGCAGGCCCAGGCGCCGGGCAATACGCATCAGCATTGCCCGTTCGGCGGGATGTACTACACCATCTGCTGCGACTGCAGAAAACTGCGCTTGAAGAAACATTTGCAAGAAAGCCGGCTGACGCCCGCTGATGCGCAGGAAGTGATCCAGCTCTGCATCCAGATCAAAATCTTCGCTCTTACCACGGCTGAATGCGGCTTTAGCGGTTTCTCTCTGAGCGTCATTCAGGCGGAAGCGCACAAACATGGCTTCGGCCATCTGTATTTCATCTGTTGATACAACACCATCGGCTTTGCACAAGGCGCCCATAACCGCAAAAACAGATTCAATAAAGCCGGATTGAATGTTGTGGAGTTTGCCAATCAGGCGGCTTTTAGCGCGGTTAAGCAGGAATGCAGCCAGAGCAGCCCCCACTAAAAAACCGGGGAACTTGCCAAAGGCGTAACCAATCAAACCACCAATGATCATAGCAAACAGCATTAAAAGGTCCTTACGGGATAATGGATCAGACCACAGAATATACGTGTTTTTCAGTGAATCTTCATGAACAGGCTTTCATTCAGGCCATCTGTTTTTCAGAGAGTTTGGGAGTTGAGCTGTTTTTCGTGTTAAAAATACCGGTTATGACCCCCGATCTGTTTGCAGACCAACCAATTGAAGTGACCACCGAAAGGCTCTCGGAAGGGGCCATTGTGCTCCGGCATTTTGCCTCTGCCCAAGCGCCGGATCTGCTAAGCGAGATAGAGCATATAACGACGGTGGCGCCCCTGAGGCATATGAAAACACCCGGTGGGCATAGCATGTCTGTCGCCATGAGTTGTTGCGGATGCTGGGGTTGGATCACCGATGCAAAAGGCTACCGCTATCAGGCAGAAGACCCTTGTTCCGGGGCGCCTTGGCCCATTATGCCTCCTGTTTTCGCCAGTCTGGCCAGATCAGCCGCATTGGCAGCAGGATATGGTGATTTCACTCCAAACGCCTGCCTTATCAACCGTTACGAACCCGGTGCAAAGATGGGGTTACACCAGGATAAAAACGAGCAGGATTTCTCGCAACCGGTTGTGTCGGTTTCTCTTGGATTGTCCCAGGTATTTCAGTTCGGCGGGCTGACGCGGAGCGCGCGACCAAAGAACATTCCTCTGGCGCACGGTGATGTTGTGGTGTGGGGTGGGCCTTCGCGGTTACGTTACCACGGGGTGCTTACACTGAAGGCCGGAGCACACCCGCTGACCGGTGCCTGTCGTTACAATTTAACGTTTCGTTGCGCCCGTTAGCAGTTGCGTGGCCACTGAAACCAGGCCGCCCTTACGCCGGAACCCGTATTTTGGTAGACTTCGCGCCCTTTATTTTGCCGTAATCCGTAATTTAAGCGACGGCAATCCGACGTTCATTAAACAGCGCAGCCACCCGGGTACCCAAAGCTATGGTAAATACACTGAAAGCCAACTGGTTTTCCAACACCAAAGGCGATGTGCTCGCCGGAATCGTGGTTGCCCTTGCGTTGATTCCAGAAGCGATTGCTTTCTCGATCATCGCCGGAGTGGATCCCAAAGTCGGGCTTTATGCCTCATTCTGTATCGCCGTTATCATCGCGTTTGTGGGTGGTCGCCCAGGTATGATCTCTGCGGCAACCGGCGCCATGGCGCTGTTAATGGTGACGCTAGTCAAGGAGAACGGCCTGGAATACCTGCTGGCTGCCACGCTGTTAACCGGTGTGATCCAGGTTGTGGCGGGCTGGCTGAAGTTGGGCAGCCTGATGAGATTTGTGTCGCGCTCTGTGGTGACCGGCTTCGTGAATGCGCTAGCCATCCTGATCTTTATGGCTCAGTTGCCCGAGCTCACCAATGTAACCTGGCATGTATACGCCATGACCGCCGCCGGGCTGGGTATTATCTACCTGTTCCCGTATGTGCCGGTACTGGGCAAGCTGCTGCCGTCGCCACTGATTTGCATCGTGGCGCTAACCATCGTCGCAGTGTTGTTCAATATTGACGTGCGCACAGTGGGCGATATGGGTGATCTGCCTGATACGCTGCCAATTTTTCTCTGGCCAGATGTGCCGCTGAACTTCGAAACCCTGATGATCATCCTGCCGTATTCCATTCCGCTGGCCGTGGTGGGTTTGCTGGAATCCATGATGACCGCCACCATTGTGGACGATCTGACCGATACGGAAAGTGACCGTAACCGTGAATGCCGAGGGCAGGGTATTGCCAACATCGGCTCTGGCTTGCTGGGTGGTATGGCTGGTTGTGCAATGATTGGTCAGTCGGTTATCAACATCAAATCCGGTGGCCGAACCCGGCTTTCCACGCTCACAGCGGGCGTGTTCCTCATGGTGATGATACTGGTGCTGGACGATGTACTGGTGCGCATCCCCATGGCTGCTCTGGTGGCCGTGATGATCATGGTGTCCATCGGCACATTTTCCTGGGAGTCCATTCGTAATCTGAAAACCCACCCGCTGTCTACCAACATTGTGATGCTGGTAACTGTATGTGTTGTCGTTGTGACTCATAACCTGGCGCTGGGTGTGTTTGCCGGCGTACTGCTTGCGGCGCTGTTCTTCGCCAACAAGATCGGGCACTTTATGGAGGTGCAGACAACGCTGGACGAATCCTCAGGCACGCGCAGCTACACCGTAATGGGGCAGGTGTTTTTCAGTTCATCAGAAAAATTCGTTGCAGCGTTTGATTTTCGTGAAGTGGTCGATAAAGTGGTCATAGACGTGAGCCGTGCCCATTTCTGGGACATCACCGCCGTGGGCGCGCTCGACAAAGTGGTTATCAAGTTCCGCCGTGACGGTGCGGAGGTGGAAGTGATTGGCATGAACAAGGCCAGCGCTACCATCGTTGACCGCTTTGGCGTGCACGACAAGCCGGAAGGCATTGATCAGCTGATGGGCCATTAATATGCAAGACGCGACAGGAAATTCCCAAGATACACTGCAGGTTGTGGCTTGCATTGACGGCTCGCGCGCGGCGCCGGCAGTATGCGATTACGCCGCCTGGGCTAGTAAGCATATGAGCTCACCGCTGACCCTGCTGCACGTGCTCGACGAAGAGCGTTATCCGTCAGAGCCGGATTTAGCTGGGAACATTGGCTTGGGTAGCCGTGAACACCTGCTGGATGAGTTGGCGTTGCTGGATCGTAAGCGCGCCAAATTGGCCCTGGAGCATGGTAATCATATGCTGGACGAGGCGGCGCAAAGGATACAAACAGCTGGTATCAGTGAGATCAAAAAGCGCCAGCGCCACGGTGGTTTAACCGAATCGCTGCTGGACATGCAGGAACAGATTCGCCTGCTAGTAATGGGATTGCACGGTGAAAGCAGTTCAGACGGTGAGCAGCATATTGGCAGCCAACTGGAAACTGTTATCCGCAGCATGAGCCGGCCGATCCTGCTGGTGCCGAATGAGTTCTCAGCGCCCAAAAGTGCCATGCTTGCGTTTGACGGCAGTGCCACAGCGTTTCGTGGCGTTGAACACCTGGCTGCCAGCCCGGTACTCAAGGGCATGCCCCTGCACCTGGTGATGGTGGGCAATGAAACGACCGAAGCCATGGCCCAGCTGCGCAAGGCAGAGGCTATGCTGGCGCCTTTGGAGTCGGAAATTACACTGGCTATCCGAAGTGGTGAGGTAGAGCCGGTATTGCATAGTTATCAGGATGAGTTCGATATCGACATTCTGGTGATGGGCGCCTACGGACACTCGAAAATTCGCCGTTTTTTGTTGGGCAGCACGACGACCAGTATGCTGACATCGGCTAAAAAGCCGTTGGTGATTCTGCGCTAGGTTTGTGTTTGCCGGCGCTGGTCACGTTAAGCTGACTGCCCCGCGGCCACCCCTGAAGCCCATGCCCAATTGAAGTTGTGCCCACCCAGGTGCCCCGTTACGTCCACAACCTCGCCGATGAAGTAAAGGTTTGGGTGCTCCAGGGCCGCCATGGTTTTTGATGAAAGCTGGCGAGTGTCTACACCGCCGAGCGTGACTTCAGCTGTACGATACCCTTCTGTTCCCGCCGGCTTGACCGTCCATTGCCTCAGCGCGTCTGAAATCTGTTCAAGGTCGCTGTTCTTGTAGCTCTGAAGCGGGCCGTTCCAGCCGAAAAGCTCATTGAAAGCCTGGGCGAAACGCTTAGGCAGGTGTTGAATAAGGTATTGGGCAACGGTTGATTGCGGCTTCTGTTTGCGCAGGGATAGCAGGTCTTCCAGGGTGTTTCGCTCCGGCAACAAGTTGATGGTTAGCGGGTCGCCTGGCTGCCAGAAGCTGGAAATCTGTAGCATCGACGGGCCGCTCAGCCCCCGGTGCGTGACCAGCATGGGCTCCCGGAAATGATGGTTATTGCAGGCCGCATCCACCGGGCAGCTTACGCCGGACAGAGGTGCCAGTTGTTGCTTCAATTCGGGGTGCAGCGTGAAGGGTACCAGCCCGGCCCGGGTGGGCAGAACCGTGAGCCCGAATTGCCGGGCAATGTCGTAGCCGAAGCCGGTTGCGCCATGGTGGGGATGGATAGGCCGCCGCAGGCGATAACCAGAGATTCGCAGGTGAGGGCGCCTGAGCTGGTGTTAACCCGGTAGTGCCCAGCACTTTGGGCGATGCTCTTTACGCTGGTTTTCATGCGAACTTCAGCACCGGCCCAGTCGCATTCTGTCAGCAGCATGGCGAGTATTTCTTTCGCGCTGTCTTTGCAAAACAGCTGACCAGCGGCTTTTTCTTCATGTTCAATGCCGTGGCGTTCAACAAGATCCAGAAAATTCTGCGGGGTATAACGTTTCAGGGCAGAAATGCAAAAGCGCGGGTTGTCTGATAGAAAATTGGCAGGCGTGCTGTTGAGGTTGGTGAAGTTACAGCGCCCGCCACCAGACATGAGGATTTTCTTTCCCGGTTTGTTGGCATGATCAATTACCAGCACCTTACGCCCGCGATAGCCTGCGGTGGCCGCACACATCAGGCCGGCGGCGCCGGCGCCGATAATGATTACATCGTACTGGTTGCTGGAACTTGCCGTCATTGCTGCCTGCCGGTTGGTTAATGTGGCGCGCAGTATACCAGCCCCAGAGCCGTCGTATGGCTCATTCCAAGTGAACTGTTCCTTCCATATAGAACGCAGCCTGCCCAGCAATGGCAACACGGTCGCCTTTCAATTCACAGTGCAGCACGCCGCCCCGGGCTGACAGCTGTCGGGCTTCAAGCTTGGTTTTGCCGAGTCTGTCGGCCCAATAAGGCACCAGAGCACTGTGAATCGAGCCCGTAACCGGGTCTTCATCAATGCCTGAGCCGGGGGCAAAGTACCGGCTAACGAAGTCGGCCTGGTCGCCGGGCGCAGTGACAATCAGGCCCATATTGCCCAGTTGCTTTAGTATTCGCAGATCCGGTTGCGCCGCTCTTACCGCTGCTTCGTTTTCCAGAACGATCATGTCATTGGTGTCGCTCGGCACGTGAAAGGCCCGGGCGGGTGCGCCACCAAGAGCTTCGATAATGATGGCAGGTGTTTCCTGTTCTTCGATGTGAAGGTTGGGGAAGTCCAGTACCAGCCAGTCATCCGGGGTCTTATGAACGCCCAGGGGGCCGCTTTTGGACTGGAAGCGAATCGCATGTTCAGGCCAGCCCAGTTTGTTGAAAATAACCCAGGCGCTGGCCAGAGTGGCATGCCCGCAAAGAGGCACTTCTATACGCGGAGTGAACCAGCGTATGTGAAAGTCTGCGCTATCAGAACTGGTTTCACGTACGAAAAACGCCGTCTCTGCCAGATTGTTCTCCGCCGCCAGGGCTTGCAATGTCGCATCCGGCAGCCATGACTCCAGAGGCATAACGGCTGCCGGGTTGCCTTTGAAGATCTCGCTGGTGAAGGCGTCTACCTGATAGATGGGGTATCTCATGATCTGTTCTCCCGGAGCAAACGCTTAGCGTAGTGGTGAGCCTTGTAGCTGGCAAACTGCGCCAGTTCACGGGCGCTGTAAAAGTGCAGTTCGGGCAGGGGGTTGTGGTGGGTTACCACCCAGTGCTGCTGATCCGACTGCCTCACGGAAAACCCGAGGTCTTCCAGCCATTGGCGGCTCGTTTTCCCTCCCTCCTCATACAAGGACGGAGCGTTGGGCTGAAGCCCGAAGAGATTGTTCCGTGTTGCTGCCAGAGCGTGACTGTTTGCTATGCCCATGATGAAACTCCTTCTTCTGTTTGCGATGTTGTTATTGTCCCCCTGTGCAGACAGCCATAACAGATTCAGATAACCTGTTTTTGAACCGGTACAGAAGAGACAGTCGACCATCTGTACCGGTCAGTTTTACCGGCAACTGTACTGTTCATAACCGACGCCGGTCTGTTGCAATGGCGACAGTGGTGCTTGAGTGGGCAAAAATTTTATCGATGCGGCGAGGCAACGGGGATGGGTGTTCTATACAACCAAGTGGCAGACAGGCTTCAGGCATTGATACAGGACGGAGTCTATCGCGATGGAGACCGGTTGCCCGGCGTAAGAGTGTTGAGCAAGCAGTTGGGCGTCAGCATTTCAACGGTGCTGCAGGCGCACCAGACGCTAGAGGCCCGTGGTTATCTTCAGGCCCGGGAACGCAGTGGCTATTTTGTTCGCTTGCCTGCCGTTGATGCGCCAGAGCCTGTTATGCATAAGCATCGCAACCGGCCGGTACCGGTCAGTGCCCGTGAGATGGCTCTGGATTTGTGTGCGGATGAGCAAAAACGCATGGTGCCGCTGGCCACTGCCATTCCCCATGCGGATTATCTGCCGTTACGGCAGATTCAGCAGAGCACGCTGTGGGCCGCACGACGTGGCCTTGAAACGCTGGACTACGCCTTTCCCGGCAAAGAGTCATTCCGCAGGCAGATTGCGCAGCGTATGGCGTCGGTAGGTGTTCCTGTGACACCAGATGATGTGCTGGTTACCAACGGTGCTCAGGAGGCCATTATTCTGGGCTTGCGCGCTGTCACTCAACCGGGGGACATAGTGGCAGTTGAGTCGCCGTCGTTCCCGGGTATTCTTCAGGCTTTGGAAGTTGTCGGGCTGCGAGCCATGGAAATTCCGACGCACCCATCTGACGGTCTTAGTCTTGAAGGCTTACAGTTGGCCCTGGAGCAGTGGCCCTTGAAAGCCTGCGTGGTGGTATGCAATCACAGTAACCCCATGGGCGCCCGAATGCCGGATGAGCGCAAGAAACAGCTGGTGTCTATGCTTGCCGCCGCTGGCGTGCCGTTAATAGAGGATGATATTTACGGAGATCTTTATCACTCAGGCGAACGACCCAAACCTGCGAAAGCCTTTGATCGCACAGACAATGTTATCTACTGCAACTCTTTTTCGAAAACCATTTCTCCTGGGTTGAGACTGGGCTGGATGTTGCCCGGGCGTTACATGGCCGGTGCCCGGCAGCAAAAATACTTTTCCAATTTGGCAACGTCGTCCATTCCACAACTGGCGGTTGCGCATTTTCTGGAGCAGGGCGGCTATGATCGCTATCTGCGCTCTGCACGGCAAAATTATCGGGAGGCGATAGAGCGTATGCGAGCAGCTGTGGCTCGCTCGTTTCCTGCTGGCACGGCCGTAAGCCGGCCACAAGGCGGCTTTGTGCTGTGGGTGCAGTTGCCTGCTGGGGTTTCTGGCACTCGGGTTTATCACCGGGCGCGGGCGGAAAACATTAACGTGGCACCGGGCCTGATGTTCTCGATTTCAGACAAGTTCGAATCGTGCCTGCGGCTGAATGGTGGCAACCCCTGGAGCGAACGCATCGACCAGGCAATCGCCAGGCTCGGAGCACTTGCCCATGAAGAGCTGGCGCAGAGCGGTTGAGGCGCCTGGTGGGAGGTTACTCAGGATTCAGTGCGAAGGTTTGATGGGTCCAGAAGCCCGGCGGTGATGGCCATACCCGTAACGTCGGGCAACCGCTCGGCACCCAGGCGTTTCATTACGCGGGCTCTATAGAGGTCGATGGTCTTGACGCCTACGCCCAGCTGATCGGCGATTTCCCGGCTGGTGTAGCCTTGGGCCATGGGTAGGAAAACATCCCGCTCCCGGCGCGTGAGCGTTGTAATGAGCGCGTCGGTTCGCTCGTCGCCCAGTTGCAGGTGGTTGGAGTGCTGATGCGCCTCCAGTGCCTGTTGCACGCTGTCCAGAAGTAGTTGCTCGTTGAACGGTTTCTCGATGAAATCAAAAGCGCCAGATTTGAACGCGCGCACCACAATAGACACGTCCGCATGGCCGGATACGAAAATGATCGGCAACTCAATGCCTCGCTTTTGTAGCTCTTCCTGAACGTTAAGCCCACCCAGGCCTGGCATCCTTACATCCAGCACCACGCAGCCGCCCCGGCTGTCTCCCAAGGCGTCAAGAAACTTGCGGCCGTCGCTGTACGCATGCACGTTTAACCCGACCGACTCCAGCAGCCATTGTGTCGATTCCAGCATGCCGTCGTCGTCGTCAACAACGTAAACGGTGTTGGTGTCAGGTGCAGGTTGATCACTCATTGGGTTCAGTCTCGATGCTTGGTGTGCGTTTGTTTGCGGGCGCTGTCGGGAAGCGGCAGGTTAGTGTAAGGCCGCCGGTTGAGGCAGGTTGAGCGTCCAGAAATCCACCAAAACCTTCAATAATGGAGCGGCTCATGGAGAGCCCCAATCCCAGCCCCAGAGGTTTGTTGGTGTAAAACGGCTGAAACATTTGCCTGATCTCCTGTTCATCAAGACCAGGCCCTTCATCGGTGACATCTATCAGGGTCTCGCCCTTGTTGTTTACCGAGGTTGAAATCACCAGGCGTGAACCTGCGCTGTCCGGCTGAGTACTGCGGGTTTCCACGTTTGCTTCCATACCATTTCGGATCAGATTGATCAGCACCTGCTCCAGCAATACCGGATCTGCGATGATGGTAGGCTCACCGGTGGCGGGTGCACAGACAATGTCTACGTTGTTTTTGTCAGCTTCCCACTGACAAAGTCGGGCTACATTTGTAAGAGTCTGGTTTAGTAAAACCGTTGTGGTGCGCTTCCGGCCTTTGCGAAGAAAGGCGCGTAAGTGTTTGATTACTTCTGATGCGCGATTGGCATGATGGATGATTTTCTGAAGGCCATCGTCAACACGCTCAAGGTGTTCGGGGTTTGCTCCTGCGCTTTTAAGATAACGCTGACTGGCACTGGCAAAGTTGACGATGGTTGCCAGGGGCTGGTTCATTTCGTGGGCTATGCTGGATGCCAGCTCGCCCAGTGCCGCGAGCCTTGCTGTGCGCGCAAGCTCATCAGCCAGCCTGCGGTTGTTATCTTCCGAGGCCACCCTGGCAGTGATGTCTCTGGATACGCTGACTACCTCAACAACCGCACCTGTATAGGTTTCCCTTATGGCCCGGCTTGCGATCTCGAACCAGCGTTTGCTGCCGTTACGGTGGGCTATATCCAGAGTCATGGTGGCATAGCCGTCATCTCTTAGGCGATTGCGGGCCTCCGTGAGCTGCTGCATAGCGCTATCACTGCGAAAAATATCTTCCAAAAGCTTACCGCGTAGCTCTTCAGGCCAGTAACCGAGTAAGCGCCATGAAGCCTGCGTAGCGTCGATAAAGCGCCCGTCCGGAGCATGGCGCGAGATAAGATCGGTGGTGTTTTCGGTGATCACTCGGTATAGGCGGTTTGATCGAGTGGCTTGTTCATGCGTCAGGACGTCGGTTGTGGCGTCCCGCCCGCGGGCCAGTACCTCGCAGGTTTGCGGGGAGGGAATAAACGTCCATAAAAGTATGGTGCTGTTGAACCGGGTTTCTACACCTTCGATCGCCCGCGCTTGTTGCAGCGCAGCGTTAACCAATGCCTGCACATTTGTTGGAAGCAGGTCAGAAAGGCCTGCCAGATCATTCTTCACCCACAATGTATCTGCGGCCTGATTGCTCCGCAACACGTGAGCGGAGTGGTTCAGTATCAGGCCGGGTTGCGGGTCTGCGTCTGGCAAGCTAAAACTCATAGTAGTAACCAAATCTCTCACAAGGGAGTGGTATATAGTAACTATACTATAATACGTTGGTGTAGTTTCTAGTTTTTGCGTTATTAAATATCATTCTGACTATAAGACATTATAGCTAGTCTAACGATTTTGCTGAATACGCCACAAGAACAACAGGCTCTCAAAGAGGAACACCCCATGACCTCGATCTTCGATCAGGGCCTTGCGCCCGTTGATGCCAATTACGCTGTTCAATCACCGATTGATTTTATCGAACGCACCGCCAGCGTTTACCCGGATTTCCCCTCCATTATTCATGGGGCCATTCGGTATAACTGGTCGCAGACTTATGATCGCTCCCGGCGGCTGGCGTCGGCGCTGAAAGGTCGCGGCATTGGCCGGGGTGATACGGTTGCCGCCATGTTGCCCAATATTCCAGCAATGGTGGAGTGCCACTTTGGTGTGCCCATGGTGGGTGCAGTGCTGAACACCCTGAATGTGCGTCTGGATGCAGAAGCCATTGCCTATATGCTCGAGCACGGCGAAGCAAAGGTTGTGATCGCAGATCGCGAATTTGGCGAAGTGGTGCGCGACGCGGTCAGCCGTTTGGACGACAAGCCACTGGTTGTTGATGTGGACGACCCGGAATATGGGGAAGGTGTTCAGGTAAGCGACCTGGACTACGAAGCGTTTCTGAAGGAAGGCGACCCGCAGTTCCAGTGGAGTTTCCCGGATAACGAATGGGATGCCATATCGCTCAACTACACCTCCGGAACCACGGGTAACCCCAAGGGTGTGGTTTATCACCATCGCGGCGCTTATATCAACGCACTGGGTAACCAGGCGGTATGGTCGATGGGCATGCATCCAGTGTATCTGTGGACGTTGCCTATGTTCCACTGCAACGGCTGGTGCTTCCCCTGGACGATTACAGCCATGGCTGGTACCCACGTTTGTCTGCGCCGGGTAGATCCGGAAAAAATCCTGCAACTGATCAAAGAGCACCAGGTCTCCCACATGTGCGGTGCGCCCATTGTGCTGAATGCTTTGCTGAATGTGCCGCCTGAGTCCAAGGCGGGCATTGATCACGAGGTTCGCTCTATGACTGCAGGCGCGGCGCCTCCGGCCCAGGTTATTGGTGCTGTTGAGGAAATGGGCATCAAAGTGACTCACGTATACGGCCTGACCGAAGTCTATGGGCCGGTAACGGTCTGTGCGTGGAAGAAGGAGTGGGATGAACTGCCGCTGCATGATCGGGCGAAGATGAAAGCCCGTCAGGGTGTGCGTTATCACACCCTTGCCGGCACCATGGTGGGTGACATCGAAACGATGGAGGCGGTTCCCAAAGATGGTAAGACCATCGGTGAAATCTTCCTGCGCGGTAATACCGTGATGAAAGGCTACCTGAAAAACCCGAAAGCCACCGAGGAAGCGTTCCGCGGCGGCTGGTTCCACACCGGCGACCTGGCCGTGTGGCACGAAGACGGCTACATGGAAATCAAGGACCGTCTCAAAGACATCATTATTTCTGGCGGCGAGAACATTTCCACCATTGAGGTAGAAGATGCGCTTTACCGGCACCCGGCGGTTCTCGAAGCCGCGGTAGTGGCTCGCCCGGATGAAAAGTGGGGCGAAACTCCCTGTGCCTTTGTAACCCTCAAGCCGGAAGCGGGCGATGTGAGCGCAGAGGATATTATCAACTTCTGCCGCGAACACCTGGCTCGCTTCAAGGTACCCAAAACCGTCGTTTTCTCGGAGCTGCCCAAAACCTCCACGGGCAAGATCCAGAAGTTCGTACTTAGGGATCAAGCCAAAGAGCTGGACTGATCTTCTGACTGGCAGCACTGGCCCCAGTGCTGCCGAATATCACCACAAAAACAACATGATCAGGCACACGCTGTTCGCGTGTGTCAGGAGATTCCTATGCAAATGTTTCATCGTAAGAATGGGGAAGAACAGCCATTCTGGCCTGCTGGCCCATTCAAAATTCGCCTACCGTTTGTTCACTACCGCTGGGAATTTGCGGAGATGGTGCAAGCATTGATCATGTTTGTGGTTAGTCTGGCCATGATCCCTCTACTGGAAAAATACCTCGGTGTACCCTACGACGTAGCCTTGGCCTATGCAGTGATCTGCGGTATTGGTTTTATGCTGCCCGCCTTGCTGGGTGTCCCTCTGGTTCCGGGCTGGATAACGCCGGGTATCCCGGTGGTACTGCTGTTCCTGAGTGACTTTGAGCCTGGCCCAGAAGCCATTCAGGCGATGTTTGCACTGCAGTTCCTGGTGTTTATCATTTTCCTTTTGCTCGGTGTCAGTCGTTTAGGGAGCAAGCTGGTTGATCTGATACCTCGCTCCATGAAGGGTGGTATTATTATTGGTGCCGGTATTGCTGCGCTGATGGGAGAAATTGAAGTAGGCGGTCGGGTGGCCAATACGCCTATATCACTGATTGTTGGCGGACTGGTTTGCCTGTATCTGATGTTCTCTGTGTCTTTCAAGGGCTTTGTTGAGGTCAATTCCTTTGCTCGCAAGGTGGCCAATTACGGTATGGTTCCGGGCATGATTGTGGCTATTCTGGTGGGGTTTGCCACCGGCGAATATGACGTTCCGAATGTTGAATGGGGCATTACCAAACCGGCTTTTGACGAGTTGTGGAACTACCTGCCGTTTACGGTTGGATTCCCCAATCCCGAAGTATTCCTCTACGCGATTCCAACGGCGGTCATCGCCTACATTATTGCTTTCGGCGATATTGTAGTGGGCCAGTCCCTGATGAATCGCGTGGATCATCTTCGTAAAGACGAAGATATCGACAACAGTATCGACCGCGTGCATCTGGTAACCGCTATCCGCAACGGTGGGCATGCTTTCTTCGCTCCGTATCCTGGACTCGCTGGTCCAATCTGGACAGCTGTGACGGCCACCATGGCTGAGCGCTACAAATATGGTCGCAACGCCATGGACTCAATCTATAGCGGTGGCGGCACCTTCTGGATTACCGGCTTTATTGCCCTGTTTATCTTGCCGCTGGTGAGCTTTTTTCAGCCGGTATTGCCCATTGCGTTGTCGCTGACTCTTTTGTTGACCGGTTACATTTGTTTGATGGTAGGCCTGGAGCAGCTTGAGAATAATACCGAACGTGGTATTGCGGGCACCATGGGCGTGGTATTGGCGGTTTATGGCGCCGGCTGGGGCCTTGCGACGGGTGTGGTTCTATATCTGCTGATTGAGCGAACCAAGCTTCTTGGCTTTACCTCAGACCCTGATGCACCGGGTAAAGACGAGGCAGACAAGCACTGAATTGGTGGCCTCCGGTTTACACCGGGGGCCGTCCTTATCCTGTGTGTCTTTGGGAGGCGGAACGCCTCCCCTTTTTTTTGCCTGCCCTTTTATTTCTCCTCCGTGCGCCCATGACGGTGTGTCATTTTGTGACAATCTGTCCGTTTTCCTGGCCTTGCTCTTCCTTCTGTCTCGTCCTCAGGACTAAACTGAGTTTGTTGGTGATTTTTTGTCCGCCGCTCGAACGTCATAATAAAAAGGAGGCAGTCATGACCGTCAGTTTCACTCCCGAAGGGGTGTCCGTTAAGCCCCGGAATTTGCATTTTGATGTCAACGAAGATCTGAAAACGCTTTGGCACGGCGACGACGCGTTCCGAACAGCGTTCCTTAATGCCCTATCGCTTCAGTTTCCAGATGGCGAGCAGCAATTTATAAACGCGGTTCGGCTTTATCAGGACCGGGTTGCCGATCCGAAGCTGAAGGCCGAGATCCGTGGATTTATTGGCCAGGAAGCGCTGCACAGCCGTGAGCACAAAGCCTACAACGAAGCCCTGAAAGCTCGGGGCTATGATATTGAGGGGCTGGATCGCCGCTTTCGCAAGCACATGGAATGGGTTGGAAAATTGTCGCCCAGCCGGCAGCTGGCGGGTACTTGCGGCGCCGAGCATTACACAGCGGTGCTGGCGAATGCGATTTTAAGCCATCCTGAATGGCTGGATGGTGCAACGCCCGTGATGGCTCAGCTCTGGCGCTGGCATGCCATAGAAGAAACCGAGCACAAATCGGTGGCGTTTGATGTGTACCGAGAATGCGTAGGTAACGAGCGCCTTAGGCGGATTATCTTCCTGTTTGTGACCTGGAATTTCTTTAAATACACTTTTCTGAATACCTGCAGCCTTCTGAAAACCGACGGTAAGCTCTGGAGCCTTCGCACCTGGATGGGCGGGCTCAACTTTTTGTGGGGCAAGCCCGGAATCTTGCGCAAGTGTCTGCCTGATTTTCTGGCGTACTTCCGCAAAGACTTTCACCCTTGGCAGCAGGATAACAGGGCGCTTCTGGAGGAAAATCTCCGGGAACTGGATGCTGCTGCGCCCACCATTTAATCCGGGTGTGCTGAAAACCGGTACAGGGTGTGTAAAGATGAAGCTTGCTAACACCATTACAATAAATGGCGCTTCCGTTCGGGAAAGCGGCCCAAAACAGGAGGTCCAGCATGCGAGTTGGGTTGATCGTTGATTCGGCGTGTGATTTACCTTACGAATTCAGTCGAAAGCACGACTTGTTTGTCCTCCCGGTGACGGCCGTTATCGATGGCGAAACCTATATTGATAAACACGACCCTGTAAGAACTCAGGAGTTTTATCAGAGTGGGCTTTTGCAGAAAGGCCGCCATGCTGAAACCCGGGCTTTTACCACCGAGCAGATTCATGAGCTGTTCATGGAAAAGATTGTTCCCCAGTTCGATGTGGCCATCTGTGAAACGGTCACCCGCAGCCGAAGCCTGATTTACCAGAATGCGTCGGAAGCCATGAACAGCGTAATGGCCAATTACGAGCAAGCACGCGCAGCTTCAGGCCGTGAGGGCAAATTTTCCATGCGCGTGATTGATAGCAAGCAGATCTTTGCGGGGCAGGGTTTGTTGGCAGCCCATACACTTAAACTGATTGATCAGAAGCTTTCTAAAAATGCCTTGCGTAACGAGGTAGAGCGGTTCTCAGACAAGATATACACCTGCGTTATTCCCCGTGACCTTCACTATATTCGTGAGCGTGCCCGGCGCCGTGGTGACAAAAGCGTATCGGGCGTTGTGGCGTTTCTGGGTAAAGCCTTGAATATCACTCCGGTGATTTTTGGCCAGGGCGCTGAAGGCCAGCCCGTTGCCAAGACCCGCAGTTTTGACGTGGCTGTAGAAAAGGTCATGAATTATGCCACTGCACGAGTTGAGGCTGGGCTACTAACGCCTTATGTGAGCCTATCCTGTGGCTTGGCCTGGACAGAGATCGAAGATTTGCCTGGTTTGAATCGGCTCAGAAATGCCTGCGAACAAAATGGCGTCGAGTTGCTACTGTCACAGATGGGCATTACCAGCAGCATTTACGTTGGCCCCGGCAGCTTGTGTTTGGCGCTGGCGGCAGACACACACAGCTTCAGCGATTATCAGTAATTACCTCCGCAGCTGCCGGCACTGGCCCGGCCGCAGCGAACCAACCGCAATTATGGCGAATCCGTCTTTCCGATCTTCGTGTTAGCCTCCCGCTATCCAGTGCAATTTAGCTGTGTTTCACCACATCAACAAGGCCGCGAATACCATGACCAAGGACAAAATCGATCCAGCCAGTCAACTGCTGGAATTGCATGTGAAGCATGAAGTTGCCTCACTAAAGGGTACAAAGCTTCGCACATTCCTTAAGCAGGAGGTCAGTGAGCTTCTTGATCACGCAGGTACTGTCACCCTGAATCGCATAGCCTCGGAAAAACAAGTGATGGAGACCATCCAGCGCGTTGTTGTAAGCATGGAGCTGGACGCAGGCATTCCCGAACTGGCAGGCGAGATGGCGGCCGAGGTACTGAATGCCTCGGTTCAGGCGAACAACACCTTGGGCGACATTATCACCCGCGAGCAGGCCACGGGGTTTGTGGAAGAAATGCTAGAGCTAAGGCAGCAGCGTGAGCGGGTGATCAGCGAAATCATGGCTCACCCGGTTTATCAGGAGCTGGTATCAAACGTGGTCTATCAGGGTATTGTTAATTACCTTTATGAAGACAATCTGATCACTAAAACGGTCCCCGGCGTTGGTTCCATGATGAAGTTTGGCAAGCGCATGGCTAACAAAGCGGTGCCCGGGCTGGATGAAACCTTTGAACGTCGCCTTAAAGCCTGGCTTTCAGATAGCCTGCCGGGGCTTGTCAGCCGCAGTGAGCAGTTCCTGCAGCGTGCGCTTTCCGATGAAGAAGTGCGAGACACGGTGATGGCGGCCTGGGTTTCTGTAGAGGATCGAACGATTGCAGAGCTTCACGATGGGTTGGGAGACGTTGAGCTGCAGGAGTTTGTCGTGCTGGGATATGAGTTTTGGCTGCAGTTCCGCAAAACAGCTTACTTTGAAGGCTGTGCCCGGGCTGTGGTGTCACATCTGTTTGTGAAATATGGTGACCGACCGCTTACCGACTTGCTCGGTGATCTGGGCGTTACCCGCGATGTAATTATGGCAGAGGTGGACGCCTGGGCTATTCCAGTTATCGGTGTGCTTCAGGAAGAGGGGTATGTTGAGGCGCTTGTGCGCCGACGGCTGTCAGCTTTTTATAAATCGGCTGCGGCACGTAAGATTCTGGAGCCGGAATCCTAGTATCTGCAGCCTGCTGCTTGGCTGCTCAAGGTGATGCAGTTTCATAAAAAAAGGGAAGCCATATAGGCTTCCCTTTTTTGCGCTTAGGCTTGGGCGGTGCTGCCAAGCTTGGCTCGAGTCATCTTTCCAAATACTGAAGCTTGTTGGGCTTGCCATCCCATTCTGCAGCGTCTGCAGGAGCGTCTTTCTTCTCGGTGATATTGGGCCACTTGGCCGCCAACTCGGCATTGATTTCAATGAATGGTTCTTGGTCTGCGGGTAGCTCGTCTTCCGAGAAAATCGCTTCAACCGGGCACTCGGGCTCACACAGCGCGCAATCGATACACTCGTCCGGGTCGATTACCAGAAAGTTCGGGCCTTCGTAGAAGCAGTCTACCGGGCACACTTCTACGCAGTCTGTATGTTTACACTTGATGCAGTTATCGGTAACGATAAACGCCATAATCAGATCCCTGGTCCAGTGGTCAATCTCATCCGGAGCTTGTTGTCAGGCTCCATGGTTATATTTTAATGGGCGATATTGTAGGGAGCAGCCCGCGCTGCCGCAAGCGTCTGGCAGCTATAACCTTATTATTCACGTCACTTCCCGTCAGTTTTCAATAATTTCTTCAATTCATACAGCCGGTTCATGGCTTCTCTGGGTGACAAGTCGTCCAGGTCGAAGCTCTGCAATGCTTCTTCCACGGCGCTGGGTTCTGCGCTGGCAAACATGTCACCCTGGTAAACGGTCTGGCTGGGCACTGCTGGCCGTTTCTGGCTTGCCTCAGCGACCAATGGGCGCGTAGTGGCTGCGGGCACTGCGCTGCCTTCCAGCAGTTTCAGCTGCGCTTTGGCGTTGTGTATCACGCTCTGGGGCACGCCGGCCAGCTTTGCTACCTGCAAACCGTAGCTTTGGCTGGCAGGGCCTTCGTGTACATTGTGCAGGAACACAATGCTGTCGTCGTGTTCTGTTGCTGTCAGGTGTACGTTTACAGCGAGTTCCAGATCGTCCGCCAACTGCGTGAGCTCAAAATAGTGAGTCGCAAACAGGGTGTAGCAGCGAATCTCTTTTGCCAAGTGTTCGGCCGTTGCCCAGGCCAGGGATAATCCATCGAAGGTGCTGGTGCCTCGGCCTACTTCGTCCATCAGCACAAGGCTGAACTCGGTGGCGTTGTGCAGGATGTTGGCGGTTTCTGTCATTTCCACCATAAAGGTGGAGCGGCCGCCGGCAATGTCATCGGATGAACCCATACGAGTGAATATGCGATCTACTGGCCCAAGCACAGCACGGTTGGCTGGTACGAAGCTGCCCGTGTAGGCCAGTAGAGCAATGAGGGCCGCTTGGCGCATGTAGGTAGACTTACCGCCCATGTTGGGGCCGGTAATGACCAGCATGCGGCGTTGGGTGTCCATCAGCAGGTTGTTGGGCACGAAAGGCTCGTCAAGAAGCTGCTCGACTACCGGGTGGCGGCCTTCCTCGATATCGAACCCGGCAGCCTCGCGAAACTCCGGTGCAGCAAAGCGTAAAGTGGTGGCGCGCTCGGCAAAGTTGCTGATCACATCCAGCTCGGCCAGCGCCTGTGCGGCATCCTGCAGGGGCGCGAGCTGTTCCGCGACTGTCTCCAGTACCTCATCGTAAAGGCCCTTTTCTCTGGCCAGCGCACGGCTTTTGGCGCTCAAGGCTTTGTCTTCGAATTCTTTCAGTTCCGGGGTAATAAAACGCTCTGCGTTTTTCAGGGTTTGGCGGCGGATATAGTCCACAGGTGCATGCGCAGACTGGGCTCGGCTGATTTCAATGTAGTAGCCGTGAACCCGATTATAGCCAACTTTCAAGGTACTTATGCCGGTGCGCTCTCGCTCCCGGGTTTCCACGTCCAGCAGGTATTGGCCGGCGTTCTCACTGATGTTGCGCAGCTCGTCCAGCTCGCCATCAAAGCCTTCACGAATCACGCCGCCTTCGCGGATCACGACCGGAGGGTTGTCGATAATCGCACGCTCCAGCGTGTCGGCAAGCTCTGGGTATTCGCCAATCACCGTGGCCAGTTTAACGACGTGGTGAGAATTAACCGGCTTCAGGGTTTTCTGCAGCTCTGGCAGGGTCTGGAAGGCGTCCCGCAGGCGGGCCAGATCTCTGGGGCGGGCCGAACGCAGTGCCACTCGGGCCAACACGCGCTCAATATCGCCCACGGCTTTGAGCAAGTTATGTACAGGCTCGTAATGGAAGCCCTCAAGCAGGGCAGATACCGCTTGCTGTCGCTGTTGCACTGCGTTCACATCCCGCAGCGGGCGGTTCAGCCAGCGCCTTAGCTCCCGGCCGCCCATGGAGGTTGCAGTTCGGTCCATTACCCAGGCCAGAGTGTGCTGATACCCGCCCATAAGATTGACATCAATCTCAAGGTTGCGGCGGCTGGTGGCATCGAGAATCACCGCCTCGTCCCGGCGTTCTCGGGTTAGCTTGCGGATATGGGGCAGGGCGGTGCGTTGGGTTTCTTTTGCGTACTGCAATAAACAGCCGGCGGCACAAATGGCTAAACTCAAATCCTCACAACCAAAACCGGTGAGGTCCCGTACCTGTAGCTGTTGTGTAATTACGCGGCGGGCCGTATCGGATTCAAAAAGCCAGGGGCCCTGGCGCCGAACGCCGGTAAGGCCCGTAAGCACTTCCTGATACGGGAAGTCTTCACTGATAAGAATTTCCGCAGGGCGTAACCGTTGCAATTCCCCTTGCAAGGCTTCCAGGTTATCTAGCTCGGAAACCACAAATCGACCACTGGAGATGTCCAATGATGCAAAGCCGAACTGTTCGCGGTGGTGATAAATGGCGGCCAGCAGGTTGTCGCGACGGTCTTCGAGATAAGCGTCATCGCTCAGGGTGCCGGGGGTAACAATTCTGACCACTTGGCGGTCAACCGGGCCTTTGCTGGTTGCCGGGTCGCCAATCTGCTCGCAAATGGCAATGGATTGACCCGCCCTGACCAGCCGTGCAATGTATCCTTCTGAGGCATGAAACGGGATGCCTGCCATGGGAATTGGGTTGCCGCCGGACTGCCCCCGGGCTGTGAGGGTAATATCCATCAGCTCTGCGGCCTTCTTGGCGTCGTCATAGAACAGTTCGTAAAAATCACCCATCCGGTAGAACACCAGCTCGTCCGGGTGCTGACCCTTGATTTTAAGGTATTGCTGCATCATTGGGGTGTGCTGGGGTTTGCTGTTCTGAGCTGCTGACATGGACGAGTCCGGATAATCTTGCTTTGGGTGAAGCCACGGATTGTAAGAAAATAATGCCCGTGATGAAACGAGGAGAACATTATGCCTGCCAGCGACTACGAACTCGAACAAGCAGCAAGCCAGTTAGCAGACCAATTATCACAGATGGGCTTTACGGTGGTGACCGCCGAGAGCTGCACCGGCGGCTGGGTTGCCAAAGTATTAACAGATAAAACAGGTTCTTCAGCCTACGTGGTGGGTGGTCTGGTTACGTACAGCAATGATGCTAAAAAGGCTTTGCTTGGGGTTACGGATGTATCTTTGGATAACCATGGAGCTGTTAGTGAGCCAGTTGTCCGCGAGATGGTCGCTGGTGCCTGGCGACAACCGGGGCGAATATTGCGGTGGCTGTAAGTGGTGTGGCCGGGCCTGGTGGTGGCAGCGAAGAGAAGCCAGTAGGCACGGTTTGGTTCGCGTGGGGGAGTGCCGTGAAGACGACAGAGGCGGTGGTTCAGCATTTTAGCGGCGATCGTGATCAGGTGCGCCGGCAAGCGGTTCTCTTTGCCCTGCAGGGTGTTAGCGGGTTTTTGGAAGAAGCCTGAGGTTTTTCACAATAACAGGGGTTGGTCTCTTTCGCGGGGTATGTTTTAATACTGTTCAAACATACAGGGAATTCTGCCGCAACCATTGCGCGGGTCCCGATTTACTATCTCTCCGCCGGCTTGTGTTCTCTCGCTGGCGGCCTAGGCAACAGAGGGTTTGCACTGATGGAAGATAACCGCAAAAAAGCATTGAGCGCAGCGCTGGGTCAGATTGAGCGCCAGTTTGGTAAAGGCGCGATAATGAAAATGGGCGACCAGCCCCGCGAAGCCATGCCTGCGGTTTCCACTGGCTCTCTCGGGCTGGATGTTGCTTTGGGTATAGGCGGCTTGCCTTACGGGCGGGTTGTTGAAGTTTACGGGCCTGAGAGCTCTGGTAAAACGACACTGACTCTTCAGGTTATTGCGGAAGCGCAGAAGGAAGGCAAAACCTGTGCCTTTATCGATGCTGAGCACGCTTTAGATCCTATCTACGCGGAAAAGCTCGGCGTTAACGTGGACGACCTTCTGGTTTCGCAGCCAGACACCGGGGAACAGGCTCTGGAGATTGTCGACATGCTCGTGCGCTCCAACGCCGTAGACGTCATCGTTGTTGACTCCGTTGCCGCGCTTACACCGAAAGCTGAAATTGAAGGCGAAATGGGTGACAGCCACGTTGGTCTGCAAGCCCGCTTGATGTCTCAGGCTCTGCGTAAGCTCACGGGTAACGTGAAGCATTCCAACTGCCTACTGGTCTTCATCAACCAGATTCGTATGAAAATCGGTGTGATGTTCGGTAGCCCCGAAACCACCACTGGCGGTAACGCTCTGAAATTCTACTCATCTGTACGTTTGGATATCCGCCGTATTGGTGCGGTAAAAGACGGTGATGAGGTAGTGGGTAACGAAACCCGCGTTAAAGTGGTCAAGAACAAGGTATCCCCGCCTTTCCGTCAGGCTGAGTTCCAGATTCTTTACGGCAAGGGCATTTACCAGTTGGCTGAAGTGCTCGACATGGGCGTTAAAGAAGGCTTTGTGGACAAATCCGGCGCTTGGTATGCCTACAACGGCGATAAGATTGGCCAAGGCAAAGCCAATGCGTGCAAGTTCCTTGAAGAAAACAAGGAAATTGCCATGGAAATCGAAACCAAAGTACGTGACAAGCTGATGCCGAAACCGGTTTCCAAGAAAGACGCTGCGGCGGCCGCCGAAGCTGCCGAAGAAGCGAGTAGCGAACTGATTTAAGACATCCCGGGAGGTGCGTTATGGATCGCAAAAAGAAATTACTCATTGTTTCCCATGCGCCTTCTCTGAATACCCGCACCCTGCGCGACGCTGTCGCGCAGGGTGCGGGCCATGAAGACATTGAAAATGTAGAAGTAACCGTGCTGGCGCCACTCGAGGCCGGCCCGGATGATGTTCTTGCCTGTGATGCCATTATCCTCGGCACCACTGAAAACCTCGGTTATATGAGCGGCGCTTTGAAGGATTTCTTTGATCGCAGCTATTATCCCTGCCTGGAGAAAACCCAAGGCTTACCCTTTGCTTACTACATTCGCGCGGGCCACGACGGCACGGGTACTCGTAGAGCAGTAGAGAGCATTACTACCGGCCTAAAATGGCGTTTAGTTCAAGAGCTCTAATCTGTCGAGGGGAATTTCAGGAGGAGTTTGTTGACCAATGTGAGAAGCTTGGATTGTCGATGGCAGCCAGCCTAGAGGCGGGGATTATTTGAGATGGCCGGTTGAGGAAAACACTAAGCCCCAGCTAACATGCCCGGCTTCTCATATGACAATGGCTATCTTGAGCAGACTCTTGATATTGGCTGATATGGCACCCATAAGTTGGTCAGCTTGGCCACTTTATGGGCACACAGGCAACCGCTTGTGGCCGCCCAAAATGTTTTCTTTTAAACAAAAGCGAACATTCGATTAGTGCTTTTCCCCGAAGGTTCCAAGCGAATCACTGGTCTTTCATGCTATTTAATTGACGGAGCCAATTACAGAAGCCAAATGATTCCGTGGCAGAGCTCACGATGGTGCGCTAGGCTGTTGTTTTATAAATTTATCTGCGGTGCGATTGACGGTTCAAAGGCTGTAACAACGACGCAGACAAATTTTTGCAGTGGTGAAGCGCGCTGTCTAGCTGCTGTTATGGATAGGAGATGACCCATGGAGTTGTTTTTCGCCGATGACTCAACTCACAAAGGAGTTCGAGATGGCATGGGAAAAATAATCTCATTTGGGGGAGTTTTTGTATCCCCAGAGGCGCTGATGCCTCTTGAACAGCAGATTACCGATATCTGCCAGAAAAAATATGCCATTCCCGAGGGCGAAGAGATTAAGTGGTCGCCCAAGAAGAAATCCTGGATATATGAAAACTTACACGGTGAGAAAAGAACTGAATGTTACCGTGAGATTATACAAGCGGCACTCGATCACGGCGTAAAGGCAATCGTCATTTGTTGGGACAAGGGGCGCACAACGTTGAAGGGAGAACGCGCCTTCAACAAAGCGTTGGACTTCGCTTTCGAGCGCATATCCGTTCACCTTGAGAAGCAAGACACCATTGGCTTGATGATCGCTGACCGGCCGGGTGGCAGCCATAAACAGGACGAGGCATTTTTGTCCGATTTCCTTGAGCGGGTTAACAATGGAACTGTACACGTTGGCCCAGATCGTGTAGCGCTAAATATTCTTACAACTCCATCCCACTTAGTTAAGCATCTACAACTAGCTGATCTAGTTACCTCTATCACTGCTGCCATGGTAGCTCGGCAAGATAGATATGCAGGTGAATTATTTCCTTTGGTCAAGAAGATGTTTATCAGCAACCACTTTGGATACATCGGTGGCTCGGGATTGAAGTTGTTTCCGGACGATCTTTGTAACTTGTACCACTGGGTTCTCGGGGAAGACGCATATGTGAAGGTAAGCATGTCCGGTGGTATCGGCCTCCCACAGAAGGGGTTGCCCTATGCTGAGAATCCATAAAAAGTGCTGGCACGGCGATCTACTACATTGCGGCTTCGCCTACATTCCGCAGCCGGCCATGCTGGTCGGCGTTAGGCAATGGGATGGTCCATGAACTGGTTACGTAATTTATTCTCGGATAAACAAGGTGACGATTTAAATCGCCAAACTACACAGCCAGCAACCCCCCAAATTGACGAGAAGGTGGTCCGCCTTAGTGCGGACAATCCAATCAAAAAACCTGAGGATGATGCTCTTGGGCGTGTAAAGTCGGCCTCTTCGTTTGCCAAACAAGTTCTATCTTTGGACGCCAGCGAAGGAGTGGTGGTTGGGGTTTTGGGAGCATGGGGTTCAGGTAAGACCTCATTTATCAATCTAACTCAAGGCTTCTTCAAGGATTCAGGAATAGCAGTACTTGAATTTAACCCGTGGATGTTTAGTGGAGCAGACCAACTTGTCCACTCGTTTTTTATAGAGCTATCTGCTCAGCTCAGGCTTCGGCCGGGAATGGCTGAAGTCGGTGAGAGAATCGAAGAGTACGGTGAATCTTTCTCAGGCCTCGGTTGGTTGCCGCTGGTAGGACCATGGATTGAGCGAGGGCGCGTGGTTACCGACATTCTTGCCAAGTCCCTCCAGCGTAAGAAAGAGGGTGTGAAAGCTAACCAATCGAGAGTGCGAGAAGCCTTAGAAAAACTGAACGAGCCGATTATCGTTGTACTTGATGATATCGATCGTCTATCTACACCTGAAATCCGGGACGTATTCAAGTTAGTGAGGTTGACAGCAAATTTCCCGAATATCATCTATTTATTGGCGTTCGATCGCTACCGTGTAGAACAAGCTTTAGGTGAACAAGGTATTCCGGGACGTGACTACCTTGAAAAGATCTTGCAGATTGGAGTGGACCTTCCCGCAGTGCCAGATCACGTCTTAACTTCTCAGATATTCAAGGCAATCGATGCAGCACTCGAAGGCATAGACAATCCCGGGCACTTTGATTCAGCCCTTTGGCCAGATGTATTTATGGAGGTCATTAAGCCACTCATAAGGAATATGAGGGATGTCCGGCGTTATGCCGCTGCTATTCATGGTTCGGTAAAGGATTTAGAAGGGCAAGTTGCCTTAGTCGATGTGTTGGCTTTAGAGGCAATTCGTGTATTTCTTCCAGACGTATTTCACACCTTGCACCATTCGGTGGAAGGCCTTACCGCTACAACGAATGACTACGGGCATCACGATGAGCCACCTAAGTTAAAGCAACAGATTGATAATCTCGTAAAGGCTGGTGGAGATCAGGCGCAGAGTGTCAGCAATTTAATTCGGAGATTATTTCCGGCTGGCGAGCGTCATCTAGGAGGTATGCATTACGGCGGGGATTGGAAAAGCAGTTGGTTGCGAGAAAGGCGTGTAGGTCATGTGAGCGTGCTCAGTTACTACTTAGAGCGTGTCATAGGGGAGCAATTACAGGCCTTCTCAGATGCAGAGAAAGCTTGGTCATTAATAACTGAAAAAACAGCTTTCGAGAGTTACCTCACCTCGATACCGGCAGAGCGACTGGAGGATGTTATCTCCTCGCTTGAAGCATACGAGGAT
This sequence comes from Marinobacter sp. AC-23, assembly GCF_001858325.1. Taxonomy (GTDB): domain Bacteria; phylum Pseudomonadota; class Gammaproteobacteria; order Pseudomonadales; family Oleiphilaceae; genus Marinobacter. The sequence continues at coordinate 114,318 of NZ_MBPP01000023.1, forward strand.
GAATTCGGTGCTGAACATGCAGTCCCTGGGGTCGTGGTGCTCCTCAATCTTCTTCCCAAGCTCCCTGATCGACCGCGCGGAATGTTCGACTTAGATACAAGACTTGTTGTTGGACGGGTTGTATACCGTCTCGTGCGGGCACTGAAGCAACCTGAAGCCATTGAAGCAACGGTTAAAGAAATACTCCCTCAAGTTGACTCTTTATCTTCAAAAATGGAACTCATCACCGATGTTGGGTATCGCGAAGGGGCCGGCCATAAGCTGGTTTCGGAGGCGGCTGCGAAAAGGTTTGAGGCTGAATGGCGCGAGGAGGTCCGCAATGCTAGCCCCGAAAAGTTGGCGTGTGAAACAGATCTACTACGGGTACTTTTGCTGACTAAAAGGGAGGTCGCCCCTGATGAGCCTGAGTTAATAGTGCCTGATTCTCCGGAAGTAACATTTGCACTACTGAAGAGTGCTAGGAGTGAAACAAGAAGTCAGGTAATGGGTAGTCGTGCTGTTCAGCGAAAGCCACGGCTCGCGTGGGATATTTTGGTTGAGCTATACGGCGGCGAAGATCCATTGCGAGTGAGGGTCGAAACGTTGAAAGCTACGCCGCCTGACCAAGTTGATGATTTATTTGAGCTGGCCGAAAAGTACCTTGCCGGGTGGAGACCACAGGAGTTTGGTGATGACTGACAATTTGCTGTTGCAGGGCAATTTTTCAGCATTACCTACAAACCTGAGCGTTCGCTTTGCGACCACCCTTTCATTTGCTTTTTGAACGCCTCAAGGCCAGCTCAGAGAGCAAAAGAGGCTTCTAAAACTCTCAATTTCCAGAAGAATAGAAACATTGTGTGTCGGTGGAATTAAGTCAGCTTCAAGTATTCACTGACAGCTTCCATGATTTTGTTCCAATCCTCGCCAGTAATACGGGGCATGTAGTACTCTCTGCCGGCTCGGGTCCGTCTATGTGGTTTGTCCAATCGGTCGAAAGACACTGTATAAAGCATGTCGCATTTAACCCAGGCTTCCTCACCTAGAGGTCTTCCATCTATTGGTGGTTCACCTAAGAGATAATGATAGAGTTTTGGATCGCTGGGAGGCGTCGAAGAGATTGGAGCGACAGTGCACAACCTTCGTCCATGTGTCGAGCTTGGAGATATAACGACTACGGGCCTTCTTTTAACCATCTCTGGTTCAACAAATCCTCGCGTAAAGTCGCAATAGAGGACATGGCCGTGCTTTGGGTAAGCTCCTTTGAGTGGCATATCGCATCCCTGAAATGACAAAACCGCCCAAAGGCGGTTTAAGACAAGCACCTCAGTGAGCTTGTCATCGCCCTTCTGAGGTGGCTGGTTCAACCTTTGCGTGAAAGGGATCCAGACTCCAACCGGCTTTCGCCGGAGACAATCCAATGGTGGGGCTCTGTTGCCAGTAAGTCAACGGAAGATTAAGAACGATAAGTTATAAGTGGTTCTTTTTTTAGGCTGGTACCAAAGAGGCTGAATGTCCGCTTAGCGACCGTCAGCGGAGGGCTCTAATAGAGGTGCCACTAAAACAGGGATGCTTACAAAAGGGATCTTGGCGTTACTGGTAGCCATTTGAGAAGTTCGCCGAGGTACTATGAGAAATCCGGGCTAGGGGACGGTTCTGTGGTCAGGCCTGGTGCGGCCAGCAAGACTGGTCGTGGATAATCGGTCCATCCAGTTATCCGACAAAGCCGCGATAGGCGGACGGCGTTACCCCAAACCGGGCCTTGAACGTCCGGCTGAACTGGCTGGAATCATTGAAGCCGCAGGCCAGGGCGATGGCGGTGATTTTATGTCCGGGCTGGCGTAGCAGGTCACGGGCCCGGGTCAGCCGCTGTTCCTGGACGTATTGATAGGGCGCACAGCCGAAGGTGGCACGGAACAGGCGAGCGAAGTGATAGGGGCTGAGGTTTACCCAGCCTGCCATCTCCGCGAGGGTGAGTGGCTGGTCCAGCTGCTGATGGATGCGGGCCTGTAACAACCTGCGATAACGCATGGAGAGCTGGCCGGTGACAGCGGGTGGTGTCTTTTGCACCGTGGAGTGGCGGCTGAGCACCTGCAACAACAGCCACTGCGCCAGATGGTCCATTGCCATGGCTTGGCCAGGGGCCTGTCAATCGCTCAGCGCCAGCAACTTCCCAGCCTGGGCCAGTACCGGGTCTTCAGCATGGTAGAGCTCGGCAAGCTCGACGTTGTGTGGTTCGCAATCCCAGGTTTGCTCAGCGCATTGGGTTATGTCGAGGTCATTAAAGTAGAAATGGAAGAATTCGAACTGACCGCCGATCTTCCAGGTGGAGTGGCTGCCTGCCGGAAAAAGACAAACGGCACCGGGGAACCCCTGGCTCACGGCCTGCCCATTGACCATCCGTCTGGCTTTGGCACCCTCGTTGATGTAGATGCTCAGGGCGTGATGGTTTGGCCGCTCATAACGCACTTCTCCTTTGCGATTCTGCCACTGTGCGAGCGCCCGCCCCTTATCCAGTTCCATCAGTTTCTGTGGCGCCACGCCGGCGGCTTTCAGCGTGTCCACGATATCGCGGCGCTTCGTCGGTGAAGTGTTTGTGGGTATCGGGTCGGTATCCATAGCGGGCCTCCGCAAGAATCATCCATGGTTGCGCAGGATCTGACAAGTCTTGCCCTCTCCATCCCCTTACTCTGTTCTTGTCGTTTGGTTACGTGCAACTTTTTCTGGAATACCTGCCATGCCTGTTTCTGCTCATTATGCTCTCACGGTGCTGATCTGGGGCCTGACCTGGACAGCTATTCGCTTGCAGGTAGAGTCGGCGCCGGTTGATATTTCGGTGTTCTACCGTTTTCTCATGGCCTCTGTTGTGACCCTGGCGGTGCTTGCGTTGCTGCGACGCCTGCAGAAGCTGAGCCTGAAACAGCACAGTTGGCTGGTGCTTCAGGGGCTTACCATGTACAGCGTGAATTTTCTGCTGATCTATCGCGCTGCGGAATCGATGACCAGTGGCCTTCTGGCGGTGGTGTTCTCGTTGGTGGCGCTGTTCAACGCGGTTAATGGTTGGTTGTGGCTAAGGCTGAAGCCTGCCGCCCGACTGTACCCGGCCGTGGCACTGGGTATAAGCGGCGTCGCGTTGTTGTTCTGGCATGACCTGCAGCTGGGTAACGCAACCGGCGCCAGCATACTGTTTGCCGCTGCGGGTACTTTCTGGTTTTCCATGGGGAACCTGGTGAGCATAAAGGTGCGACTGGCAGAGATTCCCCTGCTGGTCGCCAACGCCTGGGGCATGGTCTACGGTGCCTTGATCCTGGGTGTCTGGTGCCTGATTCAGGGAGTGGAGTGGGTGGTGCCCACGACAGCCACCTTCTGGGGTGCAACCGTGTTCCTTGCAGTCCCCGGGTCCATCATCGCCTTCTATTCCTACATAACTGTGATCCAGATCCTGGGCGCTGACAAGGCGGGCTATGCAACGGTGCTGTTCCCGATCGTGGCCTTGAGTGTGTCCACCTGGCTGGAGGGCTTCGAGTGGACTATTACGGCGGTGGCGGGAGCGATGCTGGCCATACTGGGAAACTACGTGTTGTTTCGTCGGCCCGGTCAGAAGACCTAGCGTCTGCTGTATACTGCGAACGAATACACTCGGGAATTAATGGGCGAGCCCAATGACAAACAAAGTTGATATTCATTACTGCATAGGGTGCCGCTGGCTGCTTCGTTCGGCTTGGATGGCACAGGAACTGCTGGCCACCTTCGAAGACGAGCTGGATTCGCTGGCATTGCATCCGGGAAGCGGTGGAATTTTCGAGGTGTGGGTTAATGAAAAGCGGATCTGGTCCCGCAAGGAGCAAGGGGGATTTCCGGAGATCAAGGTGCTCAAGCAATTGGTGCGGGACGAAATCGACCCTGAACGCTCGCTCGGACACGTGGATCGTTGAAGCCCGGGATCAATGAGTCGGCCCGGGCTCTCCTGTTACGGGCCTGGCGCCTTCAGAAGGAGTGATCGATGAAAGGTGAATGTCTCTGCGGAAACGTGAAGTTCGAAATTGAAGAGGAGATTCGAAATTTCTATCAATGCCACTGCTCGTTGTGTCGAAAAGTTACTGGAGCGGCAGCTAACGCCGCGACTTTTGTACAGGGCACCGCCTTTCGTTGGGTGTCAGGTGAAAGTGGTATCAAGTCTTACAAAAAGCCCAGCGGTTTCCGAAGCGACTTTTGTTCAGAGTGCGGGAGTCCGGTTCCCAATAGCCTGAGAGACAGCGGAATGGTTTGGATTCCTGCTGGTTTGCTTGATGAAGCGGTTGCATCACGGATTTCTGTTCACCTCCATACAAAGTCCGCTGCCCCTTGGGAGCTAGAGTCTGCTGAGTGTGTTCGACTGGACGGTGGACCGGACAGCCTGGAATCACTTAACAAGTTGTTGTAGTTCGTTCCGGCCTACGGCCTACACCGGACGCCCTTGTCAGGGCGCCGTTTATTGCTGGCGTCATACCGATAGGGAGAGTCAGAATTGGAGTTAGCAAACGTGGTCCCATGGGGGCGATCTTTCGCAGAATACCAAGCAATGTTCGGATTATCGGAAGATGATCTGAAAAAGCGAATTCTTGGTTGTGGTGATGGCCCAGCGAGCTTCAACGCGGAAGGAACAAAACGGGGGAGCGAAATCACATCTTGTGATCCGGTATATCAGTTCGAGACGAAGGAGATACGTCGCCGGATTGATGAGGTGTATCCGGACATCATGACCAAGATGAAACAGGGGGCAGACAACTATATCTGGGACTCACTGGGCAGCGTTGAAGAGCTTGGCAAGGTTCGGATGAAAGCCATGTCTGAGTTTCTTTCTGACTTTGATACGGGTCGCCACCAAGGGCGGTATGTACCAGCATCATTACCTTCGCTGCCATTCCCGGATTCTGGTTTCGATCTGGCTCTCTGCTCCCACTACCTTTTTCTCTACAGTGACCACGTAGACGAAGTGGCTCACTTGGAATCAATACGGGAGCTGTGCAGAGTTGCCTCCGAGGTTCGCGTCTTCCCGGTTATCTCTCTGGATGGAACGGCTTCGAAGTATTTGGATTCGGTCGTGACGGCACTATCCGCAGGCGGTATTGAAGTTTCGCTGCAGGCTGTGAGCTACCGTTTTCAAAAAGGCGCCACTGAGATGTTGGTGGCAAAGTCTGTATAACCAGGCCATGCACGGCGACGGCTACTACATTGCGGCCTCGCCTCCATTCCGTAGCCGCGTGTGTTGAGCGGCGTTATCGCAACATCTGAATGTTCGCTTTGCGACCATTCTTGCCCAAGCCATTCACAAAATTTCGGACACGTTTAGTTCAGAATTCGGAAAACTGCTCAAGAAGGCCGGGGTTGGTTGTGTGCCGACGGCCCTCAACGATATCATCTGCTGGATCCTGATGTAGCGCAACCTTCACCTTCACGCGCTGCAGAAGGAAGCTGCTCCGGTATTTTTCGTTTACGCCGATTGCCCCCGTGACGGAGTCGTTAACGAGATCAAGAGCTTCCTGGAACTTACCCAGCTCAAGTTTCACCTGCGACAAATTATGAGCCAACCAGATCCAGCCGCTCTTGTCTTCGATTGTCTCAAGGATAGCCTCTGCCTCCGCGTAGCGGCCAAGTTTATAAAGCGACTCTCCCCATTTGCGCCTCTGATAGGGGTCGGGGGCCTTCAGAGTCTCGAACGCTTCTAGAGCGCGGTTCAGGTAAGTGGGGTGGTCATCGACGCTTGCTGCGAGCAGCATGATCTCTGCATAGCTGCCGCGGCTCTGGTCATCGTCCAGCATCAACGGCGTTGGTTCAGGCAGACGCGCCAGTACATTCTGGACTCGCTCCGGCGCATGCCAAACCAGCGCGCGGACGAAACTCGCGACAGAGTGATAGCCTTGCGGTATGCCGATCACAGCACTGTACAGCGCTTCCGACAGAAATAGCTCCTCATGCTGTTCGATGAGTTCGCCTGCCCAAGTTTGACGCGCGCCATTGAGCGCATCGCCTAGTGCCATCAACAGTGAGGGAGACACGCTGCCGTTGTCCTGTTTCGTAGAGATGATTTCTGATGCATATCGCTGTGCCGTCTCATAGCACTGATGCCTGCGGCTGCAAGATCGCACCAGTTGAAGTTTGGCTTCATTCAGCGAATAACTGGCGACCACCTCTTGGAACAAGTGCTCGGCTTCGGCATGCTTCCCCAAGCTACGGAGTGTCTTTGCATGGTGGTACTTGATTTCTGCGGCTTGACGGGCATCGAGGCCAACCATGGCTGCAAGGTCGTCATAGGCTTGCACGATCGTCCCTAGCCATTTTATCGCAGCCTCTTCTCCTGATATATGCCGGAAATAGCGCTCCTTAGCTTCGATTGACTCGAGAACTACCAGGATCGCGACCTCGTTTTTAGTCGCGCTCAGCGACCTGAGCCGATTTGCATCTTCCAGCGGGTTGGGCAGCAATTGGTTCTGAATGGCGCTGCCCATCCAGACCATCGACAATGCGTAGAGAAAGGCCGGACGCCGATCCCCTTTCTCGACATTGCTGGCAATCTTGTCCTTGAGCTGCGATGCGATCAGCTGCAGGCCATGTCCATCCCCACGGATTTGCTGGAGAATGAACGCATCGAGCTTACTATCGATTTGTCTCGCCTTCTCGTCGGTTAGCCAGTTCAACGACTTCAGCGCCGTGAAGACGATATCGTGGATTCGGATTGACGCTTCACTTTCGGGCGCGGTCAGTCCGTGACGCTCGAACGCTCTTAAGCGTAGCGGTCCAACAACGAACTTGAAGAACGCGCGATCGCAGTGGCTCTGGCCCGCCCATTGGAACAAACACAGCTCTTCCTCTAGTGCCGGTTTCAACCGTCCTAGAATACGGTCAGCGAGCCTTGCGCCGCCAACCGGCAGTTTGGCTACATTGACGCAGTCCTCTGCAAGATCGCTCCACGAAACGCCCTCGTGCGCGGCGGCATTAAGCATCACTAGGCTAAGAGGATGGCCGCCGACTGCGCGCCAGATAGTCTGGAACGCCTCTTTGGACGGCTGGGTGTTTAGCCTTTGCCGAGCAGTTCACGAGCCAGCGTCTCTTCCATGGTAGGCATAGCGAATGCTCCAGGTGAGGGGGTTTGCCGTGTGATCAGAATCCGAGAGTTCAGCCCACACAGTGCGGCTAGTTGGTCGACGGCGAGACTCGGGCTGGCATTGTCTATGACTAGGAATGTGCGGTTTCTGCGCAGCAGGGCGCTGACATTACGCTCAGCACCGCCGCGCTGAACCGGGACCGACGAGAGTCGCTCGACACCGTCGATGTCGCGACCGCTGACCCAAAACCTGTATTCGAAATAGCATTCGTTGCGCAGTAGACACGCGGCTGCGGCTTGCGACTTCCCAATGCCGCCAATGCCGCCGATCTCAACACACGCCGTTTTTTCGAGCCTCCGATCAAGTTCAGTGTCGACTGCGTTATTTGGTACGTAAAGAGCGCTTATTGGCGGCGCGCGCAACGACGCAGGGTGGTCATCTCGAATATCGGCCAGAACGGGCAGATGCTGGGCAAGGTCGTCGATCGCGTCGTCCCGCAGCATCAGCGTATCGATGATGGCCTCAGCGATCGACCGGCTGTCCATGAGATGGAGGTGTCTCCCATTCATCCGTGTCTGCTGCAATGCTGTGTTGACCATCGCTTCGATTACGCCGGTTTGCGCGCGCTGGGAACTCAGAAGATAGATGTCCTGGGCGCGCGGCGCTAAGGATAGGGTGTGATCGAGATCCCCCCAAGGCTTGGTCATCGCACCGGAGAAGTATTTCTGCACGATCGAAGCCTCGACGACCAGACTCCCATCTTCCGACACGGCATCTAGCGCCCCACCGACTGGCTGCCGCCGACCGACGACCCCCGCTGTACGAGCTTCACATCGCGCAGATACTCAATAAACACGACCCCGAACCGCTCGAAAATCGAGCCCGGCGCCAAGATGCCAAGCGAGTCAATCACGCGCTGGATAAGCAGATTTCGGGTCTGCGGGTTCATGGAAAGCTCCGGGTTTCAGATCTGTTGCGATGGGCGACGGTCGCTAGGTGTGTTGCCGGAGGTTGTCATAGCAAAGGTTCGACCAAGCGCCAGATGTCTCGCGCCACCCCATCCAGTGACTGATTTGCGTCGATGACATGGCAGCGTTCCGGCTCCTGGTGTGCCACCGCGATCAGAGCTTTGCGGATGACTGCGAAATCTCGCGCCGCTTCCGCCGGGTCAGGAACGCCGTCGCGGCGCTGCTCCCGCCGGCCATGAGCGACGGCAAGGGGAAGGTCTAGGATGATCGTAAGATCTGGGAGTGTGGGGCCCACGACAATGTCGCGGGTCGACCGAAACAGCAGGTGGAGATCAGCGTCGGACACCGCGACTTGAAAAGCGTAAGTCGAGTCGATGAAACGATCAGAGATGACCCACTGGCCACTCGCCAATGCCGGCCGGATAACACTGCGCACATGATCAAATCGGGCAGCGCTTACCAGCAAGAGCTGCTCTGCCGGAGCGAGTGGTCGGTCAGAGTGCGTTAGAATCGCCCGGACCTCTGCCCCCAAATGGCCTCCATCCGGTTCCTTTGTCTGTAGTACCGATTGACCGTTACCTCTAAGATGCTCAACAAGTAGCTTAACTTGCTCGGTCTTCCCGCTACCGTCAATGCCCTCGATACTTATAAATGGCATGCAAATCCTTTATTTATAATAATCAAACACGCAATGGAGTTTAATGAAACGCTCGAATACAGTTACATTCGTATCTGCCGGTATGTTATCGCCCAAGAAGCGCGATCATATGCTTGCGCGCCGGCAACTCTATCTCAATTACGGTGCATTATCGCTGGCAACGACCCTAGATACCATGGGAACCTCCACCTTGTTGGTGCACGGCGAGCACCGCGAACCCGCCGACGTCCTAAGCATGTTGCTGGATAAAGGAGTATTTCCGTCTCGGTTGCCGATAATGCTATCCATACCCAGCTTCTACGCTCTACGATGGGCGCAGACTTTTTGCAGGCTAGTGCGCGACATTGATCCGGACGCTAGGATCATTGTCGGTGGACGTTGGGTAGTCGGCCCGGATCCTGACTGGTTGCACGCGAAATTGCCGGAGGCGGATTTGTTGGTCCCCGGTCTGGCAGAACCGCTAATAGCGAGCCTGCTCACGAACGCGCCGGACTTACGCCTCCTGCCTGCCCCGAAGCCAGATGTCGTCCTAAACCATACCTTGGTATCAGGCTTCGAACGCTATCAACCGAGCATTGAGGCATCACGTGGTTGTGGCATGGGTTGCTCGTTCTGCGAAGAGCGGGATATCCCTCTAGAGAAGTTGGGTGAACCGCAGCAGTTTGCTAGAGCGCTTGCGGCAGTTTCTAGCCAGTATGGGGACAGCGAGATCCGGCCCTATTTTCAATCATCAATGTTCGTCCCCAATGAGAAATGGGCCACCGGTCTAGCGAAGGCATTCCAAGCCGACGGCCTCAATGTGGCGTGGCGGACGGAGAGCCGCGTCGATGTCCTTACGCCTGAAACGATTGCCTGCCTCGCCGGGGCAGGATTGAAGGTGCTCGATCTGGGGCTCGAGACGGCCTCCCCGACGCAGATTCTAAACATGCGCAAATCCCGCCATCCGGACCGCTACCTTGAGCGAGCGTCTATTTTGCTCAAGGCGTGCAGCGATCACGGTATCGCCGCCAAGGTCAATGTCTTGCTTTACGCCGGGGAAACGACCAAGACTCTTGAGGAAACGCGTTCGTTTCTCGATGATCACAAGAGCTCGATTGCCGGAGTTTCGGTTGGCCCAGTCGTGGCCTATGGCCCACCGAAGACCGCGAATATTCTTCTGAATGAATGGTCGAGGAGCGGTGCTACGCCGGTCGATTCAAGTAGCGCGAACGACAGCGGGATATCAATGATTCATCTCAGTCATGATTTTGACGCAAAATCGGCTGAGGCCGCTAGCTTGCAATTGTCTAGGCGTTACATGGATGCAAAGGCATATTTTTACCTGAAGAGCTTCTCATATTACCCGCGCGATTACGCGCGCGCAGACTTCGACCGTGATGTTGCTGCAAGTGATACATCGCAGTTGCCGTTTCGCACAGCCGAAGGAGTAACAGGGGCAGGCATTCGAGAACAGGCCACACACAGAGGGGCAGGCATCCCTTGCAGTGAAAGAGCAAGTTCGTTAATCAGATATGGAAGAATATAGGACACCTAAAAAATTCCTTGCCCCCTCCACCCCTTCGTTTTTAGGGCTCTCTGACGGAATGAGTGGAACCATCCCTAATTCCATTCTCCAGCGGAATGGAGGCTAACTTAAAATGTCAGCCTGACATTGTCGGCTACCAGCGGGGCCAGGGAAACGAGGTACAGGTACTCGAAAAAAGCCCAGGGACAGGCACTGACCGGAAGCGGTGGGGCCGTCAGCCTAAAATTTGGTCTGGATCTGATAGCGTGAAGCATAGGTTCATTTGTCGCATCCTGCGGGGTGTTTTCAATCAAAGTGCATCCACGAATCCGGGTATCGGGATTTGGAGCAGCCGGTCATGTTGGTAGCCAGAGATCGAAGTATGCTGTTGTCTCGCACTAACCAGTGACTGTGGTGTCAATCCCATAAATTAAGCCATATTTTCACGCCACGGTTCTTGGTTTTTAACCATGGTATTGAGCACCACAATCATTTTTCTCATGCAGGCGATCAGAGCGACCTTGGGAAGTTTGCCCTGGGCTTTCAGGTGCTCGTAGAACCGTTTAAAAACAGGATTGCACTGGATGGATGAGAGCATGGCCATGAACATCACCGTGCGCACTCTGTGACGTCCTCCCTGTATCCTTCGTTTGCCATTGAGCTTGCCGCTATCGCGGTTGATTGGTGCAACACCGACCAACGCAGCAATTTCTTTTCGGTTGAGCGAGCCGAGTTCTGGAAGCTCGCTGAGCAGGGTGTAGGTGAGTACTTTGCCGACGCCCGGAACACTGGTCAGAATCTCTGCTTTGATGCGCCAATGATCGACTTTGGCCACTTCTTGGTCGATCTGTTGGGTAATGGTTTTGATTTGATTTTGAAGCATTTTTAGCAAGCTATTGATGGAACGATGCAGTGTCTTTGGAAGTATCTGGAGACGGTTTTTCTCCATGGTGGACATTTCCAGGAGCTGGCTGCGCCGGGTTAGTAAGTCTTTAATTTTTTGGGATGTTTTGTCCGGAATAGGCCTAAACTCAGGCTTCAGTGTGGCCGCGTATTTGGCAATGACTTGCGCATCAATCCGGTCGGTTTTGGCAAGCACGCCGATAGCTTGAGCGTACCGTCTGACACTGGTGGGATTGACGACAATGATCGGTAGACTGGCTTGGTCACATGCTTGCACCAGGGCATGTTCATAACGCCCGGTTGCTTCCACCACGATACGTTCGATGGAGTAGCCTTTGAGGATTTTGACGAATCGCCGGATGTGCGCCTTGCTGTTGGGGATCGAATAAAGCTGTCCGGAGGGATGAAGGGCGATATCGAGATTGGCCTTACCAACGTCGACACCGATATTGACGGGTATTTGGATTTTTGAGTTGTTCATAATAAGCTGACTCTGCCTTGCTATACGGCTCGAGGCCCCGATGACTGTTCGAGTTATCGCTTTAGAGTCATGCAGCGCTACACACTGGTTATCGGTCTCTCGAAAGAGGAGCCGGTCAATCACCGAGCTGCTGCACGAAGACCCCCAGTTGCAGCTGGGGGTGGGTCTCAACTTTACCCATTCACGGCAGAGATTATCCATACAAGGCAATGGAGGAGCTTCGTGGCAGCAATAAGGCATTGAATCGGCTCGTGAGGAGGCGGAAACAACCCGCCAGCGCCTGAGTGATGCCATCGAGAGTATTGCGGATGGATTCGTTCTGTTTGACCACCGCCACCAGCTGGTGCAAAGCAATAGCCGCTTTCGCAGTTATTGGCGCCATGCCGGTGTTGCGATGCCAGTCCCAGGTACCAGTATTGAGAGTGTGCGGGAACTGGCGTTCGCGTCGGGTTTGATTGTGGAAGAACACCGCGAGCCAGATTCAGAAGGTGTCGTGTTTCTGCTTTCCAATGATCGTTGGGTGCAAATGACTGAGCGACCCACCCGTGAGGGTGGGTTGGTAGTGTTGTATTCGGATATAACCGATGTAAAAAACAGCGAAATGGCCCGTCGCATCAAGGCGCTTGAAGAAAGCGAGCGCTGGATTCGTGTGGTCACTGACCATGTTCCGGCGTTAATTGCCTACGTTGGTGCGGATTTGAGCATTCAGTTTTGCAACCAGGTTTACGAAGCCTGGTATGGCCGCAACGGCGAGTCACCCCTGGGTATGCGCTTGATCAGTTGCACTCGGCGGAATTGTATCAACGGCTTTTGCCACAGATGCTGGAAGTGTTGGCTGGCCATAGCGTGAACTTCGAGTTTGAAGAAACCGGTGAACAGGGGCAGGTGCGCTTCATGCTGCGCTCCTATGTGCCCAATTTTGATGAGCGTGGCGATGTGGTCGGGTTTTTCGTGCTCATTCGCGACATTACCGAGCGCCGCAAAACGGCCTTTGCGTTGGAGCAAGCGTATGACGATCTTGAACATAGGATCAAAGAGCGCACATCGGCGCTGACGGACGCCAACAGCCAATTGCGTCAGGAAATTAGCGAGCGCGCGTCTGCAGAGGCGCGCTTGCAAGAGGCAAAATTGGAAGCCGAACAGGCAAACCTGTCGAAAACCAAATTTCTGGCTGCTGTCAGCATGATCTGCTGCAACCTCTCAATGCTGCGAGATTGTTCACCAGCGCCTTGTTAGAGCAATCGTTTGGCCCCAAAGCCGAAAACCAGGTGCGTTCGGTCAGCGCCTCGCTGGATGACGTTGAGAGTCTGTTGGGCACCTTAGTGGACATTTCCAAACTGGACGCCGGTGTGATTAAGCCAGATGTCACCGCGTTTGATTTGCGTGATCTTCTCAATAACATCGCCCGTGAATGCCAGCAAATGGCTGTTGCGGAAGGCCTGATTCTCGATTTTGTGGCGTCTTCGGCGATTGTGGAATCAGACTCTCAGCTATTGGCGCGTATTCTGCGCAACTTTTTAACCAACGCCATTCGCTACACCGGTAGTGGCCGGATTTTGCTGGGATGCCGGCGCCAGAAAGACCATGTGCTGCTCCAGGTCTGGGATACCGGGCCGGGCATTCCTCAGGACAAACTGAGCGAAATCTTTGAGGAGTTCAAGCGCATCCGACCTGAGGCTCGCGTCCCGACAAAGGGCTGGGTCTCGGCCTTGCCATCGTAGATAAAATTGCACGTATGCTGGGTCATGATGTTTCGGTGTCGTCGGTTGAAGGTAAAGGGTCGGTGTTTAGCGTAAGCGTACCAATGGGCCGACTTCAGCCCAAACGTGTTGGCGCTGCCGGCAAGGTGATACATAACGCGATGGCAGATCAGGGCTTGGGCGGCGCAAGGGTCTGGGTGATTGATAACGATCATGCCATATGTGCTGGCATGAAAACTCTGTTGGAAGGCTGGGATTGTCGGGTAACCGTTGCCACGTCGCTGGCGGATTTGGAGCGCCAGCTAGACCCTGTTGGAAGTCCGGTGGATTTGATCCTTGCCGACTACCATCTCGATAACGATGAGACTGGCGCGGATATTGTTGCCAGTATTAATGAGCTGCGTCTTCATCCGGCCCCAGTGGTAATGATTACCGCAAACTACACCAATGAGCTCAAACAACACATTCGAGACCTTGGTTATGTGTTGATGAACAAACCGGTCAAGCCGCTAAAGCTCAGGAGTACGCTTAGTCATTTGATTAGCCTGCAACGGCGGAATCAGCGTTAAGTAGCCGGGCCCCGCCGTATGCTTATAAAACTGGCTAAGGTATTAGCGCTTCAGGTATTCACTAAAATCCACATCACTGGCGGACAGGATGGCTTGCACCCGATTGTGCACACTGAGTTTGCGCAGAATGGCCGAAACGTGGGCCTTGACGGTAGTCTCAGCAATATTGAGGTTGTAGGCGATTTGCTTGTTAGACTCTCCTTTGGACATCCGCTCCAGCACCAGTAATTGGCGCCGAGTCAGGGAATTAAGCAGCTCCGGAGAAATGGGGTTGTCGTCGTTACGTCTGCGCCGGGTGGCGCTTTCTTTGCCAGAGCGGATAATGTCCGAGGGCAGGTACACGTTGCCGTTGAGAATTTGCTGGATAGCTTCGGTCATCTGCGCCCGCGGCGATGATTTGGTAATAAAACCCACTGCGCCGTAAGTGATGGCTTGCAGCACCACCTGCTTTTCCTCTTCAGCCGAGACAATCACGACGGGAATGGTTGGCATTTCGTTGCGCAAGGTGATCAGGCCATTCAGGCCGTGCATTCCTGGCATATTCAGGTCCAGCAGGATCAGATCAAGGTCTTCATTTTCCTGTGCAACCTTAAGCGCACTGTCCAGATCATCGGTTTCGATGATTTCGCTGCCTTCAAAGCCCGATGCGATGACGTTGCTGATGGCTTCCCGAAAAAGCGGGTGGTCGTCGGCAATCAGAATCTTGTACGCAGGCTCCATGGTGGTGTCTACCTGTCTATTTTCAGTATCGGGAACGTTCCCCGAATCGTGAGAGTGGGTTTCGGAACACAGTACAGCATTGGGTTGGTTATGCACGGCAGCCCCCAGTTCAGAAGGTCGTTAGCTCGGCAAAATGGCGCTAAGCTCCAGGATATTATTGTGATACTTCCATTACACGCCACCCCGGCCCTTAGTTGAATGCGACCATCGCACCAAAAAACAGCCACCAAAGTACTATTCTTGCGCGTCATCGGGGTTCGTATTGTGTAGGAATGAATCTACCACAACGAAAGTCGGGTATGTCTGTACTTGCTGCGGTCGCTTTGCTCATTTTTACCCAGTATTTTGGGTTGGTCGCTCTGGCTGGGCCAATCAAATCAGAACCAGAGCTGCGGGAGTTGTCGGTTAGTGTTTTACAGTTTGGTACAGCGCACTGGGAGCTGGACCATATCGTACATGAGCAACTGGATCGCAAGCATGGCTACCGATTGGCTCTGAGAGTGGTTGCCAATCTCTCGGCCTCGCACCTTGCCGTGACCAGTGGCTCAGCGAATGGTGCTGTTGCCGATCTGCTATGGGCGCAGTCACGGTACCAAGCCGGTAGTGCCTATCTCTATGTACCGTTTTCATCCCATATTGGCGACATCGTGGTGCCAGAAAATTCTGGCGTACGCACTTTGGCCGACCTTCAAGGTTTGCGTATCGGGGTTGCTGGAGGGCCAAACAGCAAGGGCTGGGTGTTGCTGCAGAAGGTTGCTTCCCGTCAAGGTATTGATCTGGCAGGTTCAACCGAGGTTCAGTTTGCCGCACCTCCGTTGCTGAGCCAGGGGCTAAAGCGAGGGCAAATGGATGCCATCGTCACCTACTGGCATTTTGCTGCTCGCTTGAAAGGGCAGGGTGGCTGGCGTTCGGCCTTTGGTATGGCTGACTTGCTTGTTGCCATGGGTCTGGACCCCAATCTGCCTGTACTGGGGTATGTGTTTCCGGAAATATGGGCGAGCGAACACAAAGAGCTTATTGACCGGTTTGCCGCTTCGGTCGTTGACGCAAACGCAGAGCTGTCAGCGCGACCGTCTGCCTGGGAGCGGTTACGGCCACTTCTACGGAATCCTGAGGACTCAGTGTTCAAGGCTTTGCGAGATGGTTTCATTGCCGGAACTCCGAAACCGCTGACGGACAATCGTGTTGCGCACTTAAAGGAGCTGCTGACTCTTACAGGTGTAGACCCTGGTTTGTTGATGCCAGATCGCCTGTTTTATCGGAAACAGCCATGACCAGTGGCGAAGGCGCGTTTAAACGGGGGCGGCCGCCGATTTGGGTCTACTGGATTGTATTGCCATCAGTGCTGGTGCTATGGGCTTTGATATCATGGCTCATGCAGTCACCACTGCTGCCTTCTCCGCTAGATGTGCTGGATACCCTAATGCGGGAAGCCAGTTCCGGCGATCTCTGGTATCACCTCTCTGCCACCCTGCGCCGTGTTGTACTGGCGTTTTTTTTGGCCATGTCGCTTGGTGCGCTGATTGGCTTGGCAATGGGGCGGTCGACCGTCATTAATGCTCTTTTCGATCCATTACTGGTTCTGCTGCTGAACTTGCCGGCACTGGTTACCATTATTCTTATGTACGTTTGGTTAGGCCTTGTTGAGTCGGCAGCCATTATGGCCGTGGTCATCAACAAGGTGCCCAACGTTGCGGTGACTATTCGTGAAGGTGCCCGTAGCCTGGATTTCCGGCTTGAGGGCATGGCAACTGTCTATCGCTTTAGCCGTTGGCAAAGGTTCCGGGAAGTCTGGGTGCCGCAATTGTTTCCATATCTGATGGCTGCAACGAGGGGCGGCTTGGCCCTGATCTGGAAAATTGTGCTGGTAGTGGAATTGCTGGGCCGCTCCAGTGGCGTAGGGTTCCAGCTCCAACTGGCTTTTCAGATCTTCGACGTGGCCACCATTCTCGCTTACAGCCTGGCTTTCATCGCCGTGGTCCAATTGATAGAGCTGGCTATCCTGCAACCGTTGGAGCGCCGATCCAGCCGCTGGCGCCAGCCTGAGAACGCCCATGCTTGAGTTACGCATAACAGGCCGTGATTTTACTCAGCCAGTGTTGGGAGGTATCGCCACTGTGGTCGAGGCCGGCGATCGTATCTGTTTACTAGGCCCCTCTGGCATAGGCAAAACAACCTTATTGAACGCCATCGCGGGCCTGGATCCGGTGGTGTCGGATAGCGCCATCATTGGCCGTCGAGCGCTTCGGATAGGCTATTTGTTTCAGGAGCATCGTCTGTTGCCCTGGCGCAGCCTGACAGCCAACATTGAGCTTGTGGGCGTCTCGCCGCGAGAGGCTGAGGAGTATCTTGCCCGAGTAGGCTTGGCCGGTTATGGTCACTACCTGCCTGACCAGCTATCTCTGGGTATGGCCCGTCGTGCCGCACTGGCTCGGTGCCTTGCGATAAAGCCGCAATTGTTGCTGCTGGACGAACCGTTCGCGTCCCTTGATCCCGTTATGGCCAATGAGCTTAAACAGCTGATTGTGGCGATTCTTGACGCTAACCCCGCCATGGCAATGATCTGCGTGACCCACGATGGCGGAGATGCGGCAACTCTGGCCAATCGACTGTGGTATCTCGATGGCAAGCCAGCGCAGCTGCTGTGGGATGGCGCAACTGAAGAGCAGGGTCTGGTCGAGAGCCTGTTAGAAACACTAAGAAGCCCTGAACGAGCCGATTAGAGGCAAAGGTCCGGGTATCAGGCATTGATTGCAGGCTCCAGGTCAGGCCGGTTTGCTGCTCAGTATTTTGGTTCTTTGTGGCCGGAAGCCGGCAGTGGCCAAAATAACCAGAACCAACGTAACTCCCGCAATCACTCCCCAGGCCAACGGGTTCCACTCCAGGTACAGCGAAAACCGAATCGCTTCTATTGCGTGGGTAAAGGGATTGAACTGGCATACCCAGTACAGCCAGGGGCTTGCCTCATTCATTTTCCAGAGTGGGTACAGCGCGGAGGACATAAAGAACATCGGAAAAATGACGAAATTCATCACTCCGGCAAAGTTCTCCAGCTGCTTGATCCACATGGCAATTAACAGACCCATCGCACCAAGCATCAGGCTCGTAAGTATCAAAGCCGGCAGTACGGCCAGGTATCCCCAGAGCGGCGGCTCCACATCGACGAGCAAAGCCAACAAGAGGAAAACATAGACCTGGCCAACAGATACCACACCCATCGCCAGTAATTTGCTTATCAGCAGAAAGGGGCGAGGCAAGGGGCTCATCAAGAGTACCCGCATACTCCCAAGTTCCCGGTCATAGACCATAGAGAGCGCGCCCTGCATGCTATTAAACAAGATGATCATGCCGCACAGCCCGGGTGCAATGTAGGTCTCGTAGGTGATATACGTTTGATAGGGCGGAATAATGGAAATGCCAAGGACGGCGCGAAAACCGGCGGCAAACACGACCAGCCAGAGCAGTGGGCGAACCAACGCGCTGGCAAACCGCGTGCGCTGTTGCCAAAAGCGCAACCATTCACGGAATTGGATGCCGACAAAACAGTGCCAGTACTGAGCCGGTGTCATGACGCGCCTCCCGTCAGTGATTCAAAGGTCTCGGCAAGGCTCTCGGTGCCGTCGGCAGAACAAATTTCAAGGCCTTTATCGTCTGCTAGTAGCTGGCCCTGGTGCAGAATGAGCACCCGGTCTTGCGGGCGCACCTCTTCAATCAAATGGGTGGCCCAGAGTACCGTTAGGCCGTCTTCTTCGCAGAGCGTGCGCACATGGTCATTAAGGGCCCGGCGGCTGGCGACATCCAGCCCGGCGGTAGGCTCGTCGAGCAAAAGCAGTGAGGGGTGGTGTAGCAGGGCGCGTGCAATTTCTACCCGCCGTCGGTGACCGCCGTTGAGCTCCCGAACCGCATCGCCCGCCCGGTCAAGTAATCCGAACCGCTGCAGCTCCTGGTCGCCGCGGATGCGGGCCTCTTTGCGCGATAGCCCGTGAAGAGCACCGTGATACATCAGGTTTTGCCGAACCGACAGATCCAGATCCAGCGCGTTCTGCTGGAACACCACACCTATTTGGCGCATGGCATCAGCTGGTTGCTTTTTCAGAGACTGCCCAGCAAGCAGTATATCGCCCTGTTGCAGTGCCAGCAGCCGGGTAAGCAGCCCGAACAGCGTGGACTTACCTGCACCATTTGGCCCCAGCAACGCGTGGAATCCCCCGGAGGTTAGCGTGAAGCCGACTTCCTTGAGCACAGGCTTATTGCCATAGCGAAAGCTGATGTTCCGGGCTTCTATAGTCATGAATTGGGATCGATGACCACGCCCCAAGGGTAGCGGCCTACCTTGATGGATTTGATGACTTTCATATCTTCTACATCAATAACGGATACATCACCAGACACACCGTTGGTGGTGTAGAGCTGAGTTTCGTCTTTATTCAGGTCCAGTTGCCACACCCGGCTTCCGACCAGCAGGTAATCAAGAACCTCGTACGTGCTAGCGTCGACCACAGCCACGTGATTGGAGGGGCCTAGTGCAACAAACGCGTATTTTCCGTCAGAGGTTAACTCAATGCCCACTGGCTGAACTCTGTCCTGGTTAACGCCGGGTACTTTGAACGACATTTCGTGAATTTGTTCGAGCTTATCAACATCAATAATATGCACGGTGCCGCCAATTTCAGCCGAGGCCCATGCAATTTTACTGTCGTTACTGAACTCCACATGGCGCGGTCGTTGGCCAACCACGATGTTCTTTTCGATTTCAAAACTTTCGGTATTTATCCAGTGCAGCATGCTGGTGGTTTCTGAGGTATTCACCGCCCATTTTCCGTCCGGGCTCACCGCCATGCCTTCTGGCTCGATGCCTACGTCAATCTGGGCCAGAACATCCTTGGTGGTGACATCTACCACCGTGACAATCGCATCGTCTTCATTGGCGATATACAGATGCTTGTTGTTGGGGTGCAGGGCGAATTGCTCGGGGTCTTCGCCGGAGGGCAGGGTGGCGATAATCTTGCGGGTGGCCAGGTCCAGCACTTGAACTGTGTCGTCGTCGCTGGCGCAGATGTACAGCTTTGTGAAGTCCTTGGACAACAAAATACCACGCGGCCGTGCGCCGACATCGATGGTGTCGACGACTTGCTGTGATTCCGTATCAATAATAGACAGGGTGTTGTCTTTTTCATTGGATACGTAAGCCAGGCTTGCCATAGCCGGTGCGGACAGCCCTACCAGGGCAGCCAAAGCGGTGTGTCTGAATAGCGATTTCATGGGAGAACTCCTTATTATTCTGGATGGCGAACGCACAGGCGGTCAGCCGTTGATACGACACGCGCTTTCTGGCTCATCTAGCCCGAGGGTGTCCATTTCCGTTTTCGGATGAATAAAGCCTTCGAATGGTGCACTTGCCACCAGACCTCTAGGGTGGACCAGCGGAATGGGTTGTCGGAGTTGGCCATTCCACAAGCGATAGGTCAGCTTGCGGCCTTTGAACGCGGCCAATTGAAAGCGGTCACTGAAAATAAAGCTGCGAAGATTATTGGCGTCGGCTTCGCCAAGCTGAGTAACCGCAGTTCCCAAGGATCGAATCGCCGCCCATGCCGCGTAATCTGCGCTGGTCATGTCCCGGCCGGCCAAATCGTAAAAGCGGCTCTGTAACTGCGCGGCGCCCCAGCTTTCTACAACGCGATGCCAGGCCACAGGCGACATACCCTGTGTGCCGACCACTGGGCGCGGCAACCAGGTGTTGAACGGCACGTATTCACCAAAGTCACCGCGCACATCGGCCACGACCACCGCATCGTAATCATTAGCTTGAGTGAACAGTGGCAACTCTTTGGATGCGGTGCGTCGAAGATCTGAATCGAAGGTCCAGGGCTTGTCTTCTATGATTTTTACGCCGAAGCGTTTAGCTGAGCGGCGAAATGCGCTGGCCCAAGCCTGGTCTGCTGCAGTTGGCCCCGTAAT
This sequence comes from Marinobacter sp. AC-23, assembly GCF_001858325.1. GTDB lineage: Bacteria > Pseudomonadota > Gammaproteobacteria > Pseudomonadales > Oleiphilaceae > Marinobacter. The sequence continues at coordinate 134,840 of NZ_MBPP01000023.1, forward strand.
CAGGAACACTTGGCTCCAGCGCCGCATTTTCAGCCATTGGCCTAGGGCATCGGTCAGCATGGCGTAGCTTGGGAGTGTGTGCAGAAGGTTGGGGTGGCACTCATCGGCGCGCAGTGAGTCGTCTGAGCTTCCGGAATTGAATACCAGCGTAGCGGGGCTGGCCTTGTCCATCATCGCATTTAGGGTGCTGGCCGGCGCGTTGATAACAAACAACTCAACCCCTTGTTGTTGCAGAGCCTCAAAAGCCTTTACCGCCGCCTGCTCTGATTCGGCCACCTTGGATGTGAGTGTATAAGTGTGGCCCATGAATTTACCGGTGGTGCTGTTATCACTGATAGCCAGCTCGGCGCCTCGCAGGCCGGCATCTTCGGGCTCTGGAAGCACGTTGGACAACACCGGGCCTTGATCTGGCGCCCACTGTATATATCCGATCTTTACAGCGATCGTGTCAGCCGCGTGGATTGGTAGCGCGCTCAGCATGCTGAAAACGAGCACGGCAATCACCGATGTGGGTCGGAACATGGGACTCTCCGGATTTTATTGTCCGACCAGCTTAGAGAAGGGAAAAAGTTCCGGGAATATTCAGAAAGTAGCAAACTGCCAGTACTAAAGGACTATTCCGGTCTGAAGCAGCCTGTTTAGCATGGTTGGTAGGGTTTTCAATGTGCTTGAACGGATCAACTAATGACCGCCTTTCGCAAAATTTTTCTGCTGATGCTAGCGCTGTTTATCGCGACCTATCTACTGGGTGCGGTGTTTTATGTGCATCAAGCGCGTCATGACGTCCAACGTGAGTTGGCGGCGGTAACAAGCCTGGCACGGGCCCTGGGGTCGCCGGAAACCTTACCGTCCGGCGTCGCCGAAACCTTGCGGCACATGCGCCCTGCGCAGATAACCGGGTTGGCGCCTATCCAGGAGGTGCCGCGATGGTTTGAATCGACAGTAGCCGGAAGTCAAGGTTATGAGGTGGTTAACGGGTGGCGCATAGACCCGGCTGACGAGGTGGAGGAAATCTGGGAAGGATTTTTGCTGATATCAGCATCATACGCCGTGGGCATGGCGCTGTGTTTTATAGCGTTGTTCTGGATGGTGGGACAGGGAATACGTCCTCTTGCAAACCTGGCCAGCGCCATGGCCGCAGTGGCCGAGGGCAAGTTGGGGTCGCGCTTATCGCGGCAAAGTGTTGTCGAACTGGACGCATTGGCGCTGCGCTTTAACGACATGGTGGCGGCGCTTGAGAGCGAGCAAAAAACCGTGAGCCGCCTTTTGAACGAGCTGTTACAGCTACAGGACAAAGAGCGCGAGCACATCGCTCGGGTATTGCACGATGACTTGGGCCAGTATTTAACCGGCATTCGCGCCCAGGCCAGAAGTTGGGTTTACGACCCTGACTTGAACGAGCGGCAAAGGCAGCAGGCCCGGGATCTTGCGGGGCACTGCGAAACTGTTCAGCAACATTTTCGTCATCTACTTCAGGATTTGCATCCGTTGGTGATGGAGCAGTTGGGGCTGGCGGGCGCTATTCGCCATTTGGCCGAACAGTGGCAGCACTTGAGTGGGCTGGATTGTAAGCTGACGATGGATGATCCGCTGGCGCAATTAAGCGATGCACAGCAAACGCACTTGTATCGTTTTTTGCAGGAAGCGTTGAATAATGTGTCGCGGCACGCTAATGCCACTTGCGCCATGCTGGCGGTGCAACAGAGTGCCAATCAGCTGCATATTGAGTTGCGTGATAATGGAGTGGGTGCCGACGACTTTCCCGAAAAAGCTGGGTTGGGCTTGCGCTCTATGCGCGAAAGGCTCGATGCCTGGGTGGTCGTGCCCAGTTTTTAAGTAAGGTCGGCGAAGGTACCCAAATAAAGCTCACGGTACCGTTGGGGCTGCCCTGTGTCAGTGGAGGCATGCTATGAAATTAATGATTGTTGACGACCACCAGGTGGTTCGACAGGGAATCGCCAACCTTCTTCGCTCGATGATTCCTGGCCTTGTGATTACTGAGTCGGAAAATGGCCAAGAGGCCCTCAGTCACTATGCACAGAACCGGCCGGATGTGTTGTTGCTGGATATGGGGCTGCCGGATATATCCGGGTTAGAGGTGGGGCGGCGCATCCGCCAACGCTGGCATGGAGCGGCTATTCTGTTTTTTACCATGCACGATGAACTGCCTATGGTGCGTCAGGCGCTGGATGTGGGCGGCCTGGGTTTTGTGTCTAAAAGCTGCGCACCCGAGGAGCTTGTAGAGGCGGTCAGGCGGGTAGCTGCCGGCCAGCCGTATATTGAGCACCCCATAGCAACTCGCCTTGCGATGAACAGCGAACGACCTGTGGATCAGCGTTTGAAAGACATGACCCAGCGCGAAATGGAAGTATTACTAATGTACGCCCGTGGTGAAAGTATCGCCGGCATCGCGGACAGGCTCTGTATCAGCAATAAAACCGTGTCGAATCACTTGGCATTGCTAAAAAACAAATTACAGGTTTGTTCACCTGTGGAACTGATTCACCTTGCCGTGGATGCCGGCTTGGTTCGTTATGGCCGAATGGGGGCGGGTCAGAGGCTCTGACCCGGTGTGGATGTTTTTACCAGTCAAAAGGACAGCCGGTGCAACCCTCCATGTAAGTACCCTCGAAGGTGGCGTAGTGAATACGGGTATTGGTCAGGTCAGCCTGGGCTAGATTGGCCAGGCCTAACTTGGCTTCCTGGAGATCGGCCCCGTGCAGGTTGGCGCCTTGCAGATTTGCTTTTGGTAGCCAGGCAATCTCAAAGCTGCTGTAAGACAGATTACTGCCTTGCAGGGTTGCGCCGGCGAATCGTGAAAAGGCAAAGTTGGCTCCGGTGAGATCAGAGCCGCTGAAATCCGCGCCTTGAGCGAACAGGTATTCGCCTTGCATGCCCTGAAGTTCGGCGTTGCGCACTTTGGCACCGCGCATACTTCCGCGATACATTTGCAGCCGATAACCGCTAACTCCATCAAGATTGGCACCGTCAAGGTTGGCACCGCGCAGGCTGGCGTGGTTGAGATTGGCTGCACTGAAGTCCGCGCCTTCGAAGTTGGCACCTTGCAGGTCCATGTTGGAAAGGTCAGCGCCCTGGAGATCCGCCCCTGGGCATTGGGTTTTCTGCTTCAGCACGCAACCATTGATAACCGGCGGTTGATCTTCGTCGGCCATGTAATCACCGGCCATGACCGGCGTTATAAGAAACAGAAGCGACGCGTAAATAAACGGTTTCATAGGGCAGACTCCACAAGAAAGTGGCTAAGATAGGGCCAGGTGCGCATCACCAGGCCCAAGTCAGGGGAGGATTAGTTAGAAGCCTGCGCCCAGGAGGGCAGCTTGAATACCCAGAACGAGCCACCCTGTGAAATAGGCTTGGTCAGCTCAGCCATATCGCCACCCCACAAAGGCACGGCACCGCCGTAACCCGAGGCCACGCCAACATACTGTTCGCCGTCCATTTCCCAAGTGACCGGGGATGAAATGACGCCGGAGCCAGTCTGGAATTTCCAAAGAACTTCGCCGGTTTCTGAGTTGAACGCTTTCAGGTAGCCGTCGCCGGTGCCGGTAAACACCAGCCCGCCTTTGGTGGTAAGCACGCCACCCCATAGCGGCATGTTTTCTTTATGCTCCCATTCAATCTCGCCAGTAATCGGGTCCATGGCCCGCAAAATACCAACGTGATCATCGTACATGCGCTTGATACGGAAACCCTGCCCTAAGTAGGCAGCCCCCTTTTTATAGGTGATCTCTTCGGTCCAGTAATCCTCTTTCCAATGGTTGGCTGGAATGTAGAAAAGGCCTGTATCCGGGCTATAGGCCATGGGGTTCCAGTTTTTGCCACCGAGGAATGGTGGCGATACTTCAACGGGTTCGCCACGGGTTTTACCTTCTGGCACGGGTGGCGGCCGCTGCCCTTCTGCCTCAACTGGGCGGCCATCGTCGCCAATGCTCGTTGCCCAGGTGATATTGTCGACAAACGGGAAGGCTTTCTTGAAATCGCCGTTGGCCCGATCAACAACATAGAAATAACCATTGCGGTCTGCATGGCCGGTGGCTTTTACCGTTTGGCCGTCTTCGGTGTATTCAAACAACACCAGTTCGTTGTTACCGGAAAAATCCCAGGCGTCGTTAGGTGTGTGCTGATAGAACCATTTCACCTCGCCGGTGGTGGGGTCTACACCTACCTGGCCGGAGGTGTAAAGGTTGTCATAATCCGCCGGGTTGCCACCGGGAGAAGTGCGCTTCCAGGTGTTCCACGGGGCCGGGTTGCCGGCGCCTATAATGATGGTGTTGGTTTCGGCATCAAAACTGGCGCTTTGCAGGGTGCGCCGCCGCCATGGCTCCAGGCTTCGACCTTACCGGTTTCGGTTGTGGGGTCATCTGGCCAACTGGGTGCGCGAGGGTCGCCGGTGGGTGTACTCTTTTCACCATTCAGGCGGCCGTAGTGGCCTTCCACAAAGGGTCGCATCCAGACCTCTTCGCCGGTATCCGGATCACGCGCATAGAGTTTGCCTACAACACCGAACTCATCGCCGGAGGAGCCGTGAATCAGCAGGACCTTGCCGCTCTTCTGATCTTTCACCAGGGTGGGAGCACCGGTCATGGTGTAGCCCGCCTCATGGTCGCCAAACTTTTCGCGCCACACCACCTTGCCGGTATCTTTATTCAGCGCCACGATGCCTGCGTCCAGCGTGCCGAAAAATACTTTGTCGCCGAAAATTGCAGCACCGCGGTTAACCACATCACAGCACGGACGAATGCCCTCCGGCAGGCGATGATTATACTCCCAGAGGCGCTTGCCAGATTTCGCATCCAGGGCGAAGATTCGTGAGTAGGACGCTGTCACGTAAATAACCCCATCGTGAACCAAGGCTTGAGACTCTTGTCCGCGTTGTTTTTCATCACCGAAGGAGAACGACCAGGCCGGAACCAGGCGCTCCACGTTGTCACGGTTCAGTGTGGTCATGGGGCTGTAGCGTTGAGCTTTTGGGCCAATGCCGTAACCCAGCACGTCGTGCGTGGTTTCTGCATCGTTGGCAATGTTTTCCCAGGTTACTCCGGCGGCATGGCTTTCAACGGCAACCAGTCCGGCTGTCGAACCAAGAAGTAGGGCCAGGCCGATTCCGCGGATCAGTGGGTGTTTTTGACTGTGAATTTTCATACTCATTCCTCACATTTTTGTTGTGGCGTCTTCGCTGTTGTTGGCGACGCATTGAGTATTAGCTGTGAGCCACGCACGCGGCGACGGCAAAATTCACTCAATAACCGGGAAGATTTCATTAAAAACCGGGATAAATGCCCGGTTGCTCGCTTTGTCGCTGATAACGCGCGAATTTCCAGTGAGCTTCTGAGGTACTCGTGCTTTGGCTTTCGCCTGATTGCCTACGACTAAGGAACTAAGCCGAAGCCCCCAAAGTGGCATTCGGATTGGCCGCTCAGCTTTTTAGACTGGTTACCAGCAACTGGCATCTCATAAATCCAATCGCCAGAGCACGAGAAATCAACAAAGGTAAGTGCAATGGAAATTTCCTTCTCACTCAAAGCGCTGACAACGGCGGCCCTGCTAGGAGCATCGGGCTTGGTGATGGCGCACGGCAATGTCACTCCTCAGCCGGTGGATACAGGTAACCTTCCCGTTTTGGGAGATGAAATCCTGGCAGAAAACCCGTTCCGCAAGGGCGGCTCACACGGTGATGTAAATTCTCTGGCGGTGCAGATTGGTGAAAGTGCTTATGCCGGCAACTGCGCCGGCTGTCACGGGATAAGGGCGATGTCTGGAGGGTTAACACCAGATTTGCGCGAGCTCACGGAATGGGACGACGAGTACTACATGGGCCGCGTTCTCAAGGGCACCGATCGTGGTATGCCAGCGTGGAAAAAAACCCTGGATCAGAATGCAATCTGGGCGATCAGAACCTATGTCGAATCGCTGCCAAAGCCTGAGTGAGTGGCGTCGGTTTCGAAATTCAAAGGTCTGGTTTCAGGTCGGCTATGCGCCGGCCTGCCGCCGTTTGAGGAAAAAATAATGAAAGCGCTCTTTCGAGTCATAGCATTGATGTTGCTGTTGCAAACGGGTGTTGCCCAGGAAGTGGACGATGGCAACGCGCTGCTGAACCGGCCCGCAGAACGCACTTACGACATTATTCTTGAGTCCGGTTATTTGAAGGTGGGCGTTTACCAGAACTTCCCACCTTACTCTTACACTGTGAACGGCGAACCGCAGGGCATTGATGTGGAACTTGGCAAGCGCATTGCGAAGGCCATGGGTGTGGATTTCAAAGTGCACTGGATTGTGCCGGATGAAAACCTGGGGGACGACCTGCGCAACAACGTCTGGAAAGGTCATTACCTGGCTAAGCAGCGCCTTGCGGATGTGATGATGCGGGTGCCTTACGATAAACAATATGCCTATATGCAGGATTCCACTGGCGAATACATGAACGAACAGGTGGTGCTGTTTGGGCCCTACCAGCAGGAAACCTGGCAGATTGCTTACAACCCGCAGAAGATGGACTCGGTAGATACTGTTGCAATGTTCCAGTACCACCCGATTGGCGTGGAAATTGACACATTGCCGGATTTCTATCTTTCATCCGGGCTAAATGGCCGCTTACGCGAACAGGTGCGCCATTACGCAAACGTGGAGGAGGCGTTCGGGGCTATGCGCGATGGCGAAGTGAGCGCCGTTATGGGCATGCGCGCAGAAATTGATTATCAATTAGCAAACGCTAAAAACAGTGAGTTCAAACACGCAGGCAATGGTTTCCCGGGTATTAACAAGCAGGTTTGGGATGTGGGCATGGCGATCAAGCACACACACCGACAGCTGGGTTATGCCCTCGAGGATATAGTTGGCAAGTTTGTGCAGTCTGGCGAGCTAAACGAGCTATTTTCTCAGTTTAGCCTGCGTTACAGCGTCCCTCAGTATTACCGGGAGTTCCTGAGCGACGAAGCGATTGCACAAGCTGAGGGTCGGCCCTGAGGTCGGTTGCGACAAACGCAACACACTGGATTTGGACTAAGCCCATGCATTTAGCGTGGGCTTTTCTATTTGGGTCGTACGACCAAGTGATGAGAAAACCACTGCTGGGGAGTCATTGTTGATTGGGCAGGCAAAGCGAAGAATCTGCATAGAGGCGGGAAAACTTCCCGGTTCACCGAAAACCGACAACAAGAGACTCGGAGAGCGCAACCATGAGATTGAACAGATTCGGCATTCGCATTGCAGTCAGCACCCTTGCGTTGGCAGTGTCGTGCGGCGCCCAGGCCGTAACCGACGAAGATATCCTCAACGATGCCAACACGCCAGAAGACATTGTTACCTATGGTATGGGTACTCAAGGGCAACGGTTCAGCACGCTTGAAGACTTGAACACAGATAATATTCAGTATTTGCAGCCCGCATGGGCATTTTCCTTCGGTAGCGAAAAGATGCGCGGCCAGGAATCCCAGCCCATGATAAAGGATGGCGTGATGTACGTGACCGCCTCCTATTCCCGCGTTTACGCAATTGACGCAAGAACCGGCGAAGAGATTTGGCAGTACGATGCTCGCCTGCCCGATGGCATCATGCCTTGCTGTGACGTGGTTAACCGCGGCGTAGCCCTTTACGGCGACAAAGTATATTTCGGTACTCTGGATGCCAGGCTTGTGGCACTGAACAAGGATACAGGCAAGCCTGAGTGGATCAAGAAGGTGGCGGACTACCAAGCAGGGTACGCCATCACTGCTGCTCCAATTATTATAAAGGGCAAAATAATTACCGGGGTAGCCGGTGGTGAGTTCGGCGTTGTTGGCAAAGTGGAAGCCTACGATGCTGAAACCGGTGACCTGGTCTGGACGCGCCCCACGGTTGAAGGCCACATGGGGTATGTGTACGAAGATGGCGAGAAAGTTGAAAATGGTATTTCTGGTGGCGAAGCCGGACGCACCTGGCCCGGCGACATGTGGAAGACTGGCGGCGCAGCACCTTGGTTGGGCGGCACTTACGATCAGGACACAGATTCGCTATTTTTTGGTACCAGTAACCCATCGCCGTGGAACTCGCACCTGCGCCCGGGGGACAACCTGTTCTCATCCTCAAGGCTGGCTATCGATCCGGATGATGGCAGCATCAAATGGCACTTCCAGACCACGCCCCACGACGGCTGGGATTACGATGGTGTAAATGAGCTGATTTCCTTTAACTATGAGGAAGATGGAAAAACCGTCATGGCTGCGGCCACAGCTGATCGAAATGGCTTCTTCTATGTTTTGAACCGTGAAAACGGTGACTTCATTCGTGGCTTCCCGTTTGTCGACAAGATTACCTGGGCTACGGGGCTTGATCCCGAAACCGGGCGGCCTATTTATGCCGAAGGTGGGCGCCCGGGTGATCCTGCCGGCATGGATGGAAGCAAAGGCGAAACAGTTGTAGCTCAACCGGCATTTCTCGGTGGCAAAAACTGGATGCCCATGGCTTACAGCCAGAAAACGGGCTTGTTCTATGTGCCCTCCAACGAGTGGTCTATGGATATCTGGAATGAGCCGGTTTCTTATAAAAGAGGCGGGGCATTCTTAGGCGCCGGTTTCACAATCAAGCCTGCTAACGACGATTATATTGGCGTTTTGCGCGCCATGGATCCGAAAACCGGTGAGGAAGTGTGGCGCTATGAAAATCCCGCGCCTTTGTGGGGCGGCGTAATGACTACAGCGGGTGATCTGGTGTTCACTGGTACGCCAGAGGGCTACCTGAAAGCCTTTGATGCCAAAACAGGTGAAGAGCTGTACAAGTTCAATACCGGCTCCGGTGTGGTTGGTACCCCGGTTACGTGGCAGATGGACGGCCAGCAGTTTGTCTCAGTGGCTTCTGGCTGGGGTGGTGCGGTTCCGCTTTGGGGAGGTGAAGTGGCCAAAGTGGTCAAGCACTTTAACCAGGGTGGCACGGTCTGGACCTTTAAACTGCCGAAGGACCGTGTTGCGAGCCAGTAAATCCTGTATGCGATGAAAGTGGACACCAGCAGGCCGCGGGCAATACGGGTCGGCTGGTGTCTACTACCAAGGGAGGAGTTTTTCGCCCCCATCGCAGCATTCAATGGGTGAGAGTTAGTGTCTACATTGGATGGGTAAACGCGATTGCCCTCCCGTTGGCGCGCGATAAACAAAACATGAGGTTGAAGCCATGATCTACGCACAACCAGGAACGGAAGGTTCCGTCGTTTCTTTCAAATCCCGCTATGGAAATTACATTGGCGGAGAATGGGTTGCCCCGGTAAAAGGGCAATATTTTGATAACATTACCCCTGTAACGGGTGATGTGATTTGTGAAATCCCGCGGTCATCTGCTGAAGATATCGATCTGGCACTCGACGCGGCGCACAAGGCAGCCCCCGCATGGGGACGCACTTCAGCGCAAGAGCGCTCAAATATCCTTCTGAAAATTGCTGATCGGATTGAAGCTAATCTCGAAAAATTGTCAGTGGCGGAAACCTGGGACAATGGTAAAGCCGTCCGTGAAACCCTGAACGCCGATATTCCATTGGCCGCTGATCACTTCCGTTACTTTGCTGGTTGCATTCGCGCCCAGGAAGGTCATATGGGAGAAATTGATAACAACACCGTGGCGTACCACTTTCACGAGCCGCTAGGCGTGGTCGGGCAGATTATCCCCTGGAACTTCCCAATTCTTATGGCCGCCTGGAAGCTAGGCCCATGCCTGGCGGCGGGTAACTGTACCGTGCTGAAGCCGGCCGAGCAGACACCTGCGAGCATACTGGTGTTGATGGAGGTCATCGGAGACCTGCTGCCGCCGGGTGTGCTCAACGTAGTTAACGGTTACGGCATTGAAGCCGGCCAGGCGCTGGCAACCAGCAAGCGTATTGCTAAAATCGCCTTCACCGGCTCGACACCGGTTGGGTCGCACATCCTTAAATGCGCGGCTGAAAACATCATCCCCTCTACCGTGGAGCTGGGTGGCAAGTCACCAAACATTTATTTCTCTGACGTGATGAAGGCTGAGCCTGAATTCATCGATAAGTGTGTGGAAGGTCTGGTTTTGGCTTTCTTCAATCAGGGTGAAGTGTGTACCTGTCCTTCTCGCGCCATCGTGCAGGAAGACATGTACGACGAATTTATAGAAAAAGTGGTCGCTCGCACCAAGGCAATCAAGCGCGGCAACCCACTGGACACCGACGTGCAAGTAGGCGCTCAGGCTAGCAAGGAGCAGTTCGACAAGATCATGTCATACCTTGAAATTGGCAAACAGGAAGGTGCCCAGGTGTTGACCGGCGGTGGCCGTGAAAACCTGGAAGGCGAGTTTGCTAACGGTTTCTACATCCAGCCCACGCTGTTTAAGGGCGATAACAATATGCGCGTGTTCCAGGAGGAAATCTTCGGCCCGGTTGTGGGGATAACCACCTTCAAAACCGAGGAAGAGGCTCTGGCCATCGCTAACGACACCGAGTTTGGTCTGGGTGCAGGAGTTTGGTCCCGTGACACCCATGTTGCCTATCGCATGGGTCGCCAGATCCAGGCCGGTCGGGTGTGGATGAACTGCTACCACGCGTACCCAGCCCACGCCGCCTTTGGCGGTTACAAGAAATCCGGTATTGGTCGCGAAACCCATAAACTGGCGCTGGATCACTACCAGCAAACCAAGTGCATGCTAACCAGTTACGACATTAATCCGCTGGGCTTTTTCTGATTGTAATGCTGCCGGCCACCTCCTCCACACAGGTTGGTTGGTAAACTGCACAGGGAACGTGCGCCTTTTCTCCCCGGCGCTTGTCGGGGTGTTTTTGCTGAGACCCCGCGACATGTGTGTCGCTCTCTTTTGGCCCTTCGTGGGCCTTTTTTGCTTTTCAACATTGCTGTTGTATCGCTCCGCGCCCTTTAATTGCTGCCAAACTGCAACTTAAGACGACCTTAAAACAGTGCGAAAGTACCATGTTGGAGACTTGCGGCTGCCTTTAGGATGGGTTTTGGGGATGCGGTGACCATGACCGAACGTTTCCTGATGCCCAAATAATCATGACAAAAGAGGTGAGCATTATGTGGACAAAACCAGCTTATGAAGACCTGCGTATTGGTTTCGAAGTCACTATGTACTTCGCCAACCGCTGAAGACTGAAGCGGCCAGCGCCCAGGCGCCGGCCGTTTTACTTTCGGAGCTTCTGTTTATGTATCTTCAGGTTCTTGGTTCGGCGGCAGGTGGCGGTTTTCCTCAGTGGAATTGCAACTGCGCCAATTGCGATGGTTTGCGAAAGGGCACTATTAACGCTCGTGCACGCACTCAGTCATCCATTGCCGTCAGTGAAGATGGCGAGCGCTGGATTCTGATCAACGCTTCCCCCGATATTTGTGCTCAGTTGGCATCGTTTCCCGCTATGCAGCCGGCGCGCGCCTGCGTGATACCGGTATTGAGGCCGTGGTGCTGATGGACAGTCAGGTGGATCATACGACGGGCCTGTTAACGCTACGAGAAGGGCTACCACTTGATCTATGGTGTACGGCGCAGGTACACGAAGACCTCAGTTCCGGCTTTCCGCTGTTCCCGATGCTAGCGCACTGGAACGGTGGGTTGCGCTGGCAAGAAATCCCGCTTGATGACGGAGCGCCAGAAGCCTTTGTTGTTCCTTGCGCCCCGAATCTGAAACTGACGGCTATTCCCCTGTTGAGTAATGCGCCGCCGTATTCGCCGCGAAGGGATCAGCCCCACCCAGGCGATAATATTGGCATTTTTATCGAGGACACACGTACGGGTAACACTGTGCTATACGCTCCCGGGCTAGGTAAGCCCGATGCGAACATTCTGCAGTGGATGTGCAAAGCCGACGTTCTGATGGTGGATGGCACGGTGTGGCACGACGACGAAATGATCCGCCAGAAAGTAGGCACCAAAACCGGTCAGGCCATGGGCCATCTGGCCCAGAGTGGCCCGGGCGGGATGATTGAGGTACTGGATTCTGTGCCCGCCAAGTATAAGATTCTGATCCACATCAACAACACGAATCCGATTCTGAATGAAGACTCTGATGAGCGAGCGCAATTGATTCAGCACGGCATCGATGTGGCTTGGGACGGAATGCATATTGATCTGTCGGAGAAGCTATGAGCGCCATCGTCAATACTGCCATGAACGCGACAGAGTTTGAGCGAGTGCTGCGCAGCAAGGGGCAGTATTACCATATTCACCACCCGTATCACCGGGCCATGTATGGCGGACAATGCAGCCCTGAACAAGTCCGGGGCTGGGTAGCCAACCGGTATTATTACCAAATCATGATTCCGCGTAAAGACGCCGCCATTATGGCTAATTGCCCAGATGCCGAGGTTCGCCAACAGTGGTTGCAACGCATTCTTGATCACGATGGTCACAACTCAGATGCAGGCGGCATCGAAGCCTGGCTGTGCTTGGCGGAGGCTGTAGGGCTTACCCGAAAAGAGGTGATTGACCAGCGTCATGTGCTGCCAGGTGTGCGTTTTGCGGTAGATGCCTACCTGAACTTTGCCCGCCGCGCTAGCTGGCAGGAGGCCGCGTGTTCGTCTCTTACGGAACTGTTTGCACCGGAAATTCACCAGTCTCGCCTGGACAGTTGGCCGCAGCATTATCCGTGGATAGACGAGTCTGGTTACCACTATTTCCGCAAGCGCCTCTCGGAAGCCCGTCGCGATGTGGAGCACGGCCTGGCGATAACGCTTGAACATTTCACCACTGCCCCCGAGCAGGCCAGAGCCCTGGATATTCTGCAGTTTAAGCTGGATATTTTGTGGAGCCTTCTGGACGCACTTACGATGGCCTACAGCCACAACACACCACCGTTTCACACGGTAACCGACCAGCAAATCTGGCATCGGGGGCTGTAATGGCAAATCTGGCAGAAAATGCGATCAAAACGACAGACACCCCTCGTTTTCGGCGCGGGTTTCGGTTTCAGTGGGAGCCCGCACAGAACGGTCATGTGTTGCTGTACCCTGAGGGTATGGTGAAGCTTAACGAGAGCGCCGGTGCGGTACTGAGCGAAATTGACGGCCAGCGTTGCGTGCAGGATATTGTGGCTGCGTTAAAGGCTACGTTTCCTCAAGCCGGTGCTCTGGAAGACGACGTGATTGAATTTCTGGAGCACGCCAGACAGCAACACTGGATTGACCTCACATGACCTCTCTGACCTCCAGTTCGATACAACACAAGCCAGCCAGCATTGGGCCCCCGTTGTGGTTGCTCGCCGAGCTGACCTATCGTTGCCCTCTGCAATGCCCGTACTGTTCAAACCCCCTGAATTTTGCCGAGACCGCGAACGAGCTCAGCACGGAGGAGTGGGTTAGTGTTTTGCGTCAGGGGCGTGAAATGGGTGCGGCCCAGTTGGGATTTTCAGGGGGCGAGCCGTTGGTGCGCCAGGACTTGGGCGAGCTGATTGCCGAGGCTCGACATCTGGGTTACTACAGCAACCTGATTACGTCTGGCTTAGGGCTGACCCAAGCCAAAGTTGAGTCGTTTGCCGAAGCCGGGTTGGATCATATTCAAGTTAGCTTTCAGGCGTCAGATCCGGAATTGAATAACGCCGTTGCGGGTTCTCGCAAGGCGTTTGAGCAAAAGTTGGCGATGGCCCGTGCGGTGAAAGAGGCTGGCTACCCCATGGTTCTCAACTTTGTGATTCATCGCCATAACATCCATCAGATGAATGACATAGTCGCGTTGTGTGATCGCCTGGGAGCAGATTACGTTGAATTGGCCACGTGCCAGTACTACGGCTGGGCCTTCAAGAACCGCGAAGGGCTGATGCCGTCGCGGGCACAGCTGGAAAAGGCGGAGTATGAAGTGAATCAGAATCGGGCCCGGCTGTTGGATGAAGGCTCGGCCATGAAGCTGATTTTTGTGACCCCCGATTATTATGAAGAACGCCCAAAACCGTGCATGAACGGTTGGGGCAGTATTTTTTTAACGGTGGCTCCCGACGGTAGCGCCTTACCCTGCCATAGCGCCCGCCTGCTGCCGATCGACTTCCCCAATGTGCGCGATAAAGACTTGAAGCACATCTGGTACGACAGCCCAGGATTTAACCATTATCGTGGCGATAGCTGGATGCCAGAGCCGTGTCAGTCCTGTGATGAAAAGGAAAAAGACTTCGGCGGCTGTCGTTGCCAGGCATTTTTGCTTACCGGCAATGCCGACAACGCAGACCCTGTGTGTGGTAAGTCGCCCCATCACGATCGCATTCTGGCCGCGCGCCAAGCCGCTGACCATGCTACCGCAGGTATAGAGGAGCTGACCTATCGCAACGCCGGTAACTCCCGTTTGTTCTTCCGCAGTTGAGCCGCCCGCGGGGCTGCTGAGCGCCACTGAGGCGTGCGCGGGTTACATCCAGCGCAGCGGTTTGGTGGCGTCGCAAGCAGGCATATTCTGGCTGCAAAGTGACCCTGACAGTGGCGTGAATCGGGCTTGGTGGATACGCGACCAGGCTTCGGTCCCATTAACCACGCCATCCCCAAGTATTCGCAGCCGGGTGAATGGATACGGCGGCGGTGCTTTGGCAGCGGCCCCGGACGGCGTCTTTATAGTCAGTGACGGTCAGAAAATCTGTTTTATCGACAGCGAAAAGACTCGCAGCCAAGTGCTGACCACCGATACAGCGGCTTATGGCGGCCTGGTGTCAGATCCGTTGCGACAGCGTGTGCTGGCGGTACGTGAAACGGGGGAGGGCGTTGCAGAGGGTCGACAGCAACTGGTGGCTTTGGCGCGCACAGGCGGCTTGACGGTGCTGCATGAAGGTGAAGATTTTTACGGTGCACCGGCACTCACAGCCGATGGTAAAAAGATTGCCTGGGTGAGCTGGCAATTGCCTGATATGCCTTGGTTACGTACCCGTCTATGGACTGCAGATGTTACTGAAAGTGGCACGCTAGAGCAGGTTCAGAGCCATCCATCGCCCAATGAAGGTTCTATTCAACAGCCGGTTTTTTCCGGCCAGGCGCTGTGGGTTTTGTCTGACCACGAGGGGTGGTGGCAACCCTGGCAGGTGGATTACCAAAACGCAGAAAGCGGCTGGCTGAAAGCTCTGGCTGCGCCCGAACGAGATCACGCCAATGCGCCATGGCAGCTCGGTGAACGTCACCACTGCCCGTTGCCTGGCGATTGTTGGGCCCGTGTCTGTTATCACAACGGCTACGGTGAGTTGTGGCTCTCGGGTCCAGATCTCTCAGGGCCGGTGCGCATTTCGCCGGAATTTAGCGATTTTCGCAGCTTGTGCACGGCTAACGGCATGCTTTACGCGATCGCAAAGTCGCCACATCGTCTTGATGCGGTTCTTCGTATCGATCCGCTCAGCGCCCAGCCCCATGTTATTGCCGGTGGGGAGCCCGCACTTCCCGGGCACGCTCTGACGCATCCGGTAGCATTCAGAACGCCCGCCCGCGGGCCAGAGCTGGAGCCTCCACAGGGCTTTTTTTATGCACCACTGACGGCGGATAAACAACCAGCCAAATTGATTCTCGTAGCCCATGGTGGGCCTACTTCTGCGGCCTACCCGGTGTTCAATCCTCAGATACAATTCTGGTGCCAGCGTGGCTTTGCCGTAGCCGAGGTGAACTACCGCGGCAGTAGTGGATTTGGCCGTGCGTTCCGCTTAGCCTTGGCGGAACGGTGGGGTGAGTTGGATGTAGAAGACATGGCGCACGCAGTGGATTGCCTGGTTGACGCTGGGTGGGCAGACCCCCAGCGAGTATTCATTCAAGGTCGCAGTTCCGGTGGCTACACGGCGCTGATGGCATTGGCCACAGATCAGCGCTACAGCGCCGGTGCCAGCCTGTTTGGAGTCACTGATCCGGCCCAGTTGCGGCGCGTAACACACCGCTTTGAATCCGGTTATTTGGATTGGCTTCTAGGCGATCCCGAGAAATATCCACAGCGTTGGAAAATGCGCACGCCCAGGCTGCGCGCGGCAAAAATGGTCGCGCCAGTAATTTTTTTTCAGGGAGGGCAGGATAAAGTGGTTGTGCCGGAGCAAACTCGCGCCATGGTGTCAGCAATGCACAAAGCCGGGCAGGCCCCGGAGCTGCATTGGTTTGAAGACGAGGGCCATGGCTTTTTACAGCAGGCGAATCAGGCCGCCATGCTTGAGGGACTCTATCGCTTTTATCAAAGGCATAGCCGAAAGGCCAATGAATGCGCAGAGAGCTTGAGTTAAGCTCTCAACTATTACGATAAAAACAAATACAGCGTTGAGTGCATTTTCATGGGTCACGACATATCAGCATTAAGAAAGTTTGTCTCGCCAGAGATTGTATTTGGGGCCGGGTCACGCAAGTCAGTTGCCAACTTCGCCAGTAATTTCGGTGGCAAGCATGTATTCCTGGTGTCCGACCCGGGGGTTTCGGCAGCCGGCTGGGTTGGCGAAATCGTTACCTTGCTGACCGATGTAGGCATACGCACCACGGTTTATACTGGGGTTTCTGCTAACCCCCGGGTTGATGAGGTGATGGCTGGCGCAGAGCTCTACAAATCTTCAGAGTGTGACGTGATTGTTGCGATCGGCGGCGGCAGCCCCATGGACTGCGCCAAAGGCATTGGCATTGTTGTCAGTGATGGTCGACACATTCTGGATTTTGAAGGGGTGGACACCATCAACCACCCCCCACCACCAATGATCCTGATTCCGACAACCGCCGGCACCTCGGCCGATGTCTCACAATTTGCGATCATTTCTGACCCCAAACGTCGCTTCAAGTTTTCCATCATCAGCAAGGCGATTGTGCCGGATGTTTCGTTGATCGATCCGGAAGTGACCGAAACCATGAGCAGCTATTTGACCGCCTGCACAGGGGTAGATGCTCTGGTGCACGCCATAGAGGCCTATGTATCTACCGGTAGCGGGCCACTGACAGACTCTCATGCCCTCGAAGCCATCCGTTTGATTAACCGCAATCTGGAGCCGTTGGTAGCGAATACCGCAGATCCGTATTTGCGAGAGCAGATCATGCTGGCATCGATGCAGGCCGGTCTGGCATTCTCCAACGCAATCCTCGGGGCTGTGCATGCCATGTCTCACAGTTTGGGAGGTTTTCTGGATTTACCCCACGGCTTGTGTAACGCCATGCTGTTAGAGCACGTGGTGGCTTATAACTTCCGTTCTGCGGCGGAACGTTTCCGTCGGGTTGCGGAAGCTATGGATATTGATACCCGTGGTATGAGCCAGATCGAAATTCAGAAGCGACTGATGAATCGCATCATCCTGCTCAAGCGCACCGTCGGCCTGGAGGCGAAGCTCTCTGAGCTGGGCGTAAGCGTGTCTGACATCCCGTCGCTTTCGGGCTTTGCAATGCAGGATCCGTGTATTCTGACCAATCCCCGTAAGTCGTCACTCAGAGACGTTCAGGTTGTGTATGAAGAAGCCCTCTGAGCGAACCGGTGACTATGGCATTAGTGACCTGCTGGGGCTTGGCAGTCAGTCTGCCCGCAAGAACTACTACCCGGCATTGCAAAAGCAAATAGAGGAGCTTGAGCAAGAGCGGAACCGATACAAATGGCTGTTCGAAAAGGCGTTACACGGCATTTTTCAGGGTGATTTGCGGGGCGGGTTTTTAGCCTGCAATCCGGCCATGGCTAAAATTTGCGGGTACTCAGGTCCTCAGGATCTGCAAACCCGTGTGATTCGTTTGCGTGAGCAGCTTTTTTGCAGTGCCAGTGAGTTCGACACGCTGCGCCAGGAATTACTTGATAATGGCAGCATAAATGCGCGTGAGATTCGCCTGCGCCGTGCCGACAACACCGCAGTGAATGTGGCAATCACTCTGTTAAGAAGGCCCGATTTAGGCCCAGAGGTGGTTGAAGCTTTCGTGGCCGATATATCCGAGCGAGTTCAGGCGCGGGAAAAACTGGTACAGATTAACGCCGACCTCGAATGCCGGGTAAAAGATCGCACCCAAGCGCTGCAAGATGCCAACGTTGGGTTGCATTTCCAAATCGGCGAACGCGAAAAGGTTGAGCGTGAATTGGTGATTGCAGCAAAGGCAGCGGCGGATGCAAATCGCAGCAAAGACAAATACCTGGCAGCGGCCAGCCATGACTTGCTGCAGCCTCTGAACGCCGCGCGCTTGACTATTTCGGCACTGCAAGACAGCGCACTGCCGGCAGAGGAGGCGCGGATGGTGCATCAGGTGCACCGCGCCCTGGAGGGTGCAGAGGATTTGCTGGCCGACCTGCTGGATATATCAAAACTGGATCAGCAAGCAATGGTGCCGGACTTGGCTATGACCGACATCGCCGCTTTGGCCAAGGGCTTGGGTGATGAATTTGAAGCCGTGGCGGCGAACGCCGGCATTGGGCTACGGGTGCGCACTATCCCGGCCCTGGCGAAAACGGATCAGCGCATGCTCACGCGGATTCTTCGCAACTTGTTGAGTAATGCCTTCCGCTACACACTTAGTGGGCGTGTTCTGTTGGCTTTGCGGGCCCGTCACGATAGCCTGCGCATTGAAGTGTGGGATACCGGTGTAGGCATTGAAGAAAGCAAATTGCAGGATATTTTCACGGAATTTCATCAGCTATTGCCGCAGGGAACGGGCGGACGCCAAGGTGCTGGGCTTGGCTTGGCCATTGTTGACCGTATGGTGTCGGTATTGGGCTACCAGATGGACGTTGTGTCGCGGCCGGGCCGGGGGTCACGATTTTCGCTGCAACTACCGTTGGATAGGCACGCAGCCAGAAAAATCGAGTTGCCTGTGGTTGCGACAGGGCCAAGCTTTGCGGGTCTGCGCGTGTTGGTAATTGATAACGAGCCAGCCGTACTTGAGAGTATGAAGCTGTTGTTGGAGCGTTGGGGCTGTTTAGTGATTACCAGCCCTGACGAACACCAGGCTCTGGAATACCTTCGGCAGGCAGAAGATTTGCCGGCTGCGATGCTGGCCGACTATCATCTTGATGACAAAAAAACAGGCTGGCAGGCGATTGAGGCTGTACGCACATTACTGGGTAAGCCATTGCCTGCCGCTCTGGTTACTGCAGATTGCAGCTATGAATTGCGCAAGCAAATGCGAGCCCAGAACCTGCCTATTTTGAACAAGCCGGTAAAACCCAACCGTTTGCGGGCATTGCTGACGAGCTTGCTGCCCGCAAACTGAAACAATGACCGAGCCAGCCCTTGGCAGGTTCATTGTGTGGCTAACGCTGCACCCTCATTCAGGCAGCGTTTCTCCTGAGCCGCCCATTTCAGCCGGCATATCTTTCATTTTAGGTAAACCGTCTCTGATTGGTAACACCGACTCTTGATAGTGCACGTGAAGAGCGGGCTCAAATGTTAGCTGTGGCAAGTTTGCAACATACACGTCTACCAAACCCCAAGCTGGGTGATCGCTAAAGATATGACCACCGCACTGTTTGCACCATTTGCGGTGACTTTTCTCGGTGAGATGGAACTCGCCGATCTGATCGGCTCCTGACAGAATCTTAAATGTATCGGATGGCCACAGAGAAAAGGCGTTCACCGGACCCGCTGACCAACGCCGGCAGGAGTCGCAATGGCAATAACCCATCGCCTCCGGCGTGCCACTGACCTGAAACTGTACTGAGCCACAAAAGCACTTGCCTTGATACTGTTTCATTGCTTCACCCTCGTATTATTGCTTTGTACTGAGGATCTCAGTGTAGGCGTAACGCTGTAAATGCGACCAAATCGGTAATTAAAAGCGACTTTGGTCGCACATCATAGCCATCAATAGCATAGACAGCCCTTATTCGAGTTCTCGACGTGTTTTCCTGTCAAGTAACCTCACTTGAGGTGACGGCTAACAGTCAGGGCTCTATTAGTTTCCTGCCATTTTTTGGGTGACACACCACAACCCTGCAAAAAGAAGTGATTAAACGAGCTTTGTTCCTTAAAGCCGAGCAGCTGACTGATCTGTAAGATGCTCAAATTCGAATATTGCAGATAATCCATTGCATGGTGCAGACGAACATCCGCCAATAGCCTTTGATAGCTGGTTCCCTGCTGCGTCAGTTGCCTCTGCAGGCCGCGCTCGCTTTGCCCTTGAATAGCCGCAATTTGTGAGAGTTTTGGGCTGTTTGTCAGGTTTTTTCCAAGTTGGTTTTTCACCTGCTCAACTACTTGGCCGGCATAGGGTTCAACAACCGAAGGGCGCGCTATGTGTTTCAAAGGCCAAGCCAATACGTCTGCAGCAATCATGATGCTGTTATGGGGTTGGCTGAACCGGCACTGGCTCTGAACCCCTGCTGGTATGTTTCCGCCTGATAATCTGCGGGTCTTGCGTGCACAAAGCACACTTCCATCACCGGAATCAGTCGACCGGTCAGTTGTTCCGCCAGATGAATAATGCCTGCCAGCACACTCTCACACACCAGCCGAGCTGCCTTGTGCTGCTGGAAGTTGGCGCGCCAGAGAAAGCGCACATTACCGCCATCCGACTCCAAGCGAGAGGTGCCCAAGCGGTGTACCAGACGTTCCAATGCCATAACCTGTTGCAGTGCGTGGCGCAGCGTTAAGGATTTGGCGCGTATATTGGCCAGAGCCTGCCCCAACACATCAAAGTTTTCCAGACCGGCATTTTGCCCTGTCTTTATGCCGAGCAGAGGGTCCTGTAGCAGATCACTGGCGCTGAGAAACAGCCGAAAGTACTCATCTACGATTACTTTTTTCGGCGGGTTAATCATCCAGAGGTCGGTGACAGAGGCCGCATCGGCAAGCGCTGAGAGGCGACCGCCTTGCTGCAGATAAGCCAGCAGAACAGGCTGAATGTAAGGCCCGACCACATAGTTGGCAGGATGACTAACGGAAGCATCTGAAGACGAGTGGTTGTTCATTGGTGTCGTTTTTTAGCAATTTATATTCGTAATCTAACAATTAAGAGCGGATAAGTCAGGCTAAGATGCTTTTCAGTCAGCTATTCAACGATACGAATACGGTTACAAAAGGGGTGGCGTATGAGCAGCATTCTTGAAAGCAGCGCTATTGACGGCAGTATCATCAAGCCGGTCACGCATTTCGATGGGGCTCGAACGTGCCATACCCCAGCAAATACGCTTTCCTGAACTGCAAAGTTGTTCCCACACCGTTTATTCATATTCTCAATCGCGTTTTTATAGTGCAGGTTGATAGCGAAGAGGGCGTGAAAACGATACTGCTGTCGCCTTCAGATGCTGAAGCAAATGCAGAAACTCCCTATTTCAAGAAAATGATCGACAGGGCAGGGCCGCTCAAGGAATTGGTGAGGAAGTTTATCGCGCCCGAAATCAATACTGTAGAGGACTGTCTTCAACAGGTTGGCTTAACACCAGAAGACGTGGATTACATCAGTTACGACCACCTGCATACCCAGGATATTCGTCGCTGGCTAGGCGATGCCAACACTCCGGGTTTGTTTCCTAATGCGAAACTGCTGGTGATGAAAGAGGAGTGGACGGCCGCCAACTTTCTGATGCCGCCACAATTTGACTGGTACTGCCCTAATGGCCTGGCCGGTGTCCCGGAAGATCGCATCATTCAGCTTGAAGGAGATGTGATGATTGGCAAAGGCTTGGCGCTGATCCGCACACCTGGCCATACCGTGGGCAACCATTCTTTTGTGGCACATACCCCGGAAGGCCTAAAGGTGACTAGCGAAAACGGGGTTGGGCCGGATTGCTACGCGCCGGAGCATTCCCGCATTCCCGGGCTACAGGCCAACAGTCACCTATGGTGACTTGAGCTTTGGCTCGGTGCAGCGCAAGCAGTAAACCTGGGTTTTCTGCAGCCGTAGGTGATCCATGAGTTCAGGTTTTCTGGAGCGATTATGAATGTATTCGGATACTGGGATGGGTTTTATAACGATCCCTGGTTCTGGCAGTTCCCCATGGCCACTCTAGCCATCAGCATGGTTGCGTTCCTGATAGTCGCAACGCCCTGGACGATCGTTGCCTGGTTAGATCCGGTGTCGCTGAGGAAATATAAAATTCAGCAGAAGCCGTTTGAGGTCAGGAAATTCTTGCTGCCCTCACTTGGGCGCATCCTTATAAATAACATTATCCTGGCGTCGCTTTTGGTGCTGAGCTGGCCATTGTTAAAACTTACTGCTGTGCACAACACCGAGTTGCCGGCCTGGTATGTGATTTTGGCCCAATTGGTGTTTTTCGTATTGCTGGACGACTTTCTGTATTACTGGATGCATCGGTACATGCACGAGAACAAATGGTTGCTCCGGAACGTGCACAGCGTACATCACCGAATTCGAAATACCTGCGGCATTAACGGTAACTACGTGCACTGGCTGGAATATTCGTTGACAGCAACGTTGACCTTGATTGGGCCAGTTCTTCTCGGCGCGCACGTTTATGTGATCTGGCTGTGGGTGGTTATCCGGCAGATAGAAGGCGCAGATGGCCATATTGGTTATGATATCCCGTGGAACCCTGTGCACCTTCTCCCCGTGTATGAAGGCCCCGTCTATCACGATTTTCATCACGCCAAGTTCAAAGGCAACTACGCCGGTTTCTTACCCTATCTTGATAAATACATGGGTAAAACACACATTCCCGCGTACCTGAGATACCTTAAGGCGAAGAGAAATGGGTTAACGGCTGCAGAGATAGCAAAGCTAAACGGGGCGGAACTCAATCCCAGTAGGGTGGGTCACCAAAATACCCGTCAATAAAGTCAATAAAGCTCCGAACCTTACTCGCCAGCAGTTGCCGATGTGCATACACCGCATAGAGCCCCATGGGCTCCAGTTCATACTCTTGCAGGATAACCTGCAGCTTTCCCTCTTTGATTGCCGGGCCTGAAATAAACGTGGGTTGCAGGGCGATCCCTGCTCCCGAAATAGCCGATTCGACCAATACGTCGCCGTTGTTGCTGGTCATGCCGCTGCTGTTGTTCTGGCCGTTGTTTTGCAACCACCGGTGCAAGGATTGGCTGGAATCCAGCTCTATGTAGCTGTAGCGCAGGTAACGGTGGCCCTGAAGATCCTCCGGGTGTTGGGGGGTGCCATTTTGTTTCAAGTAGGCCGGAGAGGCGCACATCACAATTCGCACCGGAGCAATCCGTTTGGCGATCAATGAGGAGCTTTTCAAATGGCCGATCCGCAGTACTACGTCGAACCCCTCTTCAACCACATCGACTTTGCGGTCGTTCAGCTGCAGATCGATACCTACGCCCGGATGGGCTTTCTGGAACTCGCTCAGCAACGGTGCCATGTGACGGATAGCGAAGGAGACAGGTGCACTGATCCGCAATAGACCCTGAGCCCGGGTTTGCAGGTCTCCGATTTGGCTTTCCATTTCATCGATGTCGTTCAGCACCTGTTGAGCTCGCTGATGATAGCTCGTTCCCGCTTCGGTCAGGTGGATCTTGCGGGTGGTTCGGTTGAGCAGACGTACACCCAAATGTTGCTCAAGTTGAGAAACGTATTTGCTGACCAGCTGTGGGGACGTTTCCAGCCGATCGGCGGCGCGGGTGAAGGCGCCCTCGCTCACCACCGTAACGAAAGCGCGCATGGCATTGATGCGATCCATAGGAGGTCCTGTATCTTTAGTATTCGGACACTATCAACAATTCATTGATAATAACGCAATGATAAGCATCTTAGTCTTTCGATTTGGCGATAGTAAAGTAGGTTCATCATCTGGAGCGAGGCTTCAGGGGGAAATCAACAGACCAAGGTTTGAGGGATTAAAATGAACTCCAAATTTGCATAAGCATTGTTCAGTTCCAACGGCGGTTATGTCTCTCTGGTCTTACGTGTACCGGTTTCTGATGGCTTTAACGAGCATCCGCTTTCGGAGCAGTTGCGGCCTACCATAAGGTAAATGAGGGTGGGTCTGAAAAGGTCGTCCTGGTTCCTTAAGGCAATATGATCTTACCGTTACGATCTACTCGAAACAGGAGATTCTACAATGATTGAACTTCGACCCCACAGCGAACTGGGCGGCGCCCACCATGCTGGCTAGATACCCGCCATCATTTTTCATTTGCTGAGTACTACGATCCAAAGCGCATGCACTGGGGGAATCTCAGGGTATGGAATGATGACACGATTGCTCCGCAATCTGGTTTTCCGCGTCATCCGCACCGCGACATGGAAATCATCACCTATGTTCGCAAGGGTGCTATTACGCACCAGGACAATCTCGGAAACAAGGGCCGCACCGAGGCCGGAGATGTACAGGTGATGAGTGCCGGAACAGGCATTGCTCACAGTGAGCTCAATGAAGAGGACGAGGCCACCCAGATTTTTCAGATCTGGATCATGCCCAATGAAACCGGCCTTCCTCCGGCCTGGGGTACCAAGCCGTTTCCCAAGGGCGAGCGCAGTGGGTCTTTTGTCACCCTCGCCAGCGGTTTGCCGGGTGATGATGAGGCGTTGCCGATACGCACGGACGCCAGGCTGGTAGCAGCAACTGTGGAAGCAGGACAGAGTGTCGAATACCGCATCGCTGAGGGGCGCAAGGTTTATCTGGTGCCGGCGAGCGGCAAGATAGAAATTAACGGAGTAGTTGCCTCTGCTGGCGACGGTGTCGCAATTAGCGACGAAGTGCTGCTTAAGGTTAG
Organism: Marinobacter sp. AC-23; assembly: GCF_001858325.1. Classification (GTDB taxonomy): domain Bacteria; phylum Pseudomonadota; class Gammaproteobacteria; order Pseudomonadales; family Oleiphilaceae; genus Marinobacter. Next base: position 159,351 of record NZ_MBPP01000023.1, read on the forward strand.
CGCTCACGAAGACAGTGAACTCGTACTGGTAGACGTTGCATAAGCAACAAGAAGTACAGATTCACCTTAATCAATGCAAAAGAGGAAGCATAAATGACTAAAATTCTGATTGTTTATTATTCTATGTACGGCCATATGGAAACCATGGCGCGCAAATAGCAGCCAAGCTCAACAGCTGATAAACCAGCTCAGCGCCGTTGGAAGGGTAAGCCCCTCCAACGGCGCTGAGTGATGTTTGCTTCAGCTCCGTGGCTTTGTCCCGTAACTATTCCCTGTATACTGCGGCTATCAAGAACGACCTGCCGTTACGGGGAAATCAGTTTGTCTGTCGAGACTGTAAGCTACGGATTAGAAAGCATCGTCCTGCACCACTCCTTCAAGCAAGTGAAGGGACGAACCATCAAAATCGACTGCCGCGAACGCACGCACCTGGGAGGTGTGAACGGGGCGGGTAAAACCTCTGTCTTGGCGCTTGTCCCGGCTTTTTTTGGCGAAGAGCCAGAGCGGATAGTCACCAAGGCCTCGGGCAAGCTGTCCTTTCTGGACTACTACCTGCCCACCTTTCAAAGTCTCATCATTTTTGAGTACCGCCGGCATACGGGGCTCCACTGCGCCGTAATGTTTCGCCATGCTCAGGGAAAACCCTGTTACCGATTTATAGCCGGGTCTGCAGAAGAAACCTTCTTCGCACCAGAGATCAAAGAACTGCTTCAGGCTGGCGCCAGCGCAGACGACGTATTCGCAGCGCTTCGTAGGCAAGGCACAGCGGTTTCGAAAATCATCGATACAATTACCAATTACCGGGCAATTATTCAGCGCAACCAAAAACTGCTGAAGCGGCTTCCTGCGGATGCCCGAGCGCTTCGTGCGCTTGCGGCCGAATTTGGCCTGGGTGACAGCGACACCCAGATGACCAACATTGAACGGCTGACCCACGTGGTGCTGAATAAGCATCGGCTTTTGAGCAGCTTTAAGGCGATGATCTGCGAGACGCAGTTTGAAAACATCCACCAGCACGCCAAGCCCCGGGCCATTGATCGCAAAGATTTGATTGCGGATATACAGAGTCTTTCTGCCTTCGCAGGTGAGGAAGAAAAAATCCGTGAATGCCTGAGAAAGGACGCCGAGCGCAGAGCGATACTTGAGCAAGCTGATAAAACGGTCGCCAACCTGTTTGCAACGGTTGAGGAAGCTCGGGAGAAAGTGGGTGAGCTGGGCCAGCAGAAGGAGCGGCTTGAGACGCAGAGAACCGATAGGCGAGCGGAGTTTGAAGGCGGCGACCACCAGTTGGCGCGGCTGGTGACCAACCACAATGCCGATTTCGAAACTCTGGATGGGCGAGTAGCGGCTCTGCACCAGCAGAACGATAAGTATGAAGCCGATGAATTGCCAGACCTGGCGCAGGGTTTTGATAACCTGGCCGATTACCGACAGCGCCAGGCAACCGCTCAGGCAGATTACGACAGCCTGACCGGTAAGGCGTCGGCCATTGAGGGCGAGTATGAGCTTGAGAAGCAAAGCATCCAGCGCGAGCATGAGAAGCATCAGGCCCAGCGCCAGCAACGCCTAAGAGAGGCCAGTGATGCGCTGACCTCTGCCAAGCACGCTTACGATTTGAAGCTGAATGCGATCAAAACGAACCAAGTGACAGCGGTTTCGGAATACAAAGATACCCGCTCAATGGAGCGCTCGGAGCTGACGAACGAACAGGCCCGCCTGTCGGCACTTAGGCAAAGCCCCGGCCAGACGGAAGCAGAGCAGCAGGAGATTGCGGTCGCTGAGCAGGCCTCGGAAGAAGCCTCTGAACAGGTCTCCCTGGCGCACGAAAATCGTTTGGAAGCCGGCCGCAAAAGGGATCAGGCGGATCGCGACTGGAAATCGGCCCAGGAACAAGTTCAGCACATGGATGTAAAAGTCCAGGAGCTGGAAAACAGGTTTAACGAGCTTCAGAAGCAGATCGCACCCGAAGACGGTACCTGGTTATCACAGTTGCGTGCCCAGGATCCAGAGTGGGGCAGCCGCTTGGCGAAGGTTGTTAATCCGCAGCTTCTGCACAGAAAAGATCTCACGCCTACCCGCGATCTTGATGCCAGTGGCACAGCTGTTATGGCTGGCAACTTGCCTTGGATGCTTTGCCAGTACCGGATTTTGCCGCCTCCGAAGATGCGTTGCAGGAACGTAGCCGAAGCATAGATGCGGAACGCCAGGCTGCAATCAAACAGCGGGCGGAAACCGAGCGCGACGCCCAGCGCCGGCACGAAACATACAAAGCCCGTGCGGAAGCTGCGGATCGGCTGGAAACAGAGTTTTCGCTAGTTGAGCGTACTCGCAGCAACGCTCAGAACAAGCTCGCCAATGCGCGCCAGCGTGTCAAAGAAGCACAAGCTGCTCGGATTGCAAAGATCACAAAGGATCTGGATGCGGTTCAGCACACGCTGAAAGCCTTTGATGAGCAAACTGGCGAGGGTATTCGCGATGTTGAGTCCGGCTTTCAGCAGCAGATGCTGGATATGCGTGGACATTGGGCAGAGAAAGAATCTGAGCTGAAATCCAGCATAGATCAGCAGGGTGAGCTGATTGCATCGGCAGAGGCGGAGCATAAAGCACGGCTCAAACAAAAACGTCAGATATACGATCAGCGCCTTTCTGAGGAAGGTATTGATCCGAAGGTGGTTCAGAAAGCGCGAGCGACGCTGGCAAAGCTCAAAGACACCGTCGAAAGCATTGTGGCGTCTGAGGATTTGGTGCGTGGCTATCGAAAATGGCGCGAACAGGAGTGGAGCAAGGTTGAGGCGCTTACCGAACAAACCAACCAAGCTAAGGCGCAGCGTGAGGCTGCTGTCCGAAAGCGCGAGGAAGCAGAGCGCTCGTGGAAGGAGCAAGACAGCAAGCTGAAGATCTCGATTGCAGAGCACCAAGGTGCAATTAAGGTGCTACGGGATCAAACCGAAGCTGCAGAAGGCATGCTCAAACACTTTCCGGAAGAGACACTTGCTGAAGGCTTCCCAGGTAATATCGGCGATCTCACCCAGGAGCTTCAGGGTGCCTACCAGAAGTTGGAGCAGCTGCGCAAAGAAGTGGTGGGAACATTTGACCAAGCCACCGCCATTTTGAACCGGTATGACAACACCCAGATTCAGCAGGCGTGGCAGAAACTGTCGGCACACAGGCGCGGCCAGATGACCGGCGATGTGCTGGACCATGAAGAGAGCTTTAAGCTGGCGCGGGTTCCGGATTTGCGTGAGCTATTGGATACCGATATTCCCCAGTTGCGTGATGCCTTGATTGATCAGTTTGTCTCAGAGGCCGGTAGCCTGGTGAAGTATTTCGACAGCCTGGAGGTAATGGCCCGTGAGGTGAAAGCGGTTTCCAGCCTGCTGAAGCGAAAGATCAACACAGACCAACAGATAGAAAGCCTCAGCGATATTCAGGTTGTGCTCGAACCCCGAATCTATGAGGACGAAACCTGGCAGCCCCTGAAAGAGTTTGTGGAGCAGTGGCAAACATGGGTTCACATGAACCGCCGCTCACTGCCAAGCGATGCCATTTTAAGGCGCTTCAAGCTGGTTTCCGACACTCTGAATGATGCCAAGGTGAAGGACAGTGTCGAATCGATGATCGACATGCGTCTGGAAATGAAAGAGAACGACCGGCAGGTGGTGATCCGCACAGACGCCGACTTCCTGTCTGCCAGTTCCACCGGACTGACGTACCTTGCGATCATGACCGTGTTCATGGGGCTTACGCGTTATCTGTGCCCGGATTTGAACACCCGCATCACTTGGCCCATTGATGAGCTGGCCACGCTCAGTCCTAATAACATTTCCCATCTGGCCAATATGCTCGAAGCCAACAACCTGACCATGATTTCCGCCTGCCCCAAACTGGATCGAAGCTTGCGCAAGTTCTTCGAGAACAAAATCTCACTCAAGCAGGGCCGGGTTCATACCTACGAATCGTCTACCCGCGAAGGAAAGCATGCGCAGATGTTCAACAGCGTGAGCCAGGGTGGGCAAGGAAAAGCAGAAGAGGTGACAAGCCATGAGTAGTCCGTTATTCGAGCGAACTGTGACGGCCCTGCTGCAGGAACGGGTGATTTGTGAAGTCAGTGACGACGAGCTTTATAACTACCTGCTTTTACCGGGCAATCAGGACGCGGTAAACCGGTTTCTAGGGCAGATTAACCGAACACTGCGCCAGACAAGCGCTCACGACGCCTTTGTTTGTGCGTACTTGGACACCTCGGACGCAGACACCAAAGAGGCGATCCGCCATCAGTTCCGGGATGTAGCCAACAATCTTGAGGCGTTTGTGCAGTTCCTTCGGCTGGTAATGATGCTGGAAGCAAACGATCGCCCGATTCTACCCGGCGACAAGCTATCTGAAGGCGCCATACTGGATCGCATTGCAGCAGCCCCGGCACTGGAGTCCAAATTGCGGTCGTTGGCGGAAAAAAAGGTGTTTCACACCAAGCGTGCAGATTCGGCCGGCCAAATTCGTGCGGTTCTCTCGAGCCTGGAGAAAATGGGATACCTGAAGCCTGTTGGCACCAGCGGGAGCCTTTTTCGGGCCACCGGCCGTTGGAGCTGGCTGTACGACGCCATGACGTTTATCCAGACCCACGAAGGTATTCAGGGATCTGACGAAGCAGACTCTGAGCAGATGAGGCTCCACTAATGGCTCGCGCTCAAGATGCCCATGGCACCCTCCGGGCCTTGGCCAAGTATGGTGAGGCGATTCTGGAGGCGCACCTGCGAAACGGCAATCGTGTGCCCGATTCGGATGACAACCTTGGCCTGATCGAAACCCTTGAACACCATCGCCTGGTGTGGCGCATTGGTGAATCCGAAGATTTACAGCTGAAAAAAGTTCTGGTTCAGTTTCTGGATCACATCACCGAATCGGAGAGGCGCCGCTACGCCAGTGCCCAGGTGCATATTCTCTGGCAGCAACTCAGTGAGCTGTTCCAGGAATACAAAGAGGCCAAGAAGCGATCGGCTTTGAGTGATATAGATCGGCTGGAAGGTGAAATCAAGGAATGCCTTGCGGATGTGATCGAAGACATCCGAAATGCAACGGATGCCTTCGCAACCTACATCAACACCGGCTTCGCCTACATCACCGATCTGAACTTGCGCATCCGTGAGAACGAGCGGGTTATTGAGCGCGCAGGGCGCCTGATTACCTTGTTTGAGAGCTTTCGTATTCGGGAGCTGGCGGAGCAAGCAGGCTCTGATGCGTTCCTCAAACGGCTGTTGCTGAGACACCTGCCGGCTACACTGGAGTCTTCACAGAAGAACCTCTCCTACGCCCTTAACCAGCTGCGTAAAATGCTGGTGCGCATGCGCGAGGATCAGCGGCTGAGCCGAATGGTTGGAGCCTTTGAGGCACACTTCATTAACAACCGGGGCTTTGAGCCTGCCATTGACCATCTGGATTTGAGGCATGTTCCGGAATTCCTGAATACAGTAGCCCCGTTCCAGATAAAGGGCTTCGGCGATATTTACGATTCCTCCGATGACCTTGAGCTGATAGAGATTGCAGCAAAGGCTCGCACTGTTCCCGTTGAAATTGAAGACGAACCCATTCCGGATGACGTGAATACCGTTAACTTTGACGTAGCAGGTGAAACGGAAGTTGAAGACGACGACCCAGTAGAAGAGGCAATTGAGGAGCTGATCAAGCTGGTTGTAGACGGAGCTCTTGGTGAGCGAACCATTCTTGCCTCTGAGGCGCTGACCAGCACGGGCCTGGGGATAGATAAAGCCGACTGGCTGCAGGCCATTGTCTCGGAAATTGAATCATTGCCCGACGGTGATCAGAGGCACATTGAAGTGGTCTATCACCAGATTCCGCACCGGGTTTATCCAGATAATGTCATGGTTTCTGACCTGACTCTGAGGCACAGCAATGCCGGCTGAAATCGCTGCCATTGAGCGCCTGCTAAGGGGCGGTAAGTCGAAGGTTCAGCGTAATCAAACCTGGGAAAAGATCTGCGCAGAAAACGGAGTAGGGCGAGCTTTAGGCAGGGAAATCCATTTTACGCCCTTAGACAAGCAACGCTTGCGAGAATACGTTGTGGCCGAGCATGGCCTGGACCCGCAGTTTGACACCCGCGCCGGTGGCCGCATGACGATGGCGCGTCTTGATGCCAGTGAAAAGCTCACCCCTGATTCAGTCTTCGGCCAGCTGCTTGTACTGGCAACTGCAGGTGCGGCAAACGTAAGGGTGAGTGGTGAAGACGTCACAACACCTCAGGGGAGTGTAGTCAGCGTGCGGCCGGATTTCCTGGACGCCGAACATCTTCAAACTCAGAATTTGGTGATCATCGAAAACGGAGGTTTGATGCCCTACTGGTCGGATTTCCAGCTACCTGGGTCCTGCAAGAATTCAGTCATTCTGTACCGTGGGCACCGGGAAAATGTCCGTGCTGTTGCAGACATAGTTAGCCGTCAGCCCGCAGACAAACTGGCGTGGTTTTTCGATTTCGACCCATCCGGGCAATCCCTCGCACTCGATCAGGGCAAAGGCAGTACGCTTGTACCCTCCAGCTGGCGTGAACTTGGCAGGCATACGCCATTTAACCAACCCAAAGTCCACCGTAAGCAATCCGCAGCTCTGAAAAGACTGAAAGACCGAGCCACCGGAGAGCTTCTCGCCATTGCCGAACATATGGCGAGCCAGGAGCTGGCGGTGATGCAGGAGCATTTGGTTCGGCGGAATATACTACTTGCAGAGCTGCCCTTGGCGTACGGACGCACCCTCCGCTAAATGTCCATAAAAACTACGCTGGCCCGAGAGCCCGGGATAGATGTTTTGTCTCGCGCCCGAGCTTCGTGGAATACGAAATGGAGAATGGCCAGATTACCCGCGGCAAAGCTGGGGAAGACTGCTTTGTTTCCTGGAGCGGGACTGATCAGATGCCTGCAATCAGAGAATGCCTTTAAGCCTTTTTAATACCGGAATACAACCCCGAAATATCATCTGTTATTTTTTTATCCCCTCTAAAAACCTGCACATTAAGAGCTGGGCGAAAATTTGCCTGGACAATCAACAACTCGCGTTAATTTAGTCGTCACATTACCGATTTCTGACGGAATATTGACGATTTCTTAACTAGATTGATGACGGGTATCACATCGATAATTCGCGGCGTTTTGTATAATTTATCAAATCCGACGATTAATTGGTGTTAAATAGATATGAAACGCGTCATTAAAATGTCAAAGGCATGGATCGCCGCGTTTACTTTTGGGATTGTGCTTACAGGGTGTGGTGGTTCTTCTGATTCTACCGATGCAAGCGCAGGGGCTGGCTCTTTAGGATCAGACACGGGAGCTTCTGTTGGTGAGTCGATTCTTCCCGAGGCGAAGAGAGCAGCAGTCCTCAGCTGGAGCGCCCCTAGGTCCAGGGCAAACAATCAGGACATCGAGTTATATGAGCTCGAAAAATACATTATTAGTTATGGCCAAGATGCTGAAAGCTTGAACCGCGAGGTTATCGTACCTGGAGAGGGTGGGGTGGATATGGCTCACAAAATCAGTGGCTTGGGCGCAGGAACTTGGTATTTCAGCATTTCGGTAGAGGATACTGATGGTTTAAGGAGTGCTCCTTCTATCACGGTCGAAAAGACGTTTGAATCCTGAACGTTCATGCCATCGGGCTGGCAATCGGAAGTTTAAGTGTAAAAGATGAACCTTCCCCGGGGCTGGAGACCACATAAATCTCCCCCCGGTGTTTCTCTACCACTGTTTTTACAAATGAAAGCCCCAGCCCGGCACCGTGAATACCCGCCAGCTCGCTGCGCTTTTGCCGGCGGTAACGGTCAAACAAATGGGGCAGTTCTTCTGGGTCTATGCCAGTACCGTCGTCTGCAATCGTCAAGCATGCCTGATGCCCGGCACGAAACACCTGAATACTCACAGCAGAGCCCGCTGGGCTGTACTGCACAGCGTTGGTTAGCAGGTTGATGACTGCTCGCTCAAGTAGTTCTGCATTACCCCGTAACCAGAGGTCCTCCGTACCTTGCAGCTGCAGGGAGATGCGCTTCTCCACTGCTTGCTCACTCACGCTGTCGCGAGCATTTTCTACAATGGCCAGGAATTCGCATTCATAAAAACGGGTTTCTGTTAGCTGCTCGGCGCGCGCCAATTGAACGAACTCTTCTGCCAGGTGGTAGCTTCGCCTTGCCAGTCGCCCCAGTTGTTCTAGCTGGCTTTGGCCGATATGCGTGGGGTCACGCTTCAACTGCTCAATAAGTGCCAGTTGTGACACCAGAGGCGAGCGTACATCGTGGGAAATAAAGTCTATGGCCTCCCGGTGTTGGCGCTGCTGCTCTCTCAGTTCGGATATATCAGAAATGTTGGCAATAATGCCGTATTGCGCACTGTCTGGAAGGGCAAAGGGCGCGAAGTGAATGAGGAAGTCTTTATTCCGTATTTTCAGATCTACCGTTCGGCTTTGCAGAAGGGTGAGCGTTTCAGACACAGTTTCATGCCAAGGTGGCGTTTCCCGTGGATCGTGGCCTTGCAAAAGGCGCGTCAGAGGCAGCCCGCCTAAACTGGGCATGGGCTCCCCAAACCACTCCTCAATATGGCCGTTAGCAAAGCGGATGATGCCTAGTTCATCGGTCACTATGATGCCATCAGGCATACGCTCGAAGCTGCGGCGGATAAACTCTTGAATATGGTTGAGGCTCTCGGTGGCTACTTTAACGCGCTCAATACGCGCCGAAATAGTATCGCTGGGCCTGATCTTTTTTGTAATAGGGCTCGTGTTGGAAAGCGTCAGTCGGCGTAGATAGCGTTGAATGGCCTCTCTGCTAAGGCCGTTGGGCAGGGTAAAGCCCAGTGTGTAGCAAGCGCCGCCGCGGTATAGCTGAACCCAGCTCTGGTTTCCTTTATGCAGCCAGACCCCGGGCTCCAGGTTGTCTGGAACCTCGGCGAGGCTCAGGTTTTGGGTGGAGAGAATGTCACCACCTTCGGCCAGCAACCAGCCTTCTGGTTGAAACAGTGCCTGAAAATGTTCTAAAAGCTGTATGGGTGCGCGCTTTGCTGGCTCGGGCAAGGCCACTCTTGGGCTACGAACCAGCTCATCCAGTTGTCGGTTGAGGAACTGGCTGGTCATGGTCAGGCGTAAGCCGCTGGCTATGGGGAAGGCGAGCAAGGGGATAATCAGCGCGTGGGCGACAGGAAGCCATACCCGGAATCCGGCCAGCAGAGCTGTGTATAAACCGATAATGCAAGCGCCGGCCGCAATACATGTAATCAGAGTGCGGGCATGGCGTATTCGCGGTAATAGTACAGCCAGTGACAGAAGGGTGATAGCCGCCAGGGCTATGCTGGCCCATGCAGGGGCCGGGGTGATAAGAAGCCCTTGTCGGTTTGCTGAAAAAATATTTGCGTGGAACTCTACTCCGCTCATGGGTTGGCTTAGCCCAGAGAACGCTGTTGGCAGAACGTCCCCCAGCCCGGCTGCCGTGGCTCCTACAAAAACGGTCTTGCCACTGAATGCATCCGGGGCCGGAGACGCACTAAGCACATCGTTGTAGGAATAGGTGGGAAAGGTGCCCGCGCCGCCAGCAAGCGGAACAATTCGGTAATCGTTGCGCACGTTCACAAACGAAGGTAACCCTTTTGTATCGGGTTTCCTGGGGCCCACGCCAGAGGCCGCAAGCGCAAGACTGGGCCAAAGTTGGCGCCCCATGCCATTGAACAGGTAAAGCCCTCTGGCGATACCGTCATGGTCCAGCTCCACGTGGGCGTGGCCAAGGCCTGTGGCTGCATTGATCAGTTTACTTGAAGGCAGCTGTTCGCTGAGCAGTACGCGGGAACTGGAGGGTGACAGGTGCAGTGGCAGAATAACCTTGCCATGGGCCTGCATGGCGAGTTTAAGCAGGGTGTCGTCTGTAGAAGGTTCCGTGAACAGTACGTCAAATACGATGGTTCCTGCGCCCGCCTGTTGCAGTTTTTTGATAAGAGCTGCATGGGTTTTTCTTGGCCAAGGCCAGCGGCCTTGCTGGGCGAGACTGAGATCGTCTATGGCAACGATGGCTACATTGGGAGAGGCTGCAGCGGGGCTGGCAAGCATGGCCGAGTCCAGAAGCCAGTAATCAATACGCTGTGGGATATTCGACATTTCGGCGAGCAGAAATACGAGCAGGAGCGCCAGGCCGAGTGTCCACGGAGTCGTTTTTATTGGCAACCAGTCCCGGTTCATGAGCCCTGCTGTTCGTGTCGATTATTCGATATTATTCCAGGTACAGTTCCCTCCCTGGTCCCCAGCGGCTTTGTAGTGGGCCGTCAGAAAGTGCTTTCAGGCGCACAAAATACCGCCTTCCGGGAATAAGACGCAAGGCCGCTGTTGTATCTGGCAGCGTAGCCTCCTTAATAACGCGGTTAAAACTCGGCTCTTCTGCCAGTTGTAATCGGTAATTAACGGCTGTATCGACCTTCTGCCAGAACACGCGAACCTGACTTTCTACGTAGTTAATGCTGATAATGCGCACCGGCGGAAGTGTACCGTTTACGACCAGTTTGCGCGGCTGCGTTGTAGCTACTGAATTTCCACCGGCTTCTGTTACCACGCGCCAGTAATACTGGCCGGGCCCCAGCGGGCGAGATGGCAGTGCGGTTGTGCCTGGTGCCCATTCGCTGGTCGCGACTAAGTTTTGGAAGGTATCGTCTTCCGCAATCTCAACCCGAGCCACTTCGTTTTTACCTTTGAGAGCCCAGCTGAATTCTGGCATGTCGTCATTTACACTGCCGCCATCGTCGGGCGCTAGCAGGTGTGCTGAGCGAGCCTGTAAATCAACTTCTATGGGAAGTATGCCGGGCATTCCTGCCATGCCATGTTGGCCAAGAACCGCCAGGTGAACCTCGTACTGGCCGTTATCCAGGCGGCCGATATCGAAGCGATTCCCCCTTATTTCCCGGCTCTCGACCCAGCGCCCGCTTTGGGTTTCAAAAACATCCAAACGGTAGTTCGTTGCTGAACTTTGCTTCCACGTCAGTTCCGCGGGAAGCTGAGTGAGCACCTTTGGGAGCGGATTTATTTCTGGTGCCGGGGGCATCTTGCGAATATTCAGCTTGCCTCTGTTGCCATTATTATTTGCAACAGTTGCGCTGTAGCCAGCAGGAATTCGATGGGTTTGGTTTGGCGCCCCGAAATCGACTACGCCTTCGGTTACCTGCAAATGTGTGCCTTGTGGCCCAGTTTTTAGTGAGAACGCGGTACCGCGAACGGCGGCGACGGCAGAGGGGGTTTCAATTTCAAAGCGGGCACCGCCTTCGATTACTGGTTTAACGCGGGTATGGACTTCTCCGCGGTTCAGTCTCAGCCGTGTGTCTACCATGCCGGACTTGCCGTACTGGGTCAGGCGATTGAAGATTAACCGGGAATCCGGGGATAGGCGAACTTCCGAGCCATCGGCCAGGGTAACGGTTGCCGCACCCATTGCGGTGAGCACTTCGTCGCCCACTCGTATCAGAGTGTTTTCCGTTAAGGGCTTTTTCGTGCCATCCATGCCGGAAATTAGCTGCACGCTACCGGAAACCGATGTGACACGCGCGGGATTGGGTTGTCTCTTCAGCCACGATAGAGGGATGCGAACGCGATCTCCCTCGCCAAGCATAGCGGCGTTTTCGATAGCGTTATATTGAAGCAACCGGTCGGCACTATGGCTTTTAACCAGAAGATCACTGGCAACCTCGGTAAAGCTTTCGCCAGGTTTTAGGGTGTAAATCCATTCAGGAACGGCGTTGCCGGCGGTGCTTGATGCGGCGGTCGCCGAGCCACGGGTAATAGAAAGCTCGGCACACGCGGGCGTGCCCAGCACCAAAAGAGCCAGTGCCAGGAAGCTTTCGCGAGAAACGGTATCGGGCATTCAGTCATTTTAAGTCTGTACTTCCCGATCTGCTGCCTGGGCCTCATTTATGTTGGTGTTCATAGCCTCCAGGCGATACCCGCGCTGGTAGATTGTCTTGATGCGGAAGCCGTTTTCTGGGTTAAGGCCCAGCCGGCGCCGCAAACGACTCATGTGAGTGTCGACAGTCCGGGTATTTATATCCCTTGCCATTCCCCACACTCGTTCCAGGAGTACTTCCCGCGTGAGAAGGCGGCCCTGATTCTGAAACAGGAACAGGGTTAGATCGAAGTCTTTGTCGGTCAACGCAAGCCCTTCGCCGTGCAGGGAGATTGTTCGGTGCTGCGTATTGATCTCAAAAGGGCCGTGTTTGAGAACTTCTTTTTCACTGTCTGGATTGGCACGGCGTGCCAAGGCGTTGATACGGGCCGCCAGCTCTGCCGCGCGCGCGGGTTTTGCGAGAAAGTCGTCTGCGCCTGCGTCCAGTGCCTGCACGATGTCGGCCTCACTGTCGCGCTGAGTGAGAAACACCACAGGAATCGGCCAGTTGATCTGTGCCCTTACGCTCTTCAGCACATCAATCCCTGTCATGTCAGGAATCTGCCAATCCAGAATCATCAGATCGTAACTGCGGTGTAGCGCCGCGCTGAGAAAGCTTTGACCTGTAGGAAAGCTGTCGCATTGGTGTCCGCGCTCAGACAAAATGGACTGAATGTGCTGCGCCTGTTCTTGTTGGTCTTCAAGCAGAGCGATGCGCATTGCGCCTCTCCTGGGGTAGATGATGTCTCATTGCGATTCTGTGTCGCGGGTAGCGATACAGGAAATCCTGCCGTATCAGTCAATTATCACAAATTGCTGCAATGTGTTCAGTGTCGTTATGTAGATTTGCGTAAACGAGTTGCAGGCTTGCCATCGTCGTCATCTAGTGTTTGTCGGCAGGCAGGAAAATTACTGCAGCCCCAGAACCAACCTTTTGTCCCTTTTCTGCGCACCATGGGTGAAAAACAGTGGGGACAGGGGATGGGCTTTTGTTCGGTACCATCCTCCGGTGTCGCGTCCTCAATGGGGCGTGTGCCACGGCAATCGGGGTAGCGAGTACAGGCGAAAAAATGGCCGAACTTGCCGTCTCTCTCTGTCATTGGTGAGCGGCATTTAGGGCAGTTGGGCGCCGTGCTTTGTTGCCTGGAAGCCGCAGCGCCAACAGAGCCCCCTACGAACTGACGAATTTCTTCTTTTAGCGCCTCCAGAAATTTACGGGGGTCGTCCTCGCCCCTGCGAATGCCGTCCAGAGTGGCCTCCCAAACGGCGGTTCGATCTGGCTTGCTGACAGACTCCGGTAAGGCGTTGATAAGCACCTTGCCCTTGTCTGTGGCTCGGATATGCCGGCTATCCCGGCATAGGTAATCCCGTTTGAACAACGTGTCTATAATGTTCGCGCGGGTTGCCTCTGTGCCCAAGCCGTCTGTCTCGCGCAGGGTTTTGCGTAACTCCGGGTCCGTCACAAAGCGCGCGATGTTAGTCATTGCGGATAGCAGTGTGGCGTCGGTAAAGTGCTGGGGCGGCTGTGTTTTGCGCTCGCTTACAGCGCTGTCTTCGCAGAATACAGGTTCGCCCTTGTCCAGGCGTGGCAGTGGGGATTTCTCAGTTTCTTTATTGCTGTCCCGAAGTTTCAGCTCCAGTGATTTCCAGCCTGGTGTCAGTACTGCGGTTTCTGTGGCGCGAAAACGATGTTCCGATATCCGCACGGTAAGACGGCCTTCGCGGTGTATGGCATCCGCCGAAAATTGCATCAGGTAATAGCGGCTGATCAGGCCGTAAATTCGTTGTTCTGCCTCACTGAGTTTGCCGTTGGCGACCGCGCGGCTGGTTGGAATAATGGCGTGGTGCGCATCAACCTTTTTGTCGTTCCAGGCCGCTGTTTTGCGGCGAAAATCAGCTTTGCTACAGGCATCTGCCAAATCTGGGGCTACCCGGGCAATCGCACCGGTAACCTGCTCCCTCTGGGCATAGTGCCCTTCGGGCAAATACCGTGAATCCGAGCGAGGGTAGGTGATGAGCTGGTGGCGCTCGTAAAGATTTTGCGCGATATCCAGTACGTCTTTTGCGCCCATACGAAATAGGCGGCCAGCCTCTATCTGCAAGGCGGACAGCGAAAACGGCAAAGGCGGTGCTTCGGGCCGATCTCTAAAGCGGGAATCTACTACAGTGCCGGGCCGGCTATGAACGCTGGCCGCAATGTGTTCGGCCGTTGCGCGATCAAGCAGGCGGTTTTCTTCATCCAGGTGGTCCTGAAACTGTTCGTCTGGGAGCCACTTGGCTTTGAAAACCTGTTGGTCGGCCTCTTCTTCCTGTGCTTTGAAGCGTGCTTCTATGCGGAAATAGGGCTTGGGGTCGAAGTGTTCAATGGTGTTATCCCGTTCCACCACAAGGCCTAGAACCGGCGTTTGTACACGGCCAACGGAGTAAACCCCCTGTTGCCCTTGCTGTTGGTAATTCAGCGTGTAAAAACGGGTGAGGTTGATGCCATAGAGCCAGTCGGCCCGCTGCCGTGCAAGCGCGGAGTGGGAAAGCCTGCGGAACTCCAGGTTGTCTCTGGGCTGCTGTATGGCTTTGGCAACGGCGGCGGGCGTCAGATCGTTTATCAGTATGCGTTTTACCGGCGCCTGAGTGCCAAAATATCGTATGACCTCATCAACCAGCAGCTGGCCTTCTCTATCTGGGTCGCCAGCGTGGACAATGGTGTCTGCTTGCCGGATCAGCGATTCCAGCGCGTTGAGCTGTTGCCGTACGCTGTCTTTGGGGGTGACCTGCCATGTGTCTGGGAACATGGGGAGGTCGTGCTTACGCCAGGTTTTCCAGGCGGGGTTGTAGCTGGCCGGCTCGGCCGGCTCTAGCAGGTGGCCTATGCACCAGCTTACCGTGGCGGCTTCACTGCCTTTGCCACAGCGGATCCAACCTTGGCCTTTTTGATAGGGGCCTGGGAGGGCGGCAGCAATTGCTCTGCCAAGGCTGGGTTTTTCTGCGATATACAGGAGCATGGTTTTTGGGGTGGTTTTATCTGGGATGAAGTGGATTGGGAATGTGGCTGTTTGGTCGTTGGGTGTCAAGGTTCGGGAGGCTGCATCTTCTGTAGTAGACTGTAGCTTTAGAGCTAGTGGGTGTGGGAGTTAAAAGGCTATGAAAATCCAGAATACAATCGAAGCCAAGCTGAGCGAGGCGTTTGACGCCAGCATTCTTCAGGTAGAAAACGAAAGCCATAAGCACAGTGTGCCGCCAAACTCAGAGACGCATTTTAAGGTGACCATGGTATCGCCAGCGTTTGCAGGGCAGATGAAGGTTAAGCGGCACCAGGGAATCTATAAATTGCTTGCAGAAGAATTGGAGATGGCCGGGGGCGTGCATGCACTGGCGTTACATCTATACTCTCCTGAAGAGTGGGAGGCTTCTGGGCAAGTTGCGCCCACGTCGCCAAATTGTATGGGTGGCTCCAAGGCAGATACACAACAGGCGGCCTCAGGCGTCCAAAATCAGAGCGGAGGGCATTCATGAGCCAGTTTTTTCAGATTCACCCAGAAAACCCGCAAAAGCGGCTGATCAAACAAGCCGTTGAGATTCTTCGCAGTGGCGGTGTGATTGTATATCCCACCGATTCGGGATATGCCCTTGGTTGCCATTTGGGTGAGAAGCCCGCTGCAGACAAAATCAAGCGAGTTCGTAAGCTGGATGATAAGCACAACTTTACATTGGTGTGCCGGGATCTCTCTGATATTGGGGTTTATGCCAAGGTGGATAACACTCAGTACCGACTGCTAAAAACCTTCACGCCTGGGCCCTATACGTTCATTCTGGATGCGACGAGCGAAGTGCCAAGGCGTTTGCTGCACCCTAAACGACGTACGATTGGCGTGCGGGTTCCTGATAACGCGATTGTTCAGGCGCTTTTGGGTGAGCTTGGCGAGCCTATTATGAGCAGTACGCTGATTTTACCAGGCGAGTCCGACCCCATGACGGATCCATACGATATACGCGATACCCTGGAACATGAGCTGGATCTGATCATTGATGGTGGTTTTTGCGGAATGGAACCGACTACGGTCGTGAACTTCACCGGCGATGTGCCAGCCGTTACCCGGGTTGGCAAGGGTGACCCTACGCCTTTTGAGGTCTAGTGCTTAGGCCCGGGTGTTGAGGTTAAACGCGTAGGCGCCTCGGTTTGTTGTCGCTCCAAATGGGTCGGCGGGGGCAGAGCGGCGCAGGGTGTCGTATCGGTGTACGAGATCCTGCAGCCCGTTAAACTGTTGGTTTTCACTGATGAGTGTGTCCAGCAGTGAGTTGTTAACGCCATAGGCCTGATTGAGTTTCAGGGCGTTATCCATGAAATGCAGTGTCGGTTCGTTGACGCTTAACCGGCTGAAGGCATCCGCAAAGTTTTTATTCAGGTTTAAATCATTTTCTATGCGAGTGCGGGTTTCTTCTACCAGCGTTCCGCCTACTTCAATCTTGCCGCTCTCGTTTTTATTAACGCTTACGGCTGTGGCCGAGTTCAGGTTGTATTCGGCAAGTTTGTGCCGCAGCGTCTCCCGTATAAAGGCAAGATCTTGCCCTACGGTCTGCTTGTAATCTGCAAGCGGTAATTTTTGCGATTTCAGCCGGCCCGCATCATCCACAGAGTTACCTGAGGGTGTGAAGCGGTCGTCGCCAGGGCCCGCGGGTTGCACGGTCTCTGCACTGCCAGCACTTTTTGCTGTTGGTTCTCCCGCGCCGTTTGCAGCTGGGCGATTCTCCAGGGATTGCTGGAAGCGGGTGCTTGCTTGAATAAGAGATGTCAGCAGTGACATGGCTTATATTCCTCCACCAGCACGCATACACGCGCCGGAAAATGATCGTCTGTTATCTACAGTAAGCATATTCCGGGCCAAGCAACGAACGTACGTGATTCTGACCTGAATCAGTAAAAATTTGACGCGTATCTATAAAGTTACCCGCCACTGTGCCGTCAATAACACTAAGCGTTTGAAAATGCCGGGTTAAGCCTGGTGCTCCTTGCTCATTTAATCAGGTTGTTATGAAAAACCAATATTCCATCCGTTTTCTGCTGCTCGCTGCCTTGGCCGCTGCGTTTTCACTCGTTCTGGTTTTTACCGTGCTCTATAGCGCTAACGCCCAGCGCAGTCACATGGAGGAGTTCAGTCACAAATATGTAGATGGCCTTGCCAAGTCCTATTTTGATGGACTGAACACCATGATGGTCACTGGCACGATCGGTAATCGTGACGTGCTTCGGGACAAGGTGAAGGCTCCAGAGGACGTGCTGGATGTAAGAGTGATTCGCAGTGACCAGTTAAACCAAATGTTTGGTAAGGGGACGAAAGCCGAGCAGAGGCGTGAACCTGAAGATCGAAAGGCCCTGGCGGGCCAACGGGTTGAGCGCTATTCAACTAACGAAGATGGGCGTGTTTATACGCTGATCAACTGTTATTGCGCGGGAGGACTACCAGGGTGTGAATTGCCTGGGTTGCCATCAGGCACAGGAAGGCGATGTTTTGGGGGCAATTCGTGGTGGACTATTCTCTGGTAGAAAGTGATAACCGATTACACCAGCAATTGTTTGCCAGTGGTGGTATTCAGATCGCGATCTTTATTGTGGTGTTCTTCCTGACAGGTTTGGTTTTGAATCGATTGGTTTTCTCCAGGCTACGTCGACTTCAGAAAAGCATGGATGAAATTTCTGGAAACTCCGATCTCACGATTGAACTGGCTGTTTCCCGTAATGACGAAATTGGTTCAGTCTCTTTGGCATTTAATCGCATGATGGCAAAAATCCGTGAAAGCATGCATACGGTTATGGACAACGCTGCTCAGGTGGAGCAGGCCGCCCGCAGTATCGCGGCGAAAGCCGAAACCACTGGCCGTGAAGTGTTGGCACAGAAAGACAACACCGATCAAGTTGCCAGCGCAACCACAGAATTGGCCGCGTCGGCCGTTCAGGTGCGTGAAAATGCCAATCACACGACTCGCAAGTCGGCAGAAACCGCCGAGTCTGCCAGCAGTGGCGAGCAACTTGCGCGCAACGCGGTAGAAGGCATTGAGTCACTGAATGCGGAAGTACAGGGTGGCGCCCAACGCATCGAGGGTTTGAATCAGCGTACCAGCCAAATGGCCAAGATGCTGGAAGAGATCTCTAACATTGCTGAACAGACTAATCTGCTGGCGTTGAACGCTGCCATTGAGGCTGCCAGGGCCGGGGAGCAAGGGCGTGGTTTCTCTGTGGTTGCAGATGAGGTTCGTGCACTGGCGTCACGCACCCAGGTTTCTACAGAAGAAATCCGTAGCACCATAAACGGACTTAAAAACGAAGTTGTGGAGTGCGTGGCTACCATGCGCCAAGCCTCAGATATGGCCGGCGATCAGGTAGATGCTATTCTGAAAGTAGAGTCCGAATTGCAGAGCATAGCCACCGCTGTTCGCGAGATTACCTCTCTGAACCAAGAGATGGAGAGCGCGGCAAATGAGCAGAGCGATGTGTCAGAAGCCATTAATCAAAACGTGATTGAGATCAGTCGTTCGGCGGAACAGGCATCAACAGATGCGCAGGAAACGGCAGGTATTGCGGGTGATTTACTCGTAATGGCGGAGGCGCTTCGCGAAACTATTGAGCAGTTCCGGCTGGTCAAGAAGGATAGTTAACGGGGTGGCCTTTGCAGGCCACCCCGTAGCCGTTGCCCGTCGATTAGCCCTCACGGGCAACGTTAATGATCTTAAGATGGATATTGTTGCGGCCACGGATTGGCCACTCTATAGACTCTCCCACCGAAAGCCCGAGCAGGGCAGATCCAGCTGGTGCCAAGATAGAAATTTTACCTTCTCCTGTACCCACTTCATGTGGGTAGACCAGAGTTAATTCCTGTTCCTTGCCGCTATCCTCGTTTTGAAAACGAACACGGGAATTCATCGTGACCACGTGGGCGGGCATTTCCGCGAGCGGCACAAGCGTGGCTCGGCTCAGCTCATCGTCCAGGCCGTCCGCCGCATCGGAATCACCCTGCTTTTCAATAAGGGTAGATAAACGATTAAAGTCTTCTTCAGCAACTAATATTGCCGGCATATCAGCCATAGTAATCTCCAAAAAATATGATTAGTCATTCGAAACTTCAGGATTCGGGCGCCGAACCCGGCGTTTTAAAAGCGGATTCAGCGAGAAAAGAGAAAAGCGGGCAACACACCAATAGTGCCTGCCTGGTGGCGGACACAGAAATGGTAAAAAGCAATGGTCTCTGAGAAAAGCGTTCTCACAGGCTCACCTAGTGCGTTGTTTGGATAAATAAAGGAAATGCGGGAATTAGCCACTCTGGTCAATTTATAAGCTTTTGCCGGGTTCCACAAGTGGGCTTGCAGAAAACGTAAGAAATAAAGCGCGTAACGCCAGATTTGTTAGACTGATACCATAAACGATTCACTCACAGACTGCATCAGGCAAGGAATGTCCTACTCATGTCCAAATTGTTTCCCTCTGTTGATCCCGATGGGTTGCTGGAATACTCAGTGGTATTCAATGACCGGTCGTTAAACCACATGTCGGCACCCTTCCAGCAGGTTATGCAGGATATTTCCTCCACGCTTCGGCAGGTGTATAACGCCAAAAGGGCCGTTATTGTACCTGGTGGGGGCAGTTTTGGTATGGAAGCGGTGGCCCGACAGTTTGCCAATGACGAACGTTGCCTAGTGGTTCGTAACGGCTGGTTCAGTTATCGCTGGTCGCAGATCTTGGAAGCAGGCCGGATCACCAATGACATTACAGTGCTTCAGGCTCAGGCTTCAAATAACATAGCTCAAGCGGCTTACGCGCCAGTTCCTGCCAAGGAGGTGGCGGAGCGCATCAGAGCCGAGAAGCCGGCTGTCGTATTTGTTCCCCACGTAGAGACTGCCTCTGGCATCGTGCTGCCAGAAGACTATCTGAAAACGATTGGTGAGGCGGTTAAGGATGTGAGCGGTCTGTTTGTGCTGGACTGCGTAGCCTCTGGTGCTCTATGGGTTGATACCGCGGCCTGTGGCGTGGACGTACTGATCAGCGCGCCCCAAAAAGGCTGGAGTGCTTCACCCTGTGCTGCTCTGATTACGCTGAGCGAGCGGGCTGTTGCACGTATGGAAGGAACCACCAGTTCCAGTTTTGCAGCAGACTTGCGCAAATGGTCTCAGATTATGCAGGCCTATGAGGCTGGCAACCACGCATATCATGCCACCATGCCTACCGACACCTTGGTTATTCTCCGCGATGCCATGCTAGAAACCGTAAAAATTGGTCCGG
This sequence comes from Marinobacter sp. AC-23, assembly GCF_001858325.1. GTDB lineage: Bacteria > Pseudomonadota > Gammaproteobacteria > Pseudomonadales > Oleiphilaceae > Marinobacter. The sequence continues at coordinate 179,519 of NZ_MBPP01000023.1, forward strand.
ACCTGCTCTACCAACGCCAGATAGAACTTGGCAAACAGGTGCGAGAGCTGTTTCACAACGCTGGTTTCAAAAGCGTTGCTGCTCCCGGCTTTGAGTCACCCAGTGTGGTCGTGCTGCACACAGATAACATCAATATTCACAACACCAGTCTGTTCCGCGAACAAGGTCTGCAGATTGCAGCCGGTGTGCCACTGATGTGCGGCGAGCCAGAGGATTTTCGTACGTTCCGTATGGGGCTGTTTGGCTTGGAGAAGCTGAACAATGTGGAAAGGTCAGTGGAGAATTTGAGTGTGGCGCTGGAGGCTATTAGGGGTTGAAGCGAGAGAGGCGTCTCATGCGGCCGTGGCTACTTTTTGGCCTGTTAGCGCTACTGGTCGTTATGCTTACGGCTCGTGCTGACCTTCGACAGCACGCAGCTCAAAGCAGCGAAAGCGCAATCCGGTATATCGCTTTCGATATGTTGGGCTGGTCACCGAGGGATGTTTTTGTTTGGCGTTTGCGCTTGTCGGGGCTGCTGGACAGCCCGTTAGGCCAGCAATGGCTGGGCGCGGTTGAGCGGGCGAGTGAGTCGCCTTTTCGAGTTGGCGACCAGTTCCGCACTACTGAAACCTTCGCAGACGATAAGGTTGAGGCGCATGTCTTTCAGCTGGCGCTTGACCGGGGAGAAAAGCTGGCATGGCGGCTCTCTCGTTTGGATACGTCCGGCCACCAATTATACGCCAGCCTGGAACGCCATGAAAATGACGGCCAAGGCTGGTCAACCGTAGCGGAATTCGGCGCGGACGCTGTAGCCGCAAACAAGCTTGTATTTCAGCCTGGCGACTACCGCATTGTCCTTCAGCCGGAGTTGTCTGCCAAGGTGGAGTATTCGCTGGCTATCGCCAGTGGTGGCTCCTTGCCCTTTCCGGTAGAGGCCGCATCGCAGCGTGATATAGGCAGCAGCTTCGGCGCACCTCGCGATGGTGGCGCCCGAGAGCATCACGGCGTGGATATCTTTGCTAAAAAGGGGACGCCGGTCACCGCAGTAGTTGATGGACATGTTCGAACCGGTACCGGAGGCATTGGCGGTAACCACGTGTGGCTGTCGGGCGGCATAATGGGTCTCGGCGGTGCCCGCTACTACTACGCCCACCTGGATTCATTCGCAGCTGACGCCGGTGGCACGGTTAAAAAAGGCGAGATACTAGGGTACGTTGGCAACACCGGCAACGCGAGAAACACGCCTCCCCACCTCCACTTTGGGATTTACATGGGCGGCCCGGTGGATCCAGCACCGTTTTTGAAACCGGAACCGGTGCTGCCCGGCCTCTAGGTCGGCACGTTCACAGTGCTTCGTAACCTGAAATTCATTTGGATTTGCAGGAGTCGGCTATAGTAATGTCACCAAACTCATCGAATTCCAGGCAGCGTAATGCAGCCCCATCATCAGGAGGAATGGTCGTGACTCTCCCAGGCCCCATAAAATATAAATCAAAGCGCCAATCCAAGAACCAGATTCCCGGTAGGGGCTTCTATGTGCTTTCGCAATCGCTGATACGGTGCTTTGCTTTTGCATTGCTGTGTGTAACCGGCGCGGTTTCGGCGCAGGAGCCGGTGGTGGTTTCCTCAAAAATCGACACCGAGGGGGGAGTCCTTGGTCAGATGATTCTGCAGCGCCTGAAGAGCGGAGGTATTCCGGTAGAAAACCGCCTACAGCTTGGCAGCACCAGTATTGTACGCAGTGCTATCAAGGCGGGGGAGATTGATCTATATCCAGAGTACACGGGCAACGCTGCGTTCTTCTACGATAAGGCAGACAGCCCGGTATGGAAGGATGCCGAAAAGGCTTACGATATGGCGGCCGAGCTTGACCGCGAAGCTGAGGGCATTATCTGGCTCACGCCCGCGAACGCCAACAACACCTGGGCCATGAGCGTGCGCGGTGATGTGGCTGAAAAGAACAACCTCAAAACACTCGAAGATTTGGCGGATTACATAAACGCCGGCAAGCCCTTTAAATTTGCGGCCAGTGCGGAATTTGTCGAGTCGGCCAGCGCCCTGCCTGCGTTCCAGAAAGCCTACGGATTCAAGCTGACGTCTGATCAGCTTCTGATTCTGTCAGGCGGAAACACGGCGGCGACTCTGCGGGCGGCGGCGATTAATTCCAATGACGTTAATGGTGCCATGGCCTATGGCACGGATGGCGGTTTGAATGCACTGGGCCTGAAAGTGATGCAAGACACTAAAGGCGTGCAACCGGTCTATCAACCGACACCGATTATCAGGGAAAGCGTATTAAAGACTTATCCAAAAATACGCCCGCTGCTAAAGCCAGTGTTTGAGTCGCTTGATCTGGAAACGCTGCAAAAGCTGAATGCAAAGGTGGCTGTTGAAGGTGCCCCTGCTGATGCGGTGGCTCGTGACTATCTGGAAAGCCTTAGCCTGGACTAATCAGTGTCTTCATCGACAACGCTGCCGAACCGTGGGTTATCGAACCGTGTGCTACCTAACCGTGTAATACCAGCGTTAGCACTGGCTGCGCTCGGTTTGGTGTGGCTGCTCAATCTCGGCGTGGTGCAGCCCAACCGTATTGTGTCTGGAACTGGCTACGGCCTTTATGGCGCGACAGGCTGGCTTGGCGCAATCATTGTCTCCTCCCTGTTGTTGGTCGTGGTTGCGCTGGCAACAAGGCCTGTCCACAAACGCTTTTTGGTGCTGGCGGCACTGCTGACGGCTGCACTGATGGCCCTGCCTCTGCTGCTTGAAGTATTTGCGCTGCGCAGGCTTCCATCAGATTTCGCTTATGCTCGCATTGGCATAGGCGCCGGGTTCTGGTGTTTGGCGTTTTTGCTGGGACTGATGCTTTTGGAAACACTGGGCCAGCTCAAAGCCTCCCGTCGCCTGCAGTTATTATCCGTGTTGCTGATTGTTGCGGGTTGGTGGCTCTGCGCCAGCCGTGAAGGGCTCTCCAGCCTGTCGCTTATTCGCGAATACACCAATCGGGCGGATCAGTTCTCCCAAGCCTTAACCGTACACTTATCATTGTCGCTGGGTGCCGTTGCCATAAGTGCGGTGCTGGCTTTCGCCTTGGCGCTTACCATGGTGAGGCGAGAGCGTTGGCGACGGCCGTTGCTGGGGCTGGTCAGTTTTATGCAGACCATCCCCAGTCTGGCACTGTTTGGGTTGTTAATTGCGCCTTTGGGGGCGTTGTCCGCAGCTTTTCCCTTTCTTCAGACACTGGGCATTCGGGGCATTGGTTGGGCGCCCGCGCTGCTGGCGTTGATTGCCTATAGCCTGTTGCCCATGGTGCGCAATACCTATGTCGCTTTGATCGAAGTGCCTGAGTCCGTGATTGACGCCGGGCGAGGTATGGGGATGAGCGAGCGACAGATATTTATGCAGGTGAAGCTTCCTTTGGCCCTACCGGTCATTATTGAGGGTGTGCGAATTACCACCATACAAGCCATTGGCCTGACCGCTGTTGCCGCACTGATTGGCGCTGGAGGCTTCGGCACGTTCATTTTTCAGGGCCTGGGGCAGGCTGCCATGGATTTGGTGCTACTTGGCGCGCTGCCCACGGTTTTTTTGGCATTGGCGGCCGATGCCATCCTGTCTGCATTGAAATTTCAGGAGCCCTCAAAGTGATTGAGCTGAAAGGAGTCACTCGCCGGTTCGGCGATGCCGTGGCGGTTGATCATATTGATCTGACCATAGAAACCGGCGAAGTCTGCGTACTTGTGGGCAGTTCCGGCTGCGGCAAATCCACCACGCTACGGATGATTAATCGCCTTTTGCCCCGCACCAGCGGCGAAATTCTTGTGGATGGCGAGGATATTAATAAAGCGGACCCAGAGGCGCTGCGACTGAATATGGGCTACGCCATACAGAGCACTGGGTTGTTCCCCCACTGGACTGTCGCTCGCAATATTGGCGTAGTGCCCAATCTACTCAAATGGCCAACCCGCAAACGCGATGACCGCGTAAATGAGCTGCTGACCCTGCTGGGGCTGGACCCGGCAACCGACGCTGCCAAATATCCGCACCAGCTTTCCGGTGGTCAGGCCCAACGGGTGGGCGTGGCACGAGCGCTGGCGGGCGACCCTAATATTCTCCTGATGGATGAGCCTTTCGGCGCCTTGGACGCCATCACCCGGGAAAATCTGCAGCAGGAAATGTTACGAATCCAGCGGCAACTCAATAAAACCACCGTGTTCGTGACCCACGATATTGATGAGGCCTTAAAATTGGCTACCCGTATCGCGGTAATGGATAAAGGACAAATTATTCAACACGATACGCCAGAGGCGATCCTTCGACGGCCGGCATCAGCCTTTGTGGAAAACCTGATAGGCAAGGGCGATCGTGGCCTGAAGCTCTTGGCGTTGCGCACGGTGGGCGACCTGATGGAACGGCATCCACAGCCCCGAAAATCAGAACCCGGTGCCGAGGGCCTTAATGAGTCGGACAGCCTTCGTATTGCGCTATCCATTATGGTGTGGAAAAACTCCGCGGAACTCCCGGTTTTTAGTGGGACAGGCGAAGAGGTTGGCACCGTAAAACGTGAGCAGCTTCTGCAGGGTGGCGCTTGATGCGCGCGTGGTTTGCACCGGTTGCCTGGGTTGCCTCGCTGTGCGCATTAGCGGCTTTGCTCCCCACAATGACACCGCTGTTTTCATGGGTGGAGCCCGACACCGACAACCTGATTTACACCAGAGACAGCTTCTACTCACTGCTGCAAAGCCACCTTTGGCTGGTGCTGGCTTCTGCCACAATAGGCACGCTGGTGGCTGTATCTGCCGGTATCTTTGTCACCCGCCCCGCCGGTCGTGACTTTCTGCCGCTGGTTAGCCAAATAGCCTCCATCGGCCAGACCGTGCCGCCTGTCGCCGTGCTTGCGCTGGCAGTGCCCGTTATGGGTTTTGGCGAGAAGCCCACGCTGTTCGCGTTGGTGCTTTATGGTTTACTGCCCATTCTGCGGAATACCCTGGCAGGGCTGAGTGGTATTAACTCTGCTGTGCTCGAATCTGCCAAAGGAATGGGCATGTCTTCCATGCAAGTGCTGTTCAAAGTGGAACTCCCTTGGCCGGGCGGGTGATACTCGCGGGCATCCGCACCTCCGTTACCATAAACATCGCCACCGCAGCCATTGGCTCAACCATTGGCGCCCGTACCCTGGGCGATCCGGTGATTGCGGGGCTGGTCAACGGAAATACCGCCTACGTTTTGCAAGGCGCCATCTTGATCGGCCTGCTGGCACTGGCGACCGACAGTGTGTTTGAAGCTTTAGAGCGTACTTGGGCTCGGGCCTTTTCAACGCCGGCGCCCGAAGTGCAGAGCCCATAGCGGCAGCCTGAGCGTAAATGCGCTTACACCAATAACGTAGAGGGCAGCTTGGCTGTTGCAGAACTGGCCCGGAGACTTGGTTGCCGGCTGGTCTTCATCAGTGGGTTTATGCTTGAAAACCTGCAGCATCTGAATCAACTGGGTATCGACCCGGCTCAGTCAGAGAAAACGAACTGGCGAGATGTGTATAGGCATGCCGGCGCTTACGGAGCCAGTAAACTGGAAGCTGCACTAAAAGTTCGGTCGTTTGCCGCACAAACAGCGCTTGATATGGTGGAAGTCCAACCTGCAACCGTTGCGGGCCACAGCCAGACGGGCGAACTGGATGCTGCGCAGCCTCTATATCAGTTATTGGATAATCTGTCCCGAGGGCGCCTCGCGCTGGTGCCTGGCACCTGGCACGCCAGAACACTGGCTCCCGCTTACCACAGTGGATCATCTGGCAGCTTGGATTGCCGCAGCAGCGATTGTGCAGAGTGTTCCGGAACGCTTGTTGTGCCTGGACCCGGATACTCCGGCACTCCAGACAATGCTGGTGTTGGCCAGCGACTCACTAGGCGCTAAGCCACCCCGCCGATACATTCCATTACCTGTGCTGCGCGCACTGTTGTCTATTCTCGGAGTTCCCAAGCTCATGAACACCTAGCCGGAAGCTCTACACTTCATTCAGACGACACGTTTCGATACCGCCATTGCCGATCGGTTTCTTGAGCTTCAGAGGCTATTTCGGCCGGATATAGGTTTGGCTGTTGAGGCTAGTGCTCAGTGATATCAAAAGGGGAGGGTATAGAAGTCGAAATAAAGTTTGATGGTGCCCTCGGCAGGACTCGAACCTGCTACCTTCCCCTTAGGAGGGGGACGCTCTATCCAGATGAGCTACGAAGGCGCTTCTTTCAGAAGATCGGTATGATAACGGCCTGAAGCTTATGGCTCAAGGTGTTACCGTGTTTTCTGTTTGTCTGGGAGTGTGCTTTGTCTGACCCTTTCTCGTTAAGCATCGTTGTGCCGGTATGGATGGAAGCTACAGGTGTTGTGAAAACACTTGAAGCGCTGCAGCCACTGCGTGCGCAGAGGCATGAGCTGATTGTTGTGGATGCCGACAGCACTGATGGAACGGCCAGGCTGGCAAGCCCGCTTGCGGATCGGGTGGTTCAATCGGGAAAGGGCAGGGCCGTTCAGATGAATGCCGGCGCGGCTGTTGCTAAAGGCAATGTTCTGCTGTTTTTGCACGCAGATACCCAGCTTCCTTCGAATGCATTGAGTTGTCTGGATCAGTTTTTTAAAAGCGACAAGGCCTGGGGCCGCTTTGATGTGCGTTTGAGTGGCCGGGGTATAATGTTCCGCGTGGTTGCCTGGTTTATGAATCAGCGTTCTCGGTTAACGGGCATTTGTACTGGGGATCAGGCGCTGTTTGTGCGCAGGGAGGTTTTTGAAGCTCTGCGTGGGTTTGAGCACTTGCCGATTATGGAGGATATTGAGTTTTCCCGCCGGGTTCGGCTAGTCTCCCGGCCTTTTTGTATTCAAGAACCTGTTGTCACCGATAGCCGGCGCTGGGAAAAGCAGGGTGTCTGGCGCACAATTTTCTTAATGTGGCGTTTACGCTGGCGCTACTGGCGCGGTGAGTCACCAGACGCGCTCGCTCACTCTTACCGTTCGGATGTACGTAATGCCAAAGACTGAATCCCCCAGTGTGTTGTTGATGCAATTTGCTAAGTGGCCGGAAGCGGGTCGGGTAAAAACTCGCCTTATTCCGGCGTTGGGTGTATCGGGGGCGCTGAATGCGCACGTAACGCTCACGCTTGCTGTGCTGGATAACCTGTGTGGCGCCCGCCTTCCAGTGCAGTTCTGGTGGGATAGGGCAGTAGAGTCTGTACCGGTGGATGCGCGCGAGGTTGTTTGTGATATTGAGCGGCGAGGTGTGATGCAGAAAGTACAGCAGGGCGCTAACCTGGGCGAACGCATGTTAGGTGCACTTGGTACTGGCCTGCAATCCCACGCACTGGCTCTGATTGTAGGCAGCGATTGCCCTTCGGTAGAGGCGGGTTACGTAAGCCAGGCAGTGGCTGCGCTGCAGGAATACGATGTGGTTTTGGGGCCATCCGATGACGGTGGCTATGTGCTGATTGGCGCCCGCCGGGTGGTTCCCCACATGCTTGATGATATTGAGTGGGGCACCGAGGGCGTTCTTGAGCAGACCCGTGAACGGCTCGAAGAACTGGGGCTCAGCGTTGGTTTGCTGGAGCCCCGTTGGGATGTGGACGAGCCAGAGGACTGGGCGCGTTTTCAGCTTACTTTGCAGTAACCGGTGGTTGCTGCAGGATAAGATCACGGGCTTCATTGGCACTCAACCCCTCTCCCCCTGTTACCGCGCGCAGCGCCCTGTCTCGGTTTAGCACCGCATCCTTGAAGGTGGTTTTCAGATCTTCAAGGCTGACTGCTTTAACGGCTTCCGCGAGTTGCTCACGGGAGTCGAAACCATCTGCGCCCCGGTCAATCTCGCGCCAGTAGCGCCCTGAAATTTCGCCCAACTGGCGATCCTGTTCCAGGATGCTGCTGATTACTGCCTGCTTCTCACGCTCAAGTCGTTCCTTGTTTATATTGCCCAGGGTCTCCTCAAAGCCGGTTGTGAACTCTCGAACCGCTTGGTCTATCTCGCCTTGGCTGGCGGTGGGTGATTGAACCACAAAACCCAAAGCCGGAGTTTCGAGCATCTCAAACGGTGTGGCGTACACAATGTAGCAAGCTGGCGTGTGGTGCGAATGTCCTCGTAAAACGGGCTGCTTATAATCTGGGCTAACAGGCGGAAGCGGGCGCGCTCTTCAAAACTGGTGTTCTTACCCTGGGTGTAAAGCGTGTACCCGGTGTCTGGGTGTTTTACGCTCAAGGAGACCAGCATTTCCTTGGTGGGCAGCTTGCGTACATGGCTGCGCTCAACGTGCACAAATTCACTGTTGCCCAGAACAATGGCGTTTATTTGCTGGGCCAGGTTAAGGGCGTAGGCTTGCGTAATGTTGCCATGGGCCAGCAGCACCGGGTCAACTTCTGACAGCAGCGCCTCGGTGAAAGACATGAGTTCGTCCAAGGTCACGCTTTTGGCTGCCTCGAGCTTTTCTCCGGTGCTCCAGGTGTCTTCTATAAGGCTGTTTGAATAAACTCCGATGTCTGTTCAACAGGCCGATCCTTGGCTTTGTTCTGCAGGCTGTCTATCAGGTTTTGCCGCGCGATATCAAACCTCTGCCGGGTAATCTCGGGCGTCGAGATCTGCATAAGAATGCGGTTCATCAAAGTGTGGAGTTTGTCGCTGTAGCCGCCGACGCGCACGGTGACCCCACGCAGGTGTGGGTAAATGCTGTAATCCAGACCGGCAAGGCGTGCGGAATAGGCCCAGGCATTCAGGTTGTTATTGATGCTGTCGACAAGTAATCGTGTGAGTACATGGCTGCGTGCAGATACGCGAGCAGCCGGGGTGCGCAGGCTTAAAAATACGTTGGCTTTAGGCGTGTTAAAACGAGTGTCCCGGGCAAACCAGATCGCCATGCCGTTGTTGCTCAAAAGTTCGGGCTTGCTCATGGTTTTGCCCGGTACCATGTCCAGGTTTTCTGGCACAAACGGGTTGGGTAATGGAAGCTGAAGTGCCGTGGCTAAGGCCTTTGGTGCATTAGCCTTGAGCGTTTCTGCATCCAGGGTTTCTATTTGCCAGGGTGCTTCGTACCACTGAGTCAGTTTCGGGCTTTTCAGCTCCAGCTGCGGCGCCAGCACATAGGCCATCACGTTATCTGGTGTAAGTTCTGCAAGGATCGCCCGGTATTGCTCGGGCGCGTAACGCTCCATCAGCCAAGGTGCACTGAGTATATTTTCTGCGGGATAGTCCTGAAGTTGGCTAGATAGGCGCATGGCTTCATGAATAGGTTCGCCCTGTTCACGAAAACGAAAGTCGATTCGTGCCAAACGTTGCATTTCGTCAAAGCGCTGCTGGCTAATGCCTCGTTCACGAATAATGTCTATGTAGCTGAAAACCAAAGATAGGATCTCGTCTTGCCTGCGCAGGCCCTCGGGCGTGAGTGCAATGCTGATATCCAGTGTGGCGTTCTCGCCGGTGTCCATACCAAGGCCTGCCGACAGGCCATCTGCCAGACCGTTCTTTTTGAGTACATCAAAAAGGCTGCCAGGCCCTTCATGGCCTAACAGGTTGGCTATGTAGCTGGCCGGCTTGGTGCGGTAATTCTGTTGTTGGGATGGAATTGGGAACGACAACGACAGGCTGCGCACATCTTTGATCGCTTCCGCTGTTACCTTAGCGGGCAGCGTATCTTTGTTCAGGAGGCTGGAGGTATGCGCCTGTGGTTTCAGGTTGCGGTTCTCGATGGCACCAAAACGTGCTCTTACCATTGCTTCGAGTTCGTCTAGCGGCTGCGGACCATAGACTGCAAGGGTCATGAGGTTGGCGGAGTAACGGGCTTTCCAAAACCCGATAAGGTCGGGCCGAAGCGGGTTATCTTCGGTATTTTCCAGGGTGGTCAAGTTACCGACAGCAAACTGGTGAAACGCATTCTCCGGGTTGCTGGTGGCTTTCTTGACGGAATAGAAGCGACGTCCATCTTCCTTCTGTTTGGCACTGAATTCTGAATGAACGGCGTTACGCTCACGGTCAACCAGTTCGGCGGTAAACAGAGGCGCGGCAAACTGTTGAGCAAAGCGGTCTAGCGCTGATTCGAGATAGTTTGCCTGGATATCGAAGAAGTAGTTGGTGTTACGAAACGCGGTAAAGGCGTTGTGGCTGCCTCCGTGGCTTTTGATGAACTGCTGATATTCGCCGGGTTCGGGGTATTTTTCAGTGCCTAGAAACAGCATGTGCTCCAGGAAGTGTGCTATGCCCTCCCGCTCTTTGGGGTCATCACCGCTGCCCACGGCTACGTTCATCGAAGCAGCCGCTTTGTCTGCATCCTTGTCGGATACCAGAATGGCCTGCAGGCCATTATCCAGCTCTATAAAGCGGTATTCGTTGTTATCGTTGGGGCTCTTATCTGGCGTTTGTGCAGCCATGGTAAACCCACTGAAAAATATCAACAAAAGCAGCGCAAGCACGTTTGTCGTCAGCATCTGTGTGCGGGCGTTCTTGGGGGTGCCGATATGCATAGGGCCTCTATTATCCGTTTGGGGGCTTTCAGGAAGCCTTCCTTATGTACGACCGGTAGGATGCGCTGTGCTTCAGTGCATCATTGCTTTGCGAGTCTTTTCAGGTTGCTGGTCGAGGGTTTTGCGGGCCAGGTCTGTTGCAGCTTCACCATCGAGTTCGCCGGAAGCAATACGCTCAAGCACGGTTGCCATGATGGCAACGGACTGGCGGTAATCGGCAAATTCTTCCTGGAATGCACTGTCGATTGCCTGGTAAACCGCTTGGATTTTTTGTTCCCGGTCTCCGGAATTTTTCGCCGTATCGTTGATGGCTTTTAAACAGGCGCGGGCAATGGTGATGTAGCGTTGGGTGTTCGGGTTGTCATTCTGCATGTTCTGGCTTCCGGATATCGCTTGATCTGTGAAAAGGGCTGATGCCCAAAGAGGCAATAAGTTCCTGATTATCGCATTGCTGGCAGGCTGTTTCATTGCATTGCGGTAATTCATCGCCGGGGAGGGCACAAGCCAATTACTGTGCTAGTCTCAACTGCATTGTGTCGGGTAAAAATACAGGCTTTCCAGGTAAAATTTAGAGTAATGGCTCTATTTAAAACAATAGGTTACAGAGTAAAAGCTCTAAAAAAGTCCGATACATGCAAGTTGCAATTAAGTACAATGCTGGCCTTAAAATGCCGCTACAAGACTTTTGTCTAAGGCGGCTGGCATGGATAGACAACAACAGAGCAACAAGCAGGGTGGATTATCAATGAATTATTTCCTGACGGGTGGTACCGGGTTTATTGGCCGTTTTTTAGTGGAGAAGCTGCTGGCGCGCGGTGGCACAGTGCATTTGTTGGTGCGCGAGCAATCCCAGGGAAAGCTCAACGCACTCAGAGATCGTTGGGGCGTAGATGAGTCCCGGGTAAAGGCGGTAATTGGTGACCTTACCAGTGAGAACTTGGGCATTGATGCCAAAACCCTGAAAGCTCTGACAGGAAAGGTTGACCACTTTTTCCACCTTGCAGCCGTATACGATATGGGTGCAGATGAAGACGCCCAGAAAGCCACGAATATCGACGGCACCAGGGCCGCAGTTAACGCTGCGGAAACTATGGGGGCGAAGCATTTTCACCATGTTTCATCCATTGCCGCAGCAGGCATGTTCAAGGGCACGTTCCGCGAGGATATGTTTGGGGAAGCCGAGAAGCTGGACCACCCATACCTGGCGACAAAGCATGAGTCAGAAAAGGTTGTCCGCGAAGAGTGTAAGGTGCCATTTCGTATCTACCGCCCGGGTATGGTGATTGGTCACTCTGCCACCGGTGAGATGGATAAGGTCGATGGACCTTATTATTTCTTCAAGATGATTCAGAAAATCCGTAGAACTCTGCCCCAGTGGGTACCAACAATTGGTATCGAGGGTGGCCGCCTGAACATTGTTCCTGTGGATTTCGTGGTTAATGCGTTGGATCACATAGCACACCTTAAGGGCGAAGATGGAAACTGCTTCCACCTTGTGGATTCCGACCCTTATAAAGTCGGTGAAATTCTCAATATCTTCAGTGAAGCTGGCCATGCCCCCAAAATGGGGATGCGCATTGATTCGCGTATGTTCGGGTTTATTCCGCCGTTTATCCGCCAGAGCCTGAAAAACATGCCGCCGGTAAAGCGTTTGACCGGTGCTCTGTTAGAAGACATGGGTATTCCGCGCTCAGTGCTGTCTTTTATCAATTACCCCACCCGTTTTGACGCTCGTGAAACCGAGAGAGTGTTGAAGGGAACTGGCATTGAGGTACCTCGTCTGCCGGACTATGCACCGGTAATCTGGGATTTCTGGGAGCGCCATCTGGACCCGGATCTGTTCAAGGATCGCACGCTTAAGGGCACCGTTGAGGGCAAGGTGGTGGTAATCACCGGAGCGACCTCCGGCATTGGTTTGGCGACAGCCGAAAAGTTGGCAGAGACTAACGCTATTCTGATTATTGGCGCCCGCACCCGGGAAACGCTGGATCAGGTAGCCGCATCACTGGAAGCCAAAGGTGGCAACGTGCACGCCTACCAGTGTGATTTCTCCAACATGGAGGAGTGCGACCAGTTTGTAAAAACCGTTTTGGATAACCACGGTCATGTGGATGTGCTGGTGAACAACGCAGGGCGCTCTATCCGGCGCTCGCTGTCGTTGGCGTTTGATCGTTTTCACGATTTTGAGCGCACCATGCAGCTCAACTATTTTGGTTCCGTGCGCCTGATCATGGGCTTTGCGCCTTCCATGCTGGAACGCAACGGCGGGCACGTGGTGAACATTTCATCCATTGGTGTTCTTACCAACGCGCCGCGTTTCTCTGCCTATGTGGCATCGAAATCAGCGCTGGATGCATTCAGTCGGTGCGCGGCATCTGAGTGGTCTGATCGCAACGTAACGTTTACCACCATCAATATGCCGCTGGTGAAAACGCCGATGATTGCACCCACAAAAATTTACGATTCGGTGCCGACCCTTTCGCCGGAAGAGGCTGCAGCCATGGTTGCAGACGCGATTGTTTATCGCCCTAAGCGGATTGCTACACGCCTTGGGGTGTTTGCCCAAGTGCTGCATGCTGTTGCACCGAAGATGGGTGAGATCGTAATGAACACTGGGTATCGCATGTTCCCGGATTCATCTCCGGGCGTAGGTGGAAAGACCATTGAACGGCCAAAGGTTTCCACAGAACAAGTGGCATTTGCGGCTGTTATGCGCGGTATTCACTGGTAGGTAAAGGTTTTGGCAAGTTGAATCAAAAAAACCCGCTTGGCGGGTTTTTTTGTGGGTGCTGTTTGCGGGATAAAGCTTGGGTTATTCGTCTTCATCCGAAATCATTATTGGTGGCGGAAAGCCGCCAAGATCCAGCCAGCGATTTACGATTCCGCAAAACAGATCTGCTGTTTTTTCTGCATCGTAAGCTGCGGAGTGCGCTTCTTTATTGTTGAACGGAATGCCCGCCAGTTTGCACGCCTGTGCCAGAACTGTGTGGCCATAAGCCAGGCCCGCAAGAGTGGCCGTATCGAATGTCGAAAACGGGTGAAACGGGTTTCGGCGGATATCTGCCCGCTGGGCGGCAGCGAATACGAAATTGTGGTCAAACGTTGCGTTGTGGCCAACCAGAACCGCGCGTTTGCAATCGTGCGCCTTAACCGACTTACGAATGGGGCTGAATATTTCACTCAAGCCTTCGCGCTCGGGTACCGCTTCACGGTCTGGATGCCAGGGGTCGATTCCGGTGAAATCCAGCGCGGACTGCTCCAGATTGGCACCCTCAAACGGATCAATCTGCTGCACGTGGGTTTCAGCGCGGCGTATTCGGCCGTCGTCGTCCATTGTCAGCATGACCGCCGCTATTTCCAGCAGAGCATCGCGTCCCGGGTTGAATCCGCCTGTCTCCACATCAACAACAACAGGTAAAAAACCGCGGAATCTGCGGGACATGGGGTGCGGTTGTCTGTTCTCGTCAGTCACTAAAACTCCGGTCTTGGCCGTTTATCAGGAAAATGGGGTAGGTTTACGCTAAGCGCCAGTTGATGGTTTCGCCAGCTTTCAATGGAACGATGGTACCACCTGCCAGAGGCAAATCATCCGGCATGGACCAAGGTTTTCTCACCAAAGTGATGGTGTCGGTATTTCGTGGCAGGCCGTAGAAGTCTGCGCCGTTAAAGCTGGCAAAGGCTTCCAGTTGGTCAAGAATGCCAAGCTCTTCAAAAATATCTGCGTACAACCCAATGGCACCATAGGCGGAATAGCAGCCTGCGCACCCGCACGCAGCTTCTTTTTTGTCCTTTGAATGCGGGGCCGAGTCTGTGCCCAGAAAAAACCGCTTGTCGCCGCTGGCAATGGCATCTCTCAGGGCCTGCTGGTGTCGGTTGCGTTTTAGAATTGGCAGGCAGTACAGATGAGGTCGAATGCCACCGACCAGCATGTGATTGCGGTTGTACATGAGGTGCTGGGGCGTAAGCGTTGCCGCAAGATTGTCGCCTTGGTGGTGGCGTACAAACTCTGCCGAATCTGCGGTGGTTATGTGCTCAAGCACGACCTTGAGGTTGGGGAAGGCTTTCAGGGTTGGGGTAAGAACCCGCTCAAGAAATACCTTTTCCCGGTCAAAAATATCTATGTCTGCATCGGTCACTTCGCCGTGAACAAGCAGCAGCATTCCGCACTCGGCCATGGCTTCTAACACCGGGTAGATATTGCGAATATCTTGCACGCCCGAAGCTGAGTTTGTGGTGGCGCCGGCTGGGTACAGCTTGGCGGCGACGATCCCTTCTGCGCGAGCCTCAAGGATGTCTGAGCGAGAGGTGGATTCTGTGAGGTATAGCGTCATCAACGGCTGGAAATTCGTGCCCTTGGCGGCGGCCACAATTCGGTCTCGGTACGCTGAAGCTTCAGCTGCACTCGTTACGGGAGGCGCAAGATTGGGCATTATGATGGCTCGCCCGAAACAGGCTGCGGTCGCAGGTACCACGTCGTTTAGAACATCGCCGTCGCGAACGTGGAGGTGCCAGTCGTCGGGGCGCACAAGTGTAAGTTGTTCGGTCATGAGCTGGTTCCGCAATACCTTCTAAGAGCTGGTAAAAGGGCGTAGAGGGCGCCTTCACTTTGGATGGCACGTCGACCCTGAAAAATTTTGCAGATTATAGCAGAAGGCGCCGGTGATTGTTTTTCTCCTGAGCAGCTAAAGAACATTCTTTGGGTGCCGTTAAACAAGGTAACGACTCATTACCCGTGAGCTACCAGTCTCACTGTTACGGCATTCTCTATGGCGCTTTTTACGGTAACCTGCTTCCACAAAAAAACGCTGAACCTGTTGGGTGTGCTGGCGCTGGCTACCTTAATGCCTGGATATGCCGTAGCCGCAAGCTATGGAGCCGGCATTGAAAACAGCCAGTGGTATCTTGCCGAATCCGTATTCGAATGCTCTCTGGTCCACGAGGTTCCGGGATATGGCCGGGCTGTATTTCGGCACAGAGCCGGAGAAAATCTGGCTTTTTTCCTGGAATCCGACGCGCATCTTATGCGGCCTGGCCGAGGCTCTCTGATTGTTGAGGCCCCAGCATGGAGGCCAGGCGTTGCCCCAAGGCCTGTGGGCATGGTGAAGGTGACTGACGGGCGGCGCCAGGTATCTCTTGAACCACGCCAAGCGGCTATTGTTGCGCAAAGCCTCCTTGAGGGGATGCAGCCGACCGTTACCCGGGCTTCCTGGTACGATGGCAACCCTGTTCGTGTACAGGTTTCGAACATCAACTTTAGTGGCCAGTACCAGCAATATCGTTCGTGTGCTGCGAATCTTCTGCCGGTGAATATTGATCAGGTAGGGCGCTCAAGAGTGACCTTCGCTACAGGTAGCCAAAAGTTGTCACAAGCCGATATGAATCAATTGGATAATATTGTGGCCTACATCATGGCCGACACTACTGTAGAACGGGTATTTGTGGACGGACATACAGACGATATTGGTAGCCGAATCGATAACCGGGCTTTGTCTGAGGGGCGTGCAAGCGTAGTGGCAGATTATTTAGAAAGTAGGGGGGTCGACCCGGATTTAATAACTGAAAGATCCCATGGCGATAGGTACCCAGCGTCCCGCAGCCGGGCTGAAAATCGCCGCACAACGATCCGTTTACAGCGGGAAGGCGAGCGTCCGGGGCTTCAGCAAGCCAACGGATACGGCAGTGTGTCAGCTGGTTGACGCGCTGCAGCTAACCCGCAAAGCTGATCCTAGTAAACCGAGCTCATAACTTCCAGGTGGGCATTCACGCCTTCTGCGAGAGCTTTCAAATCGTAGCCACCTTCCAGAGTTGAAATGATTCGATCGTTACTGTGCTCGCTTGCGATGCCTACCAGCATTTCGGTAAGCCAGCGGTAGTCTTCAGTTTCCAGGTTAAGTTCTGCCATGGGATCCAGGCGGTGGGCATCAAACCCGGCTGATACCAGAATGACTTGGGGCTTGAACGCATTCAGGCGCTTTATCCATCCATCCTTCACTCGCTTGCGATACTCGGTAGCAGAACACCCGGCTTCGATAGGAATATTCACGATGTTGTCGGCTTGCCGGTGCACGTGGGAGTTTGGAAATAGAGGGTGCTGAAAGCTTGAGCACATCAATACGCGCTCGTCTCCACTGACGATATCCACTGTGCCATTACCTTGATGCACATCAAAATCAACAATCGCTACCCGATCAAGATGGTGAAAATTGAGCGCGCGCATGGCAGCAAGGGCAATGTTGTTGTAAAAACAGAAACCCATGGATTTGCTGCGCTCGGCATGGTGGCCGGGGGGGCGCGCGCAGATGAACGCGTTAGTGACCTGGCTGCTCATGACCATATCCACGGCCTGAATGTTGGCACCCGCCGCCAGCCTTGCTGCGCGCAGGGTGTCTGGCATCATGGCGGTATCTGGATCGGTGAACACACGCCCTCTGGTAGGTTGCATCATGTCGAGCTGTTGTAGGTAGCGCTCGGGGTGCACGCTTAAAAGTTGGTCTCGGGTGATTTCCTCCGGGCGAACCCAGTCGAGCTTCTCAGCGATTCCTGTGTCGGCGATGTAGCTGATAATGGCTGCCAGGCGGGCAGGGCTCTCGGGATGCTCCGGCCCCATGTCGTGTTTCATGCAGTCATCGTGAGAAAAAAATGCGGTGGTCATAAATCTGGAAACGTCCCGACTTTGCTAGTATTTTCTTCAATCCTATCAGGGATAATCTGATTACGCCGTGTTTCTTTCGTCTGATAGCGGCAGTAGGCATTTCACATCGGTTCATCTATGCCTAAGATAGAGCAAACACATACTGAAGGAGAGTCAGTTTGGGCACCCGATACCTGGAGAGTCTGTTTAACCCTGCGTCCATAGCTGTCGTAGGGGCGTCGGAGCGGGCAGACAACCTTGGCGGTATGGTGTTAAGAAACCTGATGAGCGGCGGTTACCCGGGCAAACTTCTGGTGGTTAACCAGAACGATTATGACAATGTGCACGGTGTGCCCTGTGTCAAAAAAGTGTCCAAAATGGAGTTTTCGCCCGATCTTGCCATTGTTTGTACGCCTCCGGAAACAGTGACCAAGACCATCCGTCGCCTGGGCGAAGCGGGTGTGCGCACGGCAATAGTCATGACAGGTGGTATGTCTCGTACCCATAGTAAAACCGGTACGCCCCTGATGTATGCGGTGCGGGAAGCTGCAAAGGAAACCGGCATTCGAGTACTTGGTCCGAATACGATTGGCCTTATAGTGCCGGCGAGAAGCCTGAACGCCACATACGCGCACATGGGTGTCTTGCCCGGTCGCGTAGCCTTTGTTGGCCAGTCCGGCACCATTGCCAGCTCGGTGATTGACTGGGCGTTTGCTCGAGGGGTTGGATTCTCCTATTTTCTTACCCTTGGCGATGGGATGGATATCGATCACGACGACCTGATTGATTATCTGGCCCAAGACACCCAGACCCGCGCCATTCTTCTGCATATTGAGCATATTCCCAACCCCCGGCGGTTCATGTCGGCCGTGCGAGTGGCATCCAGAACCAAACCCGTGATTGCTGTAAAATCCGGGCGAGTGCCAGCCTCTGAATGGCTAACCCATGAGCTGCCTGACGGCATCAGACGTAGCGACCCTATATACGATGCCATGCTACAGCGTGCGGGGGTGCTGCGGGTTGACGGGCTTGGCCAGATGTTTGATGCGCTGGAAACGCTTACCCGAATGCGCCCGCTGCGTCGGGAGTCTCTGGCCATTATGGCGAACGGCGTGGGCCCCGGTGTTCTGGCGGTTGACCGGCTAGCGGATTTGGGGGGGGAGCTTGCCAATTTGTCTGACTCAAGCATCAACGCTCTTGCGGAGCTATTGCCCGCGTATTGGACACGCAAGAACCCTATCGACCTGAACTACGACGCGTCCCCGGAGCTTTATGGTAAGGCCATCAAGATTCTGGCCAAGGATCCCGAGATCGCCAACGTGCTGGTTATGTACGCGCCCAGCTTGACGGAAGATAGCCTGCAGATTGCCGATGCAGTGGTACAGGCGGCAAAGGGCACGCGGCTTAATATTTTCACCTGCTGGCTTGGGCAGAGTACGGTAATGGAAGCTCGCGAGGAGTTTTATCGCGCCGGTGTGCCATCATTCTTTAATCCTGAAAAAGCCGTGGTTGCCTTCATGCAGCATGTGCGCCACCAGCGTGTACAGCGCCTGCTGACAGAGACTCCCGAATCCTTTACCGACCATTTTTCAGACCACACGAAAACCCGGCGCGTGGTTATGAATGCGCTTCGTTCGGGCCGCAATCATTTGTCGAGCCAGGAAGCCCGAGAGGTAGTGCGTGACTACGGGATCAATACCATTGAGACGATTTATTGTGACGACGTAGATGAGGTTATGGGCGCCTTTGCCATAGAGCGCCGTCCGGTAGACGTTACGATCATTCACGAGCAAGCCTGCCATCCGTTTGTAAATCTAACCGTTTCTCAGCGTCGCTATAAGGGCACAGTTCAGAAGCTGAACAGCGAAGCGGCCATTATCGATGCCTGCCATTTCCTGATGGACGAATACCAAAAGCACTTTCCGACGAGCGGGTTTCTTGGCTTCGCCATGCAGCGTTCTTACCAGCATGTGGGTGGCATTGAGTTTAGCGTAGGCATTACCAGAGACGCGCAGTTTGGTCCCTTGGTGGTTTGCGGTGCGTCGGGCGCTCATATCAATGTGATGACGGATCGCCAGATTGCTCTGCCGCCGCTGAATATGGTTCTTGCGCGTGAGCTTCTGCGCCGCACGTATATGTACAAACTGCTCAAGGAGCACAGCCTGAAGCCTGAGTCGGATATCCGGGCGGTTTCGGAAACACTGGTTACCCTGTCCCAGATTGTTATTGATATCCCCGAGATCCGCGGGCTTGAAATCTCTCCGCTGCTGTTCAATGAACAGGGTGCCGTAGCCGTTAACGTGGCTATCAATCTCTCCAAAACACCTGGCAAACCAATCATTCAGCCCTACCCGAGAGAGCTTGAGGAGTGGTTGTTGCTGCCAAAATCTGGCCGACGGGTGATTATCCGCCCGGCGCTAGCAGAGGACGAGCCGTCACACCGGGTCTTCCATGAGCTTCAGTCACCGGAATCCATTCGTTATCGATTCTTCCAGTATCGTAAGCATTTTACCCGTGAAGACGTCGCGCAGATGGTGCAGATTGACTACGACCGGGAAATGGTTTTTATCGCCAATGCGCCAAAAGAAGATGGCGAAGGAGATGAAACCTTAGGCACCGTACGAACCTGGACAGATGCAGACAACTTGCAGTGCGAGTTCGCTGTGATGGTTCACGACAAGATGAAGGGGGAGGGGCTTGGTGTTGCGCTCATGCAAAAAATGATCGATTACTGTCGCGCCCGTGGCACGGTGGAAATGGTGGGTGATGTTCTGGCGGACAACCGTCCAATGCTGCAGCTGGCCGAACACATGGGGTTTGAGATTAAGTACAACCTTGAAGAAGAGGTGATGGACTTGCGGCTGGTGCTGAACGAACCAGAAAACGACTGGCAGAAGGAGCGCCTTGGAAAGAACGCCCACTGAGGCCTTTTTGTGCAAGGCCTCAGTGGCGTGGGGGATTACTCTTCGACGATGGCCGAACGGTCTTCGCCGCCCAAGACTTCCAGTAAGCCTGGAATCAGCTTGGACAGTTCCAGGGTCATGATGGTGAAGGCTGCATCAAACTTTGCCACAGCGTCATCCACATCCACGTCGTCGAGTTGATCCTGAAGCGTTTCGCCAAACTTCAGACGGCGAATGCCCATCTCCTCATCCAGAACGAACGATACGTTGTCGTCCCAGGTCAGGGCCAGCTTGGTCACTTCCATCCCCGCATTCAGGTGATTAAGGATTTCGTCTGCTTTTAGGTTTAACCCTTTGCAGCGGACTACACCACCGTCTTCCGAAGGGTCTTTCAGTTCACACTCATCGCCGAGCACCACGGTGCCGGGCAAGTCGATGGTTTCATTCAGCCAGCTGGTAAAGGTGAATATTGGAGCCTGTTCCAGAACTGGCGGGCGTACGGGCAGGGAGCCCAAGCTTTTACGCAGGGTTGAAGCCAGGTCTTCGGCCTGTTTTGCGGAGCTGGCATCCACAACCAGAACGCCGTCTTTCGGTGCCAGATAAGCAAAGCTTCGGCGGTTACGCGAAAATGCCTGGGGCAGCATTTCCAGCATCACTTGTTCTTTGATTTCGTCTTTTTCTTTGCGACGAACCTTACGCCCCTGCTCAATTTCAATGGCCTCGGCCTTTTCTTCAACCGCATCCTTCACAACAGGCCCTGGCAGAATCTTCTCTTCCTTGCGCAAGGCGATTAGATGATAACCATTGGCACTGTGAACAAGCAGCTCACCGTGCTTGCCAAGAGGTGGAACCCAGCCTTGGCGAGCGGTTTCTTGTGGGCCACAAGGCTTGAATGCATCTGCGTTGAGCTTTTCCTCCAGCTCTTCAGCAGAAATATCGAACGGCTTGGTAAAACGGAAAACGCGGGCATTGCGAAACCACATCAGGTTTGATCCTTGTCTTTCATATTTGCATGATCTCTACGAGTACTGTTTTGACGATAAAGCCAATCACACCGGCCCCCAGTACTGTAAAAAGGGCGATGGTACCAAATTTTCCAGCCTGTGATTTTTTGGCCAGATCCCAGACGATAAAGCCCATCCAGCCAATAAGGCCTGTCAGAAACACCAGCATGGCGATCTGGGAAAAGACTGCTTCATTCATGACTTGCTCCGAACATACTCAGGGTTAGTGTTCATCCCGCAGGAAAACCCAGTTGTTCTTGTCGGACTGGTCTTCGCTGAAATAGTAGCCATCAAGGTTAAAATTCTTGAGGTCGTTTGCATTGGTAATACGATTCAGGATGGCATAGCGGCACATGAGGCCGCGGGCTTTTTTGGCGTAGAAACTGATTATTTTGTACTGACCGTTTTTCCAATCCTTGAATTGGGGGGTGATCAGCTGTCCTTCAAGGTCTTTCTTCTTCAGGCTTTTGAAATATTCATTCGAGGCCAGGTTTACCAGCACTCCGTCGTCATTCTTCAACAACCGATTTATTTCCTGGGTGAGACGGTCACCCCAAAACGCGTATAGATCCTTGCCGCGCTTGTTCTCGAACTTTGTGCCCATTTCCAGCCGGTATGGCTGCATCAGGTCAAGCGGTTTGAGAATGCCGTACAACCCGGACAACATGCGCAGGTGTGCCTGGGCGAAGCTGAAATCTTGCTCGCCAAAGCTTTCGGCACCCAGCCCCGTATAGACGTCACCTTTAAATGCCAAGACAGCTTGGCGCGCGTTCTTTGCAGAGAAGGGCGTGTGCCAGCTCTGAAAGCGCTCGGCGTTTAATTGACCCAGCTTGTCGCTGATGCTCATCAGGTTGCTAACCTGGTGGGGCTCCAGCTCTTTTAGCTGATCAATTAATTCGCAGGCATCATCGAGAAAGTCTGGCTTGGTAAAGGTTTCCGTTGCCAGGGGGCTCTCATAATCCAAGGTTTTAGCGGGTGAGATAACCATCAACATGTTGGATAATTCCTCATTGCAGAAACGTGAGTAACTGATCACGGGTAAACGGCCAGTCGAGCTCCTGCCCGGTATCACTGCGCCGCAGCACAGGAATTCGCGTGCCAAAACGCTCTACCAACTCTTCTGATTGTGCGATATCCACCACATCCACGGGTATCGGCGCCGGCATGGGCGTACTCACCAGCAAGGCTTCTGCAAGCTCACACAGATGGCATTGGGGCGTGGTGTAAAAAAGCAATTCCATTATTTTGATTGGGCGTCCACTTGCTGGCCGCTTACGCCTATGCTGTCACTGCCCATCAGATACAAATAGACCGGCATGAGCTCTTCCGGTGTTGGGTTCTGCTGTGGGTTTTCTGCCGGGTAAGCATGGGCCCGCATGTTGGTTCTGGTAGCGCCTGGGTTCAGGCTGTTTACCCGCACGTTGTGGCGATCATCGTCCAGTTCATCGGCCAGGAGTTGGCTCAGGCTTCAACGGCAAACTTGGAGACTGCGTAGGCGCCCCAGTAGGCTTTAGCTTGGCGGCCAACACCGGAGGATGTGAAGATGACCGATGCTGCATCGGACATGCGCAGCAGGGGAATCATTGCCCGGCTGAGCAGGAACGGCGCCGTGGCATTCACGTGCATGACCTTGTTCCAGGTTTCCGGGTCGTACATTTCCACAGGGCTGCGATCGCCAAGGATACCGGCATTGTGCAACAGGCCATCGAGCTTCCCGAAGTTGTCTTCCAGGGTCATGGCCAGTTCTTCGTAGTCTTTTACGGCAGCACCTTCAAAATTCATTGGAACTATGGCCGGTTTCGGGTGCCCGGCGGCTTCGATCTCGTCGTAGACCGATTCCAGTTTGCTCACGGTTCGCCCAACAAGAACCACGGTTGCACCGTGAGCAGCATAGGTTTTTGCGGCGGTACGGCCGATTCCGCTGCCCGCACCGGTTACCAATATGATGCGGTCTTTCAGAAGATCAGCGGGTGCCTGGTAATCTTGCATAACCTGTCTCCGTAGCAGACTGGGGGTTCATCAGAGTGTGTCAACGTTCGGCCGTTTCAGAAGGGCGCTATTGTAACAGCTTTGCGAGATCGTTCACGGTGTCGGCAATGATGTCTGCTTGCCATAGGTCAACGGTCTCTGGCTCTTCTATATAGCCATAACGCACGGCGATGGTTTTCATACGCGCATTACGGCCTGCCTTTATGTCTCGCTCGTGGTCGCCTACATACACCGCTCGGGCAGGATCTGCACCGATTTGTTGGCAGGCCAGAAACAAGGCCTCCGGATGGGGTTTACGATCAGTGACGTGATCCGGACAGACCAGCGAAGCGCAGCGTTCTGCAAGGCCAAGCGCCTGAACCAGCGGAGCCGCAAAACGTACCGGCTTGTTGGTAACGATTCCCCAAGGGATTCCCCGCTGTTCCAGTGAGTGAAGCAGCGTGTCCATGCCGTCAAAAAGACGGGTTTCAACGGCGACTCCCACCTCGTACATGTCCAGAAACGCCGTGTGTTTGCCGAGATAATCCGGATGATCAGGTTCTAGCCCAAAGCCTATCCGCACCATGGCGCGGGCACCGTTGGACACAGATCGGCGTATGTGCTCTGCCGGTAGTGCCGGGAGCCCGTGTTGCTGGCGCAGCTCGTTCAGGCAGCGGATAAAGTCTGGCGCTGTGTCGATCAGTGTGCCATCCAGATCAAACAGAACGGTTGAGGGTTGCTCAGTCTTCACGGGTATCCCGGGCGTGCATCAAATAATTTACATCTACGTCCCGGCCTAGCTTGTAGGAGCGGGTGATGGGATTATAGGTCATACCGGTCAGTTCACGCACATCCAACCCTGCGTGGCGAAGGTAATCGGACATTTCCGATGGCCGAATAAACTTCTTCCATTCGTGTGTGCCTTTGGGGAGCATGTTTAATACATACTCGGCACCAACAATCGCAAAAAGGAAAGACTTGGGGTTACGGTTGATGGTAGATACAAACAGGTGTCCGCCGGGCTTGAGCAGGGTAGAGCAGGCTTTGATCACAGAAGCTGGGTCGGGTACATGCTCCAGCATTTCCAGACAGGTAACGGCGTCGTATTGACCAGCATGCTCTGGGTCACGGGCTAGCTCTTCAACAGTGATTTGTTGATAGTCCACCTTGATTCCGCTTTCCAGGCCATGTAACCGTGCAACGGCCAAAGGCGCTTCGCCCATATCTAATCCGGTTACGTGGGCACCACGCAGGGCCATTCCTTCTGAGAGTAAGCCGCCGCCACAGCCTATGTCTGCAACGCGCTTGCCAGCGAGAGATACGCGTTCGTCGATATAGTTCAGACGTAACGGGTTAATATCGTGCAATGGTTTGAACTCGCTGGTGGGATCCCACCAGCGGCTGGCCAAGGCTTCAAACTTGGCGATTTCGTTACGATCAACGTTCTGGTTTGTCATGTTGCGTTCTGCCTGATCAATCTGTCGGAATTCAGTTAGTCAGCCTGGTGCTGGCGGATCTTCGTGGCCCAGCCTTCAACGCGAAGCATAAGATCTGGGACATCTATACGCGTCAGTTTGCCATCCTGTACCTGAGGTACGCCATTAATCCAGCTATGACTTACTGCGCGGCCGTGGTTGCTGTAAACAAGATGGGATGCAGGGTCATAAACCGGCTGAATAAACGGATCACTAAGATCAACCGCTATGATGTCGGCCAACTTGCCGGCCACCAATGAACCCAGGTCGTGGTCCCGGCCTAAGGCCTTGGCGCCATTGAGCGTTGCCATCTGAAGGGCTTGGTGAGCAGACAGTGCGGCTGCATCGTTGGCGGCCACTTTAGCCACCATGGCGGCGGTACGGGTTTCGCCAAACAGATCCAGATCGTTGTTGCTGGCAGCTCCATCCGTTCCTATAGCAACGTTCACACTGCTTTGCATAAGTTTATGGGTGGGGCACATGCCGCTGGCGAGCTTGAGATTGGATTCGGGGCAGTGGATAACGTGTGCGCCTGTGCCTGCAAGCAGGGTGATGTCTGAGTCGCTGACTTGGGTCATGTGAACACACTGGGTGTTGGCACCAAGAGCGCCAAGTTCTGCAAGGCGTTCAATAGGGCGTTTCCCCTGCTTTTCCATGGCATCCGCCACTTCAAATTCGGTTTCATGCAGGTGGATTTGAATGCGCGCCCCTGTTTTTTTGGAGAGCGCGACAGCTTGGCCAAGGGTTCGTCAGATACGGTGTAAGGTGCATGAGGACCAATGGCGGGCATAATGTAGTCGTCGCCTTTCCAAAGATCGATCAGTGCCTCGCCTTTGTTCAGATACTCATCCGGGCCAGAGCCCCATGGGGTCGGGAAATCCAACAGCGGAAAGCAGACCTGTGCCCGCATACCCGTATCGTGGGCCATTTGGGCCACAATCTCTGGGAAAAAATACATATCCGAGAAGGTGGTCGTGCCGGTTCTTAGCATCTCTGCCATGGCCAACTGCGTGCCGTCGGCAATAAACTGTTCGCTGATAAACTGGCCTTCTGCCGGCCAGATATGATCGTTCAGCCAAGTCATCAGGGGAAGATCATCTGCCATGCCACGAAACAGTGACATGGCCGCATGGCCGTGCATGTTGATCAGCCGGGCATTACAACATGGTGGGGGAGGTCAATGGTCTCCCGAGTACGAAACTCACGATCTGCTTGCGCCACGGGTAACACCGCCGCAATTTTGGAGCCCTGAATGATAACGGCCTGATGCTCAAGCACCACCCCGGAGGGCTCAATCGGAATCAACCAACGGGCGTTGATGCGAATATCAGCTGCGGTGATGGTATCTGCCGTCATTAACCCTGCCTTGCAGTGCCGGCCACACGTAAATTTGAGCACGAGAAAAGTGCTCTCGGGCGCCGGACAATGGAATGTAGGCCGGAAGTATAACCGTTATACTGGCGGTTTTCAGTGTTATGAAACGAGAGTCAGGCAATGAATAATACTAAGGAATCGACATCCCCGGCCATAGGAACGGTCGCTCTTAAATGGCATAACGGTAGCCTGGAGCTGCTTGATCAGCGCCTTTTGCCAGCTCAGGAGCAATGGGTAACCTTGAAAAGCGCGTCTGGTGTGGCTCTGTGCATTCAGGACATGGTTGTTCGCGGCGCGCCGGCCATTGGTATCAGCGCAGCGTACGGTGTGGCACTGGCTGCCCGGCATGCCAGTGACGAAGGCTGGCAAGCTGTAATTAAACAGGCTATCCGTGAATTATCCGCCTCGCGGCCAACGGCAGTGAATCTGTTCTGGGCCTTGCAGCGAATGGAGCGGGTGTTTGGTGCTTGCGGCGACCTCAGCGAAGCGCAGAAACGGCTAGAGGATGAAGCGATTGCCATTCACCAGGAAGACCTTGCGGCCAACCTGGCAATGGCAGATCACGCCCTTGGTGCGATGGGGTTTTCTGTGGGCGCCGATAACACGTCGCCTATCTCGGTTCTTACCCACTGTAATACGGGTGCGCTTGCAACGGGTGGATATGGCACTGCCCTAGGTGTTATTCGCCGGCTGCATGAGAAAAACCTGTTGAAGCAGGTTTATGCAGATGAAACCCGACCCTGGCTACAGGGCAGCCGACTGACGGCCTGGGAATTGATGCGGGACGGTATTCCGGTGACTCTGAATGCGGATGGCGCTGCAGCGGCAATTCTTGCATCGGGTGAGGTGCGGTGGGTCATCGTTGGCGCGGACCGGATTACTGCCAACGGCGATGTTGCCAATAAAATTGGTACATATAGCCTCGCGGTGCTGGCGCGTTATCACAACGTTGGGTTTATGGTCGTGGCGCCCACTAGCACCGTGGATATGTCGCTGAAATCAGGTGCCCAGATCCCTATTGAAGAGCGGAACGGCGTTGAGCTTCGAGAGGTGCGTGGGGTTCCGTTGGCGCCGGAAGGTGTGTCGGTATTTAACCCGGTGTTCGATGTAACGCCTGCAAGCCTGATTGATGTGATCGTTACGGAAAAAGGCGTGGTGCGGAATCCGGATATTGCGGGAATGTACAGGCTATTTGGTTGACGGCTTTTTTTCGGTGGTAGCGTTGGTGTCTGCCAGTTCGTTATTTTGTTTGGCAAAACTTTCGCGCAGCTCCGCCACCTGCTTTTCCTGATCTTCCGCGAAGTGTAGTGACATCTCAAAGCTCTGCCGGGTGAATTCCAGTACCTTGCGGAAGCCTTCATCTGAGAGGGTTCGTGCAGAGTCGTGGCGGCGAAAGATGTTGATAAACTCCCGCTCCCTCTCAAACTGCAACGGCACTCTGGCCACGCCCCAGTCGTTCAGGATTTGCCAGACCTCGGGATTGTAATTCCGGGTGGTGCGCATGATAAAAGGGATGGGGTCGTTCCGTGCGATGAGCGCGGTCAGCCGGAGGATCAACTCAAAAGAAAGCGTAGCCGTGCCGTTCTCTATGGCTTCAAGAACGGACTTGTCACGAAGATCGAGCGCTTCGCTCATCTCGGATAAGGTCAGCCCGGCCACTTCCCGTATATCCTTTAAGGACTGGCCTGCAGCGAGCATGGCACGGAGCTGGTCCTGGGAGTTAATCAGTGCCCGGCCCACTCGCAACGATGTGTCTGTGGCGCGAGCCCGAACCGGAAGGCCGACCCGGTCAAGCTGGCTAACCGGTCAATAATGCCTTCCGGGGCTTTTTCTGAAGCTGCGGGTTTGCGTAGTTCATCTACTTCTTCTTGAGAGCGCATGGCGTGAAGCGCATCCAACAGCATGTCCTGCAGCGCCCGAGCCTTGTTCTGATTCTCCGGGTCGCTGGACACTTGCTTGTCAGTTTTCTGAACCATTACCGGGCTTCAGCCTGAGCCGCGAACTGCTGTGGGGTAAGGATGGAGGCCATGCGCTTATCCAGCTCCAGCATGTCTGCCATAATATCGCCGCCTTCGCGAATCACGAAATCCAGCTCTTCGTCAGTAGACCCGAGATCTGCGGCCTGTTGATCCTGCCAGTCCTCAAGCTCATCGATAGACTCAAAAGTATCCTCGCCACGGAGCTCACGGCGCGCATTGGCAATGGACAACCTGGTGCGTTCGATCTGTTCCTGCTGGATAGTGCGTTCGTCCAGGTTCAAGCTCACAGTTTCCCTTTGGCGTTGCTCTTTCAGGAAATTGATTTCTTGCTGAAGCAGGCTGAACTCCGGGCTGCTGGCAAAGCGACTTTCATGACGCTTACGGAGATCGTCAATGATGCTGCTGAAATCGAAATATCGGGTATGCGGAACGGCATCTATCTGATCCCAGGGCAGGGCATGATCCAGTGCATCTTCACCGATACGGGTTTTGTCGATACGTGAGGGGATTTCGATATCCGGGATCACGCCTTTATGCTGGTTGATCCCCCGGATACGCGGTAGAACTTCGATTGGGTAATCTTGAGCTGGCCATGGTTAAGCGGGCGAACGGCCTGCACTGTGCCCTTGCCAAATGTTTGCGAGCCAACAACCAGGCCGCGGCCATAATCCTGGATCGCGCCAGCGAAAATTTCGGAGGCCGAGGCGCTCATGCGGTTGGTGAGCACCACTAAAGGCCCATCGTAGGCGACCGAGGCATCGTTATCGGTAAGCACCTGCACTTCATTGCTCGAGTTGCGAATTTGCACGGTAGGTCCGGTATCGATAAACAAGCCAACCAAGTCATTGGCTTCGTGCAAGGCGCCGCCGCCATTGTTGCGAAGGTCTATCACCAAGCCGTTTACGCCATCCTGCTGCAGTTCTGTAATCAGCTTTCGCACATCGCGGGTGGTGCTCTTGTAATTGGGGTCGCCTGCCTGCATGGCCCGGAAATCGGCGTAGAACGTGGGGATGGTAATCACGCCAATGGTGTATTCCTTACCATTGCGCTCAAGCTCTATGGTGTCTTTGCTGGCGCTTTGCTCCTCCAGCTTGACTTCATCTCGACTGATGGCAATAGATTTGGTCAGGGTTTCGTCGGTTGAGCTGGCTGGCACTACTTCAAGCGTAACCACTGAGTTGCGTGGACCTCGGATAAGATCGACCACCTCATCCAGGCGCCAGCCAATCACATTCACCGGCTTTTCGCGTCCTGCGCCACTGAAACAATTCTGTCGGCGGGCTTAAGTTGGCCTTGCTTTGAGGCTGGTCCACCTGGAACCAGTCTGACAACTTTAGTGTACTCGTTGTCTGCCTGCAGAACCGCACCGATACCCTCCAGCGAAAGGCTCATGTTGATGTTGAAGTTTTCGGAGGTGCGTGGCGAAAAGTAGGAAGTGTGTGGGTCCCACATACCGGTGAAAGCATTCATATACGCCTGAAAGGCATCTTCGCTGCGAGCCTGGTATGCACGTTTTAGCTGGCCTTCGTAGCGGCGCTTCAGAGATTCTGTGATGGCATCGTCGTCGGTTCCGTTGAGGCGTTGGGCAAGCACGGCGTTTTTAATGCGTTTGTTCCACAGTTTATCAAGCGCCTGCGTGTCTGGCTCCCACTCGGCCTCAGAGCGATCAAGCAAAATGCTTTCGTCAGACGTAAACGTCAGGTTTTCAATGCCAGCGTCCAAGGTGTCCAAGGCAAACTGAAGGCGCTCTATAACACGCTGTTGGACCAGGTTGTAGATATCAAACCCGGGCTGCAGTTGGCCAGTTTTGAGGGCCGAGCCTAACCGGGATTTGACCTTCTTGAGTGCTTCAACGTCGCTGCCAGTCAGATAAACGCGCTGACCATCCAGGTAGTTCAGGTAGGCGTCAAACACATCGCCGGAAAGTTTGTCGCTAATGCCCAGGTCGCGGAAATGGGTGAACTGCAGTTGTCTCGCAATGAGAATGTTGGCTCGTGCCTGGTCAATAGTTGGTGCGACCGGTGTATACGTTTCCGGTTCGGCAGCTTTTGCCTGCGCTCCAAACGGCGCTGATAATAGAAGGGCAACGGTGAGCGCTTTACACACACCCATCCAGCCAGTTCTAAAAGGCGCGTGACGGATAGATGTTTTTTCCGCGATGGTCATATAGGCATACCTGACGATGCTGGGTACCTGCCAGACAGATCTGGAATCGGTTAACCCGTGGGCTTGTTGATTTATTGTAGGCAAGGGCTACACCCGTTGCTATAGGCACGGCGTATCGGTTCGTGACAATCTGTCCATGAATATTTCGGCTTTTCACTGAAAAGTTGTTGTTTTTCAGATAGTTTTAGCTGGATTGAACCGGAGGGTGGGCGCGGTGGTAGGAGTTGGGCACGGACGGGTTTGAGTATTGTAGATAGAGAATGCGGCGGAGGGGGTGGTCCTCCGCCATTTTGTCACCTTAAGTGAACGGTTTTTCTTGCTCTGCATGTTCAAGCAGCAGCGCCGGCGGAGCAAAGCGCTCGCCGTGAGCGACTGCCAATTCCTTGGCACGCTCTGCAAACTGTCTCACACCATACTGATTAATAAACTGTATGGCGCCGCCAGTCCAAGGGGCGTATCCAATACCGAAGATACTGCCTATGTTGGCATCTTCTACGGTGCGTAACACGCCTTCTTCCAGGCAGCGAACGGTTTCAATCGCCTGAATGAACAGAATGCGATCTTTCAGATCTTGCAGTTTTACCTGGTTGGCTTTTTCCTGGTTCACATAGAGGGTTTCAAGCTCTGGCCAGAAGTGCTTCTTGCCTTTGGCGGGGTATTCGTAGAAACCCGCGCCGGCAGATTTACCTTTACGGCCGTGGTCGTTAACCATCTGATCGATAATGGCTTCTGCGGGGTGTGCAGTCCAAGTGCCGCCAGCTGCTTCTACATCTTTTTTGCTCTGATCGCGAACGTGCTGCATCAGCGTTAAGCTGACTTCATCACTGATCGTCAGAGGGCCAACCGGCATGCCTGCCAGTAAGCCCGCATTGTCGATGCTGGCCGGGTGAATACCTTCGCCGAGCATGCAGATGCCTTCGTTAACGAAGGTGCCGAACACGCGGGAGGTGAAGAAGCCGCGGCTGTCATTAACAACCACCGGGATCTTGCCAATCTGCTGAACGTAATCGAAGGCCCTGGCCAGAGTCTCATTCGATGTTTTCTCACCAACAATGATCTCCACAAGCATCATTTTGTCTACGGGCGAAAAAAAGTGCAGCCCGATGAAGTTTTCTGGCTTGTCAGAGGCCTTGGCCAACTGAGTGATGGGGATGGTTGAGGTGTTGGAAGCAAAGATGCCATTTTTAACCAGCTTTGGTTCGGCTTCTGCGGTCACGTTTGCTTTCAGGTCGCTGTCTTCAAATACAGCTTCGATAACCAGGTCGCAGCCTTCCAGATCGGCGGCAGAAGCGGTCGCTTTGATACGTCCCAGGATCTCTGCTTTCTTCTCTTCGGTCATTCGGCCGCGGCTGACTTTTTTCACCAGCAGGTTTTCTGAGTAGTTCTTGCCTTTCTCAGCGCCTTCCAGAGAAACGTCTTTAAGCACCACTTCCATGCCTCGGCTGGCAGTGGAGTAAGCAATGCCAGCGCCCATCATGCCAGCGCCCAAAACACCGACCTTTTTAAAGGTTTCTTTTTCTACGCCATCCGGGCGACTGCCGCCGGCGTTAATATCATTAAGCTGGAACCAGAAGGTGCCGGTCATGTTCTTGGCGACTTGGCCCGTTACCAATTCTGCAAAATAGCGGGTCTCGATCAGGCTGCCGTTATCAAAGTCTACCTGTGCCCCTTCAACGGCCGCAGCCATAATGCGCTCAGGCGCGGGGTAACAGCCCTTGGTTTTCTGCTTAAGCATGGCGGGTGCAATCGCCAGCTTTTGTGCCATGGCAGGATGATGGGGCGCACCGCCTGGCAGTTTGAAGCCTTTCTTGTCCCATGGCTGCTGGCATTTAGGGTTGGCATCAATGAATGCCCTTGCTTTGGCGATCATGTCATCCGCTGAGTCGGCCAGTTCATCAATCATTCCGGCTTTCAGAGCAGCTTGGGGCTTAATTTTTTGCCTTCCATCAGGAGCGGGAACGCCGCTTCCAGGCCAATCATTCTCGGCAGGCGCTGGGTGCCGCCGCCGCCAGGCAGTAGGCCAAGTGTTACTTCAGGCAGGCCCAGTTGAATGCTGTCGTTGTTCAAAACGACGCGGTGATGACAGGCCAAGGCGATTTCCAGGCCGCCACCCAGTGCAGTGCCGTTGATAGCAGCCACAACCGGCTTACCACAGGTTTCCAGTGCCCGCATCTGGGCTTTCATGGAGTTGACCATGTCTTCAAACGCTTGCGCGTCGTCGCGGGTAACCTTGTGAATTTCTTTAAGGTCGCCACCGGCAAAAAATGTTTTCTTGGCAGAGGTAACAATAATGCCGCGAATGCTGTCCAGGTCGCCCTGAACCTTGTTGACCGTCTCACCCAGAGCTTCACGAAATGCCGCATTCATGGTGTTCGCGGACTGCCCAGGCATATCGATGGTCAGGGTCAGAATCTGATCTGCCCCCACTTCGTAACGGATGGCACTCATAATCGGTTCTCCTGATAGAAAAGGTGTGGGTTCAGACCCGCTCAATGATGGTGGCAATGCCCATGCCGCCGCCGACGCACAAAGTCGCCAGACCAAAGCGCAAATCACGACGTTCCAGCTCATCCAGTAGAGTGCCGACAATCATTGCACCGGTCGCACCCAGGGGGTGACCCATAGCGATTGCGCCGCCATTCACATTCACTTTTTCATCAGGAACCGCGAGTTCCCTCTGGAAGCGCATCACCACAGAGGCAAAGGCTTCGTTTACTTCAAACAGATCTATTTGGTCGACGGTCATACCGGCCTTTTCCAATGCCTTGCGGGTGGCCGGGGCCGGGCCGGTGAGCATGATAGTTGGGTCGGTGCTGGTAACCGCGGTGGCCACAATGCGGGCGCGTGGCTTCAGGCCCAGGGCTTTACCTTTTGCTTCGCTGCCAATCAGTAAGCCAGTTGCACCATCGACCATGCCGGAGGAGTTGCCTGCGTGGTGCACGTGGTTGATGGTTTCCACGTAATGGTATTTTTCACGGGCGACGCTATTAAAGCCCATTTCGCCCATCATCTGAAAGGAAGGCCTAAGGCCGGAAAGGGATTCTACGGTGGTGTCGCCTCTGACATGTTCATCGCGTTCGAGAATCACGACGCCATTCTGGTCGGTAACCGGCACAATGGATTTGGCAAAGTAACCATTCTTCCACGCGTTGGCCGCTTTTTGCTGGGATTTCACCGCGAAGCCGTCAACGTCTTCACGACTGAAGCCGTCCAGTGTGGCAATAAGGTCGGCACCAATACCTTGGGGCATAAAGCCGGTGTGCAGGTTGGTATGCGGGTCCATCGCCCAGGCGCCACCATCAGAGCCCATGGGGATACGAGACATAGACTCCACGCCGCCGGCAACAATCAGGTCCTCCCAGCCAGATCGTACTTTCATGGCTGCCAGGTTAACGGCCTCAAGACCTGAGGCGCAGAATCGGTTCAGGGTAACGCCAGATACTTTCTCATCCCAGTCCGCGGCAAGCGCAGCTGTTTTGGCAATATCAGCACCTTGGTCGCCCACGGCGGTAACGCAACCAAGAACAATATCATCTACTTGCGAGGTATCCAGGTTGTTTCTCTGTTGCAGAGCATTGAGCACTGTGGTTAGCAGTGTAATGGGCTTAACACTGTGCAGTGCCCCATCTTTCTTTCCGCGCCCTCGTGGAGTGCGGACCGCATCGAAGATATACGCCTCGGTGGTCATTGCTTATCCTCTGATAACTATTGCTTAGGGATTTACTTGCGAGAACCGTCACCATAGCCCGTTGATAGCTGTGTGGGTAATGACGCGGCCTGCCAATCGGATTGGCGAAATTGCTCAGGGGCAGTGACAGGCGAGGTTGCGACTTCTATGTTTGTAGAGTAGAGGCAAAGATTTGTGAGGTGCTCTCAACTGGATACAGGAGGCTCAGAGCCATGTCTTTCAGAGATGCCATAGATAACTTTTACGAACGTTTGGTCGTGGACGCTATTGCTGCGACCAGAGAGCCGGGGGATACCGCAGATTTTCTGACTGACGTTATGTGTGTGGCCTTGAACAGGCTACCTTCCCGCTATTACAGGCACACCATTGATATGATGTTCTATTTGGCGGACGAAGAACTCAGGGGCATGAAAGACAAATCCCTGGCCGCCGTTAAGAGTGCCAGGGATTTTGTCAGGGAACATCAGCGGGAGTAGAGCTCAGAATGCTCAGTTGACGATGAGGCTATCCAGCGCCTTGTTCAACCGGTTTGCCAACGGTAGGTCTGCACCTTCGTTAGCCGGCTTGACGCACCAGCTAGCCACCAATCCCTCAACAGTTTGGAGGGCATTGTCGGTTTTTTCGGTGAACCCCATTCCTTCGGTTAGCCGCTGAACCTGTATTTCCATGCGTTTTTGCTGGTCTGCTTCCGGCGATGGCATGCCTGCGAGAATTTCCGCACGAATGACAATCTCCTGATCGTTCAGTTCGCCCAGCCGCTGTGCAAGTGCCGTCCATTTGGTTGGCAGGGCTTCCGTTGACACGCTGCCTTCCGTGCGGGCAAGCACAAGCGTTTGCCATTCGGCGATACCGGCTTTGAGTTTTTGTGCGGAAACAGCTTGGCTTAACCGCTGCTTTTCTTTCTGAATTTGCTCTCTTGCCGCCGCCGACGTTTTGGACGCGTCGAGGCTGCGGAGCGCAATAACAGCTTGCTCCAGAGTTTGCTCGTCTTGCTCAGAGTTTACACCTGCAACTTGTTGAAGCAGAGCTTCAGCCTCGGTATCCGCGTTCTTCGTTGCCTGTTGCTGTTCTGAACGCTCGGCGTCCCGGCGCGCAAATATCTCGTCACAGGCCTTGCGAAATGCCTGCCATAACTTCCGGTCTTCTCTGTGGCGAGTAATGCCTACGGCTTTCCAGTCTGACTGAAGTGTTTTCGCCTTGTTCATGGCCTCTTGCAAAGGCTCGTGTTCAGTCAGCGCCTGAGCCTGTTCAACAATTGCCAGTTTCAATGCTTCATTTTTCAGGCGCTCTTGGTCAATGGGTGCCTCAAGCTTTTTAAGCAACTCATCAAACCGCTTCTGTACCTGTCGGTTATCTCGAAACTCGACTGGCCAGGCAGATTTCCATTCCTGGCGGGCGGTTTGCAGGATGTGCTCGACAGCTTTCCAGTCAATGGCGCTCCAGTCTGCGGCATTAACAAAGTGCTCCAGCTCAGTGCAGATAGCCTTACGTTTTTCCAGATTTGCCTGTTTCAGGCCAGACTTTGCCTTGAAATAAGTTTTGCAGGGTTCATAGGCCTTATCAGACGCCTGCTTGAAGCGCGCCCATAAAACACGGTCTGACGAGCCACCCAGCTCTCGCCATTCTTTTTGAAGCTCTTTAATGCGCTCGGATTTCGCTTCCGGCTCTATAAGCTGTTCCGCCAGGTATTCCATCTGTTCACAAAGTGCGATTTGTTTTGGCTCGGTGGCAAACCCCTGCCAGTCTGTCAACTCCCTGAGCTGGCCTGTAAGCAGTTGCATTCGGGCCTGAAAGTTCTTGCTGTGGCGGTGATCCAGGGATTTCAAATATTGCTGAGCAGTTTTCAGCAGCTGCCGGGAATCCTTGAGCTGCTTTGCCTCAAGGGCTTCTTCCAGTTGGTCCAGAGTCGCTTTTAGGCTCTCTGAAGATACCTGTTGCTGCTTGTGATCCTCGCTGCTTTTAGTAGGCGCTTTGGGCTTTCCTGCCAGTTTGCGTGCGGGTTCCAGTAAATCCGGGGCAGGGAAACTTGCTGGCCAATTAATCTCGTTCAGCATATCCGACGCGCGTTTTTGGTCTTCAACTGTCGCGTCGTGAACATCCATTGCCGAGATTGCCAGCAGTGACTCTTTCGCCTGGCCGATGTGGCGCACGGCATTGGTATAATTTCGCAGCGCCATCATGGAGGCTTCGTAGGTTTTCTGCTGCTGCTTTTCAACGTGTGTCTCACGGGTTGCTTCCAACCACCGGTTTTCCTGGGTTTTCTGGAGAGCGTCCAGCGAGGCAAGCGAGGCGAGTGTCTCTGTGGGTTGCTGTCGGAGATCATTCAAGGTTTGAGCTATCAGCTCCAGCGTTTCCTCACGCTGAAGTTGCTGTTCACGCTCGTGCTTGTGTGCATCCTGAGCTGCCTGTAGATCGGCTAGCCGTTCTCTGCAACGGAGTACTGACTCAAGGAACTCACTCAGTTGTTCTGGTGTTGCATTGGCCTCTACCGTGGCCCATTGGCTGAGGAGTGTGTCCAAACGAGCCCCGTACAGCTTGGTGTCGTCGCTTTTTGCTTGGTCTCGGGCATGGCTGATCAAAGATGCAATGGCTCCGGAAATTTTCTCCTGTCGGGCCTGCTCTTCTCGGATAACCTGTAGCTTTTGCCGCGCCACTTGGTATACGCCTTTGTCTCTCCCCTTTGCCTGCTTTTGGACGCGCTGAATGAGCTCTTCGTCTACCAATAATTCGGCTGCCCTGATTCGGGTGTCAGCGGTTAACCCCTCAACAGCGAGGCTGGCTGCAACTTCCTGGGTGGGTGTGGCCTGAAGGGCCTGAAGCTGCTCTTCTCGCAGTTCTGCCCGCCTATCCTCCACTGGCGCAGCTATGGGCTGAGCACGAGCTGGCACTTTACGCTCGGGCGCGGCGGGTTTGCGGGACTTAAACAGTTTCTGGAGGAATGCAGCCATGAAGATGTCCTTAAGGATTGAAACCAATCTACGGTGTCGGGCAAAGTATGCCGAAACCGGCCATCGGCTCTCTTTAATATGGGCGCAGAGAGCCGGATACTGCCGTCGGGAGTTTAGGAAACGGCACCAACGATATTAAATGCGCGGCTAGTCTAGCGTTTTGTGAGCGTTTGCGGGAAGGGCTGAATGGCAAAACAGGAAAATAGCGATGATCAGGACTACAAGGCACGCTCGGTTGCCTTGAGGTTGCTCGCCCGCCGTGAGCATAGTCGGCAGGAGCTGACTCTGAAGTTACGACAGCGCCAGCTGGACGGTTCGGTTATTTCGCGGGTGCTGGATGACTATGAGAGGGAAGGCTGGCTGGATGACGATCGCTTTTCGGAGGTGTATTCGCGCCAGCGTATTGACCTGGGTTATGGCCCCCTGAAAGTGCTAGCGGAGCTGCAACAAAGAGGTATACACCAAATGCCGGCCTGTCTTGATGAACTTACGGATACGGACTGGATCCGAAATGCGCTTTTACTAAGGGATAAACGTTTTGGCTTGTCTGACTTGAGTGGAAACTGGGACGAAAAAATGCGTCAGGCTCGTTTTCTTACCCGCAGGGGATTCAGGGCAAACCAGGTGGAGCGTGCGCTTGAGGTCAGTGAACCAAACGATTTTGCCACCTGAGCACTACTAACTACTGCCTGAGCACCACTAACGACTAGAGTGTTGGCGGTATCATTCCCAGTTCTGGGGATAATCCGGCACGCATGTCTGCTCCTTCTTTAGTCTGCTCGCTTTCGGGGGGCTGCCCCAAATCCACTAACGAAGAGTCTTTATCGGCAATGTCTTCTGTCGGTTCCATCAGTCGCGCAAGCACGTCGTAGTAACGGCGAATATTTTGCACGTAGAGAACAGGTTCGTGGCCACGGGCATACCCATAACGGGTCTTTTTGTACCATTCTTTCTGCGCTAACAGTGGCAAGAACTCCTTCACATCCAGCCATCGGTCAGGATTTTTGCCGGCACCTTTTGTCAGCCTGCGGGCATCTTCCAGGTGTCCATAGCCCACGTTATAGGAGGCGAGAGCAAACCAGGTGCGATCTGGCTCGGCAATGCGCTTGGGGATTCTCTTGTGAACCATGCGGAAATATTTGGCCCCCCTTGAATGCTCTCTTCAGCGTCCAGGCGGTTATTAATGCCTATATAGTTTGCGGTGTTGCGTGTCAGCATCATCAGTCCGCGCACCCCAGTTGGGGAAACTGCATTGGGTCGCCAGTGTGATTCTTGATAGCCAATGGCGGCGAGCAGGCGCCAGTCCATATTAAATACGGTGGCGTGATTCCTGAACAAGCTCTCGTAGCTGGGCAACCGGTTTTTTACGTGGTGCATGAAGGTGCGCGCGCCCACGTAGTTCAAGTGATCCAGGTGGCCGTAGAACCGTTCGGAAAGCTGCGCGATGGTGCCGTCTGTGTGCACTTTTTTAAGGAACGTTTTTGCAGCGCCTACCAGTGAGTCGTCTTGGCTTGCCGGGAATAGCCATGCCAGCTCTTTGGCGTCGCCAAGAGCGAACCCTTGCTTAACCTGGGGGAAAAATACGTGGTTTAGGTCAAGTTCGTTGGAGGAGACGATAGCGTATGGGAGTTCACCAGTTTCTACTCGTGCAAGAATGCCGGCAGCATCCAAACCTGGATGAACTTGCCAGGAGATGTTTGAAGCTTCGCCGGTGAGAGTCTCAAGTTGGTGCTCATGATTGCTGTCTGGCACCAGATGA
This sequence comes from Marinobacter sp. AC-23, assembly GCF_001858325.1. Classification (GTDB taxonomy): domain Bacteria; phylum Pseudomonadota; class Gammaproteobacteria; order Pseudomonadales; family Oleiphilaceae; genus Marinobacter. The sequence continues at coordinate 217,872 of NZ_MBPP01000023.1, forward strand.
AGGGTTTGCCCAGCGAGATCTGCAAGTGTCTTTGGGCGGTCTACATCGCGATTGTAAACAACGATTGACTGGGCTGCGATGCCGGTAGGAACCGCTGTGTACTGGTTTTCGAACAATGGTTGGGTAGAAAGACCGGCGAGCCCGATATGCGCAAAATCCCGGGAAAGTACAGACAGTATTTCCGTGTTGTCTTCGGCAACCCGCAACCGGAGTTCGACGCCAAGTTCCTCTGCGAAGAGTTTGACCAACTCATAGTCATAACCGGTAGGGCCTTCGCGCCCTTCATAGTAAATGGAGGGCGCCACACGGGTGATTACATGCAACACGCCTTCGTTGCGAATTTCCTGCAACGTACTGGGTTGGCTGCACCCCGTGAGGGCTAGCGGAGCTAAGATCAGCATGCAGGCGAGGAGTGATGTGTAGGTCATCGCTGCACTATATGCAGTCAGGATTCTTGGCAAGTCCCTGTTCTCCGTTACCGCTGGATCATCGGGATGCACGCAAAATGGCTGGCGGCATCCGGTGTCTTTTCGGGTGTGGACTCCATGTTCACCAACCAATGATCCATGCTGCTGCAAGAGGGGTCAATCAAGTTGGTCATTAACTGTGCAAAATAATGTCAAATGCACGCTAGCGGAATAACCTTTCCGGAGCTGTATCCCTGCAACGCTTTCAAGTATGATATGCGCCTTCTCAGAATGCACCCGGACTTCCCCGTTTCGCGCGATACAGGTTGATATCATGCTTGAACTTCGCGGCGCACCCGCGCTTTCGCCATTCCGCTCTCATAAACTGTACGCCAGGATTCAGGCCATTGTGCCCGAAGTTGAGCATGTTTATGCTGAATTCATGCACTTTGTGGATATGGAGGGCGCGCTTTCTGATTCCGAGCAGGCCATCCTTGATCGACTTCTAACATACGGTCCCAGCGTTGCCGCTGAAGAGCCGAACGGCGTTTTGTTCCTCGTTGTACCGCGCCCGGGCACCTTATCTCCTTGGTCTAGCAAGGCAACTGACATAGCCCGCAATTGCGGTTTGCGCCAGATTCAGCGTATCGAGCGCGGTACGGCGTTTTATATCAAGTCGAGTAAAAAGCTTGGCCTGGATCAGCGTGAGAAAGTTGCTGCGCTGCTGCACGACCGCATGACTCAGAAAGTCTTTCATGAAATGGGCGGCGCCCAGCTGTTGTTCAGCCATGAAGAACCTCGCCCACTGGAGCGCATTTCAGTGCTGGCTGGTGGCCGAAAGGCGCTGGTCGAGGCGAATAGGCGTCTTGGTCTTGCGCTCGCAGATGACGAAATTGATTACCTGGTGAAGTCGTTTGTTGGCCTTGAGCGGGATCCGACCGACGTTGAGCTGATGATGTTTGCCCAGGCCAACTCCGAGCACTGTCGCCATAAAATATTTAACGCCTCGTGGGACATTGATGGTGAAGGGCAGGAAAAGTCCTTGTTCGCCATGATTCGGAACACCTTTGAGATGAACAGCGAAGGCGTGCTTTCTGCCTATAAGGATAATGCTTCGGTTATTCGCGGCAGCCGTGGCGGGCGTTTCTTCCCGGATCCTGTAACCGGTGTTTACGGTTATAATCAGGAAGAAATTCATATTCTTATGAAGGTGGAAACTCACAATCATCCTACTGCGATTGCACCTGCTGCGGGCTCGGCAACCGGCTCCGGCGGTGAAATTCGTGATGAAGGTGCAACCGGCCGCGGCTCCAAGCCAAAGGCGGGGCTTTCAGGATTTACCGTCTCCAACCTTAATCTGCCGGAAGATCCCCAGCCATGGGAAATCAACTACGGCAAGCCAGACCGGATCGCATCCGCTCTGGATATAATGATTGAGGGGCCCATTGGTGGCGCCGCATTCAATAACGAGTTTGGCCGCCCGAATATAGCAGGCTATTTCCGAACATTTGAAGAGAAGGTCGCGGGCCCGGCAGGCGACGAAGTGCGGGGCTATCATAAGCCATTATGATCGCCGGCGGCCTTGGTAATATCCGCGCAGAACACGTGGAGAAAGGTGACATACCCGTGGGCGCCAAACTTATCGTGCTGGGTGGCCCTCCATGCTAATTGGCCTTGGGGGTAGTGCTGCTTCTTCCATGGATTCTGGTTCCAGCAATGAGAATCTCGATTTCGCATCCGTGCAGCGGGACAACCCGGAAATGGAGCGTCGCTGCCAGGAAGTGATTGACCGCTGCTGGCAGATGGGCGAGAAAAACCCCATGTGCTTCATCCACGACGTTGGCGCTGGCGGGCTTTCGAACGCTATGCCTGAACTGGTGAAAGATGGTGGCCGTGGCGGGAAGTTTGAGTTGCGCGAAATTCCCAGCGATGAGCCCGGTATGTCACCGTTGGAAATCTGGTGTAATGAATCCCAGGAACGCTACGTTATGGCAGTTGCTTCGGAAAACCTGGAGCTATTTGATGCCTTGTGTCGTCGTGAGCGTTGCCCTTATGCCGTAATTGGTGAAGCCACAGAGGCCCATCACCTTGAGCTAAGCGACTCCTACTTTAATAACAAGCCCGTTGACCTGCCAATGGAAGTGCTCTTTGGCAAGCCACCGCGTATGCACCGAAGTGTTAAAAGAACGTCTTTTACCAAGCCGGTATTTGACTCCACTCAGATTGATTTGAACGATGCGATCCGCAGGGTGTTGCGACTGCCTCCGTGGGCTCCAAAAGCTTCCTTATAACCATTGGCGATCGCACAATTACCGGGCTTGTTGCTCGTGACCAAATGGTAGGGCCCTGGCAAGTGCCAGTTAGTGATGTCGCGGTTACTTCGAGCTCCTTTGATGTGCTGACAGGCGAAGCAATGGCCATGGGTGAGCGCACACCGGTCGCAACCATTGATGCGCCTGCATCTGGCCGAATGGCGGTGGGTGAAGCCATAACCAACTTGGCGGCTGCAGCGATCAATAAATTGTCTGATATTCGCCTGTCGGCTAACTGGATGTGTGCTGCGGGCCACCCAGGCGAAGATGAAAACCTCTATGAAACAGTGCGTGCCGTGGGAATGGAGTTGTGCCCCGAGCTTGGGATTACCATTCCCGTAGGCAAAGACTCCATGTCCATGAAAACCATGTGGGAAGAGGATAACGGCGAGCAGAAGAGCGTGACTGCACCGCTATCCTTGATTATAAGTGGTTTTGCCCCAGTTACCGACGTTTCGCGCACTCTGACACCGCAGCTTATGAAAGATGCGGGCGAAACTGACCTGATCCTTCTGGACTTGGCCGCAGGGCAGAATCGCCTGGGTGGATCAGCTTTGGCGCAGGTGTATCGCAGCGTTGGTGCCGTGGCACCGGATCTCGACGACCCCGAGGATATAAAAGCATTTTTTGCAGTTATTCAGGGTCTTAATGCCGATGACAAGTTGCTCGCATATCACGATCGTTCGGATGGTGGTTTGTTCGTGACACTGGCGGAGATGTGTTTTGCCGGTCGTACCGGTGTGGACATTAAATTGGATGGCTTGGCGGACGATCACAGTCAGTTTGCTCGCGAGCTGTTCAACGAAGAACTGGGTGCGGTTATTCAGGTGCGTCGCGAGGATACTGATTTCGTTCTGCAGCAGTTTTCGGCAGCCGGGTTGGGCGATCACGTCAGTGTTATTGGCACATTGAATGATCAGGATCGTGTACGCCTGACATTTGAGAGCGAAACGGTTGTAGATGACGCTCGAACAGAGCTTCAGCGTCTATGGTCAGAGACTAGCTATCGTATTCAGTCTCTCAGGGACAACGCTGACTGTGCACTTGAAGAGTTCGACAACCTGCTTGATGAGAGCGATCCAGGGCTTCATGCATCGCTCACTTACGATGTGAATGAAGACGTTGCAGCGCCGTATATCAATAAAGGTGCGCGCCCGAAAGTCGCTGTCCTGCGTGAGCAGGGTGTGAACGGCCAAGTGGAAATGGCAGCGGCATTTGACCGGGCCGGTTTTGAATCAGTCGATGTGCATATGAGCGACCTGCTTTCCGGGCGAGTAAGTCTGGAAACGTTCAACAGCCTTGTGGCCTGTGGCGGCTTCTCATACGGCGACGTGCTGGGGGCCGGTGAAGGCTGGGCAAAGTCCATACTGTTCAATGACCGTGTTCGCGACCAGTTTGCCGCTTTCTTTAACCGTCAGGACACGCTCGCGCTTGGTGTGTGCAATGGTTGTCAGATGTTCTCCAACTTGCACGAGCTGATTCCAGGCAGTGAGGGGTGGCCGCGCTTCGTCCGCAATCAATCGGAGCAGTTTGAAGCGCGATTGGCGATGGTTGAGGTAATGCCGTCACCCTCTGCTTTCCTGGAAGGCATGGCAGGATCGCGCATGCCTATCGCCGTTGCTCATGGAGAGGGTAGGGTAGAGTTCTCGGGTAGTGCGAGTGCTGCAGCCCTGGCAGAAAGCGAGCGGGCAGCGCTGCGCTTTGTGGATAACAGAGGCCAGGTAACCACGCGTTACCCATATAACCCAAACGGGTCACAGGATGGCATTGCCGGTGCTACCACCCGGGATGGCCGTGTCACAATTATGATGCCGCATCCTGAGCGGGTATTCCGCACTGTTCAGCACTCGTGGCATCCTGAGGATTGGCAAGAGGATGGATCCTGGATTCGCATGTTCAGAAACGCGAGGCGCTGGTTTGGCTGATAAAGCCCGGAGCTGAAAAAAACCGGCTTTTGAGAGTCCCTTGAGGGTAGCTTTCTGGAGTCGGTTTTTTTGTGCCTGTCATTCGAGGTTTTTAGAGTTTTTCAAGCGCTAAAAGTCATTTTTTTGAAGAAATACCCCTTGACTCAAAATGTTTATGCACATTTTGGGCAGTGCTTTGGGTATTCTATGAACAATGCGCTGCAATGAGCAGCATCTTTCACTGGATTAATGTAACTTATTGAAAATTAAGGTTTAATTTTAACGGGTGAATTTGTCGCCAATTTAACGTGAGGTCAGTAAATACGGGGTTTGGAGAGGTGTTCATCAAATCTTTCCCCAGAGTTATCCACAGAATCTGTGGGTAAGTGGCTAAGTCATTCATCTGTACAAAAAATACCCGGTCTTGAGGAGAGTGTTATGTATAAAATATGCTATTTCGTCCCAGAAACGCACGTGGAGAAAACCAAGCGCGCGCTCTTTGAGATAGGTGCTGGATGCATCGGAGATTACGATTCTTGCGCATGGCAATGTCGTGGGCAGGGTCAATTTCGTCCACTTGCAGGTAGCAGCCCTTTTCTGGGGCACCGTGATACGCTGGAAGTGGTGGATGAGTTCAAGGTTGAGCTTGTTTGCCGTGATGACCTGATCCGTAAGGCGGTTTCTGCTCTCAAGCAGGCCCATCCATACGAGGAGCCTGCTTACGAGATCTATCGGATGGAGGTGCTATAAATCGCCCTTGCTTCGGGTTGCGGCCATAGGGTGCCGGATATCACGAACGTGAACGCCGAAGGAGTCGTTTTTCAAGTCTTCCAGAAATAGTTCCAGAGTCTTGCGTACTGTAGGGAAAGAAATGTCGTCCCAAGGGATGTCGCCCAGAGCAAAAAGGCGGGTTTCAAGAGACTCTTCGCCCGCGCCAAACTGCCCGTTTTTTAGAGTCGCCCGATAAAACATGTGTACTTGGTTTATATGCGGAACATCAATTATGGAATAGAGCCCGTCAATATAAACTTCGGCCAAGGCCTCTTCCAGAGTCTCGCGCTCCGCAGCTTCAACCGTGGTTTCGGCGTTCTCCATATACCCTGCAGGCAAGGTCCAGTATCCGTAACGAGGCTCGATAGCTCGACGGCACAGAAGAATCTGTCCTTCCCATACCGGTACGGTCCCCGCAATAATGCGTGGGTTCTGATAGTGTATTGTGCTGCAGTTAACGCACACATAGCGGTGACGATTGTCGCCCTCGGGGATACGTTGCTTAACCGGATGGCCGCAAGTGCTGCAGTACTTCATGTTTTTCCCCGTATACTTGAATTGATAGAGCGCTCAGTTTAATGATCGTAGTTGCTGCTGTCTCATTCAACACCAGATTTGTCCAGGAGTTCCGACTTGCGTGATTTACTTGTTCAGCGTTTAACCGACTATGCGCCTCGGAAGCTCGACTTGAATTATCCCGAGGCAGGCATTCTCGTTCCTGTGACGGACGATCCTGTAAATCCCGAAATGATATTTACGTTGCGTTCCGAAAATTTGAGCACCCACCGTGGGCAAGTTGCCTACCGGGTGGGAAGCGTGACCCGGGGGATCTGTCGCTGGCCGCTACTGCGCTGCGCGAAACCCATGAAGAAATTGGCCTGCCGCCTGATCAGGTAGAAATTATTTCACCTCTGAGTCAGGTGATGTCACGTCACGGGATTCTTGTATCTCCATACGTTGGTGTTGTACCTGAAGGGCATCCCTTGGAACCCAACCCATTTGAAATTGACAGCATCTTTCGTGTGCCCCTTTCTTTCTTTCTCGAAGACCGGCGTGAGCGTACGGATGCGATCTCTTTTCAGAACCAAATAATATATGTGCCTAGCTACCGCTGGGAGCGTTACCAAATCTGGGGGCTGTCAGCTGTGGTTCTGGTCGAATTTTTAAATGCTGTGTACGATGCCGATATAGATTTACTCAAACCCCGATCCTGAAAAGGAAGATCATAATGCTTTATGAGCTGGATGGCCGTGCCCCGGAGTTAAAAGGTGGCAGCCAGTTTGTTGCCGAAAACGCAACCGTAATTGGAAATGTTGAGCTTCACGAAAAAAGTAGTGTGTGGTTCAACGTTGTGATCCGTGGGGATAATGAGCTAATTACCGTAGGCGCTGAGACAAACGTTCAGGACGGTTCGGTTCTCCACACAGATCCGGGTATACCACTTACGCTGGGTAAAGGCGTCACTGTTGGCCATAAAGCCATGCTGCACGGTTGTGAGGTGGGGGACTATTCACTAATCGGCATTAATGCCGTTGTCCTCAATGGTGCAAAAATCGGAAAATACTGTCTGATCGGTGCCAACACGCTTATTCCCGAGGGCATGGTTATTCCTGATGGTTCTCTGGTAGTTGGTGCGCCAGGTAAAATTAAGCGCCAGCTGACCGAGCAGCAACAAAAAATGCTGGAGCTGAGCGCTGCACATTACGTGCACAACGCAAGCCGGTATGTGAAAGGCTTGAAGCCCGTAAAAGACTGAGGCGAATGTGTTATGGCCGTTGAGGACAGGGTTCGCTCGCCATGCGTGAGTATATGTGCTCTTGATGAGCGTGACGTATGTATAGGGTGTCAGCGCACCAGTGATGAGATTTTGCGTTGGACCTCAATGACGAATTGTGAGCGTAAAGCCGTACTTGGAAAAGTTGCTGAGCGAGAGCAAGAAGTTGCACTTTAATCAGGCGCTAAGATTTCCGAACTTAGTCGGGCGCTCTCCGGAGGATGTGGTTTGAATAATGTTGATCAGGTAACGCTGGGTACGCCACTTAAAGCAAATGCCTTCAAGGTGCTGTTATGTGGTTCCGGAGAGCTGGGAAAGGAGGTTGCAATTGAGCTGCAAAGGTTTGGAGTTGAGGTGATCGCTGCCGACCGTTACCCGAATGCCCCTGCCATGCAAGTAGCTCATCGTAGCCACGTGATTGATATGCTGGATGCCCAAGCGCTACGTGACGTTGTCGAACTTGAAAGGCCCGATTTAATTGTTCCGGAGATAGAGGCAATTGCGACTGCCGAATTGGTCAAGCTAGAACAGGAGGGTTACAAAGTTATTCCTTCGGCCAGAGCCGTTGACCTGACTATGAACAGAGAGGGAATTCGCCGCCTGGCAGCAGAGGAACTGGGGCTAAGTACGTCACCATACTGGTTTGTTGATACGAAAGAGTTATTCGTTGATGCTATTAACGCCATCGGGTTGCCGGTAGTTGTTAAGCCAGTGATGAGCTCTTCTGGTAAAGGGCAGAGCACGGTTACTGATGAGACTCAGATTGATGCAGCCTGGGATTACGCACAAACAGGCGGCCGCGCTGGCAAAGGCCGGGTTATTGTCGAAGGGTTTGTGACGTTCGATTATGAAATCACTCTACTGACGGTTCGGCACTCAGGGGGAGTCAGCTTTTGTGAGCCCATAGGTCACCGCCAGGAAGATGGTGATTACCGTGAATCCTGGCAGCCGCAACCTATGAGCTCCAAAGCGTTAGAGCGCTCTCGCGAGGTTGCTTTGAAGATCACCGAAAATCTTGGCGGTTATGGGGTGTATGGAGTAGAGCTATTTATCCACGGGGATGATGTCTACTTTTCAGAGGTGTCCCCGCGCCACATGACACGGGTCTTGTTACACTGGTGTCTCAGGATTTGTCAGAGTTTGCGCTGCATGCGCGTGCAATACTTGGTTTACCGATTCCCGTAATCCGTCAGCAAGGCCCCTCAGCGTCTGCGGTTATTCTGCCAGAAGGCAATTCTTCGGAAGTGGCATTTTCTGGGATCGAGCAAGCCCTTTCTGAGCAGGATGTGCAACTCAGGCTGTTTGGTAAGCCTGAGCTTTCAGGTCGCCGCCGAATGGGAGTGGCTTTGGCCAAAGGCGATACCATTGAGGTGGCAAAGAGCAAGGCTGTGGCAGCGGTCAAGGCGATTGAAGTTAGGTTGTAGACAGGGAATTAAGTGTCCCGATGGATGCTGGTTCTATAAGGGACGCCTGGTGGTAGCTAAGAGTAATCCGAAACAATTTTAAAATAGTTTCGCGACCCCGTTGACACCTACGCCCAGCTCTGTAGAATGCGCATCTCGCTTGAGGGACACGCCGGAACAGCGGGGTGTTTTGAGAGAGTTAACTGTTTGAAAGTGTTGAAGAAAACGATTTAGACTTTCTTCAAAATAACGGTTGACAGGGTACGGATTCGATGTAGAATACGCCCCTCGAAACAAGCAAGTATCAGCCGGCAAGTCTCGGTGGTTTTAGAAGCGAAGCTTCTGAAACAACTCGAAAAAAACGGTTGACAAGGTGGCGATACGATGTATAATTCGCCTCCTTGATTGAGCCACGGCTCAAACGCTCTTTAACAAATTAACCAAGTAATTCGTGTGGGCGCTGGCTGGAGTATTTCGACAAGAAATACCAAGGCAAGCGACTCGTCGAACATTGAGTTTTGTCTTGAGCAGATTTGAGATCTTC
>NZ_MBPP01000024.1 GCF_001858325.1 Marinobacter sp. AC-23
ATGACACGCCTGGATAAATACCGGGTCATCATCATCGATGACATCGGCTACGTAAAAAAGACGGATGCGGAAACCCAGGTGCTGTTCGAGTTCATCGCCCACCGCTATGAGAGTGGCAGCTTGATTGTCACCGCCAACCAGCCATTCAGCGAGTGGGATCAGATCTTCCCGGACAGCATGATGACCGTAGCGGCCGTAGACCGACTCATACACCACGCGACGATTATCGAATTAGAGGGGGAAAGCTACCGACGACAGCAACAGCTTAAGCAGGCTGGAAAGAGTAAAAAGTAAGACCACCCAACCGGCCATCATAGTTGTCGCGGACCGGACAAGATAGTTGACGCCAGACATCTGACTGAACACAATGAGATTGGGACATAGCGGCTGGCAAAAGGCTGTATGTGAAGAGTATAAAACGGAAGATTTCCTTACCTATGTCAGAAACTGTGTTTAATGTGGGAAATGAAAAAGAGCGTCGCACGCTCTGGATCGTTCTTGGTCTCAACCTTGCAATTGCGGCGGGATTCTTCGCGACCGGTGCCGTAGGCGATTCCAGTGCTCTGATCGCCAACGGGCTCGACAACACATCCGACAGTTTAGTCTATGGAATCAGCCTTTTTGCCTTGTCACGCTCATCCAAGTGGAAGCGTGGTGCCGCAAACGTATCGGGCGGCCTGCTATTAGTCTTTGCTGTCGGCATCTTGATCGACGGATGGAGACGCTATGTTGGCGGCTCTGAACCACTGGGACCATTGATGATTTCGATGTCACTGGTCGCCGCCGTCGTCAATCTTGTTTGCATCTGGCTGCTTAGCCACCTTAAAGAACCGGACGTAAACATCCGTGCCGCCAACACCTTCAGCCTCAACGACTTCGCATCGAACGGTGGGATTTTGGTCGCAGGCGGTCTTGTCTGGTGGTTGGGCGACAGTTGGCCCGACCTCGTTGTCGGGATCGCGATAGCCACCATAGCGGTATGGGGAGGCATCGATATCCTGCGTGACGCCCGCAAAGAACATCATAAAGTGGAGCATGGGATTGAGAAATGACCGCAGCCTGGGGCGCATTGTAGGGGCTTATTTTTTAAAACTCGTCGCTGTATTTCAAGTTGGTTTAAGGTTCACGTGAGAACCTAGTAGTGGGAGTTTTTTCAGGTATTGATTTGCGGGAATGTTACATTTCCGCTTTTTTTTGCTTTTTTTAGGATTTGGCGGGCCTTAATGTTACATCTGCTACGCAGATGAAGCAAAAAATATCAACAAATGAAAAATATGCTGGAGGTAAATAAATTGAAACGCAGCGCTCTGATCACAGCGATTACAGGTACGGTGACATTAACGGGAAGCTGGGCTGAAACTGCAGCGGAGCTTGAGTTTCACGGCGATATGGATAATCGATTCCAAGCATACACCAACCAGAGAGATTGGTTCGCAGGTGGTAATTCGGGCGGCGGTAGCTTGAAAAATGATGAGCCAACCGAAAGTTATGGCGAGGTTAAGTATCCATTATGGCGAAGGCTCTGGTGGTGACTATTCAGGTGATGGTGTCAACATCGAAACACGATGGGCCTATGTAGACTTTCTGGTTCCCGGCACGCTAGATCAGCGCGTGACGTTAGGTTTAATTAATCAATTTCGCCATCTGTGGCAGAATTTTTGTCAAGTATGCCCGCGTCGTCAGGTCGTCGAGCGAATCGTGGGTAAATTGCTGATGGCATCCAATCATCTCGGATTCCGTCCGTTGCCGGATCTCTCTAGATTCCTACAGACATGTTGTAAATCTCACCTAGGTAAGTTCGATTGAAGCGGTCAACCTGCATTACGGTTGGTCATAGCATAGGAGTGTTTGAAGCGCAGGAATAATTCCATGCTTCGATTTGTGCTTTCCATTCATTATCAGGAGATCCCCAACTTCTTTTTTATCGGCAGAGGCAGTCCTTCGTAGATTTCGTCCAATGGTTCTGCCGCCAACGCCCTCAATTCTTCGTTTTTCATCCGCAATTCCCTGACCAGACTGACCAAGTCGTCTTTCCGGCTCTTCCTGATTCCGGTGGCCGTGGGGTGTTCGATACGCTTCAATTTGGCATTCTTTGCTTCTTCCAGACCTGCGTTCATGGCGTCAAGGTACTGTCGGAAATGGGGTGAATAGCTCGACGTGTTCATGAGCGTTGCGCGGTTTATGCCAAGTGCTGCGGCGACTTCGGAGCCTTTGATTTGATATTTTTTTTTCACGAGAAAATCCGTAGACGTGCGGTGACGCCGAATGTAGAGCGCCTTCTCTCGTTTCATATCCTCCACACACTGCCAGGCGGCGGCACTGGCGTTTCGGTCGGAAACCCAGTCTGGACGATCTTCGAGTCCTTTGCCGGCCCCTGCCTCCGCACGTTTTTTTAGATACTCCATCACCATTACGCAGCCCTCAACTTGTAACTTGTTAACACGGATTCAAGCTCAGGTAGTGCCTCGTGGCGGGCGTTCAGCGTCCGGACGTGACGTGTGACATTGCGCACCAGCTCGAACGAAGGCTGTTTGAAAATGTCCGGGACGACCGGGTTGTTCAGAATCTCAACATGTGACGCAATTTGAAAAAGCATCCACTCGACATTGGTCGTCTGCATCAGATTATGGACGCAACCCAGGCACAGCTCCGGGGATGCATTGTGACGCATGGGTTCACCCTCTTCGACACATCTGGCCCTATACCTGGTCCGCCGCATCAGCAAACAATACCCCCAGGGATTCGCCTTGATGTTTTCAACCTCTATGTTTGCCAGTTGTTCGGCCAATTCCATCTGTTGCTCCTGGCTCTGGACGCGCGTCTGTCGGAGGAGGCGGCGCAATAACTTGTTCATTTCACCAGCGTAGCCTTCGCCGTGATTTTTGATGTAGTTGTGGACAAGCGAATTAATGACGCGGATCTTCACTAGTTGGTGGCCTGCGCGGTTGTCTTTATCGCGGATGTAAGCCAGCCACATGGTTCGACTGATGTGTTTAAACTGGCTGCGGATCATCCAGCCTGCATCACCATCAAACCGTCGGTAAATCGCCTCTGCCCACATATGGCGGAACGCATGGGGGCTTGGATACAGTGCTTCGCCCAGCACCTCGCTGTGGATAGTTTTGGATGTTTCCCCCGATCGGCATTCGACTTCACTGAGTGAGGAAAGCCAATCCCGTGTGTCGTCGGACAGGTGGGCATCGAGCAAAGCCCGCCAATCCGGGCGCAGGGTGCCGTTACGGTATTGGTTCACCCAGTCTTTCTTGTCGCCGACAGATTTCCGGAAAAAGAAAGCCAGCTGAGGCCATTCTTCACGGGTTCGACGATACGCCTCTCGTAAATTCCCGTCTATTGAGAGTTCGTTCCATTCGTCGGCGGAGCGCGATACCAAAAGCCGTTCCTTTTCCCGGTACTGGTCCATCGTCAGCAAATCGCCGGATGCTTCAACTTGCGCCAAATTTTGCCACGACTCCCAGTTATCGATCAGTTCAAAACCGGCATAGTGTTGGACGTAGTGCGGCCACAGGCCACTGACGGCTTTGAGCACTGACTCTTCAGACTGGGAGGGGATTTTTCTATTGAATGTTCCATACAAACATGGGCGGTCACCGTCAGAGCCATGCATACGCCCCAGGCGCTCAGCAATTGCAACAGCACTGAAAGTGACTTCCCGTAACTGTCGGACTCGTCCGGATGTCTTATAGACGTACCAATCTACCTGATAGCGATGCGGGAAGGCATACTGATCCAGCTTGTCCATGTTTCGGTTGCGCTGGATGTCAGAATAGGAAAACCCGAACTCACTTGCTCGCCATCCGGCCAACGCCACCACACCGACTAAGCCAGCCGACGCGACCAGTTCAATGAATTGGCGAGGCAGACTGTAGCCGCCTTTCGTCTTTTTCCCGCCCTCGTATACTGTTCCTTCAAGGCCAAAGGATTTAAAAAATGCCACCGTGGGCACAAAAGAGCCGCTTTGGTCACAGCGTTGTTTCATGGCATCGAGAATTTGCAGGAACAAGTGCCAGGGCACCGGCCTCTGACATTCCCCCAGAAGGCACTGCGTTTCCTCGATATCCTCCCGGCGCAGCCAGTCCCAGATGATAACCCGCAGGCGGTCTACGGTCTCCGGTGAAGGCACAAGCCCGAAAGCTTCGGCAACCTGCTCTAACACGTTTTCTTTCAGGACGTGATGTTCGAAGCGTGCCTTACGATGAGCTTCCAGAAAGTAATCCACAACAGCTGTCTGCATCCGCTGCCCCAATGCTGGCCTACTTGGCCATATCTCGGTGACCGGTCGCCCCTCAAGGACCCGGGAGATATGAGCCCTAACAGATGTCTGGCTTACGCCAGATCTGTGGCAATCGTCGCACAGGCTTGCAGTGTTTGACTGAGGGCGCAGGCAAGCGGGGCGTGCTCCTCAAAAAAATTGAGACAGTGCTCCACATAATATCTACCGTGATCCAGAGTAAGCAGGTTAAAGGACTGGCCTTTTTTCCAATCCTGATAGGTCAGGTCATTGTCCGTCAGCTCAGGAATCAGCACCTTGAACTGCCTCCTGACATGTGCCTCTGTCACATCCCGAGAAATCCAGTCGAGGCCCAGCTCCGAGGTAGCGTCTTTCAGAGCTTGAAGGGGCATGAGAAACGTCATGTCCATTTCACTGCGTACGGCTTTCAGCGGCGAGGGGCGTCCCCCTCTCCAATTGTTCGTTAGCATAAACGTCAACACAGCTCGGCTGTTTTCGCGGGTGAGGCGGGGCAGGTTTCTTCGCGCCAAGGCGACCATCCACAGCCTCAGTCCTTTCAGTCTTCTTGTGTAGCTGTTGACGGTCGTCGATTCGGCGAGGGACAGCCAGATATGTTTGGAGAGCGAGACGGGATCAATTCCCCGTTCCCGCACCCAGTCTGGATAGACCTCAGACAGTGCCAAAACAGTGTCAAAGTCGACCGTGTAACGTTTTCCCCTTTGGTTGATGAATTGCCATACGTTCTCCGTGAATTGATTACCCCGGTTACCAGGCAAAGCGCTGAGACGTGCCTGCAATTCATTGAGATCCGGTAGGTTCCGATGCCGACGTGCTATCGTTGCGGTCATTCCACAGTCTCCAGGAGGTAATCAAACAAATTGGGCAGATGGGGCTTGAGGTCGGCATATTGTTTCTGGGCCTCAGCAGCAGAACGCATACGAGCCAGATTGCGCGTCATCCATTCAACGCGGATCAACAGCGTGCGCTCGACCCAATCGGGCCGGACTGCGAGCATTTGCGGTAGCCGAGCCTCGGCTTCGGCGATCGTATGAATAAATAGCAGCGCCTGCTCCACTGTGTCAGGAACGAGGATGATATCGTCGTTTTGGACCCGTTCGATGGACTGGTCGAGCGAATGAACTCGAATGTCCTCTGAACCGGTGGCCTCCACCACGCGAGTGCTCAACTCCAGAACGTTCACCGCTGCCGCCATTGCGGATACAGACGGTTGGTAGACAACATTCTGAAGATCGTTCAGAACCAGGCGGGTGACTCGACCTGCACGATTGACGAAATCCTTATTGGCATCGGTCAGATAAGCATGCTTTTCGGTTGCCGAGGTGTGCGAGTGGTGGTTGATCAGGTCACCGTCACGGTAGCGGTCTGATCCCGCATGAACGGCAGTGGTCTTCACGTGCGTGAGAGAAAATATGTGCTGTGGAAGGGAGCGCGCCACCGTTTCGCGGTACGCCCCGATATTACTTTCGGGTGTCTTGGCAAAAATGCCCACGGGTTCGCTGCCCTGAGTCAGCGCCAACGCGGCGTCCAGAAAGATCGAACTGGCACCGGCACGCCTTAAAGCTGCGTCAATTCGCCGCTTGACGGAAGGCAATTCCCAGATTCGCCACAAGAAAGAAATATCTCCTTGCTGCGCGAAACCTTCTCTAATGTCCGGCATCGCTTTTTCTGACATAACGTTGAATTGGAAAACAGGGCTAGAGACCGGCAAACCTGTGAAGTAGCGATATTGGGCTTTTGTCCAGCAATCGGACGCCATCAGGATCGCTGGTTGCCGAGTCGAGCTGGCGCGGCCCTTGTAGTAACAACACTCCATCGCAATCAGGCGACCGGATTGATTGAATTCGAGTGCGTAGTCCGTTGTTTTCAGTTTAGGAATATCGGTTGGCTGCACCGCTTCACAGGCAACTAACCAGGCCATCAGGCGCTCCTCAAGAGGGGAGTAAACGTGTTGATAATCCGGATGGAAAATGGTTGGAGAGCGAGCCCAGGACCGAATGCGTTGGCCGCAGACCCAGGGCCCTGAGACCAAGCTTTCAATGCAGCTCTGCGATAACAGCGTTTGATAGACTTTCGGTCAGAGGGGCGAACCAAATCCAGCCACAGCAGTTCTGTCCATGCGTCTCGCGGCTGCCCTGCTGAGTCAAACGAACCAAAACGCCTTAATATCATGTAGTTCCATTTACGAAACCAGTTCTTCCCGCAAGCAGGTTCTTCAAACGTTGTAATGGGGTGTTCCTGCCATTCCGCCCGGACGTCTAATAGATGAAGTAGTGTCTCGGCAATCGTCACCCGAAAGCTCAAAAACAATCTGCTTGGGCTTTCCAGTTGAAGGTATTTTTGCTCACCGAGAACAGATCGCAGCCAGGGCAGATTGAACCAGTCCGTAAGGGTATATGGCTTAACATCCCCTCCTTTTGAAGGCTTTGACACCTTAAGCAGTGTCTTTAGATAGCCGAAATCCTCGTCAGTCAGGCCGGGGCTAGCCAGGGCCCTGTTCATAACTGCGGTTAAGAATTCTAACGGGCTTCGCTTCTGGCTCTGCTGATTCATGCAATACGCTTCGTAGGCCTTCAGGCAGTCGTAGCGATTGATATCGGTGCTTTCATAACCCGTTGCGTTCAGCCAGTCTATGAATCGTCGTATCGCGTCCGAATAAGCCCGTCGCGATCCCTCTGTGAGGCCATGAAACCAGTCTGTTTGAAATGTGGCGGCAGCCCCTGAAAAATGGCTTCGTGAAATTTGTTTTCCCGGGTCAAGGCGATGATCTGGTTGGTGCCAGCCTGGGTTTTGTAGATGATCCGAGTGGATTTTATGGACGCGTATGTCGGTAGTTCCGGCAGCGTTTGATCGAATGCTTTAGCCATATCGTCCGCTGGGTGCTCAGGCTCAGCAACTGTGTCCAGCTTTTCGCTCACCTCACCCCCTCAAGTTCCAACATTTGGAGTCTCATGCGGATATACCGCGTTGTGACTGAAGAGGCATGCCCATTTCGCCCGATGGTGTGCCGGAGTCGCTGGGCGACGACAATGAGCGCTGCCGATTCCGAGCGTGTTTCCCGGCCGTCGAGCCCCGTGAGTTCTTCATGAAACAGTTCAGTTGCGAAAGTATGGCGTAGATCGTGAAAGCTCAGACTGGGATGCAAACCAGCCTCATCGGCCTCTGTCGAAAGCGTCGGGAAGCGTGCCATTCGCTGATACCCGTACCGAGAAATCGCGGATCTGTTCTGAGAAAAAAGCTTTCATCCGCACTTCCGCTTTCGTCAATCGCCCACTGGCGTTCGGTACTAAAATACCGTCTCATATCCGAAAGCAACTCTCTGTCAAAATACACCCAACCACTCTTGCTGTTTTTGGCATAGCGACCCTCCAGCCAGTAGCTAAACCGCTCGACGTGGTCGTAAGCTCGGTTGTCCAACTGTTTGAACAGAATACACAAGGCGGGCGTGCGCAGACCCCGCAACTCCGCAGTCCTAAGGCCCACCTCGAACCCCATTCTCATCATGAGTTTTTCAGCCAGCGTTTCACAATGATTCAGCAATGTGAGACGCGCGTGTCTCGGAACGTACTGGATGTAATGTTGTTTGGTGTTCCGTTCCGCCATGGCCTGCCGGGTCCGTCGATAAACGCGCAGCGCCAGGCGTGGAGAAGATTCCATGTAATGCAGGAAGTTATAATAAGCGGTGAGTGCTGATAGATGGGTCTGGAGCGATTGCGCCGATTTAAGACGGTTTGAAAGCACCTCATTGAGGTAATGATTCACGAACCGCTCACTACAGGACGAAGATGCATGCAGTCCGGCCGTCTGATGAGTCAGCCGACATTCTTCCAGGTAGCCTAGAAACTGAGCCAAAGCGTAGACATAAGCTCGCATCGTAGCATCAGAGACCTCTCTCTCGACCAGTTCGTAGAGCCTACTGGTGCGCCCTTGCAACGTTCCATCGGACAATTCTTTAATCTCAAAGACAGCGCCGAATCGAGCTAGAAAGGTAGTGAACATAAGCGGGAGAAGCGGTGGTTTGCGCCGCTCATTGAGGATAAGCCAAAACGGCTCAAAACGGTGACCGTTAAACTGATAATCGACTTGCTTCTCTACGCAAACTGTCACATTGCCACCGGCACTTGAATGGTCTTCGTATAATTTGCCGATCCGACAACAAAAGCAATGCTTTTCCAATTCGATATTGGTCTTTCGAAAAGCTCGCCTCAACCGGTAGTAGGTTTTTCGGATCGTTGGAAAAACGTTCGCGCTTCTCCTTAGACCAATTCTTTGCTCCGCGTTCCCAAGCCCAGGCAAGTGGCACAACGTGTTTAGTGCCACGAAAACTGTAACCCGCTCCTATTACAGCCTAAGGTCACCGGCTGTTGGGCTCATAAATTGTCCGTACTTAAACAAAAGCGGACACTGCGGTATGGCGTTAGCTGCTCCTGGCGCGTCCTCCTATGCTGTAACTGTAGGCCCGGAGCGTCCATTGGAGTATTGAGCGTCCAAGCGGTTAGCGCGTATGGCCAGAGAGCTGGGGCAGACCTAATTGAGGGGCGGTTAATAGCCGGACAAAGGTTTTGCCCCAGGTTTTCCCATCAGGCATCGGGCATGTATTTTTCTATCTCTGACCATGGGATGACGCGGTTAAACTGGATCGTTTCAAACACTTCCTTTGCATTGCCCTCGCCGCTCATGAGCCATAACAATACCAGTGCTCCCTCATAAGACGGTACGCCGCCATTGCTGGTGATTCGATTGCGATCAACAACTACGTTTTGATCAACGACCACATCAATCTTCGGAAACTGCTTCTGCAAAGCAGGCTCCCCACCGGCCCAGGTTGTCGCTCGATATCCATCCAGAAGTCCTGCGTGGGCATAAATGAAAGCGCCGGAGCAGTTGCTGGCCAGCCACTCAACTTTTTTAGCCTGCTCTGCAAGGAACTTGGTCAGATCCTTGTTTTCGAACAGCCAGTCCATTTCGTAAGCGCTGTTGACGATCAGAACATCCAGATCAAGATCATCGTAAATATTGGCATCGACCTGAAGCGTCAACCCCTCCTCGGTCTTTACCGTGTCATTCCTTTCTACGTTGATTAACACAACCTCATAGTCTGAGAACCAAGCTTTTCGCGAGGCAACGCCGAACACTTCGGCTGGTGCGACAGCGTCACTGGTCAGCACTTCGTCATAGACCAACACGCCGATTTTCTTGTCAGCGGCGGAGGCAGACAGGCTGAAGCCGATCAAAACCAAAAAGGCCAGCAAATTACAAACAGTGTTTCTCATGAGCATGCGGGAATCTCCTTGCTAATGTGTCTAGGGGTTTGAGGAATATTTATTGAGGTTGCCCGAAATCGCTTTAGAGGACTCATCGAACAAGCTGTCAATTAGTGCGTTGGTATCGTCGAGTGCGCTCTCGAAGTAGTTGCCATCCATTGCGGCATACTCCAAGGCAATGGTTTTTACGCTCTCGATGCCAAGCATTTTTAGAACCGCCCTGAGGTAGGGTTCCTGAAAATTCATTGGCGCGTATGCATTGCCAGATTCGTAGCCGTAGCCACCTCGGACAAGCATCAGGTAGGTGGGTTTGTCGCTCAACAAACCTAAGTAGGGGCTCTTTGGGGTATCAGGCACTAGTTTCGTTGTGACGCCCATGCGCACGACCTGATCGATATACGCTTTTAAGGTACTGGGGACCGATAGATTGTGCATAGGACAACCGATCACAATGGTTGTTGCATTCCGTAGTTCGGCAACGAGAGCATCACTGATCTCAAGAGCGGCTCTTTGATCAGGAGTCCGATCTTCCTCCGAGGTAAAAGCAGCGCTTATCCATTGTTCATCCACATGGGGAACCGGTTTGCGACCGATATCTCGTTCTACAACTCTGCCCTCCGGGTTGTTTTTTGCCCAAAGGCGGGTGAAGCGCGCTGCCATTTGACGGCTGTGTGACCCTTCGACCTGAGGGCTTGTACTGATGACGAGTAGAGACTCCATTTTCACCCCTTTTCCAGCCCGCTATCGAATGATTGTCCAGTAATGATACTAGGTTAAGGTCCATGAAAAAGAACCATGAATGGTTATTTATGATGTACCATTTCAAAACGTTCGTTGAATCTAACGGCGTTCCGTCACACACAGACCCGCGTTTTTCCGTGAGTGATCTCCTATGGATGATTTACGCATAGAGCTGAACCGGCAGGCCGGTACATCTCTGGTCGAACAGATTGTCGGCGCCATTGGAAAATCCATTTCCGAAGGGCGCCTGTATTCCGGGGCTCGGCTGCCTTCCTGGCGTGATCTCAGTGCCCAACTTGGGGTCTCACGCGGTACGGTAAAATCTGCGTACGAAAGGTTGATCGACGAGCAACTCCTGGTCGCGCGTGGCGCAGCCGGCACCTTTGTGGCCGATCAGCTACCGGTAACATACCCGGCTGATACCAGTGACTTGCGGGGACCTTTACCGGATTTCTACCAGCACCCGTTTGGCGAATCCGCCATGGTGTTCCAGGTCGGGATACCCGCCCAGGACGTTTTTCCCTACAAGGTATGGTCACGGATCGCTGCGGGAGCAGCCCGTCAGGCTGCTATGGCCTCTGTGAGCTATCCGGACCCACGTGGGGAGTCAGGCCTTCGTGCAGAAATCGCGGCTTACCTATCGATCGCACGAGGCTTGGTTTGCTCCCCCGCACAGATAATCATTACTGCCGGATACGCGGGTGCGCTCGGATTGATCATGCATGCGCTTGACTTAAAGGGAGCATCCGCGTGGATGGAGGATCCAGGCTACCCGATGACACGAACAGCCCTGTCGATGGCGGGGCTCGAACCTGTCCCGGTCAGCGTCGACGAACACGGGCTCAATGTTAACGAGGGTCTGGAATGCGCACCCAATGCGGCTTTGGCTGTCGTCACAGCCAGCCAACAGGCACCGTTAGGAATGACATTGTCGCTGTCACGGCGTCACCAGTTGCTCGAATGGGCTGCCACACACGACAGTTGGATTATCGAAGACGACTATCTAAGTGAGTTGCAGTTAACAGGTCGTGCAGCTCCGGCTTTGGCATCGCAGGACAGTTTTGGCCGCGTCATCCACATAGGCACTTTTAGTAAAACAATCAGTCCGAGCCTGCGTCTCGGGTTTGTCGTGGTGCCTCCGGCATTGGTTAATCAGGTTGGCGATGTTGCTGCCGCGCTGGCCCCAGCCAGTTCGATAGCAAGCCAGAGAGCAGTCGGCGAGTTCATGCGAAAAGGGCATTATTTGCGGCATCTACGCAGGATGAAACGAACGTATAACGCCCGCAGCTCCGCTCTTCAGCGCGCTTTGGAAACATCGGATGCAGATAAAGCGATGGCCGGATTGGCGTTGCTGCTTCGATTGCCAGATGGCACGGACGACAGGGCGATTGCTGATCATGCGATCGAGTTCGGTTTGGCACCCGCTCCGCTATCTCCTTGGTATGCCAACTCATCGAGAGCTCATAGCGGGTTGTTGCTTGGTATCACTAACCTTCCGGAAAAGGGGTTGGGTGCGTGCTGCAACCGTCTCAAACAACTAGCCGAAATAAGTCAGGGCCGTGAAGTCTAACTGGAGCGGGAAAAGTCCAATTGGGGTTTCAACGTGGACCTTAAATGGAGTAACTACCCGAGGTCTATGAATGTCCGCTTTGCGACCTTAACGTAACGCCGATTATGCGCAGTGGGTTCATACGCCTAGAACAGAAATCCACCATAGCCGGAAAAGGAGTCAAAGGCACATCCTTGTGCCTAGCAATCTATTTTTTCTTACGAGATGACTTGGTCTTTTCACCAACAGTTTCCCGTGGGTGTTTTTTAGCAAATGACTCAGTTACATATAGGCCTGTTACGGCACTGCGGTATTTTTTGGACATACTTCACCTCACATCAACTGGAAGCTTTGAGTTGATGCCGAGACACCCCGGCATCTATTTCACTTAGCGATTCGGCCAGCTCCTGAAATGAGCGCAAACACGCTGAAGCGTGCCGTTGACCATTCGGAAGTAGGCTCGAACGTAGATTGCAGGTCTGATGACCATGACTGATCTCCGGTGCGAGATAGCCAGTGAGGTGATATAAAAGGTCATACCGCGGGAACATATAGCCAATTAATATTGGCATGTGGTCTCTCAGTTTCATATGATAATCCTTTGATCGGCCTGACTGGCTGGTTGAATTTCGGTAAGGGCCTTCCGCCAAGAATGTCCCCTTACCACCTAGTCAAACCTCAGAGTTCTGCTCTGGGGTTTTTTATTGCATCAGCAACATCCAAAGTATATATGTTGATGCTGGCAACTTCACCACACACTACATGCAGTGCCCCCCCCTGTGGATGGTTTAAGGCTGATGCTTCAACCACTTACTCCTTTGCCCACAGGCATGTGCATAGAATTCGGTTTAAATCTAATGAAGGATATCTAGGTAGTGCAGGACTGTGGTGTGATTGGGTTAGCCCAATAGACTGCTAAAGAGGGATAAGCACATCCTTGTGCTGATAATTCTATTACACGATATGCCAAGTCTGCGTTTCTGTTTCAAACTCAGCTATGCCAACGGCAGCCAAGGATTTGAGCCCTTCCTCAACCGATTTCATAGGTTTCCGCTTGAACATCTCGGCTAGGCTTTCCGTAGTGTGGGCACGCTCTGCCAATGATATCCTGATCACACGAAGCTGATCGGGAATTGCTTTCGGAAGCGTGGCTTTTCCTTTGTTTGTGGCGGCTTCCGATTTTGCAGAGGCGACCTTCGGCGCGATCTCCACTTCGGTCTGAACAGCATCGGGTGCCTGGTACTCAGGACGCAGCCAGCGAACAATGCCTTGTGATTCTTCCTCCGCACGTTGCTTATTGAGCTCGACAAGCCGCATCAATAGTTCTTCCTCGGCTTCCGCTTGGTCAGCCGGTTTGTCTGGAAGTGGGGTTGTGGCACCTGGGCGGCCCACCAGTTTGTCAGCTAGGTCTGACCAGCCATAAGCTTCGAATACCGCTCGGTCCAGGTCGTCATGGAGTTCGCGTAGGACAGATACTAAGCCTTGTTGGTGGATGGCCTTTTCTTTGTCCGTAAGTTTTTCGCCGGCGCGGAGCTTTTCGAGGACGTTGTACATACCTGTCAGAGTTAAAGACGGGTTCTCTGACTGCTGGCGTTTACGATGTGCATCGATGTTCTCTGCGAGCCCCCGCACTCTGGTTGATAGGTTTTTGCTTGCTGTCGGAAATGGGAAAGCATCAAAGCAGCGACTTTTGTTATATACAGGGTCATTCCCAACGCCAAGCGCTCCACCTGCTATTATCGCCCAATGTGCGTGCACTCTGCTCGATAACACTCCAAGAAGATCTCCTTCGTCAAGCCCAATCGCGATTAGTTTGTCGTCCGGCAGAATGTCGTGATTTAAGAATGTGAAGAACTGATGTTTGCTAACCTGGGCGGTGGCAATATAGCGACTGAGGCCCTTTAATGATGAGCGCAGGTCTTCATTGTTTCTCCGATGCAGCCACCATTTCTCACGAAGGTCTTTGTCGCGGTGAGCATCTCGTGCTGGTTTTACATAGTCAAGCAACCACTGGTAAAGCTTTGGGTAACGAATTTTCACCTCTTCGGCAACCAGTCCATGGCAATCAATCACAAATACTCCACGTGGTGTCCCCGTTAGGTCTCGGCCATTGCGATAAGCCTTTATTGGTGCGTCAGGTTCGAGGAGAGCAGCCTGGTCTTCAGTCAAGATCATTCCTGATCCATGAGGGATGACACCGCGATTACTGATGTGGGAGTTGGCTTTCAAGGGATCTACACTTGCTACATTGGCCCCTATTTCGAGGTTCGCAAATATTTTCCCGCTACGTTTTTTCAGAATGACTGAATGACTACCATCATCGCTGCCAGATCTCGAAATGACAGTACAAAGCTCCCCTGTCTGAACACCTGCAACACCCACAGTCATAGCAATACGCACTGCAGCCCCATCATTACCGTCCACCCAAGGGTGATCAGGAACTGCGAATACCAGCGACAATGGGTTCTTTGAGTCAGCAAGGTGAGTTTCTGAAACCCGCCGATTGAACGTTTGGCGGAGACTGTTCGTTGTGATGAACCCGAATCGTCGAGCTTGCTCGTGGCGGACCTTATTAGCTGCTATGTGCCACCAATACATTACAAAATCCGCAGATTCTGGGATTGTTCCCTTATAGACTGACCTGATCGCATCTACGTAACCACCACCAAGGGCAGTTCGCAGTCGTTTGTTACCGATAAAGGGTGGATTACCAATAATGTAATCTGCCTTCGGCCATTCAGCCTTACGCGGGTTGTGGTACCGGTAAACCGTTGCCCGCCCCGTTTCATCGGGAATAAGCTCACTAGTCGTCTGGCTCTCCTTCATGCTGATGCCGTCCCAGATGGTCACCGCCTCTCCGTTGTCATCCAGCTCCGGCTCTCGACTGTCGTATTCGATCAGCGCATCTCGGCACTCAATGTTTTTGAAGTCCCGCAGGATGGGCTCCGGGAGGTCCAATCGGTCGTTCAAACGGTAGTGCCACTGAAGGTAGCCAATCCAAAGAACGAGCTCTGCAATCTGGGCGGCTCGTGGGTTGATCTCTAACCCCAAGAATTGGTGTGGATCGACAGTCAAGCCCTCACTTTCCAGGACGCCCTGACCTTGAGTTAGCTCAGCGATGAAGCCTAGGACTTCCCCTTCCAGACGCTTCATGTGCTCCATAGCTACGTAAAGGAAGTTAGCGCTGCCACAGGCAGGATCGAGAACCTTTGTATCGCAAAGCTTGTAATGAAAGGCTTGGACTTCTTTCAGAGCTTTATCTGTTTTTCCCTGACGTAGCAGGGTTTCCGCCGCACCTCGAATGTCGCCCCACTGTTCACGAAGCGGATCGATCAGGGTTGGCATGACCAAGCGTTCAACGTAGGCCCTGGGAGTGTAATGGGCGCCCAGCTTGTGGCGTTCCCGAGGATCAAGCGCACGCTCCAGCAACGTCCCAAAGATGGCCGGCTCAACGAAACGCCAATCAGCTTTGGCTGCATCAATTAGCAACTGGATTTGTTGAGCATTCAGGGAAATTGGATCAATGCCTTTGAATAGGCCGCCGTTAAAGCGTTTCACGGTTTGCATCAGACGCTCGCTGTAGCCACCGGCATTCATGGTTTCCCAAAGCCCCTTAACAGCTTGCGGGAAGGCTTCTGGGTTCCGATCCTTAATATCTACCAGGAGATCATGGAAGGACGACTTCGGAAGGAGTTCCACATCTTCGGCAAACATGGTGAATAGGCAGCGCTTCAGGAAACTGGCGACCCGTTCCACATCGTAACCACTGTGTTCCAGAGACTTTGCCAGCTCGGCCAGTTTGGCGCTGACTTCTCGGGTAACTCTTGCGGCGTGCTTGCTTGGGTCAAGTTGGTTTGGGGTTAGCCATAGCTTGCGAAGACGTTCCTGAATCTCCGGTTTGTGCAGATCTTCCAGCCGAATCTCGTAGTGTCTCGGATCAGGAAAGGGGACGTAGTTACCACCGGTACGAGTGAACTCGGAGTATGTGTAGATGGCGTTACCAACATCGACGATCACAATAAAAGGTGGCCGGCCATGCTCTACTTCGTTTTGAGGCAACCCCCTAATGTATCGCTCAGCCTGAGCCACGGCGGCATTAACAGCATTTTGCTGACTCTTGGATGCCAGCTCTTTACCGGTTTGCTTGCCTTCCAGTACAAAGCAGTCGCGACGATACAGGTCGATGTACCGGTTGTCGGTGTTGCCATCGACACGAGCCGCCGAGATGAACCGTTCAAACACGTAGGAGTTTTGGCTGGTATCACCTTCACCTGGGTCTGGATGAGGCAGATCTAATAACGTACAAAGGTCGCGCATGAAGGATTGGAAATTCGCGCGTTCACTGCCCGTGTTGCCTTTCCAGCGTTTGAGGAACTCATCGATGGCAGAGGGATCTGCAATAAAGGCTTCCAAGCGTACTACTCCTTGCTAAAGCGGCTTACAAAATTAAGTTGGTGAGAGTAATTCTCAGCCTCACTCTTCCATGTGGCGACGGATGAGGTAGGTCAGTTCTGTATTTGAGGCATCAACAATCTCAATACGAGCTCCCCGGAACCCGATCACATTGTCATCAGCAATGTTGTAGGTGAGATCATTCGAAAATGCTGCTCGTACCAAGTTGTCGTAATACTCCCGGTATTTGAAGCGCAGCGTTTCTCCTGACTGGCCGAGGTAAACCAGCTCACGTTTGCTGCTACCAGGTTGATTCGGGTTGAAATCGTAATCAGTAAAACACTTTGCCGGATCGATCACCTGCCCCACTGTATTTGAATCTACTTTAGTGGGCGCTGGGGCTCCGAATATTGCCCTTTCGCCAGTGAGGAGGCCTTTGATGTTGTCCTGAATAGGATTTGCAACTTCATTAGTTGCTGCGACCTGGACCATCATAGGGATGATCTTGCACTGTCCATCCCGAAGAATAAGGGAGACTCGAGAGTTCAATACTTCGGTGGTGCTGCTTGCCACTCGGCCGTTGAGGGTCGCCTGAGAATAGGACGGTGCAACGCCGTCAACTCTGTAAAGCCCTGGCCGCAAACTATAACTCGTTCCTTCGAATGAAAATGGAATTTCATCGGTAACCTTGAAGGCCGGCCAAGCAAATCCGTCTACCCGTGTGATGATTGGTTGCCCGATTTCTGCCTTGAACTCGATATTGGCAGGCGGGGTTTCAAAGGCTTCATGCTTTAGCACTGGATACGATAGGCCGCCCGCTGACTGGCAACCGGCAAGAGTGAGCGCGACAAGCAAAATTGCGCCTTTGGTTTGGGCCCTCATAAATTATCCTTGTGGAGTGTGGTCGTTGATATTGCTGTTTAGTGACGTCTTTTTCAAACGAGCCAAAGAAGCATTGAGTGTTGTCCGGCTAACCCCAAAATGTTGCGCCACTTCTGTTTTGGTGATTTTAGGGTCTAATAACATCGCAGCAGCTTTCTGTGTGTCCATTGTTGACAACGCGGGCTTCCTACCCCCCTTCCGTCCCCGGGCTCGGGCAGCCTGAAGTCCGGCCATCGTCCGCTCCCGAATCAGGTCGCGCTCAAACTCAGCCAGGGCACCGAAGATATGGAACACCAGTCGCCCGCCTGAACTGGTAGTGTCGATAGATTCAGTGAGGGACTTAAAGCCAACCCCACGATCCTGGAGGTCCTGAACAATCTCTACGAGGTCCTTTAACGAGCGAGCAAGACGGTCCAACTTCCAGACGATAAGGACATCGCCCTCTCGGACCATACGGAGGCACTGCGACAACTCGGGTCGCTCACGCAAGGTACCTGTAAATTTTTCCTGGAAGACCTGTTCTGCCCCGGCTTTCTCCAGGGCATCTACCTGGAGTTCCGGGTTTTGGTCTTGGGTGCTTACTCGCGCATAACCTACGATCATAAAAGGGGCCTTTTCTGGTCATAGATTGTTGTACGTGATTGTTGGACGCAAAACAAGACGAAATCGGGTGTTTCTGAAGGGTGAACGGAAGCGTCCAACAAACGACCGTTTTTTTCGAGTGTTCAAAACCCTAAATAGGTAGTTTGGCGGAACCTTTCAGGCACTGAACGGCGATCCTGGCTTTGAACCGCCGGTGAATACTGTCCTATACACCCAATCAGGTTCGTTTCCGAAGCTGAGAAACCGGCTGCTCAAGCATCGATTGGGTTACCCCATGCATATCAGCATTTACTTGCCAGATCAGAAAGCGCGCATGCATATCCCGAAGAGCTCCCATAAGCTTTTGATTAGTGACGGTCAGTTTTTCAATGCGCTCGTTCGCCTCGTGAATATCGTTAACCCATCCTGGCTTCTCCTTCGGGGCTTTCAATGCGGCCTTGCGATTCTTCATCGCCAAATCAACTGCAGGCAGCTTCATTAGAGACTGGCGAGCACGACTGATCCCCAGCTTTTCTTTGCATGCTTCGACGAGTAAAGGCCATGTCAGTTTTAGTTCCGACCACTCCTCAATCAACTTGATGATGCGCCTTTCATCCTTCTGCGTTAAATGCCCCACCGTTATACCTCGATCTTAGCTAACATGGCCGACAGATCATCCAACGACGGCAACGTCTGTTGTGCAGTTTCTGCCTCGATGACTTTGGCATCGATCAGCCCTGCCATTGCAGCCGCATTGTTTGTCAGTGTCCAACCGTTGTCGACATTCCATACGATGTCACCGTTTTCGAGCTCAGGGTTCTCCAGGGTGCGGATCAGCGCGTCACACTTATAGAGGTCCATACCCACTTTTTCGACCCATACTGAAGCCCCAAACTTATCGCAAGATTGTGCATCAAGTGCCTTGTCGTAGCGGCGCTTAAGATCCTCACGCTCTTCTTTGAGATTGGAGAGTTTCACATCATCACCTTTGACACAGCCGAGCTTCTCGCAGCCCAAGCAGGCCCCCATTTTCGGACAGGGTCCGGAACCAAAGTTGTGTACACAGACCCCAACGTGGGTCTGATAAATGACTCGGTCCCGTTCACCCTCACGTAAATCCCTCACATCACTGAGGCTCAAAGGTTGATTTGTTCTGACCTTTTCCAGCGTCTGAACCGCGTTACCGTTCTTCGTTTTGGGGTGATAGCGTGCAACCCGCCTAGTGCGTTCCTCGACGGTCTCATGATTGTATACAGACCCCATCGTCGTGCGACCGGAAAATGCATCAATTAGGAGTTGTGATAAGCCTGCCTGGTGCATTCGTGTGTTCAGCTCGTGGCGAAAGGCATGCGTGTTTACTTTTAAACCCTGATAGCCATGGCGCTCGAAGATACTTTTTTTATTATTCGACCCTCCTGCCAACTGTGCCTGAATACGCGAAGTACTAGCAGCGATCTCCACGCCGAAGCCTCTTTTCATTGCAGCGTGCTTCATCGTTTCATCAGGCAGAGCTCCGGTACGCACAGTGAACAGCGCATCACGGTACTTTACCCGCGCTTTGCCCTCGACATAGGACGTGGTGTATGGGAAATCTTTAGGCAGGTACTTTTCGCGCATCAGAACATTGAGTTTGCGCAGCGTAATCACACCCCTGTCGTTAAACTCATAACCCCGAACGCCAATCTTGCCCTCCATGAAGACTTTCTTTCCCTGACTGTTGTCCCAACCCTCACGTATCTCCTCCAATATCGCCCTTGCGGCTGGGCTGAGAGCCTTTCGCTTCCCAAGAGGAATCAAAAATTGTTGCTTGAATACGTTTCGAGGTGTCAAACCTCTGTGGATTGGCATTTTCAACGCTGCACAGGCTTCTGTGTAGGTGAGCGGATCATTGGCCCACTTTTTCGGCAGCCCTTCATGCGGTGGAAACTGATCGGGGTGATCTTCCAGCCATGCGGCGTAAGTCCTTGCCTCATCGGTGATCGGAATGAGCATTGTAATTGCCCGTTCGACCACAAGCTCCATCTCCGGTTTAACCACGGGCTTTAAGGTTGGCTTATTTATTTTTTCAGCGTACCAGCGCAAGAACATGCGACGACTACCCGCAGCACACTCTTTGAACACGATGCAATCATGCCCAACATCCGCTAACTCGCCAATGCGACCAGGCGCACTGAGCAAAAGAGCACACGCGGATGTCACTACAATATCCAGTGGGCTGGTCATATCGTTATTAAACATCTCCCCCAAGGCTTTTATTGATTCAGGATTGGGAAGTTTCTGCTCACGATCCGCTTTTTGCTGTTTGAGCGTTCTAGTAGACTTTTGTTGAAGCGGAGAAGCCCACCGAAAAGTCGTTTTAAGCAGTTTCTTGTCCCGCATCAGGGTGATGATATTCTCAAGATTCTTACTCATTTTGTATGCAGTGTTGCCTGTTTTCCAATGAGTTTCCATGTACTCGCAGGCTCGGTTGCATACCACCGCTGAAACCAGGGTCACATCCCGCGTACCGGTCAACTCAACCAGCGCTGCCTCAAGGGCTTTCATCGAAAGGAGTAAGCCATCTGCAGTTTTTTTTGCTTGATAAACACGGCGGTACACCACGATTGCCTTGGCAAAGTCTGTAAAGGGGTACTGCATCTTTATTGGAGCACGAATGGACGACCCCAACGCTGTGAAGGAACAGCCATCAAAACCGTGGGAGTGCCAGCTCTCATCTTTCCAGCGAATACTGGCGTGCACCCGATCTGGAATACCCTTTGGAAGGGTCGCTTTCGCCCACTGAATAAACTCGTTTAACTGATCCTCAGCCGCCAGGTGACTCTTCGACCTAAAATCAGCAACATTGCTCATACGTCAACTCCATCTGACGGGAGTGATTGGCGCAGGGCATTACAATCGAGAATAACCTTGCGACAGGCCAAAATGGCACGATCCCAGAGCACTCCTGTTGTTTTATCTGTGGCGATGACTTGCGCCCGACGACGCCTCAGGCGCTCAAGGACAGCGGTATGATCTGCCTCCAAAAGAGGCTGAAATTTACCGCACCCATAACAAGTAAAAGGTGCATCGAGGTGGCAGACTGCATTGGCACCACAGACGGCCAGGTCTTCAATCTGCCGATCAACTAGATCTCCATTCTTCGCTGAGGCACGGTCCCTCACAATGGTCCCGGCGAAGGCATTCACAACGATCGCGAGATGATCACTCATCTTCGCGTCAATCAAATGCATCAATTCAGCGGAGACCGCTCGATACTTCCGGACTGAACGAGTATCTTTTTGCATCAGTGCACCTGCCAGCGACCACTCATCCAATCCTGCATTGGAGAGGTCCGTGCCAAGCGTGTGCTTGAACCGATGACCTCGTGTGATTTTCAGCGGCTGATGCGTGCGGTGCGAGATCGGGAAGCCAGCCATACGCTCTAATCGGCGGAACCATTCTCTTACCGTGTTCGATGAAATATGGAACTCCGGCTGAGGCTCGTCTTCGAGTGCTTTTTGATGAGGGAGATCAATCAAAACTGGGATTTGGCTTACTCGGCCCCGCTCTTCTAACCGACGTCGAAAAAGTGGCACATTGTTGATCGCCTTATCCCAATCGGCACGGCCTGGATATTCCTGCCATAGTCGGGCGAGGAGGATCGCCTTATAGGCCTGCACGGAGTTGTAAAGGTCTTTATCCAGGCTGAACATTTCTGACTTTGCTCGCCAACTCACATCGTCGGTTCGTTGCTTCGCCCAAAAGATTTTAATTTTGTGATCCCGGTCGGTCTTGATGAAGTCCCCAAAGACAATCATGCGTAGCTGTATGCCGCGCTGCCCGTAAATCATCTGCAGGCGCAGGTAAAGATAGTGCTCGGGATCTAACTGGCTATGACAGAACTGCTCATGTATCCATTGGTATAACGCGTCCTGCTCCACCTGCGTAAAAGGGCCTTGTTCAGGGTCCAAACTCAGGATGACATCCTTACGGGCGGACTTTTTTCTCGGCAGCTTCTTGTATGCATCAGCCAAGGATTGCGAAGGCCGCTGTTCGACGGACTCGCAGGTCTGCCAGAAGCCAATGAAACTAACTAGTTGAGAAAACTCTATAGCGTTAAAGCGCTCACGCAGATCGGTCAGATGATCCTCATTGAGGATGTAGAGCCCCGCCTGCGCAGCCCGCGACAGCACACTGGAGACGCCAGCAACAGATGCCTGAGTCAAATCCGACATAAGGTATGCTAAGGCCGCATGTAACCAGCGCTGCCATTCAGGCGCCACAACGACAAGTGCGGCTTTCCAGTTAACCGGGTCTGAAGCGGTTCTATCAGGCCACCAACTCAACTCAGAGGGCGTGAAGAACTTCCCACATTTGGCCAGGCGGGGTACTTTCAGCCACGCACCTAGGGTTTCCTGCGTCGGTGCTTGGAGTGCGTCGACTGCGATATTCACTCTACCTCTCCTTTTGGAACTCTATGCTCAACAGCCAGACGGATTGACTTGAAATTATCGGAGCGCTTCTTCATTGCTTTATCTGCCTCCTCCTTCCAAAACTTCGCCCCATAGTGACCTGGCATGTCCGACTCTGGACTCCACCCAAACATCCAAGTGAGGGTCTTTTGAACTTGCGTTGTGCGATCCTCTGGCGTGAGCTTTTCAAGCTCTTCGCGCATGCTTTCAAGCATCGTATATACCGAGTCATGCCTCAAAATATGAGGATGGATGTGCGCCAGTTCAGGAGCCACTTTTCCGACTCGTGGAAAAATGCCATCTAGCGCTTTGGTGCTTAGAGGCTTACCTTCATTTCTTCTATGAGCTACGAGTAAAAATGGATGCTTTCTCGCCTGCGATGAGCCTTCAACGTGCTTTTTGTAGCGATATTTCGACTCATACTCACTTATCGCTTCATAGATGTCATCGCTCATTACCAGCATGCGCTCGTGGGTTTTAAATTGTGGGGCCACCGTGCGCGGGTCTATGCTTTCATCTTCAAGATTGACCACCGCTAGCTCATGACTGTGCCAAT
>NZ_MBPP01000025.1 GCF_001858325.1 Marinobacter sp. AC-23
ATGGCGATAATGATGGATAGCACAACCAACCAGGTACATAAAAAATGTACGGATTCATGAGCATTGCTCCATGCCGGTATAGTGCATGGAAGCAATGCCCAGCCCCATCAGAATGCCGCCCGATAACAGTCGCCCGAAAGGCAACTTGTCTTGGCACACCAGATAAAGTGCGAGTGCTGAGGAGGCGATGGCAATGAGCAACGAAAGCAGGGTCAGGGGAATGTTGTAGCCCAGATCAATGGGAAGGCTAAAGGCCAGCATGCCGACAAAATGCATCGACCAGATGCCAAACCCCATGGCGAAAGAACCGCCAGCCAGCCACAGTACAGCCGTTCTGCCCGAGGCGCTGGATACGCGGCTGGCCATGTTCAGAGCCGTGTAGGATGCAAGAATGGCAACTATGATGGAGCAGGCAACCAAAACTTCGTTGTAACTGCTTTCTAACATCGAAAACCTATTTTATGTGAGGTGGTGGTCCGGGGACACGATGAAAATTCGTTTGTTCACCACTACTTTAAAGAGGTTATTTTATTACAGGGAATTCATGGTTAGGTAGTGCAAATATGTTTTATTGCGTGAAGAAAGTTTTTTTGAAATGACATTTCAGGTGGATCAGTTCCTACTATTTGAGCGCGCAACGCCGCCGCTGGTTATAATGGCGTACCTCAAACCATTGCAGAGAACCCTATGCCAATCGAAAAGAATCAAGTTGTCTTGTTTCACTACAGTGTCAGTGATGACCAAGGCAACGCCGTTGAGAACTCCCGTAGCGGCGAGCCGAACGCTTACCTGCATGGCCACGGCGGCATTATCCGGGGCCTGGAAGAAGCCCTGGAAGGTCGCGACGCCGGCGAAAACTTCAGTGTCACCGTCACTTCCGAAAAAGGCTATGGTCCGCGCAAGGCCGATGCTATGCAGCGCGTGCCGATCAAGCATTTGATGGGAGCCAAACGCTGGAAGCCAGGCATGATCGCCCAGCTGCAAACCGAGCAGGGCCCGCGCCATGTGATCGTTGCCAAAGTCGGCCTCAAGTTTGCCGATGTGGACACCAACCATCCGATGGCCGGTAAAACCCTGACCTTCGATGTTGAAATTATCGAAGTACGCGCTGCCAGTCCGGAAGAAATATCGCACGGCCACGCGCATGGGCCGGGTGGGCATCATTGAACGATTAAGCCCTGCAGAATGAATGCTCCTTTTACGCTTAGGCCTTTTCAACAAGAAGCCGTTGATGCCACGCTGAAACACTTTCGCAAATCGGATGAGTCTGCCGTTATTGTGTTGCCAACCGGTGCGGGTAAAAGCCTGGTCATTGCCGAGTTGGCCCGACTTGCCCGGCGGAAAATTCTGGTGCTGACCCACGTAAAAGAACTTGTTGAGCAGAATCACGCCAAATACCAGAGTTATGGGTTAACGGCCGGCATCTTCTCTGCGGGGTTAAAGCAAAAGGAAAACCGGTATCAGGTAACCTTCGCCAGTGTGCAGTCTGTATCGGCCAATCTGGATCAGTTCAGGGATGAATACTCGCTGATCATCATCGATGAGTGCCATCGGGTCAGTGATGATGACAGCAGTCAGTATCAAAGGATCATCGAGTTGCTAAGGCAGCAGAATGACGCCCTTAAAGTGCTCGGGCTAACTGCCACGCCCTATCGTTTGGCTATGGGCTGGATCTATCGCTATCACTACCGGGGCTTTGTTCGCAGTGAAGAAGATAAGCCCTTTGCGCATTGCATCTATGAACTGCCATTGAGCTATATGATTAACCGGGGGTATCTCACCAAACCCGAGTTAGTTGATGCAGCGGTGTCGCAATACGATTTCTCTACGTTGTCTCAGAACCGATTTGGCGAATACGCTGAAAAAGACGTTAATCAGCTGTTGGCCAAACACCAGCGTGTAACCCGCGCCATTATCGAGCAGGTGATGGAGTTGGCCGTTGAGCGGAAGGCGGTGATGATCTTTGCGGCAACGGTGGATCATGCGAAGGAAATCACCGGTTATCTGCCGGAACAGCAAACAGCGCTGATTACTGGCGCGACCGATCAGAATGAACGGGATACGCTGATTCATCGCTTCAAACAGCGGCAGTTAAAGTATCTGGTGAATGTATCCGTACTCACCACCGGCTTTGATGCACCCCATGTGGATTTTATCGCCATTCTTCGCCCCACCCAGTCGGTGAGTTTGTATCAGCAGATCGTGGGTCGCGGTCTTCGTCTGGACGAAGGGAAAGAGGATTGCCTGGTGGTCGATTACGCGGGTAACCGTGTGAATCTGCATCACCCGGAAGTTGGGGAGAAGAAACCGGACCCCGATAGCGAGCCGGTGCAGGTATTCTGCCCAGGCTGTGGTTTTGCCAACATATTCTGGGGCAAAACAGACGATGAAGGTCATGTGATCGAGCACTATGGTCGCCGTTGTCAGGGGCTGCTGGAGCCTGCTGAAGAGGGTGAGCCTGGAGCGCAGAGCGGACGCCGGGAACAGTGCGATTACCGTTTTCGTTTCAAGGAATGCCCACACTGCAGTGCCGAGAATGATATCGCCGCCCGTAATTGTCACCAGTGTAAAAAAGCCATTATCGATCCCGATGATCAGCTAAAAGATGCCCTGAAACTGAAAGATGCCATGGTAATCCGTTGCGCTGGAATCACCATGAGTGGCACGGGCAGCAAACTGAGAATCACCTATCACGGTGAAGATGGGGAAGAGCTTAACGAGTCGTTTGATTTCAGCAAGCCGGCACAGCGCAACGTCTTCAACAAATTGTTCGGGCGTCGTTTGGCGAATGGCCAGGCCCCGCAAGCGTTCAGCAGAATTGAAGAGGTGCTTGAGGTGCAAGCCTTGCTGCCAGCACCGGATTTTGTCATTGCCCGCAAACAAAAGCACTACTGGCAGGTGCAGGAACGGATCTTTGATTATCAGGGTAGCTATCGTAAGGCGCAGTAAAAACCGGGGCAGACCGCCGTTTTTAACACAACCTTTCTATTTCGTTACCTAATTGAATTGTCCCACGTGTCCTTCCTCTCTACAGTCTGGATTCGCTTGCCGAAAGAGCGTTCTCAGTCGCTCAAGCTCCTGCTTGATAGGGGCTGTACCTAACTCCTGATCTCAGGATCAAAAGGAATAGAATATTTATGTCCGATTATCGGCCACTGTTTTTAAAGTCTTTTTGTCTGGTGACAGGATTATTTTTATTGTCCGGTTGTAACGACAACAATAGTGGCGGCACAGCGTCGTCGGAGAGCCCGCAAGTCAGCAGTGTAATGCCTGCTGACAGCGCCGCCGGCGTCAGCCCGGACACCACAGTTACTGCTGCTTTCGCCGAAGATATGTTGGGCACCAGTATTAGTGAGCGTACCGTTCGCCTATCCCGAAACGGCAATGACGTACCTGCTGGTGTAACGTTTGATGGTGCCAGCAATGTCGTAACACTGACGCCTGACTCCAGGCTTGGCCTCTTGGGTCATTACCAGTTCACGCTGGATGCTTCCATCGCGAATTTATCCGGTAATGCGCTGTCTTCCCCGGTGATGTCGTCATTTACCGTGCGTGATGGGGGCTGGGATGAAACGGCGACGTCGTTCAACATCCAGGAAACGAATACTGATGTTCAAGTGGCGACAGGCAACGATGGCCAGGCGTTCGCCGTCTGGGCTACGGCTAATGGAAATCCTGTCAGTAGCCACTATACGCCAGAGGAGGGCTGGAGTTCTTCCGTCAATCTTGATGGCGGCGGTTTTTCCGCAGTTAAGCGATATCCGCAGATTGCCATCGATAACGAAGGCAATGCTATCGCGATCTGGCAGACTTACGTCAACAATGGATCGTATTCGCTCAGCGCTAACCGTTATACAAAGGACGAGGGCTGGGGTGAGGCAGTAACAATTGGTACCGCCCCGATATACCTTGGCTTGTCACAACAAAATGAGAAAGCCCTGCTTGGGTTTGATGAGCAGGGCAATGCACTGGTCATTCGCGCTGGGAAAAACTATGGCCCTCCTGGTACCTATCAGGTTCTGGCCAACCGTTATACCAAGCAAAGCGACAGTTGGAGTGGCGAGACCCCCATAGCGTCCAATGGATCGCTTAAACTGCTTCACACACAGTTCACGATAACCGCCGATGGAAGCGCCTTTGCCACGTGGGTGCAGGAGAGCAGCTCTAGCGTCTGTGCTATCCAGGCCAGCCGTTATGCACCTGGTGGCGGCGACTGGACTGACGCCGAGATTGTTGGCCCGGGGCTCTGCGCTTCTGAACCGCAGATCGGAGCGGATGACGAAGGCAATGCTATTGTGGTCTGGAACCAGCCGTCAGGGCCAACGCCAAATATATGGGCTAATCGCTATTCGGTAGGCGAGGAGTGGGGAACCGCTCGGATGATTGAGTCGGACGACGAAGGTGCTTCCAGGGGCCCGCAGATTGCGGTAACACCGAAGGGCGACGCGCTTGTGGTGTGGCGTAAGAATAATGGCATGAGCGACCGGAATCGTGCCAGTCGCTATTCGCAACAAAGCGATAGCTGGAGCCAGCCTGAAAACATCAGTGCGGGTGATAGCGACAGCGTGAAGTCTCCCCGGTTGGCGCTTGATGTGGATGGCAATGCTTTGGCGGTGTGGGAGCGTGACGTGAATGGTGAGCTTGAAGTTCGCGCTGCCCGCTACGCAGTAGATAGCGGCTGGAAGGCACCTGAAACCATTTCATCAGATAAATCCGTGCCCAAAAACCTGGTTCAGATAGCGGTTGATTCTGCCGGTGTCGGGACAGCGTATTGGGTGCAGTCCTTGAATTCAGATTCCTATATTTATAGCAACCGTTTCGACTAGAGACGGCGGTATTGCTCAGAACCCGGTCAAGATCTCGAGACCATCATGCCTGCACTCGGTTCAATCCGGGGAGACATGCCAGGACAGGCCCAGCCGCTCGCTCCGTTCAAGTTCCGCGATTACCTGGGCGCCGAGCAGCAGGATAATGGACGCAATTTCCAGGCTGATCAGTATCACAATGATTGTGGCCAGGGAGCCATAAATTGCATTAACGAAGGATATATTGAGAAAGTAGTACATCAACAGCAAGCGGGTAGCTTCCCAGAGAACGGCCGCAACCAGGCCACCCACCAGCGCCCGTCGGGAGGAGACTCGCACAATGGCAGAACCTTGTAGATGGCGCTGAACAGAATAAATACGCCAACAAAACTGATCAAGTACAGAATCAGGCCCGGGGCTTCGTAAAGTGCGTTGATCAGGCTGAACAGCAGGGTCAGGGCTAGCAGACCGGCGCCCAGTATCAGGATAAAAAGATAGGGCAGCACGGCAGACACCCAGAAACTGCGATGGGGGTTGTCGGGCCGGTGGAAGATGATCGCAATGGAATCTTCCAGCATACGGAAAGCGAAGGAGCTGAAAAATAGCATCACCGGCAGGCCGACAATACCGATGATGTCTCTGGACTCCATAAAAGCTCGAACCGCATCAAGTAGCAGGCTGGCATGGGCCGGGGCAAAATGCTGTGCCTGCACTGCCATGACCTCCAGCAGTTGCTCTTCGTTCACCAGTCGGGTAAGCAATACCGCCAGCAGGGCAAGCATCGGCACCGCCGATAGCAGCACGTTATAACCAACACCGCCCGCCAGCAACACCCCATGATTGCGCAGAAAATTGCGTAAAACCCGGTGCGCGAATTGAAGAAACTGCCGGGTAGAGCCTAAGTGTGGCTGCTTACTGTCGGTTGTGTCTGTCATGGGTTAATCCTGACACAGATTGTGAAACTTTCCTTCATCATAAAGAAACCGAGAAATCGCCGGTGGGTTCGCTCCTATGCGTTACCAAGTTATAGCTGGCAGAAAGCGACACTGCGTTAAAGTTGGGACATGTGATTGACCGTGGCCCGGAGCTATGCTCCGATCATTAGAGGCTAGTGCTGTGATGAGAAAAAATGGAATCAACCCGATGCAACGAAAAGGAGAACACAATGCGCACTCAACTGATTCGGAAATTGAGCGTTCCCCTATTGGCAGGGAGTATGGTTTTAAGCTTTTCTGCGGCCGCGACGGAGGGCTTGTATTCGGTCGAAGCACTCCTGGATGCCGATGTCTATGATGCTGATGGCCAGGAAATTGGTGAAGTAGAGGACATCCTGTTAAGCGACGATATGTCGATTCATTCGCTGATCATCGAAACGGGTTCAGTACTGGGTTTGGGGGGCCGCGAGGTAGTAGCCGAGCGTGGAACTTTTACCGTCAGGGTGGAGTTGGAGGACGACAACGAGGCCTTTGATGATATTGACTACGAAGTGCATATGGAAGCCACTCAGGATGCTGTAAAGGCGCTTCCGGAATACAACGAGGGATGGTGGAACCAGACCAAAGAAAGCCTCAGTCAGGCCTGGGAGAATACGAAAGATACCAGCCAAAGCGCCTGGGAGAGCACCAAGGAAGCAACGTCTTCGGCATGGCACAACGTGCGTGAGGGTGTCGATAGCATGGGCGACAAAGCAAAAGAAGCAACCAACAACAACTAGTGCTGTGTCTCTCATGGCACCTCAACTTCTCGAACCGCCCGGAGAAACGGTTCATTGGCTCTGATGGACACTCGCCAAATAACTGCTTGCAGAGGGCGGAAAACTGGCTGTGATGATAAAAGCCACTGAACGCCGCAATATCCGACACGGATTGCGCGTCGTCGACAGTATTTATGGAGGCCTTGATCTTTTCCTCCACGGCTTTTCGATGGGCATAGCTAGGCGCAACTTTTGGGTTGGGCTTCTCCACAGAGAGTAGCTCCACCTTGATATTGGCCATTTTCCGATAACTCAGCTGTGACA
Organism: Marinobacter sp. AC-23; assembly: GCF_001858325.1. Lineage (GTDB taxonomy): Bacteria > Pseudomonadota > Gammaproteobacteria > Pseudomonadales > Oleiphilaceae > Marinobacter. The sequence continues at coordinate 6,823 of NZ_MBPP01000025.1, forward strand.
GAAGGATTACAGTGGAATGGATAGCAATATCCGTTCCCCCGGATCTGGTGAGTGTTCCGGGGGAACCCTGTCGAGGGGCGAGAAAGCACATGGATTACAAGTACACCTATACATTGGGGGCGCGTACCTGGCACTTCAGGAGTCTGGCTGACCTGTTGGCGAAAGCCACTCCCGCGCGCTCCGGCGACCGGCTCGCCGGAGTCATCGCAGAGTCGGCGGAAGAGCGCGTCGTTGCCAGATGCGCCTTGCCGAATTGCCGCTGCGGGCGTTTCTTTCGGAGGCGCTGGTTCCCTATGAGCAGGATGAAGTGACCCGCCTGATACTGGATACACACGATCTGGCCGCGTTTGCACCGGTTTCTCATCTCACGGTGGGGGACTTTCGGAACTGGCTGCTGGGCGATGATGCCACGCCGGCCGCCCTGGGAAAGCTCCGCAGCGGTCTGACACCGGAAATGGTGGCTGCTGTCAGCAAGCTGATGCGCAATCAGGACCTCATCCTGGTGGCAAAAAAATGCCGGGTGACAACGGCCTTCCGAAACACCATCGGCCTGCCTGGCCATCTCTCCACCCGCCTTCAGCCGAACCATCCGACCGATAATATATCGGGCATCGCCGCAAGCCTCCTGGACGGCCTGCTCTACGGAAACGGCGATGCGGTGATCGGCATCAATCCGGCGACGGACAACGTCAGCCAGGCCATCAAACTGATGGGCTTGATGGATGATGTTATTCGGAAATACGACATTCCCACCCAGTCCTGTGTGCTCACCCACGTCACCAATACCCTTGAAGCGATAGAGCAGGGTGCGCCTGTGGACCTGGTGTTCCAGTCCATCGGGGGTACGGAGGCCACCAACAGCAGCTTTGGTTTCAGTCTGTCGACACTGCAGGAGGCGCAGGATGCGGCCCTGTCACTGAAGCGGGGTACGGTCGGCAACAACGTGATGTATTTTGAGACCGGGCAGGGCAGCTCGCTATCGGCAAACGCCCATCATGGTATCGATCAGCAGACCTGTGAGGCCAGGGCCTATGCTGTGGCACGGCATTTCGACCCCTTGCTGGTGAACACCGTGGTTGGCTTCATCGGCCCTGAATACCTGTATGACGGCAAAGAAATTATCCGGGCGGGACTGGAGGACCACTTTTGTGGAAAGTTGCTCGGCGTGCCCATGGGCTGCGACATCTGTTACACCAACCACGCCGAAGCCGACCAGAACGATATGGACAACCTGCTTACCCTGTTGGGGGTTGCCGGTTGCACGTTCATCATGGGTATTCCCGGCTCCGATGACATCATGTTGAATTACCAGACCACGTCCTTCCACGACGCCCTGTATGCACGCAGGTCCTTGACCTGAAGCCGGCACCCGAGTTTGAGGATTGGCTTGTTCGCATGCAGATTTTCGAGAGTGCAGCGAGCTATAAGCCAAGCAGGGAGTTACCGGACCTGTTCAGGGGGCCATTGAAAGGGCTGACCCGGGAGGCGGGGCATGAGTAAGCAAAAAAAATCGCTGGTAACCGAGAATGTCTGGCGGGTATTGCGCCAGTTCACGGACGCCAGAATTGGCTTGGGCCGGGCCGGTATCAGCCTGCCCACCCATGAATTGCTCAAGTTTCAGCTCGCCCATGCCCAGGCAAGAGATGCTGTCCACTTTCCCCTGGATGTGAAACGCCTGTTGAAAGACCTGGGCGAATCTAGTGCTGCATTACCGGGCCAGTCTCCGTTGTTGCTGAAAAGCCAGGCGGAAGACCGGCTGACCTACCTTCAGCGGCCGGATCTCGGCCGGAGTCTGTCCCAGGAATCTTTGGAGTGCCTTGCCGGGCTCTGCAGGGGTGATTCGGGTGAGCCAAGTGTGGCCATCGTGATTGTTGATGGCTTGTCTTCATCCGCCATCCAGAACAACGCAGTGCCCATGGTCACGCAGTTTCTCAGGGATCTAGAGGAAGAAGCTGGAGATTGGCTGTTGGCGCCCCTGATCATTGTCGAACAGGGAAGGGTGGCTATCGGTGACGAGATCGGTGAATGCCTGGGAGCCAGCGTGGTGGTTGTGCTGATCGGTGAGCGCCCCGGCCTCAGCTCACCCGACAGCCTGGGGATTTATCTTTCCTGGGGGCCGAAAAGTGGTTTGAGCGATGCGCGCCGCAATTGCATCTCGAATGTGCGGCCCGCGGGTTTGAGTTTTGAACATGCCAGCCAGCGCCTCCTCTATCTGATGCGTGAAGCAAGACGGCTCGGGATATCGGGAGTCAGTCTTAAAGATCGAACACAAGAGGTTGTGATCGAAAAAACGGCGAATAACAAAAACTTCCTGACGGATTGATGAGGAGCGTAGCCGGAGAACACAGATGACGAGCAATGTAGACTAGGACTACTCGGCCAAACGCCAGCTAAAGAAAGGAGCGGCGGACTGGGTGCTGATAGGGGTTGACGAAAACCCAATGGCCTATTCCTCATAAATCATCTTGCGAGTCATGCCGCCGTCGATCACGAAGTTCTGGCCGGTCACAAAGCCGGCTTCGGGCGAGACCAGGTAGGCGACCATGGCCGCTACGTCGTTGGGTGTGCCGACGCGACCGCTGGGATGCTGATTGTGATCGGAATCCGACAGCGGCTGCGGCTCAGAGGGCGCATGAGCCTGCCAGGCACTGACATCTATCCAGCCCGGGCTTATGCTGTTGGCCCGCACATCGGGGCCCAGGCTCATGGCCAAAGCGTGGGTCAGGGCGATCAGGCCACCCTTGCTGGCGGCGTAAGCCTCGCTATGGGGCTCGGACTGCAGAGCGCGGGTGGAGGCCATGTTGACTATGCTGCCTCGGCTCTGGCGTAGGTGCGGCACAGTATGCTTTGCCATCAGGAAGGCGCCGGTCAGGTTGACGTCGATTCGCCGTTGCCACTGGGCAAGCTCAAGCAACTCTATTGGGCCGGTTTCCGGATCCGCGATTCCCGCATTACTGACCATTGCGTCTAACCGCTCACCCCATTTCACTGCCTCGGCCACGGCGGAAGCCACTTCGGGCTCGCGGGACACATCCGTTTCGATCAGCAGCAGGTTGCCGGGATTGTCGAAATCCTGTCTGCATGCCTTGATGGCTTCTGCATCTCTATCCAAGACCACAACTCGCCAGCCCTTGTTCAGGAAATAGGCGGCAATGCCCTTGCCGATGCCTTGGGCACCGCCGGTTATGAGTATGACCGGGAGTTGCTGTGTCATGGGTATTGCCTCTTTGTGATCAGAAAATGGAAATGGGGTGGGGTCTGTTTTAAGGCCCGGCTAATTAAAGCCTCGTTAATTAAAGCAAACCTGATTTGATCATATCGAAGGTGTCCAGAATCCGCGCCACAAACTGGTCTTTCGGGCGAAAGCTGCTTTGGGTGCTGAGTGTCACGTCTCGCTGCAGGTGGTCCAGTAGCTTGTGCAGGCGCCGACGATGCAGGCCAACCGCCGCCTGAACGGGATCGAAAATAACACCAGATAAGGCCGCAAACGCCGCCAGTGTGGCCATAACAGCAACCATCACGCTGGCCGTTGTCGCCAGCGAAGGCTCCGGTGGAAACCAGCTGTAATACCACCCGCCGATGGTTTCACCCAGGATAAAGTCCTGAGCGGCCAGGGTCGTTGCGACCATGGAGGCGAGCACCACCCCAAGCCCAATACCACCCGGAGTAAACTTCTGGAACGCGAACGCCCCCAGCACCGTGCAGGAAATACTGTTGGTGATGTCGGCAGACGCTGTTCGGGTTATCCGGTACTGACTGAGCGCGTCGGCGACCAGCGGTTCAGTCAGTTTGCTAAACCGCTGGTGATCGACCGGCTTTGAGGTATGGCGCTCATAGACCGCCTCCAGCGCCTCAATCAGATAGTTCTCCAGTATTGGGTATGCCTGGCCATCATTCAGCAGATCCACCAGGATAAGGTGCGAGATGTGTTGTTGTACCCGTGTCGTAAAACCGGCGGGTAGACGATTTGCCACACTGTGTAGCCACTTCAGGCCTGTACGTTTGGGGGCCAGAATTTTTATCAGGCATGCCAGCGCGTACACCGGCGCCCACAGCAGGTTGATGGGGGCCCGCAACATGTCCCATCCCAGCGCCATCCGGTTGGTCGCTATGGCACCGGGATAATGAAAATGACGGTCAATAAACGCCGGTACCCGCGCCCGACAGTCGTCAAAGTAGCGCTCGATGCCTGAGCGGATTGCCTGCTCTATCTCAGCTTCGGATACGTTTTGCTCAGGCGATGTGGCAAGGGGCATAGTGATAGGCGTATTTACAGGCAAATGAGTGTCTCGCGCATTAAACCGCAATTGAGCAAAAATCGGGACAGATTTATTTTTACGGCCTCACCGGCCAACCCGCGTCCGGTTGGAACCGCTGGCCATATCGGTCGGCCAGGCTAACCAGTTGTTGCCGGATGTTATCAAACCCACGGTCATGGGCATACTTCATTGGCCCGCCACGGAAAGGCGCAAAACCGGTGCCGAAAACCATGGCCCCGTCGGCCATGTCTTCATCGGCAACAACCTTCTCGCGAATGCAGGCCATACAGGCGTTCAGCATGGGTAAAAGCAGGCGATCCAGGGCATCGTCAGGCGCTGAGGTCGTTTCGTCCTTCTTAACGGCTTTGCCGTCTTTCCATTGGTACAGGCCTTCGCCAGATTTCTTGCCCAACTTCCCCTCTTCCACTAAATCTGTCAGCCATTTCGGGGAATCCGGCATGTTGGTATCCAGGCGCTCCCTAAGCATGTCAGACACACTGATACAAATATCGAGCCCGACCTGGTCTGCCAGCTCGATGGGCCCCATTGGCATGCCGAAGTCCTCCGCTAACTTGTCGATGGTTTCCGCCTGAATACCTTCATCCAGCATGGTGATAGCTTCGACCAGATACGGCGTCAACGCCCGATTAACCAGAAAGCCCGGGGCGGTGGCAACAGGCGCTGGCAAGCGGTTGGTCTGGCCGACAAAGGCTCTGGCCCGATTATAGGTAGTCTCTGAGATGGCATCGTGTGTGACCACCTCCACCAGCGGCATGCTGGCCACCGGGTTAAAGAAGTGCAGGCCAACCAGTCGTTCGGGGTTTTTCAGTCCTTCCTGCAGACTTTCAAGTGGAATACTGGACGTATTGGTCGCCAGGATAGCGTTTTCTTTCAGTTTGGGTTCTGCTTCGGCATAGACCTTGTGTTTGATGTCCTTTTTCTCGGGGACGGCTTCAATGACAAGGTCCGCCTGGCTGACGCCGTGGTTCTGGAAATCCGGGATCATATTATCCAGAATATCGCGGGTTTCTGATCGGGAGCGATGCTTCTTCTCGCACAGCTTCGACAGTTTCGCCACGGCCTGGGCAATTTTCTCCGGCTCCATATCGAAAAGGGTGACTTTCAAACCCTGGAAAGCACACCAGCCAGCGATGTCTCCCCCCATTTCACCGGCCCCGATTACATGAACGTGGTGGATCGGTTCCACATCGGCCCGGGTGATGCCTTTCATTTTCTCCCGAAGAAAGAACACGCGCACAAGGTTGCGGGAGGCGTCCGTATTCAGCAGCTGAGCGAAGGACTTGAGTTCCGCCTTGCGCATGGCTTTGCCATGGCCGCCGTGAGTCTCCCACAGATCGATCAAGGCCTTGGGAGCAGGGTAGTGCTCTGGGGGCGCTTTACTGAAGGTCTTTGCGCGCATCTGACGGGCTTGGATCTGCCGCGCCGGGCGGGTGCTCAGCAGGCGCTCACGAAGGCCGTTGCCGTTGTGTTTTAGGTCACCCTGAGCGGCAGCGCGAATTGCCGCCTCCACGTGGCGCTCCTGAATCACGTCATCCACAAGTCCTAGCTTTTTAGCCTTGCTGTCATGGGTGTTTTTGCCAGTCAGCATCATGGTCATGGCTTCAATGGGGTCAATCAGGTGGGTGAGGCGGTCCGTCCCTCCAAGGCCTGGATGCAGGCCAAGTTGCACCTCCGGGAAACCCAGTTTGGCTCCGGCAATGGCCAGCCGGTGGTCGCAACACAGTGCCATCTCCAGACCACCGCCCAGGCAGGCACCGTGGATCACGGCGATTTTGGTAAATGGCAATGCTTCAAAGCGGTCGACCACCTCGTGGGCGCGGGAGAGCTTTTTGATCGCCTCCTCTTCCGATTGCAACTCTTTGAACTCGGAAATATCGGCGCCCATGCAAAAACCGGATGATTTAATGGAGCGAAGGGCGAGGGCTTTGGGTGGGTCGTTTTCGAGATCGCTGACAATCGAATCAAGCTCTTCCAGAACATCGGCCGAGAGCACGTTAACGCTCGCCTCATGCTTGTCAAAAAGAAGCCAGGCGACATCGTTGTTGTCGCAGCCCAGGCGCCAGTGTTTCCAGTTGTTCCCGTGGCTGGCTTGGTTGCTTGATTGCTCATTGGTGCTGAATGGTCCCAGCGCCATTTCACGGGCGCTTAGTGCTTTGAGAATATGACCGGTCATGGTTTTCCTCCTTAAAGCTGTTAGACCGTTTCGATCAAAATGGCGCCTGATTGGCCACCGCCAATGCATTCGGTTGCGATACCGCGCTTTAACTTCTTTCGGCGCAGCGCGTTTACCAGGTGGAGCACAATCCGGTTGCCGCTGGTGCCAACCGGGTGACCCAGGGCGATAGCGCCACCATCGACATTCAGGCGTTCGGGATCGAGACACCCCATGGGTTCGTCCAGCCCCAGTGCGACGCGGCAGAACTCAGGGTCTTCCCAGGCTGACGTGCAGGCCAGAACCTGTGCCGCAAAAGCTTCGTTGATCTCCCAGAGGTCTATATCGTTCAGACCGGAGTTATGGCGCTTGAGGATTTCGGTGGCACTCAGGGTTGGGCCAAGTCCCATGATTTTTGGGTCCAGCGCTGACCATTCGCTGTCTTTGATTATGGCGAGTGGTTCCAGCCCATATTTTTCAACCGCTTCTTCCGATGCCAGAATCAACCAAGAGGCGCCGTCGGTAATCTGGGAGCTGTTCCCCGGCGTGACTTGGCCGTACGGCGGCTCGAACGCTGGCTTGAGCTTGGCAAGGGCGTCTACGGACGTATCTGCTCGCACACCGTCATCCTGCGTATAGAGAGTGCCGTCGGATGTAACGGCAGGCACAACCTCGCCGTCGAGCCAGCCTTCGCGCTGGGCTTTGGCCAGTCGCTGGTGGCTGCTGACGGCATACTCATCAGCGGCTTGGCGGGTGATGTTGAATTGCTGTGCCAGCACTTCGGCGGTTTGCCCCATGCTCAGGCCTACGATGGGATCGGTCAGCCCCTTTGCCAGGCTGATTTCCGGTTTGAACTGGCTGGGGCTGAATTGAGCCAGTTGGCGAGCATAGTCCTGGGGTGATGAGGCGCTATTCAGCCCGGCGAGCCAGCGCGCTGCGTCTTCCGTGAGCATCATTGGTGCTTTGCTTAGCGCCTCCGCACCGCCTGCCAGAATCAGATTACTGTGCCCGTCACGGATGTATTTGTAGGCGGTATCAATCGACTGCATACCGGACCCGCAATTGATCTGCACAGTAAAGGCCGGCATGGCCTCGCCCATGCCCAGACGCAAGGCGGCCACTCGTGCTGGATTCATTTCTTCGGGGAGTACGTTAACGCAACCAAGAATAACCAGGTCGAAGGCGCTTGCCGGTATGGGCTGCCGCAAAAGCAGCGGGCGGCCGCACTGGACAGCTAGGTCAACGGGTGTGAACGGACCGGGTTGGCCGCGGGCCTTAATGAAGGGTGTGCGGGCGCCATCGACAATATAGACAAGCCTGGGGGATCTGGCCGACTTGTCGGTGCCGGAAGCCTGGTTTGTTGATTGAACGGTTTCTGAGTTTGAAGATCTCCGTGGCATTGATGTTCCTCCTTTGTCTGATCGGGCGATTTCGCAAGTACGGCGAATCTGATCAGGAAAGAACTGCTGGTGAGCTTTCCTTATTACTATGAATATTAGTTACAGCAATCAAAAAATTCCATGACTGAAGCGGGTTGCCCGGTTTCTATCGCCCCGAGGCCCAACTGCCTTGGGCCAGTTGCATTGCCCGATTGACTTCATCGGTTGGGACATCGCTTGGCTCGCCCTTTTCCAGCGGGTCATAGTGAAATACATACAACCTGGAGGCGAACTCGGCCACCGGCAAAGACGCTTCACCGAAACGCTCGCCATGGCCCTGGGTTGAGGTGACGATTCCCTGGCCCCAGTTTTGCCCACTGTCGTTGTTGGGGTTGAAAAAATAGACCCGCATAACCTCGTCTGGATCCAGCGAAAGCCGCTGGATGGTAATGGCGTGCCAGCCAAGAAAGCGCGTGGCGCTGTCGGTCACCGCAATACCGGCCGGTTGGGGCTGATGACCGGGATGTTGCCATTGTAAAAGGGGTGATAGGCGGCATAAAAGTCGCGAATAAACCCTTCAAAGTCTTTCAGACTACCCGTGAAAACATCCACGGCTATGCGAAATCCGTGGCCGACATGATCGCCGTGGAATTCAGCGTTAACCCACTTGTGAGGGTCTTCTCCGCGCCCGATACTGCGTCGACCCATTTCAAAATAGATGCGATCCAGGTGCGGCACGGTCAGCAGTGATACTGCATCCACATCCACCGGCGGCTCGGTCGCCAGCCCGGTGCCAAGTTCCCGCGAAGAAATACTGTTGCCTTCAAAGCGCATTACGATTTCATCGTCGCGCGCCGCCCAAGCAAGGATCCGAAGCAGCTCTGCCGGCATGTTGTAAGCCCACATGGAGAGGGCGCGCGTAGACTGGCAGGTGGGATAGTTGCCCTGTCCTATCCCTAGTGGGCGCCCGAGCACATTGAGCACGTCGGCGAGCAAAAAACATTCGGGGGAACGGCTGCTCCCAAAGACGGTCACAATTTTCTCGGCCGCGGCATCGCACAGCGATAGGCGTATCTGGCGCCACAGGGAAGGCGCCACCGAAGGCGCGTAGAGAATACCCCGCTCAAGCATCATGGCCAGGCCATAGGCACACTGGCTGGTCTCTGGAAACAGAGCTTCGTCAATCAGGGTGTGAATCAACGCAGGGTAGCAGTTAAACGCGTCTGCACCTGTGTAGCTGAGCCCCAAAGCCGTGGGGATCAGAGCATTCCAGCGGCCGCGCAGGTAGCGCACGAACACCGGCATGTAGGCCGATACCAGGCCAGTACTGTGCATGGCGTGGGCAAAGGCGATGGCTTCTTGAAGCAGGGTGGCATCGTCCATTTCCGCCAGACGTTCAGTGTAGACATTAAAGCCGGGATCTTCACGGCAACCCTCGGTGGGGCTGAATACGGCGTTAATCAGCTGCAGTGCGTCGTCGCTAACTTCGCCATCCAGGCGTCCGGTTTTTCCATGCAGACCGCTATTTGGGTCACCATCTGTTTGACACCATCAACCTGGACCGGGCGCTGCGCCAGAATCCGCCAGACTTCGGCCACCAGGTGTTCCAGAAGGTTGTCGTAGCCCAGATGCCTGAGCAGGTAGCGATACAGGTTCTGAACGGCGTAGCCAAGCCTATCGGGTCGCAGTCGGTCGCTCTCATGGAGATCACCGACCACCAGGTCGAGGTTCAACGCCAGTACCTGGGCGAGAAAGTGATGGGCGTGCTCCGCCGAGATAGACGCGTGGGTGTAATCGCCTTTTGCCACCGCCAAAAGGCGAATCTGGCTCAGGCTTTCAACCATTGTTGCAGCCGGTTCACCGTGGCGAACCGTGCGTGCGGCCAGTGAGGGCACCAGTGTTTGGGGGTAGTCCCAATCGCTCCCACCAAAGAACCCGGCCGCCTCAATGGCGGGCACGCGTTCGTAAAGCGCTTCCAGGCCCTCAGGGCTGAACATCAGGGGCTGTGCAGCATCGATCACTTCGAATACCGGCGAGACACCCTCAATAGTATTGCGTTCAGCAAGGCGGTTGAGGGCCGCGTCTAGTGGCTTCACAAACTCAACAGGCGCGCCGCTACTTTGATTTTCAGATTCATGATTTGCTTTAGCCATAGCGTCCTATCCTTTAGCTAACCTTAGAATATGTCAACCTGAGCGGATTGCCTGCTCTATCGCAACTTTGGAGACATTTTACTCGGCTATTCGCTTTTGTTTTAGGTGAACTGATACAGGCGATCGGGGTTAGCTACGAGGATAGCCTGACGACCAGAAGAGTCAGGTACCAGCCTCAAAAACTCATCAACAAGAGTGGCATCGTTGGGCATGGCCCCTGGCAGCTTTACGTGCGGCCAGTCTGTGCCAAATAGGCAACGGTCTTCGCGCGCTGCGCGCAGCGACAGGAAAAAAGGATCAACATCTGTGAACGGTGCCTGGTCCAGAGCGCTGATGCGGTTTGGGCCTGTGAGTTTTACCCAGGTTCGTCCATCTGCTAGTAGGCTCAGAAGCTCTTTAAAGCCTGGGTGGTTGATGCCGAACGAGGCCGGTACATGGCCCATGTGGTCTACCACTGAGGGCACCGGCAAATTGTTTAGTCGTTCTGCAAGGCGCTCAAACTTTGATACATCAACCAAAAACTGAATATGCCAATTCAGCGGCTTAATGCGATCAGCGAGGGCTTTGACGTCATCAAAGGTGACTCCGCCCGGGAACACCATGTTTACTCGGATCCCACGCACCCCTACTTTGTGCATGTAGTGTAATTCGTCATCACTGACATGGCGGTCGACGACGGCAATTCCCCGCCATTGCAGCTCATCGTCAGCGGTGATGCTGGATATGGTGTCTAGCATCCTGCTGTTATCGGTCCCATAGACACTTGGTTGCACTAACACCGCCCGATCAAAACCAAGGGTTTTTAACAGGTGTCGGTAAGCAGTTTCGCTGGCATCGGGCGGTGTGTAGTTTCGATCTGGATGATAGGGGTAGCGTTCTTGGGGGCCAAAGAGATGAGCGTGGGTGTCACAGGCGCCAGCAGGTAGCTTTTGAGCAGGCTGGCCGGGAGCTGGATCCGGTGCTGGTATATCAGAAGGCGCAATCATCGTCGGTTTCTCACTTGTTGGTCATGAGTGTCATAGTCAGTCATAAAAACCGGGAAGCCAGAGCGTCACGGCGGGTACATATGCAATCAGACCAACCACGCCGAGGAGTACCAAAAGGAACGGCCAGATATGGCGGGCTATAGTCTCGACTCGCATTCCGCTGATACTGGAGGCCACGAAAATGGAATAGCCAACTGGAGGCGTTACCATTCCAACCGCAAAGTTAATAACCACCATGCGCCGAGTTGTATCGGATCCAGACCAATCTGTTGGCCCAGACCAATCAATACAGTGCTGAGGATCACCATGGCGGAGATGTTATCCATCACGGCGCCCAGGACCAGCAACATGAGATTGATGATCAACAGCAGAAGAAACGGATTAGTGGTCAGAGTGAGCAAGCTTTCCGTGATTCTCCCGGGGATCTGTTCGCTGGCCATAACCCACGCGAACCCATAGGCCACAGCGATAATGAACATGATGACCGCAGTTGTGCGCATGGACTTGACCAGGATGGCGGGGAGTTCCCTGAAACGTAGGTCGCGGTAAAAAAACAGACCTATCAGGGCACTATAGAATGCCCCAGCAGTCGCAGCTTCTGTGGGTGTAAAGATCCCGCTGTAGATACCCCCAAGGATGACCACGGGCGCTAACAACGCCCAGGCCCCATCGCGCAGAGCAAACAGAATGTCTGCTTTGGTTGCACGATGTTCCTTGGGTATCCCCATACGCCGTGCGTATAGAACACTGACGACACAAAAACCAGCCGCTGCAATAAGCCCGGGAATAATCCCGGCGAGAAAAAGCCTGGAAATGGATTCTTCTGCGAGTACGCCCCAAACGACCATTGGGATAGACGGTGGAATCATTTGACCGAGCGGTCCCACTGCAGTGGCCAGTGCCGCGGCGTAACCCCGTTTATACCCCTTAGCTTCAAGCTCATCGATCATAATCGAGCCGACTGCCGCGGTAGTCGCTGGCGCAGAACCGGAAATTGCCCCAAAGAACGTGCCGGCCACGACAGTAGACATGGAGAGTCCACCGGTCAGATGACCAAAAAATACCGATGCCACTCGCACAAGACGGCGGGAGAGCCCGCCCGCGCTCATCAATTCGCCGGCAAGAATGAATCCGGGTATAGCCAGAAGGCTGGAGACTGAACCACCGGCGAGAAAGCGTTGCGCCATGATCATGGGATTGCTGTCCGCCATCCAAACGCCGACGGCTGTGAGCAGGCCCAGGGTAATGGCAATGGGGACCCCGAGAATGAGCATAACAAAGAGGCCGACAATCATAACCGTGCCGATGTCACCCATTGTTCACCTCAGGCATATCCCTGATCCACGAAGGGCGCAGCAAGAGAACCAACGCATGAAAGGCAATCAGCCCACCGCAAACGGGGATTGCTGCAGTCTGCAGCCACATCGGGTACCGGACAGCCGCCGACACACGGTTCGCCGTAAACTCGGCATAATCCCAGCCAGTCGTGAGCAGGATATAGCCAAAGATTAACACTAAAATAACGATGGCCCGCTCGAAGAGTTCAGCGGCCACACGCGGAAGGGCGTCCAGCAAAAGCGCGACCCGGACATGGCCGAAGTCGCGGACAAGAGCGCTTGCAAACAGGAAGATGGTCCAAATAAAAGCCAGGGTAGCGACCTCGTCGCTCCAAGCTAAAGATGCGTCAAGTACGTAACGGTAAAAGACGCCGAGGAGGAGGCTGCCCAACATAATCAGGGCGCTAAGCGCCCCGAGAAGGTGGGAAATTTTGACTACCCAGCTCCCTACAGTATCCAAACAACGATACATTGATAACATGTCCCGCAAAGATCGATTTCCAACTTCTGGCGGCGATCGCTTTATGTCTGCTTATTCGCTTACCTGACCCAGCGCTTTATCGACGAGATCGGCACCGATTTTGGCACTGTAGGCATTGTAAACGCTGGCGACTTTGGCTCGGAAAGCCTCGACATCTTCAACTTCATTCACTTTCATACCGGCATCTTTGATTTTTTGCAGGATGTCTTTTTCATTGGCGGCTACAGTAGCCCGTTGGCGTTCGATGGCGCTTTTGGCGGCGTCTTGTACGGCGTCTTGAAGCTCTTCCGGCAAGCCATCGAAGACGTCTTTCGACATCAACAACGCGAGGGCGTTGTAAGTATGGCTGGTCAACGAGAGGTATTTAGTAACTTCCGGGTACTTGTTTGCAAAGATGACGGCAAGCGGAATCTCCAAACCATCAACAGTGCCTTGCTGTACTGCCGTGAAAACGTCACTCCAGGCCATTGGCGTTGGGTTTGCGCCAATCGCACGGAAGCTGTCGATAAACAGGTCACTGGGCTGGACGCGCAGCTTGATGCCCTTGAAGTCGTCTGGCTTTGCCACTGGCCGTACATTATTGATGGTATGGCGGAAACCGGCCTCGGCAAAACCTAGTCCCATTATGCCTTGGGCTTCAAGCCGCTTGAGTAATTCCTGACCGACCTCGCCATCCAGAACCTCATGGGCCTGGGCGCTATTGGCGTAAAGGAATGGGAGGTCATTGAGCTGAAACGCCGTCTCCAACTGGCCTATCTGGGTGCCGGTAATTACACCTGCGTGCATGGTGCCAAACTGTAGCCCCTCAAGCATCGCAGTATCATTCCCGAGCTGATGGTTAGGGAAGAACGAAACGTCGAATTCGCCGGGTGCTGCGTTTTCGAGTTCTTCTGCAAAGTAGTGCGCGGCGATCGCGTAAGGGTCTACCTCGCTATCGGATGTAGTCCATCCGAGTTTAATTTCGGTAGCTGCGAAAGCACTACTTGCTAATAAAAGGCCAACAACGGTGGAGGCAAAAACAGAAACGGATCGAGTGCACGTATGGTTAAGCATTTGAATCTCCGGGTTATTTTTGTGGCCGGTTAGATTTCGTTTTGAGCCATTTGCCAATCAAATAAGAGATAAAAAGTATAGTTCTGATTGTCCGGAGTGCAAAGTTGCAAAAAGAAACTCAAGCAGCAAACCGTTGCTGAAGAGGATGATTGTTCCAGCTTCATAAGCAAGCCTGCACGTTGTCGCCGAGTGTCAGCTCGCCTCCTTCTACCACTCGTGCCGTAATACCACCGTGCCCGCGCGTGGCGTTGTACCCGCCGGGCCCCAGAGTGGTCTCCATCTTGCTGCAGGGGTGGCAAGGGCCCGTGTATTCCAGCACCACGCCCCCAATTCTGAACATTTTTCCTTTCAAGGCCAGGAGGTTTAGGCCCGATACCACGATGTTGCGCCGGAAAACGTCGGGGCTAATTGCCTCCCGCTGCAAGCAGGAAGCAATGACGTACAAGTGCTCCTTCTGAATCAGGGTAACCTGCCGTTTGCTGGTTTCGCTGCCCTTGAATCGATCGCCTTCCAGGCCTGTGCCCGGTGCGATCACCACGCTATTGAGCGCTTTCATTGCTTCACCACGGGCTGGACGGATACCGATCCATTCCACTCTGCCGGATTGGGGGAGGGTGTCGAACAAGGTTTGAAGTGGGGTTGGTTCAGGCATAAGCGATCGTTTTGATGAAGGTGGTTGTTGGAGTGTCACCTGCCAGGGCGATTCGGACCAGTAGTTGTTGAAGCTTTTTTAACGTTTATTATTAACATGCGTTAATGTTTTTGGGCGTTTTATCCCTTCCGGATGTGCCGCTAAGCAGTGCTTGGCTCCGTGTATTTATTTTCGGCTTTATTTCGTAACGATATATAATGATGTCGTTATAAGCGTCATAAATTTCGAGAGTTTTAATAATATATGAAACATAATAATCAACAGTATTAAGTAGTAACTAAATTTTATTGCTAATAAGCCATTGGGCGTTTTAATAGCGAATTCGTCTTTACCGCTTCGCTTGATCAAGCCTGCTCGCCCTATTCAACCCATCGAATTTGGTCTCAATGCTCAACGGCCGAACTATTACAAATTTCCGTTGACTCCATTGCGAACCCATTGTGTGACGTATGCTTTTATAACGCAGTTGCAATGCTCTTCCCGGCACTGATCTGGCATTTGGTTCCGGGAATACGAGAGCAGTCGCAAGCAGTCGCTCAAAAGCCAGTAGCACTTCAAATAAAAGCAGGAATGTACGAGGAAACAATTTATGAAACTCAAGTACTCTGCGGCAATTATTTGCCTGGCACTCTCACCCGCGCTGGTTTCGGCTGAACCCGAGGCCGGTGATGGCCTCTTTGCTTTGACCGGCACCGGTTCAAGTGACAATGAGTTCGATAACAACGTTGCTGCCGTCAGCTTTGATGTGGGTAAGTTCTTCTCCGACAATCTGGCCGCTGGCTTGCGCCAAAGTTTTGGCTTTGCGGATTCGGAAAATAATTCGAGTTGGTCTGGCGCCTCACGGGGCTTTGTCGATTACCATTTTGACGGTGGTAGCTGGCAGCCCTTTGTCGGTGCCAATCTCGGTGGTATCTATGGCGATGATGTGGATGAAACTTTCTTCGCTGGCCCCGAGGCTGGTGTGAAGTACTATGTTCGGGAAAAAACCTACATCACCGTTCAGATGGAATATCAGGTCTTCTTTGACAGCGCCAGTGACGCCGACGACAACTTTGATGATGGCGCCTTCGCATACAGCGCGGGTATCGGTTACAACTTCTGATCAATAACTTATTTGTTCTTTTGAAATTCCCCAAAAGCTGCAAGAGAAGCCTGGGCTCAGATCGCCCAGGGTTCTCCTGTCTCTCCCCCGTAGTTCTGCAGCCGACTGCAGTTAGGCTTTGATTTTTGAGGTCTTTGCGGCCTTTTATTTGGTAAGGTCGATTCAGGAAGAGCGGAACCCGTTGGTTGGCGCCAGGTTTCTGAGGTTTTCTTTTTCGGGATATTTTATGGCAAAGCCTACCGAAGCCCGGCAGCGGGCGATACTTGAACGGCTCGATAAGTTTAGCCGCTTTACCGACAACAGTATCGGCATTCCCTTTACTCGATTTCAGATTGGGGCTGAGGCCATTATCGGCCTGGTGCCTGTAGTGGGCGATGCCGCAGGCCTTTTGTTGTCTGGCTATGTGTTGGTCGAAGCTCAACGGGCCGGGGCCAGCAAGGATGTGAAGCGACTTATCCTGCGCAATATGGGTATCGATTTTGTCGGTGGGCTGGTCCCAGTGGTGGGAGATGCCTTTGATGCCATCTATAAGGCCAATACTCGCAACACTCGTTTGCTGAGAAACTATCTGGAAGAGCAACTCGCTGTGGAGCCGCCTCCGCCGCCTTTCCCATGGAAGGCCTTAATCGGTTTGTCCATCCTGTTTGGAATTATTACCGCTGGCTTGGTGTTCGTCTTTTGACACGCTGAGGTAGCTCAAATTCAGTTAAAAAATAGTCACTCGGGTGCGCGTATCGATACTGCATTTCGCCCACTATACTGACATTTGTCGAATACAAAGGAGGAAGTGAAATGAACAGGATCGCAATCACCTTATGTTCAGCACTGTTAATCGCGCCGGTCAGCGCGTTCGCTGAGAGCATGATTTCAGATGCCCCTGAAAATGCCGAAGTGTATTTTGTTCAGCCAAGCGACGGTGCAACGGTTGAGGGCACCTTCGACGTCGTGTTTGGTCTGCGCAACATGGGCGTCGCGCCGGCGGGTGTCGATAAAGAGGGTACCGGGCATCACCATTTGTTGATCGACACTGAGGTGCCGTCCGATTTGAGCAAGCCGCTTCCAGCCACAGACCAAATCAAGCATTTTGGTGGCGGGCAAACAGAAACAGAGATTACGTTGCAGCCTGGCGAGCACACCTTGCAGTTGTTAATTGGCAACTACGCGCATGTGCCGCACAGCCAACCGGTCGTCTCTGAGCAGATCACAGTCACGGTCGAATAATTGAGCTAAAGGTGAGGCCGGCAGGCGCGGCTGTCTGCGGTTGCCTTGCCTTCTAGATTGGTTTCAATACGTTACAATGTCATCGGGGACATCGGGAAACAGGTGAACTAGAATTCATGTAATTGGGTTGTTTTCCTAAGCTGCAGCTGCAATTTTCAGATCTTCTGGTGAATCCGATGCATCGATTACTTGTCATCATGATGAGTGCAGTGCTAATTGCAGGCTGTGGCAATTTAAAGACGAGTGACTTCCTGAGTCGCACCGGTGACGCGCTGAGTAAAATCGGGCAAAAGGCTCCGGCTGCGGGTCCTGACCAGGAAATTAAACCGCTTTTTGATCAACCATACATTGATCCGCTAACGGAATACCTCCAACGTTACGCGCGTGATCCGGCCCGCACGACCCAGCTGGAGCAAGTGAGCCAAGAGCGTGAACGCCGCTGTGGCGCTGTCGCCCGGCGTTACAACACGGATGAGATTACCGCAGCAGGCCTGGCCTCGTATCGCCGTGGATATAGTTTTTCCTGTGCGCAGGATGTGGCGGCCTATGAGGCGCGGCTCGAAGCTATGCCGCCGGCGCCAAAACCCTCGCAGCAGCCGTTCAATGCTCTCCTGAGCGATAACACTGAGGTGCGCGATGGTGAAGCTAAAAAAGCTGCCGTATCCCGCCAGTTGAACGACTGCTATTTGCTCACCCGGATTCGCAACTTCAGTGATGCCCTGATTGCCTGTCGCGGCCCTGCCGAAGATGGCGCTGCGGGTGCGCAGGCAAACATGGCTCAGATCCAGTACGCTCTGGGCAATCACGAATCAGCCTATCGCTGGGCCCAGATGGCCGTGCCTGAATCTGGGCAGGCGGCCTATCTGCTAGGCGAAATTTACGCCCAGGGGCTTGGCGTAGCGCAGGATAAGAATGCGGCTGCGAAGTGGTTCAGAACTGCTGCAGGGCTCGGCCACGCGGGGGCTGAAAACGCTCTTAACAATCTGGTTTCATCCCCTGAAGGTGCAAGTGCCAATTAAACAGCTGCCGTGGCCAGCCTTGTCCAGGTGGGCACGGCCACATCTTGGCTTCTGGAGAAGCAGCTATGCTATACACTCCATTATGGGGCTGCTACTGCTACTGATTGCGCTTTTTGCTATTGGCATGTTTCTGTTATCCCACTTGAACCTGAACTACTCCCAGCAGGCGATGTATGAGTTGCGCAGGGATCAGATTCGGGATGTGTTCTTCACCGGATTGGTCCGCATTGATGCCCACCAAACTGCTCTGGAGCGCCAGGTGGCGACACTCGCGACTATAGGCGAGACATTCTACCGGTTATCGCGGGAACAGCAGGGTTCGCGAACAGCCCAGCGCCAACTGCAGAGCCAGCTTGAAAAAACACTGCAAAGCCTTCTAGAAAGCGAGCTGGGTGTATCCGGTGCTGGTCTCTGGTATCAGCCGGGCATTGTAGCGCCTGCCGGTAAACGCTATGCGCCCTATCTGGTCAAGGCCGGAGTTGGCGACCCCAGAATGCAATCCCAATCAACTGATTTCAAACAGACTCGCTGGTTTGAGTTGACCCTGGGGAGGGAGGGTGCCCGCAGTCCCGCCTCTGGCGAGACTGCCTACTGGTCACCGGTTTACTTTGACATGGCAACCGGACGCGTTGTTCTTACCCTTGCTCAGCCGGTGGTCAGCGCCGAAGGTGTGTTAATTGGTGTCGCGACCATCGACTGGGCATCGGATCAGGTTGTTGATCTGGTCAGCCGTATGGAAGTCACGCAAAGCAGCTTTGCTTTCCTTAACGACCGTAACAACCGAAACCTGTCCAGTCTTAGTCAAAACGAAGATCCGGTTCAGGAGCAGAAGATTATCGATGCAATTTTGGCAGCGAATCTTTCCGGAAATGATCCGGACACGTCATCAGCATTAGGTGATAGCAAATCCCCTGAAAAGCGGCTGCGTACACGGCAGCTTAACGTTGACGGGCGACTCTATGAGTTGTATTACGCCACAACACCGGCAGGTATGGTTTACGGCGCTGGCGTTCCAAAGGATGAGATCGACCGGGTGCTGGTGCCCATGCGCGACACTAATTACCGGATACTGGTGACCACGGGCTCGGTTTTGTTGATTCTGAGCCTTTACCTGCTTTATCGGATTCTGCAGCTCATGCGTGAATTGCAGGCCTCCTACACCGACGTTCTGACCGGTCTGCCCAATCGAGTGCGCCTGTTGAGAGACTTGCAGGATCGGCAGGAAGCCTGTCTCATTCTCCTGAATCTGGATCGTTTCAAAGAGGTTAACAGCCTGTTTGGCAATGAATGCGGCGATGCCGTGCTGTTGGCCATGCGTAAGCAGGTGCGCTCGTTTATCCGTACCCATTCTCACCCCTTTGGACCTGCCCCCGAGCTTTACCGTCTGTCCAGTGACGAATTCGCACTTCTGGGCCCTGGTGTTTCGGAGTCTCGGGTGCGCACGTTCGCCAGTGAATTGACCGAATTTCTTTGTGCGCAGCGTGTTAACTGGCAGCAGCAGGCGTTAACCCTGGACACCAGCGCGGGCATTGCCTTTCTCCGCGAGAGCAATGGAAACGCAGCATCGGATCTTTTGCTTAATCAGGCAACTATTGCTGTTTCTCAAGCACGAGATCAGATGCGTCAGTACCTGTTTTATGACCAAAGCCAGGAAGTTGAAAAAGGCTACGAGAAAAATATCTATTGGGCGAGGCGCCTGAAAAAGGCAATCGAGACCAACGCATTACGTCCACACTTCCAGCCGATTCACGATAACCAGCTGGGCACGTTTACCAAATATGAGTGTTTGGTAAGGATGGATGATCCTGAGCATGGGGTGATCGCCGCCGGGCAATTCATGGAGGTGGCCAATAAGCTTCGGCTTAACCGCCAGATCACCCGGATCATGGTGGAAAAGTCGTTCGCCGCTTTTGCCACGCAGCCCCACGAGTTTTCCATCAACCTGTCCTATATGGATATCGTTGATCCGGAAACCCTTGCTCTGATTCTGGAGCATCTGCGGGCGGGCAATGTTGGCGAACGGGTGATCTTCGAGATTCTCGAATCTGATGGCATCGGCAATTATGGTGATGTGTTGCACTTTATCGACAAGGTGAAATCTTTTGGATGCCGGATCGCCATTGATGACTTCGGCACCGGCTACTCCAACTTTTCCCATTTGCTCAAGCTGAACGTGGATTTCATCAAGATAGACGGTAGTTTGATTCGCTATCTGGCGCAGGACCACACGGCGTTTCTTGTCACCAAGGGGATTGTGCAATTTGCCCGGAGCCTGGGGATCAAAACGGTGGCAGAGTTTGTACACAGTGAGGTGGTACAGCGGCGTGTCGTGGAGCTGGGTATTGATTTCTCGCAAGGAGAGTATTTCGGTATGCCGGCCGCTGAGTTGTTGGCTGGAGAAGGGCAAAAGGAACGAGATAAATAAACAGTTTGCTTGGCCACGATGGATACATGTCTTCCCCGGTCGGGGAGGTAGGCGCCTTTAACCTCCTTGGTCCAGCCAGGGAAAATCTGGATGTCCTGGGTGGCTGAGAGCTTCGATCATTTCATCGGGGTAGGTGCCACGGTAATACTGTGCAAATGTGCCATCCAGTTTCATCTTGTCCAGGATTTTCTGCCAGCGGGCAACGGTTGCATCTGCGGTATCCAGCGACATAGCAATGTATAGGTATTTCGCTGAGGTGATGTAGGCAAGGGTCACATCGTTTGCTGAATAATCCGTTTCGGCAAATAATGGCAGGTGCCCAATATCGCTGGTCATCCAGGCATCAACGCGCCTGTGCATTAGCATCTCCAGACACTGCGCCGGCCGGGTGGGTTGTTCCAGATTGGTAAAGCCCAGAGCTGTCAGTGACTGCCCGTCAGAGCCTCCCCGGTACGCACAGACGCCATTCAGCTCGCGCGCGTCGTCCAGTGTTTCTATTGCAAGGTCATCTTGGCGACGAACAAAAAAACCGCCGGTGACACGCTTGATCGGGCCGACCCACTTGAACAGGTCTTCCCGTATTTCTGAGCGGGTGGCTTCAAACAGTGCTACATTCGGCTCTTGCAGGGCCATCCTGTAACCACGTGCCCATGGCAGCAGAACGATATCGCCCGGCTCGCCAGCACGTTTCATCAATTCGCGGACGAGTTCAGCTGTCGCTCCGGTTACACGGCCGTTTGCATCGAGATATTCACCTGGAGGCGAGTGCTCAGTCACCACCCTCATCGGTTCGCTCCACACCTGGGGGCAGGAAAGCCCGGTGATTAGGAGTATTCCCGTCAGAGTTATTCTTCTTACACGATAATCTCCTGCCATTCGCAAACCCTGTGTCCCGGAAACCAGCCAACCATCAAAATGGCTCATGCTGCGTCAGAATAACGGGCAAGGGAAAAAATGTCTGTAACGAAACGAAACTCAGCCCAAAGCCAGTTCCTGGAGCCGGCTGTAGCTCAGCTGGCAGGCGCCCAAAGCCCCTGTAGTTGGCCTAGCAGTGAAGAGCCAACCCCTTGGTCTCCCAGAAAGCCCATTATAATCGGTACGAATTGCTGGATCATGGCGTTGTCCATGCCCAGCGCTGAGAAGGCCGATTGCACCTCGGACATGGACGAAATGCCGGAGAGGAGGCTGTCGCTCAAGCTGTTACCTCCCCCCAGCAGGTTGGATAGGCCCGGAGCTTTGCTCGTGAGACCACTCATGGTGCTGGTGCCCAGCTCATTTTTAGCGAGTTGCAACAAGGCGCTGGTACCACCAGCCGCCTGAGTTTCGGTAACGTCGAGTTGGCCCTCTAGCTGACCTAACAGTTGCTGGGCTTCACCGCTGACCTGTGTGGCTGAGGATAATGCTTGGGTGCCGCTGGAGATGGTGTCGTTCAGGCTGAAAGCGCCAGCGCTAGGTGCTAGCAGGTAAATACTTGAAACAAAAAGGAACTTCTTGAGAATGTCGTTCATTGTTACTTCCTGCGGGGTGTGTGGTCGAGAGGTTCCTTAATATATTGGGGGGCAGTAGCAAAATAAAAGTGCCAAAAATCCATACAGTTTTATATGCCGGCGTACCAAGCGTAGCCTCGATCTTCCCAGAAACCTCCGTTACCGCCTTCGATATCCTCAAAGTTTTCGACCACTTCAATCGCCATGATGAACTTGGCCATCTTGTAGCCCAGTTGTCGCTCAACTCGCAACCGAAGCGGTGCGCCATTGGCGGTTGGCAAGGTCTCGCCGTTGAGTCCATACGCGAGCAATGTTTGCGGGTGGTAGGCGTCTTCCATGTCGATACTTTCGTAGTAGCGGCTGCCGGTTGAGCCGTAGGAATCGGCGCAGTGAAATACCAGGTAACGCGCGCTGGGTAGCGGTTGAACCTGCTCAAGTACTGCGCTGAGTTTGGCGCCGGTCCATTCACCAATAACACTCCAGCCTTCCACACAGTCATGCCGGGTGATCTGGGTACGGGACGGCAAGGCTTTGAGATCGTTCAGCGACAGGCGGGCGGGGTTTTTGACGAGGCCGTCCACTCTCAGGGCATAATCTGCAAAGTTGTTGGCGGCCAGGCGTTGGTACTCTTGACCACTGCCGTTGGTGCTGCCGTTGGGGCGGTGTATCGGCGATATGTCGGCCCGGGTAAATTCTTTAGCCATGGCTTTTCGTGGTGTGATCGCATGCTGAGCAAAATTCGATAACTTTTCGCTACTGCGCAAAGTGTCAACGAACCAATCGCTGCGAGAGAGCTTGTCACACCCGGTGAGTGTCAGTAACCCACCGGACGCGAGCAGGCCTTTCAATAAACGCCGTCGGTTGTTATCCGTCATGGTGGGACTCCTTTTCATGCTTATCAGGTGTATCGGTTTGATAACGAAAATTACCGGTAATCATGGAGCGCAGGTTGTTCAACGGGCCGGTAACGACCACTTCAAACAGGTGGACAAACACAAACAATACAAAGGAGCATGCGATCAGAAAATGAATGCTCCTGGCTGACTGCCGCCCGCCTAGCACTTCAAGTACGCCGCCCATAACCGTGTCCATGCGAGGTGACATGCACAGGCCAGTGATTACGATCAAAGCCCCCAGCCCAAAGATGGTGATCAAGTACGCGAGTTTTTGCAGGATGTTGTACCGCGTAGCCTCTTCGCCAGCGGGGTGCTGCAGTTTGATGTGTGAAATTACCGAGCTGCCGAAGCTGCGCCAGTCCTCGCGTGTGGGTATCAGTTTTTTCAGGTGGCCTGAAGCTACCGCCCAGACAAAAAAGAGGGAGGCGTTAATCACCAGAAGCCAAGCAAAGAAAAAGTGCCAGTTTCGACCCATAGCTAGCCAGCGGCCACTGGGAATGGTCAGCCAGGAGGGAAAACCGCGCACCTGCGGATCGCCGTTTGCATCGCTTGATAGGCCCAGCACACCCGTCGTGTTCAGCTCCCAGCCAAACAGGCGGGTATGCCCGACCATTTCGCCAGCCTCCGTACGATGGGCACCCATGGACAGCCATGGCGAATCGAAATCAGAAACCGAGCCCCAATACAGGTGAGGGTGGGCATTAAAAATTTGAAGCCCGCTTAACAAAAGAAAAAACAGGCAAAGAGCGTTTGCCCAGTGAGTTATCCGCATTGGTAGCCCATGCCGGTATAACGTGCGGGTATGGGCTTTTGAATTCTTCATGGAACAATCCCTCTGCGGAGTTCCGGATCAAATACACGCCTGATTCGGAAATTACTCTTTGTTATTTCGAGTCGCTTGGCCCTATTGCACACACTACAAGCCAAAAAACTCGGAATCATTACGCAAAGATAAAAAAACTATAAACGATAGGGCGCGATTGCTTATTGGTTTTTGCTTTGTTGGTGATTGAACCTGCGCAGGTTTTCGGTTAAACCTAGCTTCTCTCATTTCTCTCACTGTGCGAAACCAACACGCTTAACCCCCAGAACAGGAGCCCGACAATGGCGGAATTATCACTCAAGGAACAATTGAGCAACGCGGTAAAAGAGGCAATGCGGAACAGGGATAAAACCCGGCTTGTCACCCTGCGTATGGCTCAGGCTGCGGTTAAACAGATCGAGATTGATGAACGCCGCGATCTGAATGACGAGGAAGTCCTGAAGGTGCTGGACAAAATGCTTAAGCAGCGCCGTGATTCTGCGCGACAATATGATGATGCCGGCCGCAAGGAGCTGGGCGACACGGAGCGGGCGGAAATGGTGATTATTGAGGAATTCATGCCCGCTGCCCTTTCCGAGGATGATTTGGATGCGCTGATTCGTAAGGCAATCAGTTCAACCGATGCTCAGGGAATGCAGGATATGGGCAGTGTAATGAACACTCTGCGCCCTCAGGTGCTTGGTCGGGTCGAAATGGGCCACCTGAGCAAGAAGGTGCGGGCTGCGCTGGCGGGGTAACGGTTCTGCATGGAACGATATCTTATTCTTAGGAAGCAAACGCAATGATTAGTACCAAAATATATAAATCCGTTTATGGCTTAGCTGAGAAGCTAATGGAGGCTGATAAAAACGGCGATAAAGTGGCGTTTAATTCGCTGTATGCAGAGTTAAGGGCTGTTTGCATTGATAATGAAAATACCGACAAAGACCACCCCGAACAATGGGAAACACTTGCGGACTTTGCAGAGAATTTAGAAGAGGCTTTGGAGGGCTACGAAAAAGCCATGGAAAAAGCCATGGCTATCAATGCGAAAGACCATATGTCATCGATCGCATTTTCTATGGCTACCGTGCAAATTGAGCTGGGCCAAACCGACGCAGCTATCAAAAATCTTCAAGATGCAAAAATCAATGCTAATAAAATTGACGATAGAGAATTAAAAACAGACATAGACGAGCTGCTTGAAACGTTACTGGCAGATTAGCTATGCCTATAATGTGAGCAGCTCCGGCGACTCTTCTTGAAGGAAGTGGCCTGTTGCTCACGCAAAAGCGTATTCTCCACCCTTCTCAAGCGCCTTCTGGTAAGCAGGTCTGGCGTGCATACGTTCTACCCAGGCTAAAATGTTGGGCCGGTTCTTGCCGACGATACCCCGGGCTACTGAGGCTTCCAGCGGGAAACTCATCTGAATGTCTGCGGCGCTGAGGTTGTCCCCGAGAAACCAAGTGTTTTTCGCCAAGTGAGACTCGACAAAATCCAGATGCGTGTTGATCATCGGGCCTATGAACGTTTGATGGGTTTTGTTCACAATGCCTTTAGCTACTGGCTTGATAAAAAACGGCATTGGGCTGTTTTTCACCTTTTCAAACACCAGGCGCATAACCAACGGAGGCATTAAAGAGCCTTCGGCGTAATGCAGCCAGTACGTGTAATCAAGCCACGCCTGGCCACCGCTCTCGGGCAGCATGGTGTCTTTGCCATAGGTGTGGGCAAGATATTCGATAATGGCGCCAGACTCCGCTACTACCAGATCGCCGGTGGTAATTATCGGTGATTTACCCAATGGATGTATTTTTTTCAGGCTTGCAGGCGCCAGCATGGTTTTTTTGTCGCGTTCGTAACGCTGGATCTCGTAGGGCACTCCAAGCTCCTCCAGCATCCAGAGAACGCGTTGCGAGCGGGAATTATTAAGGTGATGAACTGTAATCATGCAGAACTCCGTTCACTTCAAAAGAGAGATCAGACTAGCAGAGTAGTCTGCAAATGCCTTTCGGGTTTACCATTATTAACTTCGACTGGAGAATATTGCCCGGCTTAGTTGCTGTTTATTACCATAGCGGCAATGCTTGGGCAGCAGCAGCTGCGGTTTTGATTTGTCGAAGTTTTTGTAATCTCTTATTTGGGGCTCACTATGAACAATATGCACATTGATATCGTTTCCGACATCGCCTGCCCATGGTGCGCCATTGGCTATGCCCGCCTAGAGCGCGCCATGGGGCAGTTGGCGCCAGAGTATGAGTTCACCGTTCAATGGCATGCATTTGAGCTGAACCCCGATCACAGCGGTGAGGGTGAGCCGATTCTGCCGGCTTTGGCCCGCAAGTACGGGCGGAGCGAGGAAGAGTTGCGCGTCACTCAGAACCAGATGATGACGATCGCGGAAGATCTTGGCCTTAATTTTGACAGCATTCAGGAGCGGCTCACCTGCAACACGTTCGATGCCCACCGGCTGGTAAAATGGGCCGGCGAGCAGGGCCAGCAGACGGGCATGAAGCAAGCGTTGTTTGAAGCCTACTTCGGCAAAGCGGAAGACGTCTCCAACCACGATGTTCTGATCAAATGCGTTGAATCTCTCGGGTTGGATTCCACAAAAGCCAGAGATGTGCTGGGCACTGACCAGTACGCGACTGAGGTGCGAGAAGACGAAGCCACGTACCAGAAGGCGGGTGTTACGGCTGTACCGGCGTACATAATCAACGGCCAGTACCTCATCTCCGGAGCACAAGAGCCCGATACTTTGGTTCAGGCGTTGCAGGAGATTGGCGCAGAGCCTGCCTGAACGACACAGGTTTCAATCGGTTTTGTCAGCGCCTTAGAGCCCCTGCGCTCCGCGCCGCAACCAGTCATGCACAAAGGCAAGCTTGCGGCGAGCAACATCTGACAGCACGAAAGGATAGAGATCTTCCAGGCCCATTGAGCGGTTGACGTGGTTGACGCCAGGAACAAGGGAGGCAGCAACATGGATCAGGCGTTCCGCGCTGGGTTCGGTATAGGGATCCCAGTTTTGGTGCGGCAATTCCGGTGAGGAAAGACCTGCCGCGACGAAGCTGTCGGTTATATCGGTCAGGTGTAGCAAGTGGGCGGTGGTTTCGGCCCAGTCCTCATGAGGGTGCGCCGAGGCGTAGCTGGTCAGGAAGCTCAACGGCCAGCCGGGTGGCGGGCCTTCCTGGTAATATTGCTGTAAGGCCGTTGGATAGTCCGTGCGCTCGTCGCCGAACATTCCTCGAAAAGCATCGAGAAAATCCTCGCGCAGGCTGAGTCGCCACCAAAGCATATGGGCGATCTCGTGTCGCATGTGGCCTATCATGGTGCGATAGGGTTCCTCCAGCGCTTCACGGCGGGTTACTCGCAGAACAGGGTCTACTTCGGCCACGCTGATGGTCACCTTACCCTGAACATGCCCCATGGGTACTGGGGTGGCACCCTCGGCAAGCATGTGGAACACAGGTGCGCGCCAGGGTCTTCGGGCCGGAACCAGTGCCACCGGCCAAGATTGTCCAGTGCCCAGCGCTTGGCTGCCTCTGTTTGCGCCCAGTTGGGAATGGCGTTGGGAATAGCCGGGTCTGGCGCTAGTTCGGTCATTGCGCAGGATCGACAAAAAGCGCCTTGCTTGGGGGCAATCCAGTTGCAACCGATAATTTCCCGGTTCGCGCAAAAAGGCGGCATAGGCACGAATTCCCGCGCCTGCGGGTCGTAAGCAACAGGAGTTCCTTCGGCTGTAGCCAGGTTGTCGAACCAGAGTGTGCCGGAGCCTACTGGATTGGAAAAAACACGCATGGATCATGGACTCCAAAGGTATGGCAGGGCGAGCGACCCTTAAAATGATCATTCGATACTTCTCTTCTCCCGGCTTTTTGTCAAATGGTGGGCGCCGCAGGTTTGCTACTATCCTGATACAGTCGGTGAATAGTTTGCGGACCCATAACCACACA
This sequence comes from Marinobacter sp. AC-23, assembly GCF_001858325.1. GTDB lineage: Bacteria > Pseudomonadota > Gammaproteobacteria > Pseudomonadales > Oleiphilaceae > Marinobacter. The sequence goes on from NZ_MBPP01000025.1 coordinate 34,201, forward strand.
AGTAAGAAGGTGCCTTTTCCATGACGGAACTCAAACAGGTTGCCGGCCTCGCTCCCCGCCAGCTTCTCAACATTGAAGGCCATCTTGACCGTTGCTATATCCAGCCTGGTAAATTGCCCGGCGCATTAACACTGGTGGCCCGGCGCGGAGAGATTGCTTATGTAAAAGCCCAAGGGCTGATGGATGTGGAACGCAACAAGCCGGTGTGCCGTGATACGGTTTTTCGCATCTACTCCATGACCAAGCCGATCACGTCTATCGCCATGATGCAGCTTTATGAGCAAGGGCGGTTTTTGCTGGATGATCCAGTGCACAAGTATATTCCGGCCTGGAAAAATCGGCGGGTGTATAAAAGCGGTGTCTATCCTGATTTCCTGACCACACCCGCAACCAGCATCATGACCATTCGCGACCTGTTCACCCATATGTCTGGCCTGACCTATGGATTTATGAACCGCACGAATGTTGATGCGGCTTACCGGGAATTGAAGCTTGATGGCAGCCGGGATTTGACGATGGAAACACTGGTCGATCAGCTTGCGGAATTGCCATTGGAGTTTTCGCCGGGCACAGCCTGGAACTATTCCGTCAGCACGGATGTACTGGGCTATCTGGTACAGCTGCTGTCGGGCCAGCCATTTGATGAATACCTGCGTGAGCATATCTTTGCCCCCCTGGATATGCCCGACACCGGCTTTCACGTTCGTGATGATCAGCTTGACCGCTTCGCCGCCTGCTATCAGTACCAGCCTGGCGATCGGTTCCAGCTGCAGGACGATCCTGAGACATCGCCTTTCCGTCGTAAGGGGAGGTTTTTGTCGGGCGGCGGCGGACTGGTTTCTACTATTGACGATTATTTCCATTTTGCCCAAGCGCTTTGTCAGGGTGGAGAGTTTCAGGGGCAGCGAATTATTGGTCGCAAGACCCTGGAGTTCATGCGCAGCAATCATCTGCCGGGGAATCAGGATCTGCCAGGCCTTTCCGTGGGTGCGTTCAGCGAGACGCCCTATGCCGGAAGTGGTTTTGGCCTGGGCTTTTCTGTCAAAACTGACGTTGCCAAATCCCAGACCAACGGGTCGGTGGGGGAGTACGGTTGGGGTGGTTTGGCGAGCACCAACTTCTTCATCGATCCGGTCGAAGAGTTGGTGGTGATTTTTATGGCGCAGTTAATTCCTTCGTCGTCCTACCCGATCAGGCAGGAGTTGCGGGCGATCGTTAATGGAGCGTTGGTATGATGAGCACGGGCGTTGAGGATCGTGATCATTAATCTCGACCACACCACCGCTCAACGCATTGTAGACCGGGCAATGCAGGTTATTGGCCACTCGGTAAATGTGATGACCCCAGACGGCGTTATCATCGCGTCAGGAGATCCACTTCGAGTGGGTGAAGTTCATCAGGGCGCGCGGCACGTCGCTCTGCAGGGAGAGTCTCTGTCGGTTGATGCCGCTAATGCAGAGCACTTCCCCGGGGTTCGCCATGGCGTTAACGTTCCCATCACAGTTGGCCATCAGGTTGTAGCGGTTGTTGGTATTTCTGGAGAGCCTGCGAAGGTCTTGCCGTTTGCTGATTTGGTGAAGGTTACGGCGGAGCTTATGCTCGAGCAAACGGCTCTGTTGGAAATAGGCCAGCATCGTCGCCGGCAAATAGAAGACACGCTGTTAGCTTTGATTAATGGCCGTACCGTGCCGCAGAGTTGGCTGGATAGGATCGATGTCGATCTGGTTCAGCCGCGCCTTGCCTTGATCATCGAACCTGCGCAACTTCCTGGGGCCGATGATTTTGTTATTTCGTTGATGCGGCAGCTGGAACTCAGTGACAAAAGTCTGTTATTGGCACAGGTAGCTCCACAGCGGCTTCTTGTACTCGCTCCGGTAAAGCCATCGGGCGCTACAGGGGGGCGATCAATAGCAGAACAGGCATTGTTACGCCTGCAACGGAGCTTGTCAGCCACCACTTATATGTCGGTTGTGTTCGCCGCTGGACAGTACATTGAGGGGAGTTTGCAGGGGTGCTACGAATCTGCTCTTGCAACAATGACTAACGGCAGACGCGAATCACCGCAAAGCCGGCTCCATTATTACTCGGATGACCCGGTCACCATTTTATGGGAAAGCCTGCATCCTGGCTGGCAGCAACAGGAACTGTTGCGACCTTTGCAAGCGCTGCAGACGCACCCCCGTCATCTTGTGTATGTGCGTACTCTGCAAGCGTTTCTTGATGCCAATGGTGATGTGCAAAGATGTGCGACAGCTCTGCACTTACACCGCAACACCATTCGGTATCGCCTGAAAAGCATTGAACAACTGACCGGGCTATCTCCATTTCGGCTCCCTGAACTTCTGCATCTATACCTGGCTCTGAGCTCTGATAGCCTTCCAAGTGATTTTTGATTTGTGCAAGTGCACAAAAATTCCCAGCTGAGCTCTTGCACATCAGGCCTTATGTCTAAAGACGAATCTCCGTTCAGCTTCTATGCTCAGGGTTTGAGCCAGGGCCCTTCACTGGGACAATAATAATTAAAGCGATGCCGGAGATTTTCTATGTATATGGTTTTAATTTTAGTCGCTCTTATTGCGTTCATTGTGTTCGCAACGAGCAGATTGCGACTCAATCCTTTTATTACGCTTTTGCTGGCGTCGTTCATCGCCGCTTTTGCATTTGGCCTGCCTTTCGACTCAATCGAATCAACGATTCGCGGTGGTTTTGGCAAAATTCTCGCTACATTGGCCTTGTTATTGTTTTGGGCACCATCATTGGCGTCATCCTTGAGCGCACCGGTGCCGCTATTGTGATGGCGGAAACCATCATTAAGCTTTTGGGGAAGAAATTTCCCACCATGACCATGTCTATCGTCGGTTTTATCGTGTCTATTCCGGTGTTTTGTGATTCCGGTTTCGTCATTCTAAACAGCTTGAAACGCTCTATGGCACGAACCCTGAGCGTATCCCCTGTAGCCATGACGGTGGCGCTTTCTACCGGTTTGTTTGCAACCCATACCCTGGTACCGCCCACACCCGGCCCGATTGCGGCGGCGGGTAATTTAGGGCTGGAAGACAATCTGGGCCTGGTTATCGGTGTTGGACTCGGTTTTGCGATAATTGCGGCGCTGGCGGGTTTGGTTTGGGCGTATTTTTCACGCAACTTGCCCAGCACTGAATTGGAACTGACCGAAGAAGCGTTTCAGGAAGGCAAAGAGCAATACGGCGATCTGCCTGGCCCGTGGAAAGCGTTCGCCCCTATTTTTGTACCAATCGTCCTGATTTGCCTGGGCTCAGTAGCCAATTACCCCACGGCTCCGCTGGGTGATGGCGCTTTGTATGAAGTGTTGAACTTTCTAGGCAAGCCATTGAATGCTTTGATGATTGGCCTTGGGTTTGCGTTATTTTTGATTCAGGGTGGCGAAAAACTCAAAGAGTTTGCCCGCCACACTGAAAAAGGCCTGGTTGTCTCCGCGCCGATCATTCTGATTACCGGTGCCGGTGGTGCATTTGGTGCAGTTCTGGCCGCGACGCCGCTGGGCGATTTTCTTGGCCAGAACCTGTCTACACTGGGCTTGGGCGTTGTCATGCCGTTTATCGTGGCCGCTGCGCTTAAATCGCGCAAGGCTCTTCAACGGTCGCCTTGGTTACAGCGTCTGCGTTGGTTGCGCCGTTGCTGCCACAGTTGGGGCTGGACTCAGATATGGGTCGCGTATTAACGGTGATGGCTGTTGGCGCTGGTGCCATGACCGTCTCTCATGCTAACGATAGCTATTTTTGGGTGGTATCCCAGTTCAGTAAAATGGACGTGGCAACAGCGTATCGCTCACACACGGCTGCAACACTGTTTATGGGGTTGGTGACAATCAGTGCCGTGTGGCTGGTATCAATGGTGGCGCTGTAAGTGCCGTCAGAGATACTTTAAAGAACTTACCAGTAAGGACGCAGCATGCGCGTACTCATTGCCCCAGACTCGTTCAAAGAGTGTCTCACGGCAGAAGCCGTTGCGAGTGCCATTGCCACTGGCTGGGTGCGAGGTGCTCCGGCTGACCACGTGGTTCAGATTCCTCTGGCAGATGGAGGAGAGGGCACAACCGCCACTCTTGTGAGGGCCATGCGCGGCACACTGCATCGAGCACGTGTAACCGGGCCTTCCGGTGCCGCTGTCTGCGCCAGTTACGGGCTCATAGAGGATGGCAAAACAGCCATTGTGGAAGTTGCTGAGGCAAGCGGCCTGCACTGTGTGCCCGAGCCTGAGCGCAATGCAATGACGGCAACCAGTTATGGCACCGGTGAGCTCATCATGGCTGCCCTGAAACACCAGCCAGAAACGCTCATTGTCTGCCTGGGTGGCAGTGCCACCACCGATGGTGGTGCGGGTTTGCTGCAGGCGATGGGTGCGAAACTGCTGGATGCTTCCGGCCATGACATACCACCCGGTGGTGAGGGACTGCAGCATATCAATCACTTTGATCTTGCCGAGGCCAAAGCCTGCGTAGCAGGTATACGGATTGTGGTTGCGTGCGATGTCACCAACATTCTACTTGGGGATTTGGGTGCGGCGGCGGTGTTCGGGCCGCAAAAAGGAGCTTCACCAGACGAAGTCAAAATACTTGATAGCAACCTTGGCAAATTCGCCCGGTGCGTGGAGAAAAGCGGTTACGACATAAGTAGCTTTGCAGGAAGTGGCGCTGCCGGCGGTATTGGCGGCGCTGTCGCCGGCATCCTCGGAGGGGTTCTGAAGCCCGGGATTGAGCTGGTGATGTCGGCCGTGGATATGGACGCGCACATGCAGGACAGCGATCTGGTGATCACGGCCGAAGGTGCGATTGATGGGCAAAGCGCATCGGGGAAAACGCCCACGGGCGTGGCTAAACTGGCGCAACGCTACCAGGTGCCTGTTATTGGCCTGGCTGGAAAGTTGGGGGAAGGCGATATGACCGCCATTCATAACGCAGGCATTACGGCGGTTTTCCCGATCGCCCCGGGGCCGATCAGCAAAGACGATGCCATCGCTAACGCCGTGCACTATCTTGAGAACACGGCCGAGCAGCTGGCCAGGCTTATTTCGGGGCTGAAATAAGCCTCCCGCCACAGCAGTAAAAGTTTGAGCCCGGTTCTATGCCATAATGGCGGCAAGTATTTAGTGGGTTTAAAGCGAGGTAATGTAATGAAGCTGTTTAAAAGTACAAGAATGAAAACGTTGGCGTTGGTGCTAGGTGTAACGGCCGCTGCTAGCGTGGTTCAGGCCGGAACCCTTGGAGATAGGATTGAAGACGGCGAGACGATCCGCATCGGATTTGCCGCAGCACCACCCTGGGCTTACGCTGGGGACGATGGCTCAGCCAAAGGTTTTGTCAACGGCATCACCATTGATGTACTCAAGCGCATGGGCTACACCAATATCGAACCTGTTCTGACCGATTGGTCCAGCCTGATTCCCAGCCTGAAAGCGCGTCGCGTGGACATAGTGACGGGCGGTATGTACATCATTAAAAAGCGCTGTGAAAACATGGATTTTTCAGATCCAATTGGTGCTTTCGGTGATACCTTTGTGGTGCCCAAGGGCAACCCTAAAAATCTTGAAACCTATCAGGATCTGATTGACCAGAACCTGACCATGGTTGCGCCTTCCGGTTACAACACACTGACGGATGCCAAAGATGCCGGCGTTCCTGGCAGCGATATCAGGGAAGTGCCCGGCACGACGGAAGCCCTAGCTGCCTTGCGTACAGGCCGTACCGATGCGGTTCCGATTAACGTGTTGGAAGCCAAGCACGCTGCAGACCTGGATGAAAGTTTCGATATTTCAGATCCCGAGGTTTTCGTAGGCCGTGAAAAGCAGGTTGTGGGTGTCGGTTTTCGCGCCGAAGACAGTGCGTTTCGTGAGGCATTCAACAAAGCCCTGAAGGATTACATGGGCTCTGATGAAATGATGGCAACCGTTACGCCCGATGAGTACATCAAGGCGTTCTTGCCTACAGGGCAAACAACGGAAGCGGCCTGTAAATCCAACTAGGTTAATGGCCTAGTTGGCGTCCAAAACCGCACTCAGGAACTGCTGAGTGCGGTCGTTCTGGGGGCTGTCCAGCAGTATTTTTGGCGCTCCCTGCTCTTCAATCTGACCCGCAAAGAAGAAGCAAATTCGGTCTGAAATTTCCCGAGCAAAGCCAATTTGGTGCGTGACCATCAGCATGGTCAGGTTGTGCTGATCCACCAGGCTGCGGATAACGCTGGTTACTTCGCTGATGACCTCAGGGTCCAGTGCGGAAGTGACTTCGTCAAACAGCATTACTTTGGGGCGCATAGCAAGCGCGCGGGCGATGGCTACCCGTTGTTGTTGCCCACCAGATAACCGAGAAGGGTGCTGATCGCGCTTCTCCGCCATGCCGACCATATCCAGAAGTTCCAGTGCACGCTTCTCGGCCTTTTCTTTAGACAACCCCAACACCTGTATTGGCCCTTCCATGCAGTTGCCAAGAGCCGTCATGTGGGGAAACAAGTTGAAGTGCTGAAAACACATACCTATCTTGGAGCGGATCTTGCGCAAATGAGCCGCACTGGCACGCACAAGGCGACCATTCTTCTCCATATGGGTCAGCGGTTCGCCGTCTACGTAGATCACACCGCTGTCGATGGTTTCCAGTGTCATCAGCATGCGCAGCACGGTTGTTTTGCCCGAGCCTGAAGGGCCAATGATGGTCACCATTTCGCCTTCTGCAACGTCCAAATTCAAGCCGTCGAGTACGGTCAGCTGACCGTATTTTTTGGTCACATTCTGAAACCGAACCATGGGCACATTATCGCCCTCAAGCTTCAGGGGGTAGTCGCTCATATCGTATTTCATCGAGTCAGTCCCATTTTGCGGCGCAATGCCTTGTCGAATCGCCGGATGAGCCAGGCAGTTGGCAGCGATATGGCCAGGAAGATAAGGCCGACGATTGTGTAGGGTTCCAGATAGCGAAAGTTATCGGCGCCAATGGAATTGGCAGTGTGCATCAGTTCAGCCACCCCGATAACGGACAGCATTGGCGTGTCCTTGAGTATGCCAACCAAATAGTTGCCCATACCCGCCAATGCTGGCGGAAGTGCCTGTGGAATAATGATGCGGCGATAGGTTTGGACCGTTGACAGGTTGATGGCCCGAGCGGCCTCCCACTGACCTTTAGGCACGTTTTCGATACCGCCCCGATACACTTCGGAAAGATAGGCAGCGTAATGCAGGCCGATGGCGATGAGGCCCGCCGCCCAAGGTGACAGGCGCAAACCGAACTGGGGGCCAACGTAATAGATAAAGAAGATCTGCAAGAGCAGTGGCGTGGAGCGGACAAACTCCACCAGTTCGCGCACGATAAAAGTTAGCGTGCGCGAAGGTGTGCGTTGTGCCAGCGCGAATACCAACCCCAGCACCACCGCCACAAGATAGCCGCCACCGGCTGCCACTAGCGTATTGCCCGCTGCTGCGATCAGGCGGGGCAAAATTTCCCAGGTAAAATCCAGTTTCCAGTCAAGCATGAGTTACATTCGTCCGATTTTGCGGGCCATAACCCGTTCCAGCCAGCGCATAACGGGCGTCACCATAAAGCGCGCAAAAATATAGTAGATGACAAGCGCGGTACCGAACGCCTGGGCTGACAGGTAAGTGTTGTTGTTGATCTGGCGGGTTTCAAACATCAGATCGGCGACCGAAATCAGGGCAACCAGGGCGGTGCCTTTCAGAATCTCGACCATCAGATTTCCCCAGGGTGGCAGTATGGTGACCAGCGCCTGCGGCAAAATGATCCTCCGCATGCGGGCTGCGGGTGACATATTCAGAGCCAGTGCGGCTTCCCACTGGCCCTTGGGAACGGATTGGATCGAGCCACGAACCAGTTCCGCACCGTAGGCCCCATAGCAGAGCCCGACGGTGACAAAGCCTGCGGTGAACTTCTCCAGAGTGAATCCAAAGAGCGGCAGAACAAAGTAAAACCAATAGAGCTGCACCAAAAGCGACGTGCCGCGGAAAAGCTCAATATAGACGGTGGCTGTGGCACGCACGGTTTTCGAGTGCGACATCTTCATCAGCCCTGAGATAAGTGCGGCGATAATTGCCACCAGAACGGCTAGCCCGAACTGCCCCAGAGTGATCAGCGTGCCGTCGAGGAAGCGGTCGCTGTAGGTAGTGAGAAAATCCAAATAGGGCATCGTTACGCTTGGTCTCTGGCTCGTTGCGGGCCGGTTTCAGTTTCTGTAATGCTGTCAAATAAAGCACGGCATTGTTGCATAAATTCGACGGCGAAGGTTACTGCTCTAAACGTTTTGTGTCTAAGTATTTAAATCCCCAATTGCAGCCCGATTTCGATCACTCGGCCAGAGGGAATCTGGTAAAGCGAAGTGGCATGTAGAGTATTGCGAACCATGAACGCAAAGAGTTTATCGCGCCAGGCCATCATGCCGTCTTTCTTGCGGTCAGCAATCACCGATATCCTGCCCACAAAATAGGTGGCGTCGTCCAGGTCAATCGGTAAGTTGCCGTGCTCAATACAGTTGGTTAAATCGGATGGAATATTGAAGCCTTGCATGAAGCCGTAGTTGAGTTTGACTCCGTACAGGCCCTGGCCGAATGCTTTAACTTGCATGCGCTGGTCATTGGGTACGCGCGGATGGCGGGTCATTTTTACGTTAACGATGACGACTGCTTCGGGCAGCAGAATGTTGTGCTTTTTCAGCTGTATCAGGGCATTGGGCACTTCTTCTGCCCGCGCGGTGAAAAATATGCCGACACCGGGCGAGCGTTCGATCGGGTCATGCTCAAGGTGACCCAGCAGGGTTTCAACGGTAATAGTATTGGCTTCGTAGGATTGGAGTAGAAGCTCGGTGCCACGGCGCCAGGTTACGATCACCGTGAAGATAATCGCGCCCATGGCCACGGGAAACCAGCCTCCACGGGGGATGGTTTCTGCATTGGCGGTGAGAAATGCCAGATCAACCGTTAGAAAAACCAGCAGGAAAATACTCGCCTTCGCCAGGCTCCAGCCGCCTCGTTCCCTGGCCACATTGAAGGCCAGAATGGTGGTCACCAGCATGGTGGCGTTCACGCTCACGCCGTAGGCTGCTGCCAGGTTGTCGGATGAGCGGAACGTAAGCACCAGGGCAACCGCCGCAATCACCAGGAACCAGTTAATACCCGGCATGTAAATCTGGCCGTGGGAATACTCGGAGGTTTGCTGAACCCGCAAGCGCGGCATAAATCCAAGTTGCACCGCTTGCCGGGTGAGTGAGAATGCCCCGGTGATCACAGCCTGTGATGCAATGATTGTCGCTGCCGTTGCCAGGCCAACCAACGGCAGCAGTGCCCAGTCCGGTGCCAGATGAAAAAACGGCTGTAGAGCCCCTTCGGGCTTATCCAGCAGCAAGGCACCTTGACCAAAATAGTTCAGTAGCAGGGCGGGTAATACGAAACAGAACCAGACCACTCGTATTGGGGTGACTCCAAAATGCCCAAGGTCTGCGTAGAGAGCCTCGCCGCCGGTGGCCACCAGAAACACCCCGATCAGCACCAAAAACCCCGTCAATTGATTGCTCGCAAGAAACTGTACTGCGTACCAAGGCGCGACTGCCTTGAGCACTTCGGGGTGTCCGATAATGCTGTTCACGCCCAGCGCGGCCAAGGTTACAAACCAGACCACCATGATGGGGCCGAACATGGCTCCTACCTTGGCGGTACCGTACTTCTGCATAGCAAATAGCAGCACCAGGATGGTAATGGTTATTGGCAGCACGTAGGTGTGCAGCGACGGCGCTGCGACCTCCAGCCCCTCCACGGCACTGAGTACTGAGATAGCCGGCGTCAGCATGGTGCCGCCATAGAGCAGGCCTGCGCCGAACAGGCCGACCAGAATCAGCGTGCGGCGGGGCCGGCTGTCCCGATCTTGATGCGGCCGTAACAGGGCTAGCAGCGCGAAGATTCCGCCCTCGCCATGGTTGTTGGCGCGGAGAATAAAAACCATGTACTTCAGGGAGATGACAATGATGAGTGCCCAAAATATCAACGACAGAATGCCAAGGATATTGGCCTCGTTGATAGGCACTGGGCTGACCCCGCGAAAGCACGCTCGCAAGGCGTAGATTGGGCTGGTGCCTATGTCGCCGTAAACGATGCCTAGCACTGCCAAGCCGACCGCGGAGCGGCCAGGTTTCGATGCCTTATCGGATTCAGCCATGGCCCGCCCTTCTCGGTGAACTCAGGTGTTGTTCTATAGTCTAGTTTAGTTGCAGAACTATGGCCTTCATGGATTTTGAGACGGCCCAACTGCTCATAGCTCGTAACTCATGGCCCCTTTCGGCTCCTGTATGAAGTACCCCTGGAAGTTGCGAATGCCACGCTCCCAGAACCAGGACAATGCTTTGGCGTCTTCTACGCCGGTTACCACAATTTTCTGGCTGGAGTTGAGGGCGGCTTTGAGCTGGTGCAGGAGATCCTCAAGCGTAGGTGTTTGTTGGGCGCTGGCGCCGAGTGTTGGCACCAGTTTTACGAAATCTACAGAGCCCAGTTCCTTTAACAGCTCCGCCGGGGCGGCGGCCGCATCAACGTGCTCTATGATTAGCCCGCAGCCCATTTCCCGAACCAGGTTGGCTATCTTTTTTGCCTTGGGCACATTTTTTAATACGGTTGGACATGACAGCGCCAAGTAGATGCGGCGATCGCCCTGATGCGAGCGTTGCGCATTGTTGTGCTGAGCAACGTGAGAAGGCGCTCCACATCTACCATGGGAGAGGACAGCTTTATGCATACTGAATGGCTGGCGGAGGCTTTGCCTTCCAGGAGCGCAAGGCTGTTTACTGCATGCTGAATCACCCAGCGATCGAGCTCGTAAAATGGGCCTCGATCGCTTTGAGGCAAACAAGGCAGGAACTGCCAAGCAGATACACTGCGTTGTCATCGCCCACCAACCGCACTTGTGCCTCAAAAACGGTGTGATCGGTTTCCATGTTGACTATGGGTTGGTAATAAAGCTTGAATGCCTGCTCTGCTACCAATTCTTTTATGCGGTCGTCCAATTTGGATTCAGGTGACCGTTCGGGCGCCTGTTGCCATACCAGGCTGTTGCTGCCGGATTGCATGGCCTTGTGACAGGCTTTTTCCACCTCGATCAGCGCTTTGTCTTCATCCACGGTATGGTTCAGGGTCAGCGCGCCCAGGCTCAGCGTGACTGGGTCGGGGGCATTTTCCAAAGCCCAGGCGGCGTTGTTCAAGGTGTGATGAAAGTGTTCGAGACAGGTTTTTCCGTCATCAGCGGCAGGCGTTGTTATCCGAAACAGGAAGCTGCCGCCTCCAAGGGCGCAGCCCGAATCCCCAGCGGCGAGTTGTTCCGCGAAATGTTTTTCCATACGAGCGTTCAGCTTCGCCATGGCACGGGCACCATGTTGGGCCCGGAGATACGCCTGTCGGTCTACGTTTGCCTGTATTAGATAGTGAATCTGGTCTTCCTGATCGCTTTCTACTCGGGCCAACACATCCACGAGTTCGGTCAAAAAGTAGTCGTGGTTCTGCAGGCTACGGGATTCCTTGCGTTGGCTGACCAGGTTGATGCGCGCCGCAATAAGTTTGGCGTTCGTCAGGTGACGGTGCAGCGAGCTTAGGAACAGTTCATTGTCTAGCGGCTTCTGGAAGAAATCGTTGCCGGCAATACTGTGCTGTTCGAGCAGTTCCCGGCTCTTGGGTGACGCCGATACGAAAAGAATCGGGATGGTCATATAGTTAGCATCCTGCCTGAGCACCTTAGCTAACTCCATGCCTTGGCAACCGGGCATGTCGTGATCCAGCACGATGACATCCGGCTGAAACTTTCCGATGCGTTCCAAAACGCGCACCGGTTGGCTCAAGCCTTCTACCTCATAGCCTTCCTCGCTGAGCATGGCGTTGTAGTAGGCGAGAAGATCGGTATCGTCATCCACCCAAAGCACCCTTGGCTTTGCCGAGGGGGCGCTCTCCAGTAATTGGTGGATACGCTTTTCGAGTATGCCCATGTCGATGGGTTTGGTCAGGTAGATATCTGCGCCAGCCCGGAGCGCCCGCATGCGGGCGACCATATCGCTCCTGGCGGACATCATAATCACCGGAGTATTGGTGCCTGACTGGCACTTCATGCTCTCCAGCCAACCGATACCTTCCAGGGCGCCTTGGGGGAAACTGATGTCCAGAAGAATCAGCTGATAAACATGGCCGTCGGTTCGCTGGCTGTAGGTGTCTGGATCTTTGAACGTTTCAGCGGAATAACCTTGTTGTTCCAGCCAGTTCTTGAGGTGGGCGGCCTGGCTTTCATCGTCTTCAATAACAGCGATTCGGTACGCTTGACGCTTCCTTACATCGGCTTTTGACACGAAGGCGGCTATCTCCGTGTTAAGGGAGGCACGCGAGGCCTCCTCAATGGCGCCTTCGAGCGCTTTGAGTGAGTTTTCGATTTGCTGGCGCTCTGTGGAGGTGGCATCAGATTTTGCCAGTAGCGCCTGTAGCTGATCTTCAAGTATTCGCGCTGTGTTGCTGATCTCAGGAAATTGAAAGGTGGCGCCACTTCCGGTCAGCTTGTGGGCGCCTTGGTGCATGAATTCCAGCGCCTTTGGGTTCCAGCTGACGTGCACGAGCCGGTTCCATGAGTCTCTGAGTTCGCCCATGCGATCGGGTAAGCCTGCGATATACCTGCTTCTGAGTTCTTGGAGCTTTCGCCCAGGGCTGGCTTCCGCCATTGCTGCACCTCTTGTATCTTGAGTTGCTCCTTGGGCTGTCTGGGAAATTATTGAATGGCCGCATTTGCCCGACAGGAGACTGTGAAGCGTATCTCAAATTTGCCTTATTAGTTACCCCAGGCGACAATCCTGCTCGCCTCCTGAACAATACCGCGCTATCCCGAAGAAAATGGGACAGACCTATTCTTGCGCATAAATATCCCTTTCCAGGCAAGTGTCGAAACGTCGATGGAGAAGCTCAAGTTATTTCTCACGATGTCGATATTTTGTTGACACAAAGACGATTTCAACACTTAATCGAATCGGGACGTTATCTATATGTCGCTTTATTATATAGTTATTCACTAATAACAATGGAGACTCTTCCGTGAAGCTCAACCTGTCCTAGCGTCAGAAGTTTCTGATGCTCATTATCGGAACATTCACTGAGCTGACAAAAGCACACGGCGCTTCATGTCGAACCAGCATTGGCGTCTCTGCTGAGCGATCCAGCTAGCGACCTGCTTCATTGAGCCGGCGCAGCCTGAATGAAAGCGAGTGTGGCACCAATCAAATCCTCAGCTGTAGCGTGATCTCGGTCACCCGGCCACAGGTGGTCCTTGAAGGCTCCACTAACCTGGCTTTCATGGGGGTGTTGGAGAAACTGCGCGTACGCCGCTAAGGCGCACACTCAGAGCATTTCAGTTTTGAATTACAGCCTATCGTTCTGCGCGGCTAGCACCGAACGATAGGCTGTAATTCCATTCATGCAAGCAGGAACACCCGCATAGACGGCCATTTGAATAACGATTTCGAGTAACTCCTCTTTGCTTACGCCTACATTCAACGCGCCACGCATATGAAACTCTAGTTGCTCATGTGCGGTTCCCATGGCAGTAAGCGCCGCAACTGTGAGCATTTCGCGCGTTTTTAGTTTTAGCCCTGGCCTTCCTATTACATCCGCAAAAGCATAATCCGTGATGAGTTTGGGCAGATCTGCATCTAATTCAGCAAGCCGACTTGTTACGCGGTCACCAGCTCCTGCCTCAAGGCGATCCATAATCTCTTTGCCTTTAGCGGTTTTCTCATTTAAAGCTGTCTCGTCCAGATGCCCACTCATAGTGTATTCCTTGCCGGTGCATTGCAAAGTGAAACAAGACCAATACTGATCATACCGCCAACGCCAGCCAGACCGAGTAAGCCCATGGGGCCGGTATGACCTAGGACCCAGGAGCCCAATATGGCACCGCTACCAATTGCCGCGTTAAAGATTGACACATATATGGCAGAGGCCGGCATGGCCGCATTTTCGGCAATCTTTAGAATCCAGGTTTGAAAGCCTACAAAGATGATGGCGATCGCCATACCCCAGAGCGCCACCAGAGCCATCAAGAGCCCAATCGCGAGGCTTTCACCAAATGTCGCCAGGCAGATGAGAGTCGCGCTCATTGTCGCCATCGCTAAAATCAAGGTGGTTTTAAGATTTTTGTCCAGATAGACCGCTGTTACAACGTTACCAGCTATCCCTGCTGCACCGAAACTGAACAGCAAGGTAGCTACCATTGAGCCGGATACGCCCGCAGTGTTTGATAGGAATGGTTCAATATAGGTGAAAGCGGTGAAATGCGAGGTAACGACAAGGGCTGTGGCCAGGTATATAGCTTTTAGATCGTTCCTGCGCAATACCTCGGCTAGAGCTTTGCGACCGACAGGAGCCTCCGCTTTTACGTGCGGAACCAAAACAATCATGGCCAAAGCTGTGGCAAAGCATAAAATTGCAATGGCACCGAAGGAAAAGCGCCACCCATCTGATTGACCAATTAGTGTGGCTAGGGGCACGCCGAGAACGCTGGCTGCAGACACGCCTCCGAACACTATTGAAGTTGCCAGCCAATCTGCCGGGCAGGTGCAATTTGAGCAGCCAAAGCACCAATCATTGCCCAGAAGAGGCCGTGAAATACTGCTCCAATAGCGCGAGCTCCTAGTAGCATCGAAAACTCATTGGAAGCCATAGCCACGCCGTTGGAGATGGCCAGCCCCAGCATAAGTCCAATCATTAGAGGTTTGCGGGGGATTTTCCCGAGCCATATTGTGGACAGAAGCGCACTTAGCGCTCCGATCCAGGCATAGGCGGTTACAGTAAGACCAATGGCTGCTTCTGAGCGGCCCAGATCACCAGCGATCAGTGATAGAAGGCCTATTGGTGCCAACTCCGTTGAGACAATTGAAAACGCGCCAATGCCTAATACGATGATAGCCAGCCAGGTGCGCGTGAGTCCGGGCTCTGGGCAAGATGTACTAAGGGGGTGAGTCATAAGCTACTCCTTTTAGTGCAAGGGGAAAGTTAAGTGGCTAGCTGGGCCCAACCGCGCTGCCGGCTGATCTGAAGAAGTTCCGGGTGCGAGCCTACGGTGACTGGGTTGCCTACTGCTTCAAGCATGGCAGATCTGAAATGTCATCGCCATAAGCAAAACAATCGGCTGATTTCGTATGATGAATAGCTAAGAACTGTTTGACCGCTGTTGCCTTCCCTTCCCCGATGGTTTGTGGCGAGCCAATTTCACCAGTGAGACACCTGCGCGCATTAACGATTAATTTTGTACATAAGATGTTTGATACTTTAAGGTCACGAGCGATTGGCTTAAGCAAAGGCAGCATTGAGCCTGAGACTAGTACGGGTTGCACTCCCTCAAGACGGTGTGTCTCCAGCCTGCGCTTCAACATATTGCAGAAGTTCTCGGTGGACATCGCCTGTCATGAATTCAGAAAATTGATTCCAGTCGTTATCCAGTTCATTGGCATGAGCCGAAAAATCTTCGAGATTCTTGTAAGCTCTGAGTTGTAGTATTTCTTGCTGGTCTATATCGATTAGGTAACGAGTTCTGACGTCATCAACGAGAAGATCTCGAACAGATGTCATCATGCTGGGGTCGATTGGAAATCGTGAGGTTAGGACAATATATGCAGCCATGTAGTGTCTCCGTTGGTAAGTTTGGTAACCGATGTCGCAATGCAATAATAGATAGGTATTCTTTGCTCACAGAAGTGTGTATTTTGAATTACCCTTATTGCATCACGGACGGGAATGCCGTGTGACACATGAGAGTTACGACTCTCTCTAATCGACACTCGTGTTATTACCAGCTCGGAAGGAACCTGCTCTTGTCGATTCTCTCTGGGCGAATGCCCACCATTAAACAGCTACAGTGTTTTGTCTCAGTCGCTCAGGAATTGAACTTTCGTCGTGCGGCGGAACGTTTGAACATGTCTCAGCCACCGCTATCTCGGCAAATCAAAAGCTAGAGGGGTTGCTGCGAATCAAACTGTTTGAGCGTGATACCCATAGCGTAAGCCTTACTTCGGCTGGCGAAGCATTTGAGCAAGAAGCGCATGCCATACTCACCATGCTTGACGCGGCACTCGTTTCTTTACGTCTCGAAGAAGGCGTTGACGAAGCCGATGTTCGATTAGGCCTAACCAGTGTGATCGATTTCAGTCTCGTGCCAGGAATTCAGGGCGTTCTTGGCGATCCGGTTTTACCGGTGCAAATTCGTATTGAACATGCTTACTCAAAGCACCTACTTGAGCGATTACGAAGCGGCCAAGTCGACCTTGTGGTTGTAGGGAATATCCCTGCGCAGAGCGGGGAGTTCAAAGTGCAGCAAGTCGCACAAGACCCGTTGATGGTTGCTTTACCAGAAGGGCATAGCGCGGCTTTTAAAGAACAGGTATCGTTTGATGATCTAAAAGATACTCTTCTGTTCTGGTTTCCACGAAAAGATAACCCGGTATTTTATGATCGCTGTGAGAGGGTTTTCATTGATTTCAGGTACGAACCGCTACGCAAGCCCGAGCCAAATGAGCATATGATGCTGCTATCAAAGATTGCTGCTGGAGAAGGAATGGCCTTTTTCCCTGCATCCATGCGAGCGGCAAGTCGGCTTGGCGTAGTCTATCGACCGTTCATTCCCGAGATCAGCAACCGATTGACTATATCACTCCAAATCGTATGGCGCTCGAGCGAGACACGTGCAGAGGTTCTCCGAACGGTCGACAGCCTGCAACAGGCTGCCGAAGTGGTTTAGTGTTTCGGCGCTAGCAGGCTACCTTAGACATTTACTCCCTTCATACCTTCCCATGTGTATCGAGCGCCGTGCGCAGCATTGATGGGTAAGGACGCTTCTATGTCGGCCAGATCGAGGGCGGTCAGCTTCAGGTCAATCGCGCCCAGATTCTCTTGAAGGTACTGTGAGCGTCGAGTTCCGGGAATTGGAACGATGCTTTTGTCTTGTGCCAAAAGCCACGCGAGAGCAACCTGGGCGGGTGTGGCTCCATGACGGCCTGCCACCTGGCGCACCTTGTTCAGAAGGTCAAGATTGTGTTTCAAGTTCTCTCCTTGAAAGCGCGGATTATTGCGCCGAAAGTCATTCTCGCTAGTGCCGTGGTCGATGTGATGCGCCCAGTCAGGAACCCTCTACCTAAAGGCGAATACGCTACGATACCGATGCCCAGTTCACGTGCTTTGGGTAGGGTTTCGAGCTCAATGTCACGGGTCCAAAGGGAATACTCAGTTTGCAGGGCTGCGATGGGGTGTACACGATGCGCCTTTTCCAACGTTAGCGCAGAAACTTCGCACAGACCTACATGATTGATTTTACCTTCGTTGACCAGCTCTCTCAGGCACTCCATGGTCTCACCGATATCCGCTTTTGGATCAACTCGATGAATGTAGTAAAGATCGATGCATTCCACACCTAGTCGCTTGAGCGACGCTTCGCAACAGGCGCGGATATATTCTGGCCGATTATTGATCGATCGGTCATACTCGTTACCTTGTCTGTCAATGCCACACTTCGTTGCAATCTTGAGCCTGTTGTTTTCCCCCTTACCATGGCGTGTTTTGAAAAACTCCCCGATCAGCTTTTCGTTGTGGCCATTTCCATACATATCGGCTGTATCAATCATTGTGATGCCGCTATCTGCCACCAATGACAGCATATTGAGAGATTCCGTATCGTTCGAAGGGCCATAGAACTCACTAATGCCCATGGCGCCATAGCCAAGTGCAGATACCTTCAGGTTGTCGCCCAGGCTGCGCTGAGGTAGCGTTAGAGGTACTCGTTTATCGTCGGTCATGGTGATCTCCTTTGGAACATTATTTCCGTTATTACCCACGTGGGAAGCGTGACGCTAAGAGGTTTTTTGGGGAATATCATTTCGAGTAATACAAATTTGGTATCACAATAAAGATCATCCAACTATGCGGCGGGAGAATGAGTGCTATGAGTGCGGGAATTCTGAGCGGTTATATGAAGCCTTGTAGCTCAACGGTACCGTCGCTTTCCCCCTACGCCGCTTATCAGCAGGCACTGGCCTCAGGCTTTAAAGACGACCCCGCGCAACACCAGGCGGCCATGTGTTTGCAGCGATGCTATGAGCAGTTGCAGGCTGGGGATCCGAGCACCCAAGGCGTTTATCTTTGGGGGCCCGTAGGGCGGGGTAAAACCTGGTTGATGAATCGTTTCTACCAAGCTTTAACCGTGCCGGCACGGAGGCAGCACTTCCATCATTTTATGCGCTGGGTACACCGGCGCTTGTTTCAGTTAACCGGGCAGGAACATCCACTTAGCCTACTTGCACAAGAACTGGCTGCTGAGGCGCGGGTGCTATGCTTGGATGAACTGTTCGTGAGTGATATCGGCGACGCAGTGCTGTTAGGTGGTTTATTTCAGCAACTGTTTGCCAACGGCCTGGTGCTGGTGAGTACTTCTAATCAGACGCCGGATGATTTGTACGAGGGCGGCTTTAACCGTGAGCGCCTGCTGCCAGCTATTGCAGCCATCAAACAGCACATGCAGGTGGTAAGTTTGGATGGTGGCCAGGATCACCGGCTACATCCTGGGGAGCGCCTGCAACGTTATTGGGTGAGTGAACCGCAAGCTCTGGAAGCCGCATTTACCGAACTGCTCAGTGACAGTGAGCCAGCTGACAGCGAGCCCTTGCTGCTTGGACATCGTGAAATCAAGGTAGTGAAGCGTAGCCAGAAGGCATTGTGGTGTCGCTACGATGACCTATGTGAGCAAAAGCTGGCGGCGCAGGACTTTATCGAGCTGTGTGACCGTTTCTCTCATGTGTTTTTGAGCGAGGTGCCCCAGCTCACGGGTGGCGGCCAGCAAACTGCTATTGCACGTGGCACCGAAGATGGCGTAACACAGGTGGCCGCAGGGGATCGACAGTTGCAGGCGCTGTCTCATCAGGATGACGGTGTACGCCGGTTTATTGCGTTGGTGGATGAATGTTACGACCGCGGCATCCCGCTTTACCTGGGTGCGGCAGTGCCCTTGAACGAGCTATACAGCACGGGGGCTCTCGCTTTCCCGTTTCGCCGCACGTTGAGCCGCTTGCAGGAAATGCAGTTACAACGTTTTGGGCGATGAACACTGCAAGTCAGTGCCTTGTCAAAAACCTGTAACACACTACATTTAAGGTCACGAGTTCTTCGAGTTTGTTTCTTCTCGCACACAAGGACGAGCCATACCATGAGATCTTTTCGTCAATTCAAATACCTTACAGTGGCCACTGCCGCAGCTGCGGCGTTTTCGGTTTCTGTACAGGCTGAAACTCTGCGGCTGCTCACATGGGGAGGCTACGCACCGCAGGATGTCGTTGAGCAGTTTGAGAAAGAAACCGGTATTGAAGTCAAAATTACTCTCTCCAATAATGAAGACATGATTTCCAAGCTGCGTGCCACACGTGGTTCGGGCTTCGATCTGGCTCAGCCAAGCCAGGACCGCATCGTTAGTGCTCAGGCTGATTTCGATATTTATAAGCCTATGGACATGAGCAAGATCGAGACGGCGCAAATTATCCCGTCCATGCTGGCCGCCACCGAAAAGAACACGCAGTTTGAAGGCGAGGTCTATGGCGTTCCCCACGTTTGGGGCACCAGCGGGCTGATCGTTAACCGCAAAGCCGCAGGCACGATAAAGGATTACACAGATCTGTGTGATGACTCACTGAGTGGCTCCGTGTCGTATCGTCTTAAACGCCCAACGCTGATTGGTTTTGCTTTTGCACTTGGTGAAGACCCGTTCGCCGCCTACGGCGACACTGAAAAATACCAGGCCATTTTGGATAAAGTGGAGAAAAAGCTAACCGAGTGTAAGCCTAACGTGAAAGCCTATTGGTCCGGTGGCGATGCTTTGCTGAACCTGATGCGCTCAGGGGAAGTATCTGCCGCGATGGCGTGGGATGCCGGCGGCTGGAAGCTTAACGCAGAAAACCCTGATATCGCTTTTGTGGCACCAAGCTCCGGTGCGCTGGGTTGGATCGACACGTTTGTTTTGCCCCGTAAAACCAAGGCAGAAGAGGCGGCTTACAAGTGGATCAACTTTGTTATGCAGCCAGAAGTTGCTGCCCGCATTACCGAATCTGCCGGTAACTTTACGGCTGCGAAAGGCAGCGACGAATTTGTTAACGACACCCTCAAAGCACAGTTCAAGGAAAGCTTTCCACAAGCTGATCTCGATAACATCAACTGGTACCCACCCGTTCCGGCAGGCCTGGAAGAGATGGAAGGCAAGGTGCTCGACAGGGTGAAAGCCGCTAACTAGACACGGCAATTTTTTCCACAACGGGTTGTTGTCTATGACGGATCAAGCATTTGCTTCGGGTGTCGATGCGGAGGTGCAGGAGGACCTTGCCTGCGCCTTGCTGAGCAAGCATTTTGGTGAGTTTGCCGCGGTTGATGGGGTGTCGTTCAGTATTCCTCGGGGGGCGTTTTTTTCCATTCTTGGCCCCTCTGGCTGCGGTAAAACAACGCTGTTGCGAATGTTGGCTGGTTTCCAGCAACCGGATTCCGGGGATATCCTGATCAAGGGCAGTTCGGTACTGCACACTCCCCCAAACAAGCGCCCGGTTAACATGGTGTTCCAGCACCTGGCGCTGTTCCCCACCATGTCGGTTGCCCAGAACATTGCCTACGGGTTGAAGCGCAAAGGTGTTCCCAAGCGCGAACACGCTAGTTTGATCGATGAGGTGTTGGCCAAGGTACAACTGCCAGGCTACGGCGACAAACGCATTGATCAACTCTCCGGTGGGCAGAAGCAGCGTGTCGCAATAGCTCGTTGCCTGGTATTGAACCCAGCCGTGTTATTGCTGGATGAGCCTTTGGGCGCGTTGGATCTAAAGCTTCGCGAGCAAATGAAAATTGAGCTCAAGCGACTGCAGCGCGAGTTCAATACCACGTTTGTGTACATCACCCATGATCAGTCTGAAGCGATGGTGATGTCCGACCAGGTGGCGGTGATGAACAAGGGCCGGTTTGAGCAGGTAGGCACTCCGCAAGAGCTTTACTACCAACCAAAAACGGCGTTTGTTGCAAGTTTTGTGGGCGACAGCAATCAGTACGCAGGCACTGTACAGGCGCAGTCAGGGCAGGTTGTCACCATTGTGACCGAGCACGGAGTGCGTTTGTTGAGCTACGGTAGCCAGCCTATGCCTTCAGGCTCTCCCGTCACGTTGTTCATTCGGCCAGAGGTGATGCAAATCAGTACCTCTCAGCCGGTAACGGAACAGGACAACTGCCTGAAAGTTACCATTTTGCGCATGCTGTTTGATGGCGCACACAGCCAGGTGCAGGTGGAAACAGCCGAGCGTGTTGTGCTCACTGTGGCCCTGCCGCAAACCGCGGACTTTCAAGCCTTGGAGGCGGGCCGTTCGGTGTATGTGAGCTGGCAGGCGAGCCAGTGCTTGTGCTTCCCTGTTTCACCGGAACCGGCAGAGGCTGCGCAGTGAGTGGCGAGCCCGGCAACGTCAACCGCACACAATATCGCCTTGGTTTTTGGCTGCTGCTGGCGCCTATTGTGCTATGGCTAAGCTTGCTGATTATCCTGCCGCATATCGACATGGTGCTGGTGTCTCTGCGGGAGCGCATTGCCTCGCGGCAATATGGTTTCAGCCTGAGTAACTACACGGCATTTTTTACCGAACCGCTGTACTGGAATACCTTTGTTCGCACCGCGGTCATGTCTGTTATTGCCACGTTGCTCACTCTGATTATTGCCTTCCCTGTGTCTTTTTATATTGCCAAGGTGCTCACAGGCAGGCCCAAAATCGCACTGTTTATTTTATGCCTGATTCCATTCTGGGTAAGCGAGTTGGTGCGCACTTACGGCTGGATGATATTACTGCGAGAAACCGGGCTAATCAGTGGCGCACTTCAGTGGTTTGGGCTGGCTGATCAACCGGTTGAAATGTTGTATAACGATGTCGCTATTATGGTGGGGCTTATCTATACCTCGATGCTGTTCATGGTGGTGCCACTGGTCACCACGCTGGATAGCCTGGATAACAGCCTGATTGAAGCTGGTTACGACCTTGGTGGAAGTAGCTTGCACGTTATGAAGAGCATTGTTATTCCCCATGCCATGCCCGGCATTATGAGCGGCTGCATTGTGGTGTTTATGCTCACGCTTGGGAACTATCTAACTCCAACTCTGCTGGGGGGTAAAGACAGCTTGTGGTTTACCGAGCAAATCTACACCCAGTTTATCACCCGTTTTAATTGGGAGCAGGGCGCAGCTTTCGGCATTCTGTTGCTGGTGCTGTCGTCGCTGATTGTCTGGCTGGGTTTGAAGATCACCAAACAGTCTTTTACACGGGTGATGTCGTGATTCCGTCTATTGCCAGCAGTCGTTTTTTCCGGATGTCCTATCTGGGTTATGTGACGCTGTTTTTTATCTTTTTGATCACCCCGCTGGTGGTTGTGGCGGCGTTCTCGTTTAACGATTCGCTATTTCCATCGTTGCCATGGAATGGGTTTACCTGGGATTGGTATTTTGGCGAAGGCGAGCCCCGGCTTGGCCTTTTTCATGATGAAGCCCTGCTCGACAGCATTGGTGTGAGTGTTCAGGTGGCGGCTGTGACCACGCTGGCAAGCTTGGCGTTGGCAACCTGCAATGCGTTTTTGTTTGAGCGGGAGCAGTTTCCGGGAAAGAATTTTCTTTATGTGCTCATGCTAATGCCTTTGGTGGTGCCGGGAGTGATACTTGGGGTCTCTATTCTGGTGTTCAGCAGCACTGTGGCTAACTGGTTTGAGGTGCAATTTAACTACGAGATTGAAGCTCTGCGGCCTGGCCTGCTGTTAGTCACTCTCGGCCAATTTGCCTTCATTACAACCATTGCCACCCTGGTGATTTCTGCGCGCCTGCGCAAATTCGATATCACCCAAGAAGAAGCCGCAATGAACCTTGGGGCCAGTCGGCTGACGGCCATCGCTACTGTAACCGTGCCATTCCTGAAGCCCGCTTTGTTGGGTGCCGGCGTGGTGGCATTCTTGATGTCGTTTGAAAACTTCAATACTACTCTGATGCTGGTTGGTTCAGACGCTCCACTCACTATTGCCATGTTTGACCGGCTTCGGGAGGGCTCAACACCGGTATTGAACGCAGTTTCGGTGTTGCTGATGGTGGGGTCGGCGTGCCTGGCACTGGTCTCGATGTTTGCGCAGCGCCCGGATAAACATTAATAATCTGCCATGTTATGCTAAGTTTGTATGAGGCATTGAGCTTCTCACCGCCAAAGACCCGTTCTGGAACTTGAATACCTATGTCCAGTGGTAACCCATGAGAGAAAAAAATGACAAAGGGCAGAAGGTTAGTGCGGCCATTGCCGAGGGCGAGCAGTTCATAAAAACCATTATGGATAGCACGCCCAATATGATGGGCTATTGGGGCAGGGATTTACGTTGCCGCTATGCCAATAACGCTTATAGTGAATGGTTTGGCATATCGCCGGAAGATGTAATCGGGATCCGGTTTCAGGATCTGGTAAGTGAGCAATTGTTTGCGCTGAATGAGCCTCATATACGTTTAGTGTTAGCTGGTGTGCCACAGCGCTTTGAGCGTACGCTGAAAAAATCCAATGGCAGCGTTGGCCATATCATTGGTCACTATATTCCTGATTTTGACGCCGATGGTACGGTCATAGGGTTTTCCATTCAGGCCAGTGAAGTGACGGTTCTCAAAGAGCTTGAGGCGAAACTCAAGCTGGCGGCGTGTGTTTTTGAGAATACGCTTGATGGTGTTTTGATTACTGATATTGATGGAACTATCTTGTCCGTTAACCCGGGATTCATTGATATAACGGGATATACAGCGAATGAGGCCGTTGGCCAAACACCCCGTATTCTGCAATCCAACCGGCACGACCATGCGTTTTATGCCTCCATGTGGGAGGCTATAGAAGCGGATGGCCGCTGGCACGGCGAGATATGGAATCGTCGTAAAGACGGGGACCTTTATCTGCAACGCATGACTATCAGCATGGTGCTTGGCGAGGATGGTGAGCCCGTGCGCTATGTGTCGGTGTTCAGCGACATTACGGCGCTTTGGCGCAAAGATGAACATATTAAGCACCTGGCTTTTCACGACGCGTTGACCGATTTGCCTAACCGTACGTTGCTGATGGATCGCATGGATCAAAAGCTTCGCCATGCGGATCTTGAGCAGAACCACTTTGCCCTGATGTTTCTCGATCTTGATGGGTTTAAGCTCATTAACGACAAGCTTGGCCATCATGTAGGCGACGACCTGTTAAAAACTGTTGCGAATAAGCTTCTGGCTCTGGTGCGACGATCCGATACCGTGGCCCGTGTGGGTGGCGATGAGTTCATATTCATCCTCGACAATCCTCAAGCGAGTAATGAGATTGCTGATGTCGCGAACCGTATTGTCAGATCGATTAGTGAGCCAATAGATTTTCATGGAGAAACACTCCAGATAGGTGTATCCATTGGCATAGCCATGTTCCCAGCCGACGGGCTTACATCTGTTAATTTAATCAGAAATGCCGACACTGCGATGTATGCTGCCAAAATCTCAGGCACGAACAGTGTCAGCTTTTTCTCTACTGGCGAATTTGCGGCGTGATTGGCTAGCTTGCCGCTGGCAAATCCTGCACATAGGCACCGGGCGCCGGTTCAATTATTGGCAGTTTTCCCTCACCTGCGGCACGAGCTTTCACCTCGCCACCACCAAACTGCTCCGCCCAAGTGACCCAATCAGGCCACCAGGAGCCTTCGAACGATTTGGCGCGACGTAACCAGGCATCCGGATCCAGGTTGCTGTCTTTATGAAGGCGGTAGCCATACTTCTTTCGATCCGGAGGTTGATGATGCCTGCGATATGTCCCGACCCGCCGAGTACGAAGCGCACCGGGCCGCCCAGGCACCGGGAGCCCTGGTAGCATGAGATCCAGGGGGCGATGTGATCCTCGATGGCGGATGCGAAGTAACTTGGTACCTTAACCTTTCCCAGATCAATCGGTGTGCCTGCCAGCTCAATACCACCAGGCTCCCGCAGTCGGTTGTGCAGGTACATGTTGCGCAGATAGAAGCTGTGCATAGCCGCCGGCATGCGGGTGGAGTCTGAGTTCCAGTACAACAGATCGAAGGGTGCAGTATCGCGCCCCAGAAGGTAATTGTTGACGAAGAATGACCATATCAAGCTGTTGGCCCTCAGCATGTTGAAGGCCGTCGCCATTGAGGCCCCCTCAAGACAGCCCTGCTTTTCCATGGCTTTCTCGAGTTTGCTGACGGAGTCTCATCGATGAACGCCTCGAGGTCGCCGACCTCTGAGAAGTCCATGAGGCTATTGAGAAAGGTTGCGCTTTTAACCCGGTTGTCTTCCCGCGCTGCGAGCCAAGCCAGGGTGCAGCCGAGGAGGGTGCCGCCAATACAGTACCCGACGGTGTTGAGTTCACGCTCGCCGGTGGCTTGCTCAATGGCATCCATGGCGGCGATTGGTCCCTCCAGCATGTAATCTTCAAAGGTCTTGTGGGCCAGCTCTGGTCCTGGATTAATCCAGGACACGACGAACACAGTGTGGCCGTGCTCTACCCAGTAACGGATGAACGATTTTTTCTCACCCAGATCAAGAATATAGTACTTGTTGATCCACGGTGGAATCACCAGCAGCGGGCGCCGATGGACGGTTTCGGTGGTTGGTCGGTACTGAATGAGTTGCATTAGATCGTTCTGGTAAATTACGTCGCCTGGGGTGGTGGCCAGATTTTCACCAACTTTAAAGGCGTCCGGATCCGACATTCGGAAGGGCATAGGGCCCTCGCCCTCATCCATGTCACGTAGTAGGTTGGCCAAACCACGCAGCAGATTTTTCCCCCGGCTCTGGATTGTTGCACGCAGCACCTCTGGGTTACTCAGGATGAAGTTGCTCGGTGCCAAAGCGTCGGTCATCTGACCGGTAAAAAATCGCAATTTGCGCCGGGTGTGGTTGTCCAGGCCTCGTACATCGTTGACGGTGTCCATGATCCAGCGATTCGACAGCAGGTATGCCTGTTTGATGACGTTGAACGCCATCGCCTCACTCCAGGCCTGATCGCGAAAGCGCCCGTCACCGGGTTCTGGCTCCGCTACGTCCAGTGGCTTATTTCGCAAACCGCTGGTCAGTAACCCCCACCCGAATCGAGAGCTGTCCCTGACAAGACGCATCTGGGCCAGGATCAGAGTGTCTGGCTGGGTTACGAGCTTGCCGGTTAGAGAAATAAAGGGTTTGGCTATGCTTTTGACGCTGACCGGGCTGGGCGGGCTGCCACGCAACCGGCGCATAATCGAGCGTTTTACAATATTACCGCCATGTATGCTTGCGCGCATCAGGGACTGGGGCACAACGTCGGGCTCGAACTCGGTGGAGGATGTAATTTTAAATGGTTTTTCAGACATTTACGCAGTCTCCGCTCTACGGCCACTGGGGCCGTAGAAGTATCAGGAACGACAACGGACGCAGGTGTTCGATGCGTCTACCAAGACGTGGTGTTACATATACACGCCGCCGTTAACGTTAATCTGCTGGCCGGTGATGTAGTCTCCTTCTGCTGCCAGGAACACGACGGCTCGGGCGATTTCCTCCGGTTGGCCAAAACGGCCCATTGGCACCCTGGCAACGATCTGTTCGCGTATATTCTCAGGAACCTGAGCGAGCATTTCGGTCTCGGTAAAGCCAGGAGCAATGGCGTTAACGGTAATGTTGTGCTTGGCCGCCTCCAACGCCAGGGTTTTGGTGAACGCAATGATGCCACCCTTGCTGGCGGCGTAGTTGGCTTGCCCGAAGTTACCCGCCTGGCCGACGAAAGAAGTGATATTGATGATGCGCCCGTACTTCTGTTCCAACATGATGTTCAGCACTTCGGAACAGGTTGCGTAGACACTCCCCAGGTTGGTATCGAGAACCTCGTTCCAGTCATCATCGGTGAGCTTTCTCATGGACTTGTCGCGGGTGATACCGGCGTTGTTAACCAGGATGTCGATGCGGCCCCAGTCTTCGTGCACCTTCTTGATCATGCCCCGTGCCGCAGGCATCGTTGAAAGATCCGCTTTGATGGCCATTGCCCGGACGCCGGTGGCCTCAATTTCCTTGATGACTTCGTCTGCATCGGACTGGCGCGATCGGTAGTTGATTGCGACGTCGGCGCCGCGTTGGGCAAGCTGAAGTGCGATGTGTCGACCGATGCCACGAGATCCACCGGTCACCACTGCCACTCTACCTTTGAGGTCTTGCATGGCACTCTCCTTGAGATGATGTTGGCACTTAATTATTTTGATTATTAAAACATCACGCCTACGCAGGGAAATGCTGCGAGAAGGGCTCTATTTCAAGCTAGCAGAGGCCCCGCCGCTTAACAAGGAATCAGCAGAAAATCAATGGGTCACGTCGCACGGATGAAATCCCGTAACCGCGGCGCAATAGCTTCGCGCCATTGGCTGCCGTTGAATACACCGTAATGGCCAACACCCGGCTGCAAGTGATGCAGACGGCGGGATTCAGGTATATTGACACACAGATCGTGGGCGGCCCGGGTTTGTCCGGGGCTGGAAATATCGTCCTTCTCGCCTTCGATCGTCATCAGGGCGGTGTCGTGAATCGCGGCTGGGTTCACCAGGCGCCCGCGGTGCTTGAAGCAGCCCCGCGCCAAGTGAAATTCCTGGAAGACACGCTGAATGGTATCCAGATAATACGTTGCTGGCAGATCCATCACCGCCAGGTATTCGTCATAGAAGTCGCGGTGCCGACTGACCTTCTCGGCCTTATCATCGCGAATGGATCTAAATAGCCCGCGATAGGCATCAACGTGGCGGTCGAGGTTCATATTCACAAACCTGCCAGTTGCAAGAATCCGGGATAAACCTTGCGCATGGCTCCGGGGTAGGGCGCGGGTACCGGATGGACCAGGTTGTGTTTGAACCACGCCAATTTGTGCTCGGTGGCCAGTTTGCAGGGCGCGGTGGGATCGACACGGCCGTCTATAGGGCCGCTCATCAGCGCCAGCGAGCGAGGTGTCGCGGGGTGGCCATCCTCGGCCATAATGGCGGTTGCAGCGAGTGCCGCGACCACAGGCTGACAGACCGCCAACACGTGAGTGTCGGGCCCTATGTGGCTGATGAAGTCGACAACGTAGTCGATGTAATCGTCGAGGCCAAAATCGCCCTCAGACAGCGGAACCCGGCACGCATCGCGCCAATCGGTGATGTATACGTCGTGATCCGGCAACATGGCTTCTACAGTGCCCCGCAGCAGCGACGCAAAATGGCCAGATAGAGGCGCAATAATCAGCAATTTCGGGTCATCAGGCCGCGCCACGTCGCGCTGGAAATGTTTGAGCTGCGCAAATGGTTTACGTTTTACAATGGTTTCATGAACGGCGACTTGCTCGCCGTTACATTCGGTTGTGGGCAGATTGAAGGCAGGCTTTGGGTAGCGGCGAGTAAGGTCTTCGAATACACCGTAGGCTGAGGCAACGCTGCGTGCCCCGGGAATGCGGGATAAAGGGCTCAGACGGTGCTGGAGCAGGGTGCTCTGGGCGCCGGTTAGCATGCGTATGGGCTTCAGCGCGGCGCGGCCTATCTCATGGGCAAAGTACATCATGGCATTGTCCTGCTTGAGTTCTGGGTTGCGGCATTTTCCCAGTAAGCCTTAGGGGGCCGTGACAGATACATTAACATGGTTTTGATGAATCGAAATTTGGGTAAGGAAATATCGGCGCCATAAGTCTGCGACTACTATGCTGAAAAGATACTGAACGCTACCGGGCGAGGAGGTGCGACATGCGTATTGAGAGTATTGCGGTGTATACCGCAGATTTAACTTACGCGGGTAAGGCCTATGCCTTTGCGGGAGGAAGATCGCATCGGGTGTTTACCAGTACAGTGGTGGTGGTGACCACGGATACGGGGCTGCATGGCTACGGTGAAGTTTGCCCCTGCGGCCCTAACTATATGGCGGCTTTTTCTGAGGGGGTTCCTTCTTGCCTGTCGATGCTGGCGCCCAGTGTGATAGGTGAGGATCCCACGCACCTCACGCGTATCCACGAATGCATGGACCAGGCGCTGACCGGGCATGCGGTTGCCAAGGCGGCCATTGATATTGCCTGCTGGGATTTGTTGGGCAAGCATACTGGGCTGCCAGTCTACGTTTTGCTCGGCGGGCTGCTTTCGCCGTCTATGCCGCTGCACCGAAATGTTCCATTGGCGGAATCGGATGAGATGGAAGAATCTTTGCGCCAGTTTCGGTCAGAAGGGTTTCGTCGTATTCAGATCAAGCTGGGGCGCAGTGTTGAGGAAGATATCGATCTCGTTCGCGCTCTGAGCAAGGTCAAACATGCAGACGAGCTTTGGATGTGCGACATCAATCGGGCCTGGCGGCAGGATGAAGCGGTGCGTTTCTCGCGGGCGCTTGAAGATCTGGAGATCTATCTTGAGCAGCCTTGTTACAGCTACGAGGAGTGCCTGTCGGTTCGCCGTCGAATTCGCCATCCAGTTAAACTGGACGAAAGCCTGAACTCCCTGGCCGACGTGCAACGGGCCTTGCGCGACGATGCCATGGACGCTATGGCTCTGAAGGTCAGTCGGGTCGGAGGTCTGACGCCGTCACGGATCATTAGAGACGTGTGCGTGGATGCCGGCATAGCCATGACCATTGAAGATGCCTGGGGCAGTGGTATAGCCACGGCAGCCTACGCGCATTTGGCTGCCAGCACCCCTGCAAAAGCTTTGCTGACCACAACGGATCTCCACAATTACAATACCTCCCAATTGGCAACCGGAGCGCCTGTCGTTTCTTCCGGCCAGATGACCCTCAGTGATCGCCCGGGGTTGGGTGTGGTTCCGGATTTTGAGCAGCTGACGCTGCTTGATGTGTATGAGTAAGTTGGCCGATTTTGACAGTACTGTTGGAACGGCCGGTTTTTTCGCCAGAGACTTTCGCGTTATACAAACCCCCAGATTATTTGAGCTCTGATCTATGACCGCTTATTTCATTCAGGCCTTTATTTATCTCTTGGCTGCCGTGATCGCAGTGCCTTTGGCAAAACGCTTTGGCCTGGGTTCCGTGTTGGGCTATCTGGTTGCGGGTGTGGTGATCGGGCCGGTTATGGGGCTTGTCGGACAGGAAACCAGCACGATTCAGCATTTTGCTGAATTTGGTGTTGTGATGATGCTATTCGTGATTGGTATGGAAATCGATCCGAAGGCGCTTTGGGCTATGAGGGTTCGCCTTTTGGGTCTTGGCGGTTTACAGGTGACGTTGACGGCTGGCGCCGGGATGGCGGTGGCTTGGTGGCTTGGGCTTCAATGGCAGACGGCGCTAACGGTTGGCCTTATTTTCGCGCTGTCGTCTACCGCGATCGTGCTGCAAACCCTGGAAGAGAAGGGCTTGTCGAAGACAGAGGGCGGACGCAATACGTTTTCTGTGTTGCTGTTTCAGGATATCGCTGTTATTCCCATGCTTGCCCTGATCCCGCTACTGGCGTTGCCGGGCCTGAAGGGTGATTCTGGCTCTGAATCTGGTCCCGAAGGGGGGTTGAGCCTGGTGGCCAGCCTGCCGGGCTGGGCACATGCTCTGGTTGTTGTGGGCGCAGTCGCGGTGGTTATTGTTGGCGGATACTACCTGAGCCGTCCATTGTTCCGTTATGTGGTGAAGTCCGGGTTGCGGGAGGTTTTCACCGCCACGGCGCTGATGCTGGTTATTGGTATTGCCGCGCTCATGAGCCTCGTAAATCTCTCTCCGGCCCTTGGCGCCTTTCTGGCAGGTGTGGTACTGGCTAACAGTGAGTTCCGCCACGAGCTGGAAGCCAATATTGAGCCGTTTAAGGGGCTGTTACTGGGCCTGTTTTTTATCACAGTGGGTGCTGGAATCAACTTCGAGGTATTGGTGGCAGAGTGGAGCACCATTGCTTCACTGGGCGCGGCTGTGATTGCAGTCAAGGCACTGATCCTGCTGGTCCTTGCACAGATGTTCGGGATTCGCAGCAGCAACGGTTGGCTGTTTACCCTGGGGCTGGCGCAGGCGGGGGAATTCGGTTTTGTGTTGCTCACCTATAGCGTGCAAAGCAATGTGATTCCGCCAGAGATCTCTCAGATTCTCTCGCTGGTTGTCGCACTGTCCATGTTCCTCACGCCACTGTTGTTCATCGTTTACGACCGCATCGTACTTCCACGGTACCGACGCTCCAGGAACGATGAACGGGAAGCGGACACCATTGATGAGCAGGCACCGGTCATTGTGGCCGGGGTGGGGCGGTTTGGACAGATTGTCTGCCGCTTACTGCGGGCCAATAACGTTCCCATTGTTGTGCTCGACCACGAACTCGAGCAGATTGAAAATGTTCGTCAAATTAACATCAAGAGCTTCTTTGGGGATGCCAGCCGGCCCGATTTGCTGGAAAAGGCCGGTATTGAGCAGGCGCGCTTGTTGGTTGTGGCCATTGATGACCGGGATCGCGCCGTAAAGATGGTAAAACATGTAAAGCATTTCTTCCCGGGTGTCTGGGTGCTGGCGCGTGCGTTCGACCGTGGCCACGGCTACCAGCTTCGGGAAGCGGGTGCTGACGACGTGATGAGCGAGACCTACCATTCTGCTCTGGAGCTTGGTGGCCATGCCCTCACGGCTGTGGGCGTGCATCCGATGCGAGCGAAACAGATGACCTGGGCGTTTGTTGAAAATGAGCAGGCTCATGAGGAGCAGTTATTTGAGGCGTGGAAAGAAATAGAGGAGGGCATTAATTTCAGCCCACGCTATGGCGAGCTGTTCATGAAGCTTGAAGAGGCGCTAAGCAGCACTATGCACGGGAACTGGGAAGAGCCAAGGCCTGAGGATGTCCCGGTCTGGACGCCGCCCGCTAAATGAATAAAAACCGCAGGCGCTTATCTTTTAATCAATCTGTATCGCGGCCACGCCTTAGCAGAATCAACAGTGCCAGCGCTGCCATAATGCCGACGAAGACGGAGAATATAACGCCGGTTGTTTTAAGGCCAAGCACGCTGGCCATTAAGCCGATGCCTATCACGGGTACTGAGATGGCGATGTAGGCAACAATAAAAAAGGTTGAGGTGACCGCTGCGCGCTCCGATGGAGGACTGGCCGCAGCTATGGCACCCATGCCAGCGCGAAAAGCGATGCCCTGACCCATGCCGGCGATTACCGCGCCCGCCATGAACAGGGCGAGCGACTGCACATGGATACCGAGCGCCACCGGCGTAACGCCAGCAACGAGCGTAGCGCACCCGATTGGTAAACGCAGGTGCAGTGGCA
The DNA here is from genome assembly GCF_001858325.1 of Marinobacter sp. AC-23. Taxonomy (GTDB): domain Bacteria; phylum Pseudomonadota; class Gammaproteobacteria; order Pseudomonadales; family Oleiphilaceae; genus Marinobacter. The sequence goes on from NZ_MBPP01000025.1 coordinate 66,491, forward strand.
ATTTTCCCTGCAAAAGCTGGCCGAGTGTTGAGGCAATAAAGATGCTGCCTGCGACAACACCGATCAGTAGCCGGTTATCATAACCCAGCACGTTGCCCATCATTGCCGGCGCAATCGAGGTGAAAAAACCACACACCGCAAAACCCGCAAAACCCGCAATGGCGGCGGGCACAAACACACCGCGTACTTCCGGGGGCACGCTCAAGCGTTGTAGTGAAAGCTTTGGGTGCGTTGGTTTTTTTACGGTTTCTGGTGCCCACCAAACACAGATGAGCGCCAGCGTGGCAAGCGCGATGTGTATCAAATAGGTTAGCACCAGCGGCGAGGGCAGGTATTGCGAAAGTGCGCCCGCAAGCATAGGCCCAAGGCCCAGCCCACCCATATTCGCGGCGGTGGCAATAAACGTTGCCCGCTCACGCCAGTGTGGCGGTGCCAACTCCAGCACAGCCACGGTCGCGGTGCCGGTAAAAATACCGGCGGAGAGGCCAGAAAGCACACGGCCAGCAAGGATCATCGCCAGTCCATCGGCCTGCCAGAAAACCAGATCACTGATAATCGAACACACCAGGCCACCAAGTAACAGCGGCCGGCGGCCCAGCTGATCGGACCAGCGCCCGGTGATCACCAGTGCGGCAATCACACCGAAAGCGTACGCGGCGAAGATAATGGTAATCATCAACTGGGAAAACCCGAACGCTTCCTGGTAAATCGGGTAGAGCGGAGTCGGCATGGTGGTACCGATCATCACGACGCTAAATGAGAAAGCGGCGCCAAGAAAAGCCAGGAATGTTGATAAACTGCGTGGGTCTGTGTGAGTGGTTGATGCTTGCATGATGGTCTGGTAAAGATCTCCTAGATTACTTTGCCCGTTTCGGTCTCTGGTTTACCAGGATCTAACCAGGTCGATACATCTGAAATTTTTGTGACCCGTCCACTGTAAAGTAGTCGGCTGGTCCGCCGCCTCGCATTACCGGTTCTGCCGCAGCAGTATCGTAGATTCCATCTTTAAGCAGGTGTTGCGCGATATGCACACCGACCACCTCACCAAATACCATCCAGGTGTCCACTTTCTGCCCATCTGCGCCCGCAAGCTGGAGCACCTGGGTAACCCGGCATTCCAGGGTTACCGGGCTTTCCGCTACGTGCGGCACCGAGATAACCCGGGAGGCTTTGGCGCCAAGCCAGAGAGGGCAAATTCATCAACTTCCGGCCCTACCGCGGCGCAGGTTTTGTTCATGGCCTCACTGAGTGAGCGCGTCACCAGATTCCAGCAGAACTCGCCGGTCTCTTCAGCATTGCGGACGGAGTCCTTGTAGCCAATGCTGGAGAATCCGACGATGGGAGGATGGTAGTTGAAAGCATTGAAGAAGCTGTAGGGCGCAAGGTTAAGCACACCGTCACGGCTTCTGGATGATATCCACCCAATCGGGCGCGGCGCCACCAAGGCGTTGAACGGGTCATGGGCCAGCCCGTGGCCACTGGCGGGTTCGTAAAAATGGATATCTTCTGGCATAAAGCGCTCTTTAGGGGGCTGCAAAGGAATTAAGCCGGTTTTACAAGTTGGCCCAGGTTAGAACTCCAGGTAGATTTTGCCGAAGTGCTTGCCGGATTCCTCATGGCGGAAGGCATCAGCAATCTCTTCCAGTGCAAAGGAACGGTCGAGGATCGGGTGCAGGTCGTTGGCTTCGATCGCGCGAATCATCTCTTGCTGGTGAGCCCGGCTGCCTACAATTAGGCCCTGCAGGCGGGCCTGTTTGGCCATCAGTTTTGCGGTTGGCACATCGCCAGCCCGACCGGTAAGAATGCCTATCAGTGAGATGTGGCCACCAATGCGTACGGCATCAATGGATTCCGGCAGTGTGCCGGGGCCACCAACCTCAATGACATGGTCGACGCCCTGCCTATTGGTCAGTTTTTGGACCTTCTCGCCCCAAGCCGGTGTCGTTTTGTAGTTGATAGTGTGGTCTGCACCCAGCTCTCTGAGCCGTTCCAGCTTCTGGTCCGAGGACGAAGTGGAAATCACTTGTGCGCCCATCATTTTTGCAAATTGCAGTGCAAAGATGGACACGCCGCCGGTACCCAGGGTCAGGACGGTATCGCCGGCTTTCAGGCCTCCGTTGATGACCAATGCACGCCAGGCGGTCAGGCCGGCGGTGGTGAGTGTGGCGGCTTCGGCGTGGCTGTAGCCCTTCGGCGCGTGGGTAAACCAGTTTGTCGGGCGGATCACCTGCTCACGTGCGTAACCATCCTGTCCATCGCCGGGAGTGGTAGTGAAATCATCAATGGGTGCGGGCCCATTCAGCCACTGGGGAAAGAAGGTTGACACTACACGGTCACCAACCCTGAATTCGGCCACACCGTGGCCGACGGCTTCCACAACACCGGCGCCATCTGCCATGGGGATGCGGTTGTTTTCAGTCGGGATTGCTCCGGCGACTACCGCGTAGTCGTGGAAGTTAAGGGAGCAGGCATGAATGCGCACGCGCATCTCGCCTGGTCCCGGTTCGCCTGGCGGCGGTCCGTCATCCAGGTGCAGTTGGTCCAGTCCGCCCGGTTTGGAAAGAGTAATGCGCTTCATTTCAATGGCCTCCTCTACAATTGATTTTAATCTATTACCTGTACTTGTTGCGATCGCCATCGGGACATTCGTGAGTTGCGCGATGACAGTTTCATTGTGAGTCAGTCGGTGCCGGACACCGGATTCACGCGGCGATAAAACGCTTCCAGCATACTGTACGCACCGAACGCGAATAGCCCGACGGCGACAAACCCCATAAGGAATGTTCCGAAGGGTTGCCTGCGAAACGTGTCAAATACCTCAGCTATGCCGCCGGCTTCCTCCGGATTTACGTGATAGGCCGCAATAATAAAAAATAGGCCGACGACCACGAACACCAAACCGCGAATCATTAATCCAAACCGGCATACGGGGTAGGCCCACCGTTGGGTTTGAGGTGGCATGTCAAAATGACGACCAAACTGTGCTCTTGCGCTTTTAATGCCGCCAGTAGTAGTTTGCCCATCGGCGCTGTCAGCAACTGTGACAGAGCGCCTTTGCTTCCTGTGGTCTGGCCGCCTTGATCAACTGCTGCCAATGCGGCGAGCCCACCGACCAACAGGTAAACGATGCCGCGGGCGGCGTATCCAATGCGGGCAAAGAGGGCGAGGGCGCTGTCCATTCCACTCCTTATATAAAGTGTCAGTGTCATAATGCCCCTTTCAGGGCTGTTGTGTTCAGTCTACTATCCCAGACGGATTTCTGGTAACTCCAAAAACAGGGAATGCATCGGCTAATGTTTCTGAGCGACTCCAAAACACTGACGACACCCCGTGGCACCTTTACATACCGCAACGCTGGCCGAGGGGCACCATTGGTGATGATCCATGGTTGGCCAGAAAGCTCCTATTCCTGGGAGCACGTTAGCCGCCATTTGGCTGCCGGGTTCAAAATCATCGCGCCAGACCTGCGCGGCTTGGGCGACAGTGAGCGCGCCGTCGGCGAGGAGCATTACCATAAGGCAGAGCTGGCACAGGATGTGATCAGCATGCTGGATGCTCTTGGTATACAGCAGTTTCAGCTTATAGGGCACGACTGGGGAGGCATTGTTGCGCAGGAGATGGCGCTGGCGATCCCGGAACGGGTTACCCGATTGGGTATCATGAACATTGCTGTGATCAATAACTTGAATGGCAACATGGAGGTTGTTAAGAAAGTGCGCTCAACAGGTGGCGCCAGCTATTGGTATCAGCACTTCCAGCAAGCGCCTGGCATGGCAGAAGCGATGATTCCCGGAAACGAGGAAGTCTGGCTCCGGTACTTCATGAGAGGGGCAGAGCACCCTATCCCGGAAGACTCGATTGCTGAATACGTGCGCATGTACTCCATCCCCGGCACGCCTGCCGCGGCAGCCAACTATTATCGTACCTTCAATAGCGATGCCAAACGCTGGGCTACTCTATCCGATCATGTATGGCCTATGCCGAGCATTTATATCTACGGCAACCGGGATCATGTGATCATTCCCGAATACCTGAATCACATTGAGGGCTGCTTTGAGGATATTCAGGTTGTTCAGGTAAAAGCCGGACACTTTCTGCATGAGGAAAAACCAGAAGAGGTGGCTGGGTATATCAATGGCTTTTTTGAACCTGCTCTGGCGGTGAAATAGTGAACACTTCTATGAAATTTCCGATCGTTACTGTCACCCTGGTTTTGGCCGCGCTGCTGTTTGTTCTATGGGACCAAACCCGAGAACAGACGCAAACGGTTGATGCAAGTCGGTTTACCAATCTGAAGGAAAATCCCGTAAAGCTTAGTACAACCGTGGATTGGGTTGTTACCCAGGTGCCGGCCCTTTGCGGGCAGGCGAATGGCAAAGCCGAAGGCGACAAAGCCCGCTGCATAAAGCAGGCAGAGGCACGCACCTCAACCTGCCGGCGCGGGGTGTACGATCGATTTCCGAGCATTGTGGCGTCAGATGCCGTTTTCCGGGATGTGTCGATTACGTTGATTAATTGCCTGGCTCCGAGCTCGTCAAGTTAGCAACACCGGAACTCTGTGGTATCCACCTACCGGCGCAACTTCTCGCTCTGGCGGTTGTCCTGGCACCAGTTCAATGGACTGCACTTCGCTGAGCAAAGTCTGTAATACAATCCTTAGTTCCCAAGTGGCTAGAAGCCGGCCTGGGCAGATGTGCTTTCCGGCGCCGTACACAATATTCGCGGCCGCATTCCCTTCTGGATCAAACTGGTTGTTGCCGAACACAGCTTCGTCGCGGTTGGCGGATGTCCAGTTCAATTTAATTTTTGCACCAACTGGGATTTCCCGGCCACCGATTCGAACGGGGCAGGTGGTCACGCGCCGATTGGAGGCGAATGGGTTGTCGATGCGCAGTATCTCATCGATGATCGCTTCCATCTCGGCATTCGGGGCAGTTCGCAGCCGATCTACAAGCTCGGGGTGCTGGGCTAGATGGGCGATAAGCACACCAACACACAGAGCGATGGAGCTTAAATCGCCGCCTGTCCAATTGCGCAGAATTGAAACCAGTTCTGGCTCTGTGAGCGGTTGCCCATTGACGGTCTCACGACAGAGCTTTGTGGTTAGGTCGTCGGGCGCATTGCTGCCAGCTGCACGACGGGTTTGGACAACATAGCGGATGATCTCATCAAACTGTTCAGCTATGTCCGCCATCCAGGCATGGTCACTGGAACGGGTAGCCGCATGATTTTCTTTCATCCAGGCCAGCAGCTTTGGCTCCAGTTCCGCAGGCCATCCCAGCCAGGCACACTGAGCACGAACGGCAAACACGGCACCTATGTCATTTACGGCATCCAGTACTTCACCACGGGGCAATTCCGCCACCAGCTGAGTCGCGACGCGTTTGAATATGGGTACGAACGGCTCTACCGCTTCTTGGGAAAGATACTGTTTGATAACGTTGCGGTAGAGGGAATGTTCTTCTCCGTCTAGCCCATTCGGGACCTGCAAATAGCGAGAGACTTGGCTGGAAAACCGCTTGTTATCCAGAGCTGCAGCCAGAACGTCGGTATGGCGCAGCAGCACCCATTCTCCCTTAATATTTCGCACGACAGGATGTTTGGGGCGTAGCTCGTCGGTGTAGGCTCGCAAGTCGCACCCAGCTACGGACAAATCATCCGGCATGTGGTCAGTCATATTGACTCCTCTGCCATCACAATATGTTGCCCGCCTAGCATAACTGCAATTGTTCAAATCAAAATTGCGAAAGAACAAGGCTGGCCGAACTTTGCATCACTTGCTGTAGATTCATTTTGTCGCCATATTTGATTCAGGGCTCTGACGCAGGTTTTCTCCAACCTCTGAGAGAAAGGTCCGGATTCGGGTTACTCGCCGCAGATCCGGGTGAGTTAGCAGCCAAAGTTGGGTCGTCAATTCCGGCACCGGTTCGGAAAGCCGGATGAGTTGCCTGTCGGAATCCCCGATATAGCAGGGTAGTACCGCTATCCCTGAGCCCTCACGTGCGGCTCCTTGCATTCCCAGCATGGAGTCGACTCGGTAATGGCAATGATCGCCGCGATCACCTTCGGTCATCCATTTTTCCAGATTGGCGTCGCCCATGTGGATGTCCGGCCCTATCCACGCTTGTGTTGAAAGATTGTGTATTGGCAGGGGGTAGTGAGTGGCCTGCCATTGTTCGCGTTGGCCGTAGACCGCTTGGGTAATATCTCTAACCCGCCGACCAACGAGTGTTTCCGGTGGGCTGCGGGTGGGACGAATGGCGATATCGGCTTCGCGTCTGGAAAGGCTATGAAGTTGGTTGGAGATGACGACTTCCAACTCGATTTCTGGATGTTTCTTGCGAAAACCCGCGAATATCTTGGCCAGAAGGCCAAAAAATAAAGTGTCGGTGGTAGTAACGCGAATGGTGCCAGTGAGTTTGAGGTCTTTTCCTGCAATGCGACGTTCGGCGCCCAGAACTTCCGCCCGAATGCGGGCGGCAGAAGCCGTCAGGTCTTCGCCTGCCAAGGTCTGGGTGTAGCCGCTGCGTGTCCTGTTGAAGAGGCTTACACCGATTCGTTGCTCCATATCTGTCAAGCGGCGAAAGATGGTGGCATGACTCACTTTCAGGAGGCGCCCTGCACCGGACAAGGAGCCAGTTTCGGCGATCGCAAGTACAATCTGTAGGTCATCCCAACGGATTGATTGTTCATTCATGCAAGCTAACATCTCAAGTTTTTGGAATGTCTGTTCTCTATTCAACAGGTTAGCCTGTCACCAGACATATGGACAGAGGTGTTATTACATGAAGGTGCTTATATTACTGGCTCATCCCGAGCGGGCCTCATTCAATGGTGGACTGGTCGACTTGGCCGCCGAGGTGATGGCGCATGCTGGCCATGAGATTGAGATAGATGATCTTTACATGGAAGGTTTTGATCCCGTTGAGCGGGCATCCTGGTATACGCAAAGAGCGGATAGCAGGTATTTTGCCCCACTGACGGAGCAGCGGGCGCATCACGAGGGCAACTCCTTGCCCGAGGATGTACAGCGAGAAATTGCGCGGCTGGAATGGGCAGAACTTGTGATCTTCCAGTTTCCCCTTTGGTGGCATGCTCAGCCGGCGATACTCAAAGGCTGGTTTGATCGGGTTTTAGTATACGGAGGTCTCTACTCTGGGCGTATGCGTTACAACCACGGGTATTTTCGAGGCAAGCGCGCTATTTGTTCCGTCACTACCGGTTCGCCGGAACACACATTCATGCCGTTCGGGCGTGCGGGCAACATGGTGGAATGGCTGTGGCCGATTCAATCGTCGCTGTATTACGTTGGGTATGATGTGCTCGCACCCCAGGTGAATTATGGAGTTCAGGGTGGTGGCCTTGCCTATCAGAAGGAGGGTGAGTTCAAGGAGCATCTGAAAGCGGCGAAGAAAGCTTGGGCTGCCCGTTTAACCGGTTTGGAAAACGAGTCCGCGATTCCGTTTACAGGATGGGATGACTGGGATGCGGACGGAGTGCTGAAAGCCAGCCACCCCATGCGCTGGCGGCTATGAGCGGGCTCCCAATGCCAAAGAACGCAAAGTGACGGCTTTGTTCCGTGTGCCCATCGAAGAAGGGGCGTTCAAGAGCCGAACAGGTGGTCCCAACGAGGAGGCTGAAGATATGGCCTTACCTGTTTGGCACGGAATACAGGCGATTTGTGCCGAGTATTTCTTTAATCCGCTATATAACGAATCTTGCAAGCATGCTAAAAGATGGCCATCTCGGCGGCGGCCTTGTTCAAGCGTGTGTTTCAGGAACAGTCTGCCTATTTCAATTCATCAGGGTTTCAGCATGTCTGATAAATTTTTCTTCAAAGGTCGACAGGATGCACGCCAGCACCACACGACCTACGGCGGTTTCCAAACCAACGCCAGTCAAAAAAGCGGTAGCAAAAAGCACCCGTTGAAGCTTGTGGTTACCTGCGAAGCCCGCAAGAAAGAGGTTGAGGCACTGGTGGAAGAGGCTCACCTGTATGCGGATATCACGCTCGATTCCAGCAACGGCGCTGTCGAATCTATTGGGGAGCTTACCGCGATTTTGAGCAAGGGCAGCACCATTAAGAAGCAGGCTAAAACGCCTTCTCGAAACGACCCATGTAGTTGCGGTAGCGGCCTGAAATTCAAGAAGTGCTGTGCCTAATACACAGAAAAGGAGTACCCATGCTTATTTGCGGTGTTGAGCTCAGTGGCAGTGATGCCGTGGTGTGTTTGCTGAACCTGGATGCGGGGCAGTTCAGCCTGCCAGAGAACAAGGTTCGCAAAATTACGTTGAAAAAGAACCATACCCGTGAAGACTTGCAGCAGTTTCAGGCGTCTTTTGTGGCGTTTTTGGCGGAACACGATGTAAAAAAAGTGGCGATTAAGGAGCGTATGCCCAAAGGCAAGTTTGCTGGGGGGGCCATCAGCTTCAAAATGGAAGCGGCTATTCAGTTGATGCCAGCCGCGGATGTTGAGGTGAGCCTGTTCTCACCTGCGACCATCAAATCGACACTTTCTTCCAAGCCGATGCCTGTTCCCTTTGCAGCGACAGGGTTGAAAGTGTTTCAGGAAGCCGCTTTTGTTGCAGCTTATGTGGGGCATCTGGCGAAATAGCTGCTGGTGCTGCTTTTCTCCAGATGATCCTGGGGTTTACTGTGCGGTTGTCACGTACTTCAGAACCTCAACCACTTGCTCGGGAGTTTGCGCCCACGCCATGGCGGATGCGTCTACTTCCTTCAGGGGGTGGATAATATCGTCGTTGTGCAGAGTAACGTAAGGTGTGCCCATGGCGGCACAGAACCCGGCATCAAAGGCTGCGTTCCATTGCTTGTACTTGTCACCAAAACGAATCACCGCCAAGTCGCACTGTTCCAGCAGAGTCTTGGTGCGAATGCTGTTCACCTTGGATGACTGGTGATCACGCCAGAACCCTACTTCTGGCTTGCCCAGCATGTCGCCTGCCGCATCGCTGGCTTCATGGTTGGTGACAGGTGCGGTGAATTCCACCGGCAATCCGGCGGCTTCTGCTCCAGCCTGAATCTGCTCACGCCAGTCAGTGTGGATTTCGCCAGAGAGATACACAGTCCAGATCATGGAGTTCTCCTAGATAACGTTGATAGGGGAGGTTTGAACCTGCGAGACCCTATCATAGCTTGGCACTTTACAGAATCTTAGCCTCGTTAATCCTCTTCGTCATCGGTCACCTTCGCAAGCTGAGCCCGGGTCTTCAGGCGCCCCTCTCGGCGAATCTCTGCATTATCAAACCGTCGTTTTTGCTTGCCCCCTTCTGGAATGACTGCGGGCACATCCACGGGTTTGTCGTTGGCGTCCAGGGCTACGAATGTGAAAAACGCAGACAGAATATGACGTGTCTCGCCGGTATAACTGTTCTCAGCTACAACCCGGGCGCCGATTTCCATAGACGATCCCCAGCTGCGGTTCAGCGACAAACTGAACAGCAAGGTATCGTTACCCTTCGCCGGGGCACGAAAGTGGATGGAATCCACCGCAGCGGTCACACAAACATGAGCCGAGTGGCGCTCGGCAACCACCAGTGCCAGGCGGTCGCACTTCGCCATAATCATGCCCCCGAAAACAGTGTCGTGGGCGTTCATGTCATTAGGGAAGACTTTGTAAACGTGCTTCTCAATGGCAGATGCGGATACGGGTTTCGACGAGTTCTCAGGCATAACATCCTTTCTTTGCGAGTGCTTTGGGCTAAGGTTGTTCATGAGGGTACTACATCTTTGAAAGCGCTGTGCAGAGCTTGTAATTCCTCCATTCGCGCCAATTATATATAACCAGAGAACAATCTTTGACCAGATGCGAGGGGTTCGATGGATTTCAAAGATTATTACGCCGTACTCAGTGTGAGTGAATCTGCTTCACCTGAGGAGATTAAAAAAGCTTATCGGAAGTTGGCACGAAAGTACCACCCGGATGTCAGTAAAGAGGATAACGCCGATGAGAAGTTTAAAGATCTCGGTGAGGCTTACGAGGTGCTGAAAGACCCGGAAAAGCGCGGCGAGTACGACCAGCTGCGCAAGCACGGTACCCGGTCAGACGGGTCTTTCCAGCCACCCCCTGGTTGGCAGAGCTCGTCAGGGTTTGGCAGCGGCGGTTATACCGATGCAGATACTCGCCAGTTCAGCGACTTTTTTGAACAGATGTTTGGTGGCGGCCAAGGTTCGGCGCGCGGCGCTGGCAGTGGTTATCGGCAGAACGTGCGCATGCGTGGAGAAGATGTTCGCGCACGGCTGCCGCTTTCACTGGAAGAAGTGTTTAACGGGATCGAGAAGCAGGTTTCCTTTGTAGTGCATGAGGCAGATGAACAAGGCCGCATTGTTGCGCGCCAGAAAAACCTGAAAGTGAAAATCCCCGCAGGCATGCGGGAAGGGCAGCATCTGCGACTTAAAGGCCAGGGGTCGCCTGGTATAGGTGGCGGAGCGCCGGGCGATTTATTGATTGAGGTAGAGCTGGCGCCGCATCCGCTGTTCAGTATCGAAGGCCGAGATGTTGTTGTTACCATTCCGATAGCGCCCTGGGAGGCCGCGTTGGGTGCGACAATCACTGTGCCGACAGTGGGTTCCAAAGTGAATGTGAAGGTGCCCAAAGGCACCTCTTCGGGCCGCAAGTTGCGCCTCAAGGGTAAAGGGCTGCCGGGTAAGCACCCAGGCGACCAGATGGTTATCTTGCAGATAGCCGTGCCGGAACAGCACTCCGAAGAAGCAGAGAAACTTTACGAGCAGCTCGCCGAAGCCGAGAAAGCGTTCGATCCACGCCGCAAGTTCCATCTGTGAGGGGGAGAGTAAAGGATGAGTGACAAAAACAGCATTCTGACCGTTGAAGTGATGGACTCTAATGGCAGCACCTTCACCCTTCACGAAGTGTGTGAGCGGGGTGAGTGTCACGCGGAGTTTGTAATTAAACTGGTAAACTACGGCATTATCACGCCAGTGGAGCCGGCAACTGAGGCCCGCCAGTGGGTGTTCGATGTGGCTGCCCTTGCCCGCTTGCACAAGGCCCTGCGCTTACAGCGAGATCTGAAAATGAACTTGCCTGGCCTGGCCATGTCCTTGGAGCTTCTGGATGAAGTTCAAGACATGCGGAAGGAGATGGAGCGGGTTAAGCGCCAGCTGCGACAATTAACGGGAGAGTGGTAAGCCTCCTTGCCAAACCCGTTTTATTGATTTTCTTCGAGCGCCTTGATCTCGGCGTAAATCTTTTCTGCCTCCTCCATTAGGGTTCCGTGGCTTCTCAGATCCCCATTGCGCTGTGCATGCAGCGCTTTTGTTAATTTTTCCTCGTAGGCTTTTTGTAGCTTTTTTTTCGGATTGCCCTTTAAAAATCCCAGCATGCTTTCGTCTCGTTTTGCATTGTGTTTAGAATTTTACGTCGGTGTCGTTACTTTTGCTCACCAGTTACAATAAGGAAATGCGCCAGATCCCCAGTGAGGACGTATCTAATCTTGTAGTGACAGTGAACCACAGTGTGGTTTGTAGTAAAGGCGCCACCAGTGTTTTCTATTTTGAAGAAACACCTCGTCCGGTTCTAAAAGAGAGAAAGCATCATGAATTCCAGCAGCCCGCCCAATTTTGTTTGTCGCTGGGAACCCACCGAGCTTGCAAGCACTATATTGTCTGCGTCTAGCCGCGAAGTGGTAAGGCATTGGATCAGCGCTGTTGCATTTCTTGATGAAAATCAGCATCCGGTTCTGTTGGCTATGAGCAATGAGAGTGAGCCTTCCTTTAACCAGCTCGTACAAGCTGTGGATCCAGGATTTGCACCCTCTGTGGTTCTCAATGAGCTACTGCGTAAAGGCATTGTTGAGCAGGTAGATAGTGGCTGCGTGCTACTCAGGCGGAGTACCTATATACAGGATGTCCCCGGTTTTGAAACCTCGCCCAAAGCGAGGCGACAGAAGCATCGCTCTGGCTCAGTTGCAGGAAGGCGGCATAGCGATGAAGCCTGACTGCAGGTGTTGGCAAGTGCGCCAACCATCTTTTATAAATCTGCAACAAAACCCTACATAAAGAAGTCCCCTTTTATTGTTTGCTTTGCTACAACTATGGTGCGAAGTATCTTAACGACGACAAAAACAAATACTCCGGCCCCGGAATAACACTTTAAGGGAGTTCCCATGGCCTCTCGCTTTCTGAAAAGTCTGATCTCCAGCCGGCTGCTTCGGCCGGTCTTTCTGGTTTTGATTGTTGCAGGCGTGGCACAAGTTGTGATCAGCCAATGGTTGATCACAGAGCAGGTTGATCGACTGGTAAACACTGCCAGCTCAGAACTTGAGACCAGCAGTAGTGAACTTAGCGAGTCCTTTGGAAATACCCGTGACGATGTTCGGGTGCGCTTGCAGACTATGCGAGAGGAGAGCATTGGTGAATTAGCTAATGAGCTTACGCAGCAGCAGACCGACCAGCAGGAGCGAGTTGCAGAGAATGTGCGCAATGCAGTTATGGCGGAAACGCAAGGCCTGGCAGATGTATTGGCAGCCGTTGCGGGGCCGCTGATCTGGGACAGAGACATTCCAAGACTGACCGAACTTGTGGAACTGGCCGACGCCAGAGATTCGGTGCTGTTTGCTGTCTATTTTGATCAGTATAGTGAGCGTATGACTCGGTACGTAGACCGTACCGATGAGCGTGTTGTTAAGCTTATGAAACAAGGCAAGGGCCGTGGCGCGGCCAGCCGCGTGCTTGATGCGGCTAATCGTGACCCGAATATCGTCATCATAACCGCAGACATAAAGCCAAAAGGCTCCGCTATTGGCCAGCTAAAGCTTGGACTTTCGCTGGAAGGTATAAATCGAGACCTTGCCCAACTTAAAGAGGAGTTTAGCGCGACTCTGGCGAGCACCATCGATGCATCAGGTCAAACGCTTGATACGGAAACCGAACAAGTTAATCAGCGGCTTCAAGAGCAGCTCTCGGCTATGGGTGCTGATACGCAATCGAGTATTAGCGACACAGTAGACGCACTACGGGCAGAAGCATCTGGTTTGTCCTCCAGCCTGGTAGTCGTTGCAGTGAGCTCCATGATTATTCTCTTGATTTTGATGGCTGTTGTGCTTGGGGGTGGCGTTCTGCCACGTATCCTTCGCTTGAACTCTGCCATTCGCGGTATCGCTGATGGGGAGGCCGATCTGACCCGCCGGGTGAACCTGAAGGGCAATGATGAGCTGACGGAGATGGCCCGGGGTGTTAACCAGTTTATCGCCCGCATTCAGGAGCTGGTATCCGATGTTAAGAGTTCCGCAGAGTCTGCCGTCGGGCAGGCGCAAATCCAGGGAGAGGTGAGCCGCGATGCGGTTGCAGCGGTTAATGCCCAGCAGCGCGAAGTGGCAGAGGTATCGGAAACCATGGCGGCTATGTCCCACAGCATTGCCGGGGTTGCGGGTAACATTCAAGAGGTTGCGGGGGCTGTGCGTAGTGTCAGTGCAGAGAGTGAAGCCACCGCGGGGATATCCCGGAACGTGCGCGAGCGTTTGGATGAGGTTGTATCCAATGTAGAAAGAGCTGTAGCAGCGATCAGCACACTCAACAACCAAAGCTCAGAAGTTACTTCTGTGTTGTCGGTTATTGGCGCCATTGCCGAGCAAACCAACCTGCTCGCTCTTAATGCGGCCATTGAAGCCGCAAGGGCTGGGGAGTCAGGCCGTGGTTTTGCAGTTGTCGCGGATGAGGTAAGAACCTTGGCAAGCCGGACTCAGAAATCCACCACAGAAATTGAAGCCATCATTGCGCAGTTGCAGCAGGGCAGCAAACAAGCAGTATCGGTGATTGGTGACGTGTCTAAGCAGGTTGCGGAATCGTCTGCCCAGTTCCGTAGAGCGGATGAGCACTTCGATCAGATTAATCAGTTACTCAGCCGTTTGCAGGAACAGGCTCTGAGTATTTCGTCTGTGGCAGAACAAGAAGGCCTGCAGGCAGGAAAACTCAGCGTCAGTATTGAAGATATTGCCCGCTCATCTTCGGGCACTGTTGAGGCGATTCAGCGCTCTGACCATGCCAGCTCAGAAATCAGCGAACTGCTTGCCGCACTCCAAACCAAAGCATCCCAGTTCCGCGTGTGAGGGAGCGGGGTGCCTTGGTGTTGTGTTTGTTTACCCGCAAACACGTGCCCGTGCGCCTTCATATTCCTGTTTGAGCCGCGATACCAGAGCCTGAACACTGACTACGTCGTTGATTTGGCTAACCCCTTGACCGGCTGACCACACAGTTTTCCAAGCTTTGGCTTCGTCATCCACCGGCTTGAGTTTTTCGCCGTAATTGATTTCGCCAGCCTGGCTTAACTTGTCCATAGGGAACCCGGCGGCTTCCAGGCTTTGCCGCATGAAGCTGGCGGGTATGCCAGAAACCGCTGGAGTATGAATAATGTCGCCGGATACGGATTCAATGATCATGTTGCGGTAGGCATCTTCTGCCCGGGATTCTGTGGTGTTGATAAAGCGTGTGCCCATGTATGCCAGGTCCGCACCAAGGGCTTGGGCGGCCAGTATATCTTCGCCGTGGGATAGCCCGCCGGCCAGCAAAATGATGCCATCAAACACGTCGCGTATTTCATGCACCAGAACAAACGGGTTAATGGTGCCCGCGTGCCCACCGGCGCCGGCTGCAACCGCAATAATCCCGTCCACACCTGCCTCGGCGGCTTTGCGCGCGTGCTTCTGGTTGGTTACATCGTGAAATACCACGCCACCATAGCTGTGAACGGCCTCCACCACCTGGCTCGCCGCGCCCAGCGAGGTGATGATGATGGGTACTTGATGTTTTACACACAACTCCAGATCAGCCTGCCAGCGCGGGTTAGAGCGATGCACGATCAGGTTGACGGCATAGGGGGCGATATTTTCTTCAGAGTGTTCTTCTTTCAGCTTTCCGTGGCCCTCGTTCATTTGGATCAGCCACTCTTCAAACCCTTCGCTGGTGCGTTGGTTAAGCGCTGGAAAACTGCCAACTATGCCTTCTCGGCAACACGCAAGCGCCAATTCCGGGCCGGAGATGATAAACATGGGGGCTGCGATGAGGGGCAGGCTGAGAGAATTCTTGCGAAAGGCAGGGAGTGGCATGAGATCTCCTTAATTTGTATTGGAACTTATGTAGGATATAGAGGATCTTAGCCTGCTTGAGCAATTGTGGGAACGTTCGTTTGCTAACAAACATCGGGCTACCTCTGTAAAACAAAAGGAGTAAAGAATGGGTGAAGCTAATCGTCGTAAACAAACCGGTGCACCGCCGCCCCGAAAAACCGCCTCGAAAAAGCCTTTGGTTATCGGCGTGAGCGTGCTGGTTCTGGCCGCTATTGTGCTCGGTGCTTTTTTCCTTACCGCATCGCCCAAACCAACGTCAGATGCGTTGCCAGTCGCTGTGCCTAATGCAGAAGCCTTTCCGGAGCGGTTGGACCAATACGGAGTTTCTGTAGGTGCTGATGACGCCCCGGTTGTTGTGCGGGAGTTTGCAGACTACCAGTGCCCGGCCTGCGGTATGTTCTCGGAGGCCAGCAAGCGACTGAAAAAGGAATATGTTGAGGCAGGGCAGGTACGCTTTGTGTATTTCGACCTACCGTTGCGACAGCATCAGAATGCTTTTCCAGCCGCTGAGGCTGCCCGCTGTGCCGGCGACCAAGGCGCGTATTGGGAGATGCATGATCGCCTCTTTGACTCTCAGTCTGAATGGAATACCTCTAACGACCCCGTTGCGACCTTCACCCGTTATGGTAACGATCTGGGCTTGGAAGAGCGCCGCTTTCGCCGTTGCATGACAACAGAGCTGCATCGGGAAGCCGTTGAAGCAAGCCGCCGCGTTGCCATGCAGTTGCAAGTAACCAGCACCCCAACGGTGCTTGTGGACAACATTCGCCTTACCCGCCCGGGTTGGGGGCAGCTTTCAGCTGTTGTGCAGCGAGAGCTTTCCAACGCTGGAAAGTAACTGCTAGCTTCAGGCTTCGGCCAGCCCTGACTTGAACAAAAGCCAGAGTGGGTTAAAATCTGCGCCCTCTCTGGCTTAATCTTTCCAGATAAACAAACCCATGCTCCGGATTTACGATCCGGCCCGCAGGAGAATCCCCATGAGCAACAACGTTGTTGTGTGCGCGCTTTACAAGTTCGCCGTTCTGAATGATTACAAAACCCTTCGTCATCCATTGCTGGATATCATGCAGGCCAACGGTGTGCACGGCACGCTCCTGCTTGCCCGGGAAGGTATTAACGGCACCATTGCCGGAAGCCGCAGCGGTATTGATGCAGTGCAGGCCTGGCTGGCCAGCGATGAGCGTTTTAGTGGTATTGATTACAAGGAATCCTTCGTAGATATCCAGCCGTTCAAGCGCACCAAGGTGAAGCTCAAAAAAGAGATTGTCACCATGGGCGTTGATGGCATTGATCCGAAACGCATCGTGGGCACGTATGTAGAGCCCGATGAGTGGAACGCTTTGATTTCAGACCCGGAAGTGCTTCTTGTGGATACCCGTAACCAGTACGAAGTGGAGATTGGCACTTTTGAACATGCCATGAACCCCGCCACGGACACCTTCCGCGAGTTCCCGGATTACGTGAAACAGAACCTGGACCCGGCAAAACATAAAAAGGTTGCCATGTTTTGCACAGGTGGCATTCGTTGTGAAAAGTCCACGGCGTATCTGAGGGAGCAGGGTTTTGAGGAGGTTTATCACCTAAAGGGCGGCATTTTGAAGTACTTGGAAGAGGTGCCGGAAGATCAGAGTCTCTGGAAAGGTGAATGTTTTGTATTTGACGATCGGGTTACGGTCAATCATCGTCTTGAGCGCGGCGGCTATGACCAGTGTCATGCGTGTCGTCGCCCGATTACTGAGGCGGATAAAGAACACCCGGGCTACCAGCAGGGTGTGAGCTGCCGCAGGTGCATCGATTCCCTGAGTGAAGACCAGAAGGCGCGCTTCGCCGAGCGCGAGCTTCAGATGCGCTTGGCAGAGGCTCGAGGAGAGTCCCATGTGGGCGGTGACGCCGCCCGCATTATTGCTGAACGTAAAGCGCGCAAGAAATCTGAACGTGAACGCCAGGCCGAAAAAAGCCTGAAAGGTGAGTGTCAGAACCTACCCGTGCGTTAACAAGTGTTAATACGCTTGAACCAATTATTCAAGGAGCTTTCATGAGATTTAAGAAAACCGTTGCCATTATCGCCATCTCGGCTGCACCACTTGCTTATGGCCAGGATGACAAAAACTGGGAAGGCGAGGCAGAGCTCGGCGTACTTATGACTTCTGGTAATACTGACGAGACCAACGTAAACGGGCGTTTAGGGCTGGTTCATGAGGGAATAGACTGGCGCAACATTGCCGAGTTTAGCTCCAACTACTCTGAATCTGAAAATGAAGACACGGGTGAAGATCAAACCACCGCTGAGAAGTACAAAGCGGCTCTTGAAACGAACTACAAGTTTGATGAAAGCCAGTATTGGTTTTTGCGCGGCACCTACGAGAAAGATCGTTTTTCCGGGTACGATTTTGAATCCACTGCCACCACCGGTTACGGGAATCGAGTTTGGCAGCGTGGCGAGCGCTCATTCCTTGATCTGTCGGCGGGTGTCGGTTATCGCTATAACAAGCTGGTAGTTGTGAACTCCGACGGTGACGATGCTGAGAACGAAGCAATTGCACGTCTGGCTGCGCAGTTTAACTATGCGCTTTCTGAAAACGCGCTGTTTCATCAAAAGCTAAGTACCGAAATTGGTTTGGATGAAAACAACGTGATCAGCCAATCCGAGACGGCTATCAAAGCAAACATAATGGGCAACCTCTCCATGAAGGCAGCTTATCGCGTGAAGCATGTATCCGATGCGCCGGCCGGCACAGCCTCCACCGATACCGAGACGTCCCTCTCACTGTTGTACGGCTTCTAAGCTAAAACCTTACACCTTGTTCCTGAGCCCCAATTCGTCCGGATAGGGGGCCAGGTACTGTTGCAGACGCAGGTAATCTGCGGGTTCCCTGCGCTGCGCCATCCTCAGCAATGTCATGGGCACAATCAGAGGCACCTCGCCGCGGCCATAGGCGTCAATTTGTTCAATCAGAACCTTGCGATCCTCGCCCTCCATAGCATCCCGCAAATAACCCATCAGGTGCTGCATTACGTTTATATGTGAGCCCCGGCTTACTTTCTGGTTCATGGCCTCCATAAATGCCTGAATATAGCGGTTCGCGATGGCTTCCAGTGCGTCTGATTTTAGGTCGCTCAGCATGGGGCCAAGCTGCCGATAGATTTTCTCTGAGTGCGCCAGTAACTGGAATTTGTGACGGGTATGGAACTCGATTAGCGCTTTCGCAGTGAGGTTCTCGCTCGCCACATTCTGCATCCAGTCGTCATAGGCAAACACCCGCTCAATGAAGTTCTCCCGCAGTGCGTCATCGTTCAACCGGCCTTCTTCTTCTACCGGCAGCAACGGGTAGGCACGCATGAGCGCTTCTGCAAACATTCCCTGTCCATCACGGCGCACTACTTGGCCTTCCGGGTTGTGAACTTTGATACGCGCCATGCCGCAGCTTGGGGATTTAGCCATCAGAATGTAGCCGCGCAGGTGGGCCAGTTCAGGCAAAATTCCGTTTGTGAACTCCTGCATAGCGCTGGTGTGGTCGGCAGAGCCTTTCGTGTCTAACAGGCGCATGCCGCTCGGGTATTCGCGCAAATGAATGGCCGGGCGGGGGACGCCCAAACCGGCTTCCAGTTCTGGGCAAATAGGCCGAAAATCAAAGTGCTGTGATAACACTTCTGTGCAGTATCTGGAATGTTTATGGCCGCCATCATGGCGAACTTCTTTGCCTAGCAAACAAGTGCTGATCCCCACAGGAATGTCGCTCACGTTTCTCTCCGTTTGCTTAGTTTTTTATCATTGAGTGCCAAAGTAGTAGCGTAAATCTCGCGAACATCACTGGCAAACTGTTCAACTGAAAAATCTTTGGCGAATGCCAGAGCTTGCTTGGAAAGTGTGTTACGCAGCTCGTCATCCTCCAGCAGCCGCCTTACCTGTGCGCACCACTGATCTTGTCGCTCGGGGGTTTTGAAACCGTTAAAGCCTTGGCGGACAACATCTTCAATGCCGCTTGACCGCACGGCGACCACCGGCAGGCCTGCGGCCATGGCTTCCAGTATGACCATACCTTGAGTTTCGGATTTTGACGCAAACAAAAAGGCATCGCCCAGGCGGTACCACACCGCCATATCTTCCGGTGGCACTGCGCCAACCAGCGTGATGTGTTTTTCCAGGGCGAGTTCCCGGATCCTGTCTTGAAGGCGATCTTTCTGATGGCCCTCACCGATCATCAGGAAGTGAAAAGGCCTGCTTGTTTCCTGGCGCAGCGCACCGATGGCGTCGATCATGAAGTCAATGTTTTTCTCGTTCGACAGCCGTGACACGCTGATGAAAATTTTCTCTTCGTTCAGTTTCAGAGCCTTACGAAGCTTTGCAATCTCAGCGTCCGTGACTGTTTGAAAACGTGTGTACTCGATCCCTGTGGGCTGTACGAATGTGGGTGTCTTCACACCGATCATCCGAAGGTATTCCTCAGTTGAATAAGTGGGCACGATAACGCCATCGCACTTGTTGGCGAAGCGTTTGATTAGTGCATGAGAGATGAGATTGCGGAAGATAAGCCCCGGCAGAGGCACAAAATGGGCGTAATGCTCTAACCGGGTATGGTATGTATAAATGGCTGGGACCTTGAGGCGATGCGCCATAAAAAGCCCAAGCGAGCCCAGCCAGAACGGGTGGTGTAGGTGAATAATGTCTGGGTGAAAGGCCCGCACACGTTTGCGGATACGGCCAAGAAAGATATTGGCCAGCCGGAACTCTCGCTTCTCGCCCATGGCAAGAAGCGAAGGAACCCGGAGCACGCGCTCTTCTATTTCTGGTTGGTCTTTGTAGCGCGGCGCTACAACCAATAGCTTGTCGCCAAGGTTTTCTAACCCTCGCCTGAGTCGCGCAATGGATATAGGCACGCCACCTATAAACGGTAGGTAGTTATTGGTGAACATGGCCACCCTTAACGGCTTCTCCAGCCATGGTGTCGGATCCAGGTTGTAGTCTGGGTAGTAATCCTTGCCCACAAAAATGATCGAGTAGAGTTTGATTGTGATGGCGGCAAACACTGCCACAATCAGGAGGAAATTCAGATAGCCGGCATAAAATAGCGAATACACAAAGAACCAGAAGCTCTCGAGTCGCTTAAGGATTGGATGCTGGCCAACTTCTAGTTGTTGAAGCGTATGGGTGATCTCGCCCGCCGGGCTAACATTCACTCGCACGTAGTGATAGAAGCTGGTGTCGTCGTTCAATACTAACCCACCAGCGCCGCCGGTGGTGACGAACAGCGTGTTACCCAACTGCTTCTCTGAGTACAGCGAGAGGTTGGAGGAGAATACTGCATCAATATTGTGTTTTTCGACCATGCTCATGAGCGCATTGCGAAACTCCGAGGGTGCAAGGTAGTCCTCCGGCTGGTCGAACAGGGCATCCTCCTTGGGCTTTAGAGGAGGATGCCCAATAAACAGAAATCGGGCGTTCGAACTGTCCTGGCTGAGAAGGTCGTCCAGCCAACGAATCTGCCATTGCCAGGGTGTTTTTCCGGTGCTGTCCAGAAAAATTAGCCGACTGTTGCCCGCTTGAATGCTGTAGAAGTGCGGCCCGAAGTGGTCGTAAAAACGGAAGCTGCCAAAGTTATCGTATTCATGGGCGCCAAATGTGAGCAAATAAGGAATATTCAGGTGACTGAGGCTTCCATAAAGGGCGCGATATTTGTCTTCGCCACCCCCGCTCACAGCGTTGCCGGCTGAAACCAGAAAATCCATTCCTGAGGCGTTCAGCTCTGGAATAATGCGCTCTTCAAAAATGCCGACGGAGTTATTGATGTTACCCACCACGGCAAAGCTGAAGGGTTCGGTGGCGGATATATCACGATGAATGCGCTCTACCTGCTCGGTGTGCACGCCGGCAAAGTCTTTCATGAAAAAGTTCAGATAGCCTTTATAGCCAACCAGCAGTACCACGATTAAAAGGCAGAGATAGAACAGTAGCTTTGGCGGGTTTCGGAAAATCATCCGGGTTTCCTGCGACTTTTAATCAGTTCTCTTTGCAGCACGATCAGGCCGATGATCATGCCAAGATAAATGGTGATCAGGCGCCAGCTTACAATAACCAGAATCAGATGGTTCCCTGAAAGGATATCGCTGAAGAAGCTGCCGAAGACACCTTCTGAGATGCCGGATGCTCCGGGTGTTGGCGAGAAGTACATAATGAATGTAGTGACAACCAGCAGCCCCAGCGACATCAGGTAATCAACATCGTAACCCAGGCTGTATATCAATAGGGCAGGAAAGCTGAACAGGCTAAGCAGGAATACGGCGGTAAAAAGGACTGACAGCGCCACGAAAAGAGGCCTGCCTCGAAGGTAGTCACCAAAACTGTGTGAGAATCGCAGCATTTCCCGTCTAGCCTTGAACTGCCAGTGCCTATGGCGGGTGTCGTTTATGATATGCCAGCGATTAAGCGTTCGAAGCAGGCTGCTGAGCGGCCCGATAAGCCAGCGAGTACGAAACAGCAGAGTAATGAAAAAACCCAGATACAGCAGGATGAGGATGGCTAGTGCGAAACCCAGATCGGCGGTGATGGTTTGGCCATCAAATGCATCCAGAGTTAGTAAGAAAGCAGGCGTAAGGGAAAAGATGAACAGCACGGCCAATACGGTTCTAATGGTGGTTGCAGCCGTGGCTCTGCCCACCGGAACCCCATGACGGTGCAGATACCAGATCTGTGCGAACCCGCCGCCGGTAGCCATGGGAGTGACGTTGGAAAAGAACAGGTTGATAAAAACCAAGCGAAATATTGTCGGAAAGGACAAGCGGTGCCCGAGCGCGCGCAGAGTGAAGTGCAAGCGCAAACCATCAGAAACGAAATACACCAGTAACAGGGCAGCAATAGCCGCAAGGGTTTGTGGTGCAATCAGCCGGCTATCAAAACGGATGCTACGCCCCGCGAACTGATCGTACACGGTGTAAAGCCCTGCCGCTGTGAGCGCGATAAAAAGCAGGCTGAACAGTATAAGGCGTTGTGCGGAGGTACGTTTTTGGTAGCTGGTGTCGGTGTTGTCAGTCATGAGCAGCCCGTCAAAATTAGACGGGCAGTTTACAGGACTCTAGTGACCATAAACCATCATGGTGGTATCTGTAATGGCAAAGTCGGTGAACTGAACGCTTCCAATGCTGACTTGGCCTACCTTAAACACAGGCATATCAATGTCGGCCCGGAACTCGACCTCGTGAATCGAAAGTCCTTCTTTGCCAGAAACCGAACCGGTACCGCGAGAGAGCTTGGCAGTGGCGCTTGCCATTCCAAAGTGACCTAGGGTGTCGTTGCCGCGCCGATTATGAATCTGCAAGCCTTCGATGCCCACGGCTGCAAAGTTGAACAGCAAAATGACATCCGCTGCATCCCAGTTCAGGCTGCCGTTGGTGATTTCAAAGTGGGTATCCAGCTGCAATTCGGCCCCAGACACGACGTTGCCATTGGCTAGTGTTTTGGTTGCCCCGCCCGCGTTACGGATAACCAGATCGGTAGGCCCTACATAGCCTTGCAGAAGCACATCGGAAAACAGGGTAGCCGAGCCTTCAGTACCGTTGGTAGTAATACTGCCAACCTCTAGTTCAAAATCCACCGCTTGCAGGTAGTCGGTCAGGCTGGTTGGGTCGCCATAGTCTGTGGCACCCAAGTGAATAACCAGATCGCCACTGTTGAACTGCTTGCCAAACTCGCCGCCCACGGAATATTTCGTTAGTGCGTCGGAGACATCGGCATTGCTGGTACTGAGAAGCCCTGCATTCGCCCGGCGCGCAACTTCCGAAAAGCCATGCTCAAGGACTTCACCGGTGCCGGCAATGTCCACGGTCAGCGTCAGGTTGTCCAGAGCCGTATTGTTATGACCGGAAAGCCGCATGTCGTTTACATTCAGCGAGCCTTCATCTGTCCAGGACAGGCGATCGATGTTGATTTTTGTTTCCAGCTCAATGGTTACTCCGGCCTGCCCCGTTACCCCTGAGAGCGTACTGTCCGTCAATGGCTGGAATTCGGCCATGGCAGTGGTAGGCAAAGAGAGTGCAAGCACCCAGAGTGAAAGCGCTGTTGATCGCGTCGTGCTGCGAAAGGTGTGCGGCTGCATCATGATGGCCCCGGCTTTACGGTCTGTTTGTTACATATTGTTACGATAGGCAGGAAGCAGCGAGATGTCTGTGAGCTCAATCACAGTTGGAGGTAGAAGACAGAGCTGTTTGAATCATCACCTTCTGGTGCTCGGCAAAGTCCCGGATAACAGATTGGGCCTCTTCTACATCCCGCGCTAATACAGCCTGCGGAAGGCGATTGAAAAACTGGCTTGTCTCGGTCAGACCGTGGCGATAGCGCTCCGCACTGAGGTAGTAAGCGCGGCTCACCGCTGGCTTAAAGTTTGAGAGTGCTTCGGTGAGGTATGCATTGCCTACAAGCTCACAGCAAGCCTCCATCACCTCAAAACTGGCTTCCACCACAGCGGTGAGGTCAACCGATGGCTTTTTCATTTGCTCCACAGCATTGGCGACCACAGCCAGCATGCGATCCCGATCGCTTTCCTGCCAGCGCTCACACAGCCTTGCCGCAAGCATCATCAGCAGGTGCATGTAAACGTCGTACAGCTCTGAGGCATGGTTTGCATCGAGCTTTGAGGCAGCTGCGCCCTTGCGAGGCGTGATTTCTACCAAGTGCCAGCGCTCCAAAGTGTACAGCGCCTCTTTTACCGAGGCCCGGCTCACTTTGAGCTCAGTGGCCAGTGTGGCCTCCTGAATGCGCCTGCCAGGCTGTATTTGCCCGGTCATAATTCGTTCTGCCAGGTAGTTGGCGATCTGCTCCGCCAGGGTATTAGGCACCTTGAAATCCATAAAGGTTCTCTGAACAGGTCTTTAAGGCCGGCAGGCCATAAGTTGGTCTTGCTCCGGCAGGAGAGTGTATGGGGCGGAAGTTTAGCATACCCCGCAGCCTGTCTATTAACCGCCATGCTAGGGTGGCGACACCCTTGAAATTCGGCAGAAGCGCACGCACATATATTAACTAAACTTTGAAAATATAAAGGGAAATTTCATGCCCAAGCACTTTGAGCAAGCCCCCGGCCTGCATGACCAGCCGGTTCCGGAAACGGAAGGCTACGTCTTCAACCAGACCATGTTGCGTATTAAAGACCCCGAGCGCTCCATGGACTTCTACACCCGAGTAATGGGAATGAGGTTGGTGCGCAAGCTGGACTTCCCGGAAATGAAATTTACGCTCTATTTTCTGGGCTATCTTGATGACCGGCAAGCCGGTTCCGTGCCATCGGACGACGCTCACCGAACCACCTACACGTTCGGGCGCGAAGCTATGTTGGAACTGACCCACAACTGGGGCACAGAAAACGACAAGGACTTTACCTATCACAACGGTAACGATGAGCCTCAGGGGTTCGGACATATCGGCATCGCAGTGCCTGATGTGTACACCGCTTGCGAGCGCTTTGAGAGCCTGGGTATTGAGTTCGTCAAGAAACCGGACGATGGCAAAATGAAAGGCCTCGCTTTCATCAAGGATCCCGACGGCTACTGGATTGAGATACTGCAGCCGAACATGTTGGAAAAGCATCGCAAGAGCAGCTGATCAGTCTGCTGTGCCCGTGTCGCCTTTCGCGGCGGCACCGGGTTTCCCGCCATAACGCGAGGCCACAATCACCGCTGCGGTGAGTATGAAGGCGCCTGCAATGCCAACCGGCCCAAGAACCTCCTCCAAAAAGATCCAGGCAAGTAAGGCGACAAATAGCGGTTCTAGCGTGACGATAATGCTGGAAAGCGTGGCTGGTGTGGTCTTCATTCCGGCAAAGAAGCTTGCGTAGCCGATGCAGGTAGGCACAATGCCGATAATGGCGACCATCAGCCAATGCCGAAGCTCGAGTTCTTCAATTCCGTCAAAACCACCACTGAGCAACACCACGGGCAGCAGGATTAGCGCGGCGGTAAAAAAGCAGATGAATGCGGTGGTAAAGACAGGCGCGCCGGTTGAACTGTAACGACTTGTAAGCGTGAATCCGGTGTATACAAGCGCTGCCAAAAGCGCCATGAGTATGCCCGCCAGTCGCAGGGTGCCGCTGGTGTCCATGTCGCTGAAGACCAGCATGGTGGTACCGATAACAGCAGTAATCAGCGCCATAATGGTGAGTAGACTTGGCTTTTCTCCCAGCAACGGCGCCGCAAGCAATGCGACCAGCACCGGAGGCAAGCACAGGGCAATCAGTGTGGCGATGCCGGCGCCCGTCAGATCCACGGCCAGAAGGTAGCTGCCTTGATAAATAGCCTGAAAGAGCCCAAGGGCTGCAAGGGGCGCGAGGGATTTCAAATCCAGTTGTCGAAGGAAGCTGCCCGGTGCCGTTGCGTTTGTGCTGGCTTTTCGAAGTTGCCGCTGCTCATTGCGCATCAGCACCCAGAAAAATGGCAAGGCAACGGCTAGCCTGAGAAAAGCCAGAGTTGTAGCTTGCAGTTCAGTCTCGGTAAACAGGAATTTCGCAACGATTCCCGTGGTGGCCCAAAGCAGTGCTGCCAGGGCGATTAGCAGAGCGCCTCGAATCATCCTATAACCAGTATGATCAGTTCTTTGGGGCCGTGAACACCGTAAGCCAGGGTCTGTTCAATGTCGGCGGTTTTGGATGGCCCGGAGATTAACAGAGCGTTTGTTGGCATTCCAGAAGCCCAATTCTGGGCCAACATCGCCTCGTGGAATGTAGCGTGAAGTTCGGAGGCTTTCAGCACTGCAATATGGATGGGCGGCACCAGGCTCATCAGGCGAGGCTCATCCGGTGTAGGCCATAGAATCAACGACCCGGTTTCCGCAATGCCGCCCCGAGTGGAGGTGATGGCAGCATCTACCTCGTTGAACAGATGAGGCTGCCAGTTCTCGATGGGCTCGTCATAGATCAGCAGCTCCGGTAGATCGTCCTGCCTGGAGTCACGCAAATCGCGGCCAATCTGGTGTGCCGTGGGTATCAGCAAGCTGCGGGCACCGCGAGATGAGAGGATGCTGGCAAGCTGGGCAATCCAGGATTCCCGGGTACATAGGTGAACCTCTCCATGCACCGACTCTATGGTTTTCTGAAACTGATCAATGCGTTCAGCCACGGAGGAGGGTGGTCGTTGCATTACCGAGAAGTCGCAGTTCGGCACTTTCAGCTCGCCGCCGCTGCGGTTACGCAGGCGCTGCAAAATAGTGTCCCGAGAACTCATTGGCCGCGCTCCTTCATGCGTTCGTGGAGTGTTTTGGCGGCCAGTCTTGGTGCCGTACGGTATTCTGTCCAGCCTCCAAGTTGCCCAGGTTGCAGCTTTCGCAGGCGTGCTGCCACTGCAGTGCCAAACCGGTAAGCGCCGGGGCGTGCATGCATCCAGCTCCAGCCTTTCCAAACCAGCGCTTCCAAGGTGCCACGTTTTGCCCCGTGGCCGCGTACTTTGGCAGGGTTGAGTTTGTCGCCATCTACGGACTCCCGGCGCAGGCGCACCAGCAGATCCGGGATCGGAATTTTGACCGGGCACACCTCGCCACAGGCACCACAAAGGCTTGAGGCTGTTGGCAGATGCCGGCCTTCATCCAGGCCGATAAGGTGAGGCATCAGAATTTTGCCAATAGGGCCCGGGTAGGTAGTGCCATAGGTATGGCCACCCACGCGAGTATAAACCGGGCAGTGATTCATGCAGGCGCCACACCGAATGCAGCGCAGGGTGTCCAGCAGTTCGTCATCCTGATATATGGATGAGCGGCCGTTATCAACCAGTACCAGATGGACTTCTTCCGGGCCGTCCAGCTCTTCCGGCTTGCGTGGGCTGGAAATCATGTTGAAGTAAGTCGTGATGTGCTGCCCGGTGGCCGAGCGGGTCAGTAGGGCGAGAAGTGGAGCCACATCTTCCAGGTTGCCTACTACTTTCTCTATGCCGGTAACCGCAATATGGCAGGGCGGCACCGTGGTGGTCATGCGGCCGTTGCCTTCATTCTCCACCAGGCAAAGGGTGCCGGTTTCAGCGACGGCGAAGTTAACGCCCGAGACGCCCACATCTGCATTCATGAACTTTTCACGAAGCTGTTGGCGGGCGCTGGCGGTTAGGTACTCCACATCGTTGGATAGGTCGGTGCCGGTTTTTTCGTGCATCAGCTCGGAAATTTCACCGGTATTCTTGTGAATTGCGGGCATGATGATGTGGGAGGGCGTTTCTCCTGCAAGCTGAACGATGTACTCGCCCAGGTCCGACTCCAGAGCCTTAATGTCATGCTCTTCGAGGTAATGGTTGAGCTCCATTTCCTCAGAAACCATGGATTTGCCTTTGATGACCGTTTTGGCATTCCGGGCGACACAGATATCGCGGACAATTCGACAGGCTTCATCGCCATCAATCGCCCAGTGCACTTTGATGCCGTTTTCTGTGAGCTTTTTTTCGAGCTGCTCGAGTAAGTCGGGCAAGTTTGCCAGCGCCCGTAGGCGGATGTTGGCGCCCAAGTCTCTGAGGGCCTCCAGATCCATGCCCTCAAACGCGTCTTTGCGTTTGCTGATCAGTCCGTCCATGGCTTTGCGGAAGTTTTGGCGTATTTTGGGATCCGCAATGGCTGCCCGCGCACGAGGGTGAAATTCTTTTACGTCGATGTGGTGCGGGTCTTCCGAGCTTGCCTGGCTCATGATCCACTCCCATTGTCAGTGCGCTCCCAGAGAAAGCTCACGATATGCTGGCCGGCGAGGGGTTTGCCGTTTTTTTCTGCGTAGCCCGAGATGTTCATCAGGCAGCCGCAATCTGTTGTCACAAATGCCTCTGCGCCGGTGTCGGTCAGGGTGTCCACTTTTTCGCTCACCATGGCCCCGGAAATCTCAGGGTGGCGTACGGCAAAGGTGCCGCCAAAACCGCAACACTCCTCAGCGCGCACCTGCTCAACCAGGTTTACATTTTGCAGTTGCCCTATCAGCTTGGGGCCGACCTCCGCCACGCCCATCTCACGTCGAGCTGAGCAGGACGTGTGCATGGCAATGGTGGTGGGCTCGCCCAAGTCCTTCAGCTTTATGTGGCATACGTTCAGAAGAAAATCCGTTAGTTCCCAGGTTCGGGCGGCAACCTCAGCAGCTTTGACTTCGTGATCGGTATCTTTGAACAGCCTTGGATAATGCTTACGCATCATCCCGCCACAGGAGCCAGAAGGCACTACGATGGGCCAGTCTTCAGGGAACAAACCAAGCTGAGCCTTCGCAACGGCACGGGCTTCATCATGGTAGCCGGACGTATATGCCGGTTGGCCACAACATGTCTGATCTTCGGGGAAGCAGACCTTAATACCCTCGCGTTCGAGTAGCTGTATGCCAGCCATGCCCGCATCCGGGTAAAACATGTCTATCAGGCAGGTTGCGTAAAAATAAACGTGTGAGGGTTTTGGCGGGTAAACCTTAATGGGATCAGCCATAGCATGCCACTCGAGCTGGTTAGAGTTCTTGTCCAGTAATCATAGGGCGGTGGCTGACTGGTTGCCAGACGACTTTTGTGGGGGAAGGTTTGCGGCAGGAAGTGGAGAGGAAAGAACGGCGGCTGCAAGCCGCCGCCTTGCAAGCGGCAGGGGATTATTTCCAACCACTTATTTTACAGTTAAACGGTCAGCGTTCTTTTCAACGGTACGAGCGCCAATTCCTTTTACGTTGGACAAATCCTGGGGCGCTTGGAAAGGGCCATTTGCTTCGCGATACGCAATGATGGCTTCGGCCTTGCTGGCGCCAATGCCGTCGAGGTTCGCCAGAGTAACTGCATCTGCGCTGTTGATATTAATAACAGGCTGTTCTGCATAGGCAAATCCGGTTGCCAGGCTGAACAACAATACGAGTGTGGCGAAAAAGGGTGTGTGCTTCATGTAAGTGACTCCTGAGACTAACGTTTGTCGTTGTGGTTATAAGTCAGGGCACAATGCAGCAAAAGCAGGTTATCTGGCTTTTTAGGGTGAGGGCAAAGTTCGAGGAGAGATGACAGAATGCTCGTGAAAGACAGTGCACGGAGAAGGACTACATTCCATGTAATCCCCTTTCCGTGGCTGACCCCCGCCTGTTCCCTCAGGCTTCGCTCGTCCTGAGCGCTTCATCCTTGGTCGTCCTTGAAAGCCCATATCCTTCGGGCAGTTCCAATTCCTTTTGGCAGCTCCAGTTCCATGGAGCATTTATCCCTCTGCCAACGTTCCTTGCTGGCTTGTCATCCCTGACATTGCCTATTCTAGCGGGAGTACATTTGTGGGATACCGGAGATTGGCTCGCTGGCTTGTGAGATATCTCCTACAGGCGCCGTAGGCTCGAACCTTATTGAGGAAAGCGATATATCATAGCGGGTGTCCCAGTAGCCCAAGAACGCCAAGTGTAATCAGGTAACCTGCAACGATGTAGTTGAGTAAGCGGGGAAATATCAGAATGCCAATGCCTGCACCCAAGCTAATAAGCGGGGCGAGTTCCAGGTGAAGTGTCATAAGTGTCCTCGGTGATTATTTTTTAAAAAACGAAAGAAATCCGCCGGCGGCGATTAACGCTGCGCCACCGATCAGGTACCACATAGTGTCGTCAGTGAAGCGCCCCGTGAACGTCTCGCTTATCTGGTCACCAACTGATTGTGTTGATTGAAAACCGAAGTAGAGCAGGGCAATGCCAACTACGAGTAAAACGATACCGACGAGCTTTGAGCTTCCCATGGCATTCTCCTTGTAACGGCGGTTTGCCGCTTTGTTTTCAGAGCTTGGCACCGGATGCCAACGACAGCAACATCGGCGCAGCGAGCTTGCGAGAGCGAATGTCGCAGTTTTCGGACACATCGTCCGGTAACCCGGTCATTCTTTATCTTACTCAAAAATGATATTGCTTTAAAATTAAAGTGTTATCGGTGTGGCATGATTTTTTCATCTTATTTGGGTGCTAAACAACAAATTCAAGAAGGAGCATTCCATGTCGAACATTGCGTTCAACTGGGTTCGTCGTGTCGCTATACCGGCACTGACAATTTTCGTAGCATTAATGTTGCCATCGCTGCCTGCCAGTGCAGGCCAGACCGACTCCTACACACTGCCACAGCAGGCATACAGTCAGTCTCGGGCCCGGGACTACAAAGTTTATGTC
Organism: Marinobacter sp. AC-23; assembly: GCF_001858325.1. Taxonomy (GTDB): domain Bacteria; phylum Pseudomonadota; class Gammaproteobacteria; order Pseudomonadales; family Oleiphilaceae; genus Marinobacter. The sequence goes on from NZ_MBPP01000025.1 coordinate 96,676, forward strand.
CCGGATAACATTCAGTCGCCTGCTCCCATGGTTATGGCGCTGCATGGCTGTAAACAGACCAACAATGATGTGTTGAATGATTGGGGCCTGAAGGCGGCTGCGGATCAGTACGGCTTTATTCTCGTTGCCCCTTATATCACCAGTTATGACGGGTTGCGTAATCAGAACTGCTGGGGGTTCTGGTTTGAGCATCACCGCCACCAGGGCGCAGGAGAAGTAGAGGATCTTCATCAGATCGCGCTCGCGGTAGAAAATAATACCAACTACGATGTTGATGTTCAGCGCCGCTACATCACAGGGTTGTCCTCTGGTGGGGCCATGGCCGTTGTTACTGCCGTTGCACACAATGAGTACTGGGCGGCAGCTGCGCCGGCGGCCGGCATCCCTTATGGAGAGGACGCAGCTTCGGTATCTCTGTCTGGTCAGTGCCCGGGGAGTGCGACATTCCACAGTGTGTCTCGGGTGGTTTCCGATATAGGGTCCGAGGTAGATGATGCCTATCCCATTCCGCTTATGGTGCTGCATAACGAAAACGACTGCACCGTGATAAAAACCTCGGCCGATCGTATCCGCGACTCCCACCTTAAAGCGTTTGGGGATTCGGCTTTTGATCCTGGATTCAAGTATTAAGTGCAGCACCGCTCGTATCCAAGCCTCCTGAGTATTCGCCCCAGAAAACCTCTGCCGGTGTGCGATAACCCAGCCGTTTTCGTGGCCGGTTATTCAGTTTGTTTACCGCTTGCCTGATGGCTTTTCTGGATAC
>NZ_MBPP01000026.1 GCF_001858325.1 Marinobacter sp. AC-23
TGCAAGTAATCAAGCAGGGTTGTTCCGGTCAAATCAGGCTTGGCTTCTAGCAAAGGGAGCAGCTCTGTATCCCACACCGCTTCCAGCGGATCCTCCCGGGTGCGCCACTGCCGCTCGGTGTTAATGCGGGGCTTTTGTGTTGAGGTCTCGATACGTCGTCCGGATCGAACGGAAATACCCGCCTTGGCGGCAGCCACTTCCTGGCTTGCGCCATTTTGTCGGTGCTGCATGAACAGCTCCTCTTGTCGGTTGGTTATGTGTTGGCCTGGCACCCTTTGCTCCACCATGGAAAACAAGGGGCCAATTGTTACACCCAACCGGCCAAGATAGTTGTCGTTAACCGGTCATCCTAATTGTCGCCGAACAGTCAGACATGCGGAATGGTCACGCAAAACTTCCAAAACTTTGCATTCGACAACGCTGTCGCCCTGACAATCGGCGACCATGCGTTTCAGTTCTTTCTTGAGCGCTTGCAGACGCTTGATGCGCTGTTCGACCTGACGAAGTTGCCGCCGTGCGATAGAATCTGCTTCCGCACAGGATTGAGACGGGTTGTCCGATAGGTCCAAAAGCTCCCGGATCGAGTCGAGCGAGAAGCCGAGCTGGCGCGAGTGACGGATGAAGGCGAGACGGTGAAGATCCTTCTCGACGTATCGGCGCTGGCCGCCCGCCGTCCGTCTGGCCTCGTTCATCAATCCGATTTCTTCGTAATAGCGGATCGTCTGAACCTTGGTTCCGGTTCTCCGCGAGAGTGTTCCAATTGAGAGCATGTGCGCACCTTATACCTACAGTGACTATAGCTTACAGGGTAGCTAGCTCCCTTAAAAAGTTAAAGGTTTCATATTGGCGTGACATCTAATCACTCTGAAAAGTAATTTTATGCTTGAACCTCCATCTGCTGTAGCTTGTATCCTGCACATAGATGAACTGTATTAAGTGGGCGGTGCAAGCAATGAAGAAAGTCCGGATAACTCTTCGCTCGGCGGTGGTTGTCACTTCTGTGGTCTCAGCCACGCTCTGGGTGACTGAACGCAATCAGGAACCAATCGCCACCCTTCTTGCACCGGAGGCCGAGCGTTTTACCGTAGATTTCGACACTCAAGGTGCCGCCGTCCAGCCGTTTTTTATCAAGGTCGGCCTCGAACGGGATACGCCGGCCGTTCTGGCCGATTACGTTCCGCAATTTGGTTCTGGAATCCTTCGGCTGAGCGGCTCGCCGAAACAGATTGAGCGCACTGCCAAGACCTTCAGGATCTACTACCAGAAAATCGAACAAGTCATGGCACCTGAGAGTTACTCCGTCGGCCACACGTCGTCTTTCCTCCTGTTCAATCCGCAGCGCGACTTTGTCCAGATCTGCGAATACGCTCAGGATCCCGCACTGCTTGTAGCTGATCTTCACGAGAGGATCGGCGCATGACTGCAAGCCTTCGTGCAGTCATTTCCGGTATGGTCTCAATTCACGAGACCAAGAAAAATCCGGCTGACGACACGCCCGCCTTCGAACCCGGCGGCTATCTTGCGATGCTGATGCAGTTGCAATCACCGCTCGTCGAGGGGGCGGAATCTTGAGATTGAGACATGTTATTTTAGGAACGACGGTGGCTGCGGCGGCAATAGGCATGATAGCGAGCAAAGCCTTGGTCGCAACTACCCCGCCCGAGAACATCGTTTCCCAGACTCCAATGGCTCCCGCCAGTCCACCCGACCCTCATGGTGGACCCAGCGTCATCGTCACGTCCGGCGATACAATGTCAAACACGGTTCAGTTGGCATTTCAGCCACCGCTGCTTCCCGCAATCGCACGTGCCAAACCGGATGATTTGACGACGCTGGTTCGGGCGCTTGCCATGCCACCCTGGGAAGCGACGGTCGAGACCGGTGACACGCTGGACGTACTTCTCTCCCGTGCTGGAATGGATGCACCGATACGGACCTCAGTCGCGCTCGCGTTTGCGGTCGAATACGACCTGCGCCGCCTTCGGCCGGGCCACCGGCTCAGCGTCGGGTATCACACGGACGGCACGCCAGCCATCGTAACATTGGCCGTTGATAACGGCGTCCGGATCGAAGTCTCTCTGGACAGCCCGATCGTCAGTCGGACGGTAACGCCGACCGCTTCCACGGTCGAGCGTGCCGCCCAGTTGCAGGTGAACGGGTCGATCTATGCTTCGCTCGACCGGGCAGGCATCCCGACCCGTTTCGCCGTCGATCTCGCACAAACCCTGGGGGACACGGTCGATTTTCGCCGGGATCTCCAGGGTGGCGAAAGCCTGAACATCCTCTGGGGCCAGATGGTCCTTCCGGAAGGTTCAGAGGTCGGCCAGCCGCTGATGTCCTATGCGGCGCTCGATCTGGGAGACGATCAATTCGAGATCGTGTGGTCGGACGAAGATAGCGGGCGTATGACGGTCTATCTGAACGGAGAAATCCTGCGGACAGTCGCGCCGCCGGTGGAAGGCGCGCGACTATCGTCTGTCTTCGGTCCGCGCAAGCATCCGATCTACGGCAATATTCGAATGCACACGGGGATCGACTACGCCGCTGCTAAGGGGGCACCGATTGCAGCGACCGCGCCGGGACGGATTTCCTTCATCGGATGGCGAAGCGGCTATGGGCGGGTAGTCGAGATTACGCACGGTTCCGACACCATGACCCGGTATGCCCACCTAAGTGGCGTACCAGAGGAGCTGGCCATCGGGAACCGCGTTCTCGCGGGCGAGGTGATCGGCCAGGTCGGTGAGACGGGCACGGCAACTGCCCCCAACCTTCACTACGAAGTGCGCATGGACGGCCGGCCTATCGACCCGCTTGGAGAGGAGTTGCTAGTCTCGGCAGACAGTCTCGATACCGGCGACACCACAGCAATCCTCGAAGCGACACGAACGCGCTTTGCAATAGCACTCACCGAAGGCACATGAACAATATAAAAGAAAGACCGATGACCTACAGTCTCCAGATCCTTGCCGCTGCGACATTCATATCTGCTGCCGACGCCTCTGATGTCCTGCTGGCATTATCCGATGGATCTACCGAAATCTTCTCGTCCTATACGGCGAGTTGAAGTGAATCAGGTCGCAATACTTTCACCTGTCGCACAGGGATTCCTGATAAGCCTCGTCGCCAGGGCAACGTCTGTGCTTTTCGGTCGGGCCCCCTCACGCAAGTGGCGCGACATCTCCGTTGGCTTTGCTGCCGGGGTCATACTGTTCCTCGATGTCTGATTAGGTAAATCCATGAAAAGTTATACTTTGGGATTTTGTGCATCCATCGCTGCGCTCGCCGCCGACCAGGCATCGAAAGTGTACGTGCTCGCCAACGCGGACACGCTTGCCGCAGGCATCCCTGTCTTTCCAGGCTTCAATCTGATCTTTCACCGCAACTACGGCGTGACCTTCGGGTTCTTTCAGAACGTACCTTGGTGGGGGCTGACATTGGTCGCTGCCGTCGTCGTACTGTTTCTGGCCGTCTCGTTAATCCGCGCGACGCGAATATCCGAGACGGTTGCCTACGGCATGGTGATCGGTGGCGCTCTGGGGAATATCGTTGATCGTATTCGCTTCGGCGGCGTCACCGATTTTCTGGACTTTTACCTCGGCTCGGCGCACTGGCCAGCGTTCAATCTTGCGGATGTTGTAGTGGTTTGCGGCGTCGGAGTTTTGCTGATCGTCGCAGGACGTGAGAAGACCGTTTCATCTGAAATCTCAAAATAAACTGTAACTTTATCATCGACCGGCATCACCGCTCCTGCGTTTGAAAAATCTCAGGAATTGCCCGCGCTTTGTGTGCATTTTTTGGAGCTCTGCCAGCTCTATCGCTGCCAGGGGTTTTGCCGATCGCGTTTGGCGGGCTGTACTTCCTATATACCTTGGCTCAATCAAAAAGCTCATGGAGCCAGGATTTTCTGCGGTCAGTGTGCCCACGATCATCATCAGCACGGAAGTCCTGATTTTGCGGAATTGACGATTTAGTGGCGGTGCGCTTAATGATCTTGTCCAGTTCGCCTCGGTCCAACCAAACGCCTCTGCATTGCGGGCAGAAGTCGATTTCGATTCCTTGACGATCCGACATGCCGAGTGGCACCTGGCAATGCGGGCATAACATAGCTTTGTTACCTGTTTGCAATTTCTTCTTCGGTTCGTGATTTGACTCTTTAAGTTCAATGCCCACCTGCCAAAGCCCCCTAAGCCGCCTTTTCCTTCGCTTTCCTTCCTTCCGACGGGTCGAGCCAATCCTTTTTGGGACGGAGCAGTCTCAGCGCGTTGGCGACCACCAGCAATGACACGCCGACATCCGCAGCGATGGCACCCCACATCGTGGCCATGCCGAAGGCCGTCAGCCCAACGAACAGCGCCTTGGTTGCCAGTGCAATACCGATATTCTGATGGATGATGCTCATAGTCCGACGTGAATGACCGATCAGCCACGGCACCTTGCCAATATCGTCCGCCATCAGCGCGATGTCGGCGGTTTCAATGGCGGCATCCGATCCGACCGCGCCCATGGCGATGGCGAAATGCGCCCGTGCCATGGCCGGAGCGTCGTTCACGCCGTCGCCGATCATTGCCACGACATTGTAACTGGCAATCAGCTCCTCGATCGCCGTCACCTTGTCCTCAGGTAGCAAATCCGCACGAACCTCGTCGATACCGACCTCTGCCGCCACGGCACGCGCTGTGCGCTCGTTGTCGCCGGTCAGCATGATAATCTTTTTCACGCCCTGGGCATGTAGGCGTGCCACGACCGCCTTGGCATCCGGGCGGATGCGGTCACGCAGTTCGATCAAGCCCAGCAAACGATCCCCGGAGCCAACGGCCACAAGCGTACTGCCAGCCCCCTCGATCCGCTCCAGAAATTCGCGGGGGATGGCATCGCCGAGCCCTTTTTCGGTGGCAAAACGATCCGAACCAAGCCACACAGACTGGCCATCCCAAGATCCTTCGACGCCCCGGCCTGGCACCGTCTTGGTGTCCGTCGCTGCCGATTGTTTTAACCCGTCGCGTTCACCGCGCGCAAGAATGGCGCGCGCCAGAGGATGCGAAGAGCGCGCTTCCAACGCGACAGCAGCGCTCAGAAGGTCGCGCTCGGCCGTGCCGCCCAAGGGATGCAGACCCGCGACCTCCGGCTCGCCCATCGTGATCGTTCCGGTCTTGTCCATTGCCAGTGCCGTCAGTCGCGACGGAGCTTCGACATAGGCACCGCCCTTGATCAGCACTCCGTTGCGTGCCGAAGCCGCGAGGGAGGCGACGATGGAAACAGGCGTAGAGATGACCAATGCGCAAGGGCAAGCGATCACCAGAAGCACCAGAGCGTTGTAGAGCCAGTAATTCCACGCGCCCGCGAACAGCAGCGGCGGAACGACGGCGATTAGAACCGCCAGTATCATGACGATCGGCGTGTAGATACGGGCGAATTTCGTGACCCACTGTTCAACCTCGGCGCGCCGCGAATGCGCATCGCCAACCATGCGGATGATCTTCGACAAAACGGTGTCGCCAGCGGCCTTGGTGGCTCTTACCGTCAACGTTCCATCGCCGTTAATTGTGCCAGCATAGATCTCGTCCCCGGTTTCCTTGGCGACCAGCGCGCTTTCTCCGGTGATCGGAGCTTGGTCCACATCGCCGCGACCTTCGGTCACTTCGCCATCAAGTGGGATCCGATCCCCGCCCCGCACCACGAAACGATCTCCAACCGCAACCTCGGCCGCAGGGATATCAACTTCTGATCCGTCCTCACGAATGACGCGCGCCGTAGGTGGGGCTAGGTCGAGCAATGCCGAGACCGCATTGCGGGCGCGTCCGACGCTCCAAGATTCCAAAGTCAAAGACAGCGCGAAGAAGAAGGCAACTGTTGCCGCTTCGAAAAACTCACCCAGTCCGATTGCCCCAGCCACGGCAACGATCATCAGCAGGTTCATGTCCGGCGACAACCTACGCGCGGCCGACCAAGCCTTGGGCGCGACCAACCAAGCTCCGAACACGACCGCCAGCATGAACAGCCCCATTTCGACCAGGGACATCGACGTCTCGCCATGACCAGAGAACAGCCGCAGCGCGCCTCCCGCTCCGGTCTCGACGATATGGTAGAGGAATCCCGCAGCCCAGAAACCGCCGCTTACTCCGGTGAAGAGACGTTGTCGTGCGAAATGGGCCGCTTGGTCTTCTTCAGCGCTCTCAGCATCCCACGCCTTCGCGCTCATACCCGTCGACCCGACGACTTTGATGATTTTGTCGTCGCTGGGCTGTGTAGCACTTTCGAGGATGGTCATTCGACCGTTCAACACGTCAAAAGCCAGATGTTCGCTACCCCCAACTTCCGGCCCGACGACCTTGTTCAGAATCGCAACCTCTTCGGCACAGTCCAGTCCATTAACGCGGAAGCTTCGTCCGGCGGGCGAAGAAGGCGCTGCCACTCGCGAGTCGGTATCTGCCCGCTGGCCGCAGCAGGATTTGGAATCGACATCATGGGTTGCATTATGTGACATAGCGAACTCCGTTCATTGGATCAATTTCCATTCTATAAGCTTCAGCAACTAGAGGTTCAAGAACTTTTTTGCCACAACTCAGCAACCATGAGAGAAGAAAACAGCTTGAATCAAAAAATTAGTCTTGCTGACGCCTTCTTTAATCATGCAAAAAAGCTCTCACGACAAAGTGCGCATCCAGTCGCCCAGATATTGAGCAACACAACTTTGTCACGAAAAACTGCCAGCGTTAAAGATTTACATTTTTCGTGTCGATATCATTCAGATTCAGGTTAGCAGGAGCCAAGCAAACACCTTCGTCACTGCAGGCCTGCACTCGCAACGTAATGTCGAGCTTGCCTGCTTCTTTCAACATGGCTCTATGCTCTTTGCCAGGAAGAAACCGGATACGACCGGACAAGATAGTTGACGCCAAACAATCTGGAGTTTATCCAAAAGAGGGTCGTACGATGGATGACTGTTGTAACAACAAGGGCAACGAACTCGCTCTATTGCGCGAACGGCAGGGCCGCGTGCTCTATATCGTTCTTGCAATCAATACTGCGATGTTCATCGTCGAATTTACGGCTGGCTGGGTCGTTAACTCAACCGCGCTTCTTGGTGACTCGCTGGACATGTTTGGCGACTCCCTTGTGTATGCCATCTCAATTTTTGTGTTGCACCGGGGTGTTCCTGCCCGAACAGGGGCTGCCCTTTTCAAGAGCGGATTCCTGCTGCTATTCAGTCTGCTGATCATCGCCGAGGCAGTATGCAAAAGCATCATCGGCGTGGTGCCCGACACTGGATGGATGGGCTTGATTGGCGGTATTGCGCTAATCGCTAACCTTAGCTGCCTGGTGCCGCTATACAGTCACCGTAGCGACGACATCAACATGAGTTCCACCTGGCTATGTTCGCGCAATGATGTCATTGCCAACCTCAGTGTGCTCGCCGCCGCAGGATTGGTAATGCTCACTGAATCGCTATGGCCGGATTTGGTCGTCGGTGTGAGTCTGGCGTTTTTGTACCTGCACTCCTCGGTAAAGGTTGCGAAAGATACCTGACCTCAGTGGCGCGGTCACAATGCGCCGTCAGGCGCCGATTGCAGAATCAAGACCACGCCGGATACCACGGGCACCCGGAACAACGGTGGCTGCAAGAGGGTTGAACCCCAAGCTAAGAATGGCTAGCAGTCTTTCGGACTAACAGACAAGACAGACATACACTACGAGGATAACTTATGGGACATCATCATGATCACCCCCACATGGATCCAGACTCTGGCGACCGCCGTGTCACTATTGCCATTTGGGCCAATGGGCTATTGACTGTCGCACAGATCGTCGGAGGTATTTTATCAGGAAGCCTCGCGCTGATCGCGGATGCGCTGCATAGTTTTTCTGACATGGCTCCGCTTATTATTGCCTTTGCTGCCCGCAAGATTGCAAGGCGACCAGCAGATGAGCACATGACGTTTGGCTATGGCCGTATCGAGATTGTGGCGGCACTTATCAACTACACCACGCTCATTCTTGTCGGCTTCTATCTGATTTATGAAGGCGCCATGCGCATGATCGAACCGCCGGAGGTTCAGGGTTGGATGGTCGTGATCATTGGCGCCGCCGCCCTTGCTATCGATGCACTAACTGCATTGCTCACCTGGTCGATGCAAAAGAACAGCGTCAATATCCGCGCTCTCTTTCTACACAACCTGTCTGATGCGCTTGCGTCCTTCGCGGTGATCGTTGGCGGTTCACTGATCCTGATGTACGACCTACGCTGGGTAGACCCCGCAATTACAATAGGCATTGCACTGTATATTCTTTACTTAGCCTTCACGGAGATCGGTGGCCCGATCCGAACGCTGATGCTCGGCTTTCCCCCTGATATCGATGGTCATTCAGTTATTGAGACGATATGTGGCATCGAAGAAGTCCAGGACGTTCATCATATTCACGTATGGCAAATGCAAGAACACGCTATCGCGCTTGACTGCCATGTGGTTATAACGGAAAAAGGCTGGCAGCAACTTGAGACTAACAAGGCACATATAAAAGAGCAGCTAAAAGCACGCTTTAATATCGCCCACTCCAGCTTGGAGTTTGAGCATGTTGATTACGTGCATAAGGATGCCAATCGTTATGGGCATGAGTAACGAGCCTAGTTCGTAACCAACCGCAAGGAGATCTGATGTGGCTGATGACTCGCATCACGTGAAAGTTTTGTGTTTAATGGCCAAAGTCACCATGCCACAAGACCTGCAGGGAAGAGATACTCTTGCGAGACACGATTGAACGCTACCAGGTCTGGGCCTACCTCTCGGCTGTGGCCCTCGGTCTGTTCATTGGCTGGTCAGCCTTGGCACACGGTATTCTTTCTTGGTTCTGCCACTGGCACGGTCGCTGCCCGAAGTCTGAAACGCGGCTGTCATTGTCATTGTGGTGCAGTCACTGATAGAGCTGTTTGAAATGATGTTCTACCTCAAACAGGTGCCCAGTAAATTATTGCCAATTCGTTCAACCATTTAATGCTCAAAACACAGATACACATAAAACCTTTGGAGATCTCACATGCAAAACCGCACGCTCGCTCTGGGCCTCATTGCTTTAAGCCTGATTCCATTAAGCGCGGCCTTTATGTTCTATGAGCGCCCCCAGGATGCGAGGGATACCACCACTCAGAACGCCAAGACCGATAAGACTCCTCTGGTGAGAGACTATTCGCCGGTTATTGGCCCGGAAAACGCCCCGGTCACGATCGTTGAATTCTTTGATCCCTCCTGCGAGGGCTGTAGGGCCATGCACCCCTATGTGAAGGAGATTCTCGCCGAATACCCTGATAATGTGCGCCTAGTATTGCGCTACGTGCTGTTTCATGGCGGTTCGGAAGAAGCCGTGAGAATACTTGAGGCTGCACGTATACAGAATGTTTACGAACCCGTACTTGATGCCGTCATGGAATCACAACCCCAATGGCATGATGACCCGGAAGTAAAAGCAGCCTGGACAGCAGCGGAATCCGCTGGGCTGGACCTGGAAGCCGCTCGCAACCAGCTCAACTCTCCAGACATTGATGAGACCATCAAGCAGGATATGAACGATGTTCAGAGCATCAAAATAAAGGGGACACCAACGTTCTATGTGAATGGCCAGGAACTGAGCAAGCTGGGACCACAGGAACTGTACGACCTGGTGAAATCAGAAGTTGAAGCGCTAAACTAAACAACACCACTTATCCTGTAATGCCATGTCACTGCTAGATTACCTTTTACCCTACGATTTCTCGCCACTGACCGTGCTGAGCTATATGCTCGTGCTCGGATTCTACGGCGTCGGTCTTCTGCGAATGCCCGATGAAGATCGCCCCGGTGGCCTCAGAATTTTCGCCTTCGTTCTAGGCGTGATGATCTGTTATGGCGTCATGCAAACCCGCTTCGACTACTACGCTCAGTACATGTTCTTCGTCCATCGCGGCCAGCACCTGATTCTTCATCATATCGGCCCGATCCTGATCGCCCTTTCGAACCCCTTGCCGATCATGCGGTTTTGGTACGCCAAAATGAGCCCCGGCCTGAAGAACGCTCTCAGGCCAGTGGGATGGATGTATCAAGTGCTTCAATACCCCTTGATCGCTCTGATCCTGTTTGTGGGCCTAATCTATTTCTGGCTCTGGCCGTCGATCCATTTCGACGCCATGCTCAGCCGGGACCTGTACTGGATCATGAACTGGAGCATGCTGCTGGATGGCCTGCTCTTCTGGTGGCTGGTTTTTGATCCCCGCCCACCCGCGATCACCTCATCACTGGGTTATGGCAGGCGCATGCTGGTTCTGGCTGCGGCAGGCGTACTCCAGATGTTTCTGGGCGCATGGATCGTGTTTTCCAGAGACATGGTCTACGACGTTTATGAAGTCTGTGGCCGCGCCTGGCCCATTGACCCTGACGTCGACCAGCTACTAGGCGGCATGCTGACCTACATACCGCCGGCCATGATGAGCGTCCTCGGCATTCTGCTTATCCTCCGGCGCGCCATGCACCAGGACGGGAAATACCCTAAACCTTCCAGACAATCCAAGGAAACCACCCAATGAGTTTTGGTTTTAGCAAAAAACAGGCCTCCAGGCCTTTGGCAATTTTCACGATCATGCTGGCTGCGTTTCTGGCTGGTTGCTCTGACAACCAGATTAGCTACAACGGCAAAGATCTCAGCGGCCTGATGCCAGAGCTTGAATTCAACCTGATCAACAGCGACGGTGACCAGGTAACGGCAGAGGATTACAGCGGCAAAGTGAGAATGATGTTTTTTGGCTTTACCTCTTGCCCGGACATTTGCCCGACCGCTATGCAGACATTGAGCCGGGCAAAAAGTGGCCTGCCACCTGAACTTCAGGACGACGTGTTGATGTTATTTGTGAGCGTTGACCCTGAACGGGATACGCCTGAGCGTCTGGATAAATACGTCAGTTTTTTCGGTGAGAATATTGTCGGCCTGACAGGAACGGAACCACAGCTTCGCGAGCTGGCCAAACGCTACCGGACGACTTTTGGTTATGGCGAACCGAACGAAAAGGGCAACTACGACGTTTCCCACAGCAGCGCGGTTTATATATTTGACCGTCAGGGACAGGCCCGGCTGCTGATCAGACCAGACCAGGGGGCAGAGAAGATTAGCCAGGATCTCATCGCTCTCGCTCAGGGGAACTCCTGAAATCATTCTGGAGATTCGGCGTACCAATTTGTTTAGCTACTGTCAGGTTGAAGCCAAGAGCCGTGAAGGCGGAGATAACGTTTTTGAAGTGCTGGGCACACAAATGTTTAATAGCACTAAGCATAAGAAACAGACCCTCCGATTTGCGAGAAAACCGTTGGTTACCGATTGCCGGTCCTCCCAGAGGAATTAAACTACTGGATCAAGCTATCAAATAACTGAGGATAAGTTCACGTTGATGGGGCAGAGTGCCCCATCATCTATCGAATCCGTACACTGCACATTCCGACAAGTCACGGGCAGAGAACTCTTACTGACAGTGCAACAGAGGTAAGGAAGTTTGCACTAAAGCCTAAAAAGTGTTGCTTTTACTATACGAGTGAGCAGAACGATCTTTAATCGAAATGCGTTGCATCATACTTGTTGCCCACTTCACGTCTGAGATCGTTGGTACTAATGACTCGCTCACTCACGCGGCAATGATTTTCGTATAATTCAGCGTCATATAATCCAGTCTTAACCGGAGCAAAGGCGCAAAAGGGCCGGATGAGTGGCTGCCACCCGCTGGCCAATGCGGTTATGTGGCGAGATTCGTCCGGATTATAAAGCTCTACGGCCTGAAGCCAGCACTGAATGAGTCGTCTTGGTATAGGTCTTTTCTGGCAGATTGTCGCCAAAAGCGGGTAAGCCGAGGATAAAGTTTCTCCAGTTGCTATTGGCAGCTATGAATGCAGCCACTGTCCACCAAGGCTTTTCAAAGAGTACGATGAGTTAAGACAGCTCAAATAATGGACCGGAGCGGCAATGAATCCATCGATTAAAATCACCAATAGCCACGGCAAGGCTGGCCTACAGTGGCTTGTTGATCAGGCCGAGCGTTGGCACCTTTCTGATGATGAACTGGCAAGTCTTCTCGGAGTGACGGAGACGGCACTGAAGAATTGGCTAGCAGCAGTTCGAAGCACCGGTGACCAAAGTCCGGAGTTTCCTGAGTCGGTGATCGAGCGGATGGGCCTGCTTTTGGGGCTGCACAAAGCTCTGGTCTGTCTGACGCCAGCTGGCCACCAAGATTTGGCTGATGAATGGTTCAAGAAGCCTATACACTTGTGGGGGCTCAACGGAAATTCGATTCGCTCGCATATCCTGGATGAGCCAAGCGCTGAGAAACTGACTGAACTGGTGAGCCAGATTCGATCCGGGGCAGCGTGAATCAAAGCCAGCCTTGTCATTTGGGATATATGGAGCGTATCGCTATGAACAAAAAATGCCCAACCGAGACAGAGTTGCTAGACGGCTAGATGCCCATACGGCTCATGCGGATGAGGTAGCTCAACCCCTGCCGCAGGAGTTAACACCTCTGGAGCGTCTTAAAGGCTCTGTGAAACGCTATGATCGACCAACTGATCCGGTTTGGGATGAATTCTTTGATTCTGAGGAAGGCGTTAGTGAGGACTTTATGGAAGATCGTGACCAGCCCCTTAAAGATCAGGAATAGTGCGAGACTGCTCTCAACTGAAATCTCCATGCTCAATTTTACTAAGCGCCGAGCATATCCGGCGACAGCCTTCTTGCGTGCCTAATAGGTCGCAAGGGCGTTCATCATCGAGAGCTGAAACCCTGCCTTGAAGCCACTCCAATGCTTGCTCCCGCGACTCCCAAACCCGGACCGCCTGAGCGATGACATCGAGAGCGTACCGGGTGATGGCATGCTCAGTGCCAATCATTGGTGCCTGCTCCCATCCCTGAAATGCTTCGGACGCCGGAGTATTCGGGGCACACTGAGCTATTAACTCGTCCAGGTTATAGCGTTTTCTCACTGTCATGGGTTTACCGTCGATATCCTTTACGTCCCCGAATAATCACCACATCGAACAGCATTGGCGTTTCCAACGGGCGGGCGTGAAAGGTTGCGAACATAGTTACTTGAGATGGGCGGGATTGTCCAGTTGTGTGACATGCGACGAAGCCAGGCCTCTCCCTGGCAGTCACACCACTATGCAGGTGTCGCGCTCGCCTGGCATACTGGTCTAGATGCTCCTGAGCAGGTTAAGTTTTTTGCCCAAAACATACTGAGTAAAGGGTCACACCACCTGACCCTCGAATAAAGACAGAATCTCGTTCCAATAATGATTGCTGATTGTGAGGGTCGTCGATTCACTAGGTGGGGCGATACCTTTGTCAGCACCCCATGTGCCGCCGATATCGAGTTTAATGTCACTCTCCGAAGTATCGGTGTTATGGGGGAGGGCAGTCCGTCCGTTGAGGCCATCGAAGTTGTGTTTTAGAGGTTTTGGTGAGAATGAAACCACTGTTTGTTCCGGAAGGTCTTCACCAATTCTGTGGGCGAATTCAGTAAGATTCTGTTCTGCAAGGACGTAAAGCCAGCCACCGATGTGAGACGGTTCTCCGGCTTGGAGCCGAAGGATTCTTCCGAGAACCTGCCTAAAATGAAGTTCTGTCCGGATTCTGCTGAGGTGGCAGCATACTTGCAGTCTCGGGATGTCTGTTCCTTCAGTAATCATCCCCACTGAAATGATCCAGCGATCCCCGGATGCCCTGAAATTGTCTATTGTTTGGTGTGCGTTTGGTGCTCGGCAACTTACAACGACAGACCGTTCACCCAGGCCGGCGAGTCTGGACGCAATATGCTCGGCATGTGCGACTGTCGCTGCGACAACTAAACCACCCGCATTGGGGGTGTGCTGTCGAATCTCTGATAGTTTTTTTGATGCTTCCGAAAGCGTATGGTCGATTACCTCATCTCGGAAAAGAAACTCAGGATAAGAAATGTGACCATGCTTAATGCTATCGCGGATACTGGAGTAGGTTTGAACGCCGTGCTCCGACGAACTTAAGTGAATCTCGCGGTTATCGGTAAGCACAATTCTAGGTTCCCGGCATACCCCATCTGAGACCGCCCGACGTAAACCGTATTCATAATCACAATGCAACTCGCCATCAGGTTGGGTATATCGTGCCAGAGCGATAGGAGTGTCGTCTGTCCTCCACGGCGTTCCAGTTAATGCAATAGTGTAGGATGCTCTCCCCTGAATTCTATCTAAAATGGTTCTCCCCCAGCTGTTGCCAACGAGGAAATCATCCGAGCCAGCTCCGGAACAATGATGAATTTCGTCCAATACTACGAGTACGCGATGGTCGCGCAATACCTGCCAAAGCTCCTTGGGTAGCGTGCTCATTGACTGATAGGTATACGATCCACCAGCCGCACCAATTCGTCCGCTAAAGCTTCTTTCGAGAATCTGGCTAAAAGTGGTGGCGACGCTTTGCGCTACCGCTCGTGAGGGTGAAAAACAAACAACAAAATCGATCTTTTTTCGGTCAAAGAGAGCCTTGGCGACAGATGCAACCATGACGGTTTTGCCTGCCGCTGGCGTTGCGTGACATAGAAAGTGAGATTGATTTTCGAATAATGACAAGGCCTGAGTGATGCACTCGCTCTGCCAAACGCGCAGCTGCATCATGAGGGGGTACCAATTTTGGAGATCACGGTCTCGACTGCGCGCAGTTGGCCAAGGAGTTTCGTACTTCTCTCTCTAGAGTCTAGGTATTGCTCCTTCACGGCACTGCGAAGCGTTGGGTACTTGTTATATAGCCGCTGGTATTCTTCCGCCTCCCCAATGCTGGCCACAAGCTCTACCTTCCTTTGATAGAGTTCCTCTTGCAGAGCTCGCTGGGTATCGATATCCATTGTCGGCTCAACATTAGGGCCACTGTTTTCAAAGGGCGAGGGCTTAGCTTCGGGTGTGACAACTGAGCGCTCAGGGCAGAAGATGAATTGACATCCACGGCCGCGGGATCCGCCGTGTCGTTCAACCAGTCCCGCTGACTCAAGTCGCAATAGCTCTTTATAGATGTATTTTCGGAGCTGATTGCGTTCTGGTCGCTGCCCCTCAGGAACTCGAGGGATGTAGAGATCCCGGATGTCTGTAGTAGAGAAAGGTGTATCTGACTGCTCCTGTAACAGCTCGATCAGTGTCTTATCAACTTTCAGTGATTGCGACTTGTCCATCCGAAGGCCCAGTTGGTCTTTAGGTCGATTTGGTCGACTCCAAAAAATGGGTAGTATATGCCGTGGCCTCATATGCCTCAAGAAACCATAGTCTTGCCTTTTGTGAGGGCAAGAAATGGGTTCACCGGTTTGCGAAGCGTTTGGTCGAAATTTGCGAGCGATCCGAAAGTCAAAAGGGTTCTCGCAGGAGCGCTTGGCGTACGATGCGGGAATAGACAGAAGTTATGTCGGCAAGATTGAGAGAGGGGCGGTCAACATTACGCTCGAAAAAATTTACGTGTTCGCTGAGCTACTTGAATGCTCGCCTAAAGATCTGATTCCAGACGTTAATCAGCTTTAGACGCTGTTCTTTAGTATGGTGATTCAGGTGCCTGAGTGTTGAGTTGGTTGCGTTTATGCCGAAGAAGGGCTGGCGCGATCTGCTCCAAGTCATTGAGTTGCTCCCAGCCCAGTAATGTAGGTTGTTTTTGTCCTTTTTCCTTTAGTTGGTTCGCCGTCCGTTTGCCATCTTCAGCTTGGTCCAGCTCGTAGCGTTTCACGAACACTATTCGTATGGCTGTTTAAGTGATGCGCTAGTCCGGCTGCCCAAGCATAAGGCCACTTTGTCCTGCGAGTTGTTGCCTTCGAGCTCGAAGTTGACTTATAGGGTGTGATTTCTGGAGGGCGTGAAAAAAGTTAAGTTTTGAGCCTAAATTCGATCCAGAATTGTTGAAACATAACAATGTCGGTCGATTTTACGTGATTTTCAGTGCGGTGGGAATGTTTGCTAGGTCTAGAGCGGTTGCTACCAATCGGTTCGCCAGTCTATCTATAAAACGTAACTAAAAACTAATGGGGTAGATAGTCTCACTGGGCCATAAAGACATTACCCTCTTTAAAACGAGATGTGATCGGGTTTCGGAGGCGGATCTAGCTATTGCCTCGTCGAACGTTGTAATTGGGTTTGTAAGGTATCTAAACCCGGAAGCTATAGCAATTTCAGGAAAACAGTCGATATCGGTATGACGGTATCTGCGAACCCTATAAAGGGTGATTTTTAACCCGATAATAGGCTAGAATAGCGGCCCAATTTTTAAGGGATCCCGGGGGCTGAGTTTCAAGGCTTTCCGGGCCAGCCAAGCACACAGGGGCAGCACGCCGATGTTTAATCGTGATATGAAAATCGCCGGTTTTGACGACGAACTCTGGAACGCCATGCAGGCGGAAAGCAAGCGTCAGGAGGCTCATATTGAGCTGATTGCATCTGAGAACTATACCAGCCTCGGGTTATGGAAGCTCAGGGCACGGATCTAACCAACAAATACGCTGAAGGCTATCCCGGCAAGCGTTACTACGGTGGTTGCGAGTTTGTGGATGTCGCCGAGCAATTGGCTATCGATCGTGCCAAAGAGCTGTTCGGTGCTGCCTATGCCAACGTGCAGCCGCACTCTGGCTCCCAGGCTAACGCGGCCGTGTTCATGGCATTGGTTAAGCCGGGTGATACGGTTCTGGGCATGAGCCTGGCCCACGGTGGTCACTTAACCCACGGCGCGAGCGTAAGCTTTTCCGGGAAAATGTATAACGCGGTGCAGTACGGTATTAACACCGACACCGGCCTGATTGATTACGACGAGTTGGAAGCCCTGGCGGTTGAGCACAAGCCGAAGATGATCATTGCCGGTTTCTCTGCTTATTCACAGGAGCTGGACTTTGCCCGCTTCCGCGCCATTGCAGACAAGGTGGGTGCCTACCTTTTTGTAGACATGGCCCACGTGGCCGGCTTGGTTGCTGCGGGCGTGTACCCCGACCCGATGCCCCATGCCCACGTGGTAACCACCACCACGCATAAGACATTGCGCGGCCCCCGTGGCGGCCTGATTCTGGCTTGCGACGATGAAGCACTGCACAAGAAGTTGAACTCTGCGGTATTCCCAGGCAGCCAGGGCGGCCCATTGATGCACGTGATTGCCGCTAAGGCGATCTGCTTCAAAGAGGCCATGAGTGATGAGTTTAAAACCTACCAGAAGCAGGTGGTTAAGAACGCGTCGGCCATGGCTGATGTGTTTGTCACTCGCGGCTACGATGTAATATCCGGCGGCACAAAAAACCACTTGTTCCTGGTTAGCCTGATTAAACAGGACATCACCGGTAAAGATGCCGATGCGGCTCTGGGCCGTGCGCACATTACCGTGAACAAGAACGCCGTGCCTAACGATCCGCGCTCGCCGTTTGTAACCTCTGGCCTGCGTCTTGGCACGCCTGCTGTTACCACCCGCGGTTTTGGCGAGGTTGAATGCCGTGAACTGGCAGGATGGATTTGCGACATTCTTGATAACCTAAACGACGAAGCCGTTAATGGTCGTGTTCGCGGGCAGGTTGAAGCCTTGTGTGCACGTTTCCCTGTATACAGCTAAGCGTCCTCTTCGGAGTTCCTGATTATGCATTGCCCTTTCTGTGGTGAAGCGGATACCAAAGTTATTGACTCGCGTCTTGTGACCGAGGGCGATCAGGTGCGTCGCCGCAGAGAGTGCCTTTCATGCCGTGAGCGCTTTACCACCTTTGAGTCCGCCGAGTTGGTGATGCCTCGAGTGGTGAAACAGGACGGTGTTCGGCAGCCTTTTGACGAAGAAAAGCTGCGATCGGGGATTATGAAGGCGCTGGAAAAGCGCCCGGTGAGCATTGAGGAAATCGATGCCGCGCTAAATCGTATCCGATATCGCCTGCGGGCAACCGGTGAACGTGAGGTTAAATCCATGCAGCTGGGCGAAGAGGTGATGACCGAGCTTCGTCAGCTGGATAAGGTTGCCTACGTTCGGTTTGCCTCCGTTTATCGCAGCTTTCAGGACATCAACGAATTCAAGGAAGAAATCGAGCGGCTCTCGGCAACGAATGGAGACGTGGCAGCTGATGTAGCGAAGGCACTGGCGGACAATCACTCTCCCAAAGGAAGAAAATGACCGAATTCCGGGAGCGTTCAATGATGGCCCGAGCCGTGCAGCTGGCATGGCGAGGCCGCTACTCCACTCATCCGAATCCCCGGGTTGGTTGTGTGATCGCCCGTGGTGACACAATTCTGGGCGAAGGTTGGCATGAGCGGGCTGGAGAAGGTCATGCGGAAACCCATGCGCTTAGCCAGGCTGGTCCGGCTGCTCGAGGTGCTACCGCGTATGTCACGCTCGAGCCGTGCAGCCACTTTGGTCGCACGCCGCCGTGTGCCCGGGCTTTGATTGATGCGGGTGTATCGAGAGTTTTTGCCGCCACTCAAGATCCGAATCCGTCGGTCTCCGGAAGGGGGCTGGATATGCTTCGTGAAGCCGGCATAAGGGTTAATGTAGGGCTGCTTGCAGATGAAGCGGCACGCCTGAACCCCGGGTTTATGAAACGCATGAATACCGGCCGCCCTTGGGTTAGGCTCAAAATGGCCTCCAGCTTGGATGGTCGCACCGCGATGGCCTCCGGTGAAAGTCAGTGGATTACCGGAGATGAGGCGCGCAGAGATGTTCAGCGGCTCAGAGCCGTAAGTGATGCCATTCTTACCGGCGTGGGAACCGTGCTTGCAGACGATCCCTCATTAACTGTTCGTCGTGAAGAGCTTGGTGATATCGGCGATGCCACCGAACCTTCCCGGCAGCCGTTGCGTGTAATTGCTGATAGGGACGCCAGAACACCTCCCTCTGCAACCATTCTGCGTGGTGGCAAGGTGCAAGTGTTCTGTGCTTCGTCCACGCTTGCGACCGCGCCTGCACAGGATCTTGCCGCTCTGGGCATCCGCCTGAAAGGCGTGGCGTGGAAAGATAACGGTATTGATGTGGCTGAGCTTTTGGATTCGCTTGGCGAGCTGGGTATTAATGAGTTGCTGGTTGAAGCCGGGCCAACCCTGGCAGGAACCTTTATCAGCGAACAGCTAGTAGACGAGCTCTGGCTGTACCAGGCCCCGGTTTTCCTGGGCAGTACTGGCCGACCAACAGCGCACCTTCCGCTGGAGACCATGGCCGATAAAATCGAATGGACCGTACAAGACCGGCGACAGGTAGGAGAAGACCAGCGTCTGATCCTGGTTCGCCGCTAAAGCGTTTAAATTCACAATGCGCTCCATAGCTTCTTCTGATAAGTGGCAATGAGTGCATTGAAAGGGTGCAAAACAGTATGGCACTGAACAGTGTTGAAGAAATCATTGAGGACATCCGCCAGGGCAAGATGGTTATCCTGATGGATGATGAAGATCGGGAGAACGAAGGCGACCTGGTGATGGCTGCCGAGCACTGCTCTGCAGAAGACATCAACTTTATGGCGCGCTTTGGTCGCGGCCTTATCTGCATGCCCATGACCCGTGATCGTTGCTCACAGCTAGGGTTGCCGTTGATGGTTCAACAGAACGCCTCGGGCTTTGGCACCAAGTTTACGCTGTCCATCGAGGCGGCTACGGGCGTGACCACTGGCATTTCAGCGGCGGATCGTGCCCGCACCGTGCAAGCAGCGGTGGCCCGTAACGCCAAGGCATCAGATTTGGTTCAGCCTGGGCATATCTTCCCTTTGATGTCTGATCCGGGCGGTGTGCTTAGCCGCGCAGGCCACACAGAAGCGTCGTGTGATCTTGCGTCACTGGCGGGCTGCGAGCCTGCTGGCGTTATCTGTGAAGTGATGAACGATGATGGCTCCATGGCGCGGCGGGAAGATCTTGAGCGTTTTGCTGAAGAGCACAACCTTAAAATAGGCACCATTGCTGACCTGATTCACTATCGCACTACACATGAGCGCACCGTTGAGTGTGTTGAAGAGAATCAGCTAGATACCGAATACGGCGTGTTCAAGTTACGCACCTACAGGGACATAATTCAGGGTTCTACGCACCTGGCCATGGTGTTTGGTGAGATTGCGGTGGATGAGCCGGTGCACGTTCGCGTTCACATTACCGATACACTTAGGGACCTGCTTGGAGCGCGCCGCAAGGACTCCCGCAGCTGGCCATTGCACCACGCGCTTGAAAAAGTTGCCGCGGAAGGCAGTGGTGTCGTGGTTTTGTTGAACAGCGCGGAGGACAGCTACGACCTGGAAGATCGTATTCAAGAATTTTTCGATCAGGGCCAAGGGCCAGCTGGAAAGGGCAGCTCCGGTGTTTATTTTACCGTGGGCACCGGTTCCCAGATTCTGCGGGATCTAGGCGTAAGTAAGATGCGACTGCTTAGCCCGCCCGTAAAATACTCGGCCATCTCTGGATTTGATCTGGAAGTGGTTGAGTACATTCCCTACACCCCAGAATGATAAACCTGGCTATAGCACTGCGGCTGTAGCCTGTGAAGGAGCCACCGATGGCGGATATCAAAGTAATTGAAGGTGATTTCACCAAGTGCACCGGGCGCTACGCGCTGGTGGTTGGTCGTTTTAACGGTTTTGTTGTAGAAAGTTTGGTAGACGGTGCCATCGATACCCTGCGTCGTCATGGTATTGCCGACAGCGACATCACAATTGTTCGCGTGCCTGGCGCCTATGAAATGCCTCTGGCAGTAAAGCGTGTGGCAGAAACTGGTGACTACAGCGCCATTATCGCTCTGGGCGCTGTTATTCGTGGCGGCACGCCACATTTTGAGTATGTGGCGGGTGAAGCCTCCAGCGGCATTGGCGCTGTAAGCCTGGAGACAGACGTGCCGGTGACCTTTGGTGTATTGACTGTAGACTCTATCGAACAGGCCATTGAGCGCTCGGGCACCAAGGCCGGTAACAAAGGCGCCGAGGCGGCTATCACAGCGCTGGAAATGGTTAGCCTGTTCAACAAGCTGGGTGAGTAATGAGCGACACTGAAGATACGACATCCCGTCCGGCGCCGTCAGGCCAGCCAAAAGCTGGCGATCGCCGCCGTGCCCGGGTTCTGGCAATGCAGGGGCTTTACCAGCGCCACTTTACCAAGAGCCCGATTTCGGATATTGAAGCCGAGTTCATGGTCGATAACGACATGGCGAAGGTAGATACCCTGTACTTCCGTGACGTTCTGCGCGGTGTCCACCGCGAGCAGGCAGAGCTGGATAAGCTGATAGAGCCATATCTCGACCGCCCGCTGCATGAGGTAGACCCCGTGGAGTTGGCCATTGTTCGCGTTGGGGCTTATGAGCTGCGCCACCGAGTGGATGTGCCCTATAAAGTCGTCATCAATGAGGGCATCGAGCTGGCTAAGCGATTTGGCGGCACAGAAGGGCACAAGTTTGTGAACAGTGTGCTGGACAAGTTGGGCCGCCGTTTGCGCCTTGCAGAGACGCGTTCGCGCTGATCGATGGGTGAATTTGAGCTGATCCGGCAGTACTTCATGCCGCTAGCACGCCTGCACGGCTCCCATTCTGTGGTGGTGGGGCCGGGCGACGACTGTGCAGTCCAAAGAGTGCCTTCCGGTTCTGATCTGGTTTTTTCCATAGATACCTTGGTTGAAGGGGTGCACTTTCCCTTCAACTACCGTCCCGACTATCTTGCCTGGAGAGCGCTCGCGGTCGCAGCCAGCGACCTTGCAGCCATGGGCGCTGCTCCCTCCTGTTTTACCCTTGCGCTGACAATACCCGAGGCTAATGAGTCCTGGTTGCGTGACTTTGCTTTTGGGCTGGGTAAGGCTGCCAAATCGTTCGGGCTAACGCTTGCCGGCGGTGATACAACTTGTGGCCCCCTTACACTGAGCGTGCAGGTGCACGGTTTTGTAGAGCAGGGCAGTGCCATCTTTCGTTCCGGAGCCAGGCCTGGCGACCTGATTGTGGTATCCGGCCCTTTAGGGGACGCTGGCGCTGCTTTGGGCTACCTGGAGGCGCAGAATCCTACGCGAGATGAGCAGTCTGTGCTGGAGAGTTATCATCACCCCCAGCCAAGACTAGAGTTGGGCTTGGCTTTGAGGCATCTCGCGACGGCTGCCATTGATGTGTCCGACGGTTTGTTGGCGGATCTCAGTCATATTCTCGAAGCTTCCAATGTGGGCGCAAGTATTGAGCGTTCCCGCGTGCCCCTATCGTCGGCGCTCACTCGTTTGAAGGGTAGCGACGCCATAGATTATGCCCTACATTCTGGCGATGATTACGAACTGTGTGCGACCATTGCCGAAGCAAACTGGGCAAAAGCGCCACAGTCGCTGAAGCAGCAACTCACCGTTATCGGTGTGGTTGAGCCAGCACCCGGGCTGCGCCTCGACGGTACTGTTGTAGTGTCAGGCTCTGAAGCCACAGGTTTTGACCATTTCAGGAGAAAAGCATGAGCCAGGAAGATCAGTGGCCGGAGCCAGATTTACCTCAGGCAATCCTGCCGCCCGGATTTCTGAAGAACCCTGTGCACCTGTTGGCGTTCGGCTTTGGCAGTGGTGCAGCGCCACGGGCTCCTGGAACCTGGGGTAGTTTGGCGGCCATTCCTCTGTGGTATGGCTTTGCCTGGTTGCCGCCCGTTGCCTACTGGCTTGTTGTTACGCTGGCGTTCGTGGTGGGTATCTGGCTGTGCGGAAAAACGGCTGCCGACTTAAAAGTGCACGATCATGGCGGGATCGTGTGGGATGAGTTCGTAGGGATGTGGATTGCTCTGGGGCTGTTTCCGGATCAAATTTACGGTGTGTTGCTGGCATTTCTGCTCTTCAGGTTTTTTGATGTGGTAAAGCCCTGGCCCATAAACTGGCTGGATGAGCGGTTGCCCGGCGGCTTGGGAATCATGGTGGACGATGTGGTTGCCGCCTGATGGCTCTGCCGTGTTTGCTGGCGATTGATGTTTGGCTCATGCCGTACATTCTCTAGGGGGCAGAACCTTTCACGGATGCGCCTGGCTGCAACAGGCTTTTAATGTATCTGTTGTTCGTCTGGTAGCATCTTCACTACGTGCAGAAAGCGCTTTAGGCCAACTTCGGCTCGCTCCCGCGAAGCAAAGGGGCCGCTGTCGAAACCTTCACGGGTTGTGAAATACCATTCACTGCCAACACAAAAAAACCGACTGCTACGAAAGGGAATATGCCCTTCCTCTCCTAATCTGACATGAACATCCATGGTCGGCTCCTGTGCCCGTATTCTGTGTCTGTATTTCGAGCGATGTGTAATGGGTAAGGTTTGTTTAAAATTAATACAATTCTGGCCGAATTCAACATTTTTTAACAAATATGTGATGTGTACGCTGCCCGTCGCCACAGCGATCAGTTTTCGTATCCAGTTGCCCTCTTTGGCTGTGGTGTTCAGAATGCACCTTAGCAGGCCGCCCCTTTGCTTTTAGGCCTTCCCTTTACGCTAGAGGAGATAACATGAGTTCTATTCACGCTAAACGTGTAACCAAGTTTGAAATTGACCATTCTCGCAGGTGGTTGCAGACGGCTAGGGCTATGGCCTCGGCTGTGTTCCTGTTAGTTTTGGCTGGTTGCTCGTCGGCGATAACCAAGTTGGAAACCTGGGAGGGAAGTCCCGCCACTGCAGCGAATGCAGCAACGCTGAAAGCACCCGGTGTCATTCACGTGAGCCAGGTGAATGGGCGCTCGATGACCAACTACTTGATGGACGACCTGGCGCTGGATTATGCCTTGT
This sequence comes from Marinobacter sp. AC-23, assembly GCF_001858325.1. GTDB lineage: Bacteria > Pseudomonadota > Gammaproteobacteria > Pseudomonadales > Oleiphilaceae > Marinobacter. The sequence continues at coordinate 23,695 of NZ_MBPP01000026.1, forward strand.
TGCCGGGCGATAACCAGGTGGTATTCACGTACAAAACCATTTGGGCCAAATCTGGCGTTGTGGAGAATGGCGAATCGAAGGTTCACGTGATTGAAAGTGAGCCTCAGGTCGTGCGTTTTGATGCGAGCCCCAACGAGACATACCATTTCGAATTTGATAAGCCCGATTCCCGACAAAAGGCGGAGAAAATGATGCCGGAATTTTCTGCGGCGGTTGTGGGGGCAAATGGTCAGGCCCTGGCCCAGTCGTCGAACTGGTCGCCCGGCGACAGTGCTCTGGTAGCACGTACGCCTGCGCTTGATGAGCCAGGTGGCCAGGCTGCGAATGACGGAGCCGTTTCCGGATATAACACGGACTCGCTGAAGCAACTGAAGGCAGTTTGGGAAACCGCTACGGACGAAGAGAGAAAGGCGTTTTTACGCTGGGCGTTTGAGTAACCACTCAACGTTTCTTTATGGCCATTAGCGCCTGAAGCGGCTCTTAAGCCTCTTAAGGGCACTTTCTATTACGCTCATGGCGTCGTCTGCCAGAGCTTGGTTCCGGGTTTCTGTGAGTGGTGTGTGCATCTCTTCCGGATTCAGTTTGTTGGCAGCCTCCTCAATGGCAGTGAGGCTGTCACAAACATGAGTCCGCAGTGAATCACCGTGGGTAACCACGTCAGGGCAGAGGGTGAAATTGAGCGTCAGGCGGCCCTGGTAGCTAACGGCCACAATCACCAGACCCATGCTGTCGAACAGTGGAGCGGCGTTATGTTGTTGCTCCAACCTCGCGCCCTGCAGGTACAGGGGTACCTGGGGGCCGGGAACGTTGGTGATGGACAGGTTGAATACTGGCTGATAGCGCTGAGCTATCTGTAGCTCTGAGTAAAGTCGCGCCGATAGTGCCAGCATGGTAGAGGGTAAAAGCTCGGTTAGCCGTTCTGCTGCAATGGCCTCACGGTATGGCTCTGAAGCTACCGCATTCCAGTGAATCTTGCGGACGCGCCGAGCAGGGTTCTGCTCGTTGGTAGCAAGATCCAGGAGCATGGCCGACAGCTGGTTGCCGGTGGTGCTGCGCAGGGTGTTTGAACGTACAGAAAGCGGCGTCATGGCAATCAGCGACCCATCGGTAGCTGCCCTTTGGGCTCCCAGGTACCGCTTCAGGGTTTCTGCGCAAAGCCCTAGCACCACATCGTTAAGCGTCACATCCCCGAGCGAGGCTTTGATGGCTTTCAGGCGGGATAGCTCAACGCTGGCCGCAACGATTTGGCGGTTGGCCGTAATTTGTTGGTTAAGCGGGCTTTTCGGTGCGGAAAACAGGGGGAACGGTAGGGGAATCTTCCGTAGCTGCTTCTGCAGTAGTCCGCGGGCTGCGGCCTCCATGGCACTGGCCGCCAGTGAGGTGACTCGCCAAGGTGTGCGCAGCATGTTTGCGCCAGCCTGTATCATAACCCGCTCTTCTGATGCTCAGGCCGGGGTTGCCAGGGGCGTGGTGGGTTGATGGGTTGTGGCTCCGGTGTGTATTCCAGCAGGTTGCCAATAATTTCTTCGCCGCTGAACGCGTCAATGGCAGCGTGGTGCAGCTTTACGATGAGTGCGAAGCCCGCCTTGCCTCTTTCTCGCCGCCCAGGCGAAATCCGTCTACGAACGTTATGTGCCAAAGCGGTCGATCCCGCTTGAGGGGTTCTTCCAGAATCTTTGAGGCGAGGGTCATCAGGTTCGCCTCCCGGCTGTTTTCGCCGAGGCTTACATAGGCCAGATGCCGTTCGATACTGAAGTTTGAATCGTCAATCCAGTATGGCCGGCCCAGGCGCAAGGGAATTTCTTTGAGACGCTGACGGAAAACCGGCACCACATGAAGACGGCTTCGCAGGTAAGCAACAAAGGTGCTGAACGCCAGAGGCGTTTCCCGTTCGCTGGCATCAAAGAGATAGATGCTGCCGATATGCATCGGCGCGTTTTCAGATTCCAGATACAGGAAGGAGGCGTCCAATTCCGAGAGTTGCCGCATCAATGGGCTCCGTTCGTTATTCAGATTCGTGGCAGTATAGATGAATCAAATGATGACACCGTTGACTCATTTGCCTATGAGAACTCTGCGGTGAAGTCATTCTAGCGTTTGTTTAATCGGTAGCCTTAGTCTTCAAGCCAGCTCGTTATTGCCGGGTCGCCGATCAGTCTTTGCCAGAACCACATCAGAGCCTTACCTTTATCATCGGCGTGCCTTGCAGCCTGCAACGAAATGGGTTGTCGTGGTTCGGTTACCCGTTTTTCTATGAGCTCGCCACTAGCAAGAAGCGCTTTTACTCGTGGCCTTGGCAACCAGCCTACGCCAAGGCCGGCTTTTTGCATGGCAATTTTGTGGTCAATATTCGCGCCCGTCAAAGTACGCTGCCTGTGGAATATGCCAGCGTGGCCGGCGGGCAGTGAGCGGGATGAATCTGCGGCAACCGCAGCGGGAAACTGGCAGATATCTTCTTCGCTTAGCGGTTCTTCGGCGCTTGCCAGCGGGTGGTCTGGGGAGACGGCAAACGCAAAGGCCATTTCGCCGAGGATCTCACTGGTAAAGTTTCCCGCGGGCTTGCTGATGTCGTCAGCACCGATAACAAGATCCACCCTGCGGCTTTGGAGAGCATCCCAGGTGCCGGCAAACACCTCTTCGATAATCTGGACATCTACCGGAACGCCTAGTACGAAAAAGTCTTTAATGGCCGGGAACAGACACTCTGCTGGCAGTAAGGAATTGATCCCAATCCGCAATCTGGTTTCCCAGCCTGGGCCACTTGCCTGGTTGAGTGTGCGAGATTTTCGGCGGCCTCGAGGAGGGTTCGGCCTTCTTCTAGTAGATAGTGGCCAGCGGGGGTGAGTATGGCTCGGTGCCCGCTTCTGTCGAAGAGTGTGACGTTAAGGTCTTCTTCGAGCTTGTGTACGGTGTAGCTGATGGCCGATGGCACCCGAAAAAGCACGCTGGCGGCGCCAGCGAAGCTGCCTTTGCGGTCGATGGCATCGAGGACTTTTAGAGCGTCTATAGTGATAGCTGTTTGCATGTTCGAATTATCTGAGGTTGTTGGCCAGAAATGCTTGTTTGAGAGGGTAGCAGGGTCGCCGTTACTCTGCTCAAGTCATCAGTATATTTATTGGAGAAAAGCATGGGTCTTCTCGTTGACGGAAAGTGGCATGATCAGTGGTATGACACCGATAAAACCGGTGGCAAGTTTGAGCGCGAGGCTGCGCGGTTCCGGAATTGGGTGACGGCCGATGGTTCGCCGGGCGCGGCGGGTGAGGGTGGTTTCAAGGCAGAGTCGGGGCGCTATCATCTTTATGTTTCCCTGGCCTGTCCATGGGCCCATCGCACATTGATTTTCCGGAAACTGAAGGGGCTTGAAGCCCACATCTCAGTGTCGGTTGTGCATCCGGACATGGTTGAGAATGGCTGGGAGTTCCGGCCTGATGAAGAAGCACACACGGATGATTTGTACGATTTACGATTTATGCATCAGGTTTACACCAAAGCAGCTCCGGAGTATTCCGGGCGGGTGACGGTTCCGGTGTTATGGGATAAGCACCAGAAGACCATTGCCAGCAATGAGTCGGCGGACATTATTCGCATGTTCAACTCCGCGTTTGATGGCCTGGAAGGTGTGCGCAGCGATGTGGACCTCTACCCGGAGGCGCTTCGCTCGGAGATAGATGCTGTGAATGATCGTGTGTACAACACGGTGAATAACGGTGTCTATAAGGCAGGTTTTGCAACGGCCCAGGCGCAATATGAAGCCGCGTATTCTGCGCTGTTTGATTCACTGGACTGGCTGGAGGCGCGGTTGTCCGGGCAGCGTTATCTGGCGGGGAGCCAGTTAACAGAGGCCGACTGGCGGTTGTTTACAACGCTGATACGTTTTGATGCCGTGTATCACGGTCACTTCAAGTGCAATCGCCAGCGTATCAGTGATTTTCCAGCGCTTTCGGGGTATCTGAGGGATCTGTACCAAGTGCCTGGAGTGGCGGGCACAGTGAATATTGATCAGATCAAGCGCCACTATTATGTGAGCCAGCGCACCATCAACCCCACCCAGGTTGTGCCAGTGGGGCCGTTGCTGAATTTCACGGCGCCGCACGGGCGCGAAAGTCTTAGCTAACCCGCGCTACGGCGACCTGGGTCAATAATTCCAAGGCGTCTTTGTGGGCCGAAGCGGCAAGAGCATTCAGGGCGTCTGAGGCTTTTGCCGCTTCGGCCTTGGCTTTCTCCATGGTGTATTCCAGCGCACCGGACGTTTCAATAATTTTGAGAACCTGTGGCAAGTCACTCAGCCCGCCTTTACGGATAGCTTGGCGGAGCAGTTGGCGTTCTTCTTCGCTTCCGTGCGCCATGGCGTGGATCAGCGGGAGGGTGGTTTTGCCTTCTGCCAGGTCGTCGCCTACGTTCTTACCCATGGCTTCTGCGTCGCCACGGTAATCCAGAACATCGTCCACGAGTTGGAAGGCCAGCCCCAGGTGTTTTCCGTAGTTTTTCAGCGCCTGTTCTTGCGCATCGTCGGCTTTGGCGAGCAGAGCGCCGGTATGAGAGGCTGCCTCGAAGAGCATGGCTGTTTTGTTGTGGATTACGGTCATGTATTGATCTTCGGTAAGATCCGGGTTCTTTATGTTCATCAGCTGCATGACTTCGCCTTGGGCGATCACCGCCGTGGCGTGAGACAGAACCTGCATAATAGGAAGGCTTTTTAGCTCCACCATCATCTCGAATGCGCGGGCGTAGAGGAAATCACCTACCAGTACGCTGGGGGCATTCCCCCAATTGGCATTTGCTGTGCTTCGGCCCCGGCGCATATCTGATGTATCCACAACATCATCATGGAGAAGGGTGGCGGTATGCAGGAATTCGATCACCACGGCCAGCTTCAGGTGTTCATTTTCGCTATAGCCTGCAGCCCGGCTGGAAAGTAAAACCAGTAGAGGTCTCAAGCGCTTACCGCCGCTTTCGATAATGTGCTGGGCTATTTTCTCAACCAGGGGAACGTCCGAAGAGAGCCGCTGGATGATCAGGTCATTAACGCGGCTGAAGTCGTCTGCCACTGTGTCGTAAATGCGCTGGGCTGTCATGCGGCTTGTGGATCCCTTGCTGGTGTCGTAGTTATTTAGTGTGCTGATAATACAGGCAGGTGGCGGCAATGCTAGGTATTGCTCCCGTTAGTGTCAACCTGGCTTGTATTACTGGGCGCCTTTTCGTACAATCACGCGCCCAACTCATCCCAACCTGCGCTCCCTGTTATAGGGTTGCCAGAGCGCTTCCCTTAGAAGCAGGTGGATAAGAGCAGGGATGGGTCAATCGCGGAGAATGTTAATGTACGCAGTTATTGTTAGCGGTGGTAAGCAGCACCGTGTTAAAGAAGGCGAAACGCTGAAGCTGGAAAAGCTGGAAGTGGAAACAGGCGGCAACATTGAGTTTGACCGCGTTCTGCTGATCGCTGATGGCGACAACTTCAAAGTTGGCGCGCCGGTAGTTGATGGTGCCAAAGTGACTGCCGAGGTGGTTAGCCACGGTCGTCACGATAAAATTAACATCATCAAGTTCCGTCGTCGTAAGCACTCAATGAAGCGTCAGGGCCACCGTCAGTGGTTTACTGAAGTCAAGATCACGGGTATCCAGGGTTAGTCTCGGCAAAAGACCCGGTAACACCCCTTAATCAGGAGGCTAATCATGGCTCACAAAAAAGCAGCAGGTAGTACCCGTAACGGTCGCGATTCCGAGTCGAAACGGCTTGGTGTTAAGCGCTACGGCGGCGAAGCAGTATCTGCAGGCAGCATTATTGTTCGCCAGCGTGGAACCCGTTTCCACCCGGGCGCCAATGTTGGCTTGGGCAAAGACCACACGCTGTTTGCGAAAGCAGGCGGCCAGGTTAAGTTCGAAGTAAAAGGTCCGCAAAACCGCAAGTTCGTAAGCATCGTTCCAGCTGCTGCTTAAGCAGCGGCGATCCGGTTCTGTCGAACGTTGGGTAGCCCTGATATTCTGCTGTTATAGTCAGAGTTCAGAGTTGCCCGGAGCCCCGCAAAGCTTCCTTGAGGCTGCGGGGCTTTTTAGTTTATGCGCCATGCGCAAAGGGTTTATTTCATGAAATTCGTAGACGAAGCCACCATCATTGTAGAAGCCGGTAAAGGCGGGCACGGTTGCCTGAGCTTTCGGCGTGAAAAATACGTTCCCAGAGGCGGCCCCGATGGTGGCGACGGCGGGGATGGTGGCTCCGTATATCTTGAGGCGGACGATTCCCTTAACACGCTGATTGATTATCGCTTTCAGCGTCAGCACAAGGCAAAGGGTGGCGAGCAGGGTTCTGGTCGTAACTGCACGGGTATCAAGGGCGACGATCTTGTTCTGCCTGTTCCGGTTGGTACGACGGTGGTCGATGTAGATACCCATGAGGTGCTCGGCGACCTGACCCGTATTGGTCAGCGCTTAAAGGTAGCTCAGGGCGGTTTTCACGGCCTTGGTAATACTCGCTTCAAATCGTCCATAAACCGCGCGCCCCGCCAAACCTCCAAAGGCTCTGACGGTGAGCTTCGAAACTTGCGCTTAGAGCTTAAGGTGCTGGCGGATGTCGGGCTTTTGGGGTTGCCCAATGCGGGTAAGTCTACATTTATACGCTCGGTGTCTGCCGCTACGCCCAAGGTGGCGGACTATCCGTTTACCACGCTGGTGCCTAACCTGGGCGTGGTCAGCGTGCAGGCGCACCAGAGTTTTGTGATTGCGGATATTCCCGGCCTGATTGAGGGTGCCGCAGAAGGTGCAGGTTTAGGCATTCGTTTTCTGAAGCACCTGGTTCGTACCCGTTTACTGCTGCACCTCGTAGATGTGGCGCCTTACGATGGTTCCTCGCCAGCCCATGCGGTAAATACGATTGTCCATGAGCTGGAGAAGTTCAGTGAAACCCTGGCGAACCGGGATCGTTGGTTGGTGCTGAACAAGGTTGATATGGTGCCGGAAGAAGAGCGCGAAGCTCACTGCCAGGCGATTGTTGATGAGCTTGGCTGGCAGGGCCCGGTTTTCCGTATTTCAGCGTTGAGTGGTGAGGGCACCAAGCCGCTGACTCAGGCGGTTATGCGCTGGATTGAAGAGCGTGCCGAAGAAGAGGCCGAGAATCCTGAAGTTGCCGAGCAGGAAGCTGCAAGACGCCAGCGCATGGACGAAGAGGCTAGGGCGGGCATAGAGGAAGAAAAGCAGGCTCGTCGGGCTGCCCGCGAAGATGACGATGATGACGATCACGACGTCGAGGTGGTGTACGCGCCGGATTAAACTCCGGCCTTTTGATGCCTGAGCTACCCTGGTAAACCGAAAGAGACAGTACCTGTATCATGACAGAACGTACCCAGCTGCATCAGGCTCGCCGCCTGGTGGTTAAAATCGGAAGTGCTTTGCTGACCAACGATGGCCGAGGCTTGGATGTGGAGGCGCTGGGGCTTTGGGTTGATCAGATGGCTGCGCTGGTAAAGCAGGGCGTTGAGTTAGTGGTGGTTTCCTCGGGCTCGGTGGCGGAGGGGATGAGTCGCCTGGGTTGGAAGCAACGCCCAGAGCAGTTGCATGAGTTGCAGGCCGCTGCCGCCGTAGGCCAGATGGGGTTGGTTCAAACTTGGGAGCTCAGTTTAAACGCCACGGCATTCATACCGCCCAGATTTTGCTGACCCACGACGACCTTTCCGATCGCAAGCGCTACCTGAATGGTCGCAGTACTCTCAGAGCGTTGCTCGATTTCGGCGTAGTGCCTATCGTGAACGAGAACGATACGGTCGTTACCGACGAGATACGTTTTGGTGATAACGACACTCTGGGCGCGCTGGTTACGAATGTGGTTGAGGCTGATGGTCTGATTATTCTCACCGACCAGCTTGGCCTGTTTGATAAAGACCCGCGCAAGCACTCGGATGCTAGCTTGATTACAGAGCGGTTTGCGGGTGATCGTGAGCTTGACGCCATGGCCGGTGGCAGCGCCGGTGTGCTAGGCCGCGGCGGTATGCAAACCAAGCTTCGTGCTGCGCGTTTGGCTGCGCGATCCGGGGCGTTCACGGTAATTGCAGGCGGTCGTATTGAAGGTGTCCTCAGTCGGTTGCGCCAGGGTGATGTTGTTGGCACCTTGCTGCTTCCAGAACAAGGTCGCATTGCTGCACGCAAGCAGTGGCTAGCCAGTCATTTGCAGACACGGGGCAGGCTAACGTTGGATGATGGTGCTGTGAAAGTTCTTCGCCAGGGGGGCCGTAGCCTGCTTCCTGTAGGTGTTCAGGGTGTTGTCGGGCAGTTTCGGCGTGGCGAGATGGTGTCGTGTGTGGGGCGCGATGGTAATGAGGTTGCGCGCGGGCTTGTAAATTATGATGCGGATGAGGCTCGTGCAATCGCTGGTCGATCAAGCAACAGTATTGCCGATATTTTGGGGTATATTTCCGATGAGGAAATGATTCACCGAGATAATATGGTGATTATCTAAACCAAAAAAAACCGGCTGAAGGCCGGTTTTTTTATTCGCAACAAGAGCTTTCTAACGCTGGGCGCTATCAGGCGCTCTTCAGCGCTTTGATCTTGGTGACCATGCGGCTCTTCTGGCGGGCAACTTTGTTCTTGGTGAAGATGCCTTTGTTGACCATGCTGTCCATAATTGGCTGAGCAGCTTTGAAGGCAGCCTGAGCTTCGTCATGGTTGCCAGACTCAATCTTTGCCTGAACTTTTTTCATATATGTGCGGGTCATGGAACGCAGGCTGGCATTGTGCTTGCGGTTCTTCTCGTTCTGACGTGCGCGCTTTTTGGCTTGCGGGGTATTTGCCACCGTAAAACTCCTGAAGTACTGAAAGTTCGTTACTGAATGATTCGTACGGAAATCCCTGGGTAATATACTATCCAGAGGCTTCCTAAAATCGCGGGCGCGCCGAAACCAGCGCGTCGAAATAAATGACGCGGAACTATGCCGCTCAAACCTGCAAATGTCAATACCGAGCACCATATGGTGCCCACGGCAGAAAAGGCCTGTGGTAAACTCGCCGCTCGCCGGACACGGGTGTAGCAGGGGAGCACGTAATTCCCGAAACACCTAGCCGAAAGAGTGCGCAACCCGGAAAATCTCGCATGTCATCGCAGCCCACAATGCCTCCAGAAAAACAGCCCCCAGCCAAGGCGCCCGGTCTACTTCGTTCTTCCGGTTTGGTGGGCATTATGACCATGTTTTCCAGGGTACTGGGCTTGGTGCGCGATATGGTGATTGCCCGGTATTTTGGCGCCGGTGCCGGGGCGGATGCGTTCTTTGTTGCGTTTAAAATTCCTAATTTTCTGCGCCGGCTTTTTGCTGAAGGTGCTTTTTCTCAAGCGTTTGTGCCTGTGCTCTCATCCTACCGAGCGAAACATTCGGTTTCAGATGTGAAGCGTTTAGTGGATGCGGTCGCCGGTTCTTTGGGGCTGGTGTTGCTGGGCATTACGCTGGTTGCCATGCTAGGAGCGCCGCTTCTTACTGCAGTTTTTGCGCCCGGCTTTCTGGATGATGACGTTAAGTTCGCGCTGACCAGCGACATGCTGCGTATTACCTTCCCGTATTTGCTGATGATTTCCTTGACGGCGTTCGCTGGGGGTATTCTCAACAGTTATGACCGCTTTGCGGTGCCTGCCTTTACACCTGTTTTACTCAACCTCGCGATGATTGGCGCGGCGGTTTATCTCACGCCCCTGATGAGTGAGCCAATTATGGCTCTGGCTTGGGGTGTGTTTATTGCCGGCGCGTTGCAGCTGTTTTTCCAGCTGCCATTCCTGATGCGGTTAGGGCTTATGCCGCGCCCCCGGGTTGATTATCGGCACGAAGGTGTCAGCCGTATACTCAAGCTAATGGTTCCCGCGCTTTTTGGCGTGTCGGTCAGCCAAATAAACCTTCTTCTGGATACGGTTTTGGCGTCGTTCCTGCAAACCGGCAGCGTCTCCTGGCTGTATTATTCCGATCGGCTTTCTGAGTTACCTTTGGGGGTGTTCGGAATTGCCATTGCAACGGTTATCCTTCCAAGTTTGTCCCGCAAACACGCAGCTGCATCCAATGACCAGTTTGCGGCTACGCTGGACTGGGCCGTGCGCGCGGTGCTGATCATAGGGGTCCCTTCAGCCTTGGCATTGGTGTTGCTGGCTGAACCACTGATAGCAACACTGTTTCATTACGGTGAGGTCACCGATAGAGACGTGGCCATGTCGGCTCAAAGCTTACGGGCGTACTCCGCCGGACTGCTGGCTTTTATGGTCATCAAGGTGCTGGCGCCGGGCTTTTTCGCGCGGCAGGATACCCGTACCCCGGTCAAAATCGGGATCATTGCCATGGTTGCCAATATGGTGTTCAACTTGGCTCTGATTGTCCCTCTGGCCCATGCGGGCCTGGCGTTGGCTACGTCTTTATCGGCATGGCTTAATGCAGTTTTGCTATGGCGTGGCCTCAAACGCAGGGTGCCTGGAAAAGCCAGCCAGGCTGGGGGAAATACCTCATGCAAATTGGCTTGGCAAATGCTGCCATGGTTGCCGTTATTCTGTGGTTGAATTATCCGGTTATGCGCTGGTTGTCGGCTGATGGTATCGAGCGTTCGTTGTATATGGGCGTGCTGGTTGTGGCAAGCGCAAGCGCCTACTTCATTGTTCTGGCCCTGACCGGGGTGCGGGTAAGACATTTTCGCCAGAGGTAAGGTATAATCGCGCGTTTTCTCACCAGCGCTTTGGACACTTACCAAGCGCTGAAAGCCAACTGGCAAATGAAGGTTCGCATTGCATGCGTCTGATCCGGGGCCTGACCAACCTGAAAATGCTTTCCAGGCAGGTGGATTCACCGCTGGCAGAAGGCTGTGTGGCCACCATAGGCAACTTTGATGGTGTTCATCTGGCCATCAAACCATTATTGATCAAGTAAAAAGCAAAGCCGAGGCTTTGAGCTTGCCTTCGGTTGTCATGGTTTTTGAGCCACAGCCCAGGGAATTCTTTCAGGGTATGGAAGCGCCTCCCCGGCTTATGGGGTTCCGGCAGAAGCTGGAAACGCTGATGGCGGCGGATATTGATATTGTGCTTTGCCTAAAGTTTGATGAAACCTTTCGTGGCTATTCCGCTATGGGTTTTATTGACGATGTACTGATTGATGGGCTGGCGGTGAATTATCTTGTTGTGGGTGACGATTTCCGGTTTGGCTGCGATCGTTCCGGTGACTTTGCACTGCTGGAAGACGTCGGGAAAACCGCAGGGTTTTCCGTTGAAAATACCCGCACAGTAACCGTTGCAGGCGAGCGCGTAAGCAGCACGAGAATCCGCAACCTGCTGCAAAACAATCAGCTGAAAAAAGCCGCTTCCCTGCTTGGGCGCCCTTATCGCGTTCGGGGTCGCGTGGTCTATGGCCGGCAACTGGGGCGCCGCATCGGGTCGCCTACTGCGAATATCCTGTTGCGCCATATGCCCGCCTTGCGGGGTGTTTACGTTGTCGGCGTTAAACTTGATGACGGAACCACCCACGACGGCATAGCCAATATCGGCCTGCGCCCGACGGTTGATGGCAAGCAACCAGCACTGGAAGTGCACCTGTTTGACTTTACTGGCACACTTTACGGCCAGCGTATTGACGTTGTTTTCCGCCACGGATTGCGGGATGAAGAAAAATTTGAATCCATCGATGCGCTGAAAGCGCAGATTGCCAGGGATTTCGACGCCGCAAGAGCGTGGCTGGCCGAACACTCTGGATAAAGCAACACTGACCCAAACTGACCAAAAGAGTACGCACACAAACCATGAGCGACTATAAGCACACTCTGAATCTGCCGGAAACCGCGTTTCCCATGCGCGGCAACCTAGCCAACCGTGAGCCTGAGATGCTCAAGCGGTGGCAGGATCTGAACGTATACGCCAATCTGCGCCAGCAGCGCGAAGGGCGTGAAAAGTTCATCCTTCACGATGGCCCTCCCTACGCCAACGGCAGCATTCACATTGGTCATGCGGTTAACAAAATCCTGAAGGATATGATTGTTAAGTCCCGCGGTTTCATGGGCTTTGATGCGCCGTACGTGCCGGGCTGGGATTGCCACGGCCTGCCGATTGAGCACAAGGTTGAGCAAAAAATTGGCAAGGCCGGTGGAAAAGTCGACTACAAAACCTTCCGCCAGGCTTGTCGGGATTACGCCACCAAGCAGATCGCCGGACAAAAAGCCGACTTTATCCGCCTGGGTGTGATGGGTGAGTGGGATAAGCCATACCTCACCATGGATCCAAAAGTGGAAGCGGGCATTGTGCGTGCCTTGGGTAAGATCGTCGCTAAGGGGCACTTGGTACGAGGGTACAAGCCGGTTTACTGGAGTGTGGTAGGTCAGTCCGCACTGGCAGAGGCCGAAGTGGAATATCAGGACAAGACATCCACGCAGATTGATGTGCGTTTCACAGCGGTAGATCAGGGCAAAGCCTTGGCGTTGTTTGGCACAGACAAGGGCGAAGGCGACGTGTCCGTGGTTATCTGGACCACTACGCCATGGACCATTCCTGCCAACCAGGCGGTCTCGCTCAATGCCGATCTGGATTATGCGCTGGTACAGGTGGACGCGGGCAACGGCCCTGAACGCATGATTCTGGCAGCAGCCATGGTCGAAGGTGTTATGGCACGCTGGGAAGTTACGGATTTTGAAGTGCTAGGCACCTGCCTGGGCGCAGATCTTGAGCATCTTTCGTTGCACCACCCGATCTATGACAAGCAGGTACCTGCAATCATGGGTGATCACGTGTCTATCGATGCCGGTACCGGCGCCGTTCATACAGCGCCTGATCACGGTATGGAAGACTTTGTGGTTGGCAAGATCTACGGCATTGGCACTCTGAACATGGTTCAGGCCGATGGTACCTACACCAACGCTACCGGTGAGTTTGCAGGCGTGCATGTCTATAAGGCAGACGATCCGGTATGTGACGCGCTCGCCCGTGAAGGCAAGCTGGTACGCAAAGAAAAGTTCCGCCACAGCTTTCCCCATTGCTGGCGCACCAAAACACCGCTGATCTACCGCGCGACGCCGCAGTGGTTTATCAGCATGGAGAAAGAAAATCTCCGGGCGGACGCACTGGAAGCCATCAAAGGCGTGCGCTGGGTTCCCGCCTGGGGCCAAAATCGCATTGAAGGCATGTTTCAACAGTCTCCTGACTGGTGTGTTTCACGTCAGCGCACCTGGGGCGTGCCGATCACCCTGTTTATTCACAAAGAAACTCAGGAGCTGCATCCAGATACCCAGGCTCTTATTGAAACAGTCGCCAACGCTATCGAACGCGATGGTATTGATGCTTGGTATGAGATTGATGCCCGTGAATTGTTGGGCGACGATGCCGACCACTATGAAAAAGTTCTGGACACACTGGATGTATGGTTCGATTCCGGTGTGACCCACGAATCTGTGTTGCGCGTGCGCCCAGAGCTGGGCCAGTTCCCGGCTGACTTGTACCTGGAGGGTTCGGACCAGCACCGCGGCTGGTTCCAGTCGTCGTTGAAAACCTCAATCGCCATGAACGGCGTTGCGCCATACCGCCAGGTGCTCACTCACGGTTTTACCGTGGATGGCAAAGGCCTCAAGATGTCCAAATCTTTGGGCAATGTTATCGCGCCTCAGGAAGTGATGAACGAACTGGGTGCCGACATTCTCCGTTTGTGGGTTTCAGCAACGGATTACAGCGGCGAGATGACGGTGTCCAAAGACATCCTGCGGCAAACCGCAGACGGCTACCGCCGTATTCGCAACACCTCGCGTTTCTTGCTGAGCAACCTTACCGGCTTTGATCCAAAGCAGCATATGGTGGCTCCGGACGACATGATTGCACTGGATCGCTGGATGGTAGATCGTGCCTTGCAGTTGCAGAGCGAACTGCATGACGACTATGAGAACTACGACTTCCTGCGAATTTACCAGAAAGTGTACAGCTTCTGTGAAGCCACGCTTGGTGGCTTCTATCTCGACATCATCAAGGATCGCCAGTACACCACCCAGGCTGATAGCGTGGCGCGCCGCTCCTGCCAGACAGCGCTGTATCACGTAGCCGAGGCACTTGTGCGCTGGATTGCACCGATTCTGAGTTTCACCGCAGATGAAATTTGGCAGCACTTGCCCGGAGAGCACGGGGATACCGTGTTTTACGAAACCTGGTACCAGGGTTTGGCAGAACTACCAGAAAGCGTTGAGCTAGGTCGCGAATACTGGCGCCGGATTTACAGCGTGAAAGAAGCTGTAAACAAGCGCCTGGAAGAGTCCCGTGTGCGTGGTGAAATCAAAGGTTCGCTAAGTGCCGAAGTGACGCTCTACTGTGGGGGTGATTTGGCCGCCGATTTAGAGAAACTTGGCGAAGAGCTCCGTTTTGTGCTGATTACTTCCGAAGCAACGGTGAAGCCATTATCAGAAGCCGGCAGTGCCGAAATGACCAGCTACGAAGGTTTACGCGTATTGGTCAGCCCTGCAGCTAACACCAAGTGCGAGCGCTGCTGGCACCATCGGGAAGATGTGGGCACTCACGCTGGGCACGAGGATCTGTGCGGCCGCTGTGTAACCAACGTGGAAGGGGCGGGCGAAACCCGGTCCTTTGCTTAATGGATGCAGCAATAATGCGTGAGAAAATAACCGGAACCCAGCTGAAGTGGCTCTGGCTGGCTGCACTGGTCGTTGTAATCGATCTGGGTACCAAGGCTATGGCTACGGCCATGCTGACTTATGGCGACCCAGTGCCGGTTATCCCCATGTTTAACCTGACGCTGTTGCACAACACTGGCGCAGCATTCAGCTTTCTTGCGGGTGCGGCCGGCTGGCAGCGCTGGTTTTTCGTGACACTGGCGTTGGTGGTCAGTGTGGTACTGGTTGGCTGGCTGAGAAACTTGCAGCGCCATGAAACCTGGTCGGCCATTGCTATTGTTCTGATTTTAGGCGGTGCCCTTGGCAACGTGTACGACCGGGTTGTGCACGGTTATGTTGTCGACTTCCTGCATTTCTATTGGCAAGACTGGCACTTTCCCGCATTTAATCTGGCCGACACAGCCATTACCATAGGCGCAGCCATGATGATTCTTGATATGTTCCGCAAGCCTACTGATTCTGGTACGCCTGCGAACGGGAGCGAATAAGTCCATGAAAGAACTGCCTGTAGATAAGGGGACGCGTGTAACCCTGCATTTTGCGTTGAAGTTTGAAAACGGCGACGTGGTTGATACTACCTTCGACAAAGACGCAGCAACGCTGGAAGTTGGCGATGAAAGCCTGCCGGAGAACTTTGAAGCCTACTTGATGGGTATGAAAGCCGGCGACAAGGCGAGCTATCAGGTGCCGCCTGAAAAAGCCTTTGGCCAACACAATCCAAACAACCTGCAAACCTTCAAGCGACACGAATTCAGTGCCGATATGGTGCTGGAGCCGGGTGTGATGATCTCTTTTGCAGATGCGCGCCAGCAAGAGTTACCAGGCATGGTGAGCCGTGTGGAAGGTGATGAGGTGGAGGTTGACTTCAATCATCCGCTGTCTGGACGTACACTGACATTTGACGTAGAAATTGTTGACGTAGAACCGGCAGGGCAGACGCACTGACTATGCAAATCAGACTGGCAAACCCCCGTGGATTTTGTGCAGGCGTAGATCGCGCCATCGAGATTGTAAATCGCGCTCTGGATGTATTCGGTGCGCCGATATACGTGCGCCACGAAGTTGTGCATAACAAGTTTGTTGTGGACAACCTTCGCAATCGCGGCGCTGTTTTCGTGGACGAACTGGATGAAGTGCCAGACGACAAGCTGGTTATCTTCAGCGCCCACGGTGTTTCCCAGGCGGTACAGGACGAAGCAGCCCGCCGTGGCCTCAAAGTGTTCGACGCCACATGCCCGCTGGTCACCAAAGTGCACCTGGAAGTTATGCGTTACAGCCGCGATGGCCGCGAATGCGTGCTTATTGGCCACCAGGGCCACCCAGAAGTGGAAGGCACCATGGGCCAGTACGATCACAGCACTGGCGGCAATATTTACCTGGTTGAAAACGAGGCAGACGTTTCACGGCTGGAAGTAAACGACCCGGCCCATGTCTCCTACGTTACCCAAACCACGCTCTCCATGGACGACACCGCCCGCGTGATCGACGCACTGCGTGAGCGATTCCCCGAAATAGAAGGCCCACGTAAAGACGACATCTGCTACGCCACCCAGAACCGCCAGGATGCCGTAAAACAACTGGCCGGCGACTGTGACCTGATGTTGGTTGTGGGTTCCCCGAATAGCTCCAACTCCAACCGCCTGCGCGAACTTGCAGAGCGCATGGGTACGCCTGCCTACCTGATCGACGAAGCCTCCCAGATTGATCCGCAATGGCTGGAAGGTAAAGAATCGGTTGGCGTAACCGCGGGTGCTTCTGCCCCGGAAGTGTTGGTTAATGACGTGATTGCCCGCCTGCGAGATCTTGGGGGCAATGTGCCTGAGGAAATTGCAGGGCGTGAGGAGAATATTGTGTTCTCTATGCCTAAGGAATTGCGGATAGAGGCTGTTGAGGTTCAATGACCTCTGCCTCTTAGGCTCTGGTTTGCAATAAAAAAGCGTGATTTCGATCACGCTTTTTTATTGCAAAAATGCCACTCGTCACTCGTTACTCACCGTTTGTCGTTTCCTGGTATTTATTCACATGAGAGTTTTGTAATCTGAAATTGAAATTATCAGAGGTTCTGGTTTTATGCGTGTCCGGATAAGTAGTGGTTTTACGCTGATTGAACTAATGGTCACTCTTGCTGTGGTTGGAATTGTTGCGACCATAGCGGTGCCAGCGATGAGCGATATGGTCACCCGTAGCCGCACAACTGCAGCCTTTAATGAGCTTCAGGGTTTGGTCGGGTATGCGCGAAGCGAGTCGGCCAAGTCGCCAGGGGAGCCTGTCTTGCTGTGTTCATCCAATAATGGCACGAGCTGTACGGGCCAAGCTGACTGGAATGTTGGGTGGCTGGTCGCTCGTGATGTCAACGGTAATGGAAGTGTTGATTCCGGCGAGGCAGTGCTGAAAGTTGTCGGAGCTATGCCTGCCGGGATAAACCTAAAAGTGAAGGCTGGAGCTAGCACCAATTTTAACACCGCATCTATATCTTTGGCTCGAAACGGCGCGCCAGCAGCCGGTAACCAAATAACATTCAAACTATGCGATGCCTTCGGTGCAAGCGAAGCTAGGGGCGTGATTCTATCTGTATCTGGGCAAGCCCGGGCCGCTGCACGTGACAATAACGGAAACCGCGAAGATCATAATAACGTCGACTTTCAGTGTTGATTCAGGATCCAGGAATAAATTCATGAATAACGACAAAGCACAAATAATGGAACCTCCGGGCCGACAAAGCGGTATGACATTGATAGAGATTCTGGTCACCGTGATCGTTCTCTCTATTGGTCTTCTGGGAATGGCCAGCCTTACAGTGGGCAGCCTTAAGAATAATCAGGGCGCTTTTTTGCGTACCCAGGCGACTATCCTTGCTTACGACATGGCTGACCGAATGAGATCAAACACCGCTGAAGCTATTAGCGGAAGTTACGACAATGCCTCAACCACCAGCGCCCCAAGTGCGCCAACTTGTGGTGCCAAAGGTTGCACCGGGGCAGAAAGAGTGGCAGCTGATATTCAGGCGTGGAAGCAACAGATAGAAGGAGCTAGTGGGAATATGGCGATGTTACCCGGAGGCGAGGGGGCTATATCCGGCGGCGGTGGCCCAACAAACGCAGGGAATACGTTTGCGATTACAATTACTTGGAAGGAAGATCGCTGGAATGAGACCAAGGGGACTATGTCGACAGAAGACCAGCAAACCGTTGTTGAGTTTACATTATGAGTGATTCTAAACGTGATGACTTAGCTGTCTTGAAAACACCGATCGCGGTTCAGTCAGGTCTTTCACTGGTTGAACTCATGATTGCGCTCGCCCTGAGTGTTACTCTCATACTCGGTATATTTACCGTTTATATGGATTCATCAAGAACAACGAGGGTCGGGGAGGCTTTAGCTCGAGTTCAGGAGTCGGGGCGTATTGGTTTAGAGATTATGTCCCAGGAAGTCCGGATGGCTGGTTATCAAGGTTGCTCCGATAGTTACACCGTTCCGGTTCGTGTCATTGCAAACAATCCACCGCCATCACTTACGCCCGTATCCGGCGAGGATAGCGTATATCTATATAATTCGGGGTTGATGGGGTGGCAGGTAACGGCAGCAACTCAGTCAAGCTGGGATAGCGGAACAGACTTCGAAGATCTTGGCATTATTGAAGACGATGCGCTGCCCGGTAGCGATGTGTTGATGGTTCAGCGTGCAAGGTTGCTTAGTGCGACAATTGCGAGCGATATGGCTCGCGCAGATGTTCCGGTACCAATCGCCGATCCTGAGGGGCTTTTTGGGTCAAGTGCGGCGTTTAGCTCGGGCTCTTTGCTAATGGTTGCTGGCTGCGAATCTGCAGATGTTTTTCGGATAACCAATAACCCCTCTGGCTCGGTGGCGCACGCAGCGTCAGCAAATAGCAGCGACCGGTTATCTTCGGCCTATACAGCCGATGAGGATGCAGAAATTTATTCGCTTGAGAGTACCGTTTTTTTCGTTGCTGATACCGGCCGAGAAGATGATCAAGGCAACAGTATCTCTGCGCTTTACCGAGCCAAAAACAGCTTTCCCAACAGTACAACGCCAAGCTTTCAGCGCGAGGAACTTGTTGAGGGCGTAGAAGCGTTAAAGGTTCATTACGGTCTTAGAACGGACGCGAGTAGCAACACCATTAACTACGTTGACGCATCGGGCGTAACTGCCGATGACTGGAAAGATGTTGTGACTGTTCGTGTTGGCATGTTGGTAAGTGCTGCGGGTAACGCCTTACAACAGGATGACAGCCAGACATACGAGCTGCCAGGCATGGTGTTTGTCGCCGACAATCCAGCCGCAGGGCAGCAGGCGCATGCGGCAGACAGGCGTTTACGCAAGGCCTTTGTCAGTACATTAGATATCAGAAATCGACAGTGCGGCGAATTCAAACAGTTCGGGACAACTGATCAGTGGGAGTGGGCAACTGCAGACAATAATGGTGGAGATGGTGACCCATGCAACTAATAAATAGAGAAATGAAGCCCGGTTTAATGCGTTTTTCAGATTCTCCAAGAATGAAAAGGGGGCAGCGCGGCGCTGCACTGATTATCAGCTTGGTTATATTACTGGTTATAACCGTTATCGGGCTGACCAGTATGAAAACATCAATTCTTCAGGAACGGATGTCGGCCAACGCGCAAAACGCACGACAGGCTTTTTTGGCGGCGGAAGCGGCGAGTCAAGACCTTTTTAGGAAGCTAGAGCCGATGAACTCCAGCTCGACTGAATGGAAGCGAGCTTTGGATGCGCTAGATGCTGGTATACGAGTTGCCACCACACCCGTGGCATATGGTGGAGCAGGGTCGGGCAAAGCAGCTACTGCCGAGCTACGATATCTCGGCGAAGCGAATCTGGTTGAGGGGCACTCATTTGGAGAAGATATAGAAACGTTTCGCCAGCGCTATGAACTTATTGGGGATGCGACAGTTACAGGTACAGGAGCCCGAAGCAATGTGGTTCGTGGCGTGAGCGTTGTTTTTTATTGAGACTCAGGTCTGCTTCAACAAGGCCGTATTAGTTAGAGGCGTAACAAATGAAAATATCCAACTTAGTGTTTTTCTCCGTAATTCTTGGTCTTGGGCAGATCGCACAGGCTCAGCAGCCTGAATTTTACAATGGCGAGATCGTTACTATTGAAGATGGCATAGAGGCTCACCGCGTTTACCCCGTAGCGACTTCCGATAATAAGGTCATAGAAGTTAGAGTTTCTGAATGTGAGGGGTGTTTATTTGACACATATACTCCAGCAAAATCTATTGAGTTTTTTGTTGGAGAAAAGGCGGTTGAGGTGGCAGTAGCGACTAAAGTTTCTTCCAAATATTCTGCTGTAGTATTAATCGATCATGTGACCCGAAAGGTCAATTCAGTATATTACAATAGCCGGGTTGTTGGAGGTGAGATGTGAGGTTTTTTAAAAGTAAATACGTGCACTTTTTCGCGTCTCTTTTTCTCTCGTTGTCGGCATCATTTTCTTGGGCTGACGATACCGAAATATTTTTCAATATTGAATCGCAAACCAGTATTAGGCCAAACATTTTGTTCATTCTCGATAATTCTGGGAGTATGAGAAGCAAAATGGACGTAGTGATTCCCAAAGACGGCGTCTACAATCCGAATAAGGATTACAGTGGTCGTTTTTCAAAAAGTCATGTTTATTATAAGCAAGATGGTGATTGGTATGAGGTTAGACGCTCGGTAATCCGGTGCAGTGACCTATTAAATAGAATTGATCAGGTTGGTGAGCTCAAAAGCTATAGAATGGCCTACTATTATAGAAATAAATGGAATAGCTTTGATGAGGATGACGTTAATAATAGTACTACTGACTGCCAAGCGGATGGAGATACCAATCTTAACTGGGGTTTGTTTGATCTTCGAGACTATTTTTCTGCCAATTATCTCAACTGGGAGAACTCTGGTACCGAAACCGTCAGAATGACTCGCATGGAAATTATGCAGGGTGTCGCCCGAAATCTTGCAGATACTGTTACCGGCGTAAATATAGGCTTGATGACCTTTAACCTGAACCAGGCATCCGAAGGTGGGCGGGTTCTAAATAACGTGAGGGATGTTAAGACCAATGCAGATGATTTTAAAGATGAAGTGGATGCACTGTATCCATCCACAAATACGCCGTTATCAGAAACTTTGTTTGGTGCGATGCGATATTATCAAGGTGGAAAGCCATTTCTAGATAAAAATCCTAGGGGTGAGACAATTTCAAATGGTAAATATATATCGCCTATAGAACTTGAATGCCAGTCTAATAACATCATTCTCTTGACAGACGGTGAGCCAACAGCAGATACGAATCATAATGGTGAAATGGGGAGAGAAATCGGTACATCTTGTTCCGGGAACTGCCTCGATGAGATTGCCGGGTATATGAAGAATAATGATATGTCCGCCGCTTATGCCGGTGACCAAACTGTGACTACATATACAGTTGGGTTTGATATTAATGACTCTCTACTCGGGAAGGCTGCAACAGCTGGGGGAGGGAAATACTATCAAGCGAATGATGCGGTTCAATTGGCAGGAGCGTTCGACGATATTGTTAGAAGTGTTCTTGAAACCAGTAGTACGTTCGTTGCACCTGGTGTTGCGGTTAACTCATTTAATCGCCTGAATCATTTTGATGCGCTGTATTACTCTGTTTTCGAACCCGATACCCGACCCCTCTGGGAAGGAAACCTGAAGCGTTACAAGATTTCCAACGATGGGGAAATTGTGGATGCCAACGGCAACCAGGCAATAGATTCAGCAACAGGTTTTTTTAAGGATGGGGCACAAAGTTGGTGGGCGCTGGCGCCAGACGGGAAAGCCGTAACGGCCGGAGGAGTTCGTTCAAAACTGCCTGGCGCAACGAATAACAGAAAGGTCTACACCTGGATCAAGGGAAAAAACCTGACAGCCGACGACAATCTTATTGCCACCTCCAACACTGATTCACTAACGAAAGCGCTTCTAGGCAATAGCAGTATGAGTGATGCTGAGCAGAAGGAGTTGATACGCTGGATTCGTGGTGAGGATGTCATGGATGAGAACGGTAATGGCCAGACCAACGATGCCCGTAAGTTTGTCTCGGATCCCTTGCATTCGGAGCCGAAACTGATTGTTTACGGTGGCACCGAGGCCAGCCCGGATACGGCCGTGTTTTTTGGCGATAACCAAGGTTATCTCCATGCAATTAATGGTGAAACCGGCGAGTCCTATTTCGCATTTATGCCGGCTGAGTTACTGAAGAACCAAAAAACTTTTATGCAGAACAGCGACACGGTAGCGGATCGGATCTACGGCATGGACGGATCTGTAGTCAGTTGGATAAAAAATCCGAACGGAGATGTTAAAGCGGCTGACGGTGATCATGTATACCTTTATACCGGCATGCGCCGGGGTGGTCGCAGTTACTATGCATTAGACGCCACCGACAGGTCAGCGCCAAAGGCCCTGTGGGACATATCCGGAGGTACAGGGGAATTTGCGGAGTTGGGCCAGAGCTGGTCTACACCAGTCAAGAGCAAGATAAATATCGACGGGGATGTTAAGGATGTTCTGTTTTTTGCCGGAGGGTACGATGCGAATCAGGATAACGCGACTACCCGGACTGAGGATACTATGGGGCGCGCCTTGTACATCGTAGATGCTGAGACCGGCAAACGGCTTTGGTGGGCAGGCCCAAAAGGTTCAAATGCTAATCTAAAGCTTGGTGAGATGAAGTACAGCATGCCCGCATCCCCCAAAGTCCTTGATATAGATGGTGACGGTCTTGCAGACCAAGTTTATATCGGGGATATGGGGGGGCAAATTTGGCGTTTCGATATGAATAATGGCAGCTCTGCAGGTAGTCTGGCCTACGGTGGACGCATTGCAGATTTTGCAGGCGATAATGAGGCGAGTGCCCGACGCTTTTACCATACCCCTGATCTCTCGATCAGCCGATATTGGGGAAAGCGTTATCTGAGCCTAATGATTGGATCGGGCTACCAGGCACACCCCTTGAATAAGGTGATCAAAGATCGGGCATATATGCTTCGAATCCCGGCACTGTTTGGGGCGCCAGTTGATCCGAGCTCAGGTGATGTGGCCTATGCCACTCTTACAGAGAGCGATCTGTTTGATACCACAGACAATAAAATCGGGCAGGGCACCGATGCGGAGAAACTTGCTGCCGAGGAAAGCCTGGCTGAGGCCAGTGGCTGGATGATCGAGCTTGAGAATACGGGAGAAAAAATATTGTCATCAAGCATTGTGGTGGGTGGAACAGCTACATTTACAACGTACGAACCGCTGCAGCACTATCTGCGTGTGCGCCGTCGACGGGCCGTTCACGCCTTTATTCGGTGGTACTCCGTGATGGCAAGCCTGCTCGGAATCGCGACGATGTTGATCCTGATTCAGAACCGACCAAGGACGACCGCGATCAGGATGTAGAAGTCCCAGGCTTCCCTGCGCCTAAACTGCTAAGAACTGAAGAGGGGGCGTTCATTTGTGTGGGTACTAGCTGTGAGCCGGTAGAGGACAGCAGCACCTTTACTCAAACATTCTGGAGGGAAGCTGAGTGATTGAATTCAGGAGTCGAGCACATAACGGCTTTACTTTGATAGAGCTGATGATTGTGGTGGCTATTATCGGCATTCTTGCTGCCGTGGCTTATCCTTCTTATCAGGAGTATGTGAAATCCTCTCGGCGGGCGGAAGCGCAATCCGCGCTCATGGGGTTGGCTGCGGCGATGGAACGGCACTTTACAGTGAGCAACACCTACAAAGGTGCGGGATCAGGTGGAGGTGACACTGGTGCGCCAAGTATTTATTACGATCAGGTGCCCAATGGAGGGGGCACTGCATACTATAATCTGACTATCGAAAGCGCGTCGGATGCAGCGTTCCTGGTAAAAGCAACCCCCGCGAACGCTCAAGCGGGGGATGGTTTTTTGGATTTGAATAATCAAGGCATCAGGCGCTGGGATAGAGACAATAGCGGTGGCATAGGCACCGGAGAGACGACCTGGAAAAAATAGAAGTTGATCTTGGGGTTAGCACTGGATCAGAGCGCCCCAAGATAGCCGTATTTTATTATCAAGGTCTTTATCATGAACCGCGCGAAAGCGGCCGCCACGGTTGACGGTGAGGTAGCTCATTGGCTGCCGTGAATTCTGTTCCGGGCATGCGATCAATGAGCCGCTGGCTCCATGAATAAGACCTTTGGGGCCGAATGTTAAGTAGCCCCGCCCACCTGTGCGGGATTTAATGCGGTAATTTGATACAGGCTGAATGAATTTCCAAACGGTGCTCTCATCCGGCTGTAGATCCTTATCGCCGTCTGGAAATATCGCTGCGGGTAATGTCCAGTCGTCAATGCACCGATTGTTGGAAGACAGCGGACATATGGTTACAAGAGTTCCGGTATGTATCGCTTGTGAGCGAGCAAATGAAAAGGCTCCGTGATAGGTCGCGATCAGCTCTCGCTGGCGCGACTTGGTAATTTCGCGATCCATTGCAGGAACTGCCATACTGAAAGTTATGGATAGAACGATTAGTGTGATTAACAGCTCAACGAGTGTTAATCCTTTGTTTTGAGAAATGGTCATGTAGCCTCCTTGGCAAATTAATGGCTTTCATCCTGAAAGCCTCTCTATTATTCACTCCATCCCCAACTTCTTCAACCGATACCGCAACGCCCGAAAACTAATCCCCAGCTTCTTCGCCGCGGCTGTTTTATTCCACCGAGTCGCCTCCAGCGCTTTCTCAATAGCTTGGCGCTCAATAGATTCCAGGTAGCCCTCAAGGTCAATATCACCCTCCGGCACCAATGTCGGGCAGGCATCGGTGATGACCGTGCCACCGGAGATGCCAGATTCTGTCGCCATCCCGTTACCCAGGTGTAAATCAGAGGCTCTAATTTGCTCTGCATCACATAGGGTAAAGGCGCGCTCAAGGATGTTCTCTAGCTCTCGCACGTTGCCGGGGAAGTCATGTTCTTTCAGCCGATCGACAGCATCCGGAGTGAGGGTTGCCGCATCGCATTCATACTCCCGGGCAATCCTCTGCAGTATGTGATTGGCCAGAAGCGCTATATCATCTGTGCGATCCCGCAGCGGTGGCACGGCCAGTTCGATTACGTTGATCCGGTAAAACAGATCCTGCCGGAAGCTCCCCTCTTGAACCAGCTCTGCCAAGTTTTTGTGAGTGGCACTCAGCAGGCGTATGTCCACAGGCATTTCTTTGGTATCGCCCACCGGGCGTACTGCTTTTTCCTGAATAGCTCGCAGCAGTTTTACCTGCATGGCCAGGGGCAGGTCGGCGACTTCGTCGAGAAACAGTGTGCCGCCGTTGGCTGAGCGGAAGAGCCCATCTTTGTTTTCAACGGCGCCGGTAAAGCTGCCTTTTTTGTGGCCGAAAAATTCACTTTCCATTAATTCCGAAGGAATGGCGCCACAGTTAACGGCGATAAAGGGCCCGTCATTGCGGGGACCTTGCAGGTGAATCATTCGTGCCACCAGCTCCTTTCCGCTACCGGATTCGCCACTGATAAACACGGGTGCCTGGCTTCTCGCGAGCTTGCGTGTTTGGTTGCGTAGCTTTTTGATTTGCAAGGAATTACCGAGCAAAAGCCCGGGTTCGTCGGTTGCCTCATCTTCTTGGGCGGCTGGCTCTGCAAGCCTCAGGGCGCTGCTCACCAGTTCTCTAAGCCGGGATAGCTCAACCGGCTTGGACACAAAATCAAATGCCCCGGCTTTTAGCGATTCGATCGCGGTATCCATGCTGCCATATGCGGTAATAACGGCAACGGGGGTCTCGGGCCGGTGTTGTTGAATCCATTGCACCAACTCAATACCGTTCCCGTCGGGCAGGTTCATGTCCGTCAGGCAAAGCTGTGGTGTATGATTTTCCAGCAGTTTGAGTGCGCTGGTAAGGTCTGGGGCTGTCAGGGTTTTAATACCCATACGGGTAAGGGTAATTTCAAGAAGATCCCGGATATCCGGTTCATCATCAACAATCAGCGCTGTGTGAGTGGTCATCTTGTTGTGTGGGTCCATGTCAGATCATTCGCCCTGGGTGGGCAAAGGTAATGCGAAAGCAGCAGCCGGCCTGGTCGTCTTCCACCAAGGACAGGTGGGCCTGATTAGCCTCGCACAGTTCCCGTGCCAGATAAAGCCCGAGGCCAGTGCCACCTTTGTCGGTGGTGTAAAACGGCTCAAAAATTGAGTGGCTGGTGCCTGTAGCAACTCCAGGGCCGAAGTCTCTTACGTCTACGTAAGCGCGTTCGCCATCGGCAGTGGCGCCCACGCGCAGTTCAATCTTGCGTTCGCCTAACTGCTGCTGACTGTAGCGCAAACCATTGTCGCATAGGTTTACCAGCACCTGCTCGATCTGGCTCTTGTCAAACCGTGCGTCAGGTACGCCGGGTGCGGTTTTCAAGATAAGGTTTGAGGGCGGGGTGGTTGTCTCTTGGGTCTGCAGGAAATCAGCCCGAAACTCCTCCAGCCAACTGACCAGATCAACCAGGTCTGCATTCGCCGGCATGCGCCGGGAAAGGCTGAGCACATTCTCGACTATACCGTTCACTCGCTTGGAGTGGCGTCGGATGATATCCAGCATCTGTTGGTCACTGACGTCAATATGAGGGGACTCCTCCATCAACTGAGCCGCATGACTTATAGCACCAAGCGGGTTGCGTATCTCGTGGGCGATGCCAGCCGTCAGCCGCCCCAGGGAGGCCAACTTCATTTGCTGGGCCTGCTGGGTCACTTTGCTCATGTCCTCTATGAACACCAGAATCTGATCGCCACGCTCTTGGTCTAGCTGGGTGAAGTTGGCCTGCAGGAGCGGTGAGGTGGGCGCTGCTTGAAACGGGTCTGTGCGTCTTTCAGGATTTTTTAGCCAGGCTTCCAGCCTAATTTCAGGGGTTGGGGGAGGGCGCGTGATCGGGAGGCTGGTGTGCCCTTGCTTGTAGAGGCGCCAAACAGTAGCTCTTCAGCGGCGGCGTTTGCCAAGCGCATTTGGCCATATCGATCGAGTACAAGAATGCCAGTGCGCATGCGTTGTATAATTTGCTGGTTGATTTGCTCCAGTTCAACAATGCTTTGGGCCCGGCTGGTGGCGAGTGCTTCGCTGCGCATCATTCGTCGGGAGACGTATTGGAGAGTAAAGGCGGCAGCAAAGTACAGAATGCCCAGGGAGCCGGCTCGCACGATATCATCGCCGGGCCCGTTGAGGGTCAGTACTGCCCAGCCTGAAATGCTGAGCGAGCAAATTGCGGCAAGCGCCGCATAGAATGTGCCCATGCGACTTTGGGTAAGAATATTGCCCGCTGCGACGGTAACAATAACAAGATTGGCGAGCCCATTGGTGATGCCGGTGCTGGTAAATAGCAACCCATGCATGATCAGAATATCCAGGAGTATGGATAGCGTGATGTGTCGCTGTCCCGGTTGAAAGCCTGCCAACATGATGAGTGCAACAAAGCTGTTAAGCGCCAGATAGCCCACCACGCCAAACTGGTAGTAGTCCAAAAGCCGGAAGCGAGTGTCAAAATTTACCGGATCAACAAAGAGCAAGGCAACCAGCATCAGGCTGATGACCAGCCGGTAGTGATTGTAGATGCGGAATAGCTTGCCCTGCCGTGAGACGGGTGTTTTTTTGCCGGTACTGACTGCTGATACCGTATCTGTCGCCATGGTTTTCAGAAATCCGTTGTTGAGCGGAAGAAATCAATGTCGGTGCGGGGTTATAATAGCCTTTTCATGGCAATGAGTTACAGGAGCCTAAGTATGTCCGTTCCCGGGAGCACTCTGCTTTCCAATATATCACCCAGCAAGCTACGTGTAGTGATGGCGCAATTGGATTTTTTGGTGGGGGATATTCCCGGCAATACGGATCGGATTGTTGATGCAGCCAAGCGCGCCTACTCCGAGCACAGGGCAGATATTGTTGTGTTTCCTGAGCTTTGTCTTACCGGGTACCCGCCGGAAGACTTGTTGCTGCGCCCCAGTATGGAACTCAGAGTAAACGAGGCGTTGGAGCGCTTGCAATCTGCCCAGCTTGAAGCTGCGATTGTTATCGGCGCGCCGGTTCGAAGCGGTGGCTTGCTATACAACGCTGCGGTGGTGATTGAGGGTGGTGAAGTTACTGGCCGCTATTTCAAGCGGTTTCCACCCAACTACCAAGTGTTCGATGAAAAACGCTATTTTTCCAGTGGTGCGAATGCGGTCGTAGTTGATATTTGTGGCGTGCCGGTGGGCCTCACGGTTTGTGAAGATATCTGGGCTAAGGGGCCTGTTGAGGATTCTGTGGCGGCAGGTGCACGGTTGATCATCAACCTGAACGCGTCTCCGTACAGTATCGATAAACAGGCACAGAGGAAGGCGTTGCTTGAACGTAAATCTCGAGAGAACCAGGTGAGTATTGTTTACGCCAACCTGGTGGGTGCTCAGGATGAGTTGGTCTTCGATGGCGGTTCAATGGTTTACGACTACTCGGGTTCTATCGCTGCAGAGGCGCCGCAATATACGGAAGGGCTGTTCCCGGTAGAGTTTTTATGCGGCGATCATTGTCAGCCAGCCTCCCAACCGTTACCTGCGGAACTGTCGCAGGAAGCGAGTGTTTACAGTGCGCTTGTTTCCGGTGTTCGCGACTATGCATACAAAAACGGGTTCAAATCTGTGGTGCTTGGGCTTTCGGGGGGGATTGATTCCGCCGTATCCCTTGCGGTGGCAGTAGATGCTCTGGGGCCGGACCGGGTTCGAGCGGTAATGATGCCGTTCAGGTATACCCTGGGCATCAGTCTTGAAGATGCAGAAGCTCAGGCGGCAACCATGAAGGTTCAGTACGATGTGTACTCTATAGAGCCGATGTACGAATCATTCATGGCAACTCTCGCTGCACCGTTTGACGGAACCACCCTGGATACCACAGAGCAGAACCTGCAGGCACGTATTCGCGGTGTTTTGCTTATGTCGCTTTCCAACAAGTTTGGTTCGTTAGTGCTTACAACCGGCAATAAAAGTGAAGTGGCTGTGGGATATTCCACCTTGTATGGCGATATGGCTGGCGGTTTTGACGTGCTAAAGGATGTTTCGAAAACGCTGGTGTACCGCCTGGCCTGGTACCGTAATGCTGTATCCCCGGTGATTCCAGAACGAGTGATCACGCGGCCGCCGTCGGCGGAGCTGGCCCCAGACCAGAAAGATCAGGATAGCCTTCCGGGTTATGACGTACTGGATGAGATTTTGAGATTATACGTAGAGCGGGATTTTAGCGCGGATGCGATTGTTGCAGAGGGTTTTGATCAGGCGGAAGTTAATCGGGTTATTCGCTTGGTGGATCTCAACGAATACAAACGCCGACAAGCACCTATAGGGGTCCGCATTACTGAGCGCGGTTTTGGTAAAGATCGCCGCTATCCCATTACCAGTGGCTGGAAAAGCGGCAAATAACAGAGTTTTGGTTACTCGTCGCTCATGAGTCCAAAGGTAACCACGCTGGAGAGTGAGCGGTTTTCACGCTTCAGCAGGTTTGCTTCAAACTCGCCGTCGCTATTGAACGCTTCGCTCTTCGGGAAATTTTGGCGAAGCAGCGCCACTGCATCCTGCGAGCCTTTATTGAACTTCAGAAAATCGAATGTTTCCGCGAGAATAATCAGTGCCTCTTCAACGGCCGGTGAAGTAGGGTAATTTTCTGCGATGTAGCGCGCTCGGTTGTTGGCTGCCACATAGGCTTCGCGCTTGATGTAATAGCGTGCTGCGTGTAGTTCCAGTTCTGCCATGCGGTTACGCACGGCAATCATGCGCTGGCGGGCATCGGCAGCGTATTCGCTCTCTGGAAAACGGTTCAACAGTTCGCTGAAATCACGAAACGCCTGTTGCTGCTCGCCGGCATCCCGGGCGGCCACATCAATGGGGAAATAACGCGCAGCCAGGCCGATATCGAGGTTATAAGAGGCGAGCCCCCGCATGTATAGTGCATAATCAGCGTGGTCGCTTTGGGGATTCAGACGCAGGAATCGGTCTGCTGCACCTCTGGAACCCTCAAGATCGAGGTTCTGGTAGCGGGCGTAGATAAGGTCAAGCTGCGCTTGTTCGGCGTAACGACCGAACGGGTAATAGGTTTCCAGCGAATCCAGATTTTCCTCGGCTTCGTTGAAATTGCCGGAGTTCATTGCCTGTCGCGCATTGTCGTAATAGGCTTTTTCCGGAAGCACTTCCTCTGGCTTATTGGAAGCGCAGGCACTGATCAAGACAACCAGTGCAGAAAGTAGCAGTAAACGAACACCTGATCTCATGCCGGAATCCCGTATAATGTCGATAAATTCGAGTGCGTCATTGTAGCGGGGAACTCGCCTTATGTGCAGCCTCATGTGGAATCATGTGAGAGAGTACACCCCGTTTGCTTCAAATATACTGACCAAAACGTAACACACACAGGCCCTGGGGGCTTAATGTCATCTGAAAACCGAATAATTGCCAGCTTTGATGTGCCGCCTGCGCTGAGTGACCGGCGCCTGGATCAGGCAGTGGCTGAACTTATGCCCGAGCATTCGCGCTCGCGCCTGCAATCCTGGATTCGCAGCGGCGCGTTAACCGTAAATGGAGAGACCCGCAGGCAAAAAGACAAGGTGATGCTCAGTGATCGGATAGAACTAGACGCCGAGCCTGAGGCTCAGGTGACTTGGCAGGCAGAGGCGATTAGCCTCGATGTTGTCTACGAAGATGAGCACTTGCTAGTGATCAATAAGCCTGCAGGCCTGGTGGTTCATCCTGCAGCAGGCCATGCGGATGGTACATTGGTGAATGCACTGCTGAACTATGCTCCGGAGGTGGAAAATCTGCCTCGAGCCGGCATTGTTCATCGTCTGGATAAAGACACCTCTGGTGTTATGGTGGTTGCCCGCAGCCTGATTGCACACACGTCGTTGGTTGACCAACTGCAAACTCGCAGCATGGGCCGGGAGTACGAGGCGGTGGTAGTGGGCACCCTTACGGGGGGCGCTACCGTAGATGCGCCTATCGGTCGCCACCCCCATGAGCGTAAAAAAATGGGTGTGGTCAAAAGTGGTAAGCCTGCGATAACCCATTACCGTTTGATTGAGCGTTTTGCAGCTCACACCCATGTACGGTGCAAGCTGGAAAGCGGGCGTACCCACCAGATTCGTGTGCACCTGGCTTACGTGAAGCACCCTCTGGTTGGTGATCCTCTTTACGGAGGCAGGCTGCGCTTACCTAAAGGTACAACAGAAGCGCTACGTGAAGTGCTGGCTGCCTTTAACCGACAAGCGTTGCATGCGCGCAAACTCACACTTGAGCACCCGGAAACCGGCGAGATCTTGAGCTGGGAGGTGCCCTTGCCAGAAGACTTCGTGGGCTTGCTCGCAGCATTGCGCAAGCACGCTCAGGAACTGGAGAGCAATGAGTTCTGAAACCGCGCCTGGGCTGCCGCTTATCCACCCGGATTGGCCTGCCCCTTCGAATATCCATGCAGTGTGCACAACCCGTTTGGGCGGAGTCAGTCAGCCTCCTTGGGCTGGCTTGAACCTGGGGGTGCACGTTGGTGACGATCCTGTGCATGTGCGGGAAAATCGCACAAGGCTGGCAGATGCCTGTGGCCTTCCATTCGACGCGTTCGGCTGGTTGGATCAGGTTCACGGCACTGAGATTGTTAGCTTGCCTGTGGGAGATGCCAGCTTGGTTCCGGAAGCGGATGCAAGCTTTACCCGGGTTGCAGGTAAGGCTTGTGCCATCCTGACTGCAGATTGCTTACCGGTTATTCTTTGTGATCAAAAAGGTACCGCCGTAGCCGCCGCTCATGCCGGTTGGCGCAGTCTTTGTGGCGGCGTGCTGGAGCATTTGGTGGCTGGTATGGGGTTGCCTGGCAATACTTTGATGGCGTGGTTGGGGCCGGCAATCGGCCCGCAGAAGTTTGAAGTTGGGCCTGAAGTGAAGGCCGCTTTTATAGTACAGCACCCCCTGGCCAGAGCCGCTTTCAGCTCAGAGGGCGCCCGTGAGGGGCACTATATGGCCGATATATACTTGCTTGCCCGGCAGCGCTTAGAAAGACTGGGAGTCAGGAATATATACGGTGGTGGCTTTTGCACGGTTACCGACAGTCAGCGCTTCTATTCCTATCGCCGCGATGGCCAAACGGGTCGCATGGCAACTGTTATCTGGAAAAGTTGAGTCTTGTCAATTTTCTGACGGTTTTGCTTCGTGTTGACCTTGAAGTTCCCCCAATAGCCCCTACATTAGTTGTCAAAGCAAACCGAATGCGCAATAACTGATCGCATTTGCCGAACGTATTGGGGAAACGAATCCATGAGAATCGATAAACTCACCAGCCTTTTGCAAGCCGCACTGGCCGACGCCCAGTCGCTTGCTGTTGGCAAAGATCATAACTTTATTGAACCTCTGCATCTTATGCAGGCCATGCTTGACCAGCAGGGCAGTTCCATTAAGCCCCTTCTCAAACAAGCTGGCGCTGAGCTAGGGCGCGTGCGTCAAGCCATAGCCCAGGAAATCGAAAACCTGCCAGAAGTAAGTGGCAGCGCGGGCGATGTGTCTATGTCTAACGATATGGGGCGCCTGTTCAATATCGCCGACAAATTGGCACAGAAGCGCAAAGACCAATTTGTTTCCAGTGAGTTGATGCTGCTGGCTGCCTTGGAAGACCGGGGTACTCTCGGCCGTGTTTTGCGTGAGCAGGGCGTGGATAAAGCAGCGCTCGAAAGCGCGATAGATTCAGTGCGTGGAGGCGAAACCGTGAATGATGCAGGCGCAGAGGAAAACCGGCAGGCTCTTTCGAAGTACACAATTGACCTGACCGAGCTGGCGGAGGCAGGCAAGCTCGACCCGGTGATTGGCCGCGATGATGAGATTCGTCGCACCATTCAGGTCTTACAGCGTCGTCGTAAGAACAACCCGGTACTGATTGGGGAGCCAGGTGTGGGTAAGACCGCCATAGTAGAGGGCTTGGCCCAGCGGATTGTGAACGGCGAAGTGCCAGAGGGCTTGAAAAATAAGCGGGTTCTGTCTCTGGATATGGGGTCTCTGATTGCCGGCGCCAAGTTTCGTGGTGAATTTGAAGAGCGCCTGAAAGCGGTACTGAGTGAATTGTCGAAGCAAGAAGGCCAAATCATTCTGTTTATCGATGAAATCCACACGATGGTAGGTGCGGGCAAGGCTGAAGGTTCTATGGACGCTGGCAATATGCTCAAGCCAGCTCTGGCTCGTGGCGAGTTGCACTGTGTGGGCGCTACCACGCTGGATGAGTACCGCGGAAATATTGAGAAAGATGCGGCTTTGGAGCGTCGTTTCCAGAAGGTGTTGGTAACTGAACCAAGTGTAGAAGATACCATCGCAATTCTGCGTGGTTTAAAGGAGCGCTATGAGGTTCACCATGGCGTAGAGGTGACGGATGGCGCGATCATCGCCGCGGCTAAGCTCTCTCATCGTTATATTGCTGATCGCCAGTTGCCTGATAAGGCCATTGATCTGGTGGATGAGGCTGCAAGCCAGATCCGCATGGAAATGGACTCCAAGCCAGAGCCTCTGGATCGTTTGGAGCGTCGCCTGATCCAACTCAAAATTGAACGTGAGGCGCTGAAAAAGGAAACGGATGCTGCGTCGAAGAAGCGCTTGGAAGAGTTGACCGAGGTGATTCAGGGCGTTGAGCGTGAATACGCGGATCTTGAAGAAGTCTGGAATACCGAGAAGGCGGCGTTGCACGGCTCTCAGAAAATAAAGAGTCAGCTGGAGCAAGCTCGTATTGATCTGGAAAACGCTCGCCGTTCAGGTGATCTGGGGAAAATGTCAGAGCTGCAGTATGGCCGCATTCCTGAACTGGAGCGCCAGTTGGATATGGCCAGCCAGGCTGAAATGATGGAGATGAAGCTTCTGCGTAATCGCGTTACCGACGATGAAATCGCTGAAGTCGTCTCCAAATGGACTGGCATTCCAGTGTCGAAAATGCTGGAAGGCGAGCGCGACAAACTGATGCGCATGGAAGGCGAGTTGCACACCCGCGTTATTGGCCAGAACGAAGCTGTAGAGGCAGTATCCAACGCCGTTCGCCGGTCCCGGGCGGGTTTGGCAGACCCGCATCGGCCTAACGGTTCGTTCTTGTTTCTTGGGCCAACGGGCGTGGGTAAAACGGAGTTGTGCAAGGCGTTGGCCGCGTTCCTATTTGATACTGAAGAAGCGATGATTCGCATCGACATGTCGGAGTTTATGGAGAAACACTCCGTTGCCCGTTTGATTGGTGCGCCTCCGGGGTATGTGGGCTATGAAGAGGGCGGGTACCTTACCGAGGCGGTTCGTCGTCGCCCATATTCCGTGTTGCTGCTGGATGAAGTTGAAAAGGCGCACCCGGATGTATTTAACATACTGTTGCAGGTACTTGATGATGGTCGTCTCACCGATGGACAGGGGCGCACGGTAGATTTCCGCAATACAGTTATTGTGATGACGTCTAACCTCGGCTCGGACATTATTCAGCAGACGGCCGGTGAAGAAAATTATGAGGCCATGAAGAGCGCGGTTATGGTGGAGGTGGGAACACACTTCCGCCCTGAATTTATTAACCGTGTGGATGAAGTGGTTGTTTTTCACCCACTGGCGGGAAGCCAGATTCACGGTATCGCGACCATCCAGATAGAAATCCTCAACAAGCGTCTGCAGGAGCAGGGCATGAAGCTGAAGCTGGACGAAGCTGCGATGGATTTGCTGGCGGAAGTTGGATACGACCCGGTATATGGAGCGCGACCGCTGAAGAGGGCCATTCAGAGGATGATCGAAAACCCGCTGGCGCAGAGATTGTTACAGGGTGATTTTGTTGCCGATGACACAATTCAAGCAACGGTGGATGGAGGCAAACTGGTGTTTAAAGCAGCTTAAGCGAAGAAAGTTGACGAAGGGGGCAGGGCTTAGGTTCTGCCCCCTTTTTTTAATCGTTTTTGAGGTTATTTTGAGTCTTCAGCCCCGCAGTTTTCAGCAGCAACGTCTTCCAGTTTATTGCGTTGTTCCGCGATTTCGTCCGGGGTTAGGTAGCGCATTTCGCCGTTTTCTTCGGTCCGGATACGTGCATTGCTTTCTATGACTGTCAGGTTTGAGCGGGCTGTCTCACAGTTGGCTTCGCGCTGCTTTCTGCGGGCTGTCTGCACCGCTGTTTCCTGTTTCTTTTCAGCGTCTTCTTGCTGTTGCTTTTGAAGCTCGCCTAGGCGTTGCTGAGCGGTCGGTCGGTCGTTGCCGGTAGATGTGCCCGAGCGAACGTTAACGGTCTCAGAGTTTGCACCCACGGGTTGGCGGTCGCCAAAGTGGGTTATGCCATTTGCATCCGTCCATTTGTATACAGAGGCACTTATTGCCATGCCGGGTGCTACGGCCATCAAAAGTGTCAGCATCAGGGTTGTTTTGTTCATGGCTCTACTCGTGGTGTGTTCTATTTTACGTGCGTCTATCATGCCATCTGTGTGAAGTATTTTCTTCTGCCTGGTTCAAAACTTTGCACCCCGGTTGCAAATAATGATGCCAGACCTGCTCTGGTATGGACATAGAAAGCGGCGGTGGCTATTGACAGGGAGTTTCGCGCTGTCAGAATTACTGTTCGCCTGAAGACTGGGGTTAATACGGCAGGCAATCCCGTGCGAGTATCCCCCGTTATTTACCACACTGAGCGTACCGCGTATCTGTCGCGGGATGGTTGTTGCTTATTTGCAACCCGTTGATTGGCCGTTCTCCGCAACCCTCAGGAGGGCGGCTGGCCAGGAGACAACCTCTTAACAAAGTGTGGAGCAGCAGCCGGTTCCGCTTTCACAAGAAGCAGGGAAACCGTGAATCCAGGCAGTTGGGCGTGTGCCCGGCTCATTCACTCGTAAGAAGAGGGTAGAAAATCGTGGAGTTATTGTCTGGCGCCGATATGCTAATCCGTTCGCTACAGGATGAAGGGATCGAGTACATATACGGCTATCCGGGTGGTGCAGCCCTTCATATCTATGATGCGCTGTTCAGGCAGGACAAGGTCAAGCATATTCTGGTAAGGCACGAGCAAGCGGCAGTCCACATGGCTGACGGCTATGCGCGTGCTACTGGCCTGCCAGGAACAGTGCTTGTAACCTCAGGCCCTGGAGCCACCAACACTATTACTGGTATCGCCACCGCTTTTATGGACTCCATCCCCATGGTGGTTCTGTGCGGACAGGTAGCGTCTACCCTGATTGGCGAAGATGCCTTCCAGGAAACGGACATGATTGGCGTTTCCCGTCCTGTGGTTAAGCACAACCTTAGTGTGCGTCATCCATCAGAGATCCCGGGAGCTATACGTAAAGCGTATTACATCGCCTCGACTGGCCGCCCTGGACCCGTGGTTGTGGATATTCCCAAGGACATGACAGCGCCAAATGAGCGCTTTGAGTACGCTTATCCGAAAAAGGTAAAGCTGCGTTCCTACAACCCCGCAATCCGCGGCCACGCTGGCCAGATTAAGAAAGCAGTCGATATGATGCTGGCGGCTCGCCGTCCCATCATATATGCCGGTGGCGGTGTCATTCTGGGCAAAGCTCCGGGCAGCTGACAGAGCTGGTGCGCAAATTAGGGTATCCGATTACCAATACCCTGATGGGGATTGGTTGTTATCCGGCCAGCGACAAACAGCATCTTGGCTGGCTTGGCATGCATGGCACCTACGAAGCCAATATGGCGATGCATCATTCGGATCTTATTCTGGCGGTCGGTGCACGGTTTGATGACCGGGTAACCAACGCAACTGAAAAGTTCTGCCCGGGTGCTCGCATCATTCATATTGATATTGATCCGGCGTCTATTTCCAAGACGATCGACGCTGACGTGCCCATCGTCGGACCGGTCGATGCGGTTCTTAAAGAAATGCTTGCGCTGGTGAAAGAGAGCAAGGAGAAGCCAGACGCAGAGGCGCTTGGTTCTTGGTGGAAACAGATCGACGAGTGGCGTGCATTCCATGGTATGCGTTACGAAACCAGCCCGGATGTAATCAAGCCGCAGGAAGTGGTCGAAATGTTGCACCGCCTCACGAACGGAGATGCGTTTGTTACCTCTGATGTGGGGCAGCATCAAATGTTCGCGGCCCAATACTACAAGTTTGACAAGCCTAACCGGTGGATCAATTCGGGCGGTCTTGGCACCATGGGTTTCGGTTTTCCCGCAGCTATGGGGGTCAAGCTGACCCATCCAGACGATGAAGTGCTTTGCATCACCGGTGAAGGCAGTATCCAGATGAATATCCAGGAGCTGTCTACCTGTAGTCAGTACAAGCTGCCGGTAAAAATCATCAACCTGAACAACGGATCTTTAGGGATGGTAAGGCAGTGGCAGGACATGAACTATGAGTCCCGCCACTCCCATTCATATATGGAATCCTTGCCCGACTTCGTCAAGTTGGCGGAGGCCTATGGGCACGTGGGTATCCTTATCGATAAAAAAGAAGATCTGGAATCGAAGCTCAAAGAAGCGTTGGCCATGAAAGACAGGCTGGTTTTCGTGGACATACAGGTTGATCGTTTTGAGCATGTCTATCCGATGCAAGTTGCCCGTGGCTGCATGAAAGATATGTGGCTCAGCAAGACGGAGAGGGTGTGATCATGCGTCGAATCATTTCTGTATTGCTTGAAAACGAGCCAGGGGCTTTGTCTCGGGTAGTGGGGCTGTTTTCGCAGCGGAACTACAACATTGAAACCCTGACTGTTGCGCCTACCGAAGATGAGACCTTGTCTCGCCTTACGGTTACAACATCTGGCTCGGATCGGGTTATTGAGCAGATTACCAAGCAGCTCAATAAGCTTGTTGAGGTGGTCAAGTTGGTGGATCTGACTGAAGGGCCTCATATCGAGCGAGAGTTGATGCTGGTTAAGCTGAAGGCAACCGGTTCCCAGCGTGCTGAGATCAAGCGCACTGTGGATATTTTTCGGGGCCAGATTGTTGATGTTACCAGCTCGATTTACACCGTTCAGTTGGCTGGCGATAGTGACAAGCTCGACGGTTTTATTCAGGCTATCGGCACCTCAGGTGTACTTGAAGTGGTGCGCTCGGGTGTTTCCGGGATAGCTAGAGGCGAAAAGGTTTTAAGCCTTTAAATTGTTTCATATATTACGAACGTTCTGGCCTTTTCGGGGCCATCACAAATAACAGAGGTTACTCATGCAGGTTTATTACGATAAGGATTGCGATCTTTCCATCATTCAGAGCAAAAAAGTTGCCATCATCGGTTTTGGCTCACAGGGTCACGCCCATGCGTGCAACCTGAAAGAGTCCGGTGTTGATGTGACCGTGGGCCTGCGCCCCGGCTCCTCTTCCATTGCCAAGGCAGAAGCCTATGGCTTGAAGACAAGCGACGTGCCGTCTGCCGTTGCTGCTGCTGATGTGGTCATGATCCTGACCCCGGATGAATTTCAGTCCGAGCTTTATGCGGCTGAAATCGAGCCTAACCTTAAGCAGGGCGCTACCTTGGCGTTTGCTCACGGTTTCGCGATTCATTACAACCAGGTTGTTCCGCGTAAAGATCTTGACGTAATCATGGTTGCCCCAAAGGCGCCAGGACACACCGTTAGAACAGAATTTGCCAATGGCGGCGGTATTCCTGACCTGATTGCGATGTTCCAGGACGCCTCAGGTAATGCCAAAAACTTAGCGCTTTCTTATGCCAGCGGCATTGGTGGTGGGCGTACCGGTATTATCGAGACAACCTTCAAGGACGAGACCGAAACAGATTTGTTCGGCGAACAGGCTGTTCTGTGTGGTGGTACGGTTGAGTTGGTAAAGGCGGCGTTTGAGACCTTGACCGAAGCAGGCTATGCCCCGGAAATGGCTTACTTTGAGTGTCTGCACGAGCTGAAGCTTATTGTAGATCTGATGTACGAAGGCGGTATCGCCAACATGAACTACTCGATCTCTAATAACGCTGAGTATGGTGAGTACGTAACTGGTCCTGAAATTATTAACGACCAGTCCCGTGAAGCTATGCGCAATGCGCTCAAGCGCATTCAAAGTGGCGAGTACGCGAAGATGTTCATCGCTGAAGGTGCTCTGAACTACCCGTCCATGACTGCACGCCGTCGTCAGAACGCGGCCCATCCGATTGAAGTGACAGGCGAGAAGCTGCGCGGAATGATGCCATGGATCTCTGCTAACAAGATTGTTGATAAGGATAAAAACTAAGCGAAGTTCAGCTTGGTTTAATAGAACGCGGCCCGGGTGGCCGCGTTTTTCGTATATACTTTGCCCAAATGCTTTCCGGAGTAGTGGGAATGACTGAAGAAAGAATGAATACCGAGATAGGATCCAGGGAAGGCGAGCCAGAGCTTTCCTCAAAGACCACGGCTGAATGCGATATTGAGCCAGGTGAAGTCGTAGAGGAGGAGCTGGTTGAGGGAGCGCCCGTGCGCAGGAAAGGGATATACCTTCTGCCCAACGCGCTGACGACGGCCTCACTGTTCTCCGGCTTTTACGCCATCGTGTCGGCGGCGGGTGGCGTTTTCGATAATGCTGCCATTGCAATTTTTGTGTCCATGATTCTAGATGGGCTTGATGGGCGCGTGGCCCGTATGACTAACACTCAGAGCAAATTTGGCGAGGAGTACGACAGTCTTGCGGATATGGTTGCGTTTGGTGTTGCTCCCGGCTTTGTCGCGTTCTTCTGGTCCTTGAATGGGATGGATAAGATCGGCTGGGCGATTACGTTCATATACGTTGCCGGTGCGGCTCTTCGTCTCGCGCGATTCAATACGCAGATTGGTTCTGTGGACAAGAAGTTCTTTGTAGGCTTGCCTAGTCCTGCGGCGGCTGCCTGCGTTGCAGGTCTGGTTTGGTGCTTTAATGCGTTTGAGCCGTCTGCTTGGCTAACCTTTCTCACGGTCGTGGTTGTTGGTGGTACAGGCGTGCTGATGGTCAGTAATGTTCTCTATCGTAGCTTTAAGGACCTTGATCTTCGTGGTCGCGTACCGTTTGCTGCCATTTTGCTCGTGGTTCTTATCTTTGTAGTGATCGCGCTGGATCCGGCCACTGTGCTTTTTACAGGCTTTTTGATCTATGCGTTGTCGGGGCCTGTCCGTGCTTTGTTCCGTGGCAAGCTGCGTCGGCCAGCTAAAGCTCCAGAGTAATGTCTGGAGCTTTGTGCAGTAGTGTAGTTTTGATCGGTTTCCATCTTGTGTGAGCATGTTGATAGGTGGAAACCGAAAGAGTTTGGAATTAGCAGGGGTTGGCCGTTGACACCTGCGCCCAGCTCTGTAGAATGCGCATCTCTCTTGAGGGACACGCCGGAACAGCGGGGTGTTTTGAGAGAGTTAACTGTTTGAAAGTGTTGAGGAAAACGATTTAGACTTTCTTCAAAATAACGGTTGACAGGGTACGGATTCGATGTAGAATACGCCCCTCGAAACAAGCAAGTATCAGCCGGCAAGTCTCGGTGGTTTTAGAAGCGAAGCTTCTGAAACAACTCGAAAAAAACGGTTGACAAGGTGGCGATACGATGTATAATTCGCCTCCTT
>NZ_MBPP01000027.1 GCF_001858325.1 Marinobacter sp. AC-23
CTGAAGCTTCGCATGGCGACGGAAGATATCAATGTGGGTGTGTTGGTGCGCGAAACTGAACACGATCTTAGTGTCGTTGAATGTTTCACCTCCAAAAATGCCTGCAAAATTACTCCGGTTTGTGGGCTTAAGCCCATGTTCGGAGAAGCCTTGCAGGCGTTCCTTTCTGTGCTCGACAAGTACACACTTAAAGACGTAATGAGGGATGAATACAAGCCGCAATTACTGAGGCTGCTTCAGATCGCCTGACCACCTTTGTGTTCCGGCCTGTTTCAGGCCGGTTGGTTTGTAAGCCTCAGGCGCAGCCGATCCGGCAACGAATATTTCAGAATTCTTTTTACTACGGTGCCATATTGGTGCCTGAAAGTGCCAGTGTTGTAGCCTATGCCATGCTTGCGGCAAACCGCCTGAACCTTCTCGGAAATTTCCGGGTAGCGGTATGCGGGCAAATCGGGGAAAACGTGGTGCTCAATCTGGTAACTCAAATGCCCGCTCAACAGGTGTACCCACTTGTTACCGGTGAAGTTGGATGAGCCGGTAAGTTGGCGCAGGTACCAGTGGCCTTTGCTTTCATTTTCGCAGTCCTTTTCATTAAACGTCTCAGCGTCCTGAGTAAAGTGCCCGCAGAAAATAACCGTGGATGACCACAGGTTCCGTATCAAATTGGCGCCCAGGTTGCCGGCCAGCACAACTGGGGCAACCGGAAAGGTAATCAGCGGAAAAAACACATAATCCTTGAACGCCTGGCGCCCACCTTTGCGAAGGGCGTCTTTCAGGAACGGGAGTTTGTCGCGTAAGCGGATCTCGCCGCTGCGTATCCGCTCGAACTCCAGCTCATGCAAACCGACGCCCCACTGGAAAAACACACTCAGCAAAAGGTAGTTGAAAAACTGCAGGCTGTGCGCCGGGTGCCATTTTTCATCATCACTTAAGCGCAGAAGGGCATAGCCGTAGTCACGATCTTTGCCGATGATGTTGGTGTAGGTGTGGTGCTCGTAGTTGTGAGTGCGGCGCCACGAATCGGATGAGCAAGCGGTGTCCCACTCGTAGGTCTGGGAATGAAGAGAGGGGTCGTTCATCCAGTCATACTGGCCGTGCATCACGTTATGGCCAATTTCCATGTTCTCTATAATCTTTGACAGGCCCAGCGAAAGCGTTGCCGCCGCAAAAACCGGTGGGATGAAGCCGAAGGGCATCATTACCCGCCCTCCTACTTCAAGGGCGCGGTGGAGCCGGATTACCCGGCGTATGTAACGGGCGTCTTTCTCCCCCAGGTCTGCGACCACTTCGTCGCGAATGGTGTTCAGGTCTTGCGCCAATTCCTGGAGCTGATTTTCGGTCATCTGTTTCATGGCTTTGCTCTCTAAGCGTCGATGGCGACAGGGCCGTGGGGAATGGATATACAAAGCTGAATGCTTTCATCCCCTGGCCCGGAGGCCTGGCCGGTGAGCCGGTTGATTACCGTGCCGCTGGTTTTGCGGCAGCTGCATTGATGGCAAATGCCCATACGACAGCCGTGGCGGGGCGTAAGGCCCGAGGCCTCAGCTATTTCCAGCAAGCTGGCATCGCCCTCAGAGCTGGCTTTCAGATTGCTCTTTTCAAACTGCACGTGGCCCCCAAGAGTTTGATTCGCCAAATCCGGGTTCAGCGCCGGAGCTGCGGCAGAAAAAAAGGTGCTGTGAATATCCTTTTCGTGAACGCCGTGTTGGTGTAATAGCTCGTTGGCCAGGTCCATCAGCCCCTTCGGGCCGCACAGGAAAACTTGCCTTGCTTTAAGGTCGCGTACGCCTGCCAAATCCTGGCTGTTTAAATACCGGGGCTTGTCGTTTTCGTGGGTAGCGATGACGTTTAGTGTCAGAGCGCTGTAGCGGTTAGCAAGTGCCTTGAGGCGTTCTGCGGCGATAACGTCCTGCTGTGTGCGCACGAAATAGAGCAGGGTAACTGGCGCCAGAAAATCCTGGGCGGCCATGGCCTCTAGCTGGCTTAGTACAGGAGTAATGCCACTGCCACCGGCAATAAACAGTACCGGCTGTGGTGGCTCAGGTAACAGGAAATCTCCGAAGGCTTCGCCTAAGCCAATCACTGCACCAAGGCTCAGGTTGTCATGCAGCCAGTTGGTGACTAACCCGCCGGGCAGGCGT
Organism: Marinobacter sp. AC-23; assembly: GCF_001858325.1. Taxonomy (GTDB): domain Bacteria; phylum Pseudomonadota; class Gammaproteobacteria; order Pseudomonadales; family Oleiphilaceae; genus Marinobacter. The sequence continues at coordinate 2,142 of NZ_MBPP01000027.1, forward strand.
TTGATGGTCAGAGTAACCAAGCCTTGTTGAGCCCAGAGCCGGGGCGAGCCGGAAAGGCTAAACGTGCGAGTGCGCCGAACGCCGCCAACGTCAACACAGATGTTTACGTGTTGGCCGGCCTGGAAACCCTGCCACCGGGCAGCGGGTTTCAATAAAAATGTGCGTGTGTCAGCGGTTTCCTGAATGACCTGCTCAACCCGGGCAGGGGTGTAAGCCTGCACCAGCATGGGGTCAAACTTCTCTAGCAGAGGGTCGAAGAAGGCAGCCGGATCATTCCGGTTAAAAAGCTGCTTTCCAAGCCAGTGCAGAGCTTTTGTTTGAGTATTTCTTGCCAGCATGGTCTTCTCCGTAATGCGGCTCTTTAAAATGTGTACACTTGTGCACAAGTTGTGTACGACTGTACACATAGCTGCTGCTGTGCACAACGGGGCGCATTTCGTTGGCACATAATGACAAGCATTCGATACTTTAAATCTCTCGGATGTGTACACTTGTTACTTGAGCCAAACGATAACTGCGGTATGGGCGAGCAATGTCGGAACGAAAAAAACGCAAACCCGGTGAAACCCGTGAAAAATTGATGAGTGCGGCGTTAACACTGGTTGGGAAAGGCCGGCATTTCGCCAGCCTGGGTATTCGCGAAGTGACCCGTCAAGCGGGGGTGGTGCCCACCTCCTTTTACCGGCACTTCCGGAATATGGACGATCTGGGGCTGCAGCTAGTCGACGAGCTTGGGCTGGTCTTGCGGAGAATGATGCGGGAAGCGCGCGCAAACGTTCTGCAAGCTGACAAGCTTATTGAGGAATCGGTGGGGATTTTTATCAGCCACGCACAGGCCAATCGGAGCTTCTTTCTGTTTATGGCTCAGGGGCTGGCCGGCGAGAGTCGGGCTATCCAGGACGGCATCCGCAGTGAAATGCGGTATTTTGCCAGTGAGCTTGCGAACGATTTGCAGCGATTAAAGCTGGTTGACCATCTTTGCGATGGGGATCTGGAAATGACCTGTGATCTGGTGGTTCGTAGTGTCGCCTTCAGCCTTACAGATCTAATGGGTGTTTCGGCTGAAGACGAGTATCAGGTAGAACAGATAAGGAAGCGGACCTGCCGCTTCCTTCAGCTTATTTTTGTGGGCGCCGCGCACTGGGATAACAAACACCTCTGAACACAGAACTGTCGTGAACACAGAGGCGCTTTGTTCAGGCCTTTGTGCTTTTGCTTACCCGCGTTTTTTTCGGCTTGGGCGGAATAACCAGCTTTTCCAGGTCATCCAGCGCTTCTCCGGTATACACCGCCAGTTTCTGCATACTGGGCAAGGTATCCCGGCAGCCGGTAAATCCAAAGTTCAGTGATCCCGCATAGCTCAGGCAAGTAATATTCAAGGCACCGCCGTGTGCAATCAGCGAAACCGGGTACATAGCCTCCAGCTTGGCGCCTTCGTAATACAAGGATTCCTGAGGGCCGGGAACATTGGATATGGTTACATTGAACACAGGGCGCATGCGCCCACCAAGGCCAGACATAAGCTGCAGGATGTAAGGCGACATCAGCAGCATGGTGTACTGGTTAAGGGCGCTCTTCGGCAGTTTTTGCAGGTGCTCTTTGGCCCGGCGAGTGGACGATTTGATGTTTTGAAGGCGTGTAAGGGGGTCGGCTTCGTTTGTCGCAAGGGAGGCGATCATGAAGCTGATTTGGGTACCTGTGCTTGATCATCCACTGGCCTGATATTAACCGGAATGCCCGCCGTCAGTGCAGTGTCGGGAAGATCGTCCTGCTCCAGCAGAAAGCGCCTCAGTGCCGTACCGCAAAGATAAAGCACAATGTCGTTCAGTGAGGCGCCGGTTGCCCGGGTTAGCGCTTTCAGACGATCAAGCTGGTAGTGCTGCGTGGCAAATCGGCGCTGCCCCGTTACCCGGTGGTTGATCTTGGAAACGGGGCCGGTGAACGGCGCGGTTAGACCATCTTCTGGGTGACGTACCGAGTGCACAAGCCGGTTGCCTGCCCGCCATAGCGTAGGCGCCATATCTGCTTGAAGTTTGAGTGCTTCTAAGGCCTGGGAGAATGCCGCAGGTATGCTGGCTTCCGAATCGCCTTTGGCACCCCGCCGGCGCTCGGGTCGAACGGACCAGGGCGGCAACATATCCTTCTCATTCGGGTCTTTGCTGAGGACCCTTTGCAGCAAGCGCACGCCGCTGATGCCATCAATCATCGAGTGATGCATTTTGGTGTAGAGGGCAAAACGGTTGTTTTCCAAGCCCTCAATAACGTGACATTCCCAGAGCGGACGGGCGAAATCCAGAGGGTTGGAATGCAGGCGAGATACCAGAATGCCGAGCTCCCTTTCGCCGCCAGGTTTCGGCAGTGCGGAGTGGCGTACGTGGTAGTCCAGGTCGATATCCTTGTCGACCTTCCAGGCGGGAGCTAGCAACCGGCCCAGAAACCCCGACCATGCCAGTTTAGAGCACCAGGGTGGGGCGATCTCCCCGGTTTCCTTCATACTGGTAACCATATCGCGAAGGAAAGTGTCAGGTGCGCCTTCTGGCAGCTCAAAGATCAGCATGTTGCCAACATGCATTGGCGTATCTTCAGACTCTACGGCGAGCCATGATGCATCGAGTGTTCCCAGGCGTTTCATTCCTTGTCCACCTCTACCCGGTTCGGGCTTGAAAGATTGTCTTTTAATTGTTGGTTGCAAGTATACGTGTTACTGCCTGTACAGACGATCACCGATGTAAAAAAATCCAGAAAAAGCCGGGCTGGCGGTTTATTGTTTTCAGACTCCCGAAAACAAAGCACTTGTGGTAGTTTCACTTCATTGAATTAATAAAAACAACGACCTCCGGAGGCACTGTGGAATCCAGCCCGCTCATCTCGGCAGGACTGCCAATAGCACTGTTTATTATCATGATTGGTATAGGTATGACCCTGACCATTCGTGATTTTCGCCAGGTGGCGGTTTATCCCAAAGGTATGATTGTAGGCACTGTGGCGCAGATTCTTCTGATGCCTTTGGTGGCTTTTGCGATCGCTTCCTTGTTAGCAGTGCCGCCGGCTATAGCGGTTGGTTTGGTTATCATTGCCGCGTGCCCTGGCGGCACAACCTCCAACCTGTTCGTGTTGCTTGCGCGGGGTAATATTGCGCTGTCTATTGTGCTAACCGTTAGCGCCAGCCTGATCACCATTCTTACGCTGCCGCTGTTTGCCAATGCTGCTCTTCAGTACTATATGGGTACAGAAGAGAACATAGTGCTGCCGGTATGGAAAACCATAGGTGTGCTGACGGGTATTGTACTTTTGCCGGTAGCCATAGGCATGCTGGTGCGTTCCCGTAAGCCTGACTTGGCGCGCAAAGCAGAGAGCATTGTCAGCGTGTTTGGGGGCGTGGTTCTCGCTCTGTTAATTGTAGCGCTGGTTTACGGAGTGCGGGATCAGATTTGGGAACTGCTGAAGCAGGCGGGGCCGGCAACCATTTTGCTGAACGCCGCGGGTATTTTTATCGGTTTGCTTGCTGGCCGCGCCGCGGGGCTGACCCAGCGAGAGTCCTTGGCAGTTGCGGTGGAACTGGGCGTAAAGAATGGCACCATTGCCTGATGGTAACGCTAACACTGCTGGAATCCAGCTCCATGTCCATACCCGCTGCTGTATACGGGGTTCTGATGTTCCCAATCGGATTTATACTGGCCATGTATGGCCGGCGCATGATTCCCAGGGTCAGCCCTGACATCGGGAAGTAATCGGAGACCGGCCCCATGAATTTCCTCAACGGTATAACCCTGCTGCTTGTCTATCAGCTGGCTGGAGAGATAATCGTGCGCCTGCTGGGCGTGTCGATCCCGGGGCCAGTGCTCGGTATGGTCATGCTGTTTATCACCATGATGATCCGTGGCAGGCGCCCGCGTCTGTTGAACAGGCCTCTACGGCACTGTTAAGCCATCTGTCTCTGCTGTTTGTTCCCGCAGGTGTTGGCATGATGACGCACTTTGGCCGGATTGCGGATGAATGGCTGCCGATTACGTTTGCTTTGCTTCTCAGCACCGTGATTACCATGGTGGCCACTGCACTGATCATGCAGCAGACCAGCCGCTGGTTTACAAAATCAGCACCGGCACAAGGGCACAGTGATGAATAACCCGGCGTTGCGGGATATTTGGGTATATCTTTCGGCTACCCCATTGTTTGGGCTGACAATCACCTTGGTTGCTTATGGATTGGCGTATCGGTTTTATCTGAAAACCAACTCCAGCCCACTGGCCAATCCGGTGGTGACGTCGGTGGCCATGCTGATTGCAGTACTGTTGGTTTCCGGTATTTCCTACAATGATTACTTTGCCGGTGGGCAGTTTGTGCACTTCCTGCTGGGGCCCGCCACCGTGGCTTTGGCGGTTCCGCTTTATCAGCAGTTTTCAAGATTGCGACAGCTTTGGTTACCCGTTCTCATATCTCTGATTTGTGGCGTTGGAATCGCTGCAGGCAGCTCTGTCTTGCTGGCGCGGCTTTTGGGAGGCTCGTTGGAAATCCAGATGTCTCTCGCACCCAAATCGGCTACCGCCCCTGTGGCTATGGGTATATCCGAAAAAATCGGTGGTTTGCCGTCGCTCACAGCGGTTCTGGTGGTGATTACTGGTATTACCGGGGCCATCTTGGGCACCAAGTTATTTGAGTGGATTGGTGTAAAGGATGACACGGCTAAGGGTATTGCCATGGGCGTTGCGGCTCACGGTATAGGAACCGCAAGGGCGTTCCAGGTGAGCAATCGAATGGGGGCATTTTCGGGGTTGGCCATGGCACTATCTGCCTTCGCAACTGCGCTGATGGTGCCTTGGATGGTGGACTGGATTCAGGCGCTGTTGTAGACAGTCAGGCCGCCCTATTAAGCTTACCGGCAGTCCCTTGCCGGTAACCCTTGGGGATTAAGACCGGTCGTCTCTATCCACTTTTGTGGGTTCCATGCTCCCGGCGCGGTAATCGATTTCCAGCTCCTGACCGTCGGCGTTGTCACCTTCTACTTCAATTTCGCCTTTGGCGTTGATTTTGATTTCCTCAATTCGGCTCATACCCTGGTTCGCGCTGGCATCAATGTACTCAGCAGCCTCGGCGGAGGACAAACCCCAGGGGCCGTCTGTGCGCTTGTGGCGCTCTTCCTTGCGGATCGAGCCATCGCCGTTTACATCCAGCTCCACGTACCACTGCTCATCTAGCCAGCCTTCGATTTCCATGCTGCCGTCATCACCGTGGTCGTCTTCCAGCTCAATACTGTGGAAGTGCGCAATGCCATAATCTGTCCCAATCTGCAGGGCCCGCTTGGCGTCATCAATGGTGCCGGATGCGAAAGCCATAGGTGCAGCAACAAGGCTGGCCGCAAGTGTCGTTGCTATAAGTGTTTTCATGATGTTTCTCCTGACTCGTTGGTTGCAGTGTGTCTTTATTTAGGGTCTTTAAGTACTTATCTGAATGCGTTCATGGCAGCGCCTCCAGTGGGAGGTCTTCCTGAACGTTGGGTGCATCTTAAACATGGGCTGTTTGCAGGAGGGTGAGTGTTTTGTTCATGGTTCATTCATGTTGGCTCTGACAGAATGAACCCATGAAAAACTTGCCCTGCTATATTCTGAAACTAATCATCCCAACTTCGGCATTCATTGTTGCGGCGTTTTCGATCACTTTGTGCCTGTTAGGCTCTTTACCTGCATCTGCTGATGAAGACTGGCGCAAACTCCATGAAGAAGTGCAGGCGGGCAGGATAAAACCCTTGGGCGAGATTCTGGATGGCCTGCTGCAGGACTGGAAAGGCCAGGTCATTGATGTGGAGTTTGAGGAAGAAGATGGCCGCAGGCTTTACGAAATTGAACTGCTGGGCTCCGAAGGCCAGGTTGTCGAGTTTGAAGTGGATGCCGTAACCGGAGAACTTATTGGCATTGAGGGCAACAACATCAATGGAATGAAGCGCCAATGAAAATTTTACTGGTAGAAGATGATCAGCCACTGGCCCTCGGGCTTGCCTCGGCGCTGGAAGATGCCGGCTTGTTGGTGGAGATAGCTGGTGATGGCCGCACGGCGGATTTTCTGGTGAGTACCGAGCGTTATGATGCGGTTATTCTCGACTTGGGCCTGCCCGATGGCAACGGGGCGCAGTGGCTATCCCGGTGGCGCGAACAGGGCATTGAACTTCCGGTTCTGATTTTGACGGCGCGGGAGCGTTGGTCTGATAAAGCCGCAGGCTTTTCCGCCGGGGCCGACGATTACGTTACCAAACCCTTCGAAACCGCTGAAATCCTGTTCCGGCTGAGGGCGCTGGTGCGCAGGGCTCACGGCCACGCCCACCCAGTTATTCGGGTGGGGGATATTTCCCTGGATACTCACAGTGCCCAGGTGACTCGCGCGGGCATGCCGGTATCCCTGACTGCTCAGGAGCTGCGGCTGCTTTCCCACCTTGTTCATGCGGCGCCTCGTGTGGTCAGCCGTACTGAATTAACCGAGCACGTGTATGACGGTGACACAGAGCCGGATTCCAATGTGATTGATGTTCAGGTCAGCCGCCTGCGTCGCAAGCTGGGCAGCCAGAGTATTGAAACCCTGCGCGGCCAGGGCTACCGGATGGTTGCGGATAACAAGGCCTCATGATGTTGGCTGAACGTTTGCGCCGGCTCCCCATTGCCGCACGCATGCTGTTGTCTGCCCTGGTTTTGGTGGTGCTGGTACTGCCGGCAGCCGGCGCCTTGCTGTCGTGGAACTTCAGGGAGGCGGTAAATACGGCCTTCAATGAACGGCTGGAATCCTTACTCAATGTGGTGATTGCCGGGGTCAGCTACGATGTTCGGCAAAATGCCCTGGTAACTAACAGGCAATTGGGCGATTCACGATTCGATCGGGTGTTTTCCGGCTGGTACTGGCAGGTTAGTGATGAGGGTGAACGAGTGCTTACTTCCCGTTCACTATGGGATCAGAGGTTGGCGGTTTCCCGCGAATCCGGCATGACCTTCCGAACCGTCACTGGCCCCCGTGATAAGCAACTGCGTGTACTGGAGCGGGATATTCGACTCCCCAATCTTGAGGATCTGCTGCACGTACAAGTTGCTGCGGATTTGGGTGAAGTAGAGGCGCAAATTGCCCGCTTTCAAACGTTGCTGTGGCTTTCACTGGCAACATTGGGTGGTCTGCTCATCGTCTTGATCGGTTTGCAGATCCGCTGGGGGTTAGCGCCTCTGCGCCGGGTGGAGCAAAGCCTGAAAGCGGTAGAGCAGGGCCGGCAGCCATCGGTCGAGACAGACCTGCCCAAAGAGCTGGCAAGGCTGGCGGGCGCGATCAATACCGTACTGGACAGAGACCAGCGTTTGATTGAACGGGGCAGAACCGCTGCGGGCAACCTTGCCCACGCGTTGAAAACACCGGTGGCTGTACTGGGTACTTTGGCGGAACGGTTACCGGAAGAGCAGCAAGTGGCAATGCGTGCGGAGCTCAAAAGGTTGGACGAAGCCGTAAGGCACCACCTTGCCCGTGCTTCTGCGGCGGGCCCTGTTGCACTGGGTGCTGAACAGGAGGTTGCCACCGTGCTTGAGCCCGTTATTGAAGGCATTCGGCGTTTGGCAGGCAGGCGCAATCTGGTGTTTCAGAGTGATTTGCAGCAGGGGCTTCAGGTGCGGATTGACGCCCAGGACTTGCAGGAAATTGCCGGTAATCTGCTGGAAAATGCGATCAATTGGGCCGAAAGCTGCGTCAAATTGGCAGGGGTTATTGAAGGGGGCTGGCTGGTGCTCAGTGTATCCGACGATGGGCCTGGCATGTCACCGGATACCCGCCAAGAGGCTCTAAGCCGCGGCGGCAGGCTTGATGAGTCAAGATCTGGCTCTGGTTTGGGGCTGGCCATTGTGACAGAGCTGGCCTTGCTGCACGGCGGTGAGCTCAGGTTAGACAACAGCCCTGAGGGCGGCTTGCGCGCAGAGGTGGTTCTGCCAATGACTCAGCTGCGCTCAAGACTTTAATGGCGGCGGGTGCGGGCAGTGGTAATCATCTATCAATGTTCCTTCTTCCACGCTTTCCAGATGCACGTCAAAGCCCCAAAGCCTGTGCGCATGGCGCAAAACTTCTTCGGTGTCCTCGCCCAGAGGCACTCTGTCTACGGGTACGTGTCGCAGGGTTAGTGAACGATCACCGCGCACATCTACGTTCCACACCTGTATGTTGGGCTCCCGGTAACTGAGGTTGTACTGGCGGGCCAGCTTCTCTCGCAGTTCGCGGTAGCCGGGTTCGTCGTGAATGGCGGTTACCTTGTAGCTGTCTTCCAGGTCGTCATCTTCAATGGCAAACAGCTTTAAATCCCGCATAACCTTGGGCGACAGGAACTGCTGGATAAAGCTTTCATCCTTGAAGTTGGCCATGGCAAAGTGCAGGCTTTCAACCCAGTCTGTGCCGGCGATGTCTGGAAACCATTCGCGATCCTCGTCGGTGGGTGTTTCACAGATGCGCCGCAGGTCAATGAAGATAGAAAAACCAAGAGTGTAGGGGTTAATGCCGGAATACCACGGGCTGTTAAACGGTGGTTGATACACCACGGCTGTATGGCTTTGCAGAAACTCCAGCATGAAGCCGTCAGTCACCAGACCCTTCTCGTACATTCTGTTCAGTAAGGTGTAATGCCAGAACGTGGCCCAGCCTTCGTTCATCACCTGGGTCTGGCGTTGCGGATAGAAATACTGGGCCAGTTTACGCACAATCCGTATGAGTTCTCGCTGCCAGGTTTCCAGCAGCGGGGCGTTTTTTTCGATGAAGTAAAGCAGGTTTTCCTGGGGTTCTTCCGGGTAGCGTTTTTTGCGCTTTACCGGGTCTTCATCCTCATCCATTTTCGGGATGGTGCGCCAAAGATCATTCACCCGTCGCTGCAGGTATTCTTCCCGTTCTTCCTGGCGCAGGGCTTCTTTTTCGGCAGAAATCGGCGCGGGCCGTTTATAGCGGTCAACGCCATGATTCATCAGCGCATGACAGGAATCCAGTATTTGCTCAACTGCGTCCACGCCGTGGCGCTCTTCGCATTCGGAGACGTAGTTCCGGGCAAATACCAGATAATCGACAATAGCGCTGGCGTCGGTCCAGGTACGGAATAGATAGTTGCCTTTGAAAAATGAGTTATGGCCATAGCAAGCGTGCGCGATAACCAGCGCCTGCATGGGTAGTGTGTTCTCTTCCATCAGGTACGCAATGCACGGGTCGGAGTTGATGACAATCTCATAGGCCAGGCCCATCTGCCCGCGCTGGTAGCCTTTGGACGTACTGAGAAACTGCTTGCCGAAGGACCAGTGGTTGTAACCAACTGGCATGCCGACGGAGCTGTAAGCGTCCATCATTTGCTCGGCACTGATCACTTCTACCTGGTTAGGGTAGGTGTCCAGGCCGAACTCCGCGGCGCATTTGGCAATTTCCTCATCGTATTGCCGGATCAGCTCGAAGGTCCATTCCGAGCCGGTGGACACAGGTTCGCGAGCTGCCGGGCCTTCACTGCCAAGCGCATTGGGGCGATCGATAGCATCACTCATGCCGCTTTCCTCTCAAAAAGCCGCCGGAAGACCGGGTAGATCTCACTTGGGTCGGCAATCTGCTGCTGGGCAAAACTCTCGGGGAATCGTTCCTGCACTTGCTCGTATTCGTACCAGAGCATTTGGTGATCCTGGGGCGTAATCTCCACATAGGCGAAGTATTGCACCAGGGGCAAAATGCTCTCGGTCAGCAGCTTGCCACACACAGGGGAATCATCGTTCCAGTTGTCGCCATCGGAGGCCTGAGCGGCGTAGATATTCCATTCAGCAGGCGAATAACGAGAATCGATAATCTTGTGCATCAGCTTCAGGGCGCTGGAAACAATCGTGCCACCGGTTTCGCGGGAATAGAAAAATTCTTCTTCATCTACCTCTTTTGCGCTGGTGTGATGGCGTATAAAAACCACGTCGATCCTTTTGTAGTTCTTTTTCAGGAACAGGTACAACAGAAGAAAAAAGCGCTTGGCTGTGTCCTTGTGCATCTGGGTCATGGAGCCGGATACATCCATCAGGCAAAACATAACGGCGCTGGTAGCTGGCTTGGGTTGCTTCAGGTGCTGGCGGTAACGCAGGTCGATTTCGTCAATAAACGGAATCCGTTTCACATTGGCTTTCAGTCGGGCGATTTCGTCCTCGAGTACCTTAATCTGATCCTCATGGCTGAATGCCGCGTCCAGATCGGCGGGCGCCGTCAATAGGTCGGCTAGCTGGGCTTCCAGTTCGCGAATTTTCTTCTTGCGTGCACCGCCAAGGCCAAGGCGTCGGGCGTGGGCGCCGCGCAGTGATCGGATAACGTCAAGCTTGGCTGGAACGCCTTGGGTACTGAACCCAGAGCGCACATAGTTAAATGTTTCGGTATCTTTGAGCTTTTTACGCACCAGATTAGGAAGTTCCAGGTCATCAAACAGAAAGTTCAGAAACTCTTCCTGGGTGATCTGGAAGGCAAACTCATCCATGCCTTCGCCGTCGGGGCTGGCCTGGCCTTGGCCCTGGCCTTGCCCCTCTCCGCCCTCCGGTTTGGGTAGCCGGTCTCCGGCCACAAAGTCCTGGTTGCCCGGGTGCACCATTTCGCGGTGGCCGCCTTGGCCGTGATGGAACACGGGCTCATCAATATCTCGCGTGGGGATGCTGATGTTTTCCCCTCGCTCTATGTCGGTTATCGAGCGCCGGTGCACCGCATCTGAAACCGCTTTTTTGATGTGATGCCGGTAGCGGCGCAAAAACCGCTCCCGATTCACCGCGCTCTTGTTTTTGCCATTCAGTCGTCGGTCGACAATGTGGGTCATACCCATAATTCACACTCCACTTACACGTTCGGGGCTAAAGCTGCAGGCTAGGTTCCCCCAGCCATGCGGCTCCGCTAGTGGGACTTGCGAACTCGCAGGTACCACTCTGCCAGCAGGCGTACCTGCTTCTCTGTGTAGCCCCGATCGACCATGCGTTCGACGAACTGCTTGTGCTTGTTCTGATCCTCCTGGCTGGCTTTGGGGTTAAACGAAATAACCGGCAGCAGGTCTTCGGTGTTAGAGAACATCTTCTTCTCAATTACGCTGCGCAGTTTCTCGTAACTGAGCCAGGACGGATTCTGCCCCTGGTTATTGGCCCGTGCCCGCAGCACAAAGTTGACCACCTCGTTGCGGAAATCCTTGGGATTGCTGATGCCCGCTGGCTTTTCGATTTTCTCCAGTTCCTCGTTGATAGAGGATCGGTCGAGAATTTCGCCGGTTTCCGGATCCCGGAATTCCTGATCCTGAATCCACAGATCGGCATATGTGACATAACGGTCGAACAGGTTCTGGCCGTATTCGCTGTAGCTTTCCAGGTACGCAGTCTGGATCTCCTTCCCGATAAACTGAACATAATGCGGGGCCAGAAATTCTTTGATGAAGCGCAGATAACGCTCCTGGATTTCCGGCGCGAATTGTTCCTGCTCAATCTGCTTTTCAATCACATACAGCAAGTGCACCGGGTTGGCGGCTACCTCGGTGGTGTCGAAGTTGAAAACCTTGGAGAGAATCTTGAACGCAAACCGGGTAGAGAGCCCGTCCATACCTTCGTTTACGCCCGCCGCATCCCGGTATTCCTGGATGGATTTGGCTTTTGGATCGGTATCCTTGATGTTTTGGCCGTCGTAGACCCGCATCTTGGAGAAAACACTGGAGTTTTCTGGTTCCTTGATACGTGAAAGCACAGAAAACTGAGCCAGCATGTCCAGCGTATCCGGCGCGCAGGGCGAGCCGGCCAGAGAGCTGTTTTTCAGCAGTTTTTTGTAGATCTCGACCTCTTCCGTCACACGCACGCAATAGGGCACCTTGACGATATACACCCGGTCGAGAAAAGCCTCGTTGTGTTTGTTGTTGCGGAAGGTTTGCCATTCAGATTCGTTGGAGTGGGCCAGAATAACCCCGTCAAACGGCACCGAACCCATACCTTCAGTGGTGTTGTAGTTGCCTTCCTGGGTGGCAGTCAGCAACGGGTGCAGCACCTTGATAGGCGCCTTGAACATTTCCACAAATTCCATCAACCCCTGGTTGGCCTTACACAAGCCACCACTGAAGCTGTAAGCATCGGGGTCATCCTGGGAGTAATCCTCCAGCATGCGGATGTTCACCTTGCCGACAAGCGCAGAAATGTCCTGGTTGTTATCGTCCCCCGGCTCGGTTTTGGAGACAGCGATCTGATCGAGCACCGACGGGTACTTTTTCACCACACGGAACTTGCTTATGTCGCCACCATACTCGTGCAGGCGCTTTACCGCCCAGGGCGACATGATGGATTTCAGATAGCGGGAGGGAATGCCGAACTCTTCTTCCAGAATGGCCGCGTCCTCCGCCGGATCAAACAGCCCGAGAGGAGATTCGTTAACCGGCGAACCCTGAATCGCATAGAAGGGAACCTTCTGCATCAGGAACTTGAGCTTCTCTGCCAATGACGATTTACCACCGCCAACCGGCCCTAACAAATAAAGGATCTGCTTCTTTTCTTCCAGGCCCTGTGCCGCGTGCCTGTAGAAAGACACAATATTCTCCACAGCTTCTTCCATGCCATAGAATTCGGCGAACTCTGGGTATCGTTTGATCATTTTGTTGGAAAAGATGCGTGACAGGCGAGTGTCACGGGAGGTATCGACAAACTCGGGTTCGCCGATGGCAATCAACAATCGTTCTGCGGCCGTGGAATAGGCCGTTGGATCTTTCTTGCAGATCTCGAGGTATTCCTCGAGGCTGAACTCTTCTTCCTGGGTGCTTTCATACCGGTTTTTAAATTGCTGCAGTATGCTCATGGGTAGCCCCTCGCTCGCTGTTCTTCAGCTTTCAGTGCACGCAGTATCCCCGTTTCGATTACGGTCGCCATGGCGGCGATTCGATTTGGTTATGGGTGGATGGAATCAGCACTTTCGACCGGCCGCGATCTGTGTCGGGTTTCGGCCTGTTCAATTTGAGCTTAGTTCACGGTCACAAACTTGGACAGGCCGTTAGCAGTTAAGGTTCATTAAATTATGTTACCGCCGGGCGGAAGCGTTATCGTTTAGTCAGCCGGAAGACACTCTCTGTGGCGCCAACCAAGCCTTTGCGTTTGGTGAACGGGTGGTCGCTGGGCAGTGTGTTGGTTAGGATGTGCTCAATGTCGTAGTCGGCCGTATAGAGCTCGTGAACCTCGTCATCACTCACGTTAAACGGGGGCGCAGTAATCTTGGTGTTGTAGTCCAGAGTAATGAGCAGAATGCGGGTACCTTCGGGAATAACCGTCGTAAGGTGATCCACATAGCGCTTTCGCACAGACGGCGGAAGAGCGATAAGTGCGGCGCGGTCGTATACTAAACGGATATGCTTCAAATCGTCTGGCGCCAATTGGAAGAAATCACCGCACCAAAGCTGCAGGTTATCGTGCCGGAAGGTTGTGAACGGCTCGCTGGGGTGTACCTGTGCTTTTTCGCCAGCCTCCTCAAAGAAGTCCTTGCAGGCAATTTGGCTCAGTTCTACGCCAATTACGGCGTGTCCACGGTCGTGCAGCCACCACATGTCATGGGCTTTACCACATAACGGTACAAAAACACCTTCAGTGCCGCCGCCAGAAAGATCTGGCCAGTGGTCGTAGAGGAACTTGTTGACGGAGCCTTCGTGGAAGCCGATTTCTTTTTTGCTCCAGCGCTCGTGCCAAAATTCGTGTTCCATGGTTTCTGCTCTCTTAATTTGGACGTTTTATTCAGTCTACCCTAATCTCAGCGATTGTTGATGAAGGAGAAAAGTATGAAGGCCGTGTTTCTTGATGCCGCAACGCTCGGCAATGATGTAGATCTTGCACCGGTTGAGCGGGTCACCGGCAGCTTGGTGAAGTATGAAGCAACGCCTGCAGGCCAGATCGCCGAGCGGATCCGGGGGTTTGATACCGTGCTGGTCAACAAGGTTGTGCTCACGCGAGAGCATTTTGAGCAGTGCCCGGAGCTGAAAACCATCGCTGTTGTGGCCACCGGGCTGAACAATATTGACCAGCAGGCAGCCAAAGACCACGGCATTCAGGTGTTGAATGTAACAAATTACGGGCGCTCTACCGTGGCACAACACACCATGGCATTGATGTTGGCTCTGGCAACCCGCCTGCTGGACTACGACCGCGATGTGCGTGCTGGGCGCTGGGCAGAAAGCGACATGTTCTGCCTGATGAACCACCCCATTATGGAGCTGGAAGGCCGAACCCTGGGTATTGTGGGTTATGGCGATCTTGGTCAAGGCGTTGCCAAACGAGCCAAGGCCTTCGGCATGAATATACTGCTGGGTGCTCGGCCGGGGCAGGCGGCAGGCGAAGTTGATGGGCATCCCCGAATACCTCTGGACGAGCTCCTGCCGCAAGTCGATGTGCTCTCATTGCACTGCCTTCTTACCGACGAAACCCGCAACCTGATTGGCGCCAGGGAGTTGCAGATGATGAAACCAGATGCCCTGCTGATTAACACCAGCCGTGGCGGTTTAGTGAATGAGACAGCCCTGGCAGAGGCCTTGCGAACCGGCGTTATTGCTGGAGCAGGGTTTGATGTTCTGACAGAGGAGCCACCACGCAATGGCAACCCCCTGCTTGCCGGAGATATTCCGAACCTGATCATTACACCTCACTCCGCCTGGGCCAGCCGCGAAGCGCGACAGAGGATTGTGGAAATCACCGCGCGGAATCTCATTACTGTTAAGTAGGATGCTCAAATGCCAGGTTAGTGCAACGACCGTTTTTGATAAGGTGGTAACCTAAATAAATACCAAAAAAAGAGGCTTGGCTATTTCTCCGAAGACAATCCGGCAAGCAGCAGGTTCAGGGAGTAACTGTGTGGCAGCATTTAAGCACTTGATGCTGGCGCTTGTAGCGGTGGTTGTTGTTTCCGGGTGCTCCTCTCTTAAACACCGCAATCAAATGGCTTCGTTCAATGCCGCCTACGCCACGGGAGACTATGATGCTGCGCTGCAGGCTGTCAGTTTCAAGGTAGGCAAAGACAAGGCCATAGATTCTGAGGGCCATTTGCTTGAATTGCTGCATCAGGGCGAAATGTACCGCCTGACCGGTCGTTATGAAGAATCTACAGAGGCTTACGACCTGGCAGAAGAGGGCATGAAGTATCTGGACACAGAAGGGCTTCTAAAGAAAACCTCAGAGGGTTTTATGGCGGTTGTGGTGAATGACTCCCAGCGCGATTATGAGGCGCTGATGTCTGAAGCCGTTTTAGTTAACACCTACAAAGGGCTAGCGTTTCTTGCGGCGGGTAACAGCGACTATGCGCGCGTTGAGTTCAACCGGGCCAATGACCGCACCCGGCGCGCAGTTGATTACTTCCAGAAAGAGATTGCAGCGCAGCAGGCAACGCTAAAAAAAGAAGCGCGGGCAGGGGGCGGCAACGCTTCTATGGTAAGCAGTAGCCTCAACAACGAGGGTTTTCAGGCAGCGGTTACCAATCACTATGGCGAAGCGTCCAATTGGGCTGTTTATCCGGACTTTATCGTTCCCTCAAGTACCTACCTGCATGGCCTCTATTTTCTGGCAAACGCCACCGGTGGTAGTGACTATGAGCGAGCCGCTACGTCGCTCAAACGCGTGGCGGAAATGCGGCCCGAAAGCGCAGTACTAAAAGCCGATGCAGAATTGGCGACCAGCCTCGCATCTGGCAAACAGAGCCTGGTAAAGCTACCCCCGCAGGTTTGGGTGGTGTATGAGAATGGATTAGGCCCGGCGCTTCAGGAGTCCCGTTTTGACGTTCCTTTACTGCTAGCCCGTGAGGGACGACCCTCTCTTATATATTTTGGGATCGCACTGCCGCAATACACGGAGCGACCTGCCGTGCCGGGTAGTATCGGCCTGGTGAGCGACACCGGAGAGGTCATTCACACCGAACAAAT
This sequence comes from Marinobacter sp. AC-23, assembly GCF_001858325.1. GTDB lineage: Bacteria > Pseudomonadota > Gammaproteobacteria > Pseudomonadales > Oleiphilaceae > Marinobacter. The sequence goes on from NZ_MBPP01000027.1 coordinate 18,040, forward strand.
CTCTGACATGGGTACGGTCATTCGAACCGAAATGAAAGAGCGTTTTGCCGGTATTCTTACCAGAGCCGTATCATCCGCAGTTGTTAAAGCTGTTTTGCAACGCCAGGCCGCAGAGCAGTTTGGACCGATAGGGCAGTTGGGCGCCTTGGTTTTTACCGCGGCAACCACTCAGGCAGATTTGCGGGGCTGGCAGGCGATGCCTAATCATTGGCAGGCTGCGCGGGTGGATCGCCCAGAGAGGGGAATATTGACGTTACTGGGTAACCGGGGTGAAATCCTGGGTGATGTGGACATACCACAGCAACCCTTCACCCTTGTGTATGTTAAGCGGCCGACGCAGCTGGCCCCGGCCACGGTGATCACTATGGATTTGCAAGGGCGCAGGGCAGCAACGATTGCGCGGTTACCAGCGCGCCCTGAGGCAGAGGGCCAGGTTTCGAGTAGTCAGTAATCAATACAACACACCAAAACCACGGGACGTACATTATGAAAACGTTATTGTTCGCCAGCTTGCTGGTGCTTGGCCTGGCTGGTTGCGCTACGCCACCCGAAACCAGCAGTTCATTGGTCGACAGGCAGGAGCTGAAGGTAGATCCAGACATTATTTACGCAGCAGATGTCACAGAACTCTTTCAAAAGCGTGTGGAGCAGCCAGGTGGCGGTAGTCTACTGCAAGTACAATTCGCGGTAGAGGCAAGGTCCGACGCCGATATGGCATGGAAAGTGACCTGGTTTGACGCCAATGGCATGGTGGTTCAAGGCGTTGGTGAAGGCTACCGAAAGGCCACGTTGCTGACTGGCCAAACCCGCTATTTCACGGCCACGGCACCCCATGAGCGCGTTGCAAGTTTTCAGTTACATCTTCGTGAACCCAGATAAAAGGAAAAACCTATGTTGATTCGCGCTGTTGCGATTTCTATAAGCCTTGCGGTTCTTGCCGGCTGTGCCGCGCCTACCCGCTACATTGACCCGGCTGCAGACGATGGCCCGGTAGCCATGACCATGGACTACCGGGATTTCGAAAAGGCTGCCACAGAGGCGGTTGAAGACATGCTGGCCAGCGGTGCCGTGAACAATCCAGATGGTGGTCGATCCATTATGGTGGTTAGTCGTATAACCAACGACACCATGCAACGTATCGATACCGATCAGCTCACCAAGAAAATCCGTGTTTCATTGCTGCGCTCAGGAAAGGTAGTGACCACCACCGCGGTTGGCCTCAATGGGGCAGAAGATGAAATGACGAAAAAAGCCCGTGAATTGCGTGAGTCTGATGAGTTTGACCAATCGGGTGTTCAGAAGAAAGGTACCCTGCAGGCACCTGATCTGAGCCTTTCCGGAAAAATTTTGCAGCGCAATCATAAAGTAGGCAAAGAGCAGCAGGTGGAGTACTACGTTCAACTGTCACTGACCGACCTTGCCTCAGGCCTGGCCATTTGGGAGGGAGAAACACCTATCATCAAACGTGGGTCTGATAAATCTGTTACTTGGTGAGAAGTCCAGGAAAGCAGGTGGCAAATCTTCCACCTGCTTTTCACCTTCCTAAAATTTAAGCCATACTGGAATCAATCGAACCAGAGCTTTGTGCAATTTCACAGCTCCCGTACAACAGGATGTTAAGTGGCTTCTTTTCAAGTTAAAGAACGGCTTCAGGCGGTTGAAACCTGGATACTGGCTAACCCTAACCCGCCCAAGAACTGGCCCTGGACTTGGCTATACCAAGTAGGGCGCTCTGCGTATGCCCTGATACGTGATGTGATCAGTGGGCAACTAACCTTGCACGCCATGAGTTTGGTGTACACCACATTGCTTAGTATTGTGCCGTTGCTGGCCTTGAGCTTTTCGGTGCTAAAAGCGCTGGGTGTACACGAGCGCATGGAGCCTTTCCTGTTTCAGTTTTTCCAGCCTATGGGCCCTCAGGGCGTTGAAATGGCCGAGCGCATTTTGGGCTTTGTGGACAACATGAAGGTGGGAGTTCTCGGGTCTGTTGGGCTGGCGCTGCTTGTTTATACCGTTGTGTCGCTGGTCCAGAAAATTGAGCGCTCATTTAACATGATTTGGCGAGTGCCAGAGATGCGTTCAGTGGCCCAAAGGTTCAGCAATTATCTCAGCGTTATCATGGTCGGGCCGCTGTTGATGGTGTCGGCAGTTGGTGTCAGCGCCGCCATTTTTTCGTCCTCAGTTGTTCAAGCGCTGATTGAGATCGAGCCGTTTGGCTCGTTAATACTGCTGGTTAGCCGCCTCATGCCCTTCTTCCTTGTGGTCGCGGCTTTCACGTTTGTCTATGTGTTTATGCCAAATACCCGGGTAAAGCTGCGCTGTGGATTTATCGCAGGTTTGGTGGCGGGGGTTTCCTGGCAGGCGGCGGGAATACTGTTTGCCTCCTTTGTGGCAGGTTCGGCTAAGTACGCCGCTATATATTCCAGTTTTGCGATTGGCATTACCATGCTGATCTGGATCTACCTGAACTGGATGATTCTGCTGTTGGGGGCAAGCCTGGCGTTCTACCTGCAAAACCCGGGTTCTGTTGCCAAGCGCACGCATGTGCAGTTGGCACCGGAGCTGCAAGAAAAGATTGGTCTGGCCATGATGTGGCTTGTGGCCCGCCCATTCAGCGAGGGTACTAAGGCACCGCAGCAGGAAGCCCTGGAGCAGCAGCTGCGTGTGCCAGGAGAAGTAACGCGTGGGGTTAGCGACAAGTTGATTCGTGCGGGCATACTCACGCTGGCGGGCCGGCAGGGCGATCAGTTGGTGCCAGGGAGGGCCCTGGACCTGATAACGGTAGGCGATGTATTAAAGGTGGTGCGCCAGGATGAAGACCGCGTGGTAGACCGATTGCCGCCGGTATTCCCTGCCGAACTGCTAAAAGGTGAGCGTGAGAACGAATCTACTACCTTTGCGACGCTGCTTAGGAATGAGGCGACTGCTGGGGTTAGCCCCGAGCCCCCTCGCTGAGAACAGCTTTTAGAGCTGCCCGCACGCGGCCAGTCTGCTCGGGGGTAAGGTGCAGGATTTTCTCCAGATCCTCCTCCGGCAGGTTGCGCTGGTGGGCATGGCGCAACACTTCGCGGCTGCCTATCACCATGCCGTCGATCAGGGCTGCCTGTTCTTGGTCTGGCGTCGGTCGTTCAGCAGACAAAAGGTATGCGTGGTATTTGGGTGGCAGGCTCCATTCACTGGCAATGAGTTGGCTGGCTATCCACTGGTAGCGGGTCAGTGCGTTTCGGATCAATACAACATCTGGCTCTTCGCCACCACGCTGAGCCCTGCATATTTGCTGCAGCTCCCGGCGAATGGTGATGTAGGAAAGCGCTGGTAGGAGCCCAACGGTGAAATGAGCGCTGGTATCTTCATTCTGGAGCTTGGCTATAAACTCCGCCGCGCGGGCGCAGGTAAGACCCCAGCGCCAGGCCCTCTGGGCAAACAGTGCCTCCCGGCTGTTACGGGCCGCCATCATTGGGCGCATAACCGCCGCCGCAATAACATTCCGTATGCCATCTATGCCCAGAACGAAAACCGCTTGATCCACCGACTCTATGGTGTGATCTCCGGTACGGAAATACGGGCTGTTGGCAACCTGCAGTATCTGATCTGTTAAAGAGGGATCCCCCAGAATTATCTGGCTGAGTTTTTGCCTGTCGCCTGACTCATCTGAAAGCGCTCTCATCAGCATGGGAAGCGTCATGGGCCGCCTTGGCAGCTCTTCCATTTTGTTGTTTGCGAGGCGGTAATCGAGTTCCTGAAGTGCACGGTCAGATGAGGATTGCTCAGCGCGCAGGTTAGAAGGGCCGGTGTCCAGGAGCCAACAAAAGAGGTTTTCTTCAAGCTGCAGCGCCAGCCTTTGGGCGTCTTCGGCTGTTCCACCTGGTTCTTTAGTTTCTGCACGATTGAACAGCCGTGCCTCAGTAGCTGGAGGGGGTAACGGTTTTTCTGTAGTAAAAAAGCCTGCTATCCAGGAAAAGAAGCCTGGCATCCGTTGCCTCCTGGCAAACCAGTCGCGAAAGTGTACGTGCCTGCATCTCGCAGTATAGAGATCCGCTACAGGCTTGCACAGGTAAAACCCCATGCGGTCAGCAAACTATTTATGCCAAAGCCCCACCGAACACAAAAACGAGTTGGCAGATGCCCGCTATAAGGCCAAGAGTAGCGCCCACCAGGATCAGCTTAATTTCATCCTCCTGAAAACAGGGGCGAAGCAAATCCTGGAACTCCTCAGAGGAGAGGGCAATCATTCGCTCCACCATAATGGACTCCACAGCGCGGGCCCTGTCGGTCTCAAACACTGGGTTGTTAAACGAAGTTTGTGAAATCTCGATGGCTTTTTCGCCCACCTGGTTTTTCAAGGTAGCAAAGCCGGTGGGGCCGAATGCCATCTGAGTCAGGGCTTTGCCCATGCCAGCGGTTTCATCCACCAACGGTTTGATGTGCTTTTTCACCATGTTGCGGGCTCGATCGCCTTTGGGGCCGTCTAGTATGGCGCCAATGATATTGCCGACGGTGAGAATCTCGTGGGTCACGATATGGCAAAAAGACTGAGCCACTTCGGGTTGTCGTTTAAGGAACAGGCCCTGAATGCGGAAGGGACCGATTTTTTTGGCGTGCAAGGGTCGAAAGATAACGTTCAGTGCAATCCAGTTGGTGGCCCAGCCAACCAGCAAACCAAAGAAAGGCAGCACCCACCAGCTCTGGTAAAAGTACCAGACGGTCATCTGAATCAAGCCGAAAAGAAAACCGAAGTAGAGGCCTGAGTTCACAATAAAGCGGAACTCCGCTTCGCCGCACTCAAGAAAAATACGGTTCAGCAGCTGTTTATCGACAGATAGCCTGTCAATAACCATGGCTTTGATATCAAGCAGGTCTTCTATGTTATTGGAAATGTCGTCTACCAAATTGTCGACCAGCTGCGGTGTGGATTTGCGTACTCGGTCGTAAACCATCTTCCGGGCGGAGGCAGGCAGGTTTTCCCAAAATGTCGGGTACTCCCTGAGCATCATCTCGTCGACGTATTCTTCGATGCGGGGCTCTACGGAGTAGACGATGTGGGTAGCGAGCAGTTTGGGGTCAATTTGTTCGAAGATTTCCCGCACGGTGCCAATTTTGGAAATGGTTGCGTCTACACTTATCGCAGCCATCTTTCGGGCTTTGGAGGGAATAATGCCCTGCCAGCCCAGCAGCGGTGGTATGCCAACAAACTCCAGCGGAAGGAAAGTCATTTTGATGGCGAGCCAGTTGGTGATCCAGCCAATCAGGGCCGCAATAACGGGAATACTGAGGTACTGCCAGAATTCTGGGTTGCTAAGCAGGCTTGTCATCCGGGATTTGCACTCGCTTTTTTGTTTGTGTCTGCGGATTGGAGCATGTGTGGATGGCGAGGGCCTGTCAATGACTCGTCAGACCCTTTGCAAGCGGCGGTGCGGTCTAGCCGCCGATATCCCCCCATAACCACTGACAAAGTGCCATGGCCGCAACCGGGGCAGTTTCGGTTCTGAGTACCCGTGGGCCCAGAGCCACAGGCAGAAAACCTTCCTTTTCCGCGAGTGCAATTTCGTCTGCCGTAAGGCCACCTTCCGGGCCGATCATCAGGGCTATGCTGCTTGGCTTGGCCATAGATTCCAGCGAGTGTTCGGTGCGGTGGTGCAGCACCAAACGCAGGTCGGCGTTGCGGCTGTGCTCCAGCCATCGCTCCACGGTCATTACCGGTAGGATCTCGGGCACCCGAGCGCGGCCGCATTGTTCTGCGGCGCTTATGGCAACCGACTGCCAGTGGCGCAAACGTTTGTCTTCCCGGTCGCCTTTCAGCTTAACTTCACAGCGCTCGGTGGTGAGCGGCACTATGCAGGTAGCACCCATTTCCACGGCCTTTTGAACCGCGTAATCCATGCGATCACCCTTGGATAATGTCTGGCCAAGGGTGATGCGCAGAGGCGATTCAGTAAGGTTAGCCACAGGTTTGCCCAACAGTACTTCTACGCGCTTCTTTCCCGCTTCTGTAATCGTAGCTGGGTAATCCTCGCCATCCCCATTAAACAGGCTTAGCTCTTGCCCTGGCTGCATGCGCAACACCCGGCCAACATGCTGGGCGGCGTTATCATCCAGATCCGCGTGGGTTCCTTCGCTCAATGGCGAATCGGTATAGATTCTGGGGATGCGCATGCGTGTTTACCTTGATCAGTCCCGAACGGCTATGTTGATGCCTTCGGTTGCAACCTGGGCCAGATGGCGAATCTGGTCTTCGGTGATAACGTAAGGCGGCATGAAGTAAACCACATTACCCAGGGGTCGAAGCAAGGCCTCACGCGTTAGCGAGTGCTGATAAACCCGAACACCCCGGCGTTCTTGCCAGGGGAAAGGTGTTTTCGAGGCTTTATCTTTCACCATTTCTATTGCCAAGGTCATTCCATGCTGGCGAATATCCCCAACGTTGGGGTGATCGGCAAGGTGAGCCACGGAATCAGCCATGCACGTTGAGAGCCGGCGATTGTTCTCAATCACATTGTCGTCCCGGAAAATATCAAGGGTTGCCAGCGCCACGGCGCAACCGATCGGGTTGCCGGTGTAGCTGTGGCTGTGCAGAAACGCTTTCAGGTTTTCGTAGTCGTCGTAAAAGGCGTTGTAAACGGTATCGGTGGTCAGCACCACGGAGAGCGGAAGGTAGCCGGCGGTCAGGCCTTTGGAAAGGCACATGAAATCCGGGGTAATACCAGATTGCTCGCAGGCGAACATGGTGCCGGTACGGCCAAAACCAACAGCAATTTCATCTGCAATCAGGTGTACGCCGTAGCGGTCACAGGCTTCGCGCAGCTTGGTGTGGTAAATCGGGTGGTGCATGCGCATGCCGCCGGCACACTGGATCAGCGGCTCCACCACAACGGCACAGATTTCCTCATGCTTTTCTGCCAATAGCGCATCCATGGCCTCAAATTGGCGCAGGGCATAGGCCTCGTCGGTTTCACCTTCTTCCTTGTTGTAGGCGTCTGGCGAGGGTGCAGTTAGCACCTCCATCAGCAATGGCTGGTAAGTGTCTTTGTATAAAGCTACATCGCCCAATGCCAAGGCGCCCAGGGTTTCGCCGTGATAACTATTACTCAAATTCACAAAATTCTTTTTGCTGGGTTTGCCCTGGTTTTTCCAGTAATGAAAGCTCATTTTGAGCGCAGCTTCGATAGCCGACGAGCCATTGTCTGCGTAGAAACACTTGTTGAGGCCCTCTGGCGTCACCTCGATAAGCCGCTCAGACAAATTGACCACCGGCTCATGGGTGAAGCCGGCCAGAATAACGTGCTCCAGTTCGCCGATCTGCTTCTGAATCGCAGCGTTGATTCTGGGGTTGGCGTGGCCGAACAGGTTGACCCACCAAGAGCTTACGGCATCGATAAACCGGTTGTTTTCAAAATCCTCCAGCCAAACGCCTTTGCCCCGCCTGATGGGAACCAGGGGGATAGATTCGTGGTCTTTCATCTGGGTGCAGGGGTGCCACACGGATTTTAGGCCACGGGCTGCGAGGTCGGCATTGCGCATAGAGGTTCTCCGGTAAGACGGTGGTTCTGAGGTCATAATTTATCGGCTGTTAACCTGAGGCAATAATACAGTTAACAGCGACAACTGACTACTGTGCCAATAGTCGTCGACCGGCTGGCCAATGCGCGCGATAGCCTCTCCCCCGACAATTCCAGCATCGTAAAAAGAGGCGTGTTTACTATGGAACTTCAACTGACGCACCCATATCAGGTCGGTATTGGGCGAGTGCTTGGAGCCTTCTTCGACAAGGATCACATCCTTGAGAAAAATGCCCTTCTGGGTGCCCGAAATGTCCGGGTGGCTGAGCTGGAAAAGGATGATGCTTCCGCAAAATTGGTGATTGAGCGGCAGATGTCATCTTCCGCAGAAGTGCCTCGCGTTCTTTCCCGATTTCACCGTGAGTGGAACCAGGTTAGGCAGGAAGAGCACTGGTTTCGTAAGAATGATGGCGAATGGCATTGCGAGTTTCGCGTGCACATCGAAGGCATACCGGCAAAGATCAAAGGCATGATGAAGTTGGAAGGCTCAGAAGAAGCCTGCACCAATCATGTAACCCTGAGCGTGCGCTGCGACGTGCCGCTGATGGGCAAAAAGATTGCGGCATTTCTGGCAGAGGACTCACACGCCAAAATAGAGCGTGAGTATGAAACTATTCAGCAGCTGTTATAATGTGGTTTCACGGATGAAAACGACGCAAAGGATGCGACATGAGCAAAGCAGTTGTGCTTCTCGGAGACTTGGGCTCTGATCACGAAGGTTTCCCGCCTACGCCGGTGCTAGCCGGCTCCCCCGATGTACTGATTGATGGCAAACCAGTCGCCCGAGTGGGCGATCCATTGGCGCCTCACTCCAAACCGAAACATCCTCCACACCCACGCGCCATTGCAGCCGGTTCTGGCACTGTGCTGATTAATGGTATGCCCGCAGCAGTGACTGGTGGTGCTATTACTTGTGGTGGTGTGACGATTGGGTCTGGGTCGGTGATTATTGGCGATACTCATGCGCCGGCAGCATTTTCTGGCGTGACGCCCATGGCATTAACCGCCAGGAGTGCACCTGCAGCCAGACAGGCTTCGTTGTCGGAGAAAAACACATCTGCTGCTGAAGCATTGAAGGCTCCCGGTCAAACGGGAACGCAGCGAGAACATTCCGCCCCTGTTGCGAGCCTGAACACCGCTGAGAAAGCCACTGGTGAGTCTGTCGTTAAACGGGATCAGGCGGTGAGCGAGCCTGGTTTCCACGTTGTTCGCCAACCAATGAGCAAAAATGAATTACTCACACTGCTCTATGGCGATGCGTCAGCAAAACCGGATAATTTTGAACGCCTGAACCCCGGATTAAATAACCGGGTATTGCCTGGCGAAATGATTGTGATTGCCGATCCCAACAGTCATGAATGCACGATCGAAGAAAACAACCTGATGGAAGTTGCCCAACAGGTAAACCAGGAGGTTCGTCAGTTAAGTGAGCAAGAAGCTCAATTCATTGTCGACCACTACGACCTGCTGGAAATGATGACTTCCAATGCCGCAACGGGTCTTGGTGTGGGAGCCACCATGATCGGGCAGCAGATCAAGAGCATCAACACTACGTTGAAGGAGCTGGAGGTTCTGCATCAGGATACCTTCCGAAAGCATGGAAAGCTTAGCCACCCGGAATTCTTTGAGCAGCGCCAGCGTTTATTTACCAAGCTGGACTTTGCACTTGGTAAAATCGCCAGAAAAGGGATGTCGTTAGATGATAGTCCGAAGCTTAAGAAAGCAATGAGGATGTCAACGAAGCGAATTGTACATGAGTGGAAGACTGCGGGGGTTGGCGGGATTCCGGGGTATGGTACACATTATGCAAAACTTGCGAGTGCGGCTAAGTATGCGCAGGGTGCCGGTTATGTGGCTATTGGGCTTGACTACTGGGCTATGGACCAAAGACTTGAGCAGGTCTGCACATTTGGAAGTGAGGAGCAATGTGAGGTCGCAAGGTATCAAGAGTATGGGCAATTTTCGGGCAGCGCATTCGGAGGAGCGCTAGGTTCCACTGCGGCGGTGGGCTGCGGCTTTCTTGGTATAGCAACTGCGGGGGTAGGAGGTGTTGCGTGTGTAATTATCGTGGGTGGGGTTGGCTCAGCTGTTGGGGGACAGTTAGGTGGAACGGTTGGACGAAATACAGGTAGTTTGATAAGGAAGATCATTGTTGAAGGAGAGTAGTGTGCTCACATTTACAGAGTATGCGTTGGTTATTTCGCTTCCAATCGGACTGCTCTCAATATTATTTATTGTGACTGTAGCGTTTCCTAGAATTGCTGAAATTGAACGGCGAATCGGAACTTCGGGCAAACTGATTGATACCGTAAGAGTGTATTTCGGCGGCGGGCCTATTGGCCGATGGATGCGGTCGCTTCATGTGTTTGCTTTTTTTGCGTTCAGGCGAATCCCCGGATACGGGCCGAAGATTGCTTCGCGTTACGGTGATGAACTCGAACCTCTTCCATTGGGTTTGAAGCTGTGGGTCACTGTGCCGAACGCTGTGTTTTTTCTCGCTGGCATCGTGTTCTTTTCGATTGGACTTTCTATGGATTATTGAATAATGCCACCTTACTTTCGTTATGCCTGAAAAGGAATGATTGCTTCTGCAGAAACGATTTGTTTATTTAATGGCACCAGTGTGAGCGAGCTTGGTTGGCGATGTGTCATTGGCCTGCGTCGTTATCGGAGACGGAACTGTTGGCCTCGGACGAGTTGCCGCGTGTCACCCTTAAAAAAAGAGCGGTTTTTGCTCGGAGATCCGGATGTGCCCTTGCCTAGAAGTTGGCAGGCCTGGCGTCTGATACCTGCATTGGCAATGTATGGGGTTCGTGCTGCTGTTATGGTGGTCGGAGTTTTCCTTTAGCGCTGCCTGGTGATTGGGGAGTCGGGGTTATTCTTTATAAGGCAGCTAAAAGTGGTTGATGCCAGTGTTAGCGTGCTGGAATATTCGATTCTGATTTCACTGGCTCTGTGCTTGTCCTCCGTGATGATTGCGCTAACTGCAGCTTTCGACAAAGTACGCCAAATAGAAGATTTAGTTGCGACCCCAGGCAAAGGCCTTGATGAGATACGGCGTGTATGGGGAAATGGCCCGATAGGGAGACTTATGCGCCTTAATTGGCTGTTCGGTTTTTTTACGCTCCGGTACCTACCCGTTATTGGGCCTCAGATGAAAGCAAGGCTAGGGGATGAGTCGCCACTTGTACCGATTAAGTTAAAGCTGTGGCTTTTTATCCCGATGAGCATATATCTGCTTTCAGGGGTCTGCTTTTTCGTATTGGGATTTGTTTTAGGGTACGTCTGATTGATATTAACTATGCGCGAAGTTATAACTGACGAAATTATCGTAATCGTGGCATACGTTGCTATCTCAGCCTTTTTTTGGGCCTGATACCTCTACCTATTATTGTCACTATTGGGTTTCGATACGCAGCTCTGATCGAAGATCGCGTGGCCACTGATTCGGGCGGCATCGAAGCTGCAAGAATGTTTTGGCAGGGACGAGTGATTGGTCGTTTTTTCAGAAGCAGTAACGTATTTGCTTACCTCGTTCTGCGAAGTTTCCCCGGTTCCTTTTTTAAACAAAGGGCATCTTTGCTTGGGGATCCAAATGTTCCTTTACCGAGGCACTGGCAAGCGTGGGTGGTGATACCGGTGCTTTTTCTTTATCTGATGGTTGGGAGCGTACTTATCGCAAGCGCGATTACCAAGATGCTCTGATGATGACTTGTCAATTTCTGGACTCAAAGCCCACATCAAACCGCAGCGCCAAACCTGCCAGTCGCTTGTCAAAGGTCCATAGCCGAGCATCGGGTGTGATCAATGTGGATGCCAGCAAGGCGATATCTATCAAGCCGCACCCCAAGCCATAGAGCTTTTCCCGCTCAATCAGCGTTCTTATTTCGTCCAGGCTTGCCTGCGTTGCGGGCTGAAGTAAGCCAATATCACCCAAGGTTTGTTTGCGTGGTGCTGGCGGAGTGCCGCAGGCGAGTTCGGCGACCACCATGGGGTGGGTGAGGGCCCTGTCAGAGAGTAATAGGTCGGTGAGCACCGTGTTGTGATTGCGGAAGTGATCTACCCAAACCGATGTATCAACCAGTACATTCATTTCGCTGGAACGTCCTCATGGTGGCGGGGGATGGCCACCATGTCGGGCGCAGAACCACCCAAGGCCGCCAGACGCTTGGCCGCACGCACTCTTACAAACGTTTTGATGGCTTCTCGAAAAAGCTCTGCCTTGTCCATGCCAGGGTCAGCCATGTCCAGCGCCTGTTGGTAGAGCTCTTCGTCGATTGTCACGGTGGTGCGCATGGCAGCTCCTGATTAGAATTTTGATGACTAGGTGCATCATGTATAGCATCAAGAGGCGGTATGATCAATGAACCGCGAAGTTTCGCCTTTGTGGCCGCGCGCTATCTGTAAGAGGCAATGAGTGTCAAAAATAAAGCCCCTGAGAGCAATAAAGGCTCGCAGGGGCTTGTTCAAGGCAACGGGCATGTAATGTCAGTAAGCAGTCAGTGCGCCAGCACCCTCGAGAGAAACGCCTGAGTGCGTTCATTCTGCGGGTTATCAAACACGTCGTCCGGTTTGCCTTCTTCCACAATCTGACCTTCGTGAATGTAGATCACACGGTCGGCCACTTCCCGGGCGAAGCCCATTTCGTGGGTGACCACCATCATGGTCATGCCTTCCTTCGCCAGTTCGCGCATTACGTCTAGCACTTCCCCGATCATTTCTGGGTCCAGGGCCGAGGTAGGCTCGTCGAACAGCATCAAGCGCGGTTCCATGGCCAGTGCCCGGGCAATGGCTACGCGCTGTTGCTGCCCGCCGGAGAGATGAGTGGGGTATTTGTCGGCTTGGCTACCAATGCCCACTCGTTCCAGCAGGCGCTCGGCTGTGGCGTTCGCAACCGTTTGCGGCGCGTTTTTAACCTTTTGGGGCGCCAGCATGATGTTCTTTTTCACCGTAAGGTGAGGGAACAGGTTGAACTGCTGGAACACCATGCCGACTTCTTTGCGGATTTCCGCGAGGGCTTGCTGGTTGCCACCTTTTGGGGCCAGAGCCTGGCCTTCGACTTCCAGGTGCCCGGATTCGAACTCTTCCAGGCCGTTCACGCAACGAATGAGGGTGGATTTACCAGAGCCACTGGCACCGATAATAACCACTACTTCGCCTTGATTTACGGATAAATCGATATCTTTAAGGACATGCAGTTTGCCGAAGTACTTGTTCATGCCCTTCATTTGTACAATCTGAGTCATGGGTCAGGTTCCTTCAGACAGAGGCCAGTCCGCGCCGTTCAACCAGGCGGAGAATCAGGGACAGCGAGAGGGTGATGGCCAGATACATAATCGCGACCACAAAATACACCTCAAAGGCGGTGAAGGTGCTGGCAATGTAAACCTGGCCCTGGCGTACGAGTTCGCCCACGCCAATAACCGAGAACAACGAGGTGTCCTTGATGCTTACAATGGCCTGGTTACCAAGCGGCGGAATCATACGCCGGAAAGCCTGTGGCCAAATGATCGACCAGAATGTCTGAGTGCGGGAGAGGCCCAGAGAAAGCCCGGCTTCCGCCTGGCCTTTGTCGATGGACTGAACGCCACCACGTACCACTTCAGAAATGTAAGCGCCTGAGTTCAGCGCAATCGCGGCGATACCCGCAGTAAGAGGGTCGATAGGGCCGCCGATAAGATCAGGCAGCCCGTAGAAGATAAACAGAACCTGAACAAGAATAGGGGTGCCGCGAAAGATTTCAATATAGGCCGTTGCTGGCCATTTAAGAAACCATTTTTTGTTGATGCTCAGCAGCCCAAAAATGATGCCCAAGGCGAAGCCGATAACCAGGCCGCCAAAAGAAATCATTAAAGTGTAGGGTATCCCTTTGATAAGAAAAGGGATGGAGTTGATGGCTGCCTGCCAGTCAAATTGGAACTGGGAATCCACAGTGTGCGTCTCCGCAGGGGTTGGAGTCAGAAGTCGCCGGGGCACATGGCCCCGGCGCTACAAAAGAAACGGGCCTGGCGGCCCTTCAGCCTTTACATGCCTTCTGGCATTGGGCCAAACCACTTTTCATAGATGGTTTTGTAGGTTCCGTCTTCTTTCATTGAGGCGATGGCTTCGTTAACCTCGTCAACCCACTCACTGCCATTTTTCAACGCAATGCCGTACTGCTGACCTTCGTACAGCTCGCCAACGGTTTTGACTTTGCCTTCACCCTTGGTGCGGGCAAAGTAGCCAACGTTCGGGGCGTCGTAGAATACAGCGTCTACGGCACCGGACATGAGTGCCATATACATATCTGAACTGCCCGGATACGGTGTAACGCCGTCGTTTTCATCCAGATTCTTCTTCAGGTAGTCGTAGCTGGTGCTGCCAATCTTGGAGCCGATTTTCAGGCCTTCAAGATCGGATATTTCTGTAACGTCTTCGTTGTCTTGGCGAATCAGAATCCGAAGACCGGAATCGTAGTATGGGTCAGAGAAATCAACGATTTTTTCACGCTCGTCGGTAATGGTAATACCGGCAATGGCGATATCCACGTTGCCTGTTTGCAGGGCAGGGATAATGCCGTTGAAGTCCATGGTGTTGAGGTTGTAATCAAAGCCTGCGCGCTCAGCGACTTCGGCGATGATTTCCATATCAAACCCGATCATCTCACCGGTTTCCTGGTCCAACATCTCGAACGGAACAAAGCTGGGGTCGGTAGCCACTCGTAGAGTTTCAGCGCTTACGGTGCCGGCAGCGACGGTAAGTGCCAGGCCGGTTCCTAGTGTTTTCATCCATTTCGTGGTCATGCTTTCTCCTTATCTTTCTTATGAGGCTCCGTTTGCCTGGTAAGGCAGGCCGGCAGGGTCACTGTTGATGACTGTGACCCCCGGGGAGCATTAGTGGAACTGCACACGTACACTTTAGACTATTACTCATATGGGCGCAGAAAATCAAATGCTTGGCGCTGAGGGACGATGGAGCCTCAGAACGCGATCTTGTCCCGCTCACTAATCCCAAGGTTCTTCCAAATGCTGATACTCGGCTCAGCCTGGTTCAGAGTGTAAAAGTGCAACCCCGGCGCCCCGGCTTTTAGCAGCTTCTCACACATCTCGGTGATCACTTCTTCACCAAACTTTCGGATGCTTACAGTGTCGTCGCCATAGGCTTCCAGCTGCTTGCGAATCCAGCGCGGAATTTCTGCGCCGCACATGTCGGAGAACCGCACCAGGCTGGAAAAGTTCACGATGGGCATTATGCCCGGCACCACCGGAATGGTTACCCCCAGCTTTTCCAACCGGTCGATGAAATAGAAATAACTCTCCGGGTTAAAGAAGTACTGAGTAATGGCACTGTTGGCGCCAGCCTCCACCTTGCGGGCGAAGTTTTTCAGATCTTCTTCAGCGTTGCGGGCCTGGGGATGAAACTCCGGGTAAGCCGCTACTTCCAGATTGAAGTGATCGCCGCTGTGCTCGCGTATGAACGCAACCAGCTCGTTGGCGTAACGCATCTCGCCGGATGCGCCCATGCCCGAAGGCATGTCACCCCGAAGGGCGACAATCCGGTTGATGCCGTTCTCTTTATACACGTCCAGTAGCTCCGCAATCTCCGCCCGCGTACCACCGACGCAGGAGAGGTGTGGTGCGGTGGAAATGCCCTGCTTATGCAGGTTGACCACGGTTTCAATGGTGCGGTCCCGGGTGGAACCGCCCGCACCGAAGGTGACCGAGAAAAAGTCCGGGTTCACCCCGGCAAGCTGATCGCGTACAACCTGGAGTTTTTCCTTGCCCTGGTCGGTCTTGGGCGGAAAAAACTCAAAGCTGAAGCGGCGTTTGAACTGTTTCTGGGATTGCATCTTATTATCCGATCAGTACTTGTAGCTTTCTGGCTTGTACGGGCCTTCGACCGGTACACCAATGTATTGCGCCTGTTCCGGGGTCATTTTGGTGATCACGCCACCAAAGCCTTCCACCATGGCGCGGGCCACTTCTTCGTCCAGGTGCTTGGGTAGAACCTGAACATACACGCCCTTGGCTCTGGCTTCTTCCGGCAGGTCTGCGAACTTGCGCTCGAACAGGTGCATTTGTGCCAGAACCTGGTTGGCAAAAGAGCCGTCCATAATTCGTGATGGGTGACCGGTAGCGTTGCCCAGGTTTACCAGGCGGCCTTCGGAAAGCAAAATCAGGTGGTCGTTAACCGCTTTGTCGCGATAGATCACGTGAACCTGGGGCTTAACTTCGTCCCATTCCCAGTTTTTGCGCATGAAGGCGGTATCAATTTCGTTATCGAAGTGGCCGATGTTGCACACAACCGCGCCAGACTTCAGAGCCTTGAGCATGTTCGCATCACACACGTTCATGTTGCCGGTGGTGGTCACCAGAATGTCCGTGTTTTGTAGCAGGGCTCTGTCTACGCTTGCCTCGGTGCCGCTGTTCACACCGTTAAGGTAAGGAGAAACAACCTCATAGCCGTCCATGCAGGCCTGCATGGCACAGATTGGGTCGGCTTCGGTTACTTTTACAATCATGCCTTCCTGGCGCAAAGAGGCCGCGGAACCCTTGCCCACATCACCGTAACCGATTACCAGCGCTTTCTTGCCGGCCATCAGGTGGTCCGTGCCACGCTTGATGGCGTCGTTAAGGCTGTGGCGACAACCGTATTTGTTGTCGTTTTTGGATTTGGTAACGGCATCGTTCACGTTGATGGCCGGGACCTTCAGGGTGCCGTCGCGCAGCATTTCCTGCAGACGGTGTACGCCGGTGGTGGTTTCTTCAGTCACACCGTGGCAGTTGGCCAGAATTTCCGGGTACTTTTCGTGGAGCAGGGCAGTAAGGTCGCCGCCGTCGTCCAGAATCATGTTGGGTTCCCAGCCTTCGATATCTGCACCAACCGTGCGCTCCAGGCACCATTCGTATTCTTCGTCGGTTTCGCCTTTCCACGCAAATACCGGGATGTTCTGGGCTGCGATAGCGGCGGCAGCCTGATCCTGGGTGGAGAAGATGTTGCAGGATGACCAGCGAACGCCTGCGCCCAGCTCGATCAGTGTTTCGATCAGCACGGCTGTTTGAATGGTCATGTGGATGCAGCCCATGATGTTGGCGCCTTTCAGCGGCTGCTCCGCTTTATACCTGTTACGCAGGGCCATCAAGGCCGGCATTTCGCCTTCAGCGATGTTGATTTCTTTGCGGCCCCAGCCTGCCAGGGAAATATCGCGGACTTTGAAATCTTCGAAGTTGCTCATTCAGGTGTTCTCCAATTCGTTCTGGTTTGGCGATTGAAATCATCAATACGCCCGAAAATTAGTTAGACGCCAGCGGCATCTTTAAGCGCGGCGGCGCGATCCGTCTTTTCCCACGGGAAGGTGGTGAAGGTCTTGTCGCCAACGGTTATTTCTTGTGGCTCGCGGCCGAAGTGGCCGTATGCTGCTGTGGCCCGGTACATGGGGTGCAGCAAATCAAGCATGTTGGTGATGGCGTATGGGCGCAGATCGAAGTGCTGGCGTACCAGTTCGATGATCTTGTCGTCGCCAATCCT
Organism: Marinobacter sp. AC-23; assembly: GCF_001858325.1. Lineage (GTDB taxonomy): Bacteria > Pseudomonadota > Gammaproteobacteria > Pseudomonadales > Oleiphilaceae > Marinobacter. The sequence continues at coordinate 35,103 of NZ_MBPP01000027.1, forward strand.
GCCGGTGCCAAAGGTGTTTACAGAGATGGACGTTGGCTGTGCCACGCCAATGGCGTAAGAAACCTGAATCTCACACTTGTCGGCCAGGCCTGCAGCAACGATGTTCTTGGCAACGTAGCGGCCTGCGTAGGCAGCCGAACGGTCAACCTTTGAGGGGTCTTTGCCCGAGAACGCACCGCCACCGTGGCGGGCCATGCCGCCGTAGGTGTCTACGATGATTTTACGGCCGGTAAGGCCGCAATCGCCCACCGGGCCACCGATAACGAATTTGCCGGTAGGGTTAACGTGAAACTGTGTGCCTTTATGCAGCAGCTCTGCAGGCAGTACGTTTTTCACGATCAGTTCCATTACCGCTTCTTTCAGGTCGGCCTGGGTAACGTCTGGATCGTGCTGTGTTGAAAGCACAACGGCGTCAATGCCCACAACCTGGCCGTTTTCGTAGCGGCAGGTTACCTGGCTTTTTGCGTCCGGGCGCAGCCACGGCAGAATGCCGTTTTTGCGGGCTTCGGCCTGGCGCTCCATCAGGCGGTGGGCGAAGGTGATAGGTGCAGGCATCAGCACTTCGGTTTCGTTGCTGGCGTAGCCGAACATCAGGCCTTGGTCGCCGGCGCCTTGGTCTTCTGGCTTCTGGCGGTCAACGCCCTGGGCGATTTCCACAGACTGCTTGCCAATAATATTGATGATGCCGCAGGTGTCGGCATCGAAGCCTACGTCTGAGGAGGTGTAGCCCACGTCTTTGATCACACCGCGAACCAGGTCTTCCAGATCTACCCACGCGCTGGTGGTGATTTCACCCCCTACGATGGCCACACCGGTTTTCACCATGGTTTCACAGGCCACGCGGGCGTGTGGGTCTTCTGCCAAAATGGAATCCAGAACCGCATCGGAGATCTGGTCGGCCAGTTTATCCGGGTGGCCTTCAGAGACCGATTCGGAGGTGAACACACTGTAGTCAGACATAGGTTTGCTCCTTTGTGAGCGTTTTAAAATCTAGCCAGTAGCGCTTGGGTGTTAAAGGCACCGGCGACATTGTTTTTTAAGTTGATCGTGAGTAGGTACTACTACCTACGCAATATCAAAGTTTTTTGATATGCCCGTGCAGGGCTTGGTGTATCCGGGTTCGGCTACCTCAGCGGCAAATGAGTTTTCCAGAACTCCCTTACCTGAATCTGAAACCCGTTACGCAAACCGATAAACAGTTGCTCACCGGCCTTCAGGCCCGCAGCCGCGGCCCAAGCGGTCAGCTCTTCTGGTTCAAAGCCAAGCCACAGATCGCCGCAGTTCTCTTTCGCCCAGTTTTGGTCGTGGCTGCACAGGTCGCTAACCACCAGGCAACCACCGTTGTTCATCAGTGCGGCCGCATCCAGAAAAATGTCTGCTGGGCTAGGTACGTGGTGCAGCACCATATTGGCCACTACCAGATCGAATGCATCCCCGCGGGCCAGCAAGGTGTCGGTTACACCTTCTATCAAATCAATATTGTTCAGGCGCTCATCAATGCAGGTGCGGGTGGCTTTGGCGAGCATGTCCCGGCTGTTATCCAGCGCCACAACATGCTCGCAAAGCTCAGCCAGCACTGGCAGAAAACCGCCTTCGCCTGGGCCAATTTCCAACGCCGTTTGCCACCGTGTCTTCCGTGTGCGCTTGCGAATCATGTCGGCTACAGGCGCTGCATACAGATCAAAAGCGGCAATCAACTCCTGCTGCTCCCGGAACTGCTCTGAATGCCGGGAAAAAAACGCCTGCGACTGATTCGCGCGCTGGTTGCGGATAGATTCAATCTTCTCCTGCAGGTGCCCGGGCAAAGGCGCGCGATCTACCGCTTCAAAAATCTGGCGAATGGTTTGGTCTGTGGGCTTTTCGTTATCCAGGTGCAGCGGGCGACGGTAAAAAATAGCGTTGCCTTCACGCTGCGGCTCCAACAGCCCTGCCTTGTGCATCACTTTCAAGTGGTGACTCATGCCAGACTGGCGCATATCAAACAGCTGGCTCAGCTCCAGCACGCCAAAGGTATCGCGACGCAGCACGCGCAAAATTTCCAAACGCAGCGGGTCGCCGCTTGCCTTGAAGATAGGGGCAAGTACGTCCACGGAGGATATTTGGTTAACGTGTGCGCTTAAGCTTGTCATGGTTGCGGAGTGTAAGTGGGTTGGGTTGTTCAATCAATAGGCATATCAAAGTTTTTTGATATAGATTTATCATTCTTTGAAATCAATCTCTTTCGGGGATCCGAGTAAGGATATTTACACAGAAGCGGCACGTCGATTTGCCCCGGCACACCGTAATCGGCGAAAATACGCGCCTCATTTTTAAACAGCTTTTTATTGCCCTGTTAAAAGCGCTGGATTACTCCCTATATCCCTGAAAAACACTGGAGAAACGTCAATGCCCTCTCGTACAGATCTCGCCAACGCCATTCGCGCGCTGAGCATGGATGCGGTTCAGAAAGCCAAATCCGGCCACCCGGGTGCGCCCATGGGCATGGCGAATATTGCCGAGGTGCTGTGGAACGATTACCTAAGCCATAATCCGGCTAACCCACAGTGGGCCAACCGCGACCGTTTCATGCTCTCCAATGGCCACGGCTCCATGCTGCAGTATTCCCTGCTGCACCTGAGCGGTTACGACGTTTCCATTGATGACATCAAGAACTTCCGGCAGCTGCACTCCAAAACACCGGGGCACCCGGAATACGGTTACACCCGGGTGTAGAAACCACCACCGGCCCGCTGGGGCAGGGCATGGCCAACGCGGTTGGGTTCGCGCTGGCAGAGAAATCATTGGCGGCGCAGTTCAACCGCCCCGGCCATAACGTGGTTGATCACTACACCTACGCCTTTCTGGGCGATGGTTGCCTGATGGAAGGCATTTCCCACGAAGTGTCTTCGCTGGCAGGCACTCTGGGCCTGGGCAAGCTGATCATGTTCTACGACGACAATGGCATCTCCATTGATGGCAAAGTCGACGGCTGGTTTACCGACAATACCCCTCAGCGTTTTGAATCCTATGGCTGGCAGGTTATTGCCAATGTAGACGGCCACGATGCAGATGCCGTTCGTGCGGCAATTGAAGCAGGCCGTGCCAATACCGAACAACCCACGCTGATCTGCTGTAAAACGATTATTGGTTTCGGCTCACCCAACAAGCAGGGTTCTGAAAGCAGCCACGGCGCCGCATTGGGAGAAGACGAAATCGTGCTAACCCGCGAAGCGCTAGGCTGGAGCCACGGCCCGTTTGAAATTCCTGACGACATCTACAAAGCCTGGAACGCCAAAGAAAAAGGCGCCAGCGCTGAAAATGCCTGGAACGAGACCTTCGCGGCCTATGAAAAAGCCGAGCCAGAACTGGCTGCCGAGCTGAAGCGCCGCATGGCTGGCGATTTGCCCGCCGGCTTCTCTGAAAAAGCCCAGGCTTACATTCAGGAATGTCAGGACAAGAGCGAGACCGTTGCCAGCCGCAAGGCTTCCCTGAACACCCTGAACGCATACGGCCCGATGTTGCCAGAACTGCTGGGTGGCTCAGCCGACCTGGCTGGCTCTAACCTTACTATTTGGAACGGCTCCAAGGCCGTTACCAAAGAAGACGCCAGCGGCAACTACATCTATTACGGTGTGCGCGAATTCGGCATGGCCGCCATCATGAACGGCATCGCCCTGCACGGCGGTTTCGTACCTTACGGCGCCACCTTCCTGATCTTCATGGAATACTGCCGCAACGCCGTGCGCATGGCCGCACTGATGAAGCAGCGTTCTATTTTCGTGTTTACCCACGATTCCATTGGCCTGGGCGAAGACGGTCCCACTCACCAGCCGGTCGAGCAACTCGCCAGCCTGCGCACCACCCCGAACATGAGCACCTGGCGCCCGGCCGACGCGGTAGAATCTGCCGTGGCCTGGAAAGCCGCGCTGGAGCGTAAGGACGGCCCGAGTGCCCTGATCTTCTCCCGCCAGGGTTTGCCCGGCCAAGCGCGTGATGCGCAGCAGTTGGTGGACGTTGCCAAAGGCGGCTACGTGCTTTCTGACAGCGAAGGCGAGCCAGATCTCATCCTGATTGCTACCGGCTCTGAAGTTGGATTGGCACAGGACAGCGCTGCCAAGTTGCGAGAGCAGGGCAGCAAAGTGCGTGTTGTATCCATGCCATCTACCGACGTATTCGATGCCCAAAGCGCTGAATACAAGCAACAGGTGCTGCCAATAGAAGTCACCAACCGCATTGCCATCGAAGCGGCCATTGCCGACTACTGGTACAAGTACGTGGGCCTGGACGGCCGCGTTGTGGGCATGACCACCTTCGGTGAATCTGCACCAGCCGGCGATCTGTTCAAGGAGTTCGGCTTTACCGTAGAGAACGTGCTGGAAGTGGCTTCGGAACTGCTGGACGCCTGATGACAGCCTCCGCGCCCTTTCGTATTGCCATCAACGGGTATGGCCGTATTGGCCAGTGCGTGTTGCGTGCCTTATACGAAAACGGTTTTCGCGACCACCTGCAGGTGGTCGCGATTAACGAGCTTTCTGATATCGACACAATTGCGCACCTAACCCGTTACGACTCCACCCACGGCCGGTTTTCCGGAAGCCTTGCGGTGCAGGGGCAAGACCTGATCATCAACGGCGATCCCATCCGCGTGCTAAGCCACGCAGACCCGGCAGACCTGCCGTGGCGGGAGCTGGATATTGATCTGGTGCTGGAATGTTCTGGCGCCTATTCAGATCGGGCGACTGCCGAACGGCACATTCAAGCAGGTGCAAAGCGCCTGCTGTTTTCCCAGCCGGCGGAATCGGATGTGGACCGCACCGTGGTTTACGGCATTAACGACACAGAAATTGCAGACACAGACCAGATAGTGGCCGCAGGCTCCTGCACCACTAACTGCCTGGTGCCGGTGATCACCGTGCTCGATAAAGCCTTTGGCGTGGAGCAGGGCAGTACCACCACCATTCACGCCGCCATGAACGACCAGCCGGTGATCGACGCTTATCACCATCAGGATCTTCGCCTTACCCGCAGCGCACTCCACAACATAGTGCCAGTGGATACCGGGCTGGCGCGGGGTGTCGAACGGCTGCTTCCGCACATGGAAGGTCGCTTCAGCTCGGTCGCCTTGCGCGTACCCACCATGAACGTTTCCGTCATCGACATGGTGTTCAACGTAAGAGAAGCCACCGACGCAGCATCGGTAAACCAAGTGCTCAAAGAAGCCGCCAACGGCTCATTAAAAGGCATTCTCGCTACACCGACGAACTGCTAGCCAGCTCCGATTTCAACCACGATTCCCATTCCGGCGTAGTGGATGGCGGCCAAACCCGCGTAACCCGGGGCACCATGGTAAAAGTGCTGTGCTGGTTTGATAACGAATGGGGATTTGCCAGCCGCATGCTGGATGTAAGCCAGAGCTGGCTGTCGCGCTCCTAAACTCTTTGCCAATAACCCGAAACAACGGAACCCAGATAATGGCCATCAAAAAAATGACCAACCTGAACCTCGCTGGCAAGCGGGTTCTGATTCGCGAAGACCTCAACGTACCGGTAAAAAACGGCGTGATCTCCAGCGATGCCCGCATCCGCGCCTCCCTGCCAACCATCAGGGCAGCAAGAGACGCTGGCGCCAAAGTCATGCTGATGTCCCACCTGGGCCGCCCGGAAGAAGGCGTGTACAGCGAAGAAGCCTCCCTTAAGCCGGTAGCTGAGCACCTCACCAACGTGCTGGGCCAGGAAGTGCGCCTGATTAAAGATTACCTCGGCGGCGTTGAAGTGGCCGACGGCGAAGTAGTGCTGTTCGAGAACGTCCGCTTCAACAAAGGCGAGAAAAAAGACGACGAAACCCTGGCCAAGCAATACGCCGCTTTGTGCGATATCTACGTGATGGACGCCTTTGGCACAGCCCACCGCGCCCAGGCATCTACCCACGGCGTTGCCCGTTTTGCACCAGAAGCCTGTGCCGGCCCGCTGTTGGCGGCAGAGCTGGAAGCCTTGGGCAAAGCCCTGGATAACCCGGCCAAGCCAGTGGTAGCCATTGTTGGTGGCGCCAAAGTCTCTACCAAGCTAGACGTACTCAACGCGCTTGAAAAAGTGTGCGACCAGATCATCGTAGGTGGCGGCATAGCCAACACCTTCCTGGCCGCAGCCGGCCACCCAGTAGGCAAGTCGCTGTGCGAGCACGAATTGCTAGACGCCGCCAAAGACATCGCCTCCCGCGTTAACATCCCACTGCCGGTAGATGTAGTGGTTGCCAGTGAGTTCGCAGAAGATGCCACGGCCACCACCCGCAACATTTCCGACGTTACCGAAGACGACATGATTCTGGACATAGGCCCGGAAACCGCAGGCCAGTTTGCCGACTTGCTGAAGAACGCCAAAACCATTCTGTGGAATGGCCCTGTAGGCGTATTCGAGTTTGAGCAGTTTGGTAACGGCACCAAAACCCTGGCCGAAGCTATCGCCCAAAGCGACGCATTCTCACTGGCTGGTGGCGGTGACACAGTTGCAGCCGTTGACAAATACGGCATAGCTGACAAGATCTCTTATATCTCCACCGGTGGTGGCGCCTTCCTGGAATTTGTAGAAGGCAAAACACTGCCAGCCGTTGCCGTACTGGAAGAGCGCGGCACGCAGTAAGTTTGTGAATTTGGATAGCCCCACATTATTTTGTAACTAGTGTTCAACTAAGGAGACAACCAAATGGCCCTGATTTCGATGCGGCAACTGCTGGACCACGCCGCCGAGCATGGTTACGGTGTGCCAGCCTTTAACGTAAATAACCTGGAACAAATGCGCGCCATTATGGAAGCCGCCGACAAAACCGATTCTCCGGTTATTGTTCAGGCCTCTGCCGGCGCCCGCAAATACGCCGGTGCACCGTTCTTGCGCCACCTTATTCTCGCCGCTATTGAAGAGTGGCCGCATATCCCCGTGGTAATGCACCAGGACCACGGCACCAGCCCATCTGTGTGTCAGCGCTCCATCCAACTGGGCTTCAGCTCCGTAATGATGGACGGCTCCCTGGGCGAAGACGGCAAAACGCCTACCGAGTATGAATACAACGTAGACGTAACCCGCCGTACCGTAGAAATGGCCCACGCCTGTGGTGTATCTGTAGAAGGCGAGCTGGGCTGCCTGGGCTCCCTCGAAACCGGCCAGGCCGGTGAAGAAGACGGCATTGGCGCCGAAGGCACTCTGGACATGAGCCAGATGCTGACCGACCCGGAAGAAGCCGCCGACTTCGTGAAAAAGACCCACGTAGACGCCCTGGCTATCGCCATAGGCACCAGCCACGGCGCTTATAAGTTCACCCGCCCACCCACAGGCGACACCCTGGCCATCGAGCAGATCAAAGCCATCCACAAGCGCATTCCAGATACCCACCTGGTTATGCACGGCTCCAGCTCGGTACCCCAGGATTGGCTGAAAATCATCAACCAATACGGCGGAGAGATTCCCGAAACCTACGGCGTGCCGGTTGACGAAATCGTGGAAGGCATCAAGCACGGTGTGCGTAAAGTAAACATAGACACCGACCTGCGCCTGGCCAGCACCGGTGCTGTGCGTCGCTTCCTGGCCGAGAACCCGGCCGAATTCGACCCGCGCAAATTCCTGAAAGCCACCATGAAGGCCATGAACGAAGTGTGTGTTGCACGCTACGAAGCCTTCGGCTGTGCTGGCCAAGCCAGCAAGATCAAGCCTATCAACCTTGAGCGCATGTTTGAGCGCTATGAGGCTGGTGAGTTGGATCCTAAGGTTAAATAAGACTGTAGTGATACAGCCCTGGGCGCCTGCCCGGGGCTGTGATTTTCCCTCCGAATTCCCCTCCCGATATTCTTCACCCGAATTAACAAAGTATTGCAAAGGACAACAGCAAACAGTTCAGAGATGGGCTAGTGTGGAAAGCTGTACGCTATAGACACACTGCTTGTTATGGATGACGGCCGATGACCTCTTCAGTACCAATACAATTTCTCTTTTTCAATTCTGGGTGCTTCGCTTTGTTACGCCTATTGGGTACGGCTCTGCATGTGGGTTATGCGGTGTTGTGCGAAAGAAAACTCAGAACGACTACCCGAAACCGTAAGGCGCCGACGATTCGGCGTTATTGCATGGTCCTACCCACGAAAAATAGACACTCAGTTATGCGCATCTGCGCTCGTATTCCACCGGGCTGAGATAGCCCAAAGTGGAGTGCCTTCTCTTTCGGTTATAAAAGATTTCGATGTACTCGAAGATAGCGGATTTGGCCGCTGCGATCGACTCGAAACACTCAGCGTAGATCAACTCCACCTTAAGCCGACTAAAGAACGATTCCATCGGAGCATTATCC
>NZ_MBPP01000028.1 GCF_001858325.1 Marinobacter sp. AC-23
GTTGCTCCAGCGGGTATAAACACGTCGACTCGTACATGGCCGTCGGTGCGCAGCGCGTAGGGGATGCCGAGTAGAAATACCACCGAATACAGGTGCCATTCCATCTCCTGCATACCGATGGATACTTCGTTAAACGCATAACGGGCAACAACGTCGTAAAAAACATTGCCTGCCATCAGCAACATCGCGACACAGGCAACCCAGCCGCAAACCATGGATAAGCGGGCAAGGCCCTCATCCAGCTTTATGATCCACTGCATTCACATTCCTCCGCCACGGGGCTGGCGTTTCTGCTATTGCTATAAACAACAAAACCGGAATCACCCTTCAGAGCGATCCCGGCTCCATTACTGCCTGTATCTTACTCGACTGTGCCCATGGTGTTTAGGTATGCACGCTCAGAAATATCGGTATAAGCGCGGCTTTGCTCCATATACTCTTCTTGGGATTTTATGATTCTGGCTGCCTGTTCGTTGCTCTCAGAAGCTTCTTTGAGGAGCTTTTTGTTGGCATCGTACATGGCCTGGAAAATGTCCTGAGGGAACTGCTTAATCTGCACGTTCGGGTAGTCTTTCTTGATGTTGGCCCAGGCTTCTGCGTTGGCGTGCTGAGAGAGTACCAGCATGTCGTAAGAGGCAGTGCGCATGGCAACCCGCATAATTTCCTGTAAGTCTGCTGGCAGCTTTTCCCAGACCTTCGTGTTTATCAGGAATTGCAGTTCAGTGGCAGGTTCGTGCCAGCCAGTGTAGTAGTAATCGGCAATTTGCTGAAAGCCAAGGCGCAAATCCAGGGCCGGGCCAACCCACTCAACTGCGTCGATGGTGTTGCGCTCAAGCGCGGTGTACAGCTCGCCAGGTGCAATGTTGGTTGGGTTAACGCCCACTTCAGCAAAGACTTCACCGGCAAAGCCCGGAATACGCATTTTCAGACCTTTAAGGTCATCCAGTGATTTAATTTCCTCACGAAACCAACCGCCCATTTGAACGCCGGTGTTACCACCCGGGAACGACAACATGTTGTGTGGTTCGTACACTTCTTGCATCAGCTCCATACCACCGCCGTGGTAAAACCAGGCCCACTGTTCAACAGCGTCCATGCCGAAGGGCATGCTGGTGAAAAACAGGGTTTCAGGCACTTTGCCTTTCCAGTAGTAGGAAGCGGAGTGGCCCATGTCGTACTGGCCAGCTTTAACCATATCAAACACGCCCAGAGGAGCCTTGTGCTTGTTGGCAGAATCGATACGGATCTTCAGGCGCCCGTTAGACATTTTCTCGACAGATTTGGCGAAATTCTTGGTAGTGTCGCCAAAAATCGGGAAGTTCGGGCCCCAGGTTTCTGCCAGCTTTAGGGTAAATGTATCCTGGGCCAGCGCCTGGGTAGAGGCAAAGGTTGCTGCGACAGCGAGTACCGCCGCGGAGAGAACGGAACGGATCTTCATTGCTCTTGTGTCCTTTTGTCATTTTTGTGGATCGAGCTTTAGCTTTCTTTGAGAAGCCTTACAACTATTTCACATTATCAAGTATTGGGAGGCAGCGAAATGAAAAATGCCTCGGGTGCGACATAGGTCGTAGTTGTTGTCACATGTCCCACATCCGGCCAACCTGGCTGGACAACTGCATGGCTTCATGTTGCTCAAGTGCCAGCAGATCTTCCAGCAGTGATTTGGCACCTTCGATCTCAGCTTTGCCGATCAGAGAATCGTACAATTCCATAATCTGGTCGTGGAAAGCAAAGATTTCCCGGGCGATGTCATCGAAACCAAGTGTTGCGAGTCGTCCATCGCACATCCGATCCAGAGTGATCGGCTCGTGGTTCAGGTAATCGTAAAGACGGGTATGCAGAACGTTTTGTTCGGCTTGCTTTTGGAACTCACTCACGGCTTTTGCGAGTTTAGATTCGTGGCCTGCCACGTAATCCAGCAAAGCGCTGGCCCGCTCATTGCTATGTCGCTGGGCAAACTCCTGTAGGCATTCTGCCAACTTGGAATGCAATTGGCGGGTCCAGTCAATTAAATCTTCGAAGGTTTTTATGTCCATAACCAAACTCCGTCAATGGGCGGTCTATTCTTTTGAGTGATCAAGCTTAAGGCAAGTCAGTAACCTTTGCCGGGGCTTTGAATGACTGAGCAGTTTCCGCGCGACTTCGCCAGGCTCGGAATCGTCGTTGTGCTGGTTTCTCGACGCTGTAGTGAATCAGTGACGCAAGGAGAAGTGCTGTGACAGTAGCTAAACTGACCCCCAGCCACCCTGGAAGGCCTGCGTTGTAGCTTAGGGTAATCACGCCATAGCCAATGTTTTGGTGTACCAGGTACAGGCTGTAGGAAAGACTGCCCAGCCACAGCATGGGTTTGTTGGCGAGCAGTTCAGATGCCCCGAAACAGCCAGTGCAAACGTTCCGAAGCAACCGAGCACAAACAGGCTGTATGGCAGTTTGTAAGCAAACAGGCCATGGCAAACAGCCAGTGCAAGTAATGCCGCATCTGCAGCCGCCGGGCGACCATATTGGTAAATGCGGAAAATCAGCATACCCCCAATAAATAACGGGGCGTATTTCACGAACATCAAGTCTTTGACCAGGAATTCCATGCTCTCGGGAATGTGTTTCCACCAGATGACGCCGGCGTAGCTCACCAGCATCCATAGCCAGAAGGCTATCCGTAATCGTGACCAGTCGCGCAGGCTGTAAAACAGCAACGCCATCCAGCTGTAAAATGTCACCTCTATCACGAGACTCCAGTAAGCCCCGTCTACGTGTTCGGCACCCAGATACTCATGCAGCAAGGTTGCGTTAAGCAGGGCGGTCTCTAAGCTGACTGCGCGACTTTCGGGGCCGAAGAGGTGCACGGAAATAAAGGTGAGTGCAATGCCAGCCAGAGTGCCGGCATGAGACGAATCCCTCTGGCTAGCCCAAACCAGACCGCATTGCGGGTACGCTCAAGGGTCATAAAGATGACAAAACCGCTGAGAATGAAAAACAGGTGAACCCCGTAACGGCCGAACAATAGAGTGTCTGTTAGCAGTTGCGGGATTTCAAACTCGTGGCCGAAGAGCTTGTCGTAATAGGGCAGATAATGAAAAAGCACCACCCCCAGAGCTGCGAGGCCTCGCAATGCATCAAGACTGCCCAGTCGGGCCTGGGAAGGGTTCATAATAGTTTCCGTCGGAATTTTTTCTATAGTAGCGTGCTTTGGCGCCGGGCAATACAGATGGGATATACCGTTCCCTTGCTGCAGGTATACCATGTGGTAATACACGGGTTGCCACAGGGAGAGCGCCATGAGCACAACGTTGGGGATTATTGAGGGCTTCTACGGGCCGGTATGGAACTGGCAGGAGCGGCAACAACTTGTGCGTGCACTGGCGCCACACGGTTACGGGTTTTATCTTTATGCACCTAAAGCTGATGCTTTTCTGCGCCGGCGCTGGCAGGAGCCGCATCCACCCGCAATGGCTGCAGAGCTGGCAGACTTTGGCAGACTTTGTCGCAAGCAAGGGTTGCGGTTCGGTATCGGCCTGAGCCCTTTCGAAATTTTTAACTGTTTTGACGATGCCGCCCGTACCGCTCTTGCTGCGAAGCTTGAGTTACTTGATCGTATTGGAATCGATGAGCTGGCCATTCTGTTCGACGACATGCATGCCGATACCCCTGCGCTTGCGCAAACCCAGGCGGATATTATGCACTGGATCCGCGAGCGCACCCAGGTTCGCTATCTTTCCATATGCCCCAGTTACTATTCTGATGATCCGGTGCTGGATCGGGTATTCGGTGAACGACCTGCTGGCTATCTGGAGACCCTTGGTCGCCTGCTGGACCATGACATTCAGGTATTTTGGACAGGGGAGGAAGTATGCTCCAGAGAGATTTCTCCCGGGCACCTAAAGCGTGTGACTGACCAGCTTGGGCGCAAACCGGTGCTTTGGGACAATTACCCGGTGAACGACGGCGACCGCATGTCTCGACACTTGCATCTGCGGGCATTTACCGGCCGTCCGGCGGCTAACGGCGCCTATCTGTCGGGCCATGGAATCAACCCAGCGCTGCAGCCAACATTAACCACGATTCCTGCGATAACCCTGGCTGAGTCTTATCGCCTGGGTTCTGAATACCAGTACGGCCATGCCTTCCTTAGTGCTGCGAAGGAAGTGCTTGGGCGGGAGTTGGCAGAGCAGCTCCGCGCGGACCTGCTGGTGCTTCAGGATGCAGGCCTTGGGCGCATCAGCGAGGAAAAGCGGCAAGGCCTGATGCGTACCTACGATGCTTATGATCACCCGGCAGCCAGCGAAATTCTACGCTGGCTGGAGGGTGAGTATCAGGTAACCGACGAGATGGTTCAGACCCAATAGGTGGGTGGTCTTTTAAGGTTGTTACCGCAAATAATACTCAACGGTAGAAACCACCCGCACGGTTTTCATTGGTTGCTGCTGCTCGGAAACCCCCGGGGCCTGATCCCGCGCAAGTATCTGGAACACGCCCTGGTTGGCCCGGCGCAGGTCGCCCAGTTCGGTTTTGGCGTCCTCGGCAAATTGGCTGGCTGACTTACGGGCGGAGGCCGTTGCTTCGGCAATCATATCTGGCTTGATTTCATTCAGGCCGTTAAACAGGTAAGTAGGCCCGCTTGGGCCATAGTCGGATGACAACACTACGCCAGAATCAACCAGCTCACTGACAGCCTGTGCGGCTTGGCGGATTTTTTCTATGTTGTCGCTGCGCACCATCAGGGTCTGGCTGATAATGAATTTCTGTTTGCCGTTGTCGTCCTGGTACGGATTAGCCCGGGTGTCCGTAACATCCAGCCGTTGAAGTTCTACTGCTCCGTCGTTGATGGCCTGTAGCTTCAGGAACGCCATGATGGCATCGCGACTGCTGTTGGCTTTTTCCTGCGCCTCGCCAAGACTATTGCCTGTGGCTACAAAGCGGATTGGCCATAGGGCAAGGTCTGCTGTGACTTCCCGTTCTGCCACGCCTTTCACCGTAACGTAGCGGTCGCCGGTTCGCAGGTCGGTTAGGCCGTCGCCGATAAACGATGCGGAGATAATGGCGCTGATGCCCAGAATAAGGGCAGCAATGATTTTCATGGAGAATCTCCTTGGCAGGTATTTTTAGCGGGCCGGCGGAACCTGGCCGACATGGCCTCTTGTTCGCGCTCGGCGTTGCGGAACGCGTCCGGTAGAGGCTGAATAAAGTAGAGATAATCGCCCTTATGGCGGCTGCTATGCAAGGGCGCTTCGTTTGTGTTTACGGGCCAGGCTACTGGGGAAATCACTGCAACCGAAATGCCCGGAGCCCGTTGCTTGAGCAGTGCAACGGTTCCCAGATGCTCTTCACTGTGGAATGTGCCGGTGGTGTGGACAATCTGGCGCCAGGGTGTGCTGCACGGGCGGCCAGTATGCGGTTTGCCATGGTGTTGTCCCGCAGCAGTTGGGCTCGATAGGTGTTGTTCATGCGCTCGCGCATGGTTTCATTTGCTGCGCTGTGGCTGTCGGCAATAACGACATCGAACTTTTCGCGGTATGCAGGAGTGTCCATAAACGGATTATCTGGTAATTGTGCCCGATCATTAGCCTGTAGCTTGTTCAGGTAATCCGGCCCTGTCCGGCCGACGCAACGTACAACCGACGCAGGTGCGTTGGCCGCGATCACAGGCAAGCCGTGCTGGCGTGCAAACTCCATCAGCGGGCGGTAGGACGCGCGGTAATTGTCCCAGGCGCCACTGTCTTCAATCATTTCAGTCTCGCCGGTTTTGCCGCTCAAGTAGGCATCCACTGCGGCTTGGTTATCCAGATTGAATTGCTCCATAGACAGCACTTGGCGCGGGTCCTGTCGGTAAAGGGCAGCCTGAAGCTTCGATTGTAGAAGGTGAGAGGCTTGGTGGCCATGGAGTTCACCAATGAACACCACGTCAGTGTGCGCAAGCTTTTGAGCGAGTGCCTTTACGCTTAACCCGGTGCCGCTAGCTGCGTTAACCAAGCGAGCCTCGTAAAGGGTTTGGGGGCGTGTGTCGGCGCTGCTTTTGTTTGGATGGTTCGTGGCTGCACAACCGGCCAGGTTGCCAGTTAGCAAAATGAGCACGGCGATGAATAATTTTTTCATGGCAAAATTATATATGATGTAAGGCCTCGCTACCTGTATGTGTTCCTAAACACGAGGCCAGTATGCCCCACCGCGCTCACCTTTTTTCACTCCGGCTCGCCCATGCCTTCCGGGAAGCCTGTATTGATCAGCCGTATAGCAGCCGCCGATTCCTGCGCGATCTTATGGCGGGCGTTACGGTGGGCATTATTGCAATACCGCTGGCCATGGCGCTGGCTATCGCAAGCGGCGTAGCGCCTCAATACGGACTTTATACCGCGTTTATTGGCGGTTTCATTATTGCCCTGACAGGCGGTAGCCGTTTTAGTGTTTCGGGCCCCACGGCGGCTTTTGTGGTTATTCTTTATCCTATTGCCCAGGCCTATGGCCTGGGCGGTCTGTTGCTCGCCACCCTGATGTCCGGTGTTCTGCTGGTGATCATGGCGCTCATGCGGTTAGGCCGTTTTATCGAATACATTCCGGAATCCGTTACGCTTGGGTTTACCGGTGGAATTGCCGTGGTGATCGCCACATTACAGATAAAAGACTTTTTTGGTCTGGCTGTGCCGACCATGCCGGAACACTACTGGGACAAATTGGCAGTGCTGGCACAGAGTTTTCCTGCGCTGGATGGCATGAGCGCCTTGGTTGCCGTGGTTACGCTTGCGGTTATGCTGCTTTGGCCGCGTCTGAAAACTCCGATTCCGCCGCATTTACCAGCAGTGGTTATTGGCAGCCTGCTGGCGGTATGGCTGAACGCGAATGGCGCCACGGTTGATACTATAGGGTCGCGCTTTAGTTATCTGCTGCCGGGTGGTGGCACGGGCGCTGGTATTCCGCCTGTTCTGCCGGAGTTTGCCTGGCCCTGGCAGCAAGCGGACGCCAGCGGTCTGGCCATCGGGCTGTCCTGGAATATGGTGCGCGAGTTGCTGCCCGCAGCGTTCGCCATAGCTATGCTTGGCGCTATTGAGTCCCTACTGTGCGCCGTGGTGCTTGATGGCATGACCGGAAAGCGCCACAGCGCCAACAGCGAACTGATGGGGCAGGGGCTTGGCAATATTATCGTGCCATTTTTTGGGGGCATCACCGCAACCGCAGCCATTGCTCGCTCTGCGGCCAACTACCGTGCCGGCGCCGAATCGCCGGTTGCGGCGATGATTCATGCCGCGGTGGTTCTGCTGGCGCTGGTATCCTTGGCGGGTGTGTTGGCCTACCTGCCTATGCCAGCTATGGCGGCCCTGCTGATTGTGGTGGCCTGGAATATGAGTGAGGCGCCAAAGGCTGTACGTTTGCTGAAGACCGCGCCGCGCAGTGACGTGTTGGTGTTCCTGACATGCTTTTCGCTAACGGTGGCGCTGGATATGGTTATTGCCATTACCACCGGCGTGTTGCTAGCCGCTGTACTGTTTATGCGTGAAATGGCCGAAATGACCAAGGTGACTGATATCACAAGCGGCAAACGGGTCGCGGAAGAAAACCTGCCGGTTGGCTGGCGGGTGTTCAAAATTAATGGCCCGCTGTTTTTTGCAGCGGCAGACCGTATTTTTGGTGAGCTTGCGGAGCTCTCTCGCAACGTCGACGGGTTTATCCTGTATGTAGATGGCGTTACTGTACTGGATGCGGGGGGCCTGTCCGCCCTCAACAAATTGATTGCCACTTGCCAACATGACGGTACACGAATTGTGATTGCCGATATGCAGTCCCAGCCACAGCGAACACTTGCCCGCGGTGGCCTTGGGCCGGTGGAAGGGGTGTTGCAGTTTACACCAACCCTGCGAGAGGCCTTGGCATTGCCCCTCTCATCCATGGTTCAGCACACCTCAACACTTTCAAACCTCTCCGGGCCAAATTGATGAAGAAGACCGCCATGCTGCCCTTCCGGGTGGTTGACCGTGTGAAGTTTATTGTAGAGCGACAGCTGGTGAAGGGCGCAGGCTTCCAGCTGGTGGTCGTAGGTGTTTTTATCGGGCTGATTTCTCTCATCGGTGGTCTGCTGGTGGTTCCCCAGGGTGGTGAGTTTGATGACCCAGGTTCGGCGGTCTGGTGGGCTTTTTTGCGCCTGACTGACCCCGGCTATCTGGGTGACGATGTGGGTACTTGGCAGCGCTTCGTCTCGACACTGCTAACCATCAGTGGGTATGTGGTGTTTATGGGCACCCTGGTGGCCATTCTTACCCGCTGGCTGATTGCCAAAATGGCGGATCTGGAACGTGGCCTAACTCCGGTTATTCTGAAAAATCATGTGGTTGTGCTGGGATGGACAAATCAGACATTACCGCTGCTTTCGGAGTTGCTGGGCTCCTCCGGGCGTATGCGCCGGTTTCTGCAAAAACATGATATTCAGAAGCTGAACCTGGTGGTTTTATCCGAAGAAGCGTCTGCTGCGCAGGTTCATGAGCTGCGTAATGAGCCTGGCATTGGCCGGCGCGCTCGCCAGATTATTTTGCGCTCCGGATTGGCGATTCAGCCAGAGGCCCTGCACAGGGTCGCTTGCCTGGATGCAGCGGCAGTCATTGTGCCCAGTGCAACCTACGAGGCTGGTAGCCTGATTTCCTCCGATGTAGAAACCGTTAAAGCACTGTTGTCCATTGCAGCGCAGGCACGACAGTACCAAGCGCCCTTGCCTTATGTGGTGGCAGAGATTCAGGATATTCGCAAATTGCCGGTGGTTGAGCGGGCTTATCCCGGTGCGGTCGAAGTGGTAGCCGGCAACGCCACCATCAGCCGCCTGATGGTGCAGAATGTGCTGCACCCGGGGTTGTCTGAGGTTTATAACGAGCTGCTCACGGCCGGTGAGGGCAATGAACTCTTTATTCGAGGTGGCGAATCCATAGAGGGCATGACCCTGGGAGAGCTGGCTGCCGAGCGCCCGGGCGCAATTGTTCTTGGTTTGCTTCGCAAATGCGAGCAGGGCTGGGAGGTTCAGCTGGCAGCGTCATCGGCGACGCCTATAAAAATGGAAGATCGGGTTGTGATGATGGCCCGGGACTACTCCGAAACGGATGCGGATTCTAAAACCCAATCGCTGCCTCAGGTAAGCCGTGGGGAGGCCAGGCGTGTTGTGCGCGGAGAAGGGCTGGACGGGCGCCGCATTCTGTTGCTTGGCTGGAACCGCAGAGTGCCCAGCCTGATGGCTGAGTTCGCGAGTTACGGTCCTGCGCAACCGGTGATAGATATTGTCTCGGTTGTGCCAATGCCTGAGCGCGAGCATGCGCTCAGCCGTTATGCCGTCGGAAAACCTTTGGAGAACTACAGTCACATTGAAGCAGACTATATGGTTGAGGAGGAATTGCGCCGGATCAACCCTGCTGGTTACGACACCATTATACTCCTCAGTAGCGATCGACTAGCCTCCGGTGAGGAGGCAGATGCGCGAACAATGGTTGGCTATCTCCAGCTCGAAGACATTTTGGCAGAGTCCCCAGGGCGCCCCCAGCTGATTATGGAGCTAAGCGACCCAGACAACCGCCAGCTGCTCTATGGTCATCAGAGCGAAATGCTCATCAGCCCGATGATCCTCAGCCATATTTTGGCCCAGGTCGCATTACGCCGAGAGCTTAGGGTGGTGCTGGATGAGTTATTTACCGCCGGTGGGGCGGAGATTCGATTCCAGTCGCCTGAAGATTACGTACTGCCGGCGAGTGCAGATTTTCACGTACTGGAAAAGGTACTGGCTGCCCAGGGTGAGGTGGCTCTTGGCGTACTCCGGGCCACCGCAGATTCTCGCGGCCGGCATCTTATGATGAACCCCCCGCGCAGGCAGTACCTGGACTTGCAGCCTGGCGACCGGTTGGTAGTGCTTGGCCAGTCTTGAGGCCTGCGGTTGAGCAACGTTGTTCAATTGCCATCATTCATAAGAAAAATGCCGAAAATAGATTATATAAATTTCAATTATAAATTTTAAGCCATTAAAGTATCGGCAAGCTCGCTCATCAACACAAAGGATCGAAACCATGCCTTACGCAAAAGACGTCGATGCCATTGCTTCCGTACTGAAGCAAAACCCGACCTGGAACGCTATCAACCCTAAGCATGCGGCTCGTATGCGCGCTCAGAACAAGTTCAGAACAGGCCTGGATATCGCCAAGTACACCGCCAAGATCATGCGCGAAGACATGGCCAACTACGACAACGATACGTCTCAGTACACCCAGTCTCTGGGTTGCTGGCACGGTTTTATTGGTCAGCAGAAGTTGATTGCTATCAAGAAGCACTTCGGTTCTACCAAGCGTCGTTACCTGTATCTGTCTGGCTGGATGGTTGCGGCACTGCGCTCCGAGTTCGGACCGCTGCCTGACCAGTCCATGCATGAGAAAACTGCCGTTTCTGGCCTGATCGAAGAGCTGTACACCTTCCTGCGTCAGGCAGATTCCTGGGAACTGAACCACCTGTTCCGTGATCTGGAAGCTGCTGAAAAAGCGGGCGACACTGCCAAGGCAGAAGAGCTGATCAAGCAGATCGACAACCACGAAACACACGTTGTACCGATCATTGCAGACATCGATGCAGGTTTCGGTAACGACGAAGCGACCTACCTGCTGGCTAAGCAGATGATCGAAGCGGGTGCGTGTGCTATCCAGATCGAGAACCAGGTTTCTGACGAGAAGCAGTGTGGCCACCAGGACGGCAAAGTAACCGTTCCTCATGCCGACTTCCTGTCCAAGATCAACGCTGTTCGTTTGGCGTTCCTGGAGCTGGGTGTGGATGACGGTGTTATCGTTGCCCGTACTGACTCACTGGGTGCTGGCCTGACCAAGCAAATCGCTGTAACCGACGAGCCAGGCGACCTGGGCGATCAGTACAACAGTTTCATCGATGGCGACATTATCGAAAACGCTGCCGACATCAATAACGGCGACGTTGTGATCAAGCAAGGCGGTAAGTTGGTTAAGCCTAAGCGTCTGGCGTCTGGCCTGTTCCAGTTCAAAGAAGGCTCAGGTGAAGACCGTGTTGTTCTTGACTGCATCACCAGCCTGCAAAATGGCGCGGATATGCTGTGGATCGAGACCGAGAAGCCGCACGTTGGCCAGATCGCTGCCATGGTTAACCGCATCAAGGCAGAAGTTCCAGATGCCAAGCTGGTGTATAACAACAGCCCGTCCTTTAACTGGACTCTGAACTTCCGTCAGCAGGTATTCGATGCCTGGGCTGAAGAAGGTAAGGACGTATCTGCATACGACCGTCCTAAGCTGATGAGCGAAGAGTACGACAACACCGAACTGGGCAAGCTGGCTGACGAATGGACCGCTAATTTCCAGCGTGATGCTGCTCGTGAAGCAGGCGTGTTCCACCACTTGATCACGCTGCCGACTTACCACACTGCGGCACTGTCTACCGACAACCTGGCCAAAGGCTACTTCGGCGACCAAGGCATGCTGGCTTACGTTAAAGGCGTACAGCGTGAAGAGATCCGTCAGGGTATCGCCACTGTTAAGCACCAGGACATGGCTGGCTCTAACATCGGTGACGACCACAAGGAATTCTTCGCAGGTGATGCTGCGCTGAAAGCCGGTGGTGGAGACAACACGATGAACCAGTTCTAAGCGAACGGCTTATTGTGTTCCTACTCTCGGGCCTGTTCCGAGGGTAAAAAACCCCGCAGCTGGAAACAGCTAGCGGGGTTTTTTACAGTGGCGGTTTCATGTATATGACTGAAACGGCTGCACAAACCTTCGATTCCCTACTTTTCTTTATCCAGACTGTTTCATCCCTGAAACAGTTCCTGCCTTCGCACGGCTGGCTTCCCCCGAGCGTTACGAAAAAAACTTCTTTAAAAGCATCGCCTTAGATTGTGTGCTCATATTCTGGCACGGGAATCGCTTTCTTCACCTTGCGGGTCTGGACCTTGGCTTACCCGAAGGCTAGCGGGTTGGGTCGGATCCTTTAACAAAGCCAATAACCTAGAAGGAAATGACATCATGAATGCAAGGAAAGGACTGCTAGCAGCTGCGATCGCAATGAGTTTGGGTGTTTCCGGTTTCGCCTATGCGGATCAAGGTGGAGACGGAGATCCGAACACCAATGCGAAGGATACCTCCACGGCCAACAACGGCTATTCGGGAAATGCCGATTCAGGAAACGACAACTCAACGAGCACCAACAATTCCGATAACTCGGATGGCTCTGATAATTCAGACAGCTCTGATAACTCGAATAATTCAGACAACAGCACAGATGTTGCTGATGCGTTTAAGATTGCCGATAGCGGCAATGACATGTCGGATAATTCAGATAGCTCAGATAACTCCGATAGCTCCGACAATTCCGACAATTCGGATAACTCCGACAACTCGGATGGCAGTACCAACCTGAACGACGCGTTCAAAATTGCTGACAGCGGGAATGATATGTCTGACAACTCCGATAATTCGGACAATTCGGACAGTTCGGATAATTCGGACAGCTCTGACAACTCCGACAGCTCGGATAACAGCACCAGTGTCAGTGACTCGTTCAAAATTGCTGACAGCGGAAATGATATGTCTGACAACTCCGATAGTTCGGACAATTCGGACAACTCCGATAATTCTGACAACTCTGACAACTCGGATAATTCAGACAACTCGGATAATTCGGATAATTCAGACAACTCGAATAACAGCACCAACGATTCGTTCAATACAGCTGACAGTGGCAACAGTGACAGCTCCGATAACAGCACCACGGATGTGGCCCTCTCATTGGATGTGTTCATGAACAACGCCGATCTTGATGGCGCGGTGAGTGGCACTACCGTCAACTATGGAGATGCTAACGGCAGGAACTCTTACACTGAAACCCATGTGTCCAACCGGATAAGTGGAGGCTCGGCTAACTTCACAGGCGTAGGCGCTTTTGCTCAGAACGCCGGCGTGGGAAGTGTTACCCAAGCTAATGTGAGTGTTATGTCTAACCTGTCCGCAGGCGGCGGTGGTAGCGAGTAAGCAAAGCGGGCCACACCCCAGGGTGTGGCCCCGGCTGCTGTCGGGAGACGCGTTATGACTAACAACGTCATCAGAGGGATTTTGAAAACCGTATGTTTGTTCGTTGCTATGGGACTGGCTGGCACAGCGGTAGCCGAAGAATGGATGACGCTACCCACGATGAGTGCAGATCAGCTAGAAGGTACCAGCGGGCGACAGGGGGTTCCCCTCCAGTTACAACTCAATGAAAACCACCAGAATGGGGTGGTTACCGGAAATACGCTGACGGGTTCTTCGAGCACCGGAGACAACCTGATCTCAGATCAAGCATTCGGGAACATGAGCGGTATTGCCACGGTTATTCAGAACACCGGTAACCAGGTGGTGATTCAGGACAGCACTCAAGTAAACATTCTTATCAATCGCTGACAGGAGGTGGGCCATGGTGAGTCGGAGGCTTGTTGTATCCACAGTGGGCGCTGCGATGCTCTGGTCCACTGCTTTTGCCGGTACCGTTATGCTGCCGGGAGTGGGTGGCGACCTTCAGTTGGGGGTTCGCAGCTTCAAGGAGCAACGGTTTAGTTCGATCATGCAACAGCAGTTTGATTTTAGTTGCGGTTCGGCCGCGATAGCCTCACTGCTGTCTTATCACTACGATGACTCCTTTACGGAGCAAGACGTTTTTACCGGGATGTTCTCGCTGGCAGACCCGGAAAAGGTGCGCCTTGAAGGCTTCTCGATGCTGGATATGAAGCGGTTTCTGGAGTCTGAAGGCTATCAGGCCGACGGCTTTCGCATGCCGTTATCGGGCCTGCGAGAAAAAGTACGACTGCCGGTCATTGTGCTTATGAACATGGATGGTTTCCGGCATTTTGTTGTTATTAAGGGAATCAGTGAGCATGAAGTGTTTGTTGGCGACCCAGCTCGCGGGCTTAAAGTATACCCAAGGGCTGAGTTTGAGGACTATTGGAACGGTGCCGCCTTTGTCATTCGTAGCCATTTGCAACAGGGGCGTAGCACATTCCTGACAGGCGGAGACTGGCCACAAATTGTCCGGGCGCCGCTGTTTAAGGGGCAGGAAGGCCCGCCACTTGGCCATACGCTGCCATATTGGCCATCCACGAGGGAGTGGTAACACATGGTTAGCATACAGCGATGGGCAATGATGGGGTTGGCCTTTGCTCTAGGAGGTGCAGGCGTGCCTGCAGTGGCCGACGGACTGACGCAGGCTTTGGCTATGAGCGATGGCGAACTTGCGTCACAAAGGGGTGGTTTTAGCCTGAACAATTTGGAAATTTCGATTGGGCTGGAGCAAGTGGTTTCTGTCAACGGCGAAACCCTGGCGATCAATCGACTAACCATCCCCAACCTGAACCAGATAGTGAGCGGGCAGACAGCGCCGCACCGAATGGAGACTGTGCTTGGTATCATTAACTCCGGGCAGAATGGGCAGGCGTTGGTCTCTGTCGCCACGGGTGCAGGAGGGTGGATGACGCTGATTCAGAATGACTTGAATGGATCGGTCATACAGAATGCGCGACAGCTAAATATCGAGCTGAATAATCTGGGTTCCGGTTACCGCATTCCCGAAAGCCTGCGCAATCCCATCCTCCAGTTTCTCAGGCCCTGACGAACATGTACGCCGGGTCTCTAATCGCTTAGAGGCTAATTGGCAGCTTCAGTGTAATCTCACTGTTCGGCGCATTTTCCGTTACTCCGACACTGACGGTAAGGCTTAAGGTTGTACTGGGCGACAGCCGTTGAGAAAGCCCAAACGACAACGAGCCGATCTGGATGCTGTCGAAGGTTGCGCCAAAAAGATCAAAGTCGCGCTCATAGGTTGTCTTTCGGATAATTGAATGGTCGTAGCCAAGGCTGAATGATGTGCGCTGATTGAACGCGAACCCCATGCCAAAGCCAAACCGAACCACATCACCAGGATTAACGGTATTGCCGTTCTCGAAGCCCTTTTCGTCTTTCAGCGTAAAGACATAGCTCAGGTTGCCATAGAGAACGGCAGGATCCGAAGGATAGATAAACGATACGCCTGGTTCAAATGACCAGAACCCGGAACCTGTTGGCCTTTCTTCAAGCTCAAGCCCTATGGGATTGCCATTACTGTCCATAATGACACGTTGGTCGACATCGTATGGACTATCCCCCGTGGGTGCTTTTGCCCGGAATGAGCCAATGACGTAGGGCCAGCCTTCCAGGCCGTCATTTAGCTGATAGCGAAAGGACAGCTCTACGTCGCCCAAGCCTTCGCCGGATGACTCCCGCAGCGTATCAACAGGCGTACCTTCAAATGCCTGGCGCTCCCGAAGATCTTCCTGAATGCTCAGATAGGGTGCGCGCACTGCTGCCTCAAATCGGCTGGTAAACCCATATTTGAGCGACAGGGCTCCGACAAAAATATCCCGTTGAACCTCTGAAATATTGATCAGGCCTATCAGCAGGGCAGGAATCACCGTATAGCCTTCCACCGCAACCTGCGTTGCGTTGCTGTGGGCATAGGAAAAGGACGGCTCAATGGTGAAGCGGCCAGGCTGGGTGACAATGCCACGGTCAGAGGTTATTGAGGCAATATCTGAGGCTTGGTCTTGCGATTTCTCACTGCGGGTCTGTGTCTTTCCAGCGTCATCACTTTCTGGTTTTGCAACGCTGATTGCAGGAATCATGCTTAAGCCGACAGTGAGTAGTAGGTGAGTTTGGAACCTCATGGCAAATCTCCCTTTTGGTCAGTGCCTTGGCGGGTGTTTTGGGTGCTCGTGCTTGGGGTGTACTTGTTCATCAGCCGATATAGCGAGACTCGCGATATGTTCAGAAGTCTCGCAGCCTCCGACATGTTGTAATTCGCCATTCGGAGGCTGCATAAAAGTGCTTGCCGATCGGCGCGGGCGCGGAACTCTTTGAGGTTGAGATGGGTGGAAGCTTTCAAGGTTAGCCCCGGGTTAGCCAGCCCAAGATCGGAAGCTTCAAGGGTGGATTCATCGCTGAGTAGCCACCCTTGTTGCAAGCAGTTCTGTAACTCCCGAAAGTTGCCTGGCCATGAATGGTTTACCAGGCTTTGGATAGCCCCCTTAGTCAGCCGTTTCGGTTTGGCTCCAGAAGAAGCGGCATTAAGCATTGCCTGGGCAAGTGCTGGGATGTCCTCAAGCCTGTCTTTCAGCGCAGGTAGCTTCACTTCCAGGCCACCCAGCCGGTAATACACATCACTGCGGAAGCCTCCGAGTGCAATTAACTCTGGTAACGGTTGGTTGGTGGTGGTGATAATTCTGCAGTCGATCGGGATTTGGGCGTTGCCCCCGACCCGCTCAATGTGGCCTTCTTGAAGAAACCTCAAGATGACAGACTGTTGTTCCAGTTTAAGTTCGTTAATGCCGGCGAATACCAGTGTGCCCCCGTTCGCTTGTTCAAGCCGCCCTGGTCGAGCGCTCAGAGCGTGGGTAAAGGCGCCCTTTTCATAACCAAACAGCTCGCTTTGGGTAAGTGTTGTGGGCAGGGCCGCACAGTTAATGGTAACCAGCGGGCCAGCTGCACGGGCAGATTGGGAATGAATGAACTTGGCTGCAGCCTCTTTTCCGGTGCTGCTTTCTCCGGTAATTAATACAGGCTCTGATGTTGCCGCAAAACGACGGAGCAGGCTTCGAGCCTGCTGGATAGATTGAGAGCTTCCCCGCAGGGCCAGTCTCTGATAGCTATCGTGTGCAGAGATGTCAGCTGGCTCTAAAATTGTTGCCATGCCCCACAAGTGACCCAGCACGGTATTAATGCGCTTGTAGTCCACGGGCAGTGTATGGAAATCGGAACAGTAGTGGGTGATTAACCTGGCCATGCGCGATCCGCATATGGGCCTTTGAGGAGCGATGGCAACCCAGTATCTCAGTCCAAGCGTCTCTAGCCAGCTTTCCGGCGGCGGAAAGTCTTCGTTTGATAACCTTGGGAACTCCAGTACACCAACTCTGGCACCGTTGCTGGCTGCAGCCAGCAGGGAAACCGGGTTGCCAAGATTGAAATCAATCAGATTCCAGCTTGTCTCTAGCTCTTTTCGTGCATAGGTTTTGCTGTTTGCTGCTGACAGCCAAACAAGCGGTCTCTTTTCCATCATGGCAAACCTCCACAAAAGTGGTGCCTCGGAAATGGGACTGCCAGTCGTTCAGGAATGCGTTAACTAACCGGTACGGCTAAGGCTCCGGTCACTGCCCTGAGTGACCCGCTATGACTGTGGAATACAGCCATGAATATTATTCTATGTGCCTTCTTTGCAGGCAGGTTGTGTGCCATAAAGCATATAGGTAAGACTATACAGGCGGTTGCGAAATACGGATGCTTGGCGCGGCGTAAAACTGTAAAGTTGGCTGACATGACCCAAGAGGCTGTCATCGCCTCTAAGTGCCCGCCCGCGCGGCTTTGCTATATATTATTACCCGCCCCCGATGCAGGAGATTGCCCTTGAGTATCGAGCAAGGCATTGTGTTTTCGGTGCTCGGAATTACCCTTGCCATGTTTGTATGGAACCGCCTACGTTTTGATGTGGTGGCCATGCTGGCTTTATTGGCGGTGGCGGTCGCAGGCTTGGTGCCAACAGAAGAGTTGTTTGCCGGTTTTGGTCACCCTGCCGTGATTACCGTAGCTGCGGTTTTGGTTATCAGCCAAGGATTGGTGAACGGTGGGGTGGTAGACAACATCGCACGTTTGCTGGGTAAGATCAGCCATCGACCGACACTTCAGGTGTTCACCCTGACTAGCGTGGTGGCGCTTTGCTCTGGTTTTATCAATAACGTGGGTGCGCTTGCGTTGCTGATGCCCGTTGCTATCTGGATGTCACGTGAGGCGGGGCGTTCGCCTTCTCTGCTGCTGATGCCTTTGGCCTTCGGGTCGCTGCTGGGCGGCACCATGACCCTCATAGGCACGCCGCCTAATATCATCATTGCCTCCTATCGTGAGGGCGGCTCCTTCGGGTTGTTCGATTTCGCGCCTGTTGGCGTGGCTATTACGCTGGCAGGGATTGCCTTCATTACGCTTATTGGTTGGCGCTTTACCCCTCGGCGAGAGGAAAGCCCGGCCAACAGCAAGTTGTTTAGCGTTGGTGAGTACGTTACTGAGTTGCGCATCCCTGTGGATTCACCTCACGCCGGGTCTACTTTGCATAGCTTGATCACCGGGGCCGGGGATGAACCGGATATTGTGGTTCTTGCTTTGATTCGAGGCGAGCAGCGCCAAGCTGTTCCCTCCACCTACAAGGTAATGCGTGAGGGCGATGTGCTGCTGGTAGAGGCCGATACGACCAGCTTGCAGACGTTTCTTGATAAAACCGGGTTAGAGCTTGCGCACCAGGCTGTAGACGATGAAGAAACGGAAAACGACAAGGAAAAGAATAGCGATAGCGCAGCCAACGAGGTCAGCAGTGAAGAAAACACAGAAGACGATAAGGAATCCTCGGTTCGGATAGCCAAAGGCGAGCTTCACTTGGTCGAGGCTGTTATAGCGCCCGAGTCCTCGCTGGTGGGCCAAACTGCTAACCGGCTACAGTTACGGGAACGCTATCAGCTTAATATTGTGGCCGTCGCCCGATTGGGTTACCGGCTCAAGCGACGTCTGGGCGATATACGCTTCAACGCCGGCGATATATTGCTGGTGCAGGGCTTTGAGGATTCTCTGGGTGGCAGCCTGGCGGAACTGGGTTGCTTACCGCTGGCGGAGCGTGGCCTCAGGTTGGGTTCTCCCCGCAACACTGCTATGGCTTCCGGCATCTTTTTGGCCAGTATCGTCGCCATTGTGACGGGCTTGCTTGCTGCCCCAGTTGCTCTTGTCGCCGGGGCGGTTGCAATGGTGCTGGTGAAGCTCCTGTCTGCAGCCGAGGCGTATAAGGCGATTGATTGGTCGGTGATTGTATTGTTGGCGGCGATGATTCCGGTTGGCCAGGCTATGGAAACCACCGGGGGCGCGGGCTTGATTGCTGCACAGATGCTGGTGCTGGGTGAGAATCTTTCGGTTGCGTCGGTGCTGGTGATGATACTGGTGAGCACAACGCTGTTATCCAACGTAGTAAATAACGCAGCAGCGGCTATTGTGGTTGCGCCAATTGCTCTGAGCCTGGCCAGTGACCTGCAAATACCTTCCGATGCGGTGTTGATGGCGGTTGCCGTTGGTGCGTCCTGTGCCTTTATGACGCCTATAGGGCATCAATCTAACGCGTTGGTTATGGAGCCAGGGGGCTATGAATTTGGTGACTACTGGCGCCTGGGTTTGCCCCTCACCCTGGTGGTCACGGTTGTTGCAGTGCCAGTCATTATGCTGGTCTGGACCTGATAGTATAAGAATGAATCAAGCCTGAGGAGCCATGATGGAGGCAAAGCAGATGTATCGAGCTCAATTGCTGGCGGAGCTTGCGCTAACGCGAAAGCGAACGCGGGAACTCATCACATCATTGGACGAGCAACAGCTTGACGTGCCTTACCACCCTGGGGTGAATCCGCCGCTCTGGGAAATGGGTCATGCCGCTTTTTTCTATGAAGTATTCGTGTTCAGCCTATTGGATGGGGATGCCAGCTTTGATCCGTCCATGGACGACCTGTGGGATTCGTTCCACATTGATCATCAGGATCGCTGGCGCGGGGATCTGTTTCCCGGCCTTGAAAAGACGTTGGCTTATTTCGATCATGTTTACGACAAAATGGCGGAACGTATTGGGCGCACGCTACTGACAGATCGCGAGCTGTATCTGTGCCGTTACGCCATTTATCACCAGAATATGCATATAGAATCACTGGTGTGGTGTCGTCAGACCGCGGGTTACGCACCGCCGCCAGGAGCTAGCTTTGAGCGCCCGGCACCAGGTGAGTTGCAAGCCAGCCCATTGCAGGGTGATGCCGCGGTTCCCGCCGGCGAATGGTTGATTGGCATGCCGGGTGAGTCGGAGCAGTATGCGACTGAGGATTTTGCATTCGACGCCGAAAAACCACGCCATGCGGTAAGCCTGGGTGGGTTTGCGATTTCCCGATGCCTGGTTAGCAATCAGGAGTTCGTGGCCTTCTTGGAAGATGGCGGTTATCAAAAACCTGAACTGTGGTCGTTTGGTGGCCAGAAATGGCTGAGAACAGAAACGGACATGGCGCACGTGTGTGGGTCGGCAATCCCCTTACTGCAAACACCACAGCACCCGCTCTACTGGCGCTGGCACGAGGGTCAGTGGCAGGAGCGGTTGTTTGATCAATGGCAGCCGTTGAAGCTAGATGCGCCGGTAACCCATGTCAGCTATTGGGAGGCAGAAGCATACTGCTGTTGGGCGGGCCGGCGCCTACCTACCGAGCAGGAATGGGAAGCGGCGGCGCTTGGTAACAGGCTGGGTGAGCCGTTCCGGAGATACCCTTGGGGCAACGAGCTGCCAGACGATACGCATGCAGATATGAACGCTAGCGGCATGGCGCAGAACTCAGTGGCCGATTATCCGGCAGGCGACAGCCCTTTTGGCGGCCGGCAGATGATCGGCACGGTGTGGGAATGGACCAGCAGTCAGTTCCTGCCTTATGACGGGTTTCGCGTAGACATGTACCCGTTCATGTCTACGCTCCAGTTCGGGGATCATAAGGTTAGCCGTGGTGGCAGTTGTGCCACGTCGTCTTGCTTGATTCGCGGTACCTATCGGCAGGCATATCTGCCCCAGAGAACCGACGTGTATACCGGCTTTCGCACCTGCGCTTTAACCGAAAGTTAAGTTCAGCTCGCTTTGTCTGAAGCCAGTGCCGGTATTGCCGGAACTCTGTCCAGGAGGTGGCTGGCCAGCGCAACGCCGGTCTCGCTCATGGTGAGGTAGGCGTCATCGGCGCCGGCTTCGCAAATGCGCTCGGCTTCGTCAGCGTACATGGTGTGGGCAACAATGTAGCCGGTAAAGCCCAGTTTTCTTAGCATTCGCGCAGCGATCAGTTTGGCCTCTATATCACTCATGGCAAGGATAACGGCTTCCACGGCTGGCATATGTAGCGCTTCCCAGAAGGTGTTGTCTTCAGCATCGGCGTAGACAACGTTCCGCCCTTTTGCCTGGTGTCGTTGCACCTTGGGGAGGTCAGAATCCAGCGCCATGAGCCTTGCTTCTGACGTTTTCAGCCAGTCGTACGCTGCGGTCCCGGTGCGCCCCATTCCCATCACCAGAACGCGGGTGTCACCCAGAGAAATGGGCAGCTCATCCGGGTGGCGCTGTTGACTCTCGAAGGGCACAAGCCGGTGGCTCAAACGCTCGTAAAGTGGGTGAGCGAGCCGGTTCAACGGCGCCGAAATCAGAAACGACAGTGCCACGGTTATGGCTAAAGGTACCAGCCATTCCGGCAGTGCGATGCTGGCAACGATCAGCCCGAACTCGCTGTAGTTGGTGAGAGCCAGCGCGGTAAGAAAGCCGCTGCGGGCACGCAGGCGAAACAGCAGCATAAGGAAGAAGAACAGAATCCCCTTTATAGGCAGCACTAGAGCCGCCACAACGGCAAATATAATGGCATTTGTATCTGGCAGGCCGCCTATGCCGATTTGCAAAAAGAAGCCGACCAGAAAGATTTCCTTTACGCTCCACAGGGATTTTGCCAGCTCCTGGCTGCGAGGGTGATTGGCCAGAATGGCACCGAAAACCAGAGCGCCCAGCTCTGAACTAAGACCAACGGTTTCAAAGCCCATGCCTCCCAACACCAGTGCCAAAAGAAGGCCCAGAAGAACCAGCAGCTCGTCGTGCCCGCTGGCATCCAGAAGCTTGAACAGCAACGGCCGCAACAGTGGCAAGCCAAAGACAATCAACGCCCACTCTGAAGGTGTCTGGCCCGCAGCCAGGCTCATCACCAGTAAGGCAATCAAATCCTGCATAATCAGGATGCCGATGGACACCCGGCCGTGGAATGCTCTGAGCTCGCGTTTGTTCTCCAATACCTTTGCAGCTAACACAGTAGAGGAGAACGATAGGGCAACGGCTAACAGGAAGGCCACGTACCAGCTTATATCCAGCAGCAGGTAAAGGCCGGGCGTAAACACAAAGCAGGTGATGGCAAAATGCAGCAAGCTGCCGCCGATTACCTCTGGGCTGATAACCGACTTGAGTTTGAGCTTGAGGCCCACCGTAAACAGCATGAGCAATACGCCCAAATGGGCAATATGAGCCAGTACGGATGTGGGTTCTGCCGAAATACCGATAGACGGGCTGGCGGCGAGACCACTGAGCACGAAACCCGCCCCCAGATAGCCAACCAGCGGCGGTAGGCCTACGGCTTTTATCAGGAGGCCAAGGCCGAATGCAAAGGAAATCCAGATAGCTTCAGGCATGAGAGGTTCTTTCAGGCGAAACGGGTGACCTTCCGTGTAAGGCTACCTTGTTTCCCATGGTCGTTGAAGACAATAACGCCAGAACCTCGTGGCCGTTTGCGTCAGTTGGTGTTTGAAATGTGGGTTTTGGCAAATTCAAGGAACAGGCGTGCAGATTCTTCCGGCGCTCGATCATCGGTGCGTGGCCAATGCCGTCCATTACTTCCAGACGTGCATCGGGAATGATTTTCTGAAAAACGTCGCCGTTGCGGTAATCGAGAATGCGGTCTTCTTTGCCCCAGATTATGAGCGTCGGATCTTCAATATTTTTAATGATGTTGCGAAACTCCGATTTGAAACCCGCCTCCTGTATGGCGGCGAAAATCACCTTGTTCACGGCTTGATTGGCAATGGCTTGCTCTTCCATAACACCCAGGATCGGCCAGGGAACAAAGGGCTTTTCCTCCAAGGCAAAATCCATCAACCGCTCGAAATCCCCCGGCTTACTCGGAATGAGAGGGTTGTCACCTGCAAGTACCATATCGACCATCTCGCTTTCGTACTCAAGAATGCCTGCCGGGTCGAACAGCACAGCAGTTTTGATCTGTTTCGGGTACGTAGCGGCGTAAAGGGCAGTAATGCCGCCGCCCATGGAGTTGCCCATCATGTGCATCTCATTGATACCTAAAGCCTCGATAATGCGGGCAAGGTGACCAACCTGTTGTTCCAAACTGTATCCCAAATCTAGCGGTTTGCTGCTCTCGCCGTGGCCAGGAAGATCTATGGCATAAACGTTGAAATCATCAGTGAGCTCGCGGGCGATTCGAGTCCAGTTATCCTTGTTGGCTCCAAACCCGTGAACCAGAACAATGGTGTCGCCGTTGTTGGCTTTGGTGTTTCGCAAGTAAGCGATGTTCAGCTCACCCACGGTAATGCTGGTCGCTTCCAAACCTGCGGCAGAGCGCTCCAGGCTGATGGCCGTTTCGTATATGCCGTGTCGGGAACAGGCGCTTACAAGCAGAATGGAGATAAGTAGAAAAATAGCGGTGATGGGCAATTTTTGCAGCATTCGGGCGGTTCCTGGCTGTTTTGTGTTTTACGCCCATTGGGCGAATGCGCATACAGTACTCTATAAAAAAGCCCGGTCATTGGCCGGGCTTTAGCTTGCAGAGCGTCGTTACGATTTTTCCCGGGCAATGGCCCGATACGCAATGTCGTTGCGATAAAACACGCCATCCCAGCGTATTTTTTTGGCAAGTGTATAAGCTCGCTGCTGGGCTTCAGTTACTGTGTTGCCCAATGCCGTTGCGCAGAGCACTCGTCCGCCACTGGTGACCGCCCCGTTGCCGTCTGGCCCCAACTTGGTGCCCGCATGGAAGGCTTTCTCGCCTTCGGTGTCTGTGTGCGGCAGGCCGGAAATAACATCGCCCTTGTTGTAGCTGCCAGGGTAGCCACCTGCGGCCAATACAATGCCGACTGCGGCGCGCTCGTCCCAGTCGGAGCTGCATTGATCCAGCTTGCCATCAATGGCCGCCTGACACAGCTCAACAATGTCTGACTTCATGCGAAGCAGGATGGGCTGAGTCTCCGGATCACCAAAGCGGCAATTGAATTCGATAACCTTGGGTGCTCCGGTGGTGTCTATCATCAAGCCGGCGTAAAGGAACCCCTTGTAGAGATGGCCTTCAGCCGCCATGCCACGCACTGTTGGGTAAATGACTTCATCCATAATGCGCTTGTGCACGTCAGCGGTCACCACAGGGGCAGGAGAGTAGGCTCCCATGCCGCCGGTGTTAGGGCCAGTATCTCCGTCGCCTACGCGCTTATGATCCTGTGAAGTGGCCATGGGCAGAACATGCTCACCATCCACCATTACAATAAAGCTGGCCTCCTCGCCGTCAAGGAATTCCTCAACCACAACACGGCTGCCAGCATCGCCAAAGGCGTTGCCTGCGAGCATGTCGCGGATGGCGTTTTCGGCTTCTTCGAGGGTCATGGCCACGATAACGCCTTTGCCCGCGGCAAGGCCGTCAGCTTTGACCACAATAGGCGCGCCTTGTTCACGAACGTATGCCAGGGCTTCGTCTACGTTCGTGAAGTTGCCGTAGCCGGCCGTAGGGATGTTCTGGCGCGCGAGGAAGTCCTTGGTGAAGGCTTTGGAGCCTTCCAGTTGCGCGGCTTCGGCACTGGGGCCGAATACACGCAGACCGCGCTCTTCAAAGAGATCCACAATGCCGGCCACAAGAGGTGCTTCCGGACCAACAATGGTCAGGCCAACGTTGTTCTCGCTGGCAAAGGTAGCCAGGCCTTCAAGATCGAGCACGTCTATGTTGACGTTCTGCACGCCCGGCTCGTGGGCAGTACCTGCGTTGCCGGGCGCACGAATACGGTGCCCGCATTCGGGGACTGGGCTGCTTTCCAGGCCAGAGCGTGTTCGCGCCCGCCGCTGCCGATTACCAGAATGTTCATATCTCGCTACCCTATACGTTTATAACGTGTCGTATCAGTGCCGGAAATGGCGCATGCCGGTGAAGACCATGGCAATGCCGTGTTCGTTGGCGGCATCGATCACCTCCTGATCCCGCATGGAGCCGCCTGGCTGTATCACCGCAGTAATACCGGCCGCAGCGGCTGCGTCAATGCCATCCCGGAACGGGAAGAAGGCATCAGAAGCCATTACTGAGCCTTTCACTTCCAGGTTTTCATCGGCGGCCTTGATGCCAGCAATCCGGGCGCTGTAAACGCGGCTCATTTGGCCTGCGCCAACACCAATTGTGCGGCCTGAACGGGCATAAACAATGGCGTTGGATTTCACGTATTTTGCCACTTCCCAGGCAAACAGCAGGTCGTTCAGTTCGTGCTCGGTTGGCTGGCGGGTGGTCACCACTTTTACGTCGGCCATGGCCACCATGCCCAGGTCACGATCCTGTACCAGTAGGCCGCCGGTTACGCGCTTGTAGTCCATGGACTGGGCGCGCTCGCCGTTGAGATCGCCGCAGGCCAGCAGGCGTACATTCTTTTTCGCGCTGACCAGCTTCACTGCCTCCGGTGCGATGGAGGGTGCAATAATAACTTCCACGAACTGGCGATCAATAATGGCCTTGGCGGTTTCGGCGTCCAGCTCCCGGTTGAAGGCAATAATGCCGCCGAAAGCCGAGGTGGGGTCGGTTGCAAAGGCCAGGTCATAGGCCTGGTGAATATCCGACCCAATTGCTACGCCGCAGGGGTTGGCGTGCTTGACGATTACGCAGGCGGGGTCCGCAAACGGCTTCACGCATTCCAAGGCAGCGTCGGTGTCCGCCACGTTGTTGTAGGACAGCTCCTTGCCTTGAAGTTGCTTTGCCGTGGCCACGCAGGCTTCTTTCGGGTTGCGCTCCGCGTAGAAAGCCGCGCGCTGGTGCGGATTTTCGCCGTAACGCATGTCCTGAACTTTTACGTACTGGCTGTTAAAGGTGCGCGGGAAATCGGCGTTGTTGTTGTCAGCGGTGCGGCCACCCAGGTAGTTGGCAATGGCGCCATCGTAGCCTGCGGTATGCTCGAATGCCTTTACTGCCAGATCAAACCGGGTGCTGTGGCTCAGCTGGCCATCGTTGTCTTCCAGTTCTTTCAGAACCAGGCTGTAATCTGAGGCATTGACCACAATGGCGACATCGTTGTGGTTTTTGGCCGCAGCGCGAACCATGGTTGGGCCGCCGATATCAATGTTTTCAATAGCGGTAGCAAGATCGCAGTCGGGGTTGGCGACGGTGGATTCGAATGGGTACAGGTTCACCACAACCATATCAATGGGGTTGATGCCGTGCTCGCCCATGATGGCATCGTCTGTGCCCCGGCGGCCCAGAATGCCGCCGTGGATTTTCGGGTGCAGGGTTTTTACCCGGCCATCCATCATCTCGGGAAACCCGGTGTAGTCAGAGACTTCGGTAACGAGAACGCGGTTTTCCTTAAGGAGCCGAAAGGTGCCTCCGGTGGAAAGCAGCTCGATACCGCGATCGGTCAGGGCGCGCCCAAACTCAACAATGCCGGATTTATCACTGACACTGATCAGTGCGCGACGGACGGGGGTATTAGCCTGGTTTGCCATGGGGTTATATTCTTCACTTGGGGTGAACGAATAAGGGCCTCGCGAAGGGTATCCGGGAGGCCCTCTTCAAGTCAGGATGTCTCGATTATAGCAGGCCGTACTGCTTCAGCTTTTTGCGCAAGGTCCCGCGATTCAGGCCGAGCATGGTGGATGCCTTGGTCTGGTTGTTGCGGGTGTACTTCATTACCTGTTCCAGCAGAGGTGCTTCCACTTCGGAAAGTACCAGTTGGTAGACTTCAGTAACGGGCGCTCCATCAAGCTGGGCAAAGTAGTTTTTCAGAGCCACTTCAACGTTATCTCGCAGGGTAACGGTGTTGCCGCTGCTGTTCACCGTTTGTAGCTGGTGAATATCATCGTTGGCCGGGGTGTTCAGTGTGTTGTTTGCCAAAGTCTCAGCGGTCATGCTGCGAATTCCTCTCCATTTCGTAAACCTGAAAAATACTGTCGGATACTGTTTTTCTGCTCCACCGCGCTGTTGAGCACGTTGAAGCGACTGCGGAACTGTTTGTCCGGGTCGTGGGACTGCAAGTACCAACCCACGTGTTTTCTGGCAATACGCACGCCCATGAGCTCGCCGTAAAAGCTGTGCAGGGCGCCTAGGTGTTCGCTTAAAATCTGTTCCACTTCGCTCAATGGAGGCGCCGGCAAGTGCCGACCGGTTTCAAGGAAATGTAGAATTTCCCGAAAAATCCATGGGCTGCCTTGAGCGGCGCGACCTATAAGCAGGCCATCGGCGCCGGTATGCTCAAGCACCATGCGGGCTTTCTCCGGCGATGTGATGTCGCCATTGGCGAAAACCGGAATGCCAACGCTGGCTTTGATCTGTGCAATGGTGTCGTATTCTGCCTCGCCGTTGTACTTGTCGGCGCGGGTACGACCATGAATCGCCAAAGCCTGAATGCCACTATCTTCGGCCATACGGGCGATGGTAAGCGCGTTGCGATTGTCCTGATCCCAACCAGTACGCATTTTCAGCGTAACGGGGACATCAACGGCACTGACTACAGCATTCAATATGTCTCGAACCAGGCTTTCATCCTTCATCAGCGCTGAACCAGCCGCCTTGTTGCATACTTTTTTCGCCGGACAACCCATATTGATGTCAATAATCTGGGCGCCAGATTCGGCATTAAGGCGGGCCGCGTTGGCCAGCATTTCCGGGTCACCGCCAGCAATCTGCACCGATCTCGGTTCAGGCTCTCCGGCATGATCCATACGGGATCTGGATTTGCGCGTATGCCAGAGCTTGCTATCTGCTATGACCATTTCCGACACCGCCAGGCCCGCGCCCATTTTGCGGCAGAGTAGCCGAAAGGGGCGGTCTGTTACACCTGCCATGGGCGCAACAATCAGCGAGTTGGGCAGTGTGTACGGCCCGATTTTTGCCGTTGGCAACATGGTTTGAACCCGTATCACAGCAGAGTAAGCAAAAGTCGGAGCGGTGCGGCTGTTTAATAAATGACCGATGCCGATTCCGAAGGGCGCTAATGATACCGCCGGGGGCCCTTTGATTGAAGGGGCAAAGGGGCTAAAAAACTGATTATTTTTCGCTCTTTCTGGTTGACTTTTGTGCGATGTGGTGGGGGTTGGTGTGTCTGCCGGGTGGTCACCGGCAGACAGTTTCAGGGCGCGTAGGGTCGGAAAATTATGTTGTAATTCACAGCGTCGCGGCCCGGGTCGCGAATGCGGATCGCAATGCGAACGGGCGTTTCCACGGGCATGATGTCGAGCTCGTTGGCCTCGCCAGCCAGGTATTCCGACGGCGTGAAAACACTCTGGGCTACAACATCTCCATTCAGGTTGGAGAAAGTCAGGGCGATGGCAGGAAAGGGTTGCTGAAAATCTGCCCGGTTAATGATGACTGCATCTACAACCAATTGGCTACGATTTTCCGGATCAGTGCGCACCACAAGCTTTCGGCTCTGAATGGCATCAACGTTGATCAGAGGTCTCAGTTCGCAGCCTGCCAGTGCACAGCCCTTTTCATAAAAGGGTCGTAGCTCTGGTATGGCCGATAACCGGTCAAACTGGAACCAGGTGACTTGCGCAATCAGAACACCGAAAAGGCCAAGCACAATGACTGACCAAACCAGGGTGCGTAGCCAGCTTTTGTTGTTTCTGCCCACGGATACAGGGTCGTGCCTGAGGTCACCAAACGGGGTATTCGCGGTGAAAGGTTCTTCCTGGTTTCGGTTTTCATTCACGGGTTCAGGCCCGTGGTCGCTGGCAAAAGACTCAAACTCCGGGTTCGGTTGCTGGTCAATGTAAAAGCCTTGTGGGTCTTCTTTGGGGGGCTCACTGGGGCTTTTATTGGCTTCGGAGGCGCCAGAATTAGAGGGCTCGGGCTCGGGCTCGGGCTCGGGCTCGGGCTCGGGCTCAGATTCTGGCTCGGGTGCTATTTTCGTGGGAGCGACATCTTCCTGAAGAATCGCTTCGGCCCAGCTCTCATCGATATCGGCGTCGTCTGTTTCATCCTGTGTGGAATGATCCTTGTCGTCGAAGCTGCGAAAACTGTCGCTCAGCTCGTCATCCGAGAACGTTAGCTTTGTACCGGTATATCGGCTTTCCTGGGCGTCTTCTTCAGGGTTATCCGCAAAGATGAAGTCCTCTTCCGTGTTGTCGCCGCTTAAACTGGAGCTGGTTGCAGGTTGCGCAGGGGGGTCGACTTGCACCCGATGCTCGACCGCATTGAAAACCTCCATGCAGTGGCCGCAGCGCACCTTGCCCCTGGCAATGCCAAGCTGTTCATCGGTAACCCGGAAGCGGGTGCGACATTTGGGGCACTGGGTCTGCAGGCTACTCTGGGTCATGCTTCGTTCCTGAAAGCGACTGAACTAGGAGTCAGAGAGTTTAGTTGTTAAGACAGCCTTCGTCATCTGTCGTTACGCCGACCTGTGAGACGTATCCATTCTTCACGTTGCTCCGGTTCGTCCATAATAAACCAGGGTTCGTAGGCAACCATCACCTCACGGGCCTGATTAGACAGAATACCTGAAAGCACCAGGTCACCTCCTGGCTTTGTGAGCGCTGCGAGGTGCGGTGCCAAGCCAATCAGTGGCTGCGCGAGAATGTTCGCCAGCATGACATCGGCTTTGGTGTTTGGTTCGTCTTTTGGTAGATAGAGATCAAGCTTAGCCTGATTCACCCCATTGCGGCGTGCATTCTCGCGACTAGCTTCCAGCGCCTGGGGGTCGGTGTCTACGCCAACCACATGGTCCGCGCCCAGTAGCAGAGCCGCCAGGCCAAGTATGCCGGAGCCGCAGCCATAGTCTGTAACCTGTTTGCCTTGAACATCCTGCCCATCCAACCATTCCAGGCACAACGCGGTGGTGGCGTGGGTGCCGGTTCCGAAGGCTAGCCCTGGGTCCAGCATCAGGTTCGCCGCATCTGGGTCGGGCGCGTCGGCCCAACTGGGTACTATCCAAAGGCGCTCGCCGAACTGCAGTGGATGAAAATCGTCCATCCAGGCCCGTTCCCAGTCTTTGTCTTCAACCAAGGTTACGTCAATGTCTGCCAGGGATTGCTGGGTTTGCTGGTGCCAGGCGTTGCGCACGTCGGTGCACAGCTGGTCAATGTCCCGGTCTGACTGAAATAGCCCAGTAACGGTAGTCTGGCTCCACAAGGGTGTGGTTCCAGGGTCCGGCTCGTAGAGCGGCTGATCTGCGGCATCTTCCATGGAAACGGCGTCGGCACCCATCTCCATAAGCAGATCCTCCAACTGATCCGCGGTGTCGGGATCAGCTGGAATCTGAAGTTGTATCCAGGGCATAAGTCTTCCTGCATTGCGATGCAGGGTGTTAGTCCCGCATCAATTTTTCAAGGTAGTGGATGGTGAAGTCTACCGTTTTAAAGCCGCCGTCGCGCACCAGTTTCCGATGTAAAGACTGATTGGTTTTAATTCCATCAACCAACAGTTCGTCCAGAGCGTTTTTCATGCGCCGCCGGGCTATCTGCCGATCATCACCCCAAGTGATTAACTTGGCGATCAGAGAGTCATAAAACGGAGGTACCGTATAACCACTGTAAATGTGTGAATCCACTCGCACGCCGTAACCGCCAGGGGCGTGAAAATGTTTCACTTTACCAGGGCTGGGTACAAAGGTTGCCGGATCTTCCGCGTTGATGCGGCACTCCATAGCATGACCCGTGATGTGAATGTCTTCCTGCGTGTATTGCAGTGGTAGGCCGCTGGCAATGCGCAGCTGTTCGCGAACGATATCAACACCGGTAACCATTTCGGAGACTGGGTGCTCTACTTGCACTCGCGTGTTCATTTCAATGAAAAAGAACTCGCTGTCTTGATACAGGAACTCGAAGGTGCCAGCACCGACGTAACCGATTGCTTTGCACGCATCCACGCAGGCTTTGAGTGTGCGCTCGCGGGCTTCCGGATCAATATTCGGGGCCGGAGCTTCTTCAATGACTTTCTGGTTTCGGCGCTGCATGGAGCAGTCGCGGTCACCCAGATGGATGCAGTTGCCGTGCATATCGGCCAATACCTGAACTTCCACGTGGCGCGGGGCTTCCAGGAACTTTTCCAGATAAACCGTAGGGTCGCCAAAGGCATTCCGGGCTTCAGACTGGGTAATCTGTACGGCCTTGAGCAGAGCTGCTTCGGAATGAACCACCTGCATGCCTCGACCACCGCCGCCAGAGGCTGCCTTGATCATCACCGGATAGCCGATTTTGCGGGCAACCTGCAAAGTGCGCTCGTCGTCCTCGGTTAGCGGGCCGTCGGAACCCGGCACGGTAGGTACGCCGGCGCGAATCATCGCGTTAATGGCTGAGACTTTATTGCCCATCAGGCGAATGGTCTCAGCTCTTGGGCCGATAAAGCGGAAGCCGCTTTTCTCAACTTGTTCGGCGAAATCGGCGTTTTCCGCAAGGAAACCGTAGCCTGGGTGGATGCCAACGGAATCGGTTACTTCAGCGGCGCTGATAATGGCTGGAATGTTCAGGTAACTTTCCAGAGGACTGTTGGGGCCGATACATACGGATTCATCAGCCAGGCGCACGTGCATCAAATCGCGGTCCACCTGAGAGTGAACTGCTACGGTCTTAATGCCGAGCTCTTTACATGCACGCAAAATACGAAGGGCTATTTCACCCCGGTTTGCGATCAGAACTTTTTCTAACATGGCCATGAGTAGCTATCACCGGGTTCAGGAAATGATTAACAGCGGCTGGTCAAACTCTACTGGCTGACCGTTCTCTACCAGAATTTCTGTAACTGTGCCGCTCTTGTCGACCTCAATCTGATTCATCATTTTCATGGCTTCAACAATGCAGACAACCTCTCCGGCTTTAACCGATTGACCTACTTCGACAAACATCTCGGCGGTAGGAGAGGGGGCTCGATAAAATGTGCCTACCATGGGGGAGCGCAGGGCATGCCCGTTCAGAACGGGTTGTTTTGAGCTATCTTCCTGAACCGGGCCCGGGGTTTCCGGGGCCTGAGCTGATTGAGGCATAGGGGGCGGTGCATAGTGGCTCATGTACTGGGCAGCAGCTTGCTCACGACGGCGGGAGATGCGCACGGAATCATCACCCTCGTGAATCTCAAGCTCTTCGACGTCAGACTCCTCGAGCAGTTCGATCAGTTTTTTAATCTTGCGAATATCCATAGTCAATCCAGTCCCGTTTTTCAGGTCTATCGGTGAATTCGTTGCATGGCGGCCTGGAGTGCGAGTTCGTACCCCTGGCTGCCTAGTCCGCAGATAACGCCCTCGGCGATATCAGAAAAATACGAGTGATGGCGGAACGCCTCTCGCGCATGCACATTGGAAAGATGCACTTCTATAAAGGGAATTTCTGAGGCTAATATGGCGTCCCGCAAAGCAACGCTGGTGTGTGTGAAGGCCGCAGGATTGATGATTATGAAATCGACCCCTTCAGCTCGGGCTTCGTGAATCCGTTCAATCAGTTCATATTCAGCGTTTGACTGCATATGCAGCAGGTGGTGACTGTGCTCAGCCGCCTTCTCCCGTAGCCGTTCATCAATATCTGCCAGCGTCTCGTGGCCATAAACCTCCGGCTCGCGGATTCCGAGCATGTTCAGGTTGGGGCCATGGAGCATGAGAATTGTAGACATGATTTCGTCTGCCTTTATAACTTTAATAACAGGTTCGCCGAAAATAACGACATTTTCCACCCATAGTGTGTGCTTTTATTTCTCAGATCAACACTTTTTGACAATGTTATCTGTTGTCGACTGACGTAACAAAAGACCAGAAGAATAGAAAAAGATCTTTCCATTGGTGGCATTCATTGTCGTAAACCGCAGAGGGGACTTCTATACGACGATGGTTTCATACAGGCAGCTGTGGAAGCCGCCCGGTTGGTTATCGCTGTCTGTCAGTTGTCAGCAAGTGTGACGCAGTTGCGGCCCTGTTCTTTGGAGACATAAAGCGCTCGATCGGCATTCTCACACAGAGTCTGGGACGAGTTGTTGTCCCAGGCGGCCACGCCACAGCTAAAGGTAACATTGAACTCTCTGTCGCCCGCGGGTTGCTGAAGCTCTGAGAAGCGCTCGCGGATCTCGTTAAGAACATTGCGGGCATCACTGAGCCGGGTGTTGGGAAGGATAATCGCAAACTCTTCGCCGCCGTAGCGGCCTATGTGGTCGGTTTTTCGCAGGCGCTGTTTAAGAAACATTGAGAGGCTGCGAAGCACGCGATCGCCAATGGGGTGGCCAAAGGTATCGTTTACCTTCTTGAAATAGTCTATATCGATCATCGCAAAGCACAGGGGCTGATTTTTTTGTCGAGCTCGAACGATTTCCTGGTCCAGCAGATACAGCGTGTGTGTATGGTTGTACAGCCCAGTGAGGCTGTCACGGATCATCAGGCCAACAGAGAGCGCGCCCGCCGGCCCCGGTTGTGAAGCGTTGCAATCAGGTGCTTTGGGTCAATGGGTTTGGTCAAAAAGTCATCGCCACCCAGGCTCATGGCGTGCAGCTGCTTGGTAACATCTTCCTCAGCTGAGAGATAGATGATTGGCACGCTATGAAATCTATCTTGCTGGCGGATCACCCGGGCGATCTCCATGCCCGTGCACCCTGGCATGTACATGTCGAGAATAATGATTTCGGGGGAGAACATATCCAGTGCGTGGATGATTTCCATAGGGTCGGTAATGACGTGTGCAGTCATGCCCGCCTTTTTCAGAACCGTTTCCATAAATTTTGCTTGTGCTCTGGAGTCATCCAGCACAAGTACCCGGTAAGGCTCAACGGTGTTTCCGTGGGTATAGGTTTCGATTTTCTCGATCAGCTGGCCTGGATCAACCGCCGGGTAGAAAAACTCTTCGCCGCCGCACCGAGATGCGCGCAGGCGGGTCTGGATAGATCCGTCTTCGTCGCTCATGAAAATAATCGGAACGGGCGTGTCGTGTCGTTCTTGCAGGCGCTCGATGGTCGCGATGCCTGCATTCTGGCCGCTGCCAAAATTTACATCCATCAGTATGGTTTCAGGCTTATGCAAAGCGCAGGCTTCGGTAAGCTCTTCAGCAGAGTTGAAGGCTGACGCACGGAACCCAAAAAATTCAAGCTGACGGATTAGCCGATTCGCCATCTCTTCGTTTGCGAGTGCGATATAAACAGGGGTGCGCCGGAACTGATGTGGTGTTTCGGTATTGCTGTGATCCGTTCGCCGCAGGGTGTTGCGCGCAAGTGCATCCACAGCATCCTGAAGTTGTCGCTTGGTGGCGTCATCTATGGGCGCATTAGCTGGCCAATGGCGGGTAAGTTCGAGAATCTTGTGGCCGGATTCTGCGTGGCCTTGCATCTCGAACCTTTGGGCATAGCGCACCAGTTTATCGGAAGCGGTCATAAGCTCTTCACGGTGAGCGGTAAACGAATCGCTGCTGCCGTGAATTTTCTGCCAGGTATCCAAAACTATCCGTGCTTGGGTTGTTACGCGGCGTGCAAAGTGCTGCCTGAGTTTTTCTTTCTGGCTTGCGTCGCTCATTGGGCTCCGGCCTGTCTTTTTTCGTTATGGGCCGTCCTTTACGGTGTGGACGATTTTCCCAACCTTAATCTGTTTTCGGAGTCTATAGTGTTTCGAGTTGTGGGCGTAGGTTGCACTGTGTAATTGTTTGTGAATTCTGCGGTGTGTATATAGAGCCCACCTTAGGTTACGATCCGTATAGACCGTTTGCACAGTCAATTTCCAGACAAGGGGCTCAACGTAATATGTCAGGCAAAATCAGACAGTATTTCAAAGACAAGAAAGAAAACGCTCAGGATTATGCCGGCAACAACGGCGTGATCGGCAAATTTGTAGTGGTTGTTCTGTTGGTATATTTGCTGATAACAGTGGTGTTGGGTATTTACTGGAGCAGCGAGCCAGAATCCTTCTCTGTGCGCGAACACACCCGGGCGGTTGCCAACGAGATGCAGCGGGAGCCCGTAACCGGCTTTGCCACCACCGCAACCATGATCCGCATAGCGGAAACCCTTCTGGACAAGCCTGGCGGTTATATCTCCAACGACATTTTCCCGCCGGGCCTGTGGATGGATAACACTCCCAACTGGGAATACGGCGTACTGGTGCAGCTACGTGATCTTTCTCGCGCCATGCGCAAGGACATCAGCCGCTCCCAGAGCCAGTCTGCCGAAGACCCTGATTTGATCATTGCCGAGCCGCAGTTTCACTTCGACAGCGCAAGCTGGGCTATTCCTTCTACGGAAGCGGAATACCGTCGTGGTATCACGGCGCTCAAGCGTTACCTCAACCGTCTCTCTAGCCCGGAGCAGTCCAATGCACAGTTCTTCGCCCGCGCCGACAATTTGAGCAATTGGCTAGGCGATCTGGAAACCCGCTTGGGCAGCCTTTCGCGCACCCTGGGTGAGAGCGTTGGCAAGGCATCTGTATCAGAAGCTGTAGCCAATGTGGATGCAGACAACCCGCTGGAGGAAGAAACGAGTGGCGGCGACATTAAAACTGACTGGGCTAAAATTGACGATGTGTTTTATGAGGCTCGGGGCAGCTCCTGGGCGTTGCTGCATATCTTCCGCGCGATTGAAGTGGATTTCCGG
This sequence comes from Marinobacter sp. AC-23, assembly GCF_001858325.1. Classification (GTDB taxonomy): domain Bacteria; phylum Pseudomonadota; class Gammaproteobacteria; order Pseudomonadales; family Oleiphilaceae; genus Marinobacter. Next base: position 35,372 of record NZ_MBPP01000028.1, read on the forward strand.
AAGATACTCCGGGACAAAAACGCGATCTCCAGTGTGAAGCAGGTGATTATTGAGCTTGAAGGCGCTCAAGGAGAAATGTGGAGCCCGGTTATCCTTAACGGCAGTGGCTTTGGTGTTCTGGCAAACCATTCACTGACCATGGCGGCCTATCTTTCACGCGCCAATGCGGCAATCAGCGATATGCGAGATCTTTTGTCACGCGGTTGAGGGCGTTCATTTACACATAAAAAACCGGGCTCAATGGCCCGGTTTTTTATGTGTTCAATCAATCAAGCAAATCAGTTGGTGTAAGCCTTGATTGAATCAACGATGGCTTGCTTCGCATCTGCAGCGCTGCCCCAGCCTTGTACCTTAACCCACTTGCCCGGCTCCAGGGTTTTGTAATTCTCAAAGAAGTGCTTGATCTGGTCGCGCAGCATAACTGGCAGATCTTCGAGCTCTTTGACATGGTCGTAGGCAGTGGTCAGCTTGGTGTGTGGCACGGCAAGCAGCTTTACGTCACCACCGGCTTCATCTTCCATGTTCAGGACACCCACCGGCCGGCAGCGGATAATCGCGCCATGTTCAATCGGGTGAGGAGTAACGACCAGCACATCGATCGGGTCACCGTCGTCGGCCAAAGTGTGGGGGATAAACCCATAGTTTGCCGGGTAGAACATGGGGGTAGCCATAAACCGGTCTACCAGTAGCGCGCCCATGTCTTTGTCCAGTTCATACTTGACCGGGGAGCTGAAGGCCGGAATTTCAATGGCAACGTAGATATCTTCAGGCGGGTTTTTGCCTGCGGGGATGTTGGCGAATTGCATATGCGATCCTTCCTGGTAGGTCTCGAGTGTGCGTTTAACTGCGGTTAAAATTTGTGCGCGCAATTATACGGGACTCTCTCGCAGTTCGAAACTAAACGTTGGTCGTGTCGGGCGCAAAGCTGGATTGCGAGGGGATAGTTAAAGTTTGATCTGCTTGGCAATCAGTTCTTTCATGATTTCCGTCGTGCCGCCGCCAATTGACAGAATCTTCGCGTCCCGGTATAGCCGCTCCACCACAGATTCGCGCATATAGCCCATGCCGCCGAAAAGCTGCACGGCCTCGCGGGTGACCTTCTCACACACCTCCACGGAGAAGTTTTTCGCCATGGCGACCTGTTTGATCGGGTTTTTGCCTGCTTGCATCAGTGCTGCGCAACGGTAGGTGTATTCACGGGCCACGTCGATTTGAGTGGCCATGTCGACCAGTTTGTGGCGGGTAACCTGGAAGCCGGCAACTGAGCGGCCGAAGGCTTGGCGTTGTTTCGTGTATTCCATGGCGGCTTCATACGCAAGCTGGGCGGTCATGTAGGCCATGATGGACAGGCTGAGGCGTTCCGCCAGGAAGTTGCTCATGATGGCGATGAAGCCGGCGTTTTCAGCGCCGATCAGGCGATCCGCTGGTACCCTGCAGTCGTCAAAGAAAAGCTCGGCGGTGTCACTGGCCCACCAGCCCATTTTGCGGAGTTTGGTGCCGGTGGAAAAGCCGGGCATGTCGCGATCGATCAGCAGCAGGCTTATGCCGGCGTGGCCTTCGCCTCCGGTGCGCACGGCTACAGTGTAGTGGTCGGCCCGGGTGCCGCTGGTGATGAAGGTTTTGCTGCCGTTCACGATGTAGTGATCGCCATCGCGCACGGCGCGGGTTTTGAGGCTGGCTACATCGGACCCACCGCCGGGCTCGGTAATTGCGAGAGCTGCAATTTTTTCGCCGCGCAATACTGGGGGCACAATCTGTTCACGGATTTCTTTTTTTGCCCACTTGGCAACAGGGGGCATGCCGATATCCAGAGAGCCCAGGCTGGCTACGAAGCCGCCTGAGGTGGAGCGCATCAGTTCCTCAGACACAGCCACTTTCAGGAAAATATCTCCTTCACCTATCCCGCCCAAAGCTTCAGGGAAACCTATGCTAAGTAGACCCGCATCCCCTGCTTTTTGATAGATTTCACGGGGAAACTCGCCAGCTTCTTCCCATTCATCGATATGAGGAAGTACATGGGTTTGTATAAATTTGCGGGCGGTTAGTCGCACCTGTTCATGGGTTTCGTTGAAGTAGTTGGACACGGTGGTATTACCTTTGTTCTTGGAATAAAAGGTGAGTGTCGCTCAATTTACAGAACCAAGCAAGCGCTTGGTTGTTGTTTGGTCGTGCAATAAAAAAGCCGGCCCGGGAGCCAGCTTAAGAACCATTTGGGTTAAAAGCGTCAGGCGCCTTTGCGGGGAATGCTCTTGACGCCTTCGCTGGTGCCCAGCAGTAGCAGGTCAGCCGGGCGGCGGGCAAAGAGCCCGTTGGTCACAACGCCCACAACGTTGTTCAGCCGCTCCTCAACCTGGATCGGGCGGGAAATATCCATGTTGTAGATGTCTAAAATTATATTGCCGTTGTCGGTGGTGAAACCATCCCGGTACACGGGGTCGCCGCCCAATTTAACAATTTCACGGCCAACATGGCTCCGTGCCATGGGAAGCACCTCTACCGGCAGAGGAAAATCGCCCAGAATACCGACTTTCTTGGATTCGTCTGCAATGCAGATAAAGGTCTTGGCAACCGCTGCAACGATCTTCTCGCGGGTCAGTGCACCGCCGCCGCCTTTGATCAGCTCAAGGCGTTCGTTGACTTCGTCGGCGCCGTCTACATAAAACTCCAGTTCGCCGGCGCTGTTCAGATCATATACAGGAATGCCATGGCTTTTCAGGCGCTGCGCTGTTGCTTCCGAGCTGGCCACTGCGCCATCGAACTCGGTTTTCAAATCTGCGAGCATATCGATGAAAAAGTTGGCGGTGCTTCCCGTACCAACACCGATAACGCTGTCACGCTCCAAACGCGGTGCTATGTAATCCACTGCGGCTTTGGCAACGGCTTTCTTAAGTTCGTCCTGGGTCATGGGGCACTCCGGATGCAAATCGTATGAGTTCAGGCTCATTATAGCGCTTAAGCGTGGTCTGCTTATAGACGGCTACCGTGCAAACTTTCTACACTGTAGGTTTTCCCAAACACACATCAGTAACCGGAACCAACATGCCGCAACGCTACATCAAGAAGATTCTCGATGCGCGCGTCTATGACGTGGCCATCGAAACACCCCTCACTGAAGCCCACAGCCTGTCCAAACGCTTTGGCAACAATATTCTGCTTAAGCGCGAAGACCTTCAGCCGGTGTTTTCCTTCAAGATTCGCGGCGCGTACAACCGGCTTGTTCAATTGTCGGAAGAGCAGAAATCCAAGGGCGTTATCTGTGCCTCTGCCGGTAATCACGCGCAGGGTGTAGCGCTGGCGGCCAAAAAGCTGGGTATTAAAGCGGTTATTGTCATGCCGCAGACTACGCCGGAGATCAAAGTGCGCTCGGTGCGGGATCATGGCGCGCGGGTAGTGCTCAGAGGCGATGCCTTTGATGAAGCCGCAACGCACGCACACGAACTGATCGAGAAACATGGCTATACCTACATACCGCCTTATGACGACCCGGATGTTATCGCCGGGCAAGGCACGGTCGCCATGGAGATATTGTCGCAATTCAGCAAGCCGATCCATGCGGTATTTATTTGTGTAGGTGGGGGCGGCCTGATTGCGGGTATGGCGGCCTATATCAAATATTTGCGCCCTGATATCAAGGTGATTGGTGTTGAGCCAGATGACTCGAATTGCCTGCAAGCCGCCATGAAGGCCGGCAAACGCGTGATATTGGACGAAGTGGGCATCTTTGCGGATGGGGTCGCGGTAAAGCAGATCGGAAAATATCCTTGGGAAATCTGCAAAGACCATGTGGATGAGGTGATCACCGTTTCCACCGACGAGATCTGCGCCGCTATCAAGGATATCTTTGAAGACACCCGCTCTATCTCAGAGCCTGCCGGGGCGCTGGGCGTTGCCGGCATCAAGAAGTACATTGAGCGGGAAAAGATCGAGAATGAAAACCTGGTTGCCACCCTGAGCGGTGCCAACATGAACTTTGATCGCCTGCGCTATATTTCCGAGCGCACAGAAATCGGCGAGAAGCGTGAGGCCATTCTTGCGGTGACCATACCGGAGAAGCCGGGGGCCTTCAAAACCTTCATCAACGCTCTGCATAAGCGCAGCATCACCGAGTTTAATTATCGCTACGCAGATGCTGGCAAGGCGACGATTTTTGTGGGTGTTCAGGTCCAGGCGGGTGGTTTGGGCAGAGGATGAGCTGGTACAGGATCTCCGTGAAACCGGCTACTCTGTTCTTGATCTCACAGACAGCGATATGGCCAAGCAGCACATTCGCCATATGGTTGGCGGCCACGCCCTCACGATTACCAATGAAAAAGTCTTCCAGTTTGAGTTTCCGGAGCGCCCGGGCGCCTTACTGAAATTCCTGATGTCTCTGGGAACACGCTGGAATATATCCATGTTCCACTACCGCAATCATGGCGCCGCCTACAGCCGAGTGTTGCTAGGAGCCCAGGTAGAAAATGACGAAGTAAAAGACTTTGAAGCCATGCTTGCAAAGGTGGGTTTTCGTTATGAAAACATGACAGACAACGAAGCCTACCAGCTGTTCCTGGGGGCAGGTAACGGTAAAGCCTCTTAGCCTGTGAGTGCAGCCAGCCGGGAACTCAATTCCCGGCTGGCTCTTTCGCGCAACCTTCCTCAGTGTTACTGCTTAATTTTCTTACTGAATTTTAATCTGTTAAAAATTGTAAAATTCAGGATGCGTGTTAGTCTTTCGTCAAAATCTGGGAAACAAGAATAGTTAACTGATTTCCCGAAGATTTAACTTTATTAGAGCAGGAAGATATACCATGGGTGGCAAGCCTGACATTATCCGGGCAATTGTGCTGATTTTTGCTGTCGGCCTTGTGATTACAGGGTTTACATCACTTCAGGCTTCTGAGGATAGGCCCTCGGCCGTAACGAAAAGTTCTGTTGCAGCAGATTCCGCCTATGTGGTCAGGGCTCCTGCCGCTCGGTAATCCGCCCCTCCCCCTCGCTATTTTACTCGGTAAAGCCGCTTATCTGTCACCACGCTATGCAGTGGCACATCCCAAGGTTCAATCGGTAGCTCGCCCACCTGCTGAAAGTCGTGAGCCAAGCCAATAAGCTTGGGCGCCAATCTTGGGCGCAGGCGGCTGAACGCGAACGTGCGGTCGTAAAACCCGCCTCCCATTCCCAGCCTTCCACCGTTTTCATCAAACCCCACCAGTGGGAATAAAACTGCGTCCAACGACCAGGCAGGTCGCTTGAGCCCTTTGCTGAATGCAGGTTCGGGAATGCCAAAGCGATTGGCCGTCAGCTCCACACCATCGTAATACGGGCTGAAAACCAGTTTTCCCGGGTGAACCGGATGCAGTACAGGAAGGTAGAAGTGAACGCCTTTGCGCTGGGCCATGGCGATATACGGATGCGGATCAATCTCGCCATCGTTGGGTAGGTAAATGGCTATGTGCTTGGCCCTGTGTAGGTCCGGATTTTTCACCAGATTAACGGCAAGCGAAACAGCGGCATGTTCTTGTTCCCGAGGCGATAGCAGGCGTCTACGTTGGCGCAAATGTTTGCGTAGCTCGCTGCGGGGCAGTGACGTTAAATCGGTTTCAGAAGGGGGGGAGTCGATAAGCTGGCTCAAAATAAAGCTTCCCGGGCTGCCGTTATCAGATGTAGCCCTTGAACCCAAAGTTCAAGGTCGGTGGCCGCTGTGACATATTAGGCTTTCCCCTTGCGGGGACGTGCTCACAATGCCCTAGAGTAGCCACCTGGGTAAAGCGCATCGGCTCGAGGACGAATCCGACCAGCGAACAGCCCAGGAAGTGAGTTCATTATAGGGCCAGATCCGGGGCAGATTGCAACACCTATTGGGGAATCTCTACAGGCTCAGTGGTTTGACGATTCTCCGAGGGCGTTTTCCAGTTTGCTGTCCATGGTTTTCAGGAGCGTGCTGGTGGCATCCGACATGCTGTCGCGCTCAAGCAGTTCGTGGGTCATGTTCAGTGCGGCCATCACCGCAATGCGCTCAGTGCCAAAAACTTTGCCGCTGGTGCGTATTTCACGCATCTTGTGGTCCAGGTGCCTGGCAGCACGAACGAGGGCATCTTGCTCTTCTGGGGGACAGGCCACCAGGTATTCTTTATCGAGAATTTTCACCTCAACGGTGGTGGGTTGCGTAGACATTAATGGTGCTCCAGTGCCCGAAGGCGGCCGATCATGGCTTCGATCTTGTTTTTGGCAAGATCATTCTTCTGCATAAGCTGGCCCCGTTCCCGGTTCCAGCCGTCCTGCAACTGCCTTAATGTAGCGTTGTCCTGCTCCAGTTTTTGGCAGTGTTCGATCAGCTTGTCCAGCTTGTCCGCTAATGCTTGTACTTCGGACTGTTCCATGACGTGCCCAGCATAGGTTTGAGGTAATTGCGACTAACTATAAGTGTGTGTGCCATAGCGGTCAATTTACAGGGGTGTCATAAGTTGTTTGTTGGCAATTCTTGCGGCCTAAGTACCAACCGGTCAGTGCCTTGAAGACACCTGAATGCTAAGATATGACCTTCACTTCGCAACACAGGATTGCCTTGGTTCATGTCAGAAACAGACACTGCCGACGCGGCTCATGCCGCTGAATTTGAGCGCTGGGCGAATGTTTTTACAGCCCATAAAGCCTTCAGTCACCCCTCCGAGCTGCACGGCGCTCTTTGTGGTCGTATGGCTACGGGTGCCCGGTTAGAGGAGCCAGAGTGGCTGTTCATGGTGTGCGAACACATGGGCCTGCCTGAGAGTGCGGCTGGCGAAGGCGAGAGCCTGACCGTTTTTATGAACGAAGCGTATGAACAAACGCTGGCGTTTTTAAAATCAGAGGATATGAGCTTTTATCCGCTGCTGCCTGATGATGACTACGCCATAGATCAGCGCCTGGAAGCTTTGGTGGCTTGGGTGCGAGGTTTTCTTGAGGGTATGGCCTTGTCTGCCGGAGAGTCTCTTGGCGAGGCGCCAGAAGAGATTCGCGAGTTGATGGAGGATATGGTGGCCATTAGCCAGGTATCTGAAGATCAGGAGCCGAACGACGAGGGCGAGCAGCACCTGCTGGAAATTATTGAGTACATTCGGCTTGGCGCTCTTGCCGTGTTTACCGAATTCAATCCTCCAGAAAAGCCTGCGTCCCAAGCGCCAACGCTACACTGAGAACGCCACACACTGCGGGAGAACTTATGTCGTCCATTATACCCGTCAAGGAATTTGCCGAGCGCCGTCGCAAGCTGATGGAGCGCATGGCGCCGGACAGCATCGCTATCATTCCGGCTGCACCAGAGCGTGTTCGCAACCGCGACGTACTGCACCCGTTTCGCCAAGACAGCGATTTTCAGTACCTGACTGGCTTTGGCGAGCCCGAGGCGGTACTGGCGCTGATTCCAGGCCGTGAACACGGTGAATCAGTGCTGTTCTGCAAAGAAAGAAACCCCGAGAAAGAGCTCTGGGATGGCTTTTTGGTAGGGCCCGAGGGCGCGATTGAGCGTTACGGCCTGGATGACGCCTTTCCTGTGGCCGATATCGACGACATTCTGCCCGGTATGATCGAAGGCCGCAGCCGGGTGTATTACCCGCTGGGCAAAGACCAGGGTTTCGATACCCGTGTGATGGATTGGGTCAAGGTTCTTCGCAGCAAAGTAAAAAGCGGCGCTCACCCGCCGGGTGAGTTCGTATCGTTGGAGCACCTCCTGCACGATCTGCGGTTGTATAAGAGCGCCAGCGAGATCAAGGCTATGGCTCGTGCTGGTGAGATCAGCGCCAAGGCCCACTGCCTTGCCATGAAACGAGCGCGCAAGGGAGGTAGTGAATACAACCTTGAGGCCGAACTGATTCATACATTTATGGATCACGGGGCCCGCTCCACGGCCTATCCATCTATTGTTGGCGCGGGCACCAATGGCTGCATACTGCACTACATCGAGAATATGGCGCCTTTGAAAGAGGGCGATCTGGTGCTGATCGATGCAGGCTGTGAGGTGGAATGCTACGCCTCCGACATTACCCGCACCTTCCCGGTCAGTGGCACGTTCAGCCCCGAGCAACGGGCGGTTTATCAAGTGGTGCTAGACGCGCAGTACGCCGCTATTGACGCCGTTCGCCCCGGCAATCACTGGAACCACCCCCACGAAGCAGCGTTGAGAGTGCTTACGGGCGGCTTGATCGAGTTGGGTATTTTGTCAGGTACCGTTGACGACGCCATTGCCAGTGAAGCCTTCAAGCCGTTCTTCATGCACCGCACCGGCCATTGGCTAGGCCTGGATGTGCACGATGTAGGCGACTATAAGGTTGGCGACGCATGGCGACTGCTTGAGCCAGGCATGGCGCTTACGGTTGAGCCCGGCTTGTATATCTCACCGAGTAATACCGATGTGGATGAAAAGTGGCGTGGCATCGGCATCCGTATAGAAGACGACGTGGTGGTTACCAAAGAAGGCTGCCGAGTGTTGACAGAGGGCGTGCCCAAAACCATTGAAGAGATTGAAGCGCTGATGGCGGAATGAGCCGGTGAAACACTCAGATACCGATGTGATTATTGCCGGCGGCGGACTTGCAGGGGCGACACTGGCCCTGGCGCTTGCCAGAGTTGCACCAAACCTGAGCGTAACTGTGGTTGAGGCTTTCCCGTTATCGGCGGATGCCTTGCCGGATTCTTATCAGCCCAGTTATGACGCCCGCTCCACAGCGCTGGCTTGGGGGTCACGGCTTATTTTTGAAGAGCTTGGGCTATGGCAGCGGTTATCAGAGCATGCCACGCCCATTAAACACATTCACGTGTCTGACCGGGGCCGTTTCGGCGCCACTCGCCTGAATGCCAAAGAATACGAGCAGCAAGCCCTGGGCTATGTGGTAGATAACCGCTGGATGGGGCTGTGCCTGATGCGGGAGCTGCTCGCCACCAGCGTACAGTGGCAGGCGCCGGCCGAGGTTGTTGATATGACGCCCTGCGAGCAGGGCGTAAGCGTTGCGCTGAAAACCGGCAACGAGACCCACACCCTAACGGCGCAGTGCCTGATTGTTGCAGACGGTGGGCGCTCCGGGCTGAGAGAAAAACTCGGCTTTCAGCCAATACATCACAGCTATAATCAGAACGCCCTGATTGCCAACGTATCCACCAGCGACAGCCATCAGTTCTGTGCATTCGAGCGTTTTACCGAAACCGGACCCATGGCGATGTTGCCCCACGGGTCACCCTCCCGCGCGGGCCATCAGTCTGCCTTGGTATGGACGCTGAGCGACCAGGAACTCGAAGAGGTTCTGGTTATGCCGAATAGCGACAAATGCCAGCGACTTCAGGCGCGTTTTGGCTGGCGCCTGGGCCGGTTTACCCATATAGGCGAGTGCAATCATTACCCCCTAACACTCACCACGGTGGACGAGCCAATACGGCCGGGTGTGGCGCTGGTGGGCAACGCTGCACACGCCTTACACCCCGTTGCCGGGCAGGGTTTTAACCTGGCATTGCGGGGCCTGATGACTCTGGTAGAGCAGTTCCGATTGGCAGCAGAGCAAGGCCGGCCACCTGGGGACTTCCAAATTTTGCGTCGCTACCACGAATTGCATCGCCCGGATTGGCAGCAAACCGTGCAGTTCTCCAATTCACTGATCCGCATTTTTGGGCACTCATTGGCCCCGGTTGCCGCAGCGCGGGATGCCGGCTTAATGGGTTTGGATTTACTACCCGGCGCCAAGCGATTGTTCGCGCGCAACGCTATGGGCACTGGCGGGCGCCGAGCTAATATCAGTGGGCCAGCGGCGAGTGATAAGACATGAGTGATACCCAGGTGTTCGATATTCTTGTGGTTGGCGGTGGCATGACTGGCACGGCTCTGGCTCTTGGCTTGTCTCAGCAGGGCTGGAAGGTTGGCTTGGTTGAAGGGGGTGATCGTGCCGCATTGCTGAGTACCCCTGTGGCGGTGAAAGGCGTGGCGGATTTTGAACCCCGTGTTAGCGCCATCTCCGTGGCCAGCCAGCAGTTGCTGGACTCACTGGGCGCCTGGCAAGGCGTTGTGGCAGGCCGCCATTGTCCCTACCAAGCCATGACCGTGTGGGATGGCGATGGCACCGGGCGTATCCACTTTGATGCGGCCGAACTGCAGGCCCGTGCCTTGGGGACGATCGTTGAAAACCGCAGCCTGGTTCGGGCATTGTTCGAGGCTGTTAAAACGAGCGGTGTTGAGTTGATTGACGGTGTGCAGGTTACCGGTTGTTCCCAGGGTGGCGATCAACGCAGCATTGAACTTGCCGATGGCCGCAAACTCGGTGCCCGTCTTGTGGTCGCGGCCGATGGCACCCACTCTCGCCTGCGTCAGTGGGTTGGGTTGCCTACCCGTGAATGGGATTACGACCAGCAGGCCATTGTGTGCACTGTGCGTACGGCTCAAAGCCACAGATACACCGCCTGGCAGCGGTTTTCCCAAACTGGGCCATTGGCGTTTTTACCATTGGCAACGGAAAACGGTGACGAGCACTTCTGCTCTATTGTATGGTCGCAAGATACCGAAGAAGCCCGGCGCCTGATGGCTCTGAGCGATACCGCGTTCACTGCGGAATTGGAGCGAGCCATCGAAAGAGAGCTTGGCGCTATTGAGTCGGTTTCCAAGCGCTTTGCCTTTCCGCTTCGGCAGCGCCACGCCAAAGACTATATTGCCCCCGGCTTTGCACTTGTAGGAGATGCTGCCCACACTATTCATCCGCTTGCGGGCCAGGGTGCCAACCTCGGATACGGCGATGTCCGGGTGTTGTTGGACGAGCTGAGCAAGGCCAAAAGATCCGGTTTGAACCCCGCACATGAACTGGTTCTGGCGCGGTACCAGCGCCGTCGCAAAGGCGAGAATCTGACCATGATGGTGGCTATGGAGGGCTTTAAACAGTTCTTTGGTCGTGATGAGTTGCCATTCAGGCTGATCAGAAATACTGGTATGCGCTGGCTTGACGGGCTTGGCCCGGTAAAAAATCGTATCGCTGCAGAGGCGATGGGCCTTACTCTTTAAACGGCTACCAAAATAAAGGATCTACACTGATGGCAGGAACCAGTCTGCTCATGCTTATCGACGACATTGCGACACTGCTCGACGATGTCTCCCTGATGACAAAAGCCGCCACAAAGAAAACCGCGGGTGTTTTGGGGGACGACCTTGCCCTGAACGCGCAACAGGTTACTGGTGTAAAGCCTGCCCGGGAGCTGCCCGTTGTCTGGGCTGTTGCCAAAGGTTCGATGGTGAACAAGGCGATTCTTGTACCGGCCGCTGTCGCGATCAGTTTTTTTGTGCCCTGGCTGGTTACGCCGTTGCTGATGCTTGGTGGTGGGTTTCTGTGCTTTGAAGGGGTTGAAAAACTGGCCCATAAATTTCTGCATGCAAAAGAAGATGAGCAGAAAAAAAAGGAGCTTCGCGAAGCCCTGAAAAAGCCTGAGGTAGACCTGAAGGTCTTGGAAAAACGAAAGATAAAAGGCGCTATCCGAACAGATTTTATCCTCTCTGCGGAGATTATTGCTATCACCCTGGGAGTGGTGGCGGGCGCCGGCATCGCTATGCAGTTTGCGGTGCTGTCGGTTGTGGCTGTAATGATCACTGTGGTGGTTTATGGCCTGGTTGCCGGGATCGTAAAGCTGGACGACGTTGGCCTTTACCTGAGCCAGAAAGACAATGAGCTGGCCCAGCGGGTGGGCAATGGCATTCTCTGGCTTGCGCCTTATCTTATGAAAACCTTATCCATTGTCGGCACCTTGGCGATGTTTCTGGTGGGTGGTGGCATTCTGGTGCACGGCATACCGCCGATTTATAACGCTATCGAACACTTCGCCGCAGACTTTGGTGGCTTGGCGACCACGCTGATTCCTATGCTGGCTAATGGTCTGATCGGGGTTGTAGCGGGGGCTGTGCTGGTAGCCGTGATTACGCCCCTGCTGCGGATGTGGGAAGCAAGGTCAGAGGCGGGCTGATTTCAAAGGCAGGCGTCAAACAACCTGCTGACAAGAACGGGCACAGCTGTTTCCACCCGCAGGATGCGTGGCCCTAAGTGAACGCTTTGGCAGCCGGCCTCTTCCAGTTTTCCCACTTCGTAAGGCGTGAAGCCGCCTTCCGGCCCTATGCACAGCGCAGTGGGCCTGTTCAGGTGTGTGGGGCAGGGCGTAGAAGTGCCCGGGTGCGCGACCAAGGCCTGTTTACCTTTCAGTAGGGCGGGCAGCTCATCTTCCACAAAGGGTTTGAACAGCTTGCGAATATGCACGTTTGGCATGGCCGTATCTTTTGCCTGCTCCAGCCCAAGGGTCAGGTTCTCCCGCAGGTTGTCATCCGACAGCCATGGCGTTTGCCAAAAGCTTTTCTCTACCTTGTAGCTATTAACCAGCCAGATGTCTTTTATGCCCAGCGTCGAGCTGGTTTGCAGAATACGGCGGAACATTTTAGGCCGGGGCATGGCCAGGATAAGCGTAAGAGGTAAAGGCGGCGGGGGCTGCTGATCCAGCAACACAACCAATTCAACTTCAGAGTCCGTGAGCGCTACCACCTCCCCAAGCCCAATTTGACCGTTTACGCGGCCAACCGGGAGATGATCCCCAATGGATGTTCCGAGCACAGATTTTATATGCTCAAACCGTCGACCCTGCAGTACAGCGCGATCTTGCGCAACAAAGTCTTCATCAAACAGTAAAGCCAGATTCATTCAGGAGATCACTCGTCCGCTTCCGGCTCTGCCACTTCACGCTTTGCCAAGCGGCCAAACAGAATGCCTAGCTCGAACAGGATCCACATGGGCACGGCCAGAAGGGTTTGGGAAATTATGTCTGGCGGTGTCAGCATCATACCGATTATAAAACAGCCCACCACTACGTATGGCCGTTTTGCTGCAAGGTCTTCGGGTGTTGTTACGCCACTTAGAATCAACAAAATGGTGGCAATGGGGATCTCAAAGGCGACCCCGAAAGCAAAGAACATTTTCAGTACAAAGTTCAGATAGCTGCTGATATCTGGCAGCTCAACAATGCCTTCTGGGCCGATGGCCGTAAAGAAGCCGAACACCAGCGGGAATACCACAAAATACGCAAACGCGGCGCCCAGATAGAACAGAATAACGGACGTAAACAGCAGAGGAAAAGCCAGCCGCTTCTCATGGGCATAAAGCCCCGGTGCAACAAAGCTCCAGAGCTGGTACAAAATGATTGGAATGGCTGCGAACACCGATAAAAACAGCGCCAGCTTAAGGGGCGCGAAAAACGGTGAGGTGATGTCCGTTGCGATCATGGTCTGGCCAATAGGCAGCAGTGATCGAATAGGCTCTGACAACCAGAGGTACAACTCGTTGGCGAAGGGGTAAATGGCCGCAAAGCAGATAACTACCGCCAAAACCATTTTCAGCAACCGGTTGCGAAGCTCTAGCAGGTGCGCAACCAGAGGCATTTCGGGTTGTTGCGGCGAGGTGCTCTGATGGCCTGGCTTTTCACCATCTGTTTTTGCATTCATGAAGGCTTATCCGATGATTTTGGTGTGGCAACCGAATCGGCCGAATTGCTTGCGCCAGAGTCTTCGGCTATATGGCTCTGTTTAGCCACAGCCTGTTTGTCGGTCGCCGATTTGCTGGCTGGTTTGTCCGACATAATCATGTGCTCGTATTGTTTGGCTTCGTCCAGGGCGCCACGTACGGTTTTCTTCACGTCGTCCAAGCCACATCGCCGGCTTCGCGCAGCTCTTTTCTCAGCTCATCGGCTTTCAGTTGGCGGTCCAGTTCGGAGGTAAACTGGCTGACCATGCGTCGCGCACCGCCAACCCAACGCCCAGCCGCCCGGGCAGCCGTAGGCAGGCGCTCGGGGCCGAGCACCAGCAGAGCAATAACGCCGCAAATTAGCAGCTCTAGAAAGCCGATATCAAACATTCTGCTTGGTCTCAGCCTTTGGTTTTGTCCTTGGATTTCTCTTCAGGGGCCTGTTGAGACTGCTCATTAGCGTTGCCTTCCAAAGAGTCCGGGTCTTCCGGTTTGTCGTCGTCATTCATGGACTTCTTGAAACCGCGAATGGCGCCACCGAGATCGCCACCAATGTTGCGCAGTTTTTTGGTCCCGAACAGCAGAACCACAATGCCCAGTACAATAAGAAGTTGCCAAATACTGATGCCCATTACGGGGTCCTCGTTTTTGATGTTTCTGTAGAGCCGTATTGTACGCCAAGGGAGTAGGTTGGCGGAAACCCCCGTAAGGGGTATTGCCAGATTACTCGATTCGGGAAGCCTTTTCGTCTAGCCCCGAAAGGTCAAACCGGTTAGACAGCTCATCCAGAATATCCTTCTGGCTAAGCCCCAGGCTAGAGAGCATAACCAAACTGTGAAACCAGAGATCTGCGGTTTCACTGATCACCGCCCGGGTGTCTCCCGAGTGCTCGGCATCCTTGGCGGCCAGAAGTGTCTCTGTACACTCTTCGCCAACCTTTTCCAGAATCTTGTTCAGACCTTTGGCGTGAAGACTGGCGACGTAGGATTTCTCCGGATCCGCTGTTTTACGGGCTTCGAGAACCCGAGTGAGGTTTTCCAGAACATCACTCACTGCACACACTCCTTAGTTACTACCATAAATGGCCTCCGGATCTTTAATAACAGGCTCAACGCTGGCCCACTGGCCGTCTTTCAGGGAGCGGTAAAAACAGCTGCGCCGGCCTGTGTGGCAGGCAATGCCACCTTTTTGCTCTACTTTCAGCAATATCACATCCTCATCACAATCGAGGCGGATATCTTTAATGACCTGCTGATGCCCAGAAGATTCACCTTTGCGCCAGAGCTTGCCTCGCGAGCGTGACCAATACACTGCCTGGCCTTCTTCAACGGTAAGGCGAAGCGATTCCCGGTTCATCCACGCCATCATCAGAATGTCGCCTGTGGCGGAATCCTGAGCAATAGCCGGCACCAGGCCGTCGGCAGTCCAGCGAATGGCTTCAAGCCAGTCAAGGGAGCGTAGATTATCAGTCAAGTCTTTCATTTTTATGAATCCTGAGCGTTTCGCAGGCGCTGTAGCTTATACTTTCGGCGATCATGGTGCGATCTGTTCTGCTCGATATTCAGAGCTAAAGCTTTGCACGGAGCAGGTTTAAACCAAGCCCGATATACACAAACCCTGTGATTTTACCCACAACCCCAGCCAACTGGGTATTCGACCTGGCTGCCTGTGTAAATCTGGAGGCGAACGCGACAAGCAAAAGACACCACAGCGTGCCGCCCAGCACAAATACACCGCCTAAAAACAGAAATATACTGGAGCTGTTATTGCTATCAGGAGCCACAAACTGCGGCAAGAATGCGAGAAAGAAAATAGCAATTTTAGGGTTCAGTAAGTTAGTAAGGAACCCTGGTAAAAAAGTTGTGAACGGCGTTGAGCTGCTACCCCAGAAGCGGCAGCCAACCTGCGATGATTGCGCAAGGCTTGAATGCCAGGTAGATCAAATACCCGGCGCCGATAAATTTAACCGCTGTAAATGCTAGCGCGGAAGTTGCCAGTATCGCGGAAAGCCCGATTGCTGCAAAGAGGGTGTGCGCGAGAATTCCGGCACTTACACCGAGTACAGATAGCAGCCCCGCAAAGCGCCCCTGAGATATGGTTCTGGCTAAAATGTACATGGTGTCGGGCCCCGGGGTAATCCAGAGCAAAAAACTTGCACTTAAAAATAGCCAAAAATCATGAGCTTCTAACACTCAGGCCCTCCGGGAGAATAATCACTGTGTCGCTTGGGGTATCAAGATTGTAGAGGATGTCCCAATAGATGACACCCATGTGCATAGCGACCAGCAAGCGCAAGCTATTGCTGACTATCGGTCGCCCGTAGGGCCATGCTCATTGAAGGGTGAAGCGCGAACAACACAGCTCAATCAAAAAAAATCGTTTTATCACGATGGTGCGTGTCCAGTAGGCTTGGTGAGGTGCACACGGCGAGAAGTTTTTCGGTAATGAACTATGATGAAAATCAACTTTATTAGAGATGCGAATTAAACCAAAAAGGATCTAAAGATGTCGCAATTCCAGACACGAAAAGACGATTTTCTCACGCAGCGTCTGGTTCCTTTAGACCCTGACGCCGTCGACGCACCACTTGTACCTGGGCAAATCAGGCTTGCCGTAGACAGCTTTTCTTTTACGGCTAATAACATCACCTACGCTGCGGCCGGCGACATGCTTGGTTACTGGCAGTTTTACCCGCCTGTGGGTGAAGACAGCGCTGGCTGGGGCGTCATCCCTGTTTGGGGATTTGCAGAGGTTATCGACTCTTGCTGTGATCAAATAGCCGTGGGGGAGAGGCTATTCGGTTACTTTCCGCCCGCAACACACGTTGTTATGCAACCAACACACATTACTGAGCGTCAGCTGATGGAAGGCAGCGCACATCGGGCGGAGTTGCCACCGGCTTATAACAACTATACCCGAATCCCGCAGGGCGCAGACGCCGACAAGAGAGCCGAGGCAGAGCGCATGCTTTTATGGCCGCTCCATATCACGTCGTTCTGTTTATGGGACGCCCTTAAAGATAAAGAGTGGCATCAGGCCCGGCAAATTATCATTCTCAGCGCCTCCAGCAAAACAAGTACCGGCCTGGCCTATGCACTGGCAAATGATCCGGGTGCACCACCCGCTGTTGCGCTCACCTCCTCACACAACCTTGAGCTGGTAAAGCAGCTGGGGGTCTATCAGCACGCGAATACCTATGATCAGCTTGATCAAATTGATACCAGTCTGCCGACAGTTATCGTGGATATGTCGGGCAACAGTGCACTGCTCAAGCAACTGGCCCAACGGATGGGCGAAAACCTGAATTACAGCATCAGAGTTGGTCTGACCCATTGGGCCGATAGCCAGGGGGATGCGGGCCTGGACGATGCGAAAAGCGAGTTCTTCTTTGCGCCTGCGTACATCCAAAAACGCATGAAAGACTGGGGACCGCAGGGTTTTTCTGAACGGAGTGAGCGCTTTTTGCATGCATCGGCTGCATGGAGCCGAAACTGGTTAAAAATCAGAACGGTGAAAGGCTTGAGTGGACTGGCAGAGATCTATCCAGATATCTGCCAAGGCAAACTGGCCGCAGACGAAGGCGTTATCGTCGCACTGGCGTCGTTAAAGTGAACCTCATCTTCAAGACGTTTTATCTTGCGGCTCTCTTCTTCAGCCTCTTTGAGATCAGAGCCTTCCCAAGAGTTTGTGGTTATGTGGTGCGCGGCCCGAACATGATGATTGCCATACCCACTAGCGCAACACCTGAACCAACCAAATCCCATGCCGTTGGTCTTACTCCATCAACGGCCCACAGCCAAAGTATTGCCGTAAAAATATAAACGCCACCATACGCAGCATAGACCCTGCCAGCAGCGGTGGGGTGCAGTGACAGTAACCAGGCAAATGCCATAAGGCTCAGCGCGCCCGGCACCAAAAGCCAGATAGTTTTGCCCTCGCGAAGCCAGAGGTACGGCAAATAACAGCCAACAATTTCCGCTAACGCTGTAACAAGGAAAAGCCCAACCGTTTTCAACTCAGGCAACAAAACTGACCCCTTGGTAGTAACCTTTGAAAAGATAGACAAGCCAGCTCTGCGCGCATCCGGTGAACCGGAACACAGGGGTGGCGGTTGTAACAAAGCAGGAACTACTGGGCGTTATTTGAGAGGAAAGCCGAAAGGTTAGCTATGTCGTCGTCGCTCAGGTTCCGCGCATTGGGAATCATCAGGCTGGAGTTCGCCCCGACTTTCTCGCCCGCGCGATAGGTTTCCAGCCTAGACTGGAGGTAGTCTGCATCTTTTCCAGCCAAAGCAGGAAAGCTGGCCATACCCTTGGCGGTCGGCCCGTGGCACTGGGCGCAGTTGCTGGCGTAGAGGCTCTTGCCTGCTGCGGTATCTGCCGCTTGGGCCTGGGCCAGACCCAGGGCACAAGCCAACGCAAACAGCATTGTTCGCTTCATAAGGTGTCCTTCAACTTCTGGAGGGGACTGCACTGCCCGAGGGCAGTGCAGTCAGTCAGGTAATCACTCAACAGTAAACCGGTGAATTTGGCCTTCGTCAACGGTAACATAGAGCGCACCATCCGGCCCCATCACCAGGCCGCGGAAACGGGCAGAACCTGCCGGTACCGGCATTTCGGTGATGTCCTGAACAGTTGGTCCATCGGCCGCCAGATCAATCACGTTAATACGCTGGCCTACCGGTGTACCACCAAAACCGATCCCCATAAAGCTGACTACCAAGCGGCCGTTCCAGTCTCCCCACTGTTCACCTTCCAGAAAGGCGGCACTGCTGATGCCCTGGGAGTAGCCGTTGTTATTCCACAGCGGCTTCATGGCATCCGGATACGTTTCAAGGTCCGTCATGGGCATGTAGGCCGAGCGCTCCTCGGGGTCCATTCCCTCGTTTTGGTTGGGCTGGTAACCGCAGTAATCATCCGGGCAATCTCCCCGGCCTGCCATGTTCGGGCGCGGGTCCCAACCGCTGTTGCCACCTGGCACCAGGGCGTTTACTTCATCAGAATGCCAGGGGCCGTGTTCAGTGACGATTGGCTGGTGGCTTTCTGGGTGAAATGCGATGCCTTGAACGTTGCGGTGACCGTAGGTAAAGATGCGCGGGTCGAAACCCTCCGGTGTGGCGTCGGCATTGCCGGGGGCCGCGTCGCCATTGCCGTCAATGCGCAAGACCTTGGCACCCAGGTTGTCCCCAAATTGCGGCAGGCTGCTGTTGTGGTTGTCGCCCGTTGTAACGTAAAGGAAGCCATCATCCGGGCTGAAGCGAATGCGCCCCCCGTTGTGGGCGCCGGAGTCACCGAACGGATGATCCGTGGGTGCCTGTTTGTAGGGGATGTCTTTCACTATGTCGGTGCGATCAGACACGGTGGCCAGGTCACCGCCCACCTTCAGTCGTAACACCCGATTGGAAGCGGGGTCGTCGCCTACGCGATACGCGGAATAGACGTAGATGGTGTGGTTGTCCGCAAAATCTGGGTCCAGCGTAACGCCGTTCATGCCGGCCTGGCCGGAGCAGAACAGATCGTCAGTGGTCATGGCATAGCCTTCAGAACCGCTCATGCCTAACAGGTGATTCACCGTGCCATCGGGCAACTGAACCGAGAGGCCTTTGCACTTTTCAGTGAAGAACATGGTGCCGTCGGGCATAAAGGCCAGATCCCACGGGCTTTCCAGTCCGTCCAAATACACATCTTGGCTTACCTCAGGCGCTTTAGCCTGCAGGGCCAGCGGCAAGCTCACCAAAACGGCCGAGGCCGCCGCTACACTGAGTGAACGAAGGGATGGTTTATGACTCATGATGGTTGCCCTTTGATTGTTGTTGTCGTTACGTTTTGTTACACCATGAGATGAGTGTAGATCTACATTGAGAATGGTCAATTTTTAGTCAGCGCGCACTGTCAAAACTTACGATCAGGAGCCACCCATCTTGACCAACCTTACCGCGACATCCGTATGTTGCGAGTCAGTTTCATTTTCGTGATGTGAGCCGAAAAGACTAGTCCATTGGCCCGCTTTCAATACCAGATTTCCGTAGCCGGAACTGTCACCGCTACTTGCTAGATACTCTCCAGCGTAGTTGAAATTAAATGTTCCGGGCGAGCCTTCGGCAGGCCTTAACTCATAGCCCATGGAAAACTCTTGGGACGACAGGAAACCCTTATCTTTGCCGGAAATAGAAGCCTGCAACATGTTTGAACTTTCAAGAAAATCTGACAATAGATCTGATGGAGGGCTGTCTGGTCTAGTGGCCTGACACTCGCAGTACCGCACTTCCAGAAGCAATGATTTGCTCGCCAAATAATCATCTGCGGTTGGCTGCCCGGCAAGTACGAAACCAGGGAGTGTGGATAGAACGAACAGGCTAGGTAATGTCATCCTTGGCATGATGCCTCCTTCTTAAAAGTTTTAACGCCCAGTTCACGCGGCTTGTTAACTAGACTCCGAATCGGGATACATCTCATAGTCTCAGTACCGCATGTCCAATTTAAAGAGGGCCTTGTATCAAAAACCTAAAAATAGCATGTCCAATGCTACGGAAATTTCATCCTGTTGTTCAGCAAGGCTACCAACGCCAGAACGCAATTCACCTTCGGACACAGCAGCCATGTACTGAGTAGCCATGACTACCTCTTGACCCTCAATGCTAAATACAGGATTCAGCCTCTGAGCAGGGGACGGTGCCGAGGTTTTGGGCAACAGTGGCACGACAACTCGGGTGTTCAAGCCACTGAGAAGGTCTGACTGAACGTCCAGTAGAAAACCAGCCCCACCCTTATTTTCAAAGACATCGAAACGAGCCATCAGAACTGGCGATGCTTTGCGAGAGGCAAGCCGTTAGCCTCGACGTATGCGTTCGAGCTTGCGAGGGCTTTGGCATTATCTTTCAGCCAGTTCTCCTGCTTATGAAGTTTCACAGCCACCGCGATCCCAGCCTCTGCTGACCGCGAGACATTAATTCCTAAAACTTTTGCCTCTTTGAGAAGGGCACTGTCCAGCGATAGGTTTGTTGGCTTTCGTATGGATTTGGTGGCTTCAGCAGCTTGCATGGTTCAGTCCTCGGAAGAAATGACACTCCAATAATATGCGCATATCCCTTGCCCATCAACCCTGCGCGATGGCAAGCTTTGGTGCTGGCGTTAGAGAATTTCCGGGTCAGTGGCCTAACGCCGCTATCACCGGTGCCAACGCCTTAGCGTAGCGGAGGTTTTGGCATCTGCTACATAGCCTGGTGTACGCCCAGCATGGGCATGAACTAATGGTGTGAAAGTCCCCTGTGGGAAGATCACCGTTCAGCCGGTTTTATCCGATTGATTCAACGGTAACCACTAGCGAATGGCAAGGGCCAAACCTTGAGAGGCGGTCTCCGGAACGCCGGCGGGAAGTAAGCCGCTAGCAAAACTGCGGGCCGATGAACATGAACATCATATGAGGCGTAGGCCGGAGGCGAATTGGCACCAGACGACGAAGCCACGTGATCTAACGGCCACCGTAAATGATGCAGTTGTGCAGTGACAGTACATATTTTTAAGGGTTAGATCGATGATATTTTTCCATCAATTTGATCTGCAGCCTGTTGAAGAACACTTGGATCAAGTGCCGATGAGAGTTCATTGAGGAAAATGACATTGCCTCCATTTCCGCTCGCACTTTTCAGCGGCCCTGGTTTCTTGTCGAGTGTGAGGACGTAATTATGTACCGACAAAGCTCCAAGCTCGATGTCGGCCTCTTGTTTGTTAAGAATTAGCCCATCTTTCCTCTTTCCTTGCCCACCAAACAGAGCATTCAGCCTTCTACGTTCATTATTCTCGAAAACGGAGCTAAAGGCACCCGCACCAAAACCTGAAGATCGCTGCTCATCGTCTGAGTAACGTGAATCCTTAAAGCCAAAGGTATGGACCTCCTCTACATCATCACCAAGGAGGGAGAAAATATACTTTTTCAGCCCGACCGTGTATGGCTTATTGGGCATCTGATTGATCTCGAATCGACCATGCTTACTGATCGCGAGCGAGAATTTATGCAATGGGAAATAAGCTAACAAATTAATATTATTTTGATAGGCGAAATCCCAGACATTGTTGTCGAGATAGACTCGCTTCATCGGCTTCCTCAAATATAACGCTGCAATCACGCGCCTTTCGCGTGCACTGCCATGTTATGAACTACCATTTGATAGCAATTCCGATACCCGTTTTTTTGCATATCCAATCGCGAGATCTTTCGCTACGCTTTTAAGGGTGTCAATACTAGACTGCTTGAAGTTCGCTTGTATGTCCTCCCAGACATTAGGCGCATTCAGCGTTTCAATGAAGTCATGGCCGTCTGCAGTGAGCCGTAACGGCACCACAGACCACGTGCAGCCACCGTTCCCCATTCGCTGGTAACCAATTCCATCTCTCGGTGAAAGGCTTTCGATAAACCCGCGATCAAGCAAAATATCGGAGTGGAATATGAAATTATCTTCCTCATAATCGAAACCTTTTTCCTTTACCTCTCTGATATCCGTAAAGGGTCCTTTCGCAGCTTGGAAGGCTTCTAATAATCCCTTCAAATAGTCTCGATCAATCTTCATTTTGAATTCTCTAACACTTCACAGCTCCTGCAGCATGCGCGCACATGAAATGGAGCCAAAAGCTTATATGTGTTAGTCATCGGTTTCGTCAAACTCCATCATGCGCTGGCGCCGCTCCTTCATGACTTCTCGGTCTTTCAGATACTGCCTCTGCTTTTCTTCATGCTCTTCTTTGTCAGGACGAGCGCGCTCTGAAATATCATCTTTATCGAGGCTTTCCAGAACGCGTTCTAATTCTTCAATCGTTTCAATGGTTTCAACTACTTCCTCCTTAGTCGGTTCGGATCGCCCATGTGCAGACATGTTTCTGATATGGCGCATTTTCTGTATCTTTAAAAGGAGGTGTTCCGGTAGTGCAATCCCGTAGTGCGCCAAGCGGCCCCGTGTCAATTCCATCATGAATGGTCGCCGCCGACCAAAATCTAAGCCGGCTTCCGACATAAAGGTCTCTGTCATTTTCTCAAAATAGGACCAAGCAGAAAGTAGTGCCCCTAAGGGATGAATTTTGGAAAGCTCTTGTAGCTTTTCGAGCTCTTGGTCATTGGACGGATTGCTCAGATTGTAAGCAGCGAGGTCTTGCTCCTCAGCAAACTGCGATATGATCTCATCGTACTCTTGACCATAGTGCTTCTTCAGAACCTGCTTAAAGAATTTTTGAGCAATGTTCATGTAAAAGATGCTGGTAAGCTCATTAGGTGATCCGAATCGGTGTTGGAGCGCATTGCGCTCATCAATTAACAGTTCAACCTTATTCAGATACGGCACCTCGATCTCATGTTTTTCAAGTGCTGATAAGCACCCCTGTATAGTGATCGTTTCTTTTGGGTTCTTATAAATGGACTCACCTGAATCAAGAACCAAATCTTTTAGGATCAGCTCGATTGCGTTGGCGAGATGAAGAATCACCAGCTTCCGGTCCAGCTCTTTCTTGCCGTTGTAATGTGACAATGAGTGTCCGAGCAGCTCCATTGCACTTTGAAATAAAGGTGACTCTATTGCCACAACTCCTCCTTAGTGACTAACAGAAATTGAACTCAAGCCTAGGAGATTGCGAAAATTTGACCGCTTCGTTATTCCGGTCTTTTCGAGCCCC
>NZ_MBPP01000029.1 GCF_001858325.1 Marinobacter sp. AC-23
AACTCACCACTTTCACGCAAAGAGGCCAGGCGCGCTATACATGCGAGCAACGTCGAGGTAAACGGTGAGGTTTGGAAAGATACCGGCAAACACCTCCCAACCGGCGCTCAGGTTCTTCTGGAAGGACAGCAGCTAACTGTGCAGGGTGAACGCTACCTAATGCTCAACAAACCTGCAGGCATTGTTAGCGCAACTCACGACAGCGAGCACTCAACAGCACTGGACCTTCTGCCGACCGAGCTAATCGAGCTAACCCGCAATCTTCATATCGCCGGGCGGCTAGACGCCGACACCACAGGCTTACTGCTGCTGACAACCGATGGCCAGTGGTCCCACAGGGTTACGTCCCCCAGAATAGAATGCCCGAAAACCTATCGAGTGAATTTGAGCACACCTATTTTAGATTCAACCATCCAAGACCTGGAAACAGGCGTGATGCTTCACCAGGATCCAAAACCTACGAAGCCTGCACAAGTAACGGTTCTGGAACCACAGTTGATTGAACTAACGATTTCAGAAGGGCGCTACCACCAGGTAAAGCGCATGCTGGCAGCGGCGGGTAACCACGTGGTGGCTTTGCACAGGCAACGCATTGGCGATATTGTTCTCGACCCGGTACTGGAGCCAGGCGCTTACCGGGAGTTAACAGAGCAAGAAGTCGCCTCGATCGGCTGACCTCAGCTACGCTCGAACCGCTGGGCTTTCAGGTTTTTGCGCACAGCACCTGCCTCGAACACTTCTCCGTTCATGGCTATGTACACTCCGGGCGGCAAAAGTTGCACCGCCGCCCAAGCAAAACCAATATTGAATACCGCGTCGCTACGGCGCATCCGCGCAGGCTGCATGGCACCCGTAAGAACAATGGTTTTGTCCCGCAGTGACGACAGCGCTTGAGCGGTTTCTGCCATGGTGTCAGTACCGTGGGTAATCAGTATGCGTGTGCTGTCGCAGGCGCTGACCGCCTCCCGAACCAGCACGCGATCCTCATCGGTCATTTCCAGGCTGTCTTTACGCAACAGTCCCTGCAGGCTATAGCCGTTGTGAATATTGGACTCCGCCAACAGTTCCGGCACCAGAGACTCCGCGATTTCAAACTCACTGTTGGCGTCAAAATACACCTTGTCGATGGTGCCACCTGTGGTAAAGATTCGGATCATGGCTTTCCCGCCCTGCAAAACTTGCCACACTCGCGGTTGCAAATGCTCTACTTCAAAGCTGCCGTGGTGCTGCCAGCCATGGAGTTATAAGCTGCGTTCTTTTCCTGCGCGTATTGCCGCGCCGCTTTCGCCACCTGCCCGGTGGCGCCGGTATCCAGCCAGCGCTTAATACGCCCGGCATCGCCCATGGGCGAACGGGTGCCCAAGGAATCCAGAAGCACAGTCACCACACGCTTGCCGTTCATTTTTGAAATCATAACCAAACAACGCCCGGCGTCAGACAAGTAGCCCGTTTTACTCAAGCCCACACCCCAGCTTTCACGGTGCACCAACGCATTGGTGTTGCCGAAGGACAAGCTATAACGAGGCTGCCGGAATTGGCCACGGAAATAGTCAGTTGTAGAGTACTCACGAATCTCCGGATACTTGGCCGCGGCATTAACCAGTTTCACCAGGTCTCCCGCCGTTGAAACATTCTCCACCGACAAGCCTGTGGGGTCTACAAAATGGGAGCCTGTCATGCCTAGCGCTTTTGCTTTGGCATTCATGGCATCCACAAACCCGTCAAACCCACCTGGGTGGCTTCGGGCGAGTGTGTAGGCGGCAAAGTTCTCTGACGACATCAAAGCAATACGCAGCACATCGGAGCGACGCATCTGCGAGCCCACTCGGATACGGGTGTACGCATTGGCTGCTGCGGGCGTATGGCGTTTCTGAAATGCCAGCCACTCATTTAGCGACGCACCGGACTCGAGCACTACCAAGGCCGTCATTACCTTGGTAACAGACGCAATGGGCACCGAGCGGTCGGCGTTTTTGGCAAACAACAGATCATTGCTGCCAGCCACAGCCACCGCAGCATTAACGGATGCCAGGTTAGGTCCCTGTGCATCCGCATTACTAGCGCTTTTCTCATGCGCGTGCAGTGCTAACGGCAGGCAAAGCGCCAGCCATAACGCCACTCGCGCCATATGTGTTCTGCGCATCTATAAAGTCCTGTATATATTGTAGCTAGGTATCACGGCAAATCCGTAACAGCGCCGGTCGATGCCGAGCTCACGGTGCGGCCGTATTTTGCCAACACACCTCGAGTAAAGCGCGGTTGTGGGGCCACCCAGGCTTTGCGACGGCGCTCTAGCTCTTCCGCAGAAACGTCCAGCTCCATGCTGTTTGCAACCGCATCGATGGTAATGGTATCGCCATCTTCAACCAGCGCAATAGGGCCGCCCTC
This sequence comes from Marinobacter sp. AC-23, assembly GCF_001858325.1. Taxonomy (GTDB): domain Bacteria; phylum Pseudomonadota; class Gammaproteobacteria; order Pseudomonadales; family Oleiphilaceae; genus Marinobacter. The sequence goes on from NZ_MBPP01000029.1 coordinate 2,389, forward strand.
CGCAGCTTCCGGTGTGATGTGGCCCACCACAAACCCGTGGCTACCGCCGGAAAAACGACCGTCAGTAATCAGTGCTACATCATTACCCAGGCCTTTGCCCATGATCGCCGACGTGGGAGTAAGCATTTCACGCATGCCCGGGCCACCCTTGGGGCCTTCGTAGCGGATCACCAGCACATCACCGGCAACCACCGTGCCGTCGATAATCCGCTCCTGAGCCTCCTCTTCCGAATGGAACACCCGGGCGCGTCCAGAAAAATGCGTGCCTTCCTTCCCGGTAATTTTGGCTACTGAGCCTTCAGGAGCCAGGTTGCCGTAAAGAATACGCAAGTGGCTGTCTGCTTTCACCGGGTTATCAAAGGCACGAATAATATCTTGGGCTTCTGAATATGGCTCCACAGAGGCCAGGTTCTCCGCCAGGGTGTGCCCAGTTACGGTCAGGCATTCACCATGCAGCAGCCCACGCTCCAGCAACATCTTCATCAACGGCTGAATGCCACCGATCGCCACCAGTTCCGACATCATATAGTGCCCGCTTGGGCGCAAATCGGCTAGCACAGGTACGCGCTTTCCAATCTCGACAAAATCTTCCAGGCTGAGCTCCACACCCACAGTACTGGCCATGGCCAGCAGGTGCAGAACCGCGTTGGTAGAACCGCCCAACGCAATAACAACCGTAATGGCGTTTTCAAAAGCCTCACGGGTCATAACATCGGAAGGCTTGATGTCTTTCTCCAGAAGATTCAAAACCGCAGCGCCTGCGGCCCGACAATCGTCCATCTTGTTGTTGGAAACGGCATTCTGCGCTGAACTGCCTGGCAGGCTCATGCCCATGGCTTCAATGGCCGAGGCCATGGTATTTGCAGTGTACATACCGCCACAGGAACCCGGGCCGGGAATGGCCGTTTCTTCAATCTGTTTTACTTCGATCAGGTCCATGTCACCCCGAGCATGGGCACCTACCGCTTCGAATACCGAGACAATGTCTGTGTGATTTTCACCGGGCAGAATCGTACCGCCATACACGAACACCGAGGGCCGATTTAATCGGGCCAGACCCATCAGGCAGCCAGGCATATTCTTGTCACAGCCACCTATGGCAACCAGTCCGTCAAAACCCTCGCAACCGGCTACGGTTTCGATGGAATCGGCAATAACTTCCCGGGAAACCAAAGAGTACTTCATGCCCAACGTGCCGTTGGCGATGCCGTCAGACACAGTGATGGTATTAAAAATCAGTGATTTTCCGCCGGCTGAATCGGCACCCGCCGAGGAGGCTTCCGCCAACTCATGGATGTGCATGTTACACGGCGTCAGATTGCTCCAGGTAGAAGCAATGCCAACCTGGGGTTTGCGGAAATCCTCATCCGTGAAACCGACGGCCCGAAGCATGGCGCGGCTGGCGGACTTGCCTATACCGTCCACCACGGGGGCGGAATAGCGGCGGCGTTTATCATCGGTCATCAGTCTCTCCTTAAAAGCGTTCACAAACCACAGTAATTGTCAGAAGGCTGCCAGACTGACCTGCATCAAGCAGCCTGATGCAGCCTTGACCTACAATCGTTTCATAATAATTAAGCCGCGGAGGCACAGCATGTCAAAACCCATTTCGCCATCAGCGGATTGCCCCAATTTTAAACTCTGGCGCCGTGGCTATGGCGTGATTGGGCATACCGAGATTACCTGCAATCGCGTGCAAAATCTCGCTTCTCGGCTTGTTGCCAGCGGCCATCAACCGGATACAGCTACAGTTTACCGCAAACTGGCAGATCTCGACCGGCTAACCAGCGCTGGCCTGTGGCTGGTTGTGCACATGACCTACGCAAACCGCGTCGATACCTCTGGCACCCCACTTGCCGCGAGAGATTTCAAGTGCGCCCCCGAGGGCCATACTGGCGGGGCATTAAATATGGTGCCGGCTTACGCGGCTTACCTGACCCTAAACAACCTGACCGGGCACACACGGAGCTGGCTGATGGGCCAAGGCCACTGCGTGGCAGCTATAGATGCGATAAATGTGCTGACCGGCAACTTGCACCCGGAACAGCGTGAACGCTACACCGGAACAGACGGCCTGTCACGAATGGTAGCGGATTTCTATAGCTATCAGCAAAAACCCGACGGCAGCACTGCTGTACCGCTGGGCAGCCACGTTAACCCCTACACAGCCGGCGGTATTATGGAAGGTGGCTATCTGGCTTTGCTGAGCTGCAATACGCACACATGCCACTACCCGGTGAATCGTTGGTGGCGTTTCTTTCTGACGGCGCTGCTGAGGAGCAGCGCGGCAGTGACTGGATACCCCGCTGGTGGCGAGCGAAAGACTGTGGCCTGGTAACACCCATCATGGTTGCCAACGGTCGCCGCATTGAACAACGCACGGAGCTGGGCACCCGCGAAGGACTTGAGCAATTTGAGGCCCATCTGGCCGCCCGCGGCTTTGACCCATTCCGCTTTGATGGCCGCGACCCGGCAGCGTTTGTTTGCGCCCTGGCAGAAATGGAACTCTCGCTTCAGGACCGCAGCCATCGCGCACTCGCAGGCGAACTGAATTATCCGGTTCGTATCCCTTACGGTATTGCCGAGACCGTAAAAGGCTTTGGCTTTTACGGCGCTGGCCTGAACCCTGCTCACAACCTGCCGCTACCTGGAAACCCGCGTATGGACATACGTGCACGAGAGTTGTTTCAGAAACACGCATCTCTTCTGTGGGTTGCGCCCCATGAGCTTGCAGACAGCATACTGCGACTGAAGGAGCACGACCAACAGGCCCGACCTCTGGAGCGAGATCACCCACTGGCCATGCGCGACCCCAAAGATCTTGTGATCCCAACCATTGCGGCATGTAACGACCGGATTTCCCCCATGCTGGCGGTGGACAACTTTTTCCGGGCACTGGTTGCGCAAAACCCCAACCTGAGAGCCAGGGTGGGCAACCCCGATGAGTTGGCCAGCAACCGCCTGAAGGGGGTGCTGGACGACCTGAAGCATAGGGTGAACGACCCCGAAAACTCGTCGGAGTCGGTGCACGGAAAAATCATCACCGTGCTAAACGAGGAAGCCGTTGTTTCTGCCTGCCTGGCAAACAAAGCAGGGCTTAACCTGGTCGCCAGCTATGAAGCCTTCTGTGTGAAAATGCTGGGGGCTGTCCGGCAGGAGCTGATCTTTGCGCGACACCAGAAAGCCGTCGGCCGCCCTGCCCGCTGGCTGGGGCTACCCATTATTGCCACCTCCCATACTTGGGAAAACGGCAAGAATGAGCAATCCCATCAAGACACCACATTCTGTGAAAGCTTGCTGGGTGAAATGAATGACGTATCCCGGGTTATTTTTCCTGCCGATTACAACAGCGCTCTTGCGGCTCTTCCCTGCGTTTTTAATAACCGGGGTACCATCAGCTGTATGATCATTCCAAAACGGGATCGGCCAAGCGTTTTCAACAGCAACGAAGCAGAAGCGCTTGCACGGCAAGGAGCTTTAGTGGTGGACGAAGATACCTCAGGGGGCGAGCCAGTACTGCTGATAGCTAACGGCGCCTATCAACTATCGGAAGCCATCCGCGCTAGCGAGCGGCTGCGAGAAACAGGCACATCATTCCGCTTAGTGTATGTTCAGGAGCCGGGGCGCTTCCGCGAGCCAAGAGATACCTTGGAAGCAGAAAGCTGTGTCTCAGAGATTGAGCGGGAACGCCTATTCCCAAATCGGTTACACCGACGAGTTGCACTGACCCATATGCGCCCAGAAGTGTTCCGTGGGCACATGCACACACTGTTCCCGGATCCGGGCCACAGCAAAGTGCTGGGTTATATTAACCGCGGCGGCACACTGAATGAGGCTGGAATGTTGTTCGCCAACCGCTGCTCTTGGGGCCATACCCTGATGGCTTGTGCCAGTGTTCTGAACAAGCCCCCCGGAGAGTGGCTGTCCAGTGCCGAACTGGCCGCCGTAGAAGGCCGCGGCGACCCAATTTTGATCACTCGCGGCCTGGCCTGATGGTCAGGGAGTAACTGGCTCCACACGCCGGTTACCAGCTCCAGGCCGCACCATCCGGCTCGCGCTACGCGCTGTGTCTATGGTGTATTCTCGGGATTTGATGGTGTCCACAAAGTACCAGTCCGCTCTGGCTTCCTGAGCGGTAAAGGTAACTACCATATAACCGCGCTGATTGATGTTCAGGTAGTCCAGATCATCCACCAGCAAGCCGATTCCCTGCTCTGCGCCACCAATCAGCTCTTGCGGCAGCTCAAGATATTCTTCCAGCCCTGGCGATGAAACCGACGCCGTTGCGAACTCCACGCCAATTTGATTGCCGTTAAAATCCTTCAAGTTATTGGCCCAAGCGTTATGAGTGTCGCCAGCCAGTACCACAAGGTTTTTATTCAACGCCTTGGCAGCGCCCAGCACCACCTCCCGCTCGTACTGATAGCCATCCCACGCATCAAGATTATAAGGAGCAACGGTATCTATCCGCGCCAGCTCTGTGGGTGTGAGTGTGGGATCGTTCGCGAGCTGCCGACCTTTGAGCTGCGCGAGCTCTCCAAGCATCTGAGGCAAACCGTCAAAGTCTTCGGTTGCGATTTTTCCCAATAACTCCGCTGGCAGATTCATCCGTCCCATCAAAATCTGCTGCCCAAGCACTTGCCAGGTGGCAGCAGAGTATCCCAGCGACGTCTGTAGCCAAAGCAGCTGCTCAGCACCCAACAACGTCCGATTCTGGCTCCCAACATCTGCAATGAACCGAGCCTGATCAAGCCCTGCTGCTGTGAAATAGTCCATGTAATCCAGCTGTTCATCCCGGCCCATATGGCGGGTATCCAGCATGTGCAGGTCAACCAGATTTCCAAACCGGAAGGTACGGAAAATCGCCTCGTCATTGCCTTCAATCACCGGTCGAATAGGCATCCACTCAAAGTACGCTTGCAAAGCTTCAAGCTTGCGGGTGCCATAGTCGCCTTCACCGGAATTATGGTTTCCGGCACCGTTTTCCCAGGCATCGTTCGCAATTTCATGGTCATCCCAAACTGCGATAAACGGCACTCTACTATGCAGGGCCTGGAGATCTGCATCTGCCCGGTAAATGCCGTAACGGCGCCGATAGTGCTTTAATCTAATCAGCTCCAAATCGTTGTCAGAGGGGAAAGTGCGGTTGAGCGCAGCGGCATCGCCCGCCCCATAACTATCAGCTGCACTGCTGTACTCGTAAATGTAATCGCCCAGATGCACAATCACATCCACGTCATCCCGCTTACTGATCTCGCGATATACATTGAAATAGCCCGCGGGGTAATTGGCACAGGAGACGACTGCCAGCCGAACCGAATCCACCTCGCCCTCAGGTAGCGTGAGTGTCGTGCCCACCGAGGATTGGCTATCGGAAGTGTGGAACCGGTAGTAGTAGGTTTGTCCAGAGGCTAGACCTCGAACGTCCACTTTAACCGTAAAGTCGTGGGCGTTTCTGGCCTCTGCTGTGCCAGAGTGAACGAGGTTTTCAAAGCCTGAATCGGTTGCCACTTCCCAAGCTACACTCACTGGCTTCTCAAAATCTCTATTCGGTATCGCGCGGGTCCAGAGAACTACCCCATCCGCCAAAGGGTCACCACTTGCAACACCGTGAGTAAATTCAGTAGAGCGTTTGTCGTCGCTATCAAATACGCACCCGGCCAAACCGGTTGAGACAACTACTGCGCCCATGCCCATAGCGGACGCCTTCAGGAAGTCCCGTCTCGTTAGTTTTGTCATTATTATATTTCCATTTCAATTCCTGGTACCGGGCACCAAAAAGCCCGAAACGCAACAGCTTGCCCCGTGTGGCGTCACCATAGAATCTAGTCTGAACAAGCCGGTATGGCACTGTCGAATTACGACAAATCAGTATCAAATCACGACAAGCGAGCGGAAAACCAAACACCGTCAAAGCGGCAAGGTACTAACGGAGCGGAGAGAACAGCGGGAGGCGGAAAAAACAACAAGGTACCCGTCTTACCGGGCACCCTGCGGGTCGCTTGTTTACGATTTACGTGGGTCTGTTTCTGCTACCCAAGGAGTGGCTTGCCGGCTATCACGGAAGGCGATAAGGCTTTCAATTCCAGAAAAATCCACAAGGTCGCGGAAATCCAGCCAGTCCACCAAGCAATAGAGGCACACGGCTGGATAATTCCACTCCTCAAACTGCCCATCTTCAACCTGAGCTGCGAGGGTGCGCATAGTGGTCATGATGCGCTCGCGCTGCAGGTCAAACAACAACACGCCCGGAGTATCCACATCCAGCCCGGAACGCTTGCCTAAAAGCAGGATGACTGCGGAATCATTAGCGCCATCAATGAGAGTGAGCTGATTTTGCTGATCCCAGGTGAGAGGATCGCGGCCCTGCTTGGAGCTGATATACCTGGAAATTATTCGAGAATCGTAAATCTCCTGACCATCGCTTTCCAGCACAGGGATTTTGAGTGCCGGATTGCTACGCCTGATTTCATCGCGATCTTCGCCATAAATATCAAGGTTAACAAATTCGTAGGGCTCTTCATCCAGCAGAATGCGGATACGCCGCACATAGGGCGAGGTGGTTGATCCAATCAGCTTCATAAACTCTCCGGTTGTATAACCCAGTAATACTCTGTGAGCAGCTAAAATGTACCACATCAGCGCCCTAAGACAGCAAAATAACAGGGCTTTTACAACAAAAAAAGGCAGCCGAAGCTGCCTTTTTGGCGGTTACTACTCTATCCGAACGGGATTAGAGAGGAGTAACGTTCTCCGCCTGAGGGCCTTTCTGGCCCTGGGTAACAGTAAACTCAACTTGCTGGCCTTCTGCCAGAGTCTTGAAACCGCTGCCCTGAATTGCGCTGTAGTGAACAAAAACGTCCGGGCCGCCTTCACGAGTGATAAAGCCAAAGCCTTTTGCTTCGTTGAAGAACTTAACAGTACCGGTAGTAGTAGACATACTTAAACTTCCTGAAATCAATCATATTATCTGCTGCCATTCACTGAATGTGGCCGGTCAGCGTTTTACGGAAATACAGAACTCGCGGAATCAAAAACAGGACGGTCACTACTAACTGCGGAGTACGTCTTATTCATGAAATGCTTTGCTGAATCTTTCCTTCACAAATCACTCTACTCTTGAATCACTGGCTTGCCAAGTAGATTTAGCACAAATCGTGTAGGTAGAGTCACTAATTATCCTTTTACCAGGCTAAAAGTGTAAATGCCCAGCGCGGTCATCAAAATGGAGCCAATTACATGGAGAAAAATGCCGGTTATTGCCATGGTCCATTTGCCATCCTGAATCGCTGCAAACATTTCCAGGGAAAACGTCGAGAACGTTGTTAATGCACCACACAGCCCAGTGATCGCAAACAGGCGCCATTCTGGCGCAAGCGTGCTGGCTTGGCTGAAATAGCCTATCAACAAGCCAACCAACCACCCCCCGCTAAGGTTAGCTGCAAGCGTTCCAACTGGAATGGCATGGTAGCTGGTGTTCAGCCACAACCCCAGCAGCCAACGCAGGTTGGCGCCAATGACGGCGCCAACACTAACGGCAACGAACGATAACCACACTAGCGGCCTCTCGCCGTACTAGGCTGGGTTGTGATCAATTACGGTGTCCTTGTTATGGGCAAACGCATCAAACGGGAAGTCATCCACAGTAAGCATTTCGAGAACGACCGCCTCGTACTCACGCATGAACTGAGCTTCTTCTTTGGTATAGATGCCCGCTTCCAGCGCCGCGTCAAAGCGCTCTTCCGGATGCAGTGCAGTCATCGGCAGTTCTTCTTTGGCGTACGCTTTGGTCGCTTTACGATAGAGCTGCTCGGCTTTGTCGTAGTTTTTCAGAAGATCATTGTAACGGGCCACGGGATTTTCCACCGAACCTTCACCCTCTGTAGTCCAGGTGCTGGCGAGCAGCTTGTGTCGAATGGGCGTATCGGTGGAAATGAACCGCGCAAGTTTGCGCGTTTGATCATCATGAGGATTACCCCAACGCCGACCTAAAGGCAGGGTGACCGCGCGCAACACCACAGAGACTGCGCGATTAGGCAGGTTCTGGAGAAATTCGTCCAACGCATCTTCGGTGCGGTGCAGCAGCATACCGAGGCTGTACTGCATCACCTCTTTTTCGCCTTCCACCGGCTGGGTTTCATGCCAGTTTTTGAGCACCATGGAAGCCAGATACAGGTTGGATAGCATGTCACCAAGGCGCGCAGATATCAGCTCGCGCATCTTTAGCTCGCTGCCCAGCGTGGTCATGGCTGCATCGGAGCACAAACCAAAGGCCGCACTGAAGCGTGCGACAGCCTGAGCATATTTGCGGCTGGCACTATCAAACGGTACGTCTGCACGGCCAAGGCTGAGCGCTTGAGTGAAAGCGCGCGCAGCGTTGCCGAAGATCAGGCCGGCATGGCCAAAGAAGGCATCGTCAAAAGCGTTGATATCGTCATTATCTTTGGCCGCCAGCTCTTTGAGCACGTAGGGGTGACAGCGAATAGCACCCTGGCCGAAGATCATCAGGCTACGGGTCATAATATTAGCGCCTTCCACAGTAATAGATACCGCAGCGCCATTGTAGCCAATGCCCAGGTAATTACGGGGCCCAAGAGTCACGGTTTTACCGCCGTGAACATCCATTGCGTCCGTCAGGACCTCACGCTGAAATTCAGTCAGGTGATATTTCAGGATCGCCGAAGGCACGGCAGGTTTTTCGCCTTTATCGATCATGTTGGCTGTGTGGTTGACAGCCGCCTGAGCGATGTAGGTTTTTGCAGCAATGCGGGCCAGGGGCTCCTGCACACCTTCCATATCTGCTACGGGGGTGTTGAACTGCCGGCGAATACGGGTGAAACCACCCGCAGTGCCCACTGCGTAGGCAGCTGAACCTGCAGCACCTGAGGGTAGCGTAATGCAGCGACCCACAGAGAGGCACTCAACCAACATGCGCCAACCTTGGCCAGCCATTTCCATGCCGCCAATAATGTAATCCAGCGGTATGAATACGTCCTTACCGATAATCGGACCATTCAGGAACGGGCTGCCGATGGGGCAATGACGGCGGCCGATTTCCATGCCTTTGGTATCGCGGGGGATCAGCGCACAGGTAATGCCGTAATCTTTGGTATCACCAAGCAGACCGTCCGGATCAAACATGCGGAACGCCAAGCCGACTACCGTGGCGATGGGTGCAAGTGTAATCCAGCGTTTTTCAAAGTTAAGCTTAATGCCAACTACTTCTTTGCCGTCAATTTCCTGCTTACACACAATGCCCGCGTCTGGCAGTGAGGTGGCATCCGAACCCGCGCGGGGACCGGTAAGGCCAAAACAAGGAATTTCCCGGCCGTCAGCCAGGCGCGGCAAATAATGATTCTTCTGCTCATCTGTGCCGTACTTCAACAGCAGCTCGCCAGGGCCAAGAGAGTTGGGTACGCCTACCGAGACCATCAGCATTTCATTGGCGGCAATTTTCTGCAGCACGGCTGTCTGGGCTTTGGCAGAGAAGCCAAGGCCGCCGTATTCTTTGGGGATAATCATCCCGAAGAACTTCTCCCTCTTGAGAAAGTCCCAAAGCTCTTTCGGAAGATCTGCACGCTCAACGGCAATATCCCAGGCATTGCATTGGGCGATGGCTTGAACGCACTGGTTATCTACGAAGGCCTGCTCTTCTTCACTCAGGCCTGTATGACGGTTGATCAGAAGGTTGTGCCAGTCTGGCCGGCCCGTAAACAATTCGCCGTCCCAACCTACGGTGCCCGCCTCAAGTGCTACTTTCTCTGTATCAGATACCTTTGGAGCGACTTTTTTGAACATGGCAAAAATGCGCGGTGTAAGCCAGCTCTGGCGCAAGGCTGGCAACCCGGCTGCAGCGGTAACAGCGGCACCGATAAAGAGAATTAGGGCAAGCCATCCTGATGCAAAGATCATCGACAGTACGCCGACGACGATCATCACACCAATAGCGGGCTTGGCGCCGGATTCGCGTCGCATGACAACCAGCAAACTTACCAGTGCCACCAGAAACAGAATAAAAGTCATCATAGGTTCTCTCTGTCTTCCATGGATAAAAACTATAAATCGTTACGTTGAAGATATCGTATCAGATGACCACTGACCAGCAGGCACGGCGGCACTCTGGGTGATAAACGCTCCAAAATGCGCCCTCATGAAGTGACAATGACCCGAATACCTTCCAGAGCCAGACTTGCATGCCCGATTGCTTCACGAGCAGCAATAAGCTGGTTACGGAAGAAATCAATTTCTTCTTCGCGAATGGCCGGATTCACTTTCTTCAGGGCTTCCAGCCTGCGTATCTCCGGCTCAAAGTTTGCCTCCAGCTGCGCCAACGCTTTTTGCTTCATAGGCTCCAGGTGTGGCGCGGATAGCCGCTCCACGTGATCCACCATGGTTTCCACCTGTGGTCGAATCTGTGGCACAACCGCCTGGGCCGTGCGCCGGCGAATGTTAGAGCACAAGTCGTTCAAGCGATCATGAGGCAAAGCCGCTGAGAGCTCTTTGCCGTTCACGTCCACCAACAGCCGCAAGGGGGAAACGGGCAAATAGCGGGTCAATTGCAAAGCTTCCGGCGCCGGGCAGTGCACGGTCATTAAGGCCTCCATCAGCAACGTGCCCGCAGGCAACGCCTTCACCGACAAACTGGCCAGAGCCGCCTTGCCGAGCCCAGAGCTGGTTACCGAGTCCATGACACCGGTAACCATGGGGTGCTCCCAACTCATGAAGGCGATATCTTCACGCTCCAGCGCATGCTGGCGATCCCAGGTAACGGTTACACCGTCTTCAGGTAGCTCGGCTACGTGGCCGGCCTGATATTGCTCACCCGGGCGCAGAATGTCTGCATGCTCAGAATGGTCTTCTATATCCACCCCGAGAATGTCGAAGGCTTCTATCATGTAGTCACGTACCTGAACCGAGCCTTCTTCCTCTTCAATGCCAGCAATCAGTGTGTCGGCTATATCTGTGCGGCAGGAATTGAGCTCAATCAGTGCATCCCGGCCATTTTGCAGAAGCGTTTTCAACCGAGCAGTCTCAGCCGCGGAGGCCTCAACCAAACCATCCAGCACGGAAAGCTCGCCTTCAATAGCGCTCTTCCATTGCTCGCTGACTTTTTCCTGCACCGCCACGCCAACGGCACAGCTTTCAGCAAACGCATTCAGGCCTTCCTGGAACCAGCGATACTGAACCTCTTGAGCGGTGTTCTGAAGATAAGGTATGTGAATATCAATAGTTTCGGTCTGGCCAATTCGGTCCAGGCGCCCTATTCGCTGTTCCAGCAGGTCGGGGTTCGCGGGCAGATCAAACAGCACCAAATGGTGAGCAAACTGAAAATTACGCCCTTCGCTGCCAATTTCCGAGCAAATCAATGCCTGGGCGCCCTGCTCGTCATCGGCAAAATAGGCGGCAGCTCGATCACGCTCCACAAGGCTTAGATGCTCATGGAATGCCGCACTGCGAATACCCGCACGCAGTTGAAGGTAGTGCTCCAGAGCCATAGCCGTTTCAGCCATGGCGCAGATAACCACCACCTTGGCGGGGCGAAGGCTTGCCAGTTTTTTCTCCAGCCAGGCAACCCTCGGATCATCCGCCAGCCACTGCTCTTCAGACACCGACTGCTCCGGGGCAAGTCCCGGGTAACCAAATTCCTGACCCAGGTACATGCCAGGGCACGCCAGAGGAACTGCACTGGCCCGACGCTCAGGAAAGCCTTGAATAGCAGCGCGGGTATTTCGAAAAAGAACCCGCCCGGTACCGTGGCGATCAAGCAGCGCGTCAATAATGGACTGGCGTGGCGAATCGCCTTTCAGCAACTGTGGCAGCTCATCGCCCAGCCAAGCTTCCAGCGCCTTGCGGTCATCCTCGTGGATATCCGAACTCTCATCCTGCAGGCGCCGCACAACGGCGTTGATCGTTTCGTACTGTTGCTCTTCTTCCTGAAACGCCTGCAAATCATGAAAGCGCGCTGGGTCGAGCAAGCGAAGCCGAGCAAAATGGCTGGCCACGCCCACCTGTTCCGGCGTTGCCGTCAGCAACAGCAAACCTTCGCTTGCCGCAGAAAGCTCTTCTACTAACTGGTATTCAGGGCTAACGCTCTCGGGGCTCCAGGCCAAGTGATGGGCCTCATCCACAATCATCAGGTCCCAGCCAGCCTTCAGGGCATCCTTCTGGGCTCTTTTGCTGTTCACCAGGAAGTCGAGACTGCACAGCACCAGCTGGTCACTTTCAAACGGATTAGCGGCAGCTTCGTCACCAAAGATATGGCTCATCAAAGCATCGACATCGTCCTCGCTATCCTTAAGGGCGTCATAACGGCTTTGATCAACAATAGAGAAGCGTAAATTGAAGCGCCGGAGCATCTCCACAAGCCACTGATGAATCAGGGAATCGGGCACTACAATCAGGGCACGCCGAGCCCGGCCGGTCTGCAACTGATAATGCAGAATAAGGCCAGCTTCAATGGTTTTACCCAGTCCAACTTCATCTGCCAAAAGCACCCGCGGCGCATGGCGCTTTGCCACTTCGTGAGCAATATAGATCTGGTGCTGCAAATGCTGCGTGCGCGCGCCAATCAAGCCCCTTGCGGGTGAAGCCCGCAACCGGTCCATGTGCTGCAGTGTCGCGAAACGCAGGCGGAAGGCGCCGTTGCGATCAAACTGGCCAGCGAACAGGCGCTGATGAGGCGCCGAGAAATTTACGGAGCCGGCAAGCTTTACCTCAGAAATCTGCTCAATGTTTTCATCAAGCTGTCCGCCGCCATCGGCCTCTGCGTGGTACAGCAGAACCCCACCGAGATCCCCTACCGCTCGCACCAGATATTTGGCGCCTTCGAAGGTCTCAATCTCCTCACCAATCTGGTATACGATGCGAGACAGCGGCGCATTATCAATAGCGTAAGTGCGCTCTTCGTCAGCAGCAGGAAACCCCAGAGTAACTCGCCGGCCGGAGATTTCTGTCACTATGCCCAAACCAAGCGCTGTATCACTGTGGCTGACCCAGCGCTGACCAATAACAAATTCCGATGCGTCCAAAAAACCTCCAGACTCTTTAATTTCGTGTTGCGCCGTTTTCACGTACCCAATAAGCGGTGGCGCCGCAGACGGCTGCAGGAACCACAAAAAGATTCAAAATAGGCACCATGGCCGCCAAAGCCACTGGTAGCCCGAACCCCAGCGCAGACAGCCGGGTGTCAGCAAGCTGTTGGCGCAATGCCGGAAAGCTCACCTTGTGGTTGTCTGCGGAATAATCCACATACTGCAAAGCCATCATCCAACTGTTAAACAAAAACCAAAGCACTGCCGCAACCAGGTTGACCACCGGGATCAAGCCAATAATAAACAAGCCTATCGCTCGCGGCAGGTAGTAAACGATTTTTTGAACTTCGCGCCAAAGTGCGCGGGGAGTGTCTTTTATGATAGCTGCCCAACCGCCATCTGTGCTGACTTCCTGGCCGGTGAGATGTTTTTCAGTGAGCTCTGCCAGGTAGCCGTAAAACGGGGAACCAATAAGGTTGGCGACGATCACAAAGCCGTATGCCAGCATGAGCAGAATCACGGCTCCGTAGAGAATCCAGAAAAGCCAGTCCAGCGCCTGCAGCCACGCCCAATCGGGCAGCCATCCCATAGCGGTCGCAATTAAGGCACCGAAGATCTCACCCAGAAAATAGAACAGCAACCCGAAGAGCAATATGTTGATTATCAGCGGAATCACAACGAACAGACGCAAGCCAGGCTGGCGTATCAGGCGAAAACCTTCACCCAGGTAGCCCAGTCCACGAAAAAAATTACCTCTGAGCATTGCTGATTAGCCTCCGCTTCAATGACAATGACGGGGTGCAGAGCATATCATGTTGAAAACCTTCACACAGCCAGAGAACTCTGACGGATTGCACCAATGGCCACACTGAAACACCAGTTACTAGCCTTGCTTCACTTTCAGCCACTGTGGCGTCTTGCCCTGCTGCTGTCTGTGATTGCCATTGGTTTTTTAGCAACCACCAGCAGCGACTACCCGATTCCCTCGGCGCCGAGCGATAAAGTGAATCATCTGATTGCCTTTTTCGAGCTCACTATTGTTGCCCGGCTGGCCTGGCCGCAGCTCCGTTCTATCTGGTATGCGCCGGCACTGCTGGGTTTCGGGCTATGTATTGAAGCAGTTCAGGCCAGCCTGCCTTACCGGGATTTTTCAATGGCAGACCTGGCTGCCGATGGGGCCGGAATACTCATCGGGGCCTTACCTTGGCCGGGCATACGCAAAACCAGCAAAAGAGACTTGAGAGATTCGCCCGAATCTGTGTGAGATATCTCGCACAACCTTGTGAGATCTTGTAGTGACTTTGCGTACGCAGCCGTTGCCTATCGCACCAAAAACACCCCTAACCTTATGATATGTATTGTTTGTAGCCACCACAGTGGCTAGACACATCGCGCAAACATGCAGAGTTCGCAGGTTTTCATGAGCCCAGTTGGTATAGTGATCTTGTCAAGGATGACAGGGAAAAGGACGAAGCACTGGATGCACCCCGGCAAGGAATGCAGGGAGAAGCAAGGACACTGGGATATTTAGCTTAAGGGATAACTATTCGGATCGCCGGCTCGGAAGCTGGCACCACGGAGTGGCAAAGGGATTCGCAACACGGCTGTTGCACTCAGCGCAAGGATGCGCCGACCTGTTCCGGTAAAGGGCAACCTCTAGGTTGCCCTTTTTTTGTACGAAATCCCCCCGTAAATTAACGATCCCGAAGCAGGAAAACCTCACTTCCGTTATACTGCCGCCTCATTCTCGCAAGCGACTGAGCCCTTAAATGGCAAGCAGACCCGATACCGACAACTACCTTTCTCTGTTCCTGAACAACACACCGTTAATGGATGTCCGGGCTCCGGTGGAGTTTGCTAAAGGCAGCTTTCCAGGCGCTGTAAACGCTCCCCTGATGAACGACGAAGAAAGGCACCGGGTTGGCATTTGTTACAAGGAAAAAGGCCAAGATGAGGCCATCCAACTTGGTCATCAACTGGTCTACGGTGATATTAAAGCCCAGCGTATGGAAGCTTGGAAGCGTTTTGCGACAAACCATCCGGAGGGCTACCTTTTCTGCTTCCGAGGCGGCTTACGATCCAAACTAACCCAACAATGGATAAAGGATGCAGGCATTGATTACCCTCTTGTCCAGGGTGGCTACAAAGCTTTGCGGCGGTTCCTTATCGACAGCCTTGACACACTGATTGAGTCCAGCAATTTCCATATTATCAGTGGGCGCACGGGAACAGGTAAAACCCGCGTACTGCAGCAACTTCCAAACCCGGTAGATCTTGAAGGCCTGGCAAACCATAGGGGATCCAGCTTTGGGCGCCAAGTCACACCCCAGCCATCACAAATTGATTTTGAAAACCGCTTGGCTGTTGCCACGCTAAAAGCTCACCACTTAGTTGGCGGCCCTGTTTACCTGGAAGATGAAAGCCGTCTGGTTGGTCGTTGCGCCATGCCAGACACCCTGAAAGAACGAATGGCTCACGCTCCGCTACTCATCCTTGAACAAACGCTCGAAGACCGCACGCGCATCATCCGAGAAGACTACGTAGAGGGCATGTCTGCCGATTATATGCGCCGTGATGGCGAGGAAACCGGCTGGCTGAACTTCTGCGATTACCTTCTTGGGGCACTCGAGCGCATAAGCAAACGCTTGGGCGGCGAACGCCATGGCCAACTGCGCAGCCTTATGGAGCAAGCGTTGACACAACAGGAAAGAACCGGCGATGTTCACACCCACAACGCCTGGATCCAGCCACTTCTTCAAAACTATTACGACCCCATGTATGACTACCAGCTTAGCCAGAAACGGGGGCGGATACTTGTCCGCGGGGGTCCGGATGCTGTCATCGGGTGGGCCAACGACAGCACCTCTGCGTAAACACGGGCGCTCCTGCGGCCACCCGATACGCCCAGGCGTTTTATTCGCTGTGTAACGCCCTAAATACACTCGGCCATTTACGATCTATACTAGCTGGCTGAATGCCTCAAAAACTGGAACCTACAAGGAGTTCTTATGGAAGATTTGTTCAGCGCCGACGGACGCGCCTCTGAATACGTTGATCAGGCCATTTCACTGATCATGACCTACGCACCTAAGGTCGTGTTGGCAATTATCACGCTGATTGTCGGCATGTGGCTGATCAATCGCTTTGTGAACGTACTAGACTCAAAGCTTGGCAAGAAAGATCCCACGTTGAACAAGTTTCTGTGTGGCTTGATCGGTGCGATTCTCAAGGTGCTCCTGCTGGTATCTGTCGCTTCCATGATCGGCATTGCAACCACCTCATTTATTGCCATCATTGGTGCCGCCGGCTTAGCTATTGGCCTCGCATTGCAAGGCAGCCTTGGCAATTTCGCTGGAGGTGTGTTGATTCTGATTTTCAAGCCCTTCAAAGTTGGGGACACCATTGAGGCTCAGGGCTTCCTTGGCGCAGTAGATGAAATCAGCATCCTGTATACCATCGTAAATACCTTCGACAATCGCCGCGTTGTCATCCCAAACGGTAGCCTGTCCAACGCGACTCTGGTTAACGTCAGTATCTACGACAAGCGCCGCTGCGATATGACGTTCGGTATTCGTTACGGTGACGACATCGACAAAGCCAAGGCTATTTTGAAGCGCTTAATGGAAGAAGACGAGCGCACGCTGACCGAACCAGCCCCACGGATCTGCGTGGGTGGTCTTGGTGAAAGCTCCATTAACCTGATGTTCCGCGTATGGGTAGCAACAGACGACCTCTGGCCGTACTACTGGGACATGCAGGAACGTGTCAGAAAAGCATTTGACGAAGAGGGCATGTACGCTCCGCTGCCGCAGCGCAACGTCAACATGCGGCAGTCAGACTGAACAGCGAGAACCGTTTCGCTTTGATACAACTCGTTACTCGCAAACTCTGTATCCTAAGCTAAGCTGACCAATAATGACGGGGCCAAACGGCCTCGTCAGGCCGTCGCCGGAGCGAGATATGCAATCATGCAATCGCCCCGGATTGCTGTCCTTGCTGGTAGGAGGCTGTCACTATGCCGATACAGCAGCTGAAAGAGTTTCTCGATGAAGCAAATGTTGAATACATGTGCCTCACCCACCCACCTGCATTTACCGCCAAAGAACTTGCTCACCACGTAAAAATCGAGGGTGACAAGGTTGTTAAAACCGTCATTATCGAGCTGGATGGAAAAATGGCGATGCTGGTTATGCCAGCAACCTGGCGCGTTCGCTGGGAGAGTCTTTCCCGCATTCTGGATACCGACTTTGTCGATCTCGCCGACGAACAAACATTCCAGGATCGCTTCCCAGAATGTGAAGTCGGCGCCATGCCGCCCTTCGGCAACTTGTTCGGCATGACCGTTTACTGCGCAGAGTCGCTAACAGAACAGCCAGAACTTGCCTTTGCCGCAGGTAGCCATACTGAAACCCTGCATATGAAAACCCGAGACTTCCTCAACCTGGTCCAGCCAATGGTGCTCAATCGGGGCTTTAACAAGCCCGGCACCCAAAAGCCTGCCTGGCTAATGAAAGGCAGTCGTCAGCCCGGAGAACGGTCAGAACAACAGGTATCTGGCATGGTGGGTTGACGGTGTTTTCACAACCGGCTTGATCTTGGTCGCTTGTCTGTTCGTTGCCATCGCGTAAACTGGTGGGCATCAGACAGGAACCCGATATGACTCAAGCTTTTGATCTTGTGATTGTCGGCGCCGGCATGGTCGGCGCCGCATTAGCCACTGGCCTCGGCCGGGAAGGCTTCAGTGTCGCGATGGTTGATCGCGCCCCTGCCCCCGGTTTCGACCCTGATTCGGCGCCGGATATCCGCGTATCTGCCTGAGCGCAGGCAGTGAGCGTTACCTGCAAAGCCTGGGCGCCTGGGATTACATCCTCAAAATGCGCGCAACGCCCTATCGCCGCCTCGCAGTATGGGACGAAACCCGGCACCCTCTGAGCAATCTGCTACCGCGCACATCCAACCAGGTAGAGTTCGATGCCGCAAGGCTGAACACCTCTCACCTTGGACATATTGTTGAAAACTCAGTGACCCAGCAAGGCCTCTGGCACGCTGCAGAAGCCGAACCCTCAGTCACCATACTGGCCGAAAATGGCGTAACAGGTATTACCCAGACAAATGAACAGGCCAGGGTTGCGCTTGAGAATGGCGAGGAACTGACTGCCATGCTCGTTATTGGTGCCGACGGCGCGCAATCGCGAGTTCGGGACATAGCAGGCATTGGCGTTACCCGGAACCAGTACGGCCAGCAGGCCATGATCATTTCGGTGCGCTACCAGGGCCCTGTGCAAGACATCACGTGGCAGGGCTTCTACCCCTCGGGGCCCAGGGCCTTCCTGCCATTATACAGCGCAGGTGCCAATCACCCGGGTGAAAGCCGCGCATCGCTGGTGTGGTACGACGCACCAGAGGAAATCGCCCGCCTGAAAGGCTTGAGTAGCCAGGCACTAATGGCAGAGATACAGCAGGGCTTTCCAGCAGAGTTGCCGCACCTTACCCACATTGAGGACCGCGCCAGCTTTCCCATCGCCCGCCAGCACGCCAAACACTATTCTGCAGGGCGCATTGTGCTTGTGGGGGACGCCGCCCACACCATTAACCCCCTGGCCGGACAGGGCGTGAACCTTGGTTTCCAGGATGCCCAATGCCTGCAGAGTGTTCTGAAGGAAGCCAAGAGGGCGGGAGAAGACCTTGCCAAGCCCTCACGGCTGGCCAGCTACGAGCAGAAGCGGCGACCGGCAAATCAGCGCATGATGTTTGCCATGGACGCCTTTTATCACCTGTTCAGCAACCAGATCCCATCGCTTCATTTGCTCCGGAACATCGGCTTGGGTACTGCCCGCGCCCTGCCCTTTGCCCGAAACCGGGTGGCACGCTATGCCATGGGGATCGACGATGAGTTGCCGGCAGTCGTCAGGCAGTTAACAGCCCGGCTGCCCGGCCTGAACCATTTTTAAGTGTCTGAACAACGATAAATAGCGCGCAACGATACATAAAAGGAATCCAACATGTCCGAAACTCTTTTCACCAAAATCATCAACCGTGAAATTCCGGCTGATATCGTTTATGAAGACGACATCAGTCTGGCCTTTCGCGACATAAACCCCCAGGCCCCGGTGCATTTGCTGATCATCCCGAAAAAACACATTGCCACCATCAATGACATTGAAGAGATGGATCGCGAGCTGACCGGCCACTTGTTTTGGGTCGCGGCCAAGCTCGCCAAAGAGATGGGCTTTGCGGAAGACGGCTATCGTACCGTGATGAACTGTGGAGAAAACTCCGGCCAAACCGTGTTCCACATCCACCTTCACCTGCTGGCTGGCAAGCCTCTGGGCTGGCCTCCTTATACCGACAAAATGAAGCAGGCCTGAGGCTGCCCGAGGCCTGAGCGGAGTGAGGCCTAACGCCCCACAACCCGCTCCGCTTCTTCCATCGGCGTGTGGCGGACATCTTCACCTTTGACCATGAAGATCACGTTCTCAGCAATGTTGCAGGCGTGATCCCCTACCCGCTCCAGCGCCCGTAAAACCCACATCACCGACATACAGCGCGGAATATTACGGGGGTCTTCCATCATAAAGGTAAGCAGAGTCCGGGCGGCGGCCTGATATTCTTCATCCACCCGTTTGTCTTCCTTCATTACTCGCAGAGCCTGCTCGGAATCCAGTCTCGCGAAGGCATCCAGCGAGTCGTGGAGCATGCCCATCACATGGGCGCCAATATTGCGCACTTCCACATAACCCTGGGGCGCCTGACCCTCCTCGGTCAGTTTGATCGCGAACTTGGCGATTTTTTTGGCTTCATCCCCAACTCGCTCCAGGTCTGCAACCATTCGGATCACCGAGATGACCAGTCGCAAATCACGAGCAGTGGGCTGTCGACGGGCGATGATAAGCATGGCCTCTTCATCAATATCCATTTCCATCCGGTCCACAAGTTTGTCTTTAGCCCGGATTTCTTCTGCCAAATGGCCATCACCGTCTATCAACGCCTTCACAGCACTGTCGATCTGGGTTTCCACCAGGCCGCCCATTTTCAGAAAGCGGGTTTTCAGAGCCAGAAGTTCATCGTTGAACCTATTGGAGATGTGATCTCCGTATACGTCATCCTTCTTCGCAGCCATAACGTTTTTCTCCCTTGTGCTTTGCATCCAGGTCAGCCGAAACGACCGGTGATGTAGGATTCAGTCAGTTCATGTTCCGGCATGGTAAATACCTTGCTCGTATCGTTTACTTCCACAAGATTGCCCAGGTGGAAGTAGGCGGTGCGGTTGGAAACCCGCGCAGCCTGTTGCATGGAGTGGGTCACGATCACAATGGTGTAGCTCTCGGACAACTCGGCAATCAGTTCTTCAATCCTGGCTGTGGCGATGGGATCCAGCGCCGAACAGGGCTCATCCATCAGCACCACTTCCGGGCTGACGGCAATGGCCCTGGCGATACACAGCCGCTGCTGCTGGCCGCCGGACATGCCGGTGGCCATGGCATCGAGACGATCCTTGGCTTCATTCCACAAACCCGCCTTACGCAGGCTGTTTTCCACAATGTCGTCCAGATCCGACTTGCGGTTGGCCAGACCATGAATGCGAGGGCCATAAGCGACGTTGTCATAGATCGACTTGGGGAATGGATTGGGCTTTTGGAACACCATACCCACACGGGCGCGCAGCTCCACGACATCCCGCTTGGGATCGTAGATGTCCTGGCCATCCAGTTGCAGAGAACCTTTAATCCGACAGGTATCGATGCTGTCGTTCATCCGATTCAGGCAGCGCAAAAAAGTGGATTTTCCACACCCGGAAGGCCCGATAAAGGCAATAACCTCGTTACGCGCTATGTCCAGGCTGATGTTTCTGATGGCTCGGGTTTCACCGTAAAATACTTCCACATCCCGCAGTTTGAACTTGGGGTCGTCCGAAAACGGAATACCGACGGTTCTGCCCTCTTCAATAACGGTTTCAGCCGGGCGCTCATTCGTAACCTTTGTGGTTTTCGCTTCGGGCATACCAGTCTCTTTTATGGCTGTTGGGCTCATAGTGCTAATAGTCGTGCTCATAAGTATTGTTCCTTTACCAACGGCGCTCAAGACGCTTGCGCAGCCAAATGGCGAATGCATTCATAGTGATCAGGAAGGCCAGCAGAACCATAATGCCGGCGGAGGCCAGCTCCACGAATCCCTGCTCAGCACTGCCGGCCCAGATGAAGATCTGTACGGGTAGAACTGTGGCGGAACTGAAAAACCCGTCTGGAATCTCGACGATGAAAGCCACCATGCCGATCAGCAAAAGGGGCGCGGTTTCACCCAGGGCCTGCGCCATACCAATGATGGAACCGGTCAGCATGCCAGGCATGGCCAGTGGTAACACATGGTGCAGAACCACCTGCATTTTCGATGCGCCTATGCCTTCGGCCGCCTCGCGGATCGACGGCGGCACACTCTTGATCGCCGCCCGGCTTGAGATAATGATGGTAGGCAGCGTCATCAGGGCCAGCACCAAGCCGCCCACCACAGGCACCGAACGCGGCATACCGAATACGCCGATAAACACTGCCAGGCCCAGCAACCCGAAAATGATGGAAGGCACGGCTGCAAGGTTGTTGATGTTGACCTCAATAAAGTCCGTTAAACGGTTACTGGGCGCAAACTCTTCAAGATAAATCGCCGCTGCCACGCCCACCGGGAAGGCGATGACCAGGGTGATGCCCATCGTCAGCAAAGAGCCGATCAACGCGCCGAGAATGCCCGCGTTAGAAGGCTCCCGGGAGTCGCCGCTGGTGAAAAACACATCGTTAAACCCGGTATCGATCACACCTTTACGGAGTAGCTCATCCGTCCAGCGCTGCTGCTGTTCTGTCAGGCGTATGGAGTACCCGGGGTCGCCCGCGTGCTTTACGTAAACCGACACAGTATCGTGAGCCGGAAACTCAATGGTGCGAGTGCTGCCCAGCCAATCCGGGTTTTCCTTCAGCAGATCACGCACCTGATTACTGGCGTAACTGCCTGTCATGCGGCTGAACTCACGCTTGTCCGCCCGGCTCGTGGCCTGTGGGAAATACCCCTGTAAGGCCTTGATAATAGGCGCCTGAAAGTCCGCCATGGCGATCTGCTCCGGATCCGTGGCATCGTTCAGGTACATCAAATCCCCATCTAAATGCACTTCAAGGGTCACGGTGGTTTTGATGAAGCCGGTGTACCCCTTGCTGATAATGTCCGTAAACAGAATCACCAAAGAAAACAACGCAATCGCAATAGCGGTTATGCCATAAAATCGGAACCGACGCTCCTTGCGGTAGCGACGCTTGAGCGAGCGGCGGACAAGCTCCGCCTGTGAGCCTGGGTTAGTCATATTGTTCCCTGTATTTACGCACGACTTTCAGTGCGATCACGTTCAGCAGCAGCGTTACGATAAAGAGCATCATGCCCAGGGCAAACGCGGCCAGTGTCTTGGCGCTGTCGAACTCCTGGTCACCGGTGAGCAGAGTGACAATCTGAACCGTCACTGTGGTGACGGAATCCAGAGGGTTGGCCGTCAGGTTTGCGGCCAGGCCGGCGGCCATCACCACAATCATGGTTTCACCAATCGCCCGGGATGCGGCCAGCAAGATGCCGCCCATAATGCCGGGCAACGCCGCCGGAAAAATCACGTTCTTCATGGTTTCAGACTGGGTGGCGCCCAGCGCCAGGGAGCCATCCCGAAGGGTGCGCGGAACCGCGTTGATCACGTCGTCCGACAGTGATGACACAAACGGGATAATCATGATGCCCATCACCAGCCCTGCCGCCAGAGCGCTCTGGGAGGAGGCCTCAAGGCCCAGCATAAGAGCCAAATCGCGGATGAATGGCGCTACAGTGAGCGCGGCAAAAAAACCGTAAACCACGGTGGGCACGCCTGCGAGCATCTCGAGCAGTGGCTTGACCACCGCACGAACCGGCCTGCTGGCGTACTCGGAAAGGTACACGGCCGACAGCAGGCCAACCGGCACAGCAATCAGCAGGGCAATAGCGGAAATCATCAAAGTGCCCGTAAACAGCGGAATAATGCCGAACGCGCCCTCTGAACCTATTTGATCCGCACGCAGTGCGGTTTGCGGGCTCCAACTGGTGCCAAACAAAAACTCGCTCATCGGCACTTTGCCAAAGAAGCGAACGGTTTCAAAAATAACCGAGAAAACAATGCCAATGGTGGTAAGTATGGCAACGGCAGCACATACAAAAAACAGACGCTGCAGCGTACGCTCCACGCTCTTGCGGGCATTGATGTGCGGCGCAACCCGTGTCCATGCGAAGGTACCGCCAAGAACAGCAATCAGAACCACCAAAAGCGTCTTGAAGTGGCTGCTTTGCTCGCGCAGCTCTTGCAGCAAAGCCGCCGCACCAGAAATGCCATCTGGAACCATGGCAGGGTCGAGTTTGCCGGCGGCCAGATTGCTGATCTGGGAGAGCGTCAGGCTGGCGCGTCCTTCCGATTGCGGGGCAAGCTCTGGGGGCAAAGAGGCCATCACCATGTCCTGAATGACCTTACCCTCAAACGCTGCCCAGGCACCCAGAATAATCAGCGCCGGGATGGCACACCAGAGCGCGGCTCTGGCGGCATAGTAAACTGGCAGAGCTTTGAGGTTACGAATGCCCCCCAGCGGCGCCGCCACCGCTCGGGAGCGCATGTAAGCGAACCCGTAAGCCACTGCGGCAAGCACCAAAACCAGGGGCAACAAATCAGCTGTCTGCATTACTATCTCCTCGGTTCATTGCCCCTGCGCCTTACCCGTTCGGGTGTTAAAGCTCATCGCCCGTCATTGGCTTGAGTTCCTTGACTGCTTTCGCCACTTCCATGCGCATATTGCGGGGATTAGGGATCAGCCCTACATCCACCAGGTAGCCGTTGTCACCCCAGGCGCCTTCGGTGGTGAATTCCTGTGCGTACTCCGCTATGCCCGGAACCACACCAACGTGGGCATTCTTGATGTAGAAAAACAGAGAGCGAGCCACCGGGTATTCCTCATCGGCGATGGTGTCTGGCGTTGGCTCCACACCATTAATCGTCGAAGCTTGGATTTCACCACTGTTTTCCATCAGGAAGCTGTAACCGAAGATGCCCAAAGTATCCTTGTCCTGAGCAAGACGCTGAACGATCAAATTATCGTTTTCGCCGGCCTCAACGAACGCGCCGTCTTCACGCATATTGTGGCAAATACCACGCATTTCTTTCTTCTCCATCGCTTTGATGAAGTCAAACGTCTTACAGCCGCCTTCCATCGCAATTTCTACGAAGGCATCACGGGTTCCGGACGTCGGCGGTGGCCCCATCACGCTGATTTCTTTGTTCGGCAAGCTGGCGTCGATATCGCTCCACTTTTCGTAAGGGTTAGCGACCAGCTTGTCACCGCCTTCCGGATCCGGAACGTCCTTGGCCAGAGCCAGGAAAACCTGACGCAGGCTCAGGTTCATCTGGCCCGCTTCCTTGGAGTTAGCAATGACAATGCCATCTGCGCCAATTTTCACTTCGGTGATAGCTTCCACACCATTGCGCTGACACATTTGAAACTCGCTGGATTTCATCCGGCGGGAGGCGTTAGTAATGTCCGGGTGCTGGGTGCCAATGCCCGCACAGAACAGCTTGAAGCCGCCGCCAGAACCCGTTGATTCCAGCTTGGGCGTGGGGAAATCGGTATTTCGGCCGAAGCGCTCTGCAACAACCGTTGCGAAGGGATAGACCGTTGAAGAGCCCACAACGTTTACCGTGTCACGGGCCAGGGCCGGGGCGGAAACCAGAGATAATCCGCCAGTTAGTGCGGCGATAGCAAAAGCTTTATTCGATTTAATCACGTTGAATCTCCATCAGTCACTTATGTTGTGTACAGCACCGGTTTACTGATGAGTGAAGACTAGAACTTCTGTATGACAACTTTGTTACACCTTTTGAAATATTAAGCAGAAGCGGCAAATAAGCTTGCAGCGGCGTGACAGGCCGTTACCATGCTAAGAAAATAATTCCAGAGATTTATAAAAAGGCAATCTTCATGATGGCGTACGATGACGACAAACCCAAACCCCGCGGCGACCTGATCCTTCAGATTGTTCCTCTGCCTCAAGACACCAATGCAAATGGTGATGTGTTCGCAGGCTGGTTGGTCAAGCAGATGGATATCGCCGCCGCGACCGTGGCTGGGCGCATCTCTCTGGGCCGCAATGCGACGGTGGCCATGGACGGGATGGAGTTTCTCTCGCCGTTACGAGTCGGGTCTCAGGTCGGTTGCTACTGCGAGCTGGTCGACATCGGCCGTAGCTCCATGACCATCAAGGTGGAAGTGTGGACACTCGACCGTACCGCCAAACACCCGCGCAAGGTGACCGAAGGCCGTTTTGTGTACGTCGCCATTGATGAGCAGGGCCGCATCCGGGAAGTGCCAGAGCAGCGCAGCTAGTCAGGGCTTTATCAGCCGGTCCAGTCGCAGCCGCTCGCGCTCGTCAAACAGTCGGCGGCCACCCCAGGATACGGCCATCAAGGCACCAAAACCGGTGCCTGCGGTAATGATCAGCATCACCAGGATCTGATATTTCACTGCCACAGCCGGCGGGCTACCTGCCAGAATCTGACCGGTCATCATGCCTGGCAGACTGACAATGCCCGCCGCAGCCATGGCGTTGATCGACGGCATCATGCCGCTGCGCATGGCCTCCCGGCGAATGTCTTCCAGGGCCTGCTGCCACGTTTGCCCCAGCATCAACCGGTTCTCGATCACGGCACGCTGCCGCCAGACGGAATCATTCAACCGGTCCAGGGCCAGGCTGACACCCGTCATGGTATTACCCAGCATCATGCCCAACAGAGGAATGGCATATTGTGGGGCATACCAGGGCTCCGGGCCGATCACCACTGTCAAGGCCAGCACCGTGACCGTAAAGGAAGACACAAACATGGCCCCTGTGCCAATGCCGAAGGCCCACCAACCCCGCAATCGCCGGCTCTGGCGAGCAACCACCTCCCGGCCTGCCACCAGCAGCATGGTCAGTGCCAACAGAGCAATCCAATAGAATGCAGACGAAGCGAACAAGGCTTCTAGCACCAGTCCGATCAGAGCCAACTGGATCACCGTGCGTACGGCCGCAATCAACAGGCTGCGAGTGATGCCGAGCCGGCTTAAATGGCCAGTCACCGCCAGAGCCAATATCAACAGGGCCGCCAGCGCAAGCTTCCACCAGGCCAGATCAATCACTTCCATAGACAGACTCCAGCCGTGCTCCGTGAATACGGTAATGGGCGTTGGCCACACGTTGAATCTGGGCCGGGTCATGGGCCACCCATAGGGTAGCGAGCTGCCGTCGCCGGATTTCTTCGAGCAGCCAGGCTTCAATCGCTTTCGTGGCCTCGCCATCAAGATTGGCCGTAGGCTCGTCCAATAACAACGCCTGAGGTTGCAACGCAAGAGCCCGCCAGAGCGCCAGCCGCTGCCGCTCACCGGAAGACAAACGGCTGACCGACCAAGCCATTACCTCCGGGGGAAACCCCAGTGCCTCGGGCAGGTTTTCACCGGTCTTTTGGGAAAAGTGCGCACCCACGTCATCAAACCACCACTGGCTGTCAGCCGGAACCATAACAACCCGGCTTCGCCACTGGTGTGCGGGCACATCCAGTTGGCCGGCGCCATTGTGGGAAATCGCGCCACCGTGGGGCTCCAGGTCGGCTACCGCTCGTAGCAAGCGGCTCTTGCCGCTGCCGGAGGGGCCAGACAAGCAAACTACCTGCCCGCCGGGCACCGCCAGTGACACGTCACTCAGAGCGCCAACGCTGACATTTTCCAGCAAGAGGTTTGTCAAAAGCGGCTCACCACGGCAGCTCCTCACCGTTGCTGTGCCAGAAAGAACCGGTATTCTCCAGGCTCAGCTGGGCAATCCGTTCCGCCAGTCCCCGGGCAGACTCTTCTGGGGTGATCAGGCCGCCAAAGTTCACCATGCGGGTCTTCACATAACCCGGGTGCAACTGAGCCACTGCGATCCCCTTTGGTTTCAAATCCATCGCCAGAGATTTACCAAAGGCGTTCAGCGCCGCTTTGGACCCTCGATACCCGTAGCGACCACCAGAATCGTTATCAGCAATGGAGCCCATTCGGCTGGTGATATTGGCGATCTTGCTACCCTGCCCCATCAACGGAACGAGCGCCTCGGCCACACGCAACGGGGCGTAGGCGTTGATTTCCATCAACGTGCGGATAGAATCAAAGTCAATGCTGCCCAGCTGCTCATCCTGCAGCAAGCCGGCGTTGTTGATCAGCAAACCGATGCTTTTACTCGCTAGACCAGCCTTCAACTTTTCAATGCCCTCAGGGGTGGTGACATCTACACCGTCGATTACCTGTGCAGCCACATTTGCCAGCTCATCAGACGATTGCCGGCACACGCCGATCACTTCATGCCCTTCACCGGCATAATGGCGGGCGAGCTCCAAACCAATGCCGCGATTGGCACCGGTGATGACAACTATGTTGGTCTCCGACATAAAAAACGCCTCCGTTCTGATCAGGTTCATCATTCTATTGGATCTCTCACCACCGACTTGCCCTGTCCCTCGGTGGAGGTTACCAGTTCTTTCTCAGCGACAGCCTGCGGCTTGACCTTCGCTGTATCTATACGGCTCTCGACTCCGGCGGCTCGGTGTTTTGCTCCGGTGGCTTGGTGCTGCGCTTCTGAATCCTGTCGATGTCAGGCCCAGGCTTCATGCCTTTCGGGAAGCATCAGGGACAACAGCGCCGCCATGGCTACCAGTCCTGCAGAAATCCAGAGACAGGCTTCCAAACCGTATCCCTGATAAACCCAGCCAGACAAAATAGTACCCATCAGTCGGCCCGCTGCGTTGGACATGTAATAAAAGCCCACATCCAGCGACACGCCGTCGCCCCGGGCATAACTGACAATCAGATAGCTGTGCAGGGATGAGTTGATAGCAAACAATACGCCGAATAACACAAGACCACCGATGACCACCCACTGCGGAGGCCAGCCGACCATCAGGCCAATGGCAATGGCGGCGGGAATCAGCGCCAGGGCAGCTGCCCAGAGTACGGCAGATTTTTTGCTTTCCAGGTTGCCAGTGATTCGGGGAGCAACGGTCTGGATAAAGCCATAGCCGATGACCCAGGAGGCCATAAAGCCCCCTACCTTCCAGAAATCCCAGCCAAACACCGTATGCAAATACACCGGCAAGGCCACCACAAACCACACATCCCGGGCGCCGAACAGAAACATACGTGCTGCCGATAGCACATTAATGGCGCGGCTTTTTGACAGGATCTCGCGAAACTTCGGCTTGGCTTTACTCTTGCCCAGTTCCTGCCTAAGCAGAAACAGACTGGACAGCCACACCAACCCAAGAGCCACCGCCATGGCAATCACCGCGCTGGTAAATCCAACCGACATCAGCAATACACCGCCCAGAAAAAAGCCCACGCCTTTCAGAGTATTCTTCGAACCGGTAAGGATGGCCACCCACGTGTATAATTTACCTTGCTGCTCATCCGGCACCAGCAATTTGATACCACTCTTGGCGGACATCTTGTTCAGATCTTTGGCAATACCCGACAAAGCCTGCGCTGCCATTACCCAGGGTACCGTCAGCATGGCTGCGGGCACTGCCAGCATAACCAGCGCTGCAATTTGCAGGAACAGCCCTATGTTCATGGTGCGGTTCAGGCCCATGCGAGCACCCAGATACCCACCCAGCAGATTGGTCACCACCCCGAAAAATTCGTAAAAGATGAACAACAGGGCAATTTCCAGGGGCGAATAACCCAGCTGGTGGAAATGCAGCACCACCAACATACGCAGAGCGCCGTCGGTCAAGGTAAAGGCCCAGTAGTTGCCGGTTATCACCAAATACTGACGGATGGCAGCAATCATATCAGGCAGAACCCACCTTGCGAGCCAACTCTACGGTTCGATTAGCGTAACCCCATTCGTTGTCATACCAAGCGTATATCTTCACCTGGGTGCCATTGATCACCAGCGTGGACAGGGCATCGACAATGGAGGAACGGGGGTCGGTCTTGTAGTCGATAGACACCAGCGGGCGCTTTTCATAGCCCAGAATACCCTTCAGTTCACCCTCGGCAGCTTCTTTCAATAGCTGGTTTACGGTGTCGCGATCCGTCGGCGTCTCCACTTCAAACACGCAGTCGGTCAGCGACGCATTGGTTAACGGCACTCGCACAGCGTGGCCATCCAGCCGCCCTTTCAGCTCTGGAAAAATCTCGATAATCGCAGTGGCGGAACCTGTGCTGGTGGGTATCAGCGAACTGCCACAAGCCCGAGCCCGGCGCAGGTCTTTGTGGGGCGCATCAAGGATGGTCTGAGTGTTGGTCAGGCTGTGGATGGTGGTAATGGAGCCGTGTTTGATACCAAGCTTCGCGTGAATCACTTTAACCACCGGCGCCAGGCAGTTGGTGGTACACGAAGCCGCGGTAACTATGCGGTCGTTGGCCGGATCGAAAATATGCTCGTTCACCCCCAAGACAATGTTCTTGGCCCCCGCTTCTTTCACTGGTGCGGTAACCACTACGCGCTTCACGCCCTGATCCAGGTAGCCCTGCAGCACCGCTACCGTCTTGTTCACCCCACTGGCCTCGATCACCAGGTCGCAGCCAGACCAGTCGGTGTCGCTGATGGCCTGGTTGTGAGTGAGGGTGATGCGCTTGCCGTCAATCTCTAGCTTGTCACCACTGGCTTCAGCCTCGTGGCTCCAGCATCCATGCACACTGTCGAAGTTCAGCAGGTGTGCCAGGGTATGGGTGTCTGCCCCGGGATCGTTAATGGCAACGAATTCCAGTTCCGGCCAGCCCCAGGCTGCTCTCAGAGCCAGTCGGCCAATACGGCCAAATCCGTTAATGCCTACTTTGATCTTACTCATACTGATCTCCTTGCGAGTTTCTCAACCCGTGTATCCGGTAAATGATCAGGGACACTGCACAGTTGGGCGCTCCGCCATGGCCTGCAGTTGAGCCAGGGGCGCTTCAATCAATGCCCTATTGTTCTGCGCGGTTTCAGCCAGAACCTGCAACACCCACGCGGGTAGCCGGGGGTTAAGGGAATAATAGACCCATTGACCACGACGCTCAGTTTCCACCAGCCCGACATCCCGCAGGATGGCCAAGTGGCGGCTGACTTTCGGCTGGGACACGGTAAAGGCTTCGGTCAATTCACACACACACAATTTTGCTTGGTTCCGGATCAACAAAAGGGCTGCGAGCCGCAACTCATCGCCCAAGGCCTTGAAAATAGTCACCGGGTTGTAGCCTGTTGGTGAAGGGGCGATTTCCACCTGGTGTAGGACGCTTCTTTTCATGGGGTCCTCCGACATTCAAATTTCCGCATATTCGATTTGTCATATATGCGTTTTTAGCGATAATAGGCAGGGAAAGTGACAAAGTAAAGACACTACGATGACCAGATTGTGGTGGCGGGCCAGGTGACCAGCCAGGTCGACATCAGGAAGCTTTTAGGCCGATTAGCGTTTACAGGAGCCACGCACCTCATTATGAAAGTATCCAAATTACCCAATATCAACTCCGAGCTCTTCGAACTACCCACCAACGAACAGCTCATTCCTGCAAAGCCCTCAAACCATGCACCACGGATTCTGCTGCTGTATGGCTCCTTGCGAGAGCGCTCGTTCAGCCGCCTGGCCGTGGAGGAAGCCGCGCGCCTGCTGGAAGCCATGGGTGCGGAAGCCCGTATCTTCAGTCCGCGGGGCTTGCCCTTGGCCGATGCTGAGGACCCCTCCCACCCTAAGGTTCAGGAACTAAGGGAACTGGCGCAGTGGGCCGAAGGCATGGTGTGGTGCTCGCCCGAACGCCACGGCGCCATGACCGGCATCATGAAAACCCAGATTGACTGGATTCCGCTGTCCATGGGAGCTGTTCGCCCCACGCAGGCAAAACCCTCGCCGTAATGCAGGTATGCGGGGGTTCCCAATCCTTCAACGTGGTCAATCAGTTGCGGGTACTGGGCCGGTGGATGCGGATGGTGACCATCCCCAATCAATCGTCGATGCCCAAAGCCTTCATGGAGTTCGATGACAACAACCACATGAAGCCATCAGCCTACTACGACCGCATCGTGGATGTGATGGAAGAACTGGTGAAGTTCACCCTTCTGGTGCGCGACCGCAGCGAATATCTGACTGACCGTTATTCCGAACGCAAGGAAAGCGCAGAAGATTTGTCAAAGCGCGTAAACCAGCGGGCTATCTGAGGGGCAGTCTATGAGCAACCACACAGAAAGCGCAGCAGCTGGGACCACCTCAGGGGGAATGGATCTGTTCGGGCGCTACCTGTCGGTCTGGGTGGCCTTGGCTATTATCGCCGGCGTGGCATTAGGCCAACTTGCCCCTGCGGTGCCAGAAATACTGTCCCGCTTTGAATACGCCCAGGTGTCTATCCCTATTGCTATTCTGATCTGGGCGATGATTTTCCCGATGATGGCGCAGATCGATTTCAGCGCCATCGTGGGCGTAAGAAAAGAGCCTAAAGGCTCGCCATAACCACGGTGGTGAACTGGCTGATCAAGCCCTTCACCATGTTCGCCATCGCCTGGTTCTTCCTGATGGTGGTGTTCGAGCCGTTTATTGCACCGCAGTTAGCCAGCGAATACCTGGCTGGTGCCATCCTGCTCGGTGCCGCGCCCTGCACAGCCATGGTGTTTGTGTGGAGTTACCTGACCAAAGGCGATGCTGCCTATACTCTGGTGCAGGTGTCCCTGAACGACATCATCATGTTGTTTGCTTTCGCTCCCATCGTGGTTTTCCTGCTGGGCATCTCGGACATTCAGGTGCCCTGGGATACGGTGTTGTTATCCGTGGCTCTGTACATCGTGATACCCCTCACAGCCGGCTACCTGACCCGCCGCACCCTGATTGCCCGCAACGGCCAGCGCTGGTACGACGAAGTATTCATAAAGCGTCTTGGCCCGGTAACGCCTGCAGCATTGATTGTCACTCTGGTGCTGTTGTTTGCGTTTCAGGGCGAGGTGATTTTGAACAACCCACTGCACATTGTGCTGATTGCCGTACCGCTGATTATCCAGACCTTCCTGATCTTCTTCCTTGCCTACGGCTGGGCCCGGCTGTGGAAGGTTCGCCACTGCATCGCCGCCCCCGGCGCCATGATCGGCGCCAGCAACTTCTTTGAGCTCGCCGTGGCTGCGGCCATCGCCCTTTTCGGCCTGCAGTCTGGTGCCGCTCTGGCCACGGTTGTCGGAGTGCTGGTAGAAGTACCGTTGATGTTGGTTCTGGTGCGGATTGCCAACAATACCCGAGATAGATTCCCGGCCTGAGTTCCGTCTTCCCCGGTGCCTGATTCGCCTCAGGTGCCGGGGAACTGTTCAGCCAACCATCACCCTGCTAATATCCCGCCCATCTTTTCTTCCCATTGAACCGTGAAACCTCTGACACGAACGGAACCCACAGAATGGATTTTCTCCAGGCTTTATTCCTTGGCCTACTCCAGGGACTGACCGAATTCCTGCCCATTTCCAGCTCCGCCCACCTCATCCTTGTGCCAGCCTTTTTTGACTGGGTAGATCAGGGGGTTGCGTTCGACCTTGCGGTTCACGTGGGTACTCTGCTGGCCGTGGTGCTTTACTTCCGCACCGATGTGTTCAGCATCGCCCGGGACGGCCTTATTTCCATGGCCAGGCGCCGCGTTGTTGGCCAAGGGGCGCTGGCTCTGTACCTGGTGATCGGCACCATTCCGGCCGGTCTTGCAGGCTTGGCACTGCTGGATATCATCGATAACGAACTGCGCGCTGTAGAAATCATCTTTGCCACCACGCT
The DNA here is from genome assembly GCF_001858325.1 of Marinobacter sp. AC-23. GTDB lineage: Bacteria > Pseudomonadota > Gammaproteobacteria > Pseudomonadales > Oleiphilaceae > Marinobacter. The sequence continues at coordinate 35,236 of NZ_MBPP01000029.1, forward strand.
GTTCTTCGGCCTGTTGCTGGGCGTCGCAGACTGGATGCCCAAACGCCAGCGGTCTCTGGACAGCCTTAACTGGAAAGATGCATTACTGGTAGGGATAGCTCAGGCAATCGCACTCGTGCCCGGCACTTCACGCTCTGGCATTACCATCACTGCAGGCCTATTCCTTGGCATGGGCCGGGAAACCGCCTCCCGCTTTTCCTTCCTGCTGGCTATTCCCATCACCGCGCTGGCCTCTGCAGTAAAGCTTCTGGAAGTTGCTGCTGCAGACGTAACCGTTGATTGGAGCGCTTTTCTGGTAGGCGGTGTGACGTCCTTTTTGATTGCCATTACGGCAATCCATTTCTTCCTGAAATGGCTTAATAAGGTGGGTATGTGGCCTTACGTCATTTACAGAATTATTCTGGCTGGGGTTATTTTCGCGGTTCTGATGTAATCGTTGATCAGTTCCGCGCAAGAAGCACAGGCTGGGGTAGGGCATTTCAAAACACGCTCCTTGCGGCACATCCATGTGACGCTTGGGCTCCGCCATCCATGGCTCCGCACAGTTTTGAAATGCCCTACCCCAGCCTGTGCTCCCGGAAGCTTTAGCAGGCCTCTAAAGGTGCATAGGCCAGCACCAGCCATTTGGCTCCTTCGTCAAAGTTCACCTGCACCCGCGTGTGATGCCCACTGCCTTCAGCGTTTAGAACAACGCCCTCCCCAAACTTGGGGTGTCGTACCCTCTGCCCCAGGCTGAAACCAGACTGCTTTGCAGAATCCTGACTAAACAGCCCTTCGTTGGGCCGATCAACCATCGCCGGGCGGGTTACCGTATTGCGTAGCCGCACTTCTTGTAGGCAATCGCCAGGAATTTCCCGTACAAATCGGGAGAGCGCGTTGAATTTTTCCTGGCCATACAGCCTGCGGGATTCGGCGTAGGTAATGACCAGCTTTTTCATGGCGCGGGTAATGCCCACATAGGCCAGCCGACGCTCCTCCTCCATACGCCCCGGTTCTTCCAGAGACATGCCATGGGGGAAGAGCCCTTCTTCCACACCGGCAAGAAACACCAACGGGAACTCCAGGCCTTTGGCGGAATGCAGGGTCATAAGCTGCACGCTGTCTTCATGGTCTTCCGCTTGGGATTCGCCTGCATCTAAGGCTGCCTGGGCAATGAATTCCGAGAGCGGGTCAACGCCCTCTTCTACTTCGTAATCGCTCAATGCGCTAACCAGTTCTTCCAGGTTTTCAACTTTCTGCTGGGCTTTTTCGCCTTTCTCGTTAGCGTGGAAATCTTTCAGGCCGCTGGCTTCAATGGTCTGCTTCATGAGGCCGTGCAGCGACGCGTTTTCCGCTTGGGAAGATAGCTCTTCGATAATACTGATGAACGACTGTAGGCCGGTTTTCGCTCGCCCTTTTACCTGCCCAGCCTCGAGCAACCGCTCAGATGATTCCCACAAGGAGATGCTCAGCTCGGTTGCGTACTGGCGGATTTCGCCCAGGCTTTTGGCTCCGATACCTCGGGCGGGGAGGTTTACCACGCGTTCAAAGGCTGCGTCGTCCCGGCGATAATGCACCAGCCGCAGATAGGCCAGCGCGTTGCGGATTTCCTGTCGGTCGTAAAAGCGCAGGCCGCCGTACACCCGGTATGGAATGCCTTGGCGCATCAAGGATTCTTCCAGTACCCGGGACTGGGCGTTAGAGCGGTACAAAATAGCCGATTCGCTGCGCAAATTGCCCTCGCTCACCCAGCTGGAGATGCTGTCGGCTATGTAGTTGGCCTCATCTTGCTCGTTGAATGCCGCGTACAGGCTGATGGGCTCGCCTTCCACGCCATCTGTCCAAAGCTCCTTGCCTAGCCGGCCCTGGTTGTTGGCGATTACCGAGTTTGCGGCTTTCAGGATCAACTTTGTAGAACGGTAATTCTGTTCCAGCCGCACCAGGCGGGCGTTGGGGAAATCTCGCTGGTATTGCTGAATATTTTCTACTTTTGCACCGCGCCAGCCGTAAATGGACTGGTCGTCGTCGCCCACCACCGTCAGCGGCACGCGGTTACTGGCCAGCACTTGCAGCCAAGCATATTGAATGGTGTTGGTGTCCTGAAACTCGTCCACCAGAATATGCTGAAAACGCTGCTGGTAATGGGCCAGCAATTGCGGCCTATGCAGCCAGAGTTCGTGGGAGCGTAGTAATAATTCGCCAAAATCCACTAAGCCGCTCTGTTGGCAAAGTTCTTCGTAGCGGCGGTACACCCTCACCATAGTGGAGGTGAAATGATCCCCTGGATTTTCCTGAATATGGTCGGCCCGCAAACCTTCGTCTTTCTGGCTGCTGATAAACCACTGAGCCTGTCTTGGCGGAAACTGACTCTCATCAATCTGCGCTTCTCGCATTACACGCTTAACCAGCCGAAGCTGGTCGTCGCTGTCGAGAACCTGAAAGTTTTCCGGCAACCCCGCATCTTTCCAGTGGGCCCTGAGCAAACGGTGGGCGATGCCATGAAAGGTACCAAACCACAGACCCCGAGCCGGGATGTCCATCATCTGCTCAATGCGATAACGCATTTCCTTGGAAGCCTTGTTGGTAAAGGTGACGGCCAAAACCCCCGTGGGCGGAACCCTATCCACCTGCATCAACCAGGCAATCCGGTGCACCAGCACCCGGGTTTTGCCACTGCCGGCACCGGCCAGAACCAGCAAATGATCGTTCTGTGCCGTAACCGCCTCACGCTGGGCATCATTCAGGGAATCAATAATGTGGGAGACATCCATAGAAAACACTTTCGCTACTGGTTAAATGAACAGGTCGGAAGTATATCAGCCTTGCTTGATGCCTGCTTTGCTGCACGTAAAAACAAAGAAGGCGAGCCACGGCTCGCCTTCTTTCCTAGTCTAACCTTCGGGAAATCAGAACCCCCTTGGTACCGTCTGCGCTTCCACAAACTCGAACAACCCTTCCAAACCACCTTCGCGACCGGTTCCGGAGCTTTCATGCCACCAAAAGGCGCCTCAGGCGTAGGTCCTGTGCCAGTGTTCCAGCCACATGGCCAAACCGCAGGCCGGCAGCAACTCGTTGAGCACGCTCTACATCGGCAGTAAACACATAGGAAGCCAAGCCAAATTCAGTATCGTTACCAGCTTCAATAACCTCTTCTTCTGTGCGGAAGCTGGCCATTGGCACCAGTGGCCCAAAGGTTTCTTCCTGCGAGCAGCACATATCCGATGTTACGCCAGAGATAACGGTTGGCGGGAAGAACAGGTGTCCCTCGCCCAAATCGCCTGGCTGCTTGCCTGCAACCAGTGAAGCACCTTTGCTCAGGGCATCTTCCAGGTGACGCTTTACCTTGTCGAAACCGGCTTTGTTGATCAGAGGGCCCAGGTCGACATCGCCTGCGATGCCATCACCCACGGTCATCTTGTTCACGCGTTCGGCGAGCTTTTCACCAAAAGCCTCCATCACGTTCTCGTGAACAAAAATCCGGTTTGCACACACACAGGTTTGCCCGCTGCCACGGAATTTGTTTCCAATCAGGTTGTCGGCTGCCGCATCCAGATCCGCATCCTCAAACACGATATACGGCGCATTGCCGCCCAGCTCCAAAGCCAGCTTTTTAATCTGGTCGGCAGTATCCAGCACCAGCTTGCGGCCCACTTCCGTGGAACCTGTAAAACTCAGCATAGGCACGTCAGGGCTTTCGCATAGCACCTTGCCAATTACGCTGGCCTTACCCATAACCAGATTCACCATGCCATCCGGCAGGTTTACATGTTTATCCATCAACTTGAATAGCGCGATCATGGTTAGCGGCGTTTCGCTAGCCGGCTTGATCACAGAAGGACAGCCTGCCGCCAGGGCGGCTGAAAGCTTTTTGGCAATCATGCCAATGGGGAAGTTCCAGGGCGTAATGAGCCCGGCAACTCCAATGGGCCGATGGTGAACCGTCCAAGAGCAGTCCTTGGGCTTTTCCGGAAGCGTGTGAGCGTCCAGCGCCTGTATATGTTTGGAACAGTAGTCAAAAAAGCCTGCAGCGTAGTCCACCTCACCCTGAGCTTCGTTTAAGGGTTTGCCATGCTCCAGACAAAGAATCCGGCCGACTTCTTCTTTGTTCGCTCTGAGGGCATCACGGATATCTTCCAGCCATTTTCTGCGGGTTTCAATGCTGTAGGGGTTAGTCAGCCTTAGTGCAGATTTGCCTGCATTAACCGCTGCCTTCACCTCGCTTTCG
>NZ_MBPP01000030.1 GCF_001858325.1 Marinobacter sp. AC-23
GTAGGTTCAGCTCCAGTTCCCGGTAGATCCGATAAACACGTTTGTGGTTCCAGGGGTAACCCTTCACGTTGCGCAGATACAGAAAACACAAGCCAAAGCCCCAGTTTCGCTGATTATGGGTTAAGCGCACCAACAGATCCGCGATCTCGGCATTTTCACTGCTGAGCTTAGCCCGGTAACGGTAGCAGGACTCACTGACACTGAAGACCTCGCAGGCCTGGCGAATGCTACAACGAGCAGCGGCAACGGCTTTGTGTGCCATCTCGCGGCGGAGAGATGGCTTTACCACTTTCCTTCAAGAGCTTCCTTGCGCAACTCAGACTTGAGCCGTTCTTCGGCATACATCTTCTTCAGTCGCCGGTTCTCATCCTCAAGCTCTTTCATGCGCTTGATCATGGAGGTATCCATGCCGCCGAACTTTGCACGCCATTTATAGAAGCTGGCGTTGCTCATACCGTGTTCGCGGCATAACTCAGGAACGGGCACGCCGTTTTCGGCTTGCTTCAGGATCGCCATGATCTGGCTATCGGAAAAACGTGATTTTTTCATGCAGAATCTCCCTGCGTGTAGCTTACGGAAAATTCTACTTCTGACCACCGCTCTTTATCGGGGGGATTATCCTCTACCAAAACGTGATAAGCCAGGCAACGGCTGACGAAAACAGTCGCAAGCTTGGTCGCGCGCTTATGGACGAACCGCTAGGTAGACGTTACCCCAACTTTCGCAAACTCCGGGGCCGTTGGGAGCGTCAGGTTCATCTGAGCATGACACGGCTGTTTGTTGGTGGAAAAGGCATGGAGGCGCTCGGCCTACCGAAGATGACATTGCCGTGGTATCCGGCCCTGTTTGCGCCACTGAACGCAGCCTGGACTGTTGGCCATAGAATTGTGCCAGGTGGGCGTGATCGATTGATGCGATTGGGTCGGAAAGCACAACGACACCAATTGCAGACTCTGTTCGGAGAAGATCAGCCTGAGATCACCAGCGGTGTGCAGTATGAGTGACCGCAATTTCTAAAAAGTGCTTTGGGTTATTATTGCGGGTTCGGCCACGAGACTATGCTGTTGAGCGCTTCCGGCAGTTCCAGCTTCACCCGCTGCCGGCTTAACGGGCAATCAAACTCAAGGCTGATAGCCAGCAGTTGTAAAGGAACCCGAGCAGGCTTGCCGTATAGGCGGTCGCCGACAATGGGGTGGCCCAAGCTCTCTAAATGTTTGCGGATCTGGTGCTTGCGCCCGGTTTCGATGGTTACCTGCAACAAGCTGGTTGCGGCGTTGTCATCTGTGCTCCGCGTGGAAGCGCGACTGATGGCGGCTTTGCCGTCAACCGGTGTGTCGATCAACTGGTCTTGCACATCAATAACGCCGGTCACCTTGGCCAGGTAGTGTTTCGTTATGGTGCGCCCTGCGAAGCACTGGGAAAGCGCGCCCGCGGCTTTCGGATCGTGGGCGATGAGCATTAGCCCGGCGGCATCGGCATCGAGCCGGTGAACAAGGAAGCAAGGGCGCTTTAGCTCAAGTTCTACCCAGCGCAGCAGGCTGCAGTGATCCCCCATTGCGAGCCTTGAGCCAGCAAGCCGTGGGGTTTAAACCAAACGCTATAGCGATGGTTGTCCGCTACCAGGGTTGGTGCTTCTGGCTTGCGGCCTAACACGCTCTCGTCGTAATAAAGCTGCAGCCGAGTGCCCGCTTTGAGTTCTTTGGTTGCGCGCCGAAGCCTTACTTGCTTTCCTTTAAGGGACCACCAACATGCACCCTTGTTCATGGCGTCTTTGATGCGCTGGCGCGAAAGCCTTGAGGCTTGGCTCAGAGCTTCACTCGCTGTTTCAGTCTGCTCTGTTGTAACGTCGAATTTTTTGCGCATTACTGGCGGGGCTCTCCAAGCTTGATGGCAGGTAGGTCGGTTTTCAGGTTGCTGGCCACACTTGGGATAACCTTGTGTGCCTGGCCCACGGCCATGTGAACCTGGTTGCGGTTTATACGCCATGTGTTGCATAAATTGCTCTAATATTAACAGTTGTGGAGGCCCTGTGATGCGGTGTTTAGTCAAAGCCCGTATAATTAGAGGTTTTCCGGGCCTTCATTAATGGCGGCCAGATCCAGTTCAGGAGTTGTTGAGTCATGAGCCAGGCCGGTGAAACGGGTACTCTGTTTGTTATTTCTGCGCCATCAGGTGCTGGCAAGACCAGTCTTGTGGCGGAAATGCTGCATGCAGATCAAAAGTTGGGAGTGTCTGTGTCCCACACTACCCGTCCCATGCGTGAAGGCGAGAAGGACGGCATAAACTACCACTTTGTCAGTCGTGACGAGTTTGAGGCCATGATTAGCCGCGGGGATTTTCTGGAACATGCCGATGTTTTTGGCAATTACTACGGCACTTCTCAGGTGTGGGTTCGGGAAATGCTGGCCATTGGGCGGGACGTTATCCTCGAGATTGATTGGCAGGGCGCCAGCCAGGTGCGCCGGCTTATTCCCGAGTGTGTGAGTGTGTTTATTGTGCCTCCCTCGTATGAAGTTCTGCGGGACCGACTTGTGGGCAGAGGCACAGATGTGTCGGAAGTGGTAGAGCGGCGGTTATCTGAAGCCAGAGAAGAGTGCCGGCATGTAGGGGAGTTTGACTATTTGGTGGTGAATGACGGCTTCCAGGAAGCGTTGGCCGATTTGCTCGCCATTGTGCGTAGCCAGCGGTTGCAAATGATTGCCCAGCAGGCCCGGCACAGGCAGTTACTTACCGGTCTTTCAGACGCAAGCGGTGGCCGGGCCTAACGCGGGCTTTTACTGTATACAAATTGTGCCGCTGGCAGTAAACTACGCGGTCTGCTTAATCAGTCATTTTATTTTGTCGGGGAAGTTATGGCACGAGTTACCGTTGAAGATTGTCTGGAACACGTAGATAACCGTTTCCAGTTGGTCATGCTAGCTACAAAGCGTTCCCGTCAGCTTGCCACCAAAGGTGCCGAGCCGATGGTTGCAGAAGAAAACGACAAGCCTACGGTTATCGCATTGCGCGAAATTGCCGCTGGTTTGGTTTCCCGCGATCTGCTTACTGAAATCGAAGAAGAGTGAAGCGACCGCGAACATAAGGTGGGGGCGCGGTGTCGCTTGAGGCTACGGTAGAGGGGCTGGCGAGTGAGCTCAGCACCTATTTGGATACCAATCGCATCAATCAGGTGCGAAGAGCCTACTATTATGCTGAACAGGCCCATGAAGGCCAGATGCGTAAAAGCGGCGACCGCTACATAACCCACCCCCTCGCGGTTGCCCACATTCTTGCTGGCCTCAAGCTCGATCACCAGAGCTTGATGGCTGCCATGCTTCACGACGTTATTGAAGACACTGGCATTCCCAAAGATGCGCTTTCCGAGCAATTCGGCGAAGATGTTGCAGAGCTGGTTGACGGTGTTAGCAAGCTTACCCAAATAGAGTTTCGCACCCGCGCGGAAGCTCAGGCCGAAAACTTCCAGAAAATGACCTTGGCCATGGCCAGGGATATTCGCGTTATTCTGGTAAAGCTGGCAGATCGGCTGCACAACATGCGCACGCTTGGCCTATGCCCTATGAAAAGCGCCAGCGCATAGCCACAGAAACCCTCGATATTTACGCCCCCATCGCCAATCGGCTTGGTATGCATGCGATCTCCACCGAGCTGGAGGATCTGGGTTTTTCATCTCTGTACCCCATGCGCTCCCGCTACATCTCCAAGGCCGTTGATAAACTGCGTGGCAGCCACCGTGAAATAATCGAAGACATTCGAGGTCGGCTGCTGGAAAAACTGGAAGAGCGTAGCCTTCCTGGCCGGATACTCGGGCGCGAAAAACACCTGAACAGCATCTATAACAAGATGAAGTTCAAACAGAAGTCGTTTTACGAAATCATGGACGTATACGCCTTCCGCATCATTACGGGTACAGAAGACGACTGCTATCGAATTTTGGGGGCGGTTCACAGCCTTTATAAACCTATGCCGGGCCGGTTCAAAGATTACATTGCCATGCCCAAGGCCAATGGATACCAGTCGCTGCATACCACGTTGTTTGGTATGCATGTGAACATCGAAATCCAGATCCGCACCGAGGAAATGGAACACATTGCCAACGATGGTATAGCTGCGCACTGGATGTACAAGAACGACCCTGGCAATGTTACCAGCGTGAATCAGACACGGGTAGATCGCTGGGTTAAAGGCTTGATGGAAATGCGTGAGCGGGCGGACGACTCCCTCGAGTTTATCGAGCACGTGAAAGTGGATCTCTTCCCTGACGAAATCTATGTATTTACCCCAAGAGGGAAAATAATGGAGTTGCCCAGTGGCGCAACCCCGGTAGATTTCGCCTACGCAATCCACACGGATATAGGCAATGCCACCGTCGCTTGCCGGATCAATCGAAACCTGGGATCGTTGAGCAGGCCTCTGCAAAGTGGCCAAACTGTTGAAGTTATTACCGCGCCTGGTGCCCGGCCCAACCCGGCCTGGCTCAGCTTTGTGGTAACGGGTAAAGCGCGCAGCAGCATTCGCCATACCCTTAAGAGCCAAAAGCTGGCGGAATCGCTAGAGCTTGGCCGAACTTTACTGAAGAAGTCCCTCACCGGCTTTGGCGCCCGATTGTCCGATATTGATGAGATGCAGAAGCAAGCTGTCGTGAATCACAACCAGGTAAACAGCTTTGAGGATCTGGTAAGTGATATTGGCCTGGGCAATCGAATGGCTTATCTGGTTGCGCGTCAGCTTTTGAGTGGTGCTGAAAGCATAGGGCCCCGCCAGTCAGTTAAGGGGATTCAAGGTGGAGATGATGCCCGGGTGACCATTCAGGGAACCGAAGGCATGCTGGTTCACTTTGCCGCCTGTTGTAAACCGATCCCTGGAGACCCGGTTGTTGGCGTGATGGATTCCGGCAGTGGCATGGTTATCCACTCCGACACCTGCTCGCGCTTACCGGAAGATAATGAAGGCCGGTCCCGCCTGACTCATCTCACTTGGGCCAAGGATATTACCGATGAGTTCTCCGTAGAGCTGCGAGTTGAGCTCGAGCGACAGCGTGGAGTAATTGCCGAGGTTGCCAGTGCGGTGGCTATGGCAGATGGCAATATCGAACGCATCAACGTGGATGAGCAAGATGCACGCTTCGGCGTGGTCAGCGTTGTGGTTAAGGTGCATGGCCGCAAACATTTAGCTCGCGTGATGCGCCGGGTTCGCAATATCAAAGCCGTTACGTCGATCAACCGCGTGAAATACTGAGCCCGGCGAGGGTTGAGAGAGCTGTCTGGTTGACAGCTCGCGTATGGAAGGGCGACGATTGGTGTTTTAGACGAGAGGAAAGTAAACGGTATGACCAACAAATCCATAATCCAGACTGAAAACGCACCTCAGGCAATTGGTCCCTACTCCCAAGCCGTAAAAGCGGGTGACACGGTGTATATCTCTGGTCAAATTCCGCTGGACCCTGAAACCATGGAAGTGGTCGCCGGGGATTTTTCAGCCAAAACCCGCCAGGTATTTGATAACCTCAAAGCTGTGTGTGAAGCCGCAGGCGGTGAACTGAAAGATATCGTAAAAGTGAACATCTACGTGACCGATCTGGCGAACTTCGCCACGGTTAACGAAATTATGGCGACGTATTTTCCAGAGCCGTACCCGGCCCGGGCCGCTGTAGAGGTTTCAGCTCTGCCCAAAGGCGTGCCGGTAGAAGTGGAAGCTGTGATGGTACTGAGCTGATACAGCGCCAAGTTATATGATTCAGAGAACAAAGGCGGCCTTGGCCGCCTTTGTTCGTTCCGGGCCTACCCCTTGTCTATCATTTCACGGTATCCCTCGCGAAAGTCCGGGTAACGAAACTTAAACCCACTTTGTAGCAGCCGCTTGTTATTGCAGCGTTTGCTGCCAGCACGGCCACCTTTTCTGGCATCTGCCAAAGGCTCGGCGCAGGGCACCTGCTGGCGAACCCAGTCAACCACTTCGTCAAGGCGCACCGGCTCACAATCGCTGGCCACGTAGCAGGTATCCAGTGGCTTACCTGAAAGCGCCAACTCGTTGAGGTAAACCACGGCCGAAGCTGCATCTTCCTCATGAATGCGGTTGCTGAATGGCGCCGGCTTAGCCGGGTTCATGCGGCCCGAGATGACCGCTTCCAAAAAACGCCTTCTTGATGGCCCGTAAATCCCACTGAAGCGAATAATGGTAGCAGGGTGGCTGCTATTTAAGGCTGCCTGTTCGCCTGCGAGTATTTGCTGGCCTGTGGCACGTGAGGGAGAGGCTAAGCTGGTCTCATCGACCAAACTGTCATCATCCTGAGCATATACACTGGTACTACTAATAAAAAACAGCCGTTTTAACTGCTGGTCACCCAGTGCCTCAAGCAAGTTCGACAGACCGTTAACATACGCATCGCGATACCCTTGCTCGTCATAACTTGAGGGGGTAAGGCAATAAATAACCGTGTCAATATTGCCTGGTAGCTTGCCTAGCAGGGTCTCCGGGTCAGTCAGGTCTGCACCTATGCCATGAATGCCTTCAGGCACTTTGGCAGGATTACGGCGCAATCCGTAAACCTGTGCCGACTCTTTAAGCATGCTGGCGATGGCGCCCCCGAGTTTGCCGCAACCGGCTACGAGAATTCCTGGCGTACTATTGCGATCAGCGATTGCCATAGGCAATATCAATCCTTATTCTCTAACTCATAAATAAGTGAAACATCGATCCGTATCCTTTTGACCGGAGATCACCATGACTCTTACCGAGTTACGATACGTCGTTACGCTTGCTCGCGAAAGGCATTTTGGGCGCGCCGCCGAGCGCTGCCATGTAAGCCAGCCAACGCTCAGCGTTGCGGTCAAAAAACTGGAAGATGAGCTAGGCATTCCGCTGTTTGAGCGCAGCAAAAGCAGCATTCGTGTGACCGAGACTGGTCAACGCATTGTTGAACAGGCTCAGCGGGTTTTGGATCAGGTGGGCGTGATTCGCGACATGGCTCAGGATGGCAAAAATCAGCTGAGCTCGCCGCTCAAGGTTGGCGCCATTTACACCATTGGGCCTTATTTGTTCCCGCACCTGTTACCGGAGTTGCGCCGTGCAGCGCCGGAAATGCCGCTCTATATAGAAGAAAACTACACGGCTAACCTGCGCCAGAAGCTGCGCCAGTCAGAGCTGGACGCCATTATCGTTGCGTTGCCGTTTGAAGAAGCGGAAGTGCTGACACTGCCGTTATACGATGAACCCTTTGTAGTGCTATTGCCTGCGGGGCACCCATTGGCTGGCAAAAAGCAAATTACCGGAGAAGAGCTCGCCCGCGAGCAATTGTTGCTACTCGGCCCCGGCCACTGCTTCCGGGATCAGGTGCTTGAATCCTGCCCGCCCCTGGTGGATGCGGTTACCCGCCGTGCGGATACCGGCTCTCCGTCACTGGTTACCGAAGGCAGTTCCCTGGAAACCATACGTCATATGGTTGCCTCCGGTCTGGGAATTACCGTGCTGCCACTCTCCGCGGCTACTGCCATGCAGTACCACAAAGACGTACTTGTAACCCGGCCTTTTGCCCCGCCTGTGCCTTCTCGCACAGTGGCCTTGGCTTGGCGGGTGACTTTTCCCCGACCCAAAGCCATTGATGTCCTCTCGCTTGCAGCCGGCCAGTGCCGGGTGATTGAGAAAGCGAAAACGGACACGCCGGTTGTTGCCGTAACGGACTGACCTCAGTATGGCCTCACTGGATGATATCCCGGTTACAGAGCTAAAAGGGGTGGGAAGCGCCTTGGCTGAGAAGCTTGCACGGCTGGGCATTGCCTCGCTGCAGGATTTGCTGTTTCACCTCCCTCATCGCTACGAAGACCGCACTCGTATAATACCCATGGGTAGCTTGAGAGTGGGTGATGTGGCTGTTGTGGAAGGCGAAGTGATGAAGGCGGATTTGGTAATGGGTCGCCGCCGTAGCTTGCAGATTACCTTGAAAGACAACAGTGGGTTTCTGGTGCTGCGGTTTTTTCACTTTAACGCAGCCCAAAAAAACCAACTGGCGAAAGGTACCCGAGTTCGCTGTTTTGGCGAAGTGCGCCCAGGCCGGGCCGGGTATGAGTTTTATCACCCTGAATACCAAACCAACCCGCCACCTATGCCTGCAGAGGGTCAGGCAACCCTCACGCCGGTATACCCACTGACCGAAGGCATACAGCAGCCGCGGGTGAGAGGCTTGTGTCAGCAAGCGCTAGGGTACCTTCAGCGCCATCCAATACGTGATTGGCTGCCGGCGGAGCTACTGGCTGGCTACCAGCTTCCAGGAATTACCGAGGCGGTTCAGTTGGTGCACGCTCCTCCAGCCAGTGCGCCAGTTCATCTGTTGATGGAGGGGCGCCACCCGGCACAGCAGCGTTTGGTTATGGAAGAGCTGCTGGCACACCAGTTGAGCCTACTTCAGGTTCGTGAACAGATTCAGGCCCGGCAAGCCTTGCCTCTACTGCCCACAGGCAACCTGTCTGAGCGCTTTCTGGAGGAGTTGCCATTTGCGCTCACGGGCGCTCAGCGCCAGGTTATGAGCGAAATCCGGCAGGATCTCAGCCAGCCTCTGCCTATGCTGCGACTGGTGCAGGGGGATGTGGGCTCAGGTAAAACCGTGGTGGCCGCGCTGGCGGCACTTCAGGCCTTAGGCGCGGGTGCCCAGGTTGCGCTTATGGCGCCCACCGAAATACTGGCCGAGCAGCATTATCAGAACTTCGCTGGTTGGCTTGAGCCCTTGGGTGTTCAGGTAGCTTGGCTGTCTGGCAAAGTAAAGGGAAAGGCCAGAAAAGACACACTGGAAGCCGTCCACACGGGCGCTGTCAGCGTCGTAATTGGCACCCATGCGTTGTTTCAGAATGATGTGTTGTTTCACCGTTTGGCGCTCGTCATCGTGGATGAGCAGCACCGGTTCGGTGTGCACCAACGCCTGGCGCTGAGAGAGAAAGGTGTAGGCGGAACCCTGGCGCCACACCAGCTAATTATGACCGCCACCCCTATCCCGCGAACGTTAGCCATGAGTGCCTACGCCGATCTTGATACCTCGGTGATTGACGAATTACCTCCGGGCCGCAAGCCTGTTGAAACCATTGTCATTCCCGACAGTCGCCGGGAAGATGTGATTGATCGCGTGCACCGTGCCTGCACTGACGGGCGCCAAGCTTACTGGGTGTGTACACTGATTGAAGAGTCAGAAGCCTTGCAGTGCCAAGCCGCAGAAGTAACAGAGCAAGAGCTGACCGAACGCTTACCTGGCCTTAAAATCGGTCTGGTTCACGGGCGGCTCAAGTCTGCAGAAAAAGTGGCGGTAATGGATCAGTTCAAACAGGGTGAACTGGATTTGCTGGTAGCAACCACTGTGATTGAGGTGGGCGTGGATGTGCCTAATGCCTCCTTGATCATTATAGAAAACCCGGAGCGCTGGGCCTTGCCCAGCTACACCAGCTACGTGGCAGGGTAGGGCGCGGCGAACAAGCCAGCTTCTGTGTACTCATGTACCATCCACCATTGTCTGCCAACGGAAAAGCCCGATTGCAGGCCCTGCGCGACAGCCAGGATGGTTTTGTGATTGCCGAGAAGGATCTGGAAATACGCGGGCCAGGAGAGGTGCTTGGTACTCGCCAGACGGGCATGATGCAGTTCCGGCTGGCAGATTTTGAGCGAGACAAGGGTTGGATTGAGCCGGTGCGCGAAATGGCGCCGGGGCTTATGAAGCATCCACAACTGGTGCAGGCTCTTATCCGGCGCTGGTTGGGAGAAAAAATCCGCTACGGAGATGTCTGAACGGGTTTAGTGCTCATGCCGGCTGGGAAACGTATCTGGATGAACGGGTTCTATATCAACGTTTACAGTTAGACCATGCACTATACTGAAGACCCCACAGCAGACTTCAATGGTCTAATGGCAAGCAGCGATACTCGGGAGAATATGATGGAATTACCTGTCACGGTACAGCAGGCTCTGGGCGATGCCGCCAAAGGTGTGTCGCTCAGAGATATGCGCCAGGCTAACAGGCACGAGCTGTTGCGGATGGTATTGCTCCACGACGGGCAGGACAATCTCCAGGCCATTTGCTGCAAGGACGATTTTATTGACCTTGAGCGGCTGAACAAACAGATGGGCCGGGATTTCTGCCTGGTGAAACCCCGTGAGCAGGTTCGCGTTAAAGAACGTGCCGGGCTTCGGGAGCTTCCCGCGCTGCCGTCACTTACCGGTTGGCCTACCATAGTGGACCGACGGGTAGATGATTTACCGTGTGTGGCGCTGGAGCTGGGAGAGCAGAAACTTGCCATGGTGATGCCGGCAGAAGATTTCCGCGAACTGACCGCAGGTGCGCAGCGTTGGTCGTTCACCGTGGCATCAGAAAACATTGCGGTAAATCTCGACGACCCAGCCAATGACCGCAATCAGCTAACGTTCGCCATCAAAAAATTCACCAGCCTGCGCATTCAGCAGCGCTTGGAAGACACCCTGGAACTGCCGCCGCTGCCCGAAACGGCCCAGCGCATTATTCATCTGCGGGTAAATCCGAATGCTGTCATGGGGGATCTAGTGGATGTCGTGGAAAGTGATCCCAGCCTGGCCGCTCAGGTTGTTAGTTGGGCATCCTCGTCTTTTTATGCAGCGGCCGGACAAGTACGCTCCGTGCACGATGCGGTATCGAGAGTGCTCGGGTTTGATATGGTGATGAACCTGGCTATGGGGCTATCCTTGGGGCGCGCACTTAAAGCACCTCAAGACCACCCGAATGGCTATGTGGACTACTGGCAGCAGGCCATCTGGCAGGCACAGTCGGCGGGCATTCTGGCTAGCATGATGCCACGCGGTGAGCGCCCGACGTTCGGGCTGGCGTACCTTGCAGGGCTTTTACATAATTTTGGTTACCTGCTTCTGGCCCAGATTTTCCCTCCCCACTTCAAGTTGGTGTGCCGTTCGCTAGAAGTAAACTCTGTTATCGATTCCTCAGTAACTGAGCATTACCTTTTGGGTATTACCCGGGAGCAGATCGCCGCTCAACTGATGGAAAATTGGGGCATGCCAGATGAGGTCACCTTGGCCATACGGTATCAGAAAAATCGCGGCTATCAGGGCGTGCACAGCGTTTACGCCCGGATCCTTTGGTTAGGCCGTCAATTGTTGACTGCACGAGGTGTAGAGCTGGGCGCCAGTGAAATTGTTGGGCAGGAGATCTTTGACGAGCTGGGCCTGAACCGTGAGCAGGTAGAAAAGCAGTTTGATGAGCTGGTAGCCAGCAAAGACAATGTTATGGCCATGGCCGGCATGATGAGCTCGTAATAAAAAAGCCGGCCACAACAGGGCCGGCAAAGTTTCCGTTCATAGCAGAGTTGTCCGAACGTTTCAGGAGAAACAACGCAGGGCAATAATCGATGCAGTAGAAACTTATTGCCCTATCTTCAATCTAGACAAAGTTTGCAGAAAGAAAAGGTGCTTAAGATACCCCGTTAGAAGCTGAGTGCTCCGTCACTTTTCATGTTTTTAGCAAGCTTCTGATATTGAATCGATAAAAGTGTATTTTGCACTTTTTTCCGTTACAAAATGACACAAAACTGAAGCGAGTCAGAACTCGTGATTTCGGATGGCCGTTGCGGCACGGCGTATTTCATCTGCATAGCGCTCTTCCACCGCAAACCGCTCTTTATCCATTTTCGCCACAAAACGCGATTCCGTGTCTTGACGTGCCTGGTGAGTGGGCATGTGGCGAAGCTGTTCATACACTTCCATAAACACCCGAAAGGGCGATTTTTCCATCAGCTCCGGGGCGACATGATCAAGCAGCCCCTTGATGCGCAAGCAACCCTCCGAGTACTCAACCTGATCTTCCTCTATGGCCATCGCAATCACGCGAATGCTTTCGACCATGTCCTCACGTCGCTTTGCCTGAAACGCCTCCGCCTTTTGTTGGCGCCTGCGGTTTTCAGACAACATAACCATTTGCCGCCGGATAAAGCCGAGCAGTGCAATGATGGCGATAGCGCCGGCAATAATGAGGCTCCACTGTAGCCATTGAGACATGTTGTTCTCCTTGTTCGGTTCAGGCGGGTATAGGTTGCTGTTTCGGCTGCCAGACTTTGACAGTTACCGACTGACCATTCAATACGGATGTGCCCGCTACCGGATCGATATGCTGATCACTCAACACATCATTGATACTTGCGCCGGCATGGGCCGCCGCCGTGGATTGCCTTGTTCCGTCGCGGTTATGGCCCCAGCCGTGGGGAATGGAAACCACGCCAGGCATCATGTCTTCAGTAATTTCCACAGGCATTACGATCTCGCGGTTGTTGGCACGGATCTCTGCGTTGCAGCCCTCCTTAAGGCCCAGCCGGCTGGCGTCATTCGGGTGCACCAGTAGGGTGCAGCGAGCTTTGCCCTTTACCAGCCGGTGGCTGTTGTGCATCCAGGAGTTGTTGCTGCGCACATGGCGTCTGCCAATCAGCAACAGCTCGCCCGGTGCTTCTGGCGTGGAGAGTTTCTGGTGCAGGCGTTCCACATCTTCGAGGTAGCGCCGAGGCGCCAGGTTTATTTTTCCATCCCGAGTGAATAGGCGGCCGGGTAGGGCGGGACGTAAAGCCCCCAGATCAATCCCGCTAGGTTTCTCCTTTAGTCGTTTTAGAGAAAGCCCTTTGGGCAAAGTCTGCCACTGCGGGTTAAGAGAACTTAGTTTGGCAAGGCTGCGTAATGGGTGATGTTTCGGGAGCAAGTCTAAAATAAGGCTTGTGGCTGGCTCCAGAATCCCGCTTGCTCGGCCGGCACCTGTGCCATAGGGCCCGGTACGCAGAAGTAGATCAATGATCGGATCGGGGCCTACCCGCCTGAAAGCATGCCAGCCTAGCTCTGAACGCAGAGGGAGTTTGCCGCCCTTGCGCAGCTTCTCAAGCCGATGGGCCAGCTCGAGCAGTATTTGCCAGTCGTGGCGGCTACCCGGTCCTGCGTCAAACAGCGCCTCGCTATATTTGGACACATTGCGAACCGCCAACATGTTGAACACAATATCGTAATGGCTGCGCTCAAGTGCGGCGGTTGGGGGCAGGATGATGTCCGCATGACGTGTCGTTTCGTTGATGTAGTAATCCACCGATACCATAAAATCCAGCCCACTCAATGCCTCGTCCAGGCGACGCCCATTGGGGCTGGACAGCACAGGATTCCCCGCCACGGTCACAAAGGCGCGGATCTGCCCCTCGCCCGGGGTGAGCATTTCATCGGCCATGGTGCTGGCAGGGTACTCGCCAGCAAATTCCGGCAACCCTTTAACCCGGCTGTGGCGTTTACCAAAGTGTCCGCGCTGCCCGGACATAGCTCCTAGGGCGATCAGATCAATGGCTGGTTGCGTAAACATAACGCCGCCAACGGTATCCAGCTTACCGGTAAGGATGTTCAGGCAGTAGGCCAGCCAGGTAGTAATGCTTCCGAACGTTTGGGTGCTGGTGCCCATACGGGTGTAAAGCGCGGCTTTGGACGTGTTTGCAAGCTGGTGTGCAAGGTCCCTTATGGTTGCTGCCGCAACTCCGGTACGTTCAGCTACCGCATCAGGCTTGAAGGGCAGGGATGCCAGGCGCAAAAGATCCAGGTCTTTTATAAGATGCTCTGCGGGCCCAGGGTGGATCAGCTCATCTGCAAACAAAGTGTTCACCATGGCCATGAGCAGAAACGCATCGGTTCCGGGGCGTATAAAATGAAATTCCTCGGCCAGCCTTGCGGTTTCTGTGCGCCTTGGATCCACCACAATCATTTTACCGCTACGCTGCTTCAGAGCTTTCAGCCGGCCACGGAAATCCGGCACGGTCATCAGGCTGCCGTTGGACGCCATGGGGTTTCCGCCAATACAGATAAACAGATCTGTGTTGTCGATATCCGGAATAGGGAACAGGACCTGATGCCCGAACATCTCCAGGCTAGCAAGCATGTGTGGAAGCTGGTCATTCGACGTTGCGGAAAAGCGGTTCTGAGAGCCAACAGCTCGCAGAAACGGCATAGTAGCGATTAATGAGCCGTGGTTGTGTACATTCGGGTTGCCAAGGTACACACCAATGCTATTGCGGCCGTGTGCGCTGCGAGTGCTGTGGAGCTTTTCAGCTACCGTTCTGAACGCTTCGTCCCACTCAATTTCTTGCCAGCCGGTAGGGGTTTTGCGAACCGGCTTGCGCAAGCGCTCCGGGTCTTCATGGAGGTCTTGCAGGGCCACCGCCTTGGGGCAGATATGCCCATGACTCAACGGATCTTTATCGTCTCCGCGAATTGACGCAATCTGGCCCCCTTTCATCTCAACGGCAACGCCGCACATGGCTTCGCACAAATGACAGGTACGGTAATGGGTACCGTTTTGCATGAAGAGCTCTCCTGAGGTTTTTGTTGTTACAGGTTGGGTCTCATTGTGCAACCAGATTAGCAGAAAAACGGCGATGCTGGGATACAGTGAATGGTTGTTTGGGGCATAAAAAAGGCCAGTCCGGAGACTGGCCTGAATAGTGCTGCAGAGAGTTTATTGCTCTGCGGGGAGGTCTTTTACAGGGTTTGATATGAAGTTGAGGTAAGCACCCTGTTCAGGAATGAACAAGGGTATATCAACGGATATAAGACCAGCCGCTTTGGCTGCAACATTGATCTCTGGTCTATTTTGGTTACGCTGCTCAATTTGCATTCGCCCGTCATCAAAGAACGTTACATTTCCTACTAACTCGAGAGTGAAAGGATAGTTGTGCAGGTTGTGCGTCAAAGGTAGTGGAATAGCACCGAGTTTTGCGCTGAGATCGGGTGCGTCGAGTACAAGCTCTGCGTTGGTTTTAAAGATCGGCTGGCCATTGTCGTCTTCGACAATGATGCCAGGTATCAGTCGATTCCTAACACAGCTGGCGCCAGTGCAGTTCGGATCCTCTTTGGCATATCTCATTCGAAGAATTTGAGGCCCTGTAGTCGATATGGCACTTAGCAGGCTGAGGTGTACATCTATTGATGTTGTCGCTAACAGGGTTGGGTAGAGAAGTACTCCGATACCTTCCTTACCGGTTTCAGGATCAGTTTTTGGCCCTGTAACTTCAGTATTCAAAGCGTAGGTTTGATAAATAAACTTGTTCTTCGGGCAATCACTCCCGCCAGTCGCGCAGCCAACTCGTGCATCGTCGCTGTGATCTGGATCAACAAGTAACTTTGTAGCGTTGGCCGAAGGGGCCCAGCCGGCGCTATCGCTGCCTTCGTGGTCGAAGGGCTCAAGGCAGTTGGGGTCGTCGTTCGAGCCGCAGCCAATGCTGAGGTTGGCATTGGTGTCACGAATTGGCAGGTTTCGCAGTGGTGTAAATACTGAATTCTGAGTCTTCGAGCCCTCGAAATAGATTTTTAAAGGCTGGTAGGCGGCGTTCCCCTTGCCTCTACCATCGTCCAGGCCTTCCAGCAAGTCGGCCTTGAGCGGGAAATCATTTACTCCGCAGACAGAATCCGGCTTTTCTTTTTGACAGGATGGATCGACCCTAGCTTCGTCCGACCCTCTGTAGGCCACCATGGTGTACTGGTAGAACTTACCAGGTTCCCAGGCTTTGTTTGGAAAGAAGCGTATGCGCTGATTGTTTTTTTCCAAACGGCCAGCTACTTCTTCAACATCATTTCCACCTGAATCTACCTTCTGGACGATGAATGTTTCACTGAGACGAATTGAATCTAGGTTCATGGGCTGCGAGAAAACCACTGTGATTGGGCGATCTTCTGGCATTTTGCTGACGGGCAAGATATCTCCGCCGGAACCATCTGCTGTGTAGCACTCTCCAAGAATACCTGCTTCCAGATCAAGTTGGTCGTGGTTGGTCTCACAAGGAAAACCAGGGTAAGTCGTCAGTGCCAGGGGAGGGGCGTCTGCTGGAGTGTCTTCGCCATCCAGTTTAAAGTCTAGCTGCTCTATGGTGGCCGTATTGCCGGCCAGATCAGTCACTCCGAAGGCGGATACCGTGTAGTTAACACCTGGCCTCAGGCCGCCATCGGGGTTTAGCGTCAGAGCTGTACCGTCTAGTTCAGCATTCAGACCGTCACCAACCGCTAGTTCGAGCCCGTCTGCATATAGAGAAACGCCTTCAGCTATTGAACTCGGTGCCAGTGGCTCATCAAAAAACAGAATCACTGGATCACCGGGACGCTGCATTGATTGGCGTGTTTTTGGGATGGCGTTTTCCTTGTCGCCAGGCATCCAGCTCACCAATTGTGGCGGTGTGCTGTCCAACTCGCGCAACATCTCAGCATCAAGAGCTGAGTCGATGTCAGTGGCGGCCTCAAGGTTAAAGGCAATGGTGGAGTCTGTGTATTCCTGGCCGAGCAGGTTAGGCTCTACCATGCCGATTGCGTCGATTGTCAGTACGCCGTTCTGCACCAATGCAATGCCCCGTAGCTCAACGCCCATCAAGTCTTGGGATAGGGCGGCATTCGGCTGCGCTTCTTCCGTGTTCATGGAAACATCCATAAACAGCGTGATGTGACGCGGCGCGCTTATATCATCTGTGTACGGATTCGGGCTCATGTAGCCCGAAGCATCAGAGAGCATGGTGACTTTGATGTCGCCTGTGGTCTGAAGCTGTCCTGTTGCTGCATCTAGTATGGGGACCTTCCCGCCAACCAGAACATCCAGGCTTGTGCTGGTTAGCACGCTGCCTTTGGGAATACGTAATGGCAGGGCTTCATCGGCCTCGAAAGCCGGAGCGAAGGCCAGCTCGGCAAACAGGTCGCCGGCTTGTTGCGATGGGCCCGCCACGCCCTGGAGTACTGAGTTCAGGGTAACTGAGTTGATAGCCTGGCCGTTCAGCACCGAGACAATGGATCCGTTATTTGAGTCCACAGCCGACTGCTGAAGTACAACAGTCGGGCCTGTATCTCTTGGCGTGAAGGAGAAATCCTTGCTGAAACGTTTACCGTCTGGGCCGTTAGTGAGGCTGGCCAGGTTGCTCAGTTTTAAGGTGTAGGTTTCGCCAGCATTCAGGATGTCTGCTTTACTGCCGCACTGCACTGGATCTTCGGTAACGCAGGGGTCGATGGTAATGCGGTTACCTTTTACCAGTATTGTAGCCGGCACCGGCTCGCCATTTTTGTCCAGAAGCTGGATGCTGCCGCCTTGTTTCTGCCAATCGGGGTGCACTGGCTGGGTCATGGCCAAGCGGAAGGTGGAGAAGTTCATGGCCTTAAACGCGCTGCCACTTTCTGGTACCTGCCAGGCGACCCCAAAGGTATCGGAGGTGTTGGCCAGTTCCGCTATTCCGCTGAATTCGGCGCGGGTATTGAACTGAATACCGTCATCGTCGATGGCATTTGGCGTGCTGATAGTTCTGCCTTCTGCAGCTGCGAGAGGCTCGCTGAAGGTTACGGAGTAGCCTGCTTTGCTCGCCAGCTTCTGCCCATCAGCAATTTCCAGTTTCAGGCTTTTACCGCCATCTACCTTTGTTACGGTGAAGTTGGGTGTGCCTTCGGCGGAGTCCAGTTGGATCTTATCGAGAAGAGTGGCCTCGTCATCCACTATCGCGTGGGAAAACCTAAGAACAATATCTGCTTTAGGGCTGACATCCGCTTGCCCGTCTGCAGGGTAGGAATAGATCACCGAGCCGGGTGTGGTGTTCTCGTTTACGGACTGTTCATCCCCGCCACAAGCTGCAAGCAGCAGAGCGGGAATCAGGGCCAGGGTCTTGTTGTACTTCATGGCAAACTCCTCCTCAGAACTTCAGGGTAACTGAGCCGCTGATAACGTGGATATCGCCGTCTGCTGTTGTCTTCACGTCGGGTGTGCTGTTGTCGTAATCCACCAGTGTAAAGTCGCGCTCTTGCAGTTTCTGGTATTGATAGCCCAGGTCAAAGCGAACAGGGAAGGCGAGTATGCGAGTGCGGTCGTATGTGGCGCTAATGCCCAAACCAACCACAATCTTGTCGGTATCCAGGTAGTTTATTTCGGGGTTGCGAGTGGTTTTCAGCGGTGATTCTTCATAGGCGACGCCGCCGCGCACAGAAAAGTTCTTGTTGAGGTCATACTCAGCGCCAAGGCGAGGAATTATGGTGTCATCGAACTGTATTCGGCTGGATGCAGGAATAGTGGACTGATTTTTGATCGTGTCGCCTTTGAACTCATCAGACAGCTCAGACCAGTTTTGCTGCTCAACGCTGCCACCGATGCGCCAGCCGTCGCCCTTGTACTGGGCGCCAACCCCGAACGTTTCCGGCTGGAAAGAGTCGATGGTAGAGACTGCAAGGCTGAGGCCCGGGTCGGGAATGGTTTGTGTCACGATAATGCCGGAATCAACCGTTGTAGAGGCAGAGGACTTGGTGCGATAAGTGAAAGCGGTTTCCCAGCCTTGCAGGAAACAGTTGCTTTCAGGGCAGAAGGTGCTGCCGAGGTCAATGGTGGTGCCAAAAATGGTCTTGATTTGTGGCTCAGCATTAACGGCCAGGCGTTCTCGGCTGGTTTCTCCGCCAAGTGTGGATACTGCTTGAAGATTGGCCGTTGCTTCCAGGGTGATACGGGCAGAAACACCTACGGAAATACCACGCCATATAGGAGTGGCAGCGCCCAGGTTAAGGAATAACGGTTCTTTGCCGTACTGCAGGAACTGGCCGTTGCTCGATGTCTGTGAATCAAATGCCAGCATCTCTTTGCCGTACTTTTCCACACCAGCAATAAAACCAAGGTAAAGCGGGTGGTCAAACCGTGTGAGAGAGCCCAGGTTGGTTTTCATGCCAACGAGTACGTGTTGACTGGGAGAGCTGGAAACCACGTCGCCATTGGCGTTCGGGTTTGCGGATCGCAGTTCCTGCTCAGCGTGCAGAATGCCCGATGTCAGTTCGCCTCGCTTATCCCTGGTCAGTGCAGCCGGGTTGTAATAAGTAGCAGAAACCTGGTCATTGAACATAGAGAGAGACTGAGCGGTAGCAACGTCTATGGGCATTACACCGTAGGTTGTACCGATGTTTCCCATGCTGGCTGAAGCCGACATAGAGAGAGTTGTGGATACTGCTGCAACCGCTAGGCTCAGCGCCCGTACTGAAAACCGGGAGGTGGGGACCATTGATACACTCCAATTATCTCGTTGTTTTTATACTTTGACCGCATATTCAACATCCTGTAGGCGGACGGCTTGCACACGGCTAGTACATTCGTTCACGTGGGAGTGTATGAGGCTTGTCCTTTTAGGACGTTGGCATGTTTGACACGATATCGTGTCGAAATGACCATATAGGATGGTAGAGTGTAAAAAGATATAATAAATACATGGGGTTGCGAATATTATTACATTATTTATTTCGTTTGCAGAAGTAAGATTTGAAAAAATGGAACAGTTTGCCAGTTACTAGAAAAAAAGGAGGGGCTTCTCGCCCCTCCTTTTTTGTCTTGAACCTTGATGTCGCTTGGTTTTACCGAGTTTGGATTTTGCCGTCCTTGTCGGAGATGACAATCTCTACCCGGCGGTTCTGCTGCCGGCCAGCGGAGGTGTCATTGTTTGCCACAGGGTATTGCTCGCCGTAACCTTTGGTTTCTACCCGACGACGCTCAATGCCTTGTGAAACCAACTCATCCCGAACTGCCTGGGCCCGGCGTTCAGACAATGCCTGATTGTAGGAGTCTTTACCTGTGCTGTCGGTGTAGCCCTCTACGCGGACTCTCCGGTCTTCATACTCCCGCATAAACTGCGCCAGGCGCCCTACGGTTTGTTCTCCAGACGACTTCAAGTCGGCTTTATTAAGGTCGAAAAGAACATCTCCCAGCGTTAGCACCATGCCGCGATCGGTGCGTTCGGCCTGCAGTTCTTCCATTCTCTTGCGTAGCATCTCAGCTTCGGTACGAGCTTGCTCTGCTTCATTGGAGCGCTGGTCCAGCATTAACTTGCGGCGGCGCTCTTCAGCAGAGTCAATCTGCGTTTGTAGCCTTGCACGCTCCGCTTGCTCACTCGCAATCTGAGCGTGGCGGTTGGCAAGATAGGCCGCATGTTCTATGCGAACCGTGTCTTTTCCGCTCTCGAGCAGGGACTCGGCCCGACTCAGCTCATTTCTGGCGCTACGGAGTTGGCGGTCGCCACTGCGCGCGACATCTGGGTCGTCCTTGATCTTGGCATAAGAAGCGCGAGCCTCATTCACCATAGGGTTTTCTGGCGCGGTTGTGGCGCAGCCGGAAATAAATACTGACAAGCCCACAGCCATGCCCAGTGTTATGTTGCGTTTTTTCATAACAGTCTCCTTTCCAGATCTGGCGGTTATTGGTCTTGATTGATTCGATTGCGCAGAGACTCAATATTGCCATTGATTTCCTCTACTGCTTGTAGGGCTTTCGCTGTGTCCGCACGCGCGCCTGCAAGTTGAGCGTCAACAGCGGCTTGTTCGAGGAGTCGCTCGGCCTCTGTGTACTTCTCCTGTTCAATCAGGTTTTTTGCGTCGGCCACTTTATTCTGGGCATCGTTAAGCAGAACTGGCTCAAACTCCCGAGCGTCTGCGGCAACGGCCTGCTGGAGAGAGGACTCTGCAGACTGCAGGTCTGCATCCGGTGGCTCACCAGGGCTGGCACAGCCGCCGATGGTAAGGGCTATGCCAGTAATGCCAGCGGTGTATAACATCGACTTATGCTTATTCATGCACGATCTCCTTTCAGCGATATACAAGCTTTGCAGTAAAGTGTTGTCTGCACGAAACAATCCTGCAGTCGGGGTGGAAGAACTCTTATTAACGGCAGCAAGATGTGCCGTAAAACTGCGGAGCGCTGCATGCACCTTGAATTAAGCTTAGCAGCCAGTTGGCGATCAACCATGACCGATTTGCAATAAAAACGGGTGAGAGGCCAGTGCGAGTGCGGAGAGCGAAGGTCGCGAAGATGTCTAAGTGTTTGAAATGGTGGCCGATCCGCGGATCGGGTACAGAGTGAACAAGTCGTAAAGGACGACACAGAAACAACAAAGCCCGCTCGAAAGCAGGCTAAGTTATTGAAATTAATGGTGGGCCCAGCAAGACTCGAACTTGCGACCAAAGGATTATGAGTCCTCTGCTCTAACCAACTGAGCTATAGGCCCATTCAGCGAACGCTGTTTGGAATGTGTTCCCCATGAGAGGAACAAAGCGGGCGACAGTATACCGATGAGGTACTGCCCCCGCTACTATTCTTGCGCTTTATCCCTGATTTCCTTGGTCATCAATAAATCCACGCAAGTGATCGGAGCGAGAAGGGTGGCGCAGTTTGCGCAGAGCCTTGGCTTCGATTTGGCGGATCCGCTCGCGGGTTACGTCGAACTGTTTGCCGACCTCTTCCAGCGTGTGATCGGTATTCATCTCGATACCGAAGCGCATGCGCAGCACCTTGGATTCACGAGCGGTGAGACCGGCCAGAACGGATCGGGTGGCTTCGCGTAGGCCTTCTGCCGTCGCGGAATCCACCGGCGAGAGCGCCTGGATGTCTTCGATAAAGTCGCCTAGATGGCTGTCTTCATCATCACCAATCGGAGTTTCCATGGAGATCGGCTCTTTGGCGATCTTCAGAACCTTGCGAATCTTATCTTCAGGCATTTCCATACGCTCGCCGAGTTCTTCTGGCGTGGGCTCGCGGCCCATCTCCTGAAGCATTTGGCGCGAGATACGGTTGAGCTTGTTGATAGTCTCAATCATATGCACCGGAATACGAATGGTGCGCGCCTGATCCGCAATAGAGCGGGTTATGGCCTGACGAATCCACCAGGTGGCGTAGGTAGAGAACTTATAGCCACGGCGATACTCAAACTTGTCTACGGCCTTCATCAGGCCGATGTTGCCCTCCTGAATCAAGTCCAGGAACTGCAGGCCGCGGTTGGTGTATTTCTTGGCAATAGAAATAACCAGACGCAAGTTGGCTTCAACCATCTCTTTCTTGGCGCGACGGGCTCTTGCCTCGCCAATGGAGACCCGGCGGTTGATTTCCTTGATATCGGCTACGTCCAAGTCCACTTCAATCTGCACATTCATGATGCGCTTCTGAAGGCGGACAATTTCGTCCATACGCTCATTGATGGCAGACGCGTAGGGCTTTTTGCTCTTGGCGATTTTCTCGCCCCATTCCTGGTTCGCTTCATTGCCAGGGAATGATTTGATGAAGTCTTTGCGTGGCATTTTACATTCGCGCACGCAGATCTTCAGAATTGCGCGTTCGTTCTCGCGCACCAAGGCGTTGGTAGAGCGCACCACGTTGACCAGTTCATCAAATGCTTTGTTGCCGAGTTTAAATGGCGCAAACACCTGCCCCAGCTCATTAAGTGCAGCTTGGGTTTTCTTGTCAGCACGGCCATTCTTTGCCAGCAATTCTTCGGCAGTCGCCAGTTTCTCTCTGAGAAGTTCAAAGCGCAGGCGAGTTTCTTCGGGATCTGGGCCGCTCTCGGGTTCTTCCTCCTCCTCGTCCGAATCATCTTCAGCTTTTTCTTCTTCAGATTTTTCGGGCTTGGGAGGCGGTTCTGGCATGAACGGCTCAGCACCGTCGGGATCCAGAAAACCAGTTACGATGTCGGTGATGCGGCCTTCGTTCTCAATGATGCGATCGTAGGCCTGGATGACTGTGCCCGCGGTGCCCGGGAAGTGGGCAACGGCTGCCATAACATCCCGAATACCTTCTTCAATGCGCTTGGCGATAACAATTTCGCCTTCACGGGTCAGCAGCTCCACGGTGCCCATTTCACGCATGTACATGCGCACTGGGTCGGTGGTGCGGCCGGCATCGGATTCCACGGCGGCGAGGGCGGCGGCGGCTTCAGCTGCAGCGGCTTCGTCGGCGGTGGAATCGCCATCGGTCATGATAAGGGTATCGGCATCCGGTGCCACTTCAGATACCTGAATGCCCATATCGTTGATCATGCGAATGATGTCTTCGACCTGATCCGGATCGGCAATGTCTTCCGGGAGGTGGTCGTTCACCTCGGCGTAAGTCAGGTAGCCTTGTTCCTTGCCTCGTGCAATGAGGTCTTTCAAACGTGATTTCTGCGAATTGCCTGACATAGACACCTTGTGAACTCGCTTAAATAAGAAAAAATGAAACAGCTATTATAGCTGTCGCTCTAATGCTCTGCCACCGAATGGTTAGATGGTGATCAATGCGCTAAGTTTCAAGTGCTGCTAATCCGGAGTTCCCCCGCTTAGCTCTCGCAGCTCCTGCCGTTCCTCGGCGGTTAGGTTTGCGAAGTTGCGTAAAAGTGTAGCCAGTCTTTGCTGCCTTGATGCTTCCTCGTTAGGGCTAAGCAGTTCTCGTGCTGCGGCCAGAGTGCTTTCCCGGGCTGGGATGTGCTCAATGCCATCAAACAGATTGTAGAACTGCTCACGCACTTGGCCATCCAGTGCAAGCGCTGTTATAAGTGATTTCCGATCCCGGATCTCACGCTCTAAAATAAAACCTGCAAAATTCCGGGCCTGGTTGTACTGGCGAGAGCCCCGTGCCAGCTCGGTAACGTCGCTGGCAAAATCCGGTGCTTCAAGTAAGGCTAGGCACAAAATACTGTCTTTGCTCAGCTTAACGTCGATACGCTCTTCTGTAACACGATCCCGTCGGCCGCCTTTCCATTTGTTCCACTGCTGGGGCTGGCGGCTCTGCCACTGATTACGGCCCCCGCAAAGGCGGAGCATCTCGTGCCACATGGCATCCCGCAGGGTGCTTTTGGGCATTTTATTCAGCAGCGGTTCCGCTCTGGCCCTGAGTTCGCCACGGTGCTCTGGCAGTGTCAGGTCCAGGCCTTCGCTCTGCCGGTCAAACAGGTATCGCGAGAACGGAGTGGCACCCTCAATGCGCTTCTGAAAAGCCTCGGGCCCCTCTTTGCGTACCAGTGTGTCTGGGTCTTCTCCATCCGGAAGCATTAGAAACTGTAAGTGCAGGCCATCTGCCATCAGTTCCAGAGCGTTGTCCATTGCCCGGTCGGCCGCTTTAAACCCGGCTTTATCGCCATCAAAACAGAACACGATATGCCGTACCTGCCTCAACAGGGCGGTTAAGCTGTCTTGGTTCGTTGCCGTACCCAGAGTAGCAACGGCGTAGTGAATGCCGTTCTGGGCCAGGGCAATCACATCCATGTAGCCTTCTACTACAAGCAACTTGTCTAGCTGCTTGAGTGCCTGCTTGGCTTCAAAGAGGCCGTATATTTCCCGGCTTTTGTGAAATACATCCGACTCCGGAGAGTTGATGTATTTGGCCTTGTCGTCGCCGAGTGTCCGTCCGCCGAAGGCTATGGTCTTGCCCCGGCTATTGCGGATCGGGAACATTACCCGGTTTCGAAAAAGATCCCGTGGCTTGCCGTACTTGTCAGAGACGGTGCCGGTTTCAATGAGCGGCCCTTGCAGCTCCTTGCTTGCCGTATCAAATAAAGAGGTGCCTGCGGCTGGCGCATACCCCACTTGATACTGCTGGATAACGCCGTCGTCTAGCCCCCGCTGTTTCAGATAATCCCGGGCGTAGGTGCCTTGCTCGTCATTGAGTGCCGACTGGTAAAAGCGGCTGGCAAAGTCCAGTGCGTCGGTCAGCGTTCGCGCCTGCTGGATTTCCTGCTTAGCGGCTTGGTCGTACGGTACTTCCAGCCCGGCCCTGCGAGCCAGCTCTTCAACGGCCTCGGTAAAACCCAAGCCCTCAAACTCGCGTATAAAGCTGATGGCGTCGCCATGAGCACCACACCCAAAACAATGATAAAAGCCTTTGTCTGGCCTTACATTGAATGAGGCGTTTTCTCATCATGGAACGGGCAGCAGGCTTTGTAGCTGGCGCCGGCCTTTTTCAGTGTAATGCGCGAGCCGATCAGCTCTGACAGATCTACCCGATCGAGTAGGTCTTCAACAAAGCGTTGGGGGATCAGTCCGCTCATAGTGGCTCCACATCAGGCCTGAGACACTCGAAGGCCAATAGCCAAAAATGCCGCCGAAGCCAGGCCCCGGCGGCATTTTGTGGTCGCTCTGTGCAGCCTGTGGCTGTACAGGCAATCAGTGCTTTGCAGTCAAGCGGCGTCTGCGGTAACTCAGTACAGACGCTCGAACTTGCGCTGTTCCCGCTGAAGCTTCTTGAGATGGCGCTTAACGGCAGCAGCTGCTTTACGCTTGCGAACAGCAGTCGGCTTCTCATAGTGCTCACGACGACGTACTTCGGAAAGTACACCTGCTTTTTCGCAGGAACGCTTGAAGCGACGCAGAGCTACGTCAAACGGTTCATTCTCTTTCACTTTAACAGCTGGCATTCGACAATCACCTACCTGATGGATTCGGTTTTATTTAGATGCGCATCTGGCAATGCCAGATTGGCTCGATCCCTGGTCAGATTGGCTAAAACTCGACCAGTTCGTAATTTAGGGCGGCAATGATAGCTCCTGAATCCCGGCAAGGTCAATGTTTGTTCCACTAAACTGCCAGTGAGTTTCGGGTTTCTGCTAAAATGCGCCCCAATTGTTCATTCATTCTAACCGATGTGGCCAGACTTTATGCTGATTCTGGGTATTGAGACTTCCTGCGATGAAACTGGCGTGGCGCTGTTTTGCACAGATAAAGGGCTTTTGAGCCACGCGCTGTTTAGCCAGATTGATATGCACGCCGACTATGGCGGCGTAGTGCCAGAGCTGGCATCCCGTGATCATGTTCGCAAGCTGTTGCCCCTGTGCGATCAGGTGTTGGCAGAAGCCAGTCTCACCCGTGCGAGTATCGACGGTATTGCGTACACCGCAGGCCCGGGGCTTATAGGGGCTCTCATGGTGGGAGGGTCTGTCGCCCATGCGCTGGGGTTTGCCCTTGGCATACCGGTACTTGGGGTTCACCACATGGAAGGCCACTTGCTGGCGCCCATGTTGGAGGATAACCCGCCTGCCTTCCCGTTTGTGGCACTGCTGGTGTCTGGTGGGCATACCCAACTGGTGCGCGTGGACGGCATTGGAGAATATGAAATGCTTGGCGAATCCGTGGATGATGCCGCCGGCGAGGCGTTCGACAAAGCCGCTAAAATGTTGGGGCTGGACTATCCCGGCGGTCCCCGGGTAGCAGCGTTAGCTGAAAAAGGTGAGGTGGGTCGTTATCGGTTCCCCCGGCCCATGACGGATCGGCCTGGATTGGATTTCAGCTTTAGTGGCCTGAAGACGTTTACCCTGAACACCGTCAATGCACAAAAAAAATCAGAGGACGGCCTCAGCGATCAGGATCGCGCCGATATCGCCCTGGCTTTTGAGACAGCTGCGGTGGATACCCTGGTGATTAAGTGCCGACGTGCACTGGACCAAACAGGCTGCAGTCGCCTGGTTATTGCCGGCGGGGTGAGTGCCAACAAGCGATTGCGGGCAGGCCTGGAAAAAATGACTGAAAAGCGACGCGCCCATGTATTTTATGCCCGCCCAGAGTTTTGCACCGATAACGGGGCGATGATTGCCTACGCCGGTGCCCAGCGCATGAAAGCCGGGCAGCGTGATGGCGAGCGAATTATGGCGGTGCCCAGGTGGCCAATGAATACGTTGCCACCTCTCACAGAGACACGGCTGGCAGGGCTGATTGATTAGCCTGCCGCGCCCGGCTTAAAGGCCGGTTTCCCTCTCTTGGGCGAGCCGGATCAGGTTGTTCCTGTGACGCACAACAATCAGGATCGCCAATAGGCCGAACATGGGAAGATATTTCGGTTCGATGAATGCGCTGATCAGAGGCCCGCTGACAATGGCTATTACAGATGCCAGTGCCGAGACTCGCCAGCGCCATAACACCAGCAGCCACAGAGCAGCCATTGCTAGCGTGGTAATCGGTGCGAGCGCAAGGCCTGCACCCAAGGCCGTTGCAACGCCTTTGCCCCCCTTGAATCGGTAGAATGCGGGAATCATATGGCCGGTAACGGCGCACAAGGCGACCATTGCCTGAACCAGGGCAGATAACCCAGCGTGGTGTGCGAGCCAGACGGGCAGCCAGCCCTTGGCTGCATCCAGAGTTAGGGTGATCAGAGCGGGTAGCCAGCCGCCGGTTCGATATACGTTGGTGGCGCCTGGGTTTCCTGAGCCTTGTGCCGAGGGTCCGGCAGCCCCATAAGTTGACTAACCGGCAGTGCAAACAGCACCGAGCCGGCCAGGTAAGCAGCCATACATAGCAGAACAGTTAGTACCGGATCACTGAGGGTCATTTTGCGAGCTCGGAGGCAAAGACGTATCAGGGCAATGTGTGCGAAAATGCCGGCCCTGAATTTGCAGGCCGGTGTGGATACAGTATCCGCAGTTTGTATGTTATTCAATCAGCAGTGAGTGGGATAGCCCCGGGAGCTCTCTTGGCAGACAGTGTTTTGATCGAAGGCCTGGTTGTAGAGACCGTGGTGGGTGTTTACGACTGGGAACGTGAGGTAACCCAGGCGCTGGTTGTGGATCTTGAGATGGCTTGGGATAACCACATTCCTGGTGCGTCTGACGACGTGGCCGATGCTCTTGACTACGCCTCGGTCAGTGAGCGCACAGAGCGTTGCCTGAAGGAGCTCAGGCCGAAGCTGCTGGAACATGGTGCGGAGGTTCTGGCAGAAGTGCTGCAGCGGGAGTTCGGTATTCGCTGGCTTCGGTTAACGCTGCGCAAGCCCGGAGCCGTGCCTGCTGCCCGGTCTGTAGGTGTCTGCATTGAAAGGGGAATTCGGTAATGCCCGATCAGATTCCGGTTTATATCAGTATTGGCAGCAATATTGAGCGGGAACACTATGTCCGCGCGGCGCTGGATGCTTTGGCCGCCTGGTTTGGCGAGCTGGATATTTCGCCTGTGTATGAAAGTGAAGCGGTAGGTTTTGACGGCTCACCGTTTCTGAATTTGGTTGTTGGCGTGAGAACAAGCTTGTCTGTAGAAGAGCTTTCGCGGAAATTTAAACAGCTGGAGGTGGAGAATGGACGTCGCCCGGAAGCAAAAAAATACTGTGCAAGAACGCTGGATCTCGACATTCTGACCTACGGAGAGGCTGTGGGCAGGATGGATGGTGTAGAGCTACCCAGGGGCGAGATCCTCAAAAATGCCTTTGTACTGCGCCCGCTGGCAGACCTTGTACCTACCGTAAAGCATCCGATTTGCCGGAAGAGTTATTTTGAGCTTTGGCAGGCTTACAGTACCGGCCAAAAGCTGTGGCCGGTGGATTTTATCTGGCAGGGGCGAGAGATTTCACGGTCAGTTTGCTGAGCGGAACAGCGCAATCAGGTTGTCCGTAGCACTGTCACTTTTTTCCCTCGCTGTGTTCGAATCCAACAGTCTTGGCAGAATGTCTTGGCCCAGCTGTTTGCCCAGCTCAACCCCCCACTGATCAAACGAATCAACGTCCCAAATCACACCCTGCACAAAGGTGCGATGCTCGTACAGAGCGATCAGCGCACCGACGGTTTCCGGAGTTACCTTTTTCATCATCAGGGTGTTGCTTGGCTGATTCCCGGGGATAACTTTGTGTGGCGCCAAACGCTCAACTTTGGCCGCGTCCATGCCGCCGGCTGCGAGTTCTGACCTGGCTTCTTCCAGGCTTTTACCCGTCATCATTGCGCGAGACTGCCCCAGGCAGTTTGCAAAAAGATCCGCGTGGTGCGTCGCAATCGGGTTGTGGGTCTGAAGAGGAATAATGAAATCCGCTGGAATCAGCCGGGTGCCCTGGTGAATCAACTGGTGGTAAGCGTGTTGACCATTGGCACCCACGCCGCCCCAGATGATCGGTCCTGAATGATATTCCAAGGTTTCTCCACGCTGATTTACGCGCTTGCCGCTGCTTTCCATGTCCAGTTGTTGTAGATGGTCTGGCAGGCTGCGTAAGTAGTGGTCGTAGGGCAGTATGGCGTGGGTTTCTGCGCCCCAGAAGTTGCTGTACCAGATGCCCAGCATGGCCATGACAACAGGTAGGTTCTTTTCAAGGGGCGCATCGCGGAAGTGGGTGTCCATGGCGTGGGCCCCTGCCAGCAAGGCCCGGAAGTTGTCCATGCCAATGGTAAGCGCGACGGGTAGCCCGATGGCAGACCAAAGGGAATAACGTCCGCCTACCCAGTCCCACATAGGGAATACGTTGTCGGGATCAATGCCAAAGTCCTGCGCTGCGGCCTTGTTGGCGGTAACCGCCATGAAGTGGCTGGCTACAGCCTGTTCACTCCCGCTGCGTTCGATAAACCATGCTCGCGCGGCTTTGCTGTTTTCCAGGGTTTCCCGAGTGCCAAAAGATTTCGACTGAACCAGAAAGAGCGTTGTCTCAGGATCTACCTTTGCGAGAGTTTCGCAAATTTCTGTGCCATCAATGTTGGCTACATAGTGGCAGCGCGTACCTGGCTTGCGATAAGGCTGCAGTGCTTCTGTTACCAGCTTGGGGCCCAGAAAAGAGCCGCCGATGCCAATGCTGACCACATCGGTAAACGCCTTGCCGGTATAACCCGTGCGCGCCTGGTTCAGCACCTCCTGTACGAAGGACTCCATGCGAGCCAGTGTGGCGTTTACCTCTGCGATTACATCCTGGCCGTCGATCAAAATCGAGTCAGTACCAGGGTTGCGCAAAGCGGTGTGCAGTGCGGGGCGGTTTTCGGTAACGTTGACTTTATCCCCGCGAAGCAGGGCCGTTCTGCGTTCTTCCAGCTTGCAACTGCGAGCCAATGCTATAAGGGCCTCAAGCACATCATCGGTAAGCCGGTTTCTGGAGAAGTCCAGAGACAGGCCGGCGCCATCAATGAAATAGCGCGTCGCCCTTCCCGGGTCGCCGGCAAAGAGTGCCTTCATGGGGCGGCTTTGCAGGCTTTTCCGATGGGCCAACAATGCCTGCCATTCCGGTGAAGCGGTCAGTGCTGAGTGCGGCGAGGTCATCAGAGAGTCCTTTCCTGGTGGGGCGGCGTACTATCTCAGCGGATAACTGAAATATTATCAATCAGCCGAGTGGTGCCAAGGAATGCTGCAGCCAGCAGAGTAATTTCACTGTCGCCCGGTGCTGCAGGCTTCAGGGTCTGGCTGTTTGCAATGTTGAAGTAGTCCAGACGCAGGCCGGCATCGCGCAGGCGGTCGTCTGCCACCTTGGCAAGCATTTGAAAATCAGCGTGTCCGTCGGCAATCTTCGCGGCTGTGGCCTGAAGTGTCTGGTAAATAACCGGGGCCATCTTGCGCTCATTCTCAGAGAGATAGCTGTTGCGCGAGCTTTTAGCTAAGCCATCTTCTTCGCGGATGGTCGGTGCGCCAATCACTTCAACAGGCATCATCAGATCCCGCGCCATCTTGCGAATGACCGCCAGCTGTTGAAAGTCTTTCTCACCGAACACGGCAAAATCGGGCTGAATCATATTGAACAGCACAGAAACCACCGTTGCGACACCTTCAAAGTGCCCTGGACGGCTGGCTCCACAGTGCCCATCGCTGACCTCCGGCACCACTATACGGGTGTGCCGGGCAAGGCCGTCTGGGTAGACCTCTTCGGCGGAAGGCGCAAACACCAGTGTGTTCCCTGCCTCGCTGAGCTTGTTTTGATCATCAATCAGTGTGCGCGGGTAGGTGTCGAGATCCTCGTTGGCACCAAACTGCATCGGATTGACAAAAATGCTGGTGACTACAATATCAGCCGCTTCGGCAGCTTTGCGAACCAGTGAGATGTGTCCCTCGTGCAGGTTCCCCATAGTGGGGACCAGGCCAATGGTTTTTTCCTGCTGGCGGTAACCGCGGAGGATGGCACGCAGCTCTTTCAGTGAATGTACGGTTCTCATGCCCTGAACGTGTGCTCCTCGGCGGGGAATGTGCGCTCACGCACTGCTTTTGCGTAGGCGGCAATGGCTTCCTGAACGGAGTCGGTATCTGCCAGGAAGTCTTTAACAAAACGGGGTTTTCGGCCTGTGGTAATGCCCAGCATGTCGTGCAAGACCAGAATCTGGCCATCTGTATCGGCACCGGCACCAATACCAATAACCGGTGCTGTAACGGCTTTGGCAATTCGGGCGGCTAGCGGCGCAGGCACACATTCCAATAAAATAACGTCAGCCCCTGCAGCTACCAGCTCGCAGGCGTGATTTATCATCAGATCCGCCGATTTCTCATCGCGGCCCTGAACCTTGTAACCACCAAATTTATTGACGAATTGCGGTGTCAGGCCCAAGTGAGCGCACACAGGCACGGCGCGCTCGCTCAGTGCGCTGATGGTGTCTTTCATCCAGTCCGTGCCTTCCAGCTTAACCATGTGGGCACCTGCACGCATCAGTTCCGCAGCATTTTCCAGGGCCGCATCCACTGTGCCGTAACTCATGAAGGGCATATCCGCCATGATCAGTGACCCGCGATTGCCTTTTGCAACGCAGGTGACGTGATACACGATCTGATCCATGGTGACAGGTAGAGTGCTGTCATGGCCTTGGAGAACCATGCCGAGGGAGTCGCCAATCAAAATAACGTCCACCCCGGCCTCGCTGACTACCTGAGCAAACGTAGCGTCGTAAGAGGTGAGGGCGGAGAAGGCTTCGCCCTTTTGCTTGTATTCCCGCAGTGTGTTGATGGTAACAGCCATAAAATCTTTGCCTTTTGCGTAGGTGGGCCAAGACCGTGCCGGAATATCCGACGTTCAGTTGCTAAGGGTAAGCCGGAGATGTAAGCCGGCGCAACCAGTTGTCAGGGCATTGTGCCTCAGGGTAGCGATTGCGACACTGTCTGGCAGCGTAAGGTCGGGTTTCAGGTCCAGTAAAGGCTGAAGAACAAAGTCTCGGTTGGGAAGTTCTCGATGGGGGACGGTAAGGCGGTCATCATCTAACGTTTGATTGCCGAATACCAGAAGGTCGAGATCCAGTGTTCGTGGGCCCCAGTGCCTGAGCCTCTCTCGTCCGTGTACCTGCTCGATCGCCTGAAGCTGATCAAGCAAGGTGTGTGGGGCAAGCTCGGTGCTAAGCCATACCGCACCGTTCACATAGTCTGGCTGGTCCTGAGGGCCCACAGGACGGCTGGCATAAAAAGGCGACTGCGCGACGAATGTGGTGTTGGGTAACGCTGCCAGCTCCGCTACGGCTTTTGCCAGCTGGGCTGCAGGTTCTTGCAGGTTGCTACCCAAGCCAATGAAGGCATCCGTTTTCATCAGGGGGTCGGCCGTTTAACCGGTTTACGGCGGCGGCGCTTCTTAGGCGCGTCGCTGGTAAGCTCGGAGAGCATGCGCTCTTGGCCGCGCTCGTCCAAACGCTGAAATTCAGTCCACCATTCGCCAAGCCCAGGCTCGACTTCACCGCAAGCTTCTCGAACCAGTAAAAAGTCATAGGCTGCGCGAAATCTTGGGTGGCTCATGGTTACAAAGGCCCGCTTGCCTTGACGGCGGGGCAGGCGCATCTGAAGCTCCCAGATTTCTTTCATGGGGCCAGAGAAACGCTTAGGTATAGAGGTTGCTTGCACTTGACGGCCAATGACTTTGCCGATGGCGCCGTGGAGTGCCGGTTGTACGGGGTCGCCGTTGTCTTGGCGGTGGTTCCATTCTCTTTGCAGCGCAGGCCAAAGCATGGCGGCAAACAGGAAATAGGGTGTAACGGACTTCCCCTGTGCTATGCGGGCGTCGGTATTGCGTAGTGCCTGGCGAATCAGTTCGTCCGGCTCGCCCGCTGCAATAGCCCTGGCGGTTTCGGGGAATAGAGGCGCTAACAGGTTGTAGTGGGAGAGAAGGTCGTAGGTAGCCTCGCCGTGGCCGGCAGAGAATAGCTTAAGAACCTCTTCAAACAGGCGCGCAGATGGAATATGAGTCAGTAGTGGCGCCAGCTCCCGGATAGGGGCTTCGGTTTCTGGTTCTATATCAAAGCCCATCTTGGCGGCAAAGCGGATGGCGCGAAGCATGCGCACCGGATCTTCCCGATAGCGGGTTTCCGGGTCGCCAATCAGGCGCAGTTGCCGATTACGGAGATCTTCAATGCCGTTGGCAAAATCAACGACGGTGAAATCGCGAATGCAGTAGTACAAAGCATTGACTGTAAAATCCCGACGTAGAGCATCTTCTTCCTGGTTGCCGTAAACGTTGTCCCTAAGCAGCAGCCCGTGCTCGCTGGTTTTGCGATCATCATCGGCGCTGTCTTTATCGGCATCGCTTGCGCTACCACGGAACGTGGTTACTTCAATAACCTCACGCCCGAACACCACATGCACGATACGAAAGCGCC
The DNA here is from genome assembly GCF_001858325.1 of Marinobacter sp. AC-23. Classification (GTDB taxonomy): domain Bacteria; phylum Pseudomonadota; class Gammaproteobacteria; order Pseudomonadales; family Oleiphilaceae; genus Marinobacter. Next base: position 33,027 of record NZ_MBPP01000030.1, read on the forward strand.
GACCTATCAGGCGTGAGTTGCGGAACAGGTCGTGTACTTCTTCCGGAGTTGCGTTGGTGGCTATATCAAAATCTTTGGGGCGTTGCCCCAAAAGGATATCGCGGACACCGCCGCCCACGAGGTAAGCCTCGTAACCGGATTTGTTGAGTCGGCTGAGAACCTTCTTTGCAGGCTCGCTGATAGCAGAGCGTGAGACGTTATGCTGGTCTCTTGGGATTTCCTGCCGCTGGTAGGCTCGTACCTTTTTTTTCCCGTTTCCGGGAATGAACGAGCGGAGCTTATCAACGGACTGCTCGAAGATGGAGGAGAGTGTTTTTGACATTGAGATCCGTGGTTGCGTTGAGCAAAACCGAGAGTTTAACGGTTTGAGCAGGATTTGCACACGTTTGCCGTGGAATCTTGCATACCCCAGATAATCAAAAGGCGGATCCGCTTTCGCGAATCCGCCCTCAAAACGTTGACGATCTGCATTGTTTTTATTTTTTGCCGGGATTTTTCTTCGTTTTTGTACCCCACTGTGTATCCTCAAAATCGAGGCTTCTCAGCAGTGCAAACGGAAAGCTTTGAACACAATGAGCAGTCAACGACATCGAACGAGTCATCGGTAGGTGCTGCGTCACCTCAAGGGTGATTCTTATCTGCATCTCTACAACTCGCACGTGCCAAGGGACTACCAAAAAAGCAAAGTACCCAAAACACTCAATTCGCTCACGTTCTATTTTTGTTTTTGTTGCTGAACGTATTCCCGCAGCTTTTTGTTTTTGTTGAGTCGCTGCTTTGTCACTATTGTTTTTGTTGTCGTGCGCTTAAATAGATTGCAGTTGGCGTGCCAGTTTTTCAAAACCTTTTATTAACATGGGGTTATGTTTTTTGGTCGAGTAAGTGTTACCCCGTACGCCTAATAAGTGTTACCCGTTACAGGTGGTTTTTCCGTGAAGTGTTACCGAGAGGAACATGCGGTAACAACTGAGTGATGATTCACATTTTGGCTGGGCTAAATTACTGACCGTTTTTGAAAAAGGTTAGTTTCCAGAGGTCTTTTTGCGGGGGATGCCGAGGCGCTGCCGACGTTCCCAGAGGGATTTCCGGCTAATGCCCAGTTTTTGAGCGAGCTCGGTTTCGCTCATGCGATCCTGGTTTTCCAGAACAAAGTGCTGGAAGTAGTCTTCCAGAGAAAGGTCGTTGGTGCTGTCTACATCTCGGGTCTGGCGTTGTTCATTGTTGCCTTCCACGAGGGTCTCCGGGATGTATTCGTCACTACCTTCGCTGTCGAGATCCAATAGGGATGGTGTGATTACGTCGCCGTCGCAGAGAATGCTGGCTCGCTCAATGGCGTTTTCTAGCTCCCGCACGTTGCCCGGCCAGCGATGTCGTTCGAGCGCCCGCATGGCCTCGGGGCTGAGGTTCAGGTTGGGCCTGCCTACCTTGTTGCCTTGGGAAACCAGGAAGCGCCGGGCAAGCCCCAGAATATCGCTTTGCCGTTCGCGCAGAGGCGGAATCCGTATCTGCATGACGTTCAGGCGGTAGTAAAGATCTTCCCGAAACTCGCCGGTCCGGGTCATTGCCTTTAGGTTGCGGTGCGTCGCAGCGATCATCCGTACGTTCACTTTTCGGCTTTGAGTCGAGCCCACCTTGCGGATTTCGCTCTCTTGAAGCACCCGTAGCAGCCGTGCCTGGGCTTCGGCTGGCAGCTCACCGATTTCGTCCAGAAACAAGCTGCCGCCATCGGCGGCTTCAATCAAGCCGGTTCTTGCGGAGACCGCGCCGGTAAATGCGCCTCTTTCATGGCCAAACAGCTCGGATTCTATGAGGCTTTCAGGGATCGCTGCACAGTTTACAGAGATCAGCGGCTTTGTCGCTCGCGGACTTAACAAGTGCAGGGCCCGGGCAACGAGTTCTTTACCGGTACCAGATTCGCCCTGAACAAGTACGGTTGTTCCGGTTGGGGCTACTTTGCGTATTAGTGTGAACACCCGCTGCATGGGTTCGCACTGGCCGTACATAATGCTCGCAGGATCTCCGTTTTCTGACGGCGACGTGTCATCTGCCTCCCGCTCGTTGGCTGGTGACATAGTGCGGGCGAGAATGCTTTCCACGGCGGCGAGCATCTCGTCATGATCAAAAGGCTTGGCTATGTATTCCACGGCCCCCATTTTCATGGAATCCACCGCAGAGCGCAGGCTGGCGTAACTGGTCATGATCAGTACCGGTGTGTTCGGCGCCCGGTTGATCAGCTCGGTACCAGCGGCGCCTGGGAGGCGCAGGTCTGAAATGATCAGATCAAATTGGTCAGGATCGTGACGCTGTTCAGCCTCTTCCACAGAGCCGACATCTTCCACCTCGTAGCCCGCATGTAACAGTAATTTGCGAACAGCGGAGCGAATAATGTCTTCATCTTCCACGATCAAAATTCGGGGCATAGCAGTCTCAGAACCTTTCGTTCGGGCGGATGGTGGAGTTGTCTGTCTCCGGCTCATAGGCTGGCAGCTTCAGTCGTACGCGGGTGCCAAGCCCGGTTGCCGCGTCGGCAGGGCTTTCAACCTGAATGTTACCGTAGTGTTCTTCAATGATGCTGTACACCAACGACAAACCAAGGCCGGTTCCCTTACTGGTCGCCTTGGTGGTGTAGAAGGGCTCAAATACGTGGTCAAGCTGATCCGCAGGTATGCCGGAGCCTGATCAACTATCTCGATGATAGCCGAGTAGTCGTCTTCCTTGCCAGCTACCCGGATATAGCCACCTTCCGGGGAGGCGTCCCGGGCGTTAGCCAATAAGTTCACAAATACCTGCACAAGCCGCTGTTCGTCACCCAGTATCAGAAGCGCTGCGGGGATATCATTGATGTAATGAATGCCAAGACCTTGATCACTCAACGACAAGAGGTTGATGGATTCGTCCACGCAGCGCCGGACGCTCACAGATTCATAGAGATTGGCCTGGGAGTGGTTGCCGGTGCGTGCGAAGTTCATCAGTGATTGTAAAATGGTCGAAATGCGATGGGTTTGCTGCTGAATCTGGCTGGCTGTTTCCAGGATTTCGGGGTTGTCGGTTTCAAGCTTGAGGTTCTGGGCCAGAGAGGAGATACCCGTTACCGGGTTGCCGATTTCATGGGCAACACCCGCCGCCAGGCGCCCAACGGATGCCAAGCGTTCACTGTGCATCAGCTCGTCTTCTAATAGCCGGGTTTCGGTTTGGTCTTCCACCAGGATAACGCTACCTCCATCCGGGTGATCCGGGCCGCTTAGGGCTGCCTTGTGGAGGTTTAGCCAGTGGGGTCTGCCCTTTAAATCCAGGCGGTGCTTGTATCGGTGCAGGTCTTCTCCGCTGTTAAAGTCATCCAAGSWGGTGCCAGTGGTCGGGTAGGGCCATCAGGCGGGCGCGACCACGTCGTCGGCAGTGATGCCGGTCAGTTCTTCAATGGCCTGGTTCCACATCAGGATTTCCCCGTCGT
>NZ_MBPP01000031.1 GCF_001858325.1 Marinobacter sp. AC-23
ACTCGACTGAACGTCAGGCTAAGCAGAATACGATTGTAAAAGGGCGTGCCCGCAGTAAGCAGTGGCACCACAATTTTCGGGCGCTGCAGGAAATGGTGATAGGAATAACAGCGAACAGCGGGGCCTGCCTCTTCATCCAGGCGCTTCTCCCATGCCAGGGCTTGAGTCTTTGTAGCTTCATCCAGCGGCGTAAGAGGCTTGTCAGGGAAGATTCTATCAAGGTAGTCGAGTATGTCGGATGAACCCTGGATCACTTCTCCATTATGCTCCAGCACAGGTACAGACGCGCCCGAGCCTTTGGTAAGCTTTTGTATGGCTTTTATGTGCTGGCCCGGTAGCAGGTTTGTGCTTTCATAACTGAGATTCTTGTAATCCAGAGCCCAGCGAATTTTCTCGCAGTAGTGGGATATGGCGAACTGATAGAGTCTGAGAGCCATGCAGTATCTCCTGAGTAATGGGCTCTAGCATAGCCGTGAGCCAGAGGGATAAAAAGCGCAGCTCTATGAGTCGCATGTTTTTAATGCTTTTGCAGCCCCCTCCATTGGTTTTCCCCCAGGCTTGTCTTTAAAATGCCGGCATTCATTCATGTTACAAATATAGGTTGTATCCATGTACCTACAGCGGGTTTTGATGACTTCTCTCGTGGCAGCTACCGGGCTCCTTCTCTCTGCATGCGCCACCGGGCCAAATATGCAAGCAGTTTCTGGCAGTTACCAGTGTGGCCAGTTGAGCGTAAATGTTGCCAATGCAAACGACGATGATTTGCTTGGTGTTGATTATCAGGGCAAGCGCCTGTTGCTGAAGCCGAAAGCAAGTGCCTCCGGAGTGCTCTATGTGGCTCCCGGGGACCATGAAACCAGCTTCTTGAGCAAGGGCGAGCGGGCAACGTTTACCGTAAAAGGGCAGGCTTATCCAGAGTGCCTGCAGGCAGGCGCGTTGGAAATGCCGTTTGAGGCCACCGGCAACGAGCCCTTTTGGCACGCTCGTGTTGAAGGTGAAGAGCTGTTGTTTAATCGCCCTTACGAATCTGGAGAGCCTGAAAAGATTGCGCTGGAAACCACCGTTGCTAACCGCCACGGCCGGGAGTTCAGTGGTGAGCTGGACGGCGAGGAGTTAACGCTCAAGGTGGCGCGTCAGCTGTGTGAAGATAGCATGTCTGGCGCCCAGTTCCCGGCCCAGGTTCGCCTTGAACTGAACGGCGAAGTCTTTCAGGGCTGTGGTGGAGACCCTGAGCGTTTGTTCCGTGGCGCCGAATGGATTGTTGAAGACCTGGCCGGCGCTGGCATTATTGATCGCTCCCGCATAACCGTGGAGTTTTTTGATGAGAACCGCTTTGCGGGCCGGGCTTCCTGTAATCGCTACGGAGGCCAGTATGAGCTCACCGCTGAAGGCGTAAGCTTTGACTATATGCATGCAACAAAAATGGCCTGTGCGCCTGCACTAATGAATCAGGAAGACCGCTTTTTAGAGCTTATGTCGAAAGTGAAGCTTGCGGCGATTGGGCGCAACGGAGAGTTGGTGCTTACAACGTCTGAAGGCGAGGAAATCAAGGCGTTCCAGTCCACAGAAAACTAAGGGACAAACGCGCGGCAGTGTAGTGCTGAACGGCCCCACTCCATGCCGGTAGAAATGCCGGCATGGAGTGCTTTAAAGCGGCCAGACTGCTTCTCGCGGTTTAAGCCTCTGAGGGAACCAGGGCACGAGTCAGGTCTTTCATGCTGAGGCTGCCCACCGTCTCGCCGTCCCGTACTACCCGGTAAGTTTTGTCGGTATCGCCCCCTGATAGTGAAAGCACTGTTTCCAGGTTGTCCTTCTCGGAAATATCTCCAGCGTAGTCAGTATCGTTTGCGCTATGGGGCTTCATGACGGAACGTACCCGAAGCACTCGAGCACGGTTTATATCGTTTATGAAGGCAATAATATAAGGGTCATTGGGGTTAAGTAGGATGTCCTGGGGATCGCCCTGCTGAACCACTTCACCATCCTTGAGTATCACCAGATGATCTGACAGCTTCAATGCCTCGTCCAGATCGTGAGTGATGAATATAATGGTCTTTTGCAGCTCGCCCTGAAGCTCCAGTAGCAGATCTTGCATGTCTGAACGAATCAGCGGGTCCAGTGCTGAGAAAGCCTCATCCATCAACATGATAGGGGAGTTGGAAACCAGCGCGCGAGCTATACCTACCCGCTGTTGCATGCCGCCAGATAACTGGTGGGGGTATTGGTTTTCATTGCCCTCAAGACCCACTCGAGCCAGCCATTTTACCGCTTCATTTTCGAAGTCTGCGACCGTGTGGCCGCGAATGTTGAGAGCCATGCCGGCGTTTTCAAGTACGGTTTTGTGGGGCAGTAACGCGAACTTCTGGAACACCATGGACATCTGTTCCCGGCGCAACTGGCGTAACTGCTCCTCGTTCAGATCCAGAACATCGTTGCCATTGAGCCGGATTTCTCCAGCGGTGGGTTCAATCAGCCGGTTGAGGTGGCGAATCAGCGTTGACTTGCCCGAGCCAGAAAGCCCCATGATAACGGTGATCTTGCCATCGCAGACATCTACGTTGATGTCTCTCAGCCCAAGAACGTGATTGTGCTGATCCAGCAGGTCGGCCTTGTTCATTCCCCGCTTCACATATTCCAGCGCCACATCCGGCGTTGGCCCGAATATCTTGTAGAGGTTTTTAATAGAAATCTTAATATCGTTTGCCACTTGCTGTCCTCACTGCTTATGGGTGGCATTGATGCGTGCCAGAGAAGCCTTGGTTACCCGGTCCAGAACGACGGCCAGGATGACAATACCGAGACCGGCAACCAGGCCTACGCCAAGTTCAAGGTTACGGATACCACGAAGCACCAGAACACCGAGGCCGGGTGCGGAAACCAGGGATGCGATAACAACCATGGCGAGGCTCATCATGATGGTCTGGTTAACGCCCGCCATGATGTTAGGTAGGGCCAGGGGGATCTGAACCTTGAACAGTTTCTGCCTGGGCGTCATGCCAAAGGCGTCAGCGGCTTCAATCACATCTTTGTCTACCAACCGGATGCCAAGATTGGTAAGCCTTACTACCGGCACTATGGCATAGAGAATAATGGCAATACCGTAGAGCTTGGATTCGGTCACGCTGAACAGGAAGATCAGCGGAATCAGGTAAACGAATGGCGGCAAGGTCTGGAGCATGTCCAGCACAGGAATCGTCAGCCGTTGGATGGTGTTGCTTCTGGACATAGCGATGCCTATGGGCACCCCAAGCAGCACACAAAGGAAGGCGCAGACAAAAATGATGGCAAGCGTTTGCATGGCGTATTCGTAGTAGTCAATGAATGCCAGCAGGCAAATGCTGGCACCCACAAATAACACCAGTTTCCAGGATTTGGTGACCAGAAAAACGACCGCAAGCATGATGGGGATGACAATCCACCAGGGCGTATTAAGCATGCCGTACAGGGCGCTATCAAGAGCCCAGCTCAGCGGCTGGGTTAGTGGGTCGAGTACCAGGCTAAGGTTGTCTTTTATGGCAAGGAAGCCCTGTTCCAGCCCTTGGGTGAGTTCTCGGGATTGCGGAAACGCGGTACAAGAATCATTCAGGGCATCCATCGATGGAAATGGAAAGTCCCAAAGGGATTCTGGCTCTGCATTCTTGCCCTTGGCCTTGGCGAGTAAGTCCGCCATGGACATAGGGCCATCTTCTTTACCTTCCGCGCACCAGTCTTTTAACCCAAGTGCCGAAAACAGGGAGTCGTAGGTTGCCATGTGTGTTTAGCCTCTTCTGCGCATGAGTGCCATGCGCCACAGAAATCAATTGCTATGACTACAAGGGGTGCCCAGGGCAGATCTATACAGATGCTGCGCCTGGGACAGGGCGGGTCAATCAGTTTTCAAGAATGGCCGCAAGCTTCTTCTTGGCGTCATCGTTCAGCCAGTCAGACCACTCATCACGGTTATTGCTCAGGAAATAAACCGCTGCTTCTTCACCGGATGCGTTACTGGAGTCCATCCAGGCTAGAAGCGCGCTCATGGTGTCTGTCTTGAACGTCATCTTGCTGAGCATCTCTGTCACTTCAGGTTCGCGGTCCTTGAAGTCGGTGGTAACAGAAGTAAGAACGGTTGCAGCCGGGAACTCGGATACACCGGGATTGTCCGCGTTGGCAGTCTGGTTCTTCTGGTGAACTTTCTGCTTGTACTCACCCAGCTTTACGCGCGTCATGTCGTATTTGCCAAGAGGTACCGTTGGGCCCCAGTAGTAGCCGAGCCAAGGCTCTTCGTTTTGTACAGCCGAGGCCATGGAAGAGGCCAGGGTCTCGCCGGAACCGTGGTTAAAGACCTTAATGCCTGAGTCTTCAAGATCCAGCGCGCGAATCAGGTTGTCACTAACAACCCGGCAGCCCCATCCGTCAGGGCAATTATTGAAACGCGAGCCAACCAGTTCGGGGTTGGCCATCACACCTTCGATGGTCTTCAGCTCAGGATGCTTCTCTGCCAAATACGTGGGAATCCACCAGCCTTCAACGCCGCCAGGGGTGAGTACTTTGCCAAGCCGTTCGATTTTACCTTCTTCTTCAAGGCGCAAATAAGCCTCACCGGCTGAGTTCAGCCATAACTCTGTAACAATGTCCGGCTCGCCGTTTTCAGCAACAGACGTTACGGCTGGTACGGTGTCTGATGGGATAACCGACACATCGCACCCATAGCCTTGTTCCATAATGAATTTGGCTACGTTGGTGACCACTGTGTTAGAGGCCCAGTTCATTTCTGTGATGGACACTTCACCACAGTTGGCTTGTGCCATCGCGGGCACTGATAGTGCACATAGCAGTGCAGCAGACGTAAGCTTTCGCATAGTCACTTCTCCGTTTGGGGGCTGGTGAATTCTGATCGAACTGACTGTTGTCGTTTTTTGGTGCTGGTTGTTTTGTTATCAGTTGCTTTGTTGATCTTTTTATTACTGACAAGAGGCACCCGGATGAGGCTTGCAGGTCTGCGGTTATTTTTGCAATACAGGGAATAGGGCAAGGCGGCTCGTCTCGGTTACCACGTAGCTACAAGCATAAGGATCCTGAGCTCAGTTACAAGGTTTTAACGAAAATGCGTCAACTCCGAAGACGTATCGAAGCCACTGCTGGGGCTTCTGGCTAGTTGCTTGACGCAACCCTTTTTTCGGGTCAGTCTTTCGATTGTTTGTTACGCTGAGTAACCCCTGATTCAACCGGAACGGAGCTGATAATAATGAAGATTTTTGAAACAAAAACCGCACCAAACCCTCGCCGCGTGCGCATGTTTATGGCGGAGAAAGGACTGCTTGAGAAGGCCGAATTCATTGAGATTGATTTGCAAAAAGGTGAAAATCTGACGCCGGAGTATGTCGCACGTAACCCCATGAAGAAAGTGCCGGTTATGGAGCTGGATGATGGTACCTGCATCGCCGAGACCATGGCTATTTGCCGTTACTTTGAAGAAAGTTATCCAGACACGCTGACCCTGCTGGGTGATACGCCGGTTGAGAAGGCCACCATTGAACAGTGGGTCAGGTGGTTGGAGTTTTACTTCTTTTTGCCTACGGGCATGTGTTTCCAGCATACCAGCGGCTATTTCAAAGACAGGATGAACCCAATTCAGGAGTGGGGTGAGGACTGCGGAAAAAGTGTTAGCAAGTTTATGAACTTACTCAACGATCACCTTGCTGAGCGGGAATACATTTGCTGCGATCGGATGACGGCGGCCGACATTAACGCGTTCACAACAGTCGCGTTTGCCAAGGTGGTGAAGATTCGTATCTTGCCGGAACAGACCCACCTTCAAGCATGGTACGACCGTATCAAGTCGCGCCCATCTGCGCAGGCCTGAATCGACTGGGCCTGGCTACGCAGGCCCACTATCAAAGCAAGGGAGGCAGTATGGATCGGGAACGACTTCAATGCGTTTTGGATGCGATTGACAGTGCAAATCGCTTAGACGCTAATCAGGAGGTCGTAGCAGGTGAGTCGGTGCCTAGAGAATACGCCTACAGCCTGCATATGACGCGGTGGTTGCATGAACTGGAGCCTTCGCCCTCAGCGCGCATGCAGATTGCCTGTCGCGCTCAGCATCTTGAACGCTGGAAAATGCCTCGCAGTGACTACCCAGAGGGTCGGAAATCCTATTACGAATGGCGTCAGGCTTGCGGGCGTATGCACGGTCGCAGGGCCGCAGAGATTATGGCTGGTTGCGGCTACCCCAAGAGCGAGTGCGAGCGGGTTGAGATAATTCTGACCAAGCGGGAGTTGCGCAAAGATGCAGACACGCAGCTGCTGGAAGACGTTGCTGTATGGTATTTTTGGAAAAATACTTCGCGCAGTTCTATGCCGATAACGTGGAATATGATCGTGATAAGTGGCTGAGGATCGTGCGCCGCACCTGGGGCAAGATGTCGCCCCGCGCCCACGAGCGAGCTTTGGCGTTATCGGCAAAGCTGCCCGAGCATTTGCAGCTGTTGATGCAGGAGGCGCTGGCGGATCCTGTTTGATCCGCCGAGGGTCAGATTTTACCGGGTGTTGCTGCCACTCTACTGGGGGAAGAACAGCTCCTGCAGTTTCTCGCCCGGGTTGGCAGCGCGCATGAAGGATTCGCCGACCAGAAACCCGTAGATGCCGCGTTCGGTCATGGCTTCTACGTTGGCACGGGTCATGATGCCGCTCTCGGTAATGGCCATTCGGTCTGCGCCTATGCGCTGATGCAGGTCAAACGTCGTTTCCAGCGATACGTCGAAGCTGTGCAGGTCGCGGTTGTTGATGCCGATCAGTGGCGTGGTCAACGTTAATGCCTCGTCCATCTCTTCGCTGTTATGCACCTCTACGAGTACGTCCATTCCAATTTCGTGTGCTATGCCTTCCAGTTCCTGCATCTGGTCTTTGGTGAGACAAGCGGCAATCAGAAGTATGCAGTCGGCACCGATGGCGCGGGCTTCGTACACCTGATAAGGCGCTACCATGAAGTCTTTGCGAATAACCGGCAGGCTGCAGGCGTTGCGGGCCGCTATCAAGTAGTCTTCATGGCCTTGGAAGAAGTCGTGGTCGGTGAGTACGGACAGGCAGGCAGCGCCACCTGCCTCGTAGCTTTCGGCAATCTCGGCTGGCTTAAATGGGTCGCGGAGTATGCCTTTGCTTGGTGAAGCTTTTTTGATTTCCGCGATAACGGCAGGCGTGCCTGCTTCGATACGCTGGCGCAGGGCATTGGTGAAACCCCGTGTATCTGGTTGGTCGCCGGCGCGGGCTCTGAGGTCTTCAAGGCGTGCGGAGCGCTTGCGGGTCTCGATTTCCTCCCACTTCCGGTCGACGATTTTGCGCAGGATGGTGGGTGTTTTCTCGTTGTGCTTGGTCATTTGGTTTTTCCTGACTCAGAAGCAATGGGAAAAGTCGGCCAGTTCTGACAGTTTGCCGGCGGCCAGGCCCGAGCCCATGGCGTCTAACGCCATTTCCACACCCATTTTAATTGTTGGAGCCAGACCGGCAACGTAGATGGCTGCGCCAGCGTTCAAGGCGATCAAGTCCCGGGCTTTTTCAGCCATTTCGTCGTGGCCTCGGCCAAAGGCGGCTTTAATCAGGTTCAGGGATTCTTCGGCAGTTTCTACCGACAGGCCGACCAGCGTCTGGCTTTTAATGCCCAGGTCTTCCGGAGTGATGTCGTATTCGATGATTTCGCCGTTTTTCAGTTCCGCTACATGGGTCGCGCTGGCCAGGCTGATTTCGTCGAGGCCGTCTTTGGAGGCCACCACCATAATGTGTTCGGAGCCCAGCTTTTGCAGCACTTCGGCCATGGGGCGGCACAAGGCTTTGCTGAACACGCCTACTAATTGGCGCTTTACGTTGGCCGGGTTGGTCATGGGGCCAAGGATATTGAACAGAGTGCGGCAGCCCATTTCTTTGCGCGGACCTACGGCGTGTTTCATTGCGCCGTGATGGGCCGGGGCGAACATGAAGCCGACGCCAATCTGCTCGACGCAGCGGGCGACCTGTTCCGGTGTGAGATTGAGGTTAATTCCCGCCTGTTCTATCAGGTCGGCACTGCCGCTTTTGGAAGAGACGGCGCGGTTGCCATGTTTGGCGACAAAACCGCCGGCAGCAGCGACAACAAAAGCTGAGGCCGAGGATACGTTGAACAGGTTGGCGCCATCGCCACCTGTGCCTACGATGTCCACCAGAGGTTCGGCATTTACGGTAACGCCAGAAACCAGTTCACGCATAACTTCTACAGCGCCGGTGATTTCGTCAACGGTTTCGCTTTTGGTGCGCAAACCCATCAGCAGGGCGCCAATCTGCGCGTCGGTGGCCTCACCGTTCATCACGGTGCGCATCACATCTTTCATTTCTTCCCGGGACATATCGAGGTTTTCGGCCACCCGGTTTAGTGCGTCTTTCATGTTCATTGGAGTTGCCTTTTATTGAGTTCGCAGGAAGTTTCGCAGTAGTTCGTGGCCCTGTTCGCTCATGATCGATTCCGGGTGAAATTGCACCCCTTCAATAGCCAGGGTTTTGTGGCGCACGCCCATGATTTCTTCCACGCTGCCATCGCTGTTGCGAGTCCAGGCGGTCATTTCCAGGCATTCCGGCAGGCTGGACTGTTCAATGGCCAGGCTGTGATAGCGAGTGGCCTGTAATGGGTTGTTCAGGCCGCGGAATACGCCACTGTTTTGGTGGTAAACCGGGGATACTTTGCCGTGCATCACACGTCCGGCGCGGATGATGTTACCGCCGAATACCTGGGCAATGGCCTGGTGGCCAAGACAAACGCCGAGTATGGGGATTTTACCGGCAAAATGCCGGATGACATCCATGGAAATCCCAGCTTCACTCGGTGTGCAGGGGCCCGGGGAAATCACCAGCCGCTCGGGGTTCAGGGCCTCGATCTGCTCCACCGTGATTTCGTCGTTACGGTGCACCTGCACGTCGGCGCCCAGCTCGGCGAGATACTGCACCACGTTGTAGGTGAAGGAGTCATAATTATCCAGCATTAGAAGCATAATCTGTCCCTCGCCTCAGTGGTCAAAATCGTTGTAGGTCATGGCCACCGCGCGAAAGATGGCGCGGCCCTTGTTCATGGTTTCTTTCCACTCAAGGCGAGGTACCGAGTCGGCGACTATGCCTGCGCCGGCCTGTATATGCAGGGTTTTGTCCTTGATCACGGCGGTGCGGATGGCGATGGCCGTATCCATATTGCCGTTGAACGAGAGATAGCCTACAGCGCCGCCGTACACGCCACGTTTTACCGGCTCCAGCTCGTCAATGATTTCCATGGCCCGGGTTTTCGGGGCGCCGCTCAATGTGCCGGCTGGCAAGGTGGCCTTGAGCACGTCGAGGCAGCTGGTGCCGTCTTTAACCTGTCCGGTCACGTTGGACACTATATGCATCACGTGGGAGTAGCGCTCTACCGCCATTTTCTCGGTCAGTCGCACGGTGCCGGTTTCTGAGACACGGCCGGCGTCGTTGCGGCCCAGATCAATCAACATCAAGTGCTCGGCGATTTCTTTCGGGTCGGCCAGCAGCTCGGCTTCCAGGGCTCGGTCTTCGGCATCTGTGGCACCTCGTTTCCGAGTGCCTGCGATGGGGCGCACGGTGACTTCGCGATCTTCCATGCGCGCCAGAATTTCTGGCGACGAACCCACAATATGAAAGTCGTCCAGATCCAGGAAGTACATGTACGGCGACGGGTTAAGTACCCTGAGCGAGCGGTACAGGTTCAACGGCGGTGCTTCAAACGGAATTGACATACGCTGGGAGATGACGGTTTGCATCACGTCGCCGTCCAGCACGTAGTCTTTGATTTTGTCGACCGCCGCTTCAAACTTTTCCTGGCTGAAGCCAGACACGAACTCGCTTTCATCCACGGTTTTGCCGCGCAGGTGCTCGGGTGTTTTCGGGGTGTCAGCGGTTTGCTGATGCAGTTTCCGCTCGAGCTCGTCCAGCCTCTGCTGAGCTTGGTCAAAACTACCTTCGTCGGTTGGATCCACGTGCACGATTAAGTGCAGCTTGCCGCGCAGGTTATCGAATACCACAAGCTCGTTGGACACCATTAGCAGTATGTCGGGCGTACCAATGCGATCCGGGGGGCAACTGGCTGCAAGGCGCTTTTCAATGTAGCGCACGGTGTCGTAGCCAAAATAACCCACCAAACCGCCGTTGAAGCGGGGCAGTTCTTCCAGGTCAGGCGCATGAAAGCGTTCCTGATAACTGGCAACAAACGCAAGCGGGTCGTCTACTTCGGCGGTTTCTACCAACTCGCCGTGCCGGCGAACCTCTATGCGGTGGTCAAATACTTTGAGCACCTCCTGGCTGGGCAGGCCAATGATGGAATAACGGCCCCATTTTTCGCCACCCTGTACCGATTCAAACAGGTAAGAGTAAGGCCCGCTGGCGAGCTTTAAATAAGTGCTTAAAGGGGTGTCCATGTCCGCAAGTACTTCACGATACACGGGGATACGATTGAAGCCGGCTTGTGCCAGCTTGCGGAATTGTTCGGAGTTCATGGTCGGGCTTCCTGAGATCTGATCTGCGTTCGAGCGAGCAGGTGCTCGCCTGGTGCCTGGCTGAGCGTTTTTAGCGGGTACGCCATCGCCACCATCGTGTTGCGCGGGTTGTGAGAATGCCTCGCGCGGCAGTCAGAATCAGTCCCTGCATGGCAGGAATCTCCCGAATTGAATAATTTATGAGTCCAATACCATAGAGGTTACAAAAGCTCGCTCAGGGAATCAACTACAGCGTCCGCTCCCAGTGCGTGCACTGGCTGCCCAAAGTTGTAGCCATAGGTAACGGCAACGCAAGGAATGCCGGCGGCCTGAGCGGCACTGACGTCTGCAGCGGAGTCGCCAACCATTACGGTGGTGCCAAGGCTGCCGTGTAGAGCATTCATGGCGTGGAGCAAGGGTGCAGGATCTGGCTTCTTTGTGTCGAGCGTGTCGCCACCGATCACTAACTTAAAGTGACGCTCCAGCCCCAACTGCTTCAGTAGCGGGCCAACAAATTGTTCTGGCTTGTTGGTCACTACGGCCATGGAGCAGCTTCGTTTGCTGAGCGCCTCAAGGCAGGCTTTAACGCCGGGATACACCACGGCATGTTTGCCGTTTAGTTGCCGATAGTTGTTGAAAAACAACGCCAGCGCATCATTAAACAGGGCATCGTCTGCGGCACTCGCGGGCTCCCAGTCGGCTTTGCCGGCCAACGCGCGGCGCATCAATACAGGAGAGCCGTGGCCCACCCATTGGCGCACCTGTTCAAGGCCGGCTGGTTTGCGCCCTAGCTGCTCAAGAGTGCGGTCAACCGCAGCCGCCAAATCCGGGGCACTGTCTACCAGCGTGCCATCAAGATCAAACAGGGCAACGCCGGGCCAGCGTGCGTTAAAAAGACCCGCTAGGCTCATTGGCCGGGCACCTTGTGGCCCAGTGCCGTGCGTGCGTGTTCCAGCTCTTGGCGCATGGCGTCGATGGTGGTTTTGTAATCGTCGGTGTTGAAAATAGCCGAGCCTGCAACAAAGGTGTCCGCGCCTGCCTCCGCAATTTCACGGATGTTTTCGGTTTTTACGCCACCGTCGATTTCCAGCCGAATGTTGTAATTGCTGGCGTCGATGCGCTTACGGGCTTCCCGGAGTTTGTCCAGGGTGCCGGGAATGAACTTCTGACCACCAAAGCCCGGGTTAACCGACATCATCAATACCATGTCGAGCTTGTCCATTACGTGATCCATGTGGTGCAGCGGCGTGGCCGGGTTGAACACCAGACCGGCTTTGCAGCCGCCCTCGCGAATCAGCTGCAGGGAACGGTCAATGTGCTGGGAGGCCTCAGGGTGGAAGGTAATGTAGCTGGCACCGGCGTCAATGAACATGCGGATCAGGTCGTCCACTGGCGACACCATTAGGTGTACGTCTATGGGCGCGGTAACGCCATGCTTGCGCAGCGCTTCACACACCATCGGCCCGATGGTCAGGTTGGGCACATAGTGGTTGTCCATAACGTCAAAGTGGACCACGTCTGCGCCTGCGGCCAGTACGTTATCTACTTCCTCGCCCAAACGAGCAAAATTGGCAGACAGAATGGATGGGGCAATCAGATAAGGATTCATCACGGTTCTCGCAAACAATTGGCAGCCATTAATAATAATGACAGTCTAACAGTACAAGAGCGTGTTTTCGTAGCCAGAGGAGCAGGAACTGTGCGCCGATTCAGAACAATAAGCCAAGGCAGTTGCCGCCGTAGTGTGTGTGGTTGGCTAGTGATTGCCTTACTGACCGGCGGCTTGTTACCCGCACACGGGCAAGATAAAGACGAACCTCCGGAGCCAGCTCAAGCGTCGGTGGGCAAAGCGCGGGGAAGTGTAGAGTCTGGTTTGGGTGAGCAGAAACTTAGCCAGAGGTTCCCGGATAGCGCGCTGTGGCTTGATCTGGAGGATGGGGATCGCACGTTGGCCTTGCTGTGGCCCGAGCGCGCAGCACCCGCCCGGGGTGGGCTGATCATACTGGCAGATGAAGGAGGTAATGCTGAGTCGGGGCTAACGGGCGCTTTGGCTCGGGAACTTGCGCGCCGAAACTTTGCTGTGCTTACGCTGGGTCTGGAAGCGCCTCCACTGGCTATTGAGCAGGTTCTGGAGCGACCCATTGCCATGCCCGGCTTGAGCCCTGAACCAGTCGAAAAGGCCCTCGAAGCCACCGACCCTGCCACAATTGATGTCATGGCTTCTGAAGCAGTGGGTGAGCTGGAAGCAGCTTATCGCTCCCGTATCCGCGCGCAGCTGGTCGCAGGTGTTGCAGCGCTAGAGAAACGTGATTACAAGCTAACTTCGGTAGTGGGGCTTGGTCGTGGTAGCAATCATGTCGTGTTATACGCGGCCGAGATGGGCGGGTCTCCTGCCTTGGTTTGGGTAGCGCCAAAGCTTTACCCCAACGATTCCAAAAAGCTGGCAGGGGCGTTAAAAAAGGCCTCGGTGCCGCGGATTTTGGAGCTTTCCTCGTCTGATGAGCGCGAGCAGCTCAAAGCCGGGCTGAAACGGGCTGGAGTAGAGGGCTTTAGTCTCCAGTTCATGGGTTCGGGAGATTTGTTGTTGCCGCGAAACGGGAAGGCTTTGGCGGGAAGGATTTCAGCTTGGCTCCGACCGAAAGCTCTTTAAGTGGCGGGGGCAGCCTCAGTTCAGTTTGTGGTAGCGCCGGATGAGTTCCCAGGCATGCTGGAAACACAGCAGTCGCTCTTTGGCTAGCGCCAGCTCGGCGGGGCTAAGATGCTGTTGCTGTGCCAGTTTGTCGGGGTGGCATTCAGACACTTTTTTCCGATATGCGCGCTTGATAACCACCAGGGAATCCCGTCGGGTGGCGCCAAACAGCGCACAGGCTTGCTCAAGATTTATAGGCTTTGCTGGTACGTCGCTTACATTGCTCCATGATTTGGCAGCGTAGCTGTCAAAAATGTCTTCGCAGACCGTAATTGGAAGCCCTGTCTGGTCGATGACATCCTCGCAGCGATGGAGGCGAGGTTTGCCAGGCCGGCCTTTTAGTTGCGCCGCGTGGCACAGGCAAATGGCGATTTTCAGAGCCGGGGCAGGCCAAGTGCTGCGGCTTAACCTTAAGGCAAGCCCGCTTAACGGTGGGAGCGTGCCTGATGCTTTACCACGCTGAAAATGTTGTATGGCTTTGTGTCTTTGTCGCTTTGACAGCTTGAGTGCGGTAATGAGACTTTCTGCAAAGCTGACGTCTTGCTCGGACACTCGCCCCTCAGCTTTGGCTATGTAGCCCAGAAAGAAGAACAATGGGCGACGACACCACCAAGGTAGCCGTGTATGGCTGATCAGAGTTTGCGCGTGGTGGTCAGCAGCACAGAGCTCCTTCAGAAGTGCTGCGAAAGCGGCCTCCATGCGCGGAGGCAAAGCTGGTTGCGCGGGGCGGGTCGCCATAGCCTTAAGGCTCCTGAACGGCCAGTTGCTGGTCCAGTGCCCGCAGCCGCTCCGGCGTTCCTACATCGACCCAGAGCCCATCGTGATGCAGCCCGGCCACCCGGTCTTTGCCCATAGCGGCCCGCAGGACAGGCCCGAGTTTACCGGCTTGATCCGTTAACCCCTCAAATAGTCTGCGGTGCAGGAGGCTAATGCCAGTAAACGTCAGCGTCTCGCCTTCTTTAACTGCACACGCTTCGCAGAGCATGCCGCCATCTTTCAGGCAAAAATCACCCTGGCGGTTGTGTTTTGGGTTGTCTGCCATCACCAGAATGGCGTCGATGGCAGGTTGCTCGCCGGCTGCAGGAGGTTGAAGCCGGGTGAGGTCGAAATCAGCCCAAATATCACCGTTGATTACCATAAACCAGTCGTTGCCTGGGGTTGAAAGCAGCGGCAGAGCCCGGACAATGCCGCCGGCGGTCTCCAATGGCTCGCCTTCACGTGAGTAGTGCAGGGAAAGCCCGAACCGTTCACCGCTGCTTAGAGTGTACTCAATCTGTTCTCCGAGCCACGCGTGATTAATGACCACATCCCGGAAACCTGCCTGTTGAAGACGCTCCAGGTGGTATTCAATAAGCGGTTTGCCGCCGACACTAAGCAGAGGCTTGGGGGTGGTGAGGGTCAGTGGCCGCATACGCTCCCCCTTTCCTGCGGCAAGAATCATCGCCTTCACGGTGCCAAAGTCTCCTGGCCAGGAACTGGGCCGATAAGGTCTTCAATTCGCGGCACGGCAACCGCTAACAGCCATTCGTGGAAGTGTCGCAAGGCTTGCTGGCGCTTGCTGGCGGCAAGCAGATAGCTCACGGTACGGGGAATGTCTTCCAAGTAGCGTGGTTTGTTATCCCGCATGGCCAGCCTGGCAAAGATGCCCGCAGCCTTGAGGTGGCGTTGCATGCCCATTAGCTCAAACCACTGTCGGAAAGTGTCTCGGTCGGCACGATGCAGGCCAGCGTCCAGAGTTTGTTCCCGGAAGGCGTTTAGCCACTCACAAATTTGCTCTTCAGGCCATTGAACGTAGCAGTCTTTCAGTAGGGAGACCGCATCGTAGGTCACCGGCCCAGATACTGCGTCCTGAAAATCGATTACGCCCGGGCGGCTGCTATGTTCCCGCACCAGTAAGTTTCGGGAATGGTAATCCCTGTGCACGGTAACGCGGGGCTGGGCCAAGGCGCTCTCACGGAGTAGCGCGAATGTGGTATCCAGCATGGATTTCTCAACGTTATCCAGCTCCAGCCTCAGGTAGCCCTCTAACAGCCAGTCCCTGAAAAGCATCATTTCGCGATTCAACAAAGCCGTGTCATAGATGGGCAATGGAGAGTCAGGGGGAGCCGGCAGCTGTTGGATAAGAATGAGCTCGTCCAGTGCGCCCTGGTACAGTGCGTTTGCGTTGCTGGGGGTAAGCTGACCCAGCATTAGCTGGTCACCGAAGTCTTCCAGTAACAAAAAGCCGCGTATCGGGTCGGCTTCGAAAATCTGCGGAACCGCAATGCCTGCTTGATGCCAATGCCTGCCAATCGTTACGAATGGC
The DNA here is from genome assembly GCF_001858325.1 of Marinobacter sp. AC-23. Lineage (GTDB taxonomy): Bacteria > Pseudomonadota > Gammaproteobacteria > Pseudomonadales > Oleiphilaceae > Marinobacter. The sequence goes on from NZ_MBPP01000031.1 coordinate 15,470, forward strand.
TTGCAGTCCTCCTGTTCCGGAGGCGAATCCATAACAATGAACGGGGTGGAACTGTCGCTGGTCGCTTTGAATGTCCGGAAATAGCGCCGGAAGCTGGCGTCGCCAGAAACGGGCTCGGCGTCGGCGTTTTCGAAGCCGGGAAACTGTCTGACCCAGGCGGTGAGCATTTGCAGGCGGTTGTCCATAGCTCGGCTTATTGTCCTGAATTAATAAAGTAGAAGTTAGCAGAGGAATATGGGAAGTATAAAGAGGGTAAAGCGGTTTTGCAGCGGAGTTTCACTCATCTGGTCTCGTTTCCGTTAACAAGCTTCCGAGGCATGTGTAAACTAGGCCGCTATCATGTGTGTATTCGTACCCCGTTGCGCTATCCACAACTCTTCATGCATTTGGAACAGGAACCTTGCTACCGTGCCAATGTTCAACCGCTATCTGCAGGCGCAGAAAGGCACGTTGCAACGCCGGATTGTGAGCCTGCTTGCAGGGTTTGCCCTGATGTCGGGAGCGGGTTTTTCCGCTGCTGAAGACGCACCATCTGCTGCCGAGCTGGACTGGCGATCGAGAGACCAGCTTCCGGAAACCGCCAGGGACTCGTTGCCGGCCTTTTGCTCAGGTGGCTATATGCCATCCAGTGCAGGAGAGGGTGGGGCCGGTGTTTTTGGTGAGGGCGCTGAGCAAGATGCTCCCCTGCAGGTCAGCGGCCTGAACGCTCGCTACGAAATCGATCGTGAGTTATATCTAGAAGGCGATGTTCGGCTGCGTCAGGGAGATTTTCAAGTAACCGGCTCTGAGGCGCGGTATAACCAGAGCAATGGCCAGGTTGCTATTCAAGGGCCATTGGTTAGTCGTGGTAATGGGTTTCTTCTGACCGGGGAGCGCGCCGAATACAGTGTTGATTCACGGCGATTTGATATCAATACAGCGACCTTTCTTTTGCATGGCCCGGAAATGCGGGGCAGCGCCAACAGTCTTTCCCGAGTGGACGACTCCAGAGTTCTGATCCGCGAAGGCAGGCTTACCACGTGCGGCCCGCAACAGAACGACTGGGCAATTGTTGCGTCTGATATTAAGCTGGATCAGGCTGAGGGCGTTGGTACGGCAAAACACGTTCGCCTCGAAGTTTTGGATGTTCCTGTGTTTTACTGGCCCTTTGCCAGCTTTCCTATAGACGATCGACGTAAGACTGGCTTTCTTTATCCGCAGTTCGGATCGTCCAATGCCGGCAGCGGTGCCTTTTTCGCAGTACCCTATTATCTGAACCTGGCCCCCCACTACGACGCCACAGTTACGCCTCAATACATTCATGGCCGCGGCCTCTTTAATGAAGTGGAGGGCAGGTATCTCAGCACGTTGGGGGAGACGACGTTGCAGCTGGGTTACATCGATGATGATTCGGCTTACACCGACGAAAATCCTGGTGAGTCCGGGCAGCGCTGGGCTCTGGATGCGTCTACTCGCGCGACTCTGGGTTCTGGCTGGAACGGGTATGGTGATTTTTCAGTGGTCAGTGATGATGACTATCTTAGTGACCTGAACCGCAGCCTGGAGATTAACCAGACAACACACCTGCAGCGCAGGGGTGGTGTGCGTTACCAGGATACGAATCAGTATTTTGACGTGTATTTGAATGACTACCAAACAGTCAGTGATCGTATTGCACAGGTGAACAAACCATACGCACAGCTGCCGGAAGCCATTTATGCAGGAACCGCCGACGCCGGTTGGTTTGAGGCAGGCCTGGAGAGCCAGTACACGTGGTTTTATCGGGACAATGACACTTTAACCGGTCTCGACAAAGCCAACGGCCAGCGTTTTCGGGCTCGCCCCGAGCTGGCACTGCCGATGCGAGCCCTTTGGGGCTTTAGCCGCCCGTCGGTCAGCCTTGATTACACCCGTTATGAGCTTGATGATTACACTGCCGGGGATGGCCGCTTTGATCGCACGGTTCCCGTAGTGGAGTGGGATAATGGCTTGTATTTTGACCGTCAATCGAGCCTGTTCGATGTGCCATATAACCAGACCTTCGAGCCCCGGCTTTATTATGCGTGGGCCGATGCGGAAGCAGATCAAAATTACATTCCAGCGTTTGATACCGCTCTGCAGACCTTTCGTTTTGAGCAACTGTTCCGACCAGACCGCTTTGTCGGCGGCGACCGGGTAGGCGACGCTAACCAATTGACCGTGGCCGTGACCAGTCGATTTAATGATCTGGTGACCGGTGCCGAGCGAGCCCGTTTCAGTATTGGGCAGGTCCAATATTTTCAGGATCGCGAGGTTACGCTGTTCGGTGAAGGCGGCGGCAACCGCAGTCGCTCACCACTGGCGGGAGAGGTGGTGCTTAACCCGTTACAGAATTTGGAAATCCGCTCGTCCGGGCTGTGGGATCCGGATACTGGCGATACCGAAGAAGGCCGTAGCCAACTGGTTTTTCACACCGAGGATTACCGGTACCTCGCCAGCGTTGGCCATACATACAGCAAAGGAGAGTTGGAACAGTCAGATATTGCGGCGGTTATCCCCGCAACAGACCGTGTTAGTCTGATCGGCCGCTGGGTGTATGATTCGGATTTGGATCGCACCGTAGGATCCCTTGCCGGAATTGAGTATAACAATTGCTGTTGGAGTGTTCAGGTGGTTCATCAGAACTACCTGACTGATGATCGGGAACTGGACAGCCGTTTGCTGTTCCAAATTCAGCTAAAAGGCCTAGGGGGTAGCGGCGGATCTTCAGCGTCGATCTCCGAGGCTATTTATGGTTTTGATGAGCGTGAGCGTCGCCGTTTTGGCGCCCCCTGATTCGTACCCCCTGACGGCAACCGTGCCTTCAGGTACCCTATCCGCAGGCTTATATCTTCATTATAGAGGTGATTATGAAGGCGACGATTCGCCAAGGTTTACAGATGCTGCTGATGCTGTTGGCAGTAGCGCTTTCTTTTTCGGCCCAGGCTGAGCGCAAACTGCTCGACAAGGTGGTTGCCATTGTTGATGACGATGTAATCCTCCAAACTGAGCTCGAAGCAAGAATTAACACCATTGCCGGTCGCTTAAGTGCTGAGGGTACTGGCCTGCCACCGCGTCGCCTTCTTGAAGAGCGGGTGCTGGAACAGTTGATCACCGAATCGGTCCAGCTACAGATGTCTGAAAAAATGGGCATGCGCATCAGTGACAATGAGCTCAACGAAACTCTGGCTAATATTGCAGATCGAAATGGTTTGAGCCTGTCTGAGTTTGAAAACCAGTTGGCCACCGAAGGCGTAAGCTACCGCCAGGCCCGGGAACAGATCAGGCAAGAAATGATCACCGGGCGGGTGCAACAGCGCCAAGTGGGTAGCCGTGTCCGTGTGACGGACCGAGAGGTTGAAAATTATCTTCAGGCATTGGAGTCCGGCGGTGGCAACGATGCGGAATATCGCCTTGCCTATATTTTTATTGAGCTGGATGATCCTGTCGATGATGCCGCGGTGGACGCAACCCGTGAAAGAGCAGAAGAACTGCGGGCGGCTATATTGAACGGCCGTGATTTCCGCGAAGTGGCGGTTGCTGAATCCGATGCCAGCAATGCGCTTGAGGGCGGCGACATGGGTTGGCGCAGCGAGCGTCAGTTACCGTCACTGGTTGCGCCGGTTGTGCCAGCCCTGGAGGTCGGCAAGCCTTCCGAGATTCTGGAGAACAACAGCGGTTTTCACATGGTGATGGTGATGGACTCACGCGGCGGCTCCCAGAAACAAGTTATCCAGCAGAATCGCGTACGCCATATCTTGATACGGCCTTCAGAGGCAGTAACCGATGCCGAGGCGGAAGCCACCATACGGACGCTTTCTGAGCAAATTCAGGATGGCGCTGATTTTGCGGTGCTAGCTCGGGAATATTCGGACGATCCTGTGTCCGGCTCCGACGGTGGTAATCTTGGTTGGGTAAGCCCAGGCCAGATGGTGCCAGCGTTTGAGCAGGCCATGCAGGAAGCCAGCGTTGGCGAGTTCAAAGGTCCGTTCCGCTCCCAGTTCGGTTGGCACATTCTGCAGGTGGAAGAACGCCGCCAGAAGGACATCAGTGGCGACGTAAAGGAAGCTGAGGCGCGCCAGGCTATTTATCGCCGCAAGTTTGAAACCGAGCTACAGAACTGGCTTCGGGAAATCCGCGACGAAGCCTTTATCGAGTTTAAAGGTGAGTATGCAGATGAGCCTGCTGAGGATGCTGACAGTAACCTAGAGGAAGATGCAGAATAATGACTGACCCGGTTGTTCTCGCCCTGACCGCGGGAGAGCCTGCAGGCATAGGCCCTGAGCTTTGCCTGCAGTTTGCTGCCGAGAAACGCGGCGCTGGTGTTGTGGTGGTTGCGAGCCAGCCATTGCTGGAGGCCCGGGCCAAGCTGCTTGGGCTCAACGTAACCTTGCACCCGTGGCAACCGGGCATGGCACCGAAAACAGGTGCTGGCGAGCTTTCTGTGTGGCACGTTGAGGGTTGTGCGTCGCTCATGGCCGGCAAGCTGGATGCCGCCAACAGCCGCTATGTGCTGGAAACCCTTACCGTGGCGGCGAAAGGCTGCTTGAGGGCCGCTTCGACGGCATGGTTACTGCACCGGTTCATAAAGGCATTATTAACGACGCAGGCATTGAATTCAGTGGCCATACCGAGTTCCTGCAAGAGCTGTGTGCGGTGGAGCGGGTGGTTATGATGCTGGCCACCGAAGAGTTGCGAGTGGCGTTGGTGACGACTCACTTACCTCTCAAAGATGTGCCCGCCGCGATTACGCCAGAACGGCTGACCCAAGTAGCCACCATTTTAAATGCCGATCTGAAAAAATTCTTTGGAATTGAACGGCCACGAATTCTTGTTGCCGGCCTGAACCCCCATGCAGGTGAGGGCGGCCATCTTGGCCGGGAAGAAATTGAGGTTATCGAGCCTACGCTGGAGAAGCTTCGAGCCAACGGCATGCAGCTAACCGGCCCGCTGCCAGCAGATACTCTGTTTACGCCCCACTGGCTTGATGATGCCGATGCCGCACTGGCCATGTACCACGATCAGGGGTTGCCGGTTCTGAAATTTCAGGGCTTTGGTCGTGCGGTAAACATAACCCTGGGCCTGCCCATTGTGCGCACCTCGGTGGATCACGGCACGGCTCTGGATCTTGCGGGCACCGGAAAGGCCGATGCGGGCAGTCTGCACACCGCTATTCGAGTGGGTGAGCAGATGGCGCGCTCTCTCAAAGCAGCTAACCACGAAGCCTGCAATCATCGCAAAGCCCTCAACAAAGAGAATTCTGAGTGAGTAAAAAAGCCGGTCATCAGGCCAGAAAACGATTTGGCCAGAACTTTCTCCATGATCCGGGAGTTATTGAACGCATTATTCGCGCCATTCACCCGAAGCCGGATGAAGCCATTGTAGAAATTGGTCCCGGCCTTGGCGCTATAACGGAAGAAATTCTGGCCGTTAATCCAAAGCTTCAGGTGGTGGAGTTGGACCGCGACCTGATTCCGGTGCTGCGCACCAAGTTTTTTAACTACCCGGAATTCCGCATCCACGAAGCCGATGCGCTGAAATTTGATTTCAGCCAGCTTGTGGATGAAAAACCGCTGCGTATTGTCGGCAACCTGCCTTACAACATATCCACACCGTTGATTTTTCATCTGTTGTCTCAGACAGGCGTGGTGCAAGACATGCACTTCATGCTGCAAAAAGAAGTCGTGCAGCGCATGGCTGCGGTATCTGGCGATAACAACTATGGCCGGTTGGGTATCATGACCCAGTACTTCTGCAAGGTTCAGCCCTTGTTTGAAGTGGGCCCCGGTGCCTTTCGGCCTTCGCCGAAAGTAGATTCTGCCATTGTGCGGCTGGTTCCCCATGCCCAGCTCCCGCACCCGGCGAAGGATCTCGGCACATTGCAGGCCGTGGTAAGAACCGCATTCAATGCTCGTCGCAAAACCCTGCGCAAGGCGCTGGGAGGCCTTGTAACTATTGAGCAGTTACAAGCTTTGGGCATTAATGACGGTTTGCGACCTGAAAATCTCAGCTTGGCGGATTTCGTGAGTATTGCCGACTTACTGGTAAACGAAAAAGGCAGTGAGCAAGGCAGGGTTCAGGACGGCGTACCTAGTGCCGGAGATGTTGGCGAGGACAGCTATGACTGATTACGCCATAGGCGATATTCAGGCTGTTACGATCGCTTGAAGGACGTTTTGGCCAAGGTAGGTTTTTCGCCCTCCCGTGATCGGCTCTGGGTGGCGGGTGATTTGATCAACCGAGGGCCGTCATCCCTTAAAACCCTGCGCTACATTGAAAGCCTGGGCGATTCAGCCGTGGTGGTTCTTGGTAATCACGACCTGCATCTGTTGGCTGTAGCTCTGGGTGGCCACGCGCCAAAGCGCAAGGATACACTTGCGGAAATACTGAACGCTTCCGATTGTGACAAGCTGGTTAGCTGGCTGCGCCAGCAGAATCTGTGTGTGCACGATTCTGAGCGCAACATCATGATGGTCCATGCCGGGGTGCCCCATATCTGGACCATCCAGCAGACGCTCACCCGAGCCCGAGAAGTGGAAGACGTGATTCGCGGGGAACATGCCCCCGAATACTTTGCGCACATGTACGGCAACAAGCCGGAAGGCTGGAGTGAAAGCCTGGCAGGCATGGATCGCTGGCGGGTCATCACCAACTATTTCACTCGAATGCGCTTTATCGCCCAGGACGGCAGGCTTGAACTCACTGCCAAAGAATCCGTTGGCAGTGCGCCCAAGGGCTATGCCCCCTGGTTTGAATTCCCCCGTCCTGACGACTTACGTGTGATTTTTGGACACTGGGCCGCTATCGAAGGCAAGACCGGTAGCGAACGGTTTATTGGCCTGGATACTGGCTGTGTCTGGGGCGGTGCACTCACAATGATGAACCTGGATACCGGAGAGAAGATCCACTGTGACTGCTGAATCAGTAAAGCCGCCGACCCCTGGCCTTATGCGTTTGCCTATTGTTATCGGCGCGTTTTTTGCCCTTACAGCGGTTATGGCCGGTGCCTTTGGAGCTCATGGGTTGCGTAACCTTGTGAGCGAGCGCAGCCTTGAAGTCTTTCAGACGGCGGTTACCTACCAGATGTATCACGCCATCGCACTGGTGCTGGCGGCCCTGCTGTCCGGCTTTGGTCTTTCACGACGTTTGTTGGGGCTGGCCGCTGGTTTCTTTCTTGTAGGCATCCTGCTGTTCAGTGGCAGCCTGTACACATTGGTGCTGACCGACATACGCTGGGTGGGCCCGATTACGCCCATAGGCGGCCTATGTTTTATGATTGGTTGGGCATTATTGCTATCAGCTGGCGCACGCCGGCAAGTGGACAAAGGCAGAGGGTAAAAACGACATGCAGGTACAGGTAAATGGTGAGGCGATAGAGCTCCCCGCAGGAGCCACGGTTGCCGCATTGGTAGAAAAAATGGCCCTTACGGGCAAGCGGCTGGCGGTTGAGGTGAACGAAGACATAGTGCCCCGCAGCCAGCACGCCGAATTTGCTCTTAATACCGGTGATCGCGTTGAAGTTGTTCACGCGATTGGCGGCGGCTAAGCCCTTTCTGGCCCGGCACAAGCTTGGCCGTGATACACGTCTTCATCCATTTACATCATTACGTTCTATCAACCCGGAAACACTATGACCGACACGCCAGAGATCCAGCTGCCCGAAGACAAACCTCTTGAAATTGCTGGCCGTATCTATCAATCAAGATTGCTGGTTGGCACGGGCAAATACCGTGACCTGATGGAAACCGGCCACGCTGTGGAAATGAGCGGTGCTGAAATTGTGACCGTAGCCGTTCGCCGCACCAATCTGGGACAGAATCCAGATGAACCTAACCTGCTGGATGTGATCTCCCCGGAACGTTACACCATCCTGCCCAACACTGCCGGCTGCTTTACCGCCAAAGACGCCGTGCGCACGTGTAAGCTGGCCCGTGAACTGCTCGACGGCCGCGACCTGGTTAAGCTGGAAGTGTTGGGCGAAGACAAAACCCTTTACCCAAACATGCTTGAGACTCTGGTGGCCGCCGAAGAGCTGATCAAAGACGGCTTCAAGGTAATGGTGTACTGCTCGGATGACCCCTTGCTGGCCATGCGCCTTGAGGAGATGGGCTGTATTGCGATCATGCCACTAGGTGCGCCCATTGGCTCCGGCCTGGGTATCCAGAACCGCTACAACATCCGCCAGATCATCGAAAACGCGAAAGTGCCCGTGCTGGTGGATGCGGGTGTTGGTACTGCATCTGATGCCACCATCGCCATGGAGTTTGGCTGTGATGGCGTATTGATGAACAGTGCCATTGCTCATGCGAAAGACCCGATTAAAATGGCCAATGCCATGCGTTTGGCTATTGAGGCCGGCCGCGAAGCCTATCTTGCAGGGCGGATGCCCAAGAAACTGTACGCAAGTGCATCGTCGCCTCTTGATGGCACTTTTTTCTGATTAAAATTCTGATTAAGAGCGCTGCAGTATGGCCGTAACCGATCAGAAACCCAGTCGCCGGGAGGCGATTCTCCACGCGCTTTTGGAGCTCCTGGAAAACGACCCAGGAGCCAGAATCACCACCTCTGTTTTGGCAAAATCCGTTGGCGTGACAGAGGCGGCGCTGTATCGCCACTTCCCCAGCAAGCGCAAAATGTTTGAAGCGCTTCTGGAATATGCGGAAGAAGCGGTATTTTCCCGCTGTCAGATGATCTTGCAGGAGCAGGAGGATGTGCGCGTTCGTTTGCAGCAGTTGGTGCATTTGGTGCTGGTGTTCGCCGAGCGTAATCCGGGTTTGTGCTGTGTTCTCACTGGTGATGCCTTGGTGGGCGAAAACGACGCCTTGCGCAAACGTGCTTCCCAGTTTTTCGAGCGCCTGGAAACCCAAGTGCGGCAAACCCTGAAAGAAGGCGAGATTCGCCAGGGGTTGCGCCCACGCACCAGTGCGACTCGAGGTGCAGATTTTGTTCTGGTTTTCATGGAAGGCCGAATTCAGCGGTTTATCCGCTCGTCGTTTTCCCGTTTGCCCTCAGCCGATGTCGACGAAAGTTGGGCGTTGGTTGCTGAGGCTGTTTGGGGCTAACTTGGAGTTTCCTCACTCGTACCCTGAAGCAGAACGAAGAATCTCACGAACAGGTTCCCAGATGGCGGGTGCTGAAATCAGAATATCGCGACCCCAAAGGTCGGCCGGGTAACCTTCGGGAACCTCGCTGAAGTGGCCGGCTGTGGCGCCGGCTTCCAGGGCGATCAGGCGGGCGGCGGCGAAATCCCAGGGGCTGACGTTTTCGTAGTAAATGTCCAACCGACCGCAGGCTACCCAGCAGATATCCAGCGCGGCAGAACCGATGCGGCGTAGGTCGCGGCATTGGTGAATCATGGCATCCAAGCGGCTTATCAACGGGGCCAGATTATCTTTGGTGTAGGGGAAGCCAGTGGCAAACAGCGAGTCTCTGGGCACCGTCGCGCCGCTGTGGCCAATGGGGGTGCCGTTGAGCGTGGCGCCCTCGCCGCGCGTGGCGCGGAAGGTTTCGCCGGGGAAAGGCGCGTGTACTACGCCCGCTTGTACGCGGCCGTTTTCAGCGTAAGCAATGGATACCGCAACCTGCGGGTGACCGTAGGCGTAGTTTACCGTGCCATCAATGGGGTCGACGATCCACAAAGGTGTTTCCAGCTCTTCAGCTTGGCTGAGGTCTGGCATGGATTCTTCGGACAGAATGCGGTGATCGGGGAAGCGTTGGCGGATGGCAGTGGTAATGAATTCATCGGCCATGATGTCCGCGTGAGTGACCAGCTCGGTTTGTTGCTTGTAGTCGGTGCGCAAGGTGTTTGTATCACGCTCCCGGCCAATTAGCTCGCCGGCTTCCCGAGCCAGATTTTCAGCGAAATCGGTGATGCCCCGCAAGGAAACAGAATCAGACATGGCGCCCCCACTTAAGTGTTTAAAAGTTAGGGCCCCAGTCTACCATGAGGCTGGATCAGAGGCTGTTCAGCCACGCCTCCATCTTATCCATGGCTTTCACCAAGCGTGGGCCAGCTTGCTCAACAAAGTCATCAGCCAACTCCTGATCGGCATAGTCTCCGCCGGCCAGTTTCAGGGATTCGGCGCCGTCAAAATCCACGAAGGCCAAACGTGCGGCCAGGTGGTCCGGCACAAAGCCGAAATCGCTGGCGGGCAGGATAGCAACGCCCGTATTTTCCAGTAACGACTGGCAAAATGCCTGGCTGGTTTTGATGTCTTTTCTGGTGAACTGGTCGCGGAAGGTTGAGAAATCCGGGAACAGATAGAACGCGCCTTCCGGCTTCTGCACAACCGCCCCCATCTCGCTCAAACGGCGATGCATGTACTCACCAATTACTTTAAGCACTCGGCGGGACTGCTTGAGGTATTCGTCTATGTCTTCCCCCCCGTTGAAGGCCGTAATGCCTGCGTGCTGTATGGGTGCGCTGGTGGCCGTGTAGGTTTCGCTGGCGATGATCGCCATGGCGTCCTGCAGGGGGCGCAACTCTTTCGGGAAAATGAAGGTGCCCAAGCGCCAGCCGCCGGCACCCGCCCATTTGCTCAAACCGGTGCTGATAATGGTGCCTTCCGGGTAGTAGCGTGCGATAGACTTGTGCTTCCCTTCGAAATGCACCTCGCCGTATATCTCGTCCGAAAGCAGGATCAGCTTGTACGTGCGGGCCACGTTGGCAATGGCCAGCAACTGGTCATCGGTGTAAGTGCAACCGGTGGGGTTGGATGGGTAGTTGAGAATCAGAATGCGTGGGCGTGAAGCGTCGTCCCGGCAAACGATGTCCAGTTCCTCAGCAGTCAACTGCCAGTTGTTATCGGCGTGGGTGGGCAACCAATGCACTGAGCGGCCAATAATGCGGGCCTGGGGCGCGTAGGAAACCCAGCTTGGGCGTGGGATAAGCAGATCGCCGTAATAGGCCAGCTGAAGAATGAACAGCAGCTCCTTGGAGCCAGGGCCAATCAGTACGTCTTCCCAGGTGCTCCGCATACGTTCACTGCGGTTGATGTAGCCCGAAATGGATTCACGCAGGCTTTTGAGGCCTTTAACCGGTAGGTAGTCTTTTTCGTGGGCGTGCTCTTTCAGCGCATCCACCACACGTTCAGGCACAGGGAAGGGTGATTGCCCAAGCCCGAGTTTGATAATGTCTTTGCCTTCGGATTTAAGCTGGTTGCTCAATTCGTTGATCCGAAGAGTGGCCGAGGGCTGGATGCCCCGAACGTTCAGATTAATTGCAAAGCGCTGGTCGTTATGGATATCCATTGTCCCGGTCTATTGGTTGAGAGTGGCCCGAACAGTATAGGAAACCCAAACATATATGTGGGCGTTTTGCGGATAGGTGATTGCCGAAGCGGGGTCCTCCCTAGCGATCGCGAACCCAGACTTCTACTCGCCCGTTGCGCCTTTTGCCATGTTTGCCGCCGGCCATGCCAACGGGCATGTACTGGCCGTACCCGGTGTAACGGACATCATGGACGTCAAAATCCGAGAGTGCCTTGCGTACTGAAAGCGCGCGTAATTCCGAGATCATCTGGGCTCGTAGCTCGTTGGTTTGCTGATCGGCGAAGCCAATAAGCATCAGATCATCGGTATTGCGGCTTTCTCTATTGAGGTACCCAGCAACCCGTCTCAGGTCTCTTTGGGCTTTGTTGTCCAGTTTTGTGCGTCCCTCCGAGAATCGGAAATTGACGGTCAGTCGCTTGTAGTTCTGTGTCAGTAATTTGAAGGTAGGCGGTGTGCTATCGGCCAAGTCGGGTTTGACGGCCATGGGATTTTGGGACACAAACCCCGATTCGGCGACGATGCCTTGGCCTTCCTCGCCCAGTACGAATTCTACAAAGTCTTTCGTCATGGCGGTTGCGGCGTCGCCAAGTGTGTACATGAACAAACGTCTGGAAAGCGGATAATCTTCGCTGGCTACGTTCAGACGGGAGGGTTTCTGTGCCGGTGCGTCGCCATCTGAAATCGCCAGCACTTTGCTTTTGCGTACTGAAGCCAGGCCAGAGAAACCAATGCCGCCGGGATCCGCGCTGACATCGTCAGAAAGCCGGTTGTTTGACTCGTAGCGCCTGGAGGACACATGCAGCGGGTAGCGTTTGCCCAGAACCAGGCTCTTGAAGGTATCCCAGGTGCCAGAGCGATCATCCCGCGCGTACAGGTTAATGGGCTGATTGGCGCCGCCGACCTCTGACCAGTTACTGATCTCGCCAGAGAATATTTTGGCTAGAGTGTCGATACTCAGCTGATTGACCCGGTTTGAAGGATGAACCAGTACCGCAAGGCCATCAATGGCAATGACATGTTCGCTTTCGGGGGCGCGCAGGTTGGCGCGTCCTGCCAACTGTTGCGCTTCCGCAGGTTTTACAGAACGGGAAGAGGCCCATATGTCGGCACTTTTGGCCTCCAGCGCCTGGAAGCCCGTACTGGAGCCATGAGCGGCGACCAGAATCTGAAGGCGTATATCTCCCCGATTTCCAGTCAAGAGCTTTTCGTTAAGCTTGCCGTTGCCAAGGGTCTCGATCGGATCGTTGCCTCGACTTCTGAGAAAGCCCTCCACAAGCATAGGAGCCAGCCTTGCGCCAATCGTATTGGAACCGTGAATCTCCATCTTTTCGGCGTGGCTTGCAGGTGCACTGAAAATCAAAAGCAGGCAGAGCATCCCCGTCAAAGCGCTCTGGAGAAACCGGGGTGAGGGGCGTTTTTTCATCATAAAGCCTCGTAGCAACAGAGGATTAGCGTTGCGGCAAGAATGAGGCAGAATTGTTACGAGAATGTTTCAGTGGTTGGCGGTGTTGGCAATCATAGGGGGCGACCCCCCAAAGTTCATGAGAACCGGTGAGGATCCAGATCCATATGCAGTATTCGCGGGCCGAGCATAATAATTCTTCCGCTGTAGCGCTCTTCGCCGGTAGAGGTAAAGTCAAACATGAAGCGGCGCCACACTCGGATCTGGCCTTGATTATCCCGTTTGAACCAGATACCTCGTAGGTAGATGGCGTCGTCAAGCAGCATAACGTCCATGGTTTTGCAGTAGCGATGGGCAGCCTGGAGGACTGAGTCCTTGATGGCTTTGGCGCGCCACCAGTACCAGATGGCAAAGGCTGAAACAAACAGCCAGAACAGGGTTCCCAGAGTCATGATAACAACACGGTAGTGGCAATTTTCCAAAAGTAATAGCGGGTTAGAGGGCCAGACTACCCTATTGTGAAGGATCGGGGAATCGTTACGGATTTGGTTGTGTCCGAGTCAGCCTGGTGTTTGGGGCAATGATAAAAAAGCCCGGCTCATCATACGACGAGCCGGGCTTTTTGTTTGGGACTAACCGGTTACTAGCTTGTTGTTACCGGATGCTGGGTTTCGCCTTGTTCTCCCTTGTGTTCGTTGTGATCGCGACCCAGCAGAATGTAGAACGCTGGCAGTACGAAGACAGTGAACAGGGTACCAATCCCCAAGCCCGCACTGATGGTCAGACCAATGGCAAAGCGGCTTTCTGCGCCCGGGCCCGCTGCGAGTAGCAGCGGTACCATGGCGAAGATCAGCGCCAAAGAGGTCATTATGATTGGCCGCAGGCGAATGGCCGCTGCCTCAATAACTGCTTCAACTTTGTTCATGCCTTTGTCTTTCTGTAGCTGGTTGGCAAACTCCACAATCAGTATGCCGTTCTTGGATACAACCCCGATCAGTGTAATCAGACCCACCTGTGTGTAGATGTTCATGGTGGCGAAGCCGAGCACGATAAACGCCATCGCACCGGCTACGGACATAGGGACAGACACTAGAATGATAAACGGGTCGCGCCAGCTTTCGAACTGCGCCGCAAGAACAAGATAGATAACCAGAAGCGACAGGAAGAAGGTGACGATTAGCGCGCTACCCTGGTTGGCCAACTGCCGGCTCTGACCTGTGTAGTCGTAGGTGAAGCCTTGCGGGAACACCTCGTCTGCGGTCTGTTCTATGAAGTCCATCGCTGTACCCGCCGCGACACCTGGCATAACCACCCCTTGCAGAGTGAGGGAGTTCTGCTGGTTGAACTGTGTGCGGTTAGAAGGCTCTACATCGTGAGTAAAGCTTACGACGCTGCCCAGCGGCACCAGAGTGCCGTTGCCTGAGCGGATGTAGTAATTGTTAAGAGCTTGTGCATCCAGCCGGAACTTCTGATCCACCTGCGGGATGACCTGATACGAGCGGCCCTCCATGCTGAATCGGTTGATGTATCCACCACCAAGCATGCTGGAAAGCGACTGCCCCACGTCTTGCATTGAGAGCCCAAGGTCGGCAACCCGGTCGCGATCCACGTTGATACGCGTAACCGGGCGGTCGAAGTTGATCGACTTCTGCAGGAACATGAAGTTACCGCTACCCATGGCCTTGCCTAACAACTCCTCGGCCACCTGGTCAAGCTGCTCATAGCTGCTGCCCGTGGTGATCACGAACTGGAACGGTAAGCCGCCCCCTGATCCGGGAAGGGCCGGCTGAGGGAATACTGCAGTCTGTAAACCCGTTACTTTTTTGAGTTCGGCGTCAAGCTGGGGCTGAACATCAAACTGACTAACCTCACGCTTACTCCAGGGCTCCATCTTGAAGCCACCGAATACAGCGTTGGGTGCGGTTATGCCCACGATCATAAAGTCTTCGGAATAGCCGGGTGTGGAGGCCAGGCGCTCCTGAACCTCGTCTCCATGTTCCAGCAGATAATCAAGAGTGGCGGTCTGGGGCCCGAGGCCCTGGTAAAACAGGATGCCTTGATCTTCAGTGGGCGCCAGTTCGTTCTGGCTCATCATCGCCATAAAGTAAATGGAGCCGAGTATGATCAGTGCAAAAAACACCACCACAGACTTGGTCTGCATCAGTGAGCCAAGGGCTACTTTATAACCTGATGAAATGCGGCTAAACGTACGCTCTACCAGGCTCTCAAACTTGCCTGGGTCGCCATGTGGTTTGAGCACCATGGCGGACAGCATGGGTGAGAGCGTAAGAGCAACGATACCTGAGATTACGACGGTACCAGCGAGGGTGAAAGCGAACTCGGTAAACAAAGAGCCAACCAGGCCACCCATAAAGCCGATGGGCGCATAAACCGCCACCAGAGTGGTGGTCATGGCAATGATCGGCACGGCCATCTCTCTTGCGCCGTGCAAGGCGGCGTCAAACCGTGATTCACCTGCCTCAATGTGTCGGTGCACGTTCTCCACCATGATGATGGCATCATCTACCACCAGCCCAATAGCAAGTACCATGGACAGCAGCGTAAGCAGGTTCAGGGAGAACCCGAACATCAGCATGATAAATGCACCGCCAATCAGCGACAGTGGAACGGCAACTGAGGGCACGATAGAAGCGCGGATCGAACCGAGGCAAAGGAACACCACCACAAGCACGATGCCCATGGCTTCGATCAGGGTACGAATAACCTCGTTTATGGAATCTTCAATAAAGTCAGATGCGTCGTAGGCAAGACGCACGTCCATTTCGCCTGGCAGCTGGCTTTTGATATCTGGAAGGTCGTCTTTAACCAGGCCGGCAACCGTGAGCGGGTTGGCTCCCGGGGCCAGTTCGATGGCTACGTATGTTGCAGGCTGGCCTTTATATAGCGCCAGCGCGCTGTAAGTTTGTGACCCCAGCTCAACCCGGGCAATGTCCTGGAGCCGGATTTGTGTGCCTTCAGCCTGTTTGACTACAAGGTTGCGGAACTCGTCTGGATCCGCCACGTCGGTGTCACTGGTCATGCTGATTTCTGTGTAGGCGCCTTTGGTATTGCCAACGGCTGCCTGATAGTTGTTGGCACGCAGCTTGGCGACCACTTCCTGAGGGGTCATGTCGACCGCCGCAAGGCGCTCCGGATCCAGCCAGACTCTCAAGGCAAACTCACGGCCGAGGAGTTGTGCCTTACCCACGCCGGAGAGGGCTTGCAGCCTGGGCTGCACCACTCGGGTCAGGTAGTCGGTAATCTGCGGCACAGCCATGTCTGAGCTGTAGAAAGCAATGTACATCAGCGCCGTTGAATCGCCGGTAGTGGAGGTGATAACCGGGTCTTGGGCGTCAGCCGGAAGGACGTTGCGCTGACTGGCTACTTTTGCCTGAATTTCGGCAAGTGCAGCGTTAGCGTCATAGTTGAGTATCATTTTGGCTTCAATAGTCGACGTGCCCTGAGAACTGGTAGATGTCAGGTAGTCGATACCACTGGCTTCAGCAATAGCCTGCTGCAGGGGCGTGGTAATAAAGCCTTTGATCAAATCCGAGCTGGCACCGGGGTAGGCCGTTGTGACGGTAACCGTTGTGCTTTCAAGCTCCGGGTATTGGCGGATCTCCATCTCCATGGCGGCACGGGCACCGAGCAGCAGGATAAGAAGGCTAACCACCGTCGCCAGTACGGGGCGATGGATGAAAATGTCGGTGAATCGCATTACTCAGATGCCTCCTGGGGCTGCTTTTCCTGGCTCTCATCCTGAATCTTGACCTTCTGGCCGGCACGGAGCCTCAGCAGCCCTTTGGAAACCACCTTCTCGCTTGCTTCAAGGCCGGAAAGAACAGCAACGCGCTTGTCACGGGTTTGGCCTGTAGTAATTGTGCGGCGGTTGACGATTAGATCGCCCTCATCATTTTCCTCCACGGCAAATACGAAATCTCCGTAGGTGTTATAAGAAACGGCGGTGCGCGGAATCGTAACCACTTCATTATCTTTTGGCTGCTTGGTTAATATGGTTGCAAACATGCCAGGTCGCAGCAGGTTGTCTGGGTTGCTCAGAGTGGCACGCACGCGCACGGTGCGGGTTTCCGGGTTCACGGACGTGTTGATGGCGCTGACCTTGCCTTCAAACTGCTGCTCAGGAACGGCAGCGACAGTGGCAACTACTGAGTAGTCACGCGCCACGTTAGGCAGGTTTTTTTCAGATAGGGTGTAGTCTACGTAGATCGGGTCGAGCATGTTGATCTCAACAATCGGCGTGCCGGTGGCGATATACTCGCCCTGGTCTACCATGCGGATGCCTAATGTGCCGTCAAAGGGCGCACGGATTACCTTTTTGCTCAGTTGGGCATCTGCCTCGTTTACGCGGGCTTGGGCGGCGTCAAAATTCGCCTTGGATTCGTCATACTGGGATTGAGATACGGCACGCTTTGGCAGCAGGTCGGAGATGCGCTTGAACTCTTGCTCCGCCAGGTGAGCTTCTGCCGACGGTGCGCACTGCCGCTTCATCAATTGCGGTGTTCAGACGGATGAGAATGCTACCTTGTTTGACGGTGTCGCCGGATTCAAAGTTAATATTCTCAATAATACCCGGAACCTCGTTCGCTACTTCAATGCCATTAACAGCCTTGATGCTGCCCACGGCCTTGATAGAAGGTGTCCAGCTCTCGGCCTTGGCCTCGATTGCGGATATTTCCACAGGCGGCTGGGGTTGGGACAGCATTTCTTGCATCTGGCCAAACTGGTAAAACTTGTAGCCGAAGATGCCGCCAAGCACCACGCCAAGGAAAATAATTGCAATCAGGAAGCGGGAAGCAGTGCGCATAGTTCGGGTCCTGGAGATCTCTGTTTAGGTGCGGAAACGATTGATTCACGACAAAAGTTAGCATCCTACAAAATTTAGGATGCAGTTGTCACCGTGTTGTAAGTACTATTGGCTAGCATAATCGTTACATTGGGTGCCAGAATTACGCTCTTTCAGCAGTAAGGGATCAACCATGCACTGGATACTGGGAATTGCGCTGGCGGCAACCGTCTTTGTGATTCTGAAACAATGGGGAGGATTGTCGGCGGAAAAGAAGAAAGCTGCAACCTGGAAACTCATACTTATTGCTGGCGGCATCTTCCTGCTTGTAATGGTTTTAACCGGGCGAGTACATGTGCTGACCGCCGCAATAGCGGCATTGATCCCACTGTTGCGCAAGCTGCCGAGCCTCATCCGATTCTTCCCGGTGTTGAGTCGTCTTTTAAATGGCGAAAAAAATGCCGAGCGAGAAGATGGCGCCGGGCCAGATTCGGGTCACGCCCAGGGTAACGGCATGACTGAGCGAGAGGCCTGCGAAGTACTGAACGTTACCGCGGCTTGCTCGAGAGAAGACATTGTTCTGGCGCACCGCCGCCTGATTCAAAAGCTACACCCGGATAGAGGCGGGAGTGATTATTTGGCTGCAAAGATTAACGAAGCCAAAAGTGTACTGCTGCGCAACAGGGTGTAGGCGTCAGTGGACAACGTCGACCTTAACCTCAAAACTCCGGTTGTCTGAGTGGCTGCTTTTCACGCTGTAAGCAATGCCTGACTGTTTGCTGGTGGAATGGGTAGACGTGCTGCCCAGAGATACCCACTGGCCAGGTTCCACTCTGCGAATGGTGACCACAGCTTGGGTTTCGTAGCCTTGCAGCTCTGCGGGGTCTGCCTCAAAAGACACTATATTCAGTTCCACTGCACGGTCTGAGATTACCTGTGGGCTGACAACAAACCCGCTGCGTGTTTCCACTTGCTCAAAGATAGCAGCCGGGTTTCTGCCGCCACGCATAGCGAAGGGCAGGGTGCGAACCTGGCCGGATGTGATGTGAGCCGACTGCCCGTCCATAACCATAAGGCTTCGCTCTTTGGAGCCACCCGTGCTGGTAACCCGGCGCTCCACGGTTAGGCCCGCGCTATTTCGTGTTGTGGTAACGCCTGTGCCGGAGCGTTTTCCGCCGATATCTTCTTTGGAACGCACGGTAATCCTCAGCTGGGCCGGGGCCACGTCCAGAGTTTCAATCAAGGTGCCAATTTCATCCAGCAGTTGCTGCTCGCCGCGAATCACGATCTGTTGGCCTCGGGCGGTAACGGATATTGGCTCGCCTTGATATAGCTCCTGAACCTGGCTGGCAACGTCTGCACCTGGCCGGTTGTTGAGCTGGTAAGCCCGGGACTCAGCGTATGCAGCGCCAGTGCCGGAGGCCAGCGCCAGTACAAACATCAAAAAGAACAGGAAGGCGACATTCCTTAAGTTCAGTGTCATTTCTGGCTCCCATTTTTCTGAAAAGTCCGGCCTGTTTGTTAAAAAGTCCGGTTTACGGCTTGCCAAGCTGAAAACCCGGGGTATATATTGATAAGCATGAAGACGACACAAGTGATCTGTCAATTGAATGTTCTGCAAGCTTTCGGCCAAAAGCCGATGGCGGCAGTTGCTGCTGTGTTTTCTTGGTGGTTTGGTTATGGCTTTTATTTTAGTCAGCGCCAGGGCCGCCCATAGCATCTTCACCAAACGAACAACGAGGATGGCAGCCCGGCGAAAAACCAGGCTGCCGTCGGACTCAGAAAGCCCCGACTGGTAGCCCAGCCGGGGCTTTCTTGATTCTGACGCAGGGAAACGGGAACACAGATATGAACATGCCTTTGAAAACAACCGGGGAATGCCAAGTGCAGAGCGCCGCTGCGACACACCGACAAGAAACTGCGTTGCCAACGCCGGTGGAACTGCGCGAGCGGCTGCCTGTTGATGAGCGGCTAGCCCAACAGGTGGGCAGGCACAGGCAAGCGGTTCGGAATATTCTGCACGGTGCAGACAATCGCACGTTAATTGTGGTTGGGCCTTGTTCGATTCATGACGAGGTGGCGGCGCTGGAGTACGGCGAAAAGCTCAAAGCACTGGCAGATGCTGTCAGCGACCGTTTTCTTATTGTCATGCGTGCTTACTTGGAAAAGCCGAGGACAACCGTAGGCTGGAAGGGGTTGTTGTACGACCCAGAGCGCACAGGGGCCGGCGATCTTAACGAAGGTTTGCTGCGCTCACGCCGTTTGCTTTTGAACTTGGCTGAGATGGGCTTGCCATTGGCGACCGAGGCTTTGAGCCCCTTCGCCATGGATTACCTCGGCGATCTGGTGAGCTGGACAGCTATTGGCGCCCGTACCACCGAATCCCAGATTCACCGCGAAATGGTCAGCGGCTTGCCGATGCCAGCCGGGTTCAAGAATGGCACCGACGGCGGGATCAGTGTCGCCATCAATGCCATGAAGTCGGGAGCCCATCCGCATCACCATCTGGGGGTCTCCGGCCATGGTGCGCCCGTTATGGTCAGCACCCGGGGTAATCCGGATACTCATTTGGTGCTACGTGGCGGCCGGGGTATGACGAATTACGATGAAGCGAGCATTCAGCACGCCGTGCACAGCCTGTCTGAGGCAGGGTTGTGCGCTGCAATCATGGTGGACTGCAGCCACGATAACGCCTGCAAGCAAGCTGAGCGACAGATCGACGTGGCCCGCGAGGTGATGCGCCAGAAACACTCTGGTAGCACCAGTATTCGCGGGTTGATGCTGGAAAGCTTCCTTGAAGCCGGCCGGCAAGACGATGGCGATGATCTGCGCTACGGCTGCTCTATTACTGACCCATGCCTGTGTTGGGGCCAGACAGAGACTCTGCTCCGCTCACTGTAGAGAACAAGAGTTGGCCTGCCAATAATAGCAGAACACCGCCCATGAGCCGGTCCAGCCAATGACCAAAACGGTTAAAACCTTTGCGAACGGCGGGCAGAGTGAAAAACACGGCAACCAGGGTGAACCAAAGCCCTGTCGCCAGTGCCATGTAAGCGCCATACCCGGCTTGAATTGCCATGGGAGTGCCTGGCTGATCACCACCGAGAATAGCGAAACAAAAAACAGAGTGGCCTTTGGGTTCAGGGCATTGGTCAGGAAACCCAGGCGCAGGGCAGCAAATCCGGATTGCACAGTGCCGGCTTCGGTTTCTACATAAACTCCTCCTGCCCGTGCTTTCAGGCATTGCACCGCAATCCAGGTGAGGTACAAGGCCCCGGCAATCTTGAGTATGGTAAATAGCAGGATCGATTGCTGGATAATCAAGCCAATGCCCAGCAGCGAATAGCTCACGTGCACCAGAATGCCCGCGCCGATACCGACTGAGGTGAGCAATGCGTTTTGGCGGCTCTGACACAACGCTTGCCGAATCATCACGGCAAAGTCTGGCCCTGGGCTGGCAACGGCCAGCAGGTGTACCAGTGCCACAGTGAGAAATTCCGGCCAGTAACTATTCATACGCAAGGCTCTCTTTGTTTATTTCAGAATTACGGGTAAAGGCTTATGGATAAAGATGCAGAGACTGCCAGAGTTTGTGTCGAACTGTCAGCATAAATCCAGTAGCCGGTTTTTTCACGTACCACACAAACTAATTCTGGCCTCTATACTGGCGTAAACACGATTAAACGTTTCACCCACGTTCCCGGCCTCGGGAATACAGGACTGGAGACTGTTTTATGGAAAAGCGAGAAGTTGACGTTGCCATTATTGGTGCAGGGACGGCAGGAATGGTGGCCTACCAGCGAGTACGAAAGGCCACAGACAATGTGGTGCTGATTGAAGGCGACCAGTACGGCACTACCTGTGCGCGAGTAGGCTGTATGCCAAGTAAACTGCTGCTGGCGGCTGCGGACAGCGCGTACCAGATGGCACAGGCAGATATGTTCGGGGTGTCTGCCGGCAAGATATCTGTGGATGGCAAGCGTGTTATGGCACGGGTGCGCTCGGAACGAGACCGGTTTGTCGATTCGGTTATCCGCTCTGTGGAGGCGTTTCCTGAAGAACACCGCCTTAAAGGCCATGCCCGTTTTGACGGCCCCAACCGCCTTATCGTCGATAACGAAACAGAAATTCACGCCCAGCGGATTATCATTGCAACCGGCTCCCGCCCCAATATCCCCGGTTTTCTGAAGGAAGCAAAAGACCGGCTGGTGGTGAACGACGATATTTTTGAATGGCAGGATTTGCCGGAGTCAGTGGTGGTTTTTGGGCCAGGGGTAATCGGTCTTGAGTTGGGGCAAGCGCTCAGCCGCCTTGGTGTTCGAGTAAGAATGTTTGGTGTGGGCGGAGCTGTTGGGCCGATCCAGGATGACAGTATCCGTGAATACGCACTCAAGCGCTTCAATGAAGAGTTTCCGCTTGACCCGGATGGCGATGTGAAACGGGTTGAGCGAGTAGATGGCGGCGTGGCTGTTACATTTACCGACGGCCGTGCCGGCGAAAAAACAGAGATTTTTGAGTACCTGCTCGCGGCGACCGGGCGCAGGCCTAATGTTGACGGCCTGGATATCCAGAATGCGGATATTGAGCTGGACGAAAAAGGCATGCCGTTGTTCGACCCGCACACGTTACGTTGCGGCCAGAGCCACATTTTTATTGCCGGCGACGCCAACAACGATTTACCACTCTTACACGAAGCCGCAGACGAAGGGCGGATTGCCGGCAATAACGCAGCGTCTTATCCGGAAGTAAGAGCAGGCAAGAGAAGCACCCCTCTTGCAGTTGTGTTTACCGACCCCCAGATAGCTAGTGTGGGGTTAACAATTGACGAAGTGGACAAGCACTGTGCAGGTCGTTTTGCCGTAGGCGAGGTATCGTTTGAAAATCAGGGTCGCAGCCGGGTGATTGGCAAAAACAGCGGCCTGCTGAGAGTCTACGGAGAGCACGGCAGTGGGTTGTTCATGGGCGCCGAGATGTTTGGCCCTGCGGCCGAGCACATAGCTCACTTGCTGGCTTGGTCAGCACAGCGCCGATTGACGGTCAGTGAAATGCTGGAAATGCCGTTCTATCATCCGGTTATTGAAGAGGGTGTGAGAACGGCGCTGAAAGACCTCAACCGTAATCTCAATATCGGGCCGGTTCCTGAAGATGACTGCACAGACTGTGGGCCTGGCGTATAGCCGTATGTGCGAAGATTAAGCTGCGCTATGGCCGGCATTGTATAACTTTACTTCACGGGTGTATGGAGCCTGGGCTAAATTGGTTCCAGTCTCGACCTAATAGCCACGAAGGAGGCATGTAATGGGTAAGAACTTTATTGGATTGGATAAGGAAAAAACGGTAAAGCTGGCCGATTCTCTGAACGATTTGTTGTCCAACTATCAAATTTTTTACATGAACGTGCGCGGTTATCACTGGAACATCAAGGGCGATAATTTCTTCGAGCTTCATGTGAAATTTGAAGAGTTGTATGACGACCTTCTACTCAAGATTGATGAGATCGCAGAGCGTGTTCTTACGCTGGGGCATCGCCCTTCCCACGCTTACAGCACCTACATAGAGCGCTCGGAAATCCCTGAGCAGAAGGACGTTGCTGATGGCAAAACCGCCATGAATAACATCGTCGACAGTTTTGCCAAGTTGATTGGCAAGCAGCGGGATTTGCTGAGCCTTGCGGGCGATGCGGATGATGAGGGCACCGTCGCGCTGATGAGCGATTACATATCCCAGCAGGAAAAAACTGTCTGGATGTATCGCAGCTACCTGGGTCACTAAGCTCTGGGATCGGTTATCGGGCGGCCAGCTGGCCGCCTTTTTCATGTCTGAATAAAGTGCCACGCATTATGGATTTGCAGCCAGGGCCGGAACCTCTTGGTGCAGGAACCACTTTTCTGTCACCACCTTGCGTGTAAACCAGTGGGATCGCATCAATGTGCCCGCCAGTGGCATTTTGATCCAGCCAGGCACCTGAAGGCCATCCTCGGATACAGATCCACGATGGCCAAAACGCTCGGCGATGGCATCGCCGTACGCCTGCAAAGAGGTGGCAGAGAAGTCCGGCGCCTGCCGAATCACACCAGCTGCCAGCAGTGCGGATTCGATGGCAGGGCGAATGCCTTCTCCGCTTTGGGTATAGGCAAGCCCGGCTGCATCCCCAATCAGCAGCAGGCCGTCGTCTACCAGCGCTCGCCCGGCATGATCATAGAGCAAATAGGCATGACCCTTGAAGCGGCCAGGCAGGTCTGTAGGAATCCGCCCCGTGGTTTTCATCGTCTCTACAAAGCTCTGTAAATGCTCAGTCAGCTTATGGTTGTCTTCTCGCCCCAGGCCAACGTTCAGGTAGTTGCCCTTGCGAAAAACCCAGGCATAGCCTTTAAGATCCTTGCAAAACCAAAGCTCCGGGGTGTCTCCACGGGCTTCGCAAACTTTCGCCTGTTCCTGAGTCATTTTGAACTCGATTTCCTTGGCTGCCACAACGGTTTCATGGCTTCCCGGACCATCGCCAATCAGTTTGGCGACCGGGCAGAAGTGTCCGCCTGCGCCCACCAGAAGCGGGGCTGACCAGGTATCATTAATCAGCCAGTTACCGTCTTTATGGGTAATGGTTTTGATGGGTGTGCCGAGCTGTTTGGGCGTATCTGTGCGCCCCAGAAGGTAATCATCAAACTCACAGCGCCGAATGCCATAGCTGACAACGCTGCCATGGTCATTTTCAACCGCTTGCTGCCCCATCATGCCGATCCGGAAACGCCGTATAGGCTGAAGCGTGCGACCGCTCCCGTATTCGGCCAGATCAATGTCCAGGGTCTCAATAACAGAGGGTGTTACCCAGCCCGCGCAGGTTTTGTCACGGGGGAAATCCTGTTTGTCGATCAACAGAGCACGCTTACCGCTACCCTCAAGGGCTTTTGCAGGGTAGATCCTGCAGGGCCTGCACCGACAATAATCAGATCGTAAGTTTCCATGTTTGGTAACCTCAAACGTTTTTGGGCGCAGCGGGAAAGCTGTAAAGATCCTGTCGGGTTGCAGGCAATCGATTATTGTTGCCGTGGGTAAATACAACCTGGAATAGTTGCAGTGAACCAGCCCGGAAGGCGGCAATGGAACCGGCCAGGTACATGCGCCAGGCCCTGGTAAAGTGCTCGTCGTACATTTTGGAGATTGCCTCTTCCTCAGCATTAAAGCGCTCCATCCAGGCACTCAGGGTAAGGTCATAGTGGAGCCTTAGGTTCTCCACATCGAGCACAGAAAAATCGCTGTGCTCACATATAGCCATGATCTCGCCGATACTGGGAGGGTAGGCCCTGGGAAGATGCGCTTCTCAATCCACGCGTTCATAAGCATGGGTCGGTTGCGGCCAATACTGTGAATGAGCGCCATGCCGTTCGGCTTAAGTGAACGTTTGATCAGCTCAGACAATACAAGGTAGTTTTCCTTGCCCACATGCTCCAGCATGCCAATCGAGACAAACGCATCGTACTGTCCCTCGATGTTGCGATAATCGTCTTCAATATAGTCAATCAGAGAGTCCAAGCCTTGTTTGCGAGCCTGCTCCCGGGCGTAGGTGACCTGTTCCCGAGAAATGTTGTAGGCGTGAACGTGTACCCCGTAGTTCCGCGCCATGTAACGCGCCAATCCGCCCCAGCCGCAACCGGCCTCGACCACTGTCATGCCGGGCTTAAGCCTGAGCTTTCTGCACACATGCTCCAGCTTTGCCAGCTGTGCTTGCTCTAAACTCAGTTCAGGCCGCTCGTAGTAGGCGCAGGTGTACTGCATTTCGGCCTGGTCGAGCCACAGCCGATAGAAATCATTGCCCAAATCGTAATGATGGTGAATGTTCTCCCGTGCTTCCGACAGCCCGGTTGAGCGTGGCGTGTGGTTGCGCCACAGGGCATCAAGCCACCGCGGCCATTTTTGGCGCGCCTGATGAATGGCCCGATAGAGTGCGTCCATAAGCTCAGGCAAGTCGCCCTCTATATCTAAACGTCCGGCGCTGTATAGGTCGCCAAATGCCAGGTTAGGGTTAGTGACTAGAGCATAAAGCGCCTTTGGGTCGGCGAGATGCACGGTAAACCGGGCTGGTTGCCCACTGGGCTCAATGACATCGTTGTTCCATAGCTGGAAGCGAATCGGGGGAGACCCGGCCATACGCATCAGTTTGGCCACCAGCCAGCGCTCATGGGTGCGGGGCTCACGGGCTACGTGAGTGTCCTGCAAGGGCAGTTTCAGGATGGGAGATTGATTTGCCTGATCGTTAAGCCCGGTGCCCTGGGCACTCTTTTCGGAATTGTCTTGGGCACTGTTCTGATTCACGGATTCTGCTCCCCTTATTCACCTTAACACTGCTGTTCAGGCTGGCGGCTATGCGACAAGGCTTGTCCCGAATACCTGGCTGAGAGTTGTTGGTTGCCCATTCAGTATAGAAAATGTTCTGTTTTTGTCAGGTTTGGGGGGGCGGTGTGAATCAGGTATCGGCAGAGCGTGAAGATAAAACAGATAAGGGAGGGGCAGGGGGGGGATAACTGCAGCCGGGTCAGGCGACCCGGCTGCACGACAGATCAGTAAGAGGAGCTCATACCAAACCACTCAGGGAAGACCACAATCAGTGCCAGAACGAACACCTGCAAGAGGATGAACGGCAGCACCCCCTTGTAGATATCGATCGTTCGCACTTGCGGTGGGGCGACCCCTTTCAGATAAAACAGGGCAAATCCGAAAGGCGGTGTGAGAAAGCTGGTTTGCAGGTTCATGGCAATCAGAATGGCAAACCAGAGCATGTTGATGCCCATGGCTTCTGCCACCGGCGCCAAAATGGGAACGATAATGAAGGAGATCTCCACAAAATCGATGAAGAAACCCAGCACCATAATGACCAGCATAGCGAGGATGATAAAGCCCCACTTCTCGCCAGGTAACGCCAGCATCCACTCTTCAAGTAGATAATCGCCCCCTGTGTAACTGAAGACCATTGAAAAGGCCGTTGCACCAATCAGGATGGCGAACACCATGGCAGTTACTTTGACCGTATCTTTCGATGCATCCCACACCATTTTAAATGAGAATTGACGATAGATGATGGCCAGAGCAATGGCGCCGATACCGCCTAAGGCTGAGGATTCTGTGGGTGTGGCAATGCCCGTGAAAATCGAGCCAAGCACAATAACAATCAGTGCCAGCGGCGGGATGATTGCCAGCAGAGCGTTCATGATCTCCTTTTTACGGGAAATGCTGGTGTCCTCCGGCATAGCCGGGGCAGTTTCCGGCTTGAACCGGGTCATGATCAGAATATAGGCAATATAGAGCCCGATAAGAACCACGCCTGGCCCGACAGCTGCCCTGAACAGATCACCAACGGGAAGCCCAAGTACGTCACCCAGAATAATCAGAATAATTGAGGGCGGCACGATCTGGCCCAACGTACCGGCTGCGCAAATGGTGCCGGTTGCCAGCCGCTTGTCGTACTTGTGCGCCAGCATAACGGGCAAAGAAATCAGGCCCATGGCCACCACACTTGCTCCCACAACACCGGTGGATGCCGCGAGCAGAGCACCCACAAGAATTGTGGAGATTGCCAGGCCGCCGGGTAGGCCACCAAACAAACGTCCCATGGACGTTAGCAACTGCTCCGCCAGGCGGGTGCGCTGCAGGATAACGCCCATGAAGATAAACAGGGGCACGGCCATCAGCACGGTATTCTGCATGACGCTCATGATGCGGTAAGGCATGAAGGCAAACAGCTCCATACCTTCTGCAAACACACCAAAGAATAAAGCGACGCCGCCAAAGGTGAAGGCAACAGGGAAGCCCAGCATCAGCATAAAAAGGGCGACAAGGAACATAATCATGCCGATCATGCGAGCCCCTCCCCGCTATTTTCGCCTTCGTACTGCTTTTCGCCAGACATAACGCGCAAGGCGAAAGTCGCCATATTCAGGCCGGCGATGGCAATAAAGAAAGCGGTGAGCGGAATAACAGACTTTATGACCCAGCGTTGGGGCAAGCCGCCCGGGTCGCCGCTGCCTTCACCCATGTTGTAGGAGTCCAGTGCGAAATCGTAACCGTAAATACCAATCAGGTAGGCGAACGGCACCACAAAGAGCAGGGCGCCTGTCAGGTTTACGCAGGCCTTGAACTTGTTGCTCCAGCGGGTATAAAACACGTCGACTCGTACATGGCCGTCGGTGCGCAGCGCGTAGGGGATGCCGAGTAGAAATACCACCGAATACAGGTGCCATTCCATCTCCTGCATACCGATGGATACTTCGTTAAACGCATAACGGGCAACAACGTCGTAAAAAACA
>NZ_MBPP01000032.1 GCF_001858325.1 Marinobacter sp. AC-23
ATGATTTCGCCTGGCTGGTGGAAAACTTCAGAATGAGCTGACCCGGCTGGCAACCACAGACCCACTTACCGGCTGCCTCAACCGGTCACAACTGGCCGACATCCTGAACAGCCAAATCCAGATGCGTGAACGCTATGAGCGAGTATCCAGCCTGATTCTGCTGGACCTGGATTATTTCAAGCTCATCAATGATCAGTGGGGGCACCTGGCAGGCGACAAGGTGCTGAAAGAGATGACTTTAAGGCTGCGCAAGCGTCTCAGAGAAAGCGACCAGCTTTTTCGGATTGGCGGTGAGGAGTTCATGATCGTGTTGCCTGAGACCAGTCAGCAAGAAGGCAATCTCCTGGCGCACCAGCTGCTGACCAGCATCAGTGCACGGCCGTTTCTTGAGGATATAAAGGTGACCGCCAGCGCCAGTATAGCCGAAGTAAGCAAGGGCGAAACCTGGTCGGTATGGCTGAATCGTGCGGATCAGGCGCTGTACGAAGCCAAATCACAGGGCCGTAATCAAGTGATAAGCGCTGCGGGACAACTGGAACCAGATAGCCAGGGCCTGGGCGAGCCTATGCCCCCCGTTACCAGCTGACGCGCATACCCTTACCTTATCGACGCTTGCGAAACTCCCTGTATGCGCCGAACACCTCCCAAGGGCTCTCAAAGTGCGGGTAATGCCCGACGCTTCTCAGCTGCACCACATCTGCATCTGGAATCATCTCCTGGTAGCGCTGCGCCATGGCTGCACCCGACACAGGGTCTGCGGTACCGGAAATAAGACGCATGGGTTGTCTGGCATTCTGTAGCGCCGACACCCAACGATGGCGATGGCATCTGCGTTCTTCCATAAATTGTATCAAATGATGCAGGATGCCACGGCCGTTGTTATAGGTGAGCAGATACCAAAAATTGTCCATATCCTGCTGGCTCGGGAGGTGTTTGCTGCCAAACAACTTCAAGAAACTGCGCTCAAAACTGCGTCGGGTCAAAGCCCGGCTAAGCAGCCCACCCAGCGGACTGCTCAACAATTTCTGAATCATCAAAGGGTTATGCACTTCCGGGAACAATGCTCCATTCAGGAAGCAGACACTGGCGATCTGGAAGGGCAGCACCCCCTCCTGTTCACGGGCCAGCAGTTCCTGGGCAACACTGCATCCGTAGTCATGAGCAAAAATGTGCACCGACCCAAGCCCAAGGCCTTCCAGCAGCCCCTGCATCAAATCTGCCTGGTCTTCAATGCTGTAGGCATGCCCCCGGGGCTTGTCAGAAAAGCCAAACCCCAACATATCCAGAGCCAACACATTATGACTCTGAACCAGCATGGGCCATATCCGGCTCCAGTCCCAACTTGCCGTGGGAAATCCGTGCATCAGCACCAGCGGCTCTCCTCTACCCGCCATGCGGCTGAATATCGCGTGGCCCTCGTAGCTGAACCATTTTCCGCCCTGCTGCCACTCCTCCAGCAAAGCAACCTCACCGCTGCCCACTGTTACGTCCTGGATGCCAGGTACTTGCTGTCCCATGCGCTGTCACCGATAAATCCTTCACAGCCTGCGACTGTAGAATAAACCCGGCTCTCCCGCCAGAGCTGGGTAAGAGCACTGCGTAAACTGCAAACTGGAGCGGGTCTTTTCAGAGAGCTTCATCGCAAACCGTAGAGATACGGCGCAAATTCACTTAAGCTTTAGCCCTCGCTTAACACCATTACGCCTTATCATTGCGCTTTATCATTATTCTTGATCACCCTGTACCCTTTAAAGAGACCGGAAAAGACTATGACCAAACTCCTTGACGACCTGACGGGCCACTACCGCGCCATCATCGACGGGCTGGGCGAAGACTCCAGCCGCGAAGGTCTGCAAGACACCCCCAAGCGTGCCGCTAAAGCCATGCAGTTCCTTACCCAGGGCTACCAGCAGAATCTTGGCGATCTCGTTAACAATGCGGTGTTTGAATCCGCCATGGATGAGATGGTTGTAGTACAAGATATCGAGTTGTACAGCATGTGCGAGCACCACATGCTGCCGTTTATCGGCAAATGCCACATTGCCTACTTGCCCCAGGGCCGGGTTTTGGGCTTATCGAAATTTGCCCGCATTGTGGATATGTATGCCCGTCGCCTGCAAATTCAGGAAAACCTGACGCGCCAGATCGCCGAAGCCGTAGAGAGTGTTACCGGTGCTAAAGGCGTTGCCGTGGTTATCGAAGCCCAGCACATGTGCATGATGATGCGCGGTGTCGAGAAGCAGAACTCAAAAATGAAAACCTCCATGATGCTGGGGCAGTTCCGTAAATCCCAGGCCACGCGGACTGAGTTCCTGCAACTTGTGAGCAACCGCGCCTAACGTTAAAGCGCGCGCGACTCAACCAGGCAGCTATCGCAACCGCTTTCGAATGTAAGCGCGGCGGGCCCAGCTCCGGGCTTTCCAACTCGAGCATCCATGCGTGCCCCAAGCCGGGTGACTCATTAGCTGGCGCCTCATCCTGTTTGGCCAACAATTGCACGGGGGTCTCAAACGTTCCGTTCAAGGCCAGACACCCTCTGAGGCTCATTTCGTTCAGCCAAAACATGTCATCACTGCCTCGCGTGCCAAACTCCAAGAACACAGAGCAAGCCTGCACACCACGCAAGGACACGCCCCCGGCGCCACTGAAATTACAGCCAAAAAACACACAGCTGCCGGATAGGACGGGTATCACCGCTGAACAGTAGGTGTTCGTTAATCATCAGCCCGTATGAGGGCTTGTCGGGTGTGTACTGGTTTTGAAAATGGGACAGACGCACGCCTTCAAACTCGAACGGATTGTCATCCAACTTGCCCCATCACGCCTTTCAGTGTTTGCTCCCAAAGCTCTTCGTAGACCCCAGGCGGCAAATAAAGCGTAGGCTTGAACCCATGTTGAAACCGGCACTCATAACCGAT
Source organism: Marinobacter sp. AC-23 (assembly GCF_001858325.1). Classification (GTDB taxonomy): domain Bacteria; phylum Pseudomonadota; class Gammaproteobacteria; order Pseudomonadales; family Oleiphilaceae; genus Marinobacter. The sequence continues at coordinate 2,919 of NZ_MBPP01000032.1, forward strand.
GCGCTCCAAACCAAAACAGTGATCCGCGATCTCGCAACGCAAATTTGATGGTATAACCTGCATCAATCAACAGGCGCCGGCCACCAGATTCAATCATTGCGTTGTTATTCCAATGATCCATCGCCTCGGAGTGACCTACCCCAAGCATCGTCAATACCGCCATTTATAGTTTCCCTCCCTATTCATGCATTCCACCCGTAGCGTCTTTGCGGTCAGATTTGATGATCCAACCTGGTGGGCGTATATTTCAATCACAGACCAATGTGCGCCACCATGCGCGTCATTGTGGCTAGTTGCAGACGATCAGACCACTCCTATAAAAGCAGTATCGGTAATATGCCAACTCAAGACCCAAATTGCATTCGCAACATACTCACCTCTGTCCGCACCATTGCGCTTGTGGGTGCTAGCGAGAAGACCCACCGGCCCTCCCATGAAGTCATGGTGTTCATGCAAGCGCACGGGTACCGAGTTATTCCCGTCAATCCCCGTCTGGCCGGTCAACAACTGCTGGGTGAGGCTGTATACGCCGACATCACCGCCCTGCCCGAGCCCGTCGACATGGTAGAGCTTTTCCTTGCCCCAGAGCGCACCGATGCAGTGATCGACCAAGCCATCGAGCTGAAGGTACCCATCATCTGGATGCAAATTGGCGTGATCAATGAAGAGGGTGCAGCCAGAGCCGAAGCGGCTGGAGTAACGGTTGTGATGGACCTCTGTCCGAAGCAAGAGATCCCAAGACAGGGTATACCCCCGATTGGTTCTGGAGAGTGAGCAAAAAATCAGGGCCCTTGGTTAGGCGACTGTTACATCCCGCCTTCCCAGCGGTGATATTCCTTGTTTTTCTTGCCATGGCAGCTGGGCTTCGTTATGGCCTGATCCAACAGTACACAGGCCAGATACAGGCCAATCTTGAAAACGAAGCCCGAAGCATGGCCAACTCCATGGAGCGGGAGTTTATGGTTCACGCAGATTCCATCCGGCGCATGGCCAGCCGGCTGCAAAAAAATCCGCAAATGTCGGAGCGCGAATGGCGTGAGGATGCCCGTAACTATCTTGTAGACTTCCGCATTTATCAGGCCATAGAGTGGATCGACAGCGACCTTATTATTCGTTGGCTAGAACCCCTTGAGGCCAATGAGAACGTCCTTGGCTTTAACACGGCGTTTAATCAAAACCGTCGCAGCGCACTGGAGTCCGCCAAGCAATCCGGTAACTACGACATTTCCGGCGTGCTGGATCTGCGCCAGGGTGGCAAAGGTATAGTCATCTATGCGCCGGTAGGCACTGGCCTCGACAACAGCGGTTTTATAGCCGGGGTCTTCAGAATGGAAACTCTGGCCCAACAGCTGTTGGCATCTCGGGAGCCGGCCATGTTTCGGATAGCGCTCCACAGCAAAGGTGCTCTGGTGCATACCCTGAGTGACTTTGAAGGTGCCAGCGCGCCCATGTCCCACACCGTGCCGGTGAGTCCTCCCTCGCTGGAATGGCAGATTACTGTTGAACCATCGCCCGCATGGGTCAACAAACAGCGCAGCCCCTGGCCGCGCTGGACGTTCATTACGCTTCTTTTCATGGGCCTGCTGACCAGCCTCACAACTCTTATGCTGCAGATCATATTCAAGCGCAACCAGGTTCTGCTGGCAACCCGCCAGGAACTGGATGAGGAAATTACGCAGCGCAAAACCATTCAGCAAGACCTTGAGCGGCTCGAATCCACAGACATTCTCACGGGCCTGGCGAACCGACGCTTTTTTATGGAGGATCTGGCCCATGCGCTGACCATTGCAGAGCGCATGACGCGGCAAGTCGCTCTGGTGATGCTCGATCTCGATCGCTTCCAGATGCTCAACGACTCCATGGGGCATCAGTTTGGTGACGAGCTTCTGGTCCAGGTTTCCGGGCGCTTGAACCAACTGAGTAATGAACGCATTTTGGTGGCCTATTCCGGCGGTGACGAGTTTATGATCTGCCAGCAGTATGTGGAGGATATTGACGACGTCATTTACCTGTTGGGACGGATCAAACAGTGTTTTGGCGCGCCTTATGTGGTTCAGGGTGAAGCCCACAGTGTTACCGCAACTCTGGGTGTTGCCGTGTACCCCCAAAGCGGCCAGGATGCCGATACTTTACTGCGCAACTCGGATATTGCGCTGTATCGGGCCAAAGAGCAGGGCCGCAACACTTACCAGTTTTATACCGAGGGCATGCAGGAGCGGGAGGTGCTGCGGCTAGAGCTGGAGAAAGATCTTAGTCAGGCTCTGGCCAACAACGAATTTGTACTGCATTACCAGCCGCAGCTGAACCTGGACAACGGCGAAATCACCAGCGTTGAGGCACTCATTCGCTGGCAACACCCCCGCCGGGGCCTGCTAGCACCCGGTGAATTCATACCTCTGGCTGAGGAAAGCGGTCGTATAACCGATATAGGGCAATGGGTGGTCATGGCCGCCTGCCAACAACTGGCCGCATGGAAAGGAACGCGCTTCGAAAACCTTCGGGTGGCCGTGAATCTTTCCGGGCGGGAGTTGGACGACGAAAATCTGGTTGAACGTATACGCAAGGCGCTGGAAACAGAAGGCATCCCCGCCGACCGGCTTGAGGTTGAGCTGACCGAGGAGATTTTCATTCAGAATATCGAACACAATCTTGGGCAGCTGTCGCGCCTGCATGATCTTGGGGTACATCTGGCCATTGATGATTTTGGTGTTGGCTATTCTTCTTTGGCGTACCTCAGAGACTTCCCGGTGGATCTTCTGAAGATCGATCGTTCGTTTATTACCAACGTGACGGAGCGCCACGACGATGCTGTGATTACCCGAGCGGTGATTAATCTTGCCCATAACCTTGGTTTGCGGGTCGTTGCAGAGGGCGTGGAGACCCAGGCGCAGCTGGATTTCCTCAAGAATCATCGCTGCAACATGGCTCAGGGTTATTTGATCAGCCGTCCGGTTTCGGCCGCAGACCTGGAACAAGCTCTGGGTAGCGGCGTGCCAGAAACGCTCACACTGACTGAGCCAGATTTGTAATCGGCCTCTGTCACCCCCAACACAGTAATAGCAGCAATTGATTTTCAGGTGAGACTTTATGACCACGGGTTATCTAACACCGGAACAGAACAGTAAGCTTCGTCGGTGGGAACGCTGGAATCGGAACTATTTCATTTTTGCGTTTGTGGCTCTGGTTATCATTCTGGTTTTCAGTAGCCAGCTCGGGCTTTCCAGCGGTGACGACTGGGGGCCTTTGGGGCTTTTGCTTGCGGCGCTGGTTACTCCGATTATTATTTTTCAGTTGCGCCTGGCCTGCCCAGCTTGTGGCGTGAAGATTGGCTGGCAGGCCAAGCTGATGGCGCCAGATCAGTGCAAAAGCTGCGACACCTTCCTTCGGGCCAAAGGCTCCTCCTCCTGAAAACCTTTGACCTGTGAGTAGGTCATAGGTTTTAAGCTATCCTTAATCAATACATTGTCGGCCTTTTACTTCGGTGCGGGCCGCGACGGTGTGGATGGCTTGTCCGAAAACCGCTGTGAATACGTCCATGTACGCTTGCTCTGCGCCTTCACATGGCTCCGAGCATTTTCGGACAAGCCATCCACACCGTCGCTCGTTAACAATTGGCGGATACTGCTGGATATGAAAGTTAAAGAACTTGCTACCTCTGCGGGGGTGAATCCGGACACAGTCCGTTTTTACACCCGGGAAAGACTGCTTAAACCCTCTCGGAATCCGGATAACAATTATCAGCAATACGACACTGAGGATCTTCGGCGCCTGCGTTTTGCCCGCAAGGCACGGCAGTTAGGTTTTTCATTGCCCGAGATTCGGCAGATTCTGGATCAGGCGGATGACCACCACTCGCCCTGCCCCATGGTTCGGGATGTGTTTCAGCAGCGGCTGGCCGAGGTGGAGCGGGAGATTGGCGAGTTACAGCAACTTCGCAAGCGAATGAAAACAGCGCTGGTCGCCTGGCAGGATATGCCGGACGGCACGCCGGATGGTCGTACCATCTGTCGGCTGATTGAGCACTGGGACGATAGCAAGCCCAGCAAACAGGCTGAGGAGTAAACCACTATGAACGATGCACCTTTGTTACATACCAGTCTCAGCATTTCCGGCGCCACCTGTCAGGGCTGCGCCAAAAAGATTCGCAATGCCCTGGAGCCGCTAACCGGTGATACCGACCTGGTAGAGGTAAATCTGGAAGACCAGACCGTCGCGTTGCCGGAAGGCATCGATACCACGAAAGCGGCCAGGATTGTGACGGAAGCGGGTTACCCGGCAGAGCCGGTGGCTGATTCTGTAACTGAAAAGCCCGCCAGCTGCTGCTCGCCCAAGTCACAAAAGCCGGATTCAGAACCCGATGCAGGCGAGCAGGCCACGGCTTCTGAAAACAAACCTGAAAAACCGGCAACGCCGGCCCAAAGCGACGATCAGGTGTATCTGGCAGTAACCGGTGCTACCTGTGCTTCTTGCGTCAATACCATTGAAAAAGCACTGAAGTCTGTGCCCGGCGTTACCCATGCTCACATGAACCTCGCGGACAATACCGCCACGGCAACGGGCGAGGCAGACCCGCAAGCCTTGATCCAGGCGGTGGAAAGCTCCGGTTACGGCGCCAGTGTGATTGAAGATGCGGATGCTGCAGACGACCAAAAGCAGCAAGAAGACAAAAAACGCTACAAAACCCTTCTGGTGAAAATGGCGATCAGCCTGGGCCTGGGCGTTGGCCTGATGGCCTGGGGCATGGGGTTCGGCTCCATGACGGTAACCGAGGCGAACCAGGGCATCTGGTTTGGTCTGGGCCTGCTCACTCTGGTGGTTATGGCCGGTACCGGCGGGCATTTCTACACCGGCGCCTGGAAGGCCTTCCGGCACCACAACGCCAATATGGACACCCTGATTGCTCTGGGTACCGGCACTGCATGGCTGTACTCCATAACGGTCGTGAGCATTCCCGATGCCTTACCCGAGATGGCACGGCATGTGTACTTTGAGGCCTCGGCCATGATTATCGGCCTGATCAACCTGGGCCAAGCCCTGGAACTCCGGGCCAAAGGCAAAACATCCGAGGCGGTTCGTCGGCTACTGGACTTGCGAGCGAAAACCGCACGGGTTATCCGCGATGGGCAAGAGCAGGATATCCCGGTGGAAGACGTGCGCAAAGGCGATCACATCCGGGTTCGCCCTGGCGAGAATTTACCGGTAGACGGGCGCGTCGTTGAGGGCAGCACCCGTATCGACGAAAGCATGCTCACCGGCGAGCCCATGCCCGTGAGTAAAGCGGTGGACGATGAGGTTTCCGCCGGCACGCTCAATACCCATGGAGGAATCGTCTACGAGGCAACACGGGTGGGTAGTGAAACCGCATTAGCCCAGATTATCCACTTGGTGAAGAAAGCCCAGGGCTCGAAACCTGCCATTGGGCGGCTGGCAGACAAAATATCGTCGGTGTTCGTGCCCAGCGTGATGCTGATCGCGGTAGCCGCCGCATTGGTCTGGTACAACCTCGGGCCTGAGCCTGCGGCTGTACACATGATGGTTGCGGCCACGACCATACTAATCATTGCTTGCCCCTGTGCGCTAGGCTTGGCTACGCCCATGTCGGTAATGGTAGGCGTTGGCAAGGCGGCGGAATACGGCGCTCTGATTCGCCAGGGCGATGCCCTGCAAACCGCGGGCAAGCTGGATCTGGTGATTCTGGATAAAACCGGCACCATCACCGAAGGTCACCCGGCGGTAACAAGCGTGCACGCGGTGAATGGCGATGAACAGCAATTGCTGGCCTTGGCAGCAGGCCTGGAACAACATTCCGAACACCCGCTTGCGGAAGCCATTATTAACAAGGCGAAAGAGCAAAACGCACAGCCACTCAACGTCACCGGTTTTAAAGCGCTGAACGGCAAAGGCGTGGCAGGTGAGTTTGAAGGTGAGCTGGTTCGGCTGGGCAACCGCCGGTGGCTGGAAGCCGAAGGCGTTTCGTTAAATGACATGGCCGATGCGGAAAAAGCCATTACCGAGCAGGCTGGCACCCCGCTATTCCTTGCCCGGGGCACTGAATTGCTAGGCGTTATGGGGGTTGCCGATGCCATCAAGTCAGATTCGCAGGCCGCCATCCGGCGCCTGCACGATGCCGGCATCAGGGTAATGATGGTCACTGGCGATATCGACGCCACCGCCAAAGCCATTGCCGCCAAAACCGGCATCGACGATTACCGTGCCGAAGTCCTGCCTGAAGACAAATCCGACGTAGTGAACGAAATGCGCGGCAAAGGCTACACCGTGGCTATGGTGGGTGACGGCATTAACGACGCACCGGCGCTTGCCGCCGCTGATGTGGCTTCGCCATAGGCACAGGCACCGACGTAGCCATCGAAAGCGCTGCGATCACTCTGATGCGCGGTTCCCTGCACGGCGTACCGGATGCCATCGAGATTTCCCGGGCCACCGTGTCGAATATTCACCAGAACCTTTTCGGCGCCTTTATTTACAACAGCCTGGGCATTCCCATTGCCGCAGGCCTTCTGTACCCGGTATGGGGCATACTGATGAGCCCCATTCTCGCTGGCGCTGCCATGTCGTTATCTTCGGTAACCGTTGTTACCAACGCTAACCGGCTACGTCTGTTTAAATCCAGTCACAAGCCAGCTCAATCGCCAAACCAAGGCCAAAAATCAAAACAGGAGCGGAACTGATGGAAACAATATTGGTCAATGCCGGAGGGCTTGTTCTAATGGCCGCAACCATCTGGTGGTTCTGGCTTTCTTCATCGGATAGCGACGCGCCTGCACAAGATCACAGCGATCACTGAACACGACATTAAAGAGAGCAAAACCATGAAAAAACAGATTCTCGGATTGGCCCTTGGTGCAACCCTCGGCTTCAGCACCCCACTTTTGGCGGCAGGTGCTGCTCAAAGTATCCACGTCTACAAGTCGCCCACATGCGGTTGTTGCACAGACTGGGTCGATCACCTTGAAAGCAACGGCTTTAAGGTGGAAGTTACAGACACTCAGGACATAAATCGCGTCAAAATGGAAGCCGGGCTCACCCCCAACCTGACCAGCTGTCACACCGCTTTCGTGGGTGACTACGTGATCGAGGGCCACGTGCCCGCGGATGACATTCACAGCCTCATAGCCCGCGCCCCGAAAGCCAAAGGCCTGGCCGTTCCCGGCATGCCCGCTGGCTCACCGGGCATGGAAATGGGCGACCGCAAAGACCACTACCAGGTACTGATGTTCAACGAGAAAGGCCAGACCAAGGTGTTTTCCGAACATAACTAGGCTGAACAGCCCAGCAGGGCTAGCCTCTACCTGAATATCAGACAGCCCGGTACCCCTCCCGTACCGGGCCAGGAACAATGGCTGCAACTGCGTTTGTATCACGGCCCTGAAAAATACCGCAATTAACCCCGCGTAACAGGTCTGACTCATACCGCTATAACCGTTATACTTCGCTCCATCATTCATTTTTTCAGCCAGGTTCACCCATGCTCAATGCCGACGCTATCAACCAGTTGCGCCAGCTAAAAACTGATATTGAGGAAAGCAAAGTTGTTTTCCCAGGGAAGGTTAAAGCCACCAACGGCCGCTTCGGGTTCGTCACGCTAGATGAAGGTCGGGATGTTTTTCTGCCGCCAGAAGAAATGCAAAAGGTGCTTCCAGGCGACAGGGTTAATGTGTCCGAACAGGAAGTAGACAAAGGCAAAACCCAAGGCGTTGTGGACGAGCTTCTAGAAAGCCCTCTAAGCACCTTTGTTGGGCGTTATCTGGTGAAGGGCAAAGGACATTTTGTGGTGCCGGAAACGCCGGGCATCAATCGCTGGATTTTTATCCCGCCTAAAGAGCGCATGAATGCGCAGCCCGACGATTATATTTACTGCTGCATTCACAAGCACCCGATTAAAGACGGAAAGGGCCAGGCAAAGATTCTTCGGGTTATTGGCAAGGCAGGCGAGCCAGGAATAGAGCGAGCCCTCACCCTGGCCACCTTCGATCTGGCAGATGCTTGGCCCGCGCCCGTTATAGAGCAAGCGGATAGTCTGAACGAAGCCAGCATTACGGCCTGCGAAACCAGCCGGGAAGACCGCACTGAGCGCGCTTACGTAACCATCGATAGCCCCGCCACCCAGGATATGGACGATGCACTGCTGGCGGAACCCAATGTAACTGGCTGGTCGCTATCCATTGCGATTGCCGATCCATCCGCACTCATTGGGCCCGAAAGCCCAGCGGAGGTTGAAGCTTTCAACCGGGCAACGGCTATTTATTTTCCGGGTGAACCTTTGCCCATGCTCCCTGATAGCATCAGTACCCGGCTGTGCTCGCTGATGCCAGACATGAACCGCCTAGCTCTGGTGTGCGACCTGCAGGTCAATAACGATGGCAGCCTGGGCGATTACAGTTTTCATCAAGCGGTCATCCGCTCCAAGGCCAAGCTCAGTTACGACCTTGTATCCAATCTGATTGAAGGGCGCGAAGACGAAGATATCAAAGCCTTGCCAGACTCGGTTTCCAACAGCCTGGACCAGCTCCATCAAGTGGCAACCGCTCTGCGAAAATGGCGCAGTGAACACGCACTGCTAAGTGGCGACCGGCCCGAATTCCGGCTTAGGCTGGATGAAAACCGGCGCATTCGTGCCATTGAACCGTCGATACAAAACGAGGCACACCGCCTAGTGGAAGAGTGCATGGTTGCAGCCAACCGGTGTGCTGCAGATTTTTTGGCCAAACAACCTTCTGGCCTATTCATCCAACACCCTGGGCTTCGAGATGATCGAGCGGACAATACCCGTGCTCTGATTAAAGGCTATGCGCCCCACCTTGCGGAATTTGACCCCAGCACTGCCGATGGCTTTCGGGAAATAATGAAGCAGACCTCCGAGCTGGAAGCGGAAGTACCCGTGAAAACCATCCTCTCGCGCCAACTGGCCCGGCTGAACTGGCATTTTCTGCCGCACCACACCAAGGCATGGGCCTTAGCGCCTACACCACCTTCACATCGCCCCTGCGCAAGTATTCCGACCTTTATGTTCACCGGGTTATCAAAGCAGCACTGTGGGACACCCCCATGATGGCGCTGAGCGGAGACAAGCTACTGGCACTTCAGGGCGCACAGTTCAAAGCTCGCCAAGCTGCGAACAGCCTGGAAACCTGGCTCAAAAGCGACTTTGCCAAAACCCTGAGCGAGGAACCTATGGACGGCATTATAAGCCGAACCATCCCCGCCGGCTTTTTCGTACGCTTGGAAGCAAACGGGTTGGAAGGGTTTATCAGCTGCAAAGATCTGAATGGCAAGTACAGCTTTGACCCAGTGACTCTGCGCCTGACTCACAACAAGAATGGCCGTATCTTCCAGCTGGATCAGGCAGTGAAAGTCAGTTTTTCAGGCGTGGATGACGAGCGCCGGCAGATCAACTTCAAACTGGTAGAGACAGCGGAAACCCCGGTCGCCGCCAACGCCGGAGCCGGTTGAAAAACCATCAGATCAGGCGCATCTTACTAACAGTAGAGTAGCTCAGGGTATCCCTGATCCTTAAAGGAGGTGCGCCATGCCCATCACCCCGGATGAGTTTCTGAAAAACATGGTTTCGACAAGGAAGACGAAACGCCGGATCACAGTCTTCGCCACAACGCGATAGAGCACGCCAAACACCTGCGCCGGCCCAATGCCGGCACACCTCACGATTGGGAAGATTGGGAGCGCTACCAGCGCGAGCATCCAGACGATATAGAAGGTGATGACAAGAAGAGCGACGACAGCGAACGCTGACGTCGTTCCTGCGTTACGAGCGGAGCATTTTCTCCAGGCGGGCGTCTTTGGCTTGCCACTGCTCCGCCAGCCAGTTCTTCACGTTGCGCCTGTGTTCACCATCGGTGGAATAATCCCGCCCTTTCAGGTGCTCGGGAATGGTCACGGTGTGAATCTCCATTTTCACTTCACTTATCCGTCCGCACATAAAATCCCAAAACGACGGCGCTCCGCCAGGGTAGGCAATAGTTACGTCAACGAGCGTTTGTATCGAATCACCCATGGTGTCCAGTACAAAAGCGGCGCCGCCAGCTTTTGGCGTAAGCAAGTGGGTGTAACGTGATTTCTGCTTATCGTGCTTGGCCTGGGTGAACCGCGTGCCTTCCACAAAGTTCATCACGCTCACAGGGGTGTAGCGAAACTTCTCACAGGCACGGCGGGTGGCTTTCAGGTCTTCCCCGCGTTTCTCCGGGTGCTTGATCAAGTACTCTCGGGTGTAACGCTTCATGAAGGGGAAATCCAGGCCCCACCAGGCAAGCCCGATGACCGGTACCCAAATAAGTTGCTGTTTCAGAAAAAACTTCAGAAAAGGCGCACGGCGGTTGAATTCCCGCTGCATGGCAAAGATATCTACCCAGCTTTGATGATTGCTGAGCACAAGATACCAGCTTTCACGGCGGAGATTTTCCGCGCCAGTGACATGCCATTGCGTGCCATGGGTTAGCTTCATCCAGCCGGTATTGCACGCCACCCAGGATTCCGAGATCCAGATAATGATGCGGGTACACAAAACCCGGAAGCCCTTGTGGGGGATAATGAGTTTCAACAGCGCCGGAATATAGAGCAACAGGCACCAAAAAAGTGTGTTAACTCCCAGTAAAATGGAATTGAGTACGCCGATAACGGGAGCAGGTAGGAAGCTGAGCATGCGGTTCCTGTTGTGATTATTTAGCCAGTGGTGAGCAATCATACCAATCACCGCCGGCTATGGGCAGTGGCTGATTGTGACCACATTGCCATCTAATAGTGACAGTACTGCCATAGCGCGGCCAGGCGCTGCAAGATAGCCTCCATTTTTAACCATGGAATTTTTTGATGCCCGACCTCACTCAAGCCGCGACCGAAAAAGCCGCAAAGCTGGCACGGCAGACAAAGCTTTATGCTGGCAACGCCTTTGATCGTGTATTCCGCGCCTCAAGCCTGGTGCAGGCAGGGCAAACACCCTTTGAAACACTTCATTCAGACGGGCTGGTCAGCCTGCGTTATTACCCGCCTCTCAAAGAAGATTTCATCGACCTGGATGGCAGAACCATTACAGTTGAACGAAAAAGCCATCGAACCCCTGTGGTGATTGTGCCGCCGCTGGCGGTGAATATGCTGATCTATGATCTTTTCCCCCAGCGCAGCCTGGTAAGATTTCTACGTGCCAAAGGTTTTGAGGTTTACCTCATTGACTGGGGCACACCAACCCGGGCACACAGCCATTACAACTTGCATACCTATGTAGCAGAACTCCTGCCCGCCTCCCTAAACCGGGTGCGCGAACACAGTGGCCAGCAGGAATTGTCGCTGCACGGCTGGAGCATGGGTGGCATGTTTACCCTGTTTTATTCGGCCCTGAGCAAAGACCAACATGTGCGTAACGCCATTGTGCTGGGATCGCCTATCGACAGCCATGCTTCCGGCGTTCTGGGGTTACTGAATCAGCGCCTGGCGGATGTGGCCGAATCTATCCGCAAACGTACCGGCTTCCGAATTCACGATCTCCGGCCGCACTGGTTCCACAGCCCGGGTTGGTTAAATACGATCGGCTTCAAACTGACCAACCCTGTCGGCAGTTTTATGGGTTACTGGGAGTTGATCATCCGGTTGGGAGATCGGGAGTTTGTAACCAGCCATGCCACAACATCTGCCTTCCTTGATCGCATGGTGGCCTACCCCGGCGGTGTCGTTCAGGACACGGTCGTGCGTATCTGGATCGACAACCAACTGTCCCGGGGCACAGTGCAGATTGGTGATGATCAAGTACAACTAAACAACGTCAGTGCCAACCTGTTTGCCGTAGCAGGCAGCGAGGACACCATAGTGACGCCTGCGGCGGCAGAACGGCTGATAGATCATGTCAGCTCAGAAGACACAGCCTTTCGCGTGGTCCCCGGCGGCCACATGGGCATTTTGGCGGGCAGCAAAGCGCCCCGGGAAAGCTGGCTGGACATGGCCCAGTGGCTGGCACAGCGTTCAGATTGATGGCGTGCCCGGTTCCGGGAATGGCGGTTGTGGATTACACTGCTATCCATGAACCTTATTGATACATTCAATCTTGATATTCGCGCGCTGCAGACCTTTGTCGCCGTTCTTGACGAGGGCAGTGTTTCCCGCGCGGCAGTCAAGCTTGGCGTCAGTCAGTCGGCAGTAAGCCACACGCTGGAGCGCCTACGGAACGCCCTGAGGGACCCCCTGTTCGTTAAATCCGGGCGCGGCATAACACCCACGCGCTACGCAGTACAGGCAGGCCCCCACGTTCGCCAGATTCTCGACGACATGCACTCCCTGGCCTCCGGCCCACCCTTCACGCCAGAAACCACCGAGTTCACCTTCACCATTGCCGCTAACGACTACGAACGGGACTTGCTCCTGCCCCCGCTGATGCAACGTCTGCGACAACAGGCTCCGGGCATAATGTTGCAGGTAATTGCATCAGGCATTCCCACTGCAGAGATGCTGCGCAAAGACATCTGCGACCTGATCATCTCACCTCACGCGCCGGAAGCCACCGACATTATGCAAAGAGGCCTAATGGCCGATCGCATGGTGGTTTTCTACGATCCAGGCCAGCGCGAAGCGCCAGAGACAGTCACCGAATACCTGAAAGCCGATCACATTGCCCTGGTATTTGGCAGCGGCGAGAAACCCGCCCTCGAAGCCGGACTTTCTGCCCGCGGGCTGACCCGCCGCAACGTGATTACCGTCTCCAACTTTTCCGGCCTGCCAGAATTTCTCCGAGGCAGCGACATGCTGGTTACCGCGCCTGAACGCATGAGCAAACACTTACTCCGGGATTTTGCCTGGGTGCCCTTACCCTTCAGCTTAAAGCCCTTTACCCTGCTGATGGTCTGGCACCGCCGCAACCAGAACGACCCTGCGCACCGGTGGTTACGAAACCAGGTGAACGCCGTAGCGGCCACCATGAATGGCCTCAACGAGTAACCTATCAATTTTGCTCATATATCCTATGAGCAGCACTGCCGTTATTTTTTGGCCCTTTAGCCCTAAAATCCACTCCACGCCCGCCCACCCCAAGGTATGGATGATAAATGCTCGCTTTAACCAGTATATGGACAACCATACTGCTCGCCGCCGCCGTTGCGCTGGGGCCACTGGCCACTGACATGTACCTGCCGGCACTGCCCCAAATCGGCAGCGATTTCGGCACCGGCACCAGCCAGGTTCAGCTAACCCTGAGCCTGTATATGGTCGGTTTTGCCATCGCACAACTGGTTTGTGGCCCGCTGGCGGATCGCTTTGGGCGTAAACCGATCATGATTGGCGGGTTTGTCCTGTTTGCCTTGGCCAGTATTGGCTGTGCTCTTGCCAGCAACATTGAAACTCTGATTCTGTGCCGTTTTTTGCAGGCCTTGGGCGGATCGGCCGGGCCAGTTCTGGGCCGCGCCGCCATCCGGGATATTTACACTCCCCGGGAGGCAGCAAAAATCATGGCGCTTCTTGCCAGCATCATGGCCCTGGCGCCCGCCATCGCACCCACTCTGGGCGGCCTAATGGTAGCCGGCCTGGGTTGGCACTCTATTTTTCTCGCACTAGGGGGTTATGCCCTGATCATGGCCGTGGTGGTGGCTTTCGGCATCCCCGAACCCATGCGGCCAGAGTACCGCCAGCCCCTGAGACTCTGCAGCCTGCTGAGAAACTACCGCGCCATAGGCACAGATATCAGTTTTCTCGGCTACACCCTGACCAACGCGCTGCTATTCTCCGGGCTGTTTGCGTTTCTTTCGGGCTCCTCCTTCGTGCTGATTGATTTTCTTGAAGTGCCTCCACAGCAGTTCGGCCTGTATTTCGCCGGCATTGTAGTTGGCTATGTAACCGGCAACCTCACAGCGATCCGCCTTGGCAGTCGCCTGGTGCCAGATCAAATTCTGGTTCGTGGGCTGATCATTGCCGTTGCCGCCGGCGGCCTGATGGTGGCGCTGGCACTGGCGGAGGTCTTCAGTGTGTGGGCCGTTATCCTGCCCCAAGCACTGTTTATGGCGGGCACCGGTATGGTTATGCCCCAGACCATGGCAGGCGCCATGGCCAACTTCCCCCGTATGGCCGGCTCCGCCTCAGCACTGTTCGGCTTTGCCCAAATGGCCGTCGCAGCCTTTGCTGGCATGCTCGTGGGGCACTTGCACGACGGCACCTCGCTGGTAATGTCGGCCATCATCGCCATCTGCGCCGTTGCCGCCTTAGGCAGCTACTTGCTGCTGGTGCAGCGCCACCCAGCCGCGGGGTTCGAGCCACAAGCGGGGTGAAAACTCATCCAAAATGGTCTAAACAGAGTATGCTGTTTCTGAACATTTACGGATAACAAGGAGCAACCAATGAGCACAGTAACTCTCGACGGCAACCCCATTGAAGTGAGCGGCACGTTTCCGCAGAGCGGCGACACAGTGCCGCCCTTCACGCTGACCAACAGCGGCCTGGAAGACGTAAAACTTGATAATTGGGCAGGCAAGCGCAAAATCCTGAACATCATTCCCAGCATCGACACCGGCGTGTGCGCGGCATCGACCCGCAAATTTAACGAAAAAGCCGGCGCTCTGGACAACACCGTTGTACTGGTTGTCTCCGCCGACCTGCCGTTTGCAGCAGCCCGTTTTTGCGGCGCAGAAGGCTTGGAAAACGTCATCACGCTTTCATCCTTCCGGAACTACAGCTTCCAGCAGGACTACGGAGTCAGCATTCAGACCGGTCCACTGGCCGGCCTTTGCGCCCGCGCCGTGTTGGTTCTTGATGAGGACAACAAAGTTATCCACAGCCAGCTTGTAAACGAAATCAAAGACGAGCCCGACTACGACGCAGCATTGAAGGCTCTCTGAGGCTATACCCAGGCACAAGCCTGGCGGACGGTCCGTCTGCCAGGCCACCCCCGAACTCGAACACAAAACTGTTAAACTCCAATATACAAACCCGGACCAAGGCATCACCCCATAACCCGTGAGCAATACCACCCAAAACGCCAGCCTCCCCCGCCAGCTCTACACCATGACCTGGCCCATGCTCTTTGGCGTTCTCTCGCTGATGACATTCCAGCTTGCGGATAGCGCCTTCATCGGCCAGCTTGGCCGAGATCCACTGGCGGCTCTGGGCTTCACACTCCCCATGCACCAGCTCATCATAGGGCTACAGGTGGGCTTGGGCATTGCCACCACCGCCATCATCTCGCGGACACTCGGGGTGGGCGACGAACTCCGTGCATTTCGCCTGGGCGGGCTGGTCACTACCGTTGGCAGCACGCTGGTGTTCGTGCTCTGCGTCGGTTTGTGGCTTCTGCAGAGCCCGATCATGACCGCGCTCGGCGCAGACGACACCCTGCTTCCTCTGGTACGCAGCTACTGGGTGCCCTGGCTGTTCTCCGCCTGGATCGGTGCCTTTCTCTACTTCGGCTACAGCATCTGCCGCTCCCATGGCAACACAAAACTACCCGGCTATATGATGGTGGCAACCAGCCTTTCCAATATCGCGTTGGATCCGCTATATATTTTTGTTTTCGACTGGGGGTTGCCGGGCGCTGCCTGGGCCACGGTGACTTCCTTTGGCATCGGCTGCCTGTTTATTTACCCAAAGCTGCTTAAGCGCGGTTGGATCCGCTTTGATCTGCGCGAGCTTGCGTTGGGCCGCGCCCTGAAACAACTCAATAGCATTATGGCCCCTGCCATGGTCAGCCAGCTTATGCCGCCTGTTTCAGCCATGCTGGCAACCGCCATGGTCGCCGGCTTCGGCTCGGCTGCTGTTGCAGCCTGGGGGCTTGGTACTCGCCTGGAATTTTTCTCTATTGTGGTTGTGCTCGCGCTAACCATGTCCATGCCGCCGATGATCGGCCGCATGCTGGGCGCCGGCAACATAGAACAAATTCGTAAACTGGTTCGGCTTGCGGTGCGTTTTGTAGTGGTCTGGCAATTGGCCATAGGCTTGCTCTGGCTAACCGCCTCCGGTTTAGTCTCCGAGCTGTTCAGCAGCGACCAACAGGTGCAAGAGGTTCTTGGCGCCTACCTTGTGCGGGTGCCTCTGAGCTACAGCGGTTTGGGGATATGCATGCTGATGGTGTCCATATGCAACGCCCTTGGTCTTGCCGTGAGAGCGTTGCTGATTTCAATCCTGCGGTTGTTTTTGTGCTTTTTGCCTCTGCTTTGGCTGGGCAGCCAGCTCAACGGCATTTATGGCCTGATGAGTGGTGCTCTGGTAGGCAATCTGTTTGCTGGCATCATGGCATACAGCTTTTATCGCACCGGCATGAAGCAGCTCCGCAAAAAAGGAAGCGAGTCAGGCGAAGCGTGACCGGAAACTTTCCGGCATGGGCGTTACTTTCTTTGTAGGGTAATCAAAAAACACGAACCCGTACTTTGCCAAGGCTACGGGCTGGCCGCTCTCAACCTTGGTTACCCGGAACACAAAGTCGGCACCGTATTTGTTGAAGTCCATTACCCCCACCTCAAAACGCAGCATTTCCGGAAAAAATGATTCCGACTGATACATGGTGGCCAAATCCGTCACAATGATGCCCTGGCCGCTGCTGTCACCCTCCGCAATGCCGTAGCTGATCAGAAATTGAGCGCGGGCTTCCGAGAGCATAGAAACCAAAGCATCGTTACCCAAGTGGTTGGCACCGTTAATATCGGTCGTCCGGACCTGCATGCGGGTTTCAAAGCAAAAACCGTCGTCTGGGAAGGAGAGTTCAATTCGGGCCACGCTGAGATACCTGTCTTTCAGTTTTTCTGGAAGTGTCTGGCTGCAGGTGCGGATGATACGCTGTTGGGTTAAGGCGTTCACCTCAAGATCTTGTCGCAAAAATCAGTTATCGTCATTCAAGAGTCTTTGAGCGCTGAACCCAGCGGCACGTGGAGGTTAAGAGTTTGAACAACAAAAGCCCAAAGGATATTCGTCCGGCAGCCACCCTGGCGTTGGTGCGTGATACAAAAAACGGTCTGGAAATACTCCTGATGCAACGCACCTGGGGGGCGGTATTTTTACCCGGCTATTACGTGTTCCCTGGCGGTGCGGTAGATCAGAATGACACCCAGGGGCGCGACCACACCGCCGGCCTGGCAGACACAGAAATCAGCCATACCATGAGCCTGAGCGAAGGTGGTGCAGATTACATGCTGGCTGCTGTGCGTGAGTGTTTTGAGGAAGCCGGTGTCCTGGTGGCCGTGGATTCAGACAAGCGCACCATAAGCGCGGATCACGCCGTTCATAACGACCGTGGGGCGGTGTTCCGTGGCGAGTTGTCGCTCGCCCAGTTATGCCAACGCCACCAGTTAACAATTCCCCTGGATCGGCTGGCTTATCTAAGCCACTGGATTACACCTCCCGGCCCTCCCCGCCGCTTTGACACCCGGTTTTTTGTCACCAAGGCACCCGAAGGCCAGCCGGTGCACCATGATGGCGACGAAACCATCGACCATGTATGGATCAGCCCCGCAAAAGCCCTGGAGGAAAACCGCGCTGGCCAGCGGCTGATGACGCTGCCTACCCTAAGAACCCTGCGGGTTTTGCGAGATTTTGATACTGCAGACAACCTGATGCGCTACGCTTGGGCGAACCCGCCCGAGCCTTTCCCAAGCCAGCCATGGCCCGCCACCCGGCGCAGTAAGCCAGTGATTCTGGAGCCAGGCTCGCCCGCCTATGATGAGGCCAGCAAACTGGACCCAGAGGGCGAGGGCAGCACCAACGCCGAGGTTGTTCCGGGTGAGGCCGTTGAGGTTGCAGCCGGCGTAATCCGCCTGACTGCGCCCAACCCGGGAATAATGACCGGGCCGGGAACCAACACTTATATCTTGGGGCACGAGCGTTTTACGGTCTTGGATCCTGGCCCCGACCATGCCGGGCACATTGAAAAGATTCTGGAACTGACAGGAGGGCAGATTGACTCTGTGGTGGTTACTCACACCCATCTGGATCACTCCCCTGGCACCCGCGCCCTGAAAGAAAAAACTGGGTGTCGGGTATATGGTCGATCGGCGCCTGCGGGGGCATCACAAGATCAGAAATTTGCGCCCGACGAGCAGCCCGAACACGGCAGCCTGATTCACACCGATGCCGGCACGCTCAAAGCACTGCACACCCCCGGACACGCCTCCAACCACCTTTGCTTTTTGCTGGTGGAGCAGGAGCTGCTGTTTTCAGGGGATCACATCATGCAGGGCTCAACAGTGGTCATCAATCCGCCGGATGGCGATATGAAAGCCTACATCGAGTCCCTCTACGATCTGCTGGCGGAATCTATCCGCTTCATTGCACCGGCCCATGGCTTTTTGATGGGACAGCCGGAAGCGGTCATCGATTACCTGATCACCCACCGCTTATCCCGGGAGCATAAAGTTGCCAAAGCGCTCCACAAGCTATCACCGGTAAACCTGAAAGACCTGACCAGCAAAGCCTATGACGATGTGCCAGCAGCCATACACGGCGTTGCAGCCAGATCGGCGCTGGCCCACCTGCTGAAGCTGGAAGCCGATGGTCGCGCGGCGCATAGAGACGGGCTCTGGCAGGCTACATCAAGCACGTGAGCCCACCCGGCCCCAGGTGCTACAGCGCCTGCGGGCTTCTACTTCTTGGCGATAATGTACACTGCGTGCACTATGCCCGGAATATAGCAAGAAGGGTCAGCAGTATGTTGATCCAGAAGTGCTTTCCTATGCCCACTTGCAGGAAAACCCCCAGTGGCGGTAACAAAATTGCAATAATAATTCGCAAAAAGTCCATATTCTTCACCCCTTCCGTCAGATATAACTAACACACTTGCACAATTTATCCCTGCAAGCCGGATACACCATTAATTTTACGCAAATTTGGCTAAAGTTCATGGCAACACCATGAAAATGGCATTAAACCTTTGTTATTGCCATATCCATGACCAAAGTCGACCTTTATCCTTGGGTCCTTCTTGATGACCCGTGAGGAATAATGCCGTTTTTCAAGCTGCAATCGCTGACCAACATTCCAGCCTCGCTGTGCTTAATGATGCTTACGCTCCCTGCCCTGGCACAGGCAGACCCACCTGCCGACAGCAAACAGGCGCCAGCCTCTCAAGAGATTCTGCTGGCAGAATTGGCAGAGGACGAAAGCGTAGCAGATGTGGAGCAATCAGAGCCCCGACGAAAAGCTGGCCAGGCAACTGCGCCCAAGGCAGGCTCCACACCCGAAATTGCCGCACCAAAGCCGGCGCCGAAACCAAAAAAAGTAGCCCCCAACATTGATTTGAAAGAGGTTGCGCCAGCACCAACTCCGGAGCCAGCAAGCAAACCGGGCAGTGAAGAGCCCGTAGCGCCAGAGCCGGAAGTTGAAGGCCCCAAACCCGCAAACAATCTGGCCCTGCTTGGCAGCGAAGTGTTGCCCGGCACATCCACACGCCTGGCCTGGTCATCCGGAATTCAGATTGCAGGCTTGTCGCAACCCACACCGGTGCTGGTGGTAAACGGCGTTAATGCCGGCCCGACTCTGTGCCTGACAGGTACGATCCATGGCGACGAGCTGAACGGCATCGAAATTATTCGCCAGACCATGTACGACCTTGATCCGGAAAAATTGACCGGTAGCGTGGTGGGCATTCCCATTGTAAACCTGCCGGGATTCCAGCAGGGCAGCCGTTATCTGCCAGATCGCCGCGACCTGAACCGGCATTTCCCTGGCCGCCCGAATGGCAGCCTGGCAGATCGCATTGCCCATTCACTGTTTGATAAAATTATCCGACATTGCGACATGCTGGTGGATATCCATACGGGCTCGTTGAAGCGAACCAACCTGCCACAACTCCGTGCCGACATGAACAACCCTACCGTGGCAGAATTTACCCGGGGTTTTGATCGAATGGCGGTGGTGCATAGCAGTGGATCACCAGGAATGCTGCGCACTGCGGCTGTCAATGTCGGCATTCGCACGGTAACGCTGGAGGCTGGCGAATCGCACCGCATCCAGGAGCACCAGATAGATGCTGGCGTAAACAGCCTGACCAGCCTGATGGAAAAGCAGGGTATGATTTCCCGGATGTTTGTATGGGGCGATCCCCAACCGGTGTACTACAACTCTGCCTGGGTTCGGGCAGACCACGGCGGCATTTTGTTCAGTGAAGTTAAATTGGGCGCAAAAGTTTCAGAAGGTCAGGTTCTTGGCTACATCGCCGACCCGATCACCAACGCCCAGTACCCTATTCACTCCAGCAGCAATGGCAGAATCATCGGTATGGCGGTGGATCAGGTTGTCATGGCTGGCTTTGCCGCCTACCACATAGGTACAGAGGCAAAAGTTCCCGGGGAATAGTATCCTGTCTTTTTTCCAGCTAAAACGGCCTGACACACCTTTAAGGAGCCCATTATGCTCAAGCAACCATCATTTAAATCCCGTCACCCCTTGCTGGGCTCATCCCTGCTGGCACTGCTTATTATGGCTTCAGGTTCTGCCGCCAACGCGCAAAGTGACGCAGCTGAGCAGGTGCAAATCCCTGATCAAATTGTAGATGTCGAAATAACTGGAAACAGCGCATCCCCATCGGCCAACACCTCAGGGGAAAGCGCCTCAGGGCTTTGCGAGCGACCCGAGCCGTGGCTATACGCAAAAACTTACAAAGAGGGCGAAATGGCAAGCCACGGCGGCAAGGTGTGGAAAGTTATCAAAACCACCAAAGGAGATATGCCGGGGATGAACAAGCCACCGTTCTGGGAGCAGGTAGAAGGCCATTGTTCGGCTGTTAGTCCGTAATTCTGAGGTTGCCCTGTAAGGCCGATTCAATGCGCTGAAGCACGTCGGCCAGCACGGCCTTGGGGCAGCCAATATTGAGCCGCATAAAACCGCTGCCCTGCTCACCAAACGAGAGGCCGGGGTTCATACCCACTCCGGCGTCCTGCACAAAAAACCGCTTCAGGGCGGCATCATCCAGCCCCAGATTTCGGCAATCCAGCCACATCAGGTAGGTTCCTTCCGGCGCCAGGGTCTGAATCCCGGGCAGGCGGGCAGTAACCGCCTCAACCACAAAATCCCGGTTCTTCTGCAAATACGCCATCAGATCGTTCAGCCAGGGTGCACCGTCTCGGTAGCCGGCCTCAAACCCTGCAATGCTGAACGGATTACACTGGGGCAGGTGCATGGAGTCGAACACGGCTTTCATGGCATCGCGCTGTTCCCTGTCCGCAATGACCAGGGCGGACAACCCGAGCCCGGGAATGTTAAAGCTTTTGCTCGGTGCGATAGCTGTAATCAGTGCATCATCCGGCCCAGCGAGTGTTGCCAACATGTGGTGGTGAGGCTTGTCAGAAAATGTGAGGTCGCAGTGGATTTCATCAGAAATAATCACCAGATCGTGCCGCCGTGCAATGTCCAGAACAGCTTCCAACTCCTGTTTAGACCAAATGCGCCCAACCGGGTTATGGGGTGAGCAGAGCATCAGCAAGCGGGCATCCGGGCGAGCGGCGCAAGCTTCGAGGTGTTCCAGATCCATTCGGTAATACCCGGTTTCTTCATCGCACATCAACGGGTTTTCGATAACTGCCCGGCCGCTCAGACGCACCGAGCTGAAGAACGGCGGATACACCGGAGGCTGAACAATCACGCCCTCGCCCGGATCAGCATAAGCCATGCAGGCAGCGTGCAGGGACGGCACAACTCCAGGAGCCATCAGTAGCCATTCGCGCTGAATTTCCCAGCCATGTCGCTCGCGAAACCAGTCCGTTATTGAGTCCAGCAGGCTGTCGGGAAACAAAGTGTAGCCATAAGCCGGGTGCGCGGCACGCTCAGAAAGCGCACGGGTTATGGCCTCTGGCACGGCAAAATCCATGTCCGCCACCCAAACCGGAATCACGTCCTCGCGGCCAAACACTGCTTTACGGGCATCAAACTTTACCGAACAGGTATTTTCGCGATTAAGAGGCTGATCAAACGGGTCTGTCACTGGCGAACTCCACAACCGGTTAGCTATTGGGCAATCCGGGTTATTGTGAGTGGGTATCGCCATCATCGCAACCGACGCGCCGCGCTCTGAGCGCCTGCATTCTGCTTTGGTCGAACGGGGCGCAATAATACTTGCCGAATGACCTTGATACTTGCGAACCTAACGGTTTACCTGCGCACGATCACCCCTGCGCCTGTTGGAGCCTTCGATGATTGGCCAGATTCTTTCCACCCTGTTACCAGTGTTTCTGATTGCTGGCTGCGGCGCCCTATACGGTCGGTTTCGCACCCCGGATATTCAGGGACTAAACGTTCTGAACATGGAATTGTTTGTTCCCATGCTGGTTTTTGCGGTGCTGGCCGACCAGCAAGCACCGCTACAGGATTACGCCGGGCTTGCTCTGGCGGCGACGGTTGTGGTTCTGGGGTCGGGAATTGTTCTGTACCCACTGGCCCGGGTTCTCAACCTGAACCTGAAAACCTTCCTGCCCCCGATGATGTTCAACAACTCGGGCAACATGGGCATTCCACTGCTGGTTCTGGCCTTTGGTGAGGCGGCGCTGCCGGCGGCTATCGTACTGTTTATTGTAGAAATGCTGCTGCACTTTTCCGTGGGTCTGTACATGCTTGACCCGCACACTTCCATTTTACAGCGCCTGAGACTCCCTATTGTGTTTGCCAGCATCGCCGGGCTGACCGTGAACCTTGGCGGCATGCCGCTTCCGGACTGGCTGCTGCAGGCGATGAATATGCTCGGTGAAGTCAGCATACCGCTTATGTTGTTTACCCTGGGCGTGCGCATGCTGGATATCGATTTCAGCGACTGGAAGCTGGGCATGCTCGGCGCCATTGCCTGCCCGGTCAGCGGTTTGCTGCTGGCATGGCCAATGATTGCGCTGCTGGATCTACCCGGCCTACAGGTTGCCGCACTTTGGGTGTTTGCGGCCCTGCCACCGGCGGTGCTTAACTATATGGTTGCAGAGCAATACCAACAGGAGCCCCACAAAGTGGCTTCCCTCGTATTATTAAGTAATCTGGGCAGCCTGATTGTTATGCCGATTGTGCTTGGGCTGGTTTTTGCTGCCGGCTATATCTGATAGGCAGCAATGCATGCATACCTATGCGCAAACTTGCATGTGTGGGGACTTTGGCCGAAAGTTAAGCTGAAATTCGCTGAATTTTATCCACGATATGGAGGTCTGCCCATGAGCGTCCTTTTACTGCTCATCAGTGCCCTGATTCTGATCTATGTGGGAGTTGGCGGCACCACCGCTGCTCTGGTGATGTCCATCGCAACCTTAGTAGGCCTGTTCCAAGATGAGTGGCACATTGCCAGCATTCTGTTTGGTGGTCTTTTTCTCGCTCTCGCCCTGATTCTGGTTATACCCAGCGAACTACGCCTGGATAAATTCAGCCGCCCGCTGCTGGGCTGGGTTCGAAGCCGCCTTCCCAAGCTCTCTTCAACCGAAGAAGAAGCCCTCAAATCCGGCTCTGTGGACTGGGATGGCGAGCTGTTTTCCGGCAAGCCGAAATGGTCAAAGCTTCTGGATGCAAAACCCGCGCAGCTGTCCGCCGAAGAGCAGGCGTTTCTCGATGGCCCGGTAGAAAAACTCTGCGCCATGCTGGATGACTGGAAGATTACCCACGAACACTATGACCTGCCGGAGAAAGCCTGGAAGTTTATCCGTGAGAACGGGTTTTTCGGTTTGGTGATTCCGAAAGAAGACGGCGGCATGGGCTTCTCCAACACTGCCCACTCAGAAATCGTAATGAAGATTTCCACCCGCAGCGTGTCTGCAGCCGTCACCGTAATGGTACCCAACTCCCTCGGCCCGGGTGAGTTGCTAATGCATTACGGCACTGATGAGCAGAAAAAACACTACCTGCCAAGGCTGTCCGGTGGTGAGGAAATTCCTTGCTTTGCCCTGACCTCACCTGTCGCCGGTTCCGATGCGGGCGCCATTCCCGATAAGGTATTGTGTGCAAGGGCCAGTGGAACGGCGAAGAAGTGCTGGGCCTAAAAGTAACCTGGAACAAACGCTATATTACGCTAGCCCCTGTCGCTACGCTGATTGGCTTGGCGATCAAGGTTTACGACCCGGAAAGTCTGCTGGGCGACAATGCCGATATAGGTGTGACCTGCGTTCTGGTCCCCCGGGAAACCGAGGGTGTACACGCGGGTGCAAGACACCTGCCCATGAACACCGTATTCATGAACGGGCCCACATGGGGCACCGAAGTGTTTATCCCTATGGATCAGGTTATTGGCGGCCAGGACATGCTCGGTAAGGGCTGGACCATGCTGCTGGAATGCCTGTCCATTGGCCGTTCTATTTCCCTGCCCGCACTGGGCACAGGCGCGGGCAAGGTTGCCAGCCTGGCGACCGGCTCCTACGCCTATACGCGCGAGCAGTTCGGCCGCTCTATTAGCCAATTTGAAGGTGTGCAAGAAGCCCTGGAACCTATCGCCGGCTACACTTACATGATGGACGCAGCGCGCTTGTTGACCGCCGGCATGCTGGACAGAGGCGTGCGGCCGGCTGTGCCTTCAGCGCTGCTGAAATACCGCAACACCGATCTGATGCGCATCGTAATCAACCATGCCATGGATGTGGTAGCAGGGCGCGGCGTCATTACCGGCCCCCGCAACTTCATGGCCCGCGCCTATAATGCTGTACCCATTGGCATTACGGTTGAGGGCGCAAACATTCTGACCCGCAGTTTGATGGTGTTTGGCCAGGGCGCCATTCGCTGTCACCCGTTTATTGTTGACGAAATTGCCGCCGCTGGCATGGAAGACGAAGACCAAGCCACTAAAAAGTTCGATGGTATCTTCTACCGACACCTGGCCCACACCACGCGAAACGCTCTACGGGCACTCGTTCTGGGCCTGACCGGCGGGCTGCTTGAATCGGTACCAAGACAAGGCAATATCAAGTCTTCTTACCGCCAACTTGCCCGCTTCTCGGCAGGGTTTGCGCTGATGACCGATGTCACTTTGCTCTCCGTAGGCGGTGGCCTCAAAGCCAAGCAACGTCTCTCCGGGCGAATGGCAGACAGTCTCGTACAGCTGTATTACGCCTCAGCGGTTATCAAACAGTGGCATGAAGAAGGCTACCCAAGTGACCAGCGACCGCTGGTGGACTGGTGCCTGCAGTCCTGCTTGCGGGATTTGCAGCACTCCATGCGTGAGGCGATCATTAATTTCCCGGTACCTGCCCTGCGCTGGCCGTTGCGCCTGCTGGTGTTT
The DNA here is from genome assembly GCF_001858325.1 of Marinobacter sp. AC-23. Classification (GTDB taxonomy): domain Bacteria; phylum Pseudomonadota; class Gammaproteobacteria; order Pseudomonadales; family Oleiphilaceae; genus Marinobacter. The sequence continues at coordinate 28,072 of NZ_MBPP01000032.1, forward strand.
CCGCTGGGTGCAACTGGCCTCAACGGGCCGGATGACAAGCTAGGCACTCGCGTGGCGGCCAGCATTGTCAAGGACACGCCACTACGCCAGCGAATCAGCCGTGGTGCTTACACCACCATGGACCCAGAAGACCCTCTTGGCCGTGTTTTGAATGCCTACAAGCTGGCTAACGAAACCGCCGAAATGCGTAGCCGCCTGCACGACGCTGTTCGCAATCGTGATGAAGACGACCTGGACGGCATTTCGTTATTGATGGGCCATGAACGCAAAAAACTGGTGGACTGGGCCTGCGCGGAAGGCGTTGTGAGAGCAGATGAGTGCGAGAAACTTGAGGAAGCACTCACGGCTCTATACGACGTTATCCGGGTCGATGCCTTTGATGAAGAGGGCCTGAAGGCGCTGTCGCGATGTGCCAAGGGAAAACGCAAAGTGGTTGAAAGGCCTGCCAAGGACTAAATCACGTTATTACGAGGGCGTCTTTCGAGGCGCCCTCGCCTCGCAGCCAGACCTCGTCTGGCTAATGCTCACTATGTCTACCCCCGCACTTTTTTAGCCATGGCTTACCGCTTCAAACCCCTATTCAGAATAAAGTAGGGAAAACACTTTTTTGATTATCTATTTAGTAATAAGATATAGGTTATTTATGCACTTATAGTATATATGAATATACCGGTGAGCTATATGGAACTGACTTTCAGCGACGTAACCAAGTCGTTTGGTGATCTCAACGTCATTGAGTACTTCAGCACGACAATCAGAACCGGCGAAATTGTTGCTCTTCTCGGGCCATCTGGCTGCGGGAAATCCACGTTATTGCATATGCTCGCAGGCCTTCAAACGCCATCTACCGGCACCTTGACCGCTGGTGGCAAGCGCATTGAAAAACCATCACCCGAGCGCACGCTGGTATTCCAGGAACACGCTTTATACCCCTGGCTGACATTGGCCGGAAACGTGGCTTTGGCATTGGAGTTTCAGAACACACCAAAGCAAGTTGCTCTCGCCGAGGCCCAGAAATGGCTGACAAAAGTAGAGCTCGCGGGCTTTGAGCACTACTACCCGCATCAGGTGTCTGGTGGTATGCGGCAGCGCTGTGCACTGGCCCGGGCTTTCATCGCCCGGCCCCAAGTGCTGCTGCTGGATGAACCCTTCGGCGCACTCGATGCTCTAACACGAATGACACTGCAAAGTGTTTTGAAGGATCTGATCGAGGAAGAACGCCCTACGGTGGTGCTGGTTACACATGATGTAGACGAAGCGCTATATCTGGCCGACCGGGTGCTGGTGTTCAGCAACCGTCCCGCCACCGTGCTAAGCGAAATCGAGCTTGGCCACATGCCCAAAACCCACGATTTATCAGCCTTTGCCGATATCCGGCGCGATGTGCTGAATAAACTGGGCATCGATACTGACACAACGCCGGCTCAGGCCGAAGCAATAGGAGAAACTGTATGATTCGCTGGTTTATGACAACGGCTCTGGCACTGGTACTTGCCGGCCCTGTGTCCGCAAAAGAAGAGTTCCGGGTGGGCTATGTCCGTGTAATGGACGATGCCCAAGCCATGCTCGCACACGAAGCGGGCCTTTATGAAAAGTACGGCCTGGATGCAAAGCTGATTGAATTCAGCTCCGGCACCGATCTGATCAAGGGCATTGTTGGGGGCCAACTGGATATTGGCGTGTTGGGCTTTTCAAATGCCTTCACCTGGGCCTCTCGCGGAGCCGACCTGAAAATTGTTGGCGGCGCCCAGCGTGGTTACCACTCACTGGTTGTGCGCAACGACTCGGGCATTGAATCCGTTGAGGACCTCAAGGGCCGCAACCTCGCCTCACAGAAACAAGGCAGCACCGCCGACATCGTTCTTAAAGGCGTTATGTTAGCCAATGCTGGCTTACAGCCAGATGACCTGAACATTATGGGCGTGGCACCGGCAGTCGCGGTTCAGTCTCTGGTGGGTGGCCGTGTAGACGCCGCCTTCCTGTTTGAACCTTATGATCGAATTGCCCAGCTGGTTGCACCCGTTAAGCAGATCTATGAAATCGGTGAAGTATGGCCGTTCCCATGCATGGTGGTGATTACCTCCGGCGACACACTCAAAAATCGCAAAGATGTTATCTGGGCTGCGCTCGACGCCCAGCGCGATGCTATTAAAATGCTGGAAAACCAGCCTGAAGAAGCGGCTACCTACATCACCGATTACTTCATCAAAGAAGATGTTGTTAAATCCCTCAATGATGGCGACATCCCTTCGGAAAAGGTCATTGCTCAGGCGATTCAGACCAACGATTTCAGCTCCAAACTGACCGGCGCCGATATTGACCGAATGAAAGAACTGGCGGGCATCATGCAAAAACAGGGCATTCTTTCTGACGAAGAAGCGTTCGATGTTGACGCATTGCTGGACCTGACCTGGCAAGAGACTCGTGAGCTTTAAACATGAGCAATAGCCAGACCATGGGCGTCGCAACCAAACGGGCTTATGTTGTCGCCATCGCCGTTATCCTGTTTTTCTGGCAGGTAGCGGCGTGGTTTCTGCCCGACTTTTTGATGCCGGATGTACACACAGCCATTCTTCGATTATGGGAAGAGCTCAACAGCGCCGAGTTCTATGAAGGGCTTGGCAACAGCATGACACGGCTTGGAGCCGGATACGGAGCGGCACTGTTCTTCGGAATCCTGCTGGGGTTGGTTGGTGGCACCATCAACGCGGTACGCAGCCCCCTGAAGGCGGCCATTATTATTCTGCAATCCATTCCGTCGATTGCCTGGGTTCCCCTGTTCCTCATTCTGATGGGCTTCGGGAACCTGCCCATTATTGTTGTTGTGGCGATTGGGGCGTTTTTCCCCACCGCGCTGAGTGTAATGAACGCCACAGAAAGCGTTGAAAAAGTGCATATTTCTGCGGCTCGGGTAATGGGCGCGTCGAAAGTACAAATGCTGAGGCGCGTGTACTTTCCTGCGGTTACGCCAGAACTGATTACCGGGGCCCAGCTGGCTTTTGGTAACGCCTGGCGCGCATTGATATCCGCAGAAATGATTGTTGGTTTCAGCGCCGGACTGGGCAAATCGCTAGCCTATTCCGGCGAGATTGCGGATATGACTGGCGTAATGACGAACATTCTGGTTATTGCAATCCTGGCTGCGGTGATCGACCAAGTAATTCTTGAGCGTATTAAACACCGGCTACTTCGGTACCAGTACCTTTGATAGCATGATGACGGGCCGTTAGCGGCCCGTCATCATTTTCAAGCCATTATCCCCTGCCCTGCCCCTGCCTTTTGCCTTTATCTTGTGGCCTAACTTGACAGAATCCCGGTTCGCCATCTTTACTGTAGCTTGTACTCGGTAGATTGAGTGCAGACTCCAACGGTCGTTTTTCCCATTGCCATTGGAAGACAATAACAACAAACAATAATTGCCAGTGTCTTAACAACTGGCCATACAGGGATGCTTGCCGTGACCGATCGTGCCCAGCAACCAACCGCTATTCTGGAAACCCACGGCCTCACCAAAGACTTCAAAGGCTTTACCGCCGTAAAGGACATCAACCTCAGTGTCCAAACCGGCTCAATTCATGCCCTGATCGGCCCCAACGGCGCGGGCAAAACCACATTTTTTAATCTGCTGACCAAGTTCCTGACTCCGACATCCGGTCGAATCATCTATAACGGCAAGGACATTACTAAGGCCAAGCCCGCAGGTATCGCACAACGCGGGTTGATTCGCTCGTTTCAGATTTCTGCCGTGTTTCCTCACCTGTCGGCCAGAGAAAACGTCCGCATTGCCTTGCAACGAAAACTGCAGGTGTCCTACCAATTCTGGCGCCCACTGCGAATTCTCAACCAGCTTAACGAAGAGGCCCAGGCGACACTGGAACTGGTTGGCCTGGGCAAGCTTGCTAATGTAGAAGCCGTTGAACTGCCCTACGGACAGAAAAGGGCGCTGGAAATAGCCACCACCATAGCTCTGAAACCAAAACTGATGCTGCTGGATGAACCCACACAGGGCATGAGCGCAGAAGATGTGAGCACCGTGACCGACCTGATCAAGCGTGTGGTCGAGGGCAGGACCATTGTCATGGTTGAGCACAACCTTAATGTGGTGTCGACGCTCGCCGATAAAATCACCGTACTGAACCGGGGGGAAATCCTTGCGGAAGGCAATTATGACGAGGTTTCCAGCAACCCCGACGTGATGGAAGCCTATATGGGAACCACTGATGCCACCTGACCAGAGCCCGGAATTACTGCGGATTGAGAACCTGCACGCTTGGTACGGCGAGTCCCACGTGCTCCATGGCTTGAGCCTGACGCTCCGAGAGGGCGAGGTCATTACATTACTCGGCCGCAACGGATCCGGGCGAACAACCACCCTGAAAGCCATTCTCGGGCTGGTTAGTAAACGCACTGGCTCCATCAAAATCCACGACACCGAAATCATCAACCTGCCCACACACAAGATTGCCCACGTGGGCAAGCTGGGGTATTGCCCGGAGGAGCGGGGGATTTTTGCCTCTTTAAACGTGGATGAAAACCTCGAACTGCCTCCGATCGTCGCCAAAGGCGGGCTGTCGGTAGACGAAATCTACACCATGTTTCCCAACCTGAAAGAGCGCCGTAAAAGCCAGGGCTCCAAGCTTTCCGGGGGCGAGCAGCAAATGCTGGCGATTGCCAGAATCCTGCGCACCGGCGCCACCCTTCTGCTACTGGACGAAATCACCGAAGGGCTTGCCCCGGTCATCTTGAAATCCCTGGGTGGTGTCATTCGCAAACTGAGAGAGCGGGGTTTCACGATCATTTTGGTGGAACAAAATTTCCACTTTGCCGCACCTTTGGCCGATCGGCATTACGTGATCGAGCATGGCAAAGTCGTACAACAAATTGATGCGGCCGATCTTGAGGCCAAAAAAGAGCAATTGAACAGACACTTAAGTGTCTGAGCCAGTGGGCCAGGCCCCCTTCATGGACCCGACCCAGAACCTAAGAACAAAAAGGAAACCACTATGTTCAAGCACTGGAAACAAGGCCTGGTCAGCGCCGTGGCAACAGCGTCTCTTGCATTGCCTCTTTTAGCCTCAGCCGAGGGCTTGTCTGACGACAAGGTAAAGATTGGTGTACTCAGTGATATGTCCGGGGTCTACAAGTCCCTGGAAGGCCCTGGAGCCGTTGTCGCGGCAAAAATGGCCATCGAAGACTTTGGCGGCGAGGTGATGGGTAAAGCCATTGAGGTGATCTCTGCGGATCACCAGAATAAGCCAGATATTGGCGCCAGCACGGCCCGTGAATGGATCGATACCAAAGGCGTGGACATGATCACGGCTCTGGATAACTCCTCTGTCGGGCTTTCCGTGCAGGGTTTGGCCAAGGACAAAAAGATCATCACCATGAATACGGGCGCAGGGTCCACCGCGTTAACCGAAGAACAATGTTCGCCTTATGGCATTCATTATGTCTACGACACCCATGCCTTGCCGGTTGGCACGGCCACGGCGATGGTTAAAAACGGCGGCAAAAAGTGGTTCTTTATCACGGCAGACTACGCCTTTGGGCACTCACTTCGGGATAACACAGGTGATGTTGTGAAAAGCATGGGTGGCGAGGTCGTTGGTAATGTAAACGCGCCGCTCTCTACCAATGATTTCTCATCCTATTTGCTGCAGGCCCAATCCTCCGGTGCCGACGTAATTGGGCTGGCCAACGCCGGCCAGGATACGGTCAATGCCATCAAGCAGGCGAACCAGTTCCGTATCGTCCAGAGCGGTCAGAAACTGGCGGGCATGTTGGTGTTCATCACAGATGTGCACAGTATGGGTCTGGAGATCGCGCAGGGTCTGCAATTTACCACCGCTTTTGTCTGGAACCAGAATGAGGAAACCAAAGCATGGTCTGACCGGTTCAATAAGATCCATGGTGCCATGCCTACCATGGTTCAGGCGGGCGTTTACTCGGCAGTCACTAACTACCTGAAAGCAGTCAAGGAAGCCGGAACGGACGAGACCGAGGCCGTTCGCGCCAAGCTGGGTGAAATGACTCTGAATGACATGTTCGTGAAGGGTGGAAAAATCGCGCCCAACGGCTCCATGTTGCACGACATGTATTTGGTGGAAGCGAAAAAACCTTCGGAATCGGAAAGCGAGTGGGATCTGCTGAGGGTGATCTCAAAGATTCCCGCAGACCAAGCCTACATCTCGATGGAAGAATCCAAGTGTTCGCTGGTTAATTAATACACGACTTAACCACCACTTGAAGGGAGATAGCCAACATGTCGATACAGGTCATTCTGGCCCAGGCGCTGCTTGGGCTTAATGTCGGTGTGTTTTACGCCATGTTGAGCCTTGGGCTCGCGGTAATATTTGGGCTGCTGAATATTATCAACTTTGCCCACGGCGCCATGTACATGCTCGGCGCTTTCATCGCCTTGATTGGCTACTCTTTTTTGGAGAAGTGGCTGGGGGTCAGTATCCAGATCGGTTTCTGGGCTTCGCTGGTTATCGTGCCTCTGTTGGTTGGCCTGCTGGGGGTGCTCATTGAGCGCTTCCTGCTCCGCCGCCTGTACGAGCTGGATCACATATACGGGCTGCTGCTGACGTTCGGAATCACCTTGATTCTTCAGGGCCTGTTTTCTAACTACTTCAACGTGTCCGGCACCCCTTACCCGGGTCAGCCGGAGAGCCTCAGTGGGGTGGTGAACCTAGGCTTTATGTATTTCCCAACCTATCGCCTGTTCGCCATCGTTGTGTCTCTTATCGTATGTTTTGCAACCTGGTTTTTTATCGAGCACACCAAGCTGGGCTCGCGGCTGCGGGCCGGCGTCGAAAACCCCGATCTGACCCAGGCCTTTGGTCTCAATGTTCCGTTAATGGTCACCCTAACCTTTGCCTTCGGCGCTGGCCTTGCTGGCCTGGCGGGGGTACTGGCGGCTCCCATTTACTCGGTCAGCCCGTTGATGGGGGCCGATTTAATCATCGTGGTGTTCGCCGTGGTGGTGATCGGCGGCATGGGCTCGATCATGGGCGCCATTCTCTCTGGCCTTGCCCTGGGCCTTATTGAAGGTCTCACCAAGGTGTTCTACCCACCCGCCGCTAGCACCGTGATTTTCTTTTTGATGGTGTTGGTACTGCTGTTCCGCCCGGCGGGACTGTTTGGTAAGGAGAAGTGAGCCACTCATGACCAATCGTATCCTGTTTATGCTGATGCTCATTGGTGGCCTGACCGCACCGCTCTTCGCCTATCCAGTGTTTGTCATGGATTTGCTGTGCTTCGCGCTGTTTGCCTGCGCATTCAACCTGCTATTGGGTTACGCCGGGCTGTTGTCATTTGGCCATGCGGCCTTTTTCGGCGGGGCGGCCTACATCACCGGGTACGTCACCAAGGAATGGGGCTTTTCACCGCTGCTAGGCATATTGGCGGGCACCGGGTTCACCCTTGTTCTCGGCGGCATCTTTGGCTTTCTGGCGATTCGCCGGCAAGGCATCTATTTCGCCATGGTTACCCTGGCGCTGGCGCAGATTGTTTATTTTCTAGCGCTGCAGATGCCGTTTACCGGCGGCGAGAACGGTCTGCAGGGCATTCCCCGAGGCGAGCTGTTCGGGTTCATCGACCTCAACCACTCACTCACCATGTACTATTTTGTATTCACCATTTTCCTGATCGGGTTCGGCATTATCTACCGCACCATTCATTCACCGTTTGGTGAGGTACTCCAGGCCATTCGGGAGAACGAATCCCGCGCCCTGTCACTGGGGTACGACGTAGAACGCTTCAAGCTGCTGGCCTTTGTGATCTCCGCTACCCTTGCCGGGCTAGCCGGCGCTACCAAAGCCATCGTTTTTCAGTTTGCGGCGCTCACAAACGCCCACTGGCAAACCTCCGGCGAAGTTATTCTGATGACCCTTGTAGGTGGGCTGGGCACAGTTTTTGGCCCGGTCGTCGGCGCCATCACCGTCGGCGCCCTCAGTCACGAATTGTCTGCCTTCGGCTCTTGGGTTCAGGTGATTCTGGGCACTATTTTTGTAGTCTGTGTGATGGTGTTCCGGCGTGGCATTGTCGGTGAAGTTCTGCGCCTGGTTAACCGTAAGAAGGATTAAGCGTTATGCGTGTTATTTCTGCACAGGAGGTGGCCGGCGCACTGGCATGGCCGGCACTGATCGAACGTCTCGCCTGCACATTCCGCCAAGGTGTCGAGGCACCACCAAGGCACCATCACGCCATGCATCGCCCAGATGGCGAGGCCACCATGCTCCTCATGCCTGCCTGGGAAGCGGCGGGATATATCGGCATGAAAATGGTCAACGTGTTCCCGCAGAATGCCAACGCCGGTCTGCCCGCCATCTCCGGCCTGTATATTCTGTGCGAAGGCCAGCACGGCACCCCCTTGGCTTGCATCGACGGCGGTGCACTAACCAGCCGGCGCACAGCAGCGGCTTCTGCCCTGGCGGCCCGAGAGCTTTCGCGCCACGATGCCTCATCCCTGCTGGTGGTTGGCACCGGTAAGCTAGCGCCCATGCTCATCGAAGCCCATGCCACCGTGCGTCCCATCCGCAGGGTACGGATTTGGGGCCGTAATCCGGACAAGTCAGCAGCACTGGCTGAGCGTTTCCGTGACCGCTTTGATTGTGAGTCGGTGACTGATTTAAAAACCGCTGTCCAGGAATCCGACATCATCAGTTGTGCGACTCTATCAACCGAACCACTGGTTCGGGGGGAGTGGTTGCAGCCAGGCAGCCACCTGGATCTGGTTGGTGCGTTCCGGCCATCCATGCGGGAAACAGACGCTCGGTGCCTGGCCCGCAGCGAGGTATTTGTTGATACCTACGCCGGTGCCATGGGTGAGGCCGGAGACCTGTTACAGGCCATTGGCGAGGGCGCACTGCGTGAAACCGACTTGCGGGCAGAGCTGGCGGAACTGCTAAAAGGCTCAAAGCCCGGACGCTCTGATGACGAGGCAATTACGCTTTTCAAATCCGTGGGCGCCTCGCTGGAGGACCTTGCCGCCGCCATCGAGGTGTGGGAGACCCTGGAAGGCAAAAAATAGAGTCAAAGGTCGCAAAGTGCCGTCGGTTATTCAGACCTTAAGCCTCCTCTGATGGCCTCATCGACCAGCCACCCTCTTAGCAGTTGTATGCTTCGTTCTCTGCGCCGGCTGGTTTTCCAGGCAAAATAGAACCGGTCCCCGGTCACCAGTGGGTGGCAAGGCAAACGCACAAATTCTTCAGAATCCTTACGGGTGCTGAGCATGTAATCGTTGGTCAGCGCGATACCCTGGTGAAAGCGTGCGGCTTCCAGAGCCAACAGCATGTGGCTGAAATGCTGAATGCGAGCCCCCGAAGGCATCGTTTTATCCACTGCCTGGTACCAGGCCTCCCAATCTCCGGCCGCCTTGTCATAAATACTGTGGGTGGACAACAGGGGGAAACGGGCTACCTCGGTGGTGGTCATGGCGGGTTCGTCGCGCCCTGTTACATCGGCCTCCCGGCCTAATTCCCGGCGGATACGTTGCCAATAATCCGGGCTGCACACAGGAAAGAGCCGCTCCACGTACAGAAGCTCGTAACTGTAGGCCGGTGAATCCCGGTGAATGGTAATAAAACAATCCGCGACCCGGTCGGACAACACCGGGTTTTCGCTGCTCATTTCCAACGCCAGCTCCACTTGCGGGTGCAGCCGTTGCAATTCCGGCAACCTCGGTACCAGCCAACGCACAGCAAAGGAGCTAAATAGCGACAAACGCAGCCGTGCCCCTTCGTGGCCCAGCAGCTGCTCACTGGCCCGCTCTATTTGCAGCAAAGAGGTACTGATAACGTCCAGATATTGCCGGCCCTCATCCGTCAGCGCCAGTGTGCGCCCGCTGCGCCAAAACAGCTTTTCACCCAGGTAGGTTTCCAGCTGTTTGATTTGATGGCTCACCGCACTCTGGCTTACCGACAGCTCCTGGGCAGCCAGGGAAAAGCTGTTGAGGCGGGCGACGGCTTCAAATACGGGCAGGGCTTTGAGCGGAGGTAGCTTCATTATCTATTTTTCTAATACTTAGTGAATAAACATCATTTTATCGGATATTAAAGCGCAAGTAGACTAAGACTGCCACTTCCTACGTGGGCGTTTTATTCATATACAGTTATCAGGAAAAAGAACATGTCAGGCAAAACGGTAAACAGCGCCATTCTTCTGCTTGTGCTTGGCAACGCCATGGCATTGATATCCGACGTGTTTATCAAACTTATGGAGCCGGGCGCTCCGATTTTCCAGTTTGCGTTTCTGCGCTGTTTGATCACGCTCGTGTTCCTGGTGCCGCTGGCTCGCAAGATCGACCTGAACAACCTGTTTGCTGGCATAAAAGTACACGCGGTTCGGGCACACATTCATCTGGCGGGCCTACTGTGCATGATCGTGGCCCTGAGCAACCTGCCCCTGGCCACGGCCAACGCAGTGTTTTACGCGGCTCCGATTCTGGTGATGGTATTTTCGGTATTCTTTTTCCGTGAATCCCTCACGCCCCTGAGCGTGTTTGCAGTGTTCAGCGGCTTTGCCGGCATCATTGTTATTCTGCGCCCGGTAGAGTTCAACTGGGCAGCCATTGCAGCGCTTGGGTCCGCCCTTACACTGGCAATCAACGCTGTGATGGTACGCAAGCTGCCAAAAGGCCAAACCACGGTGCACAAGCTGTTTCTCAACTACCTGTTGGTGATTCCTGCTTCCGCCTTGCTTGCCATATGGGAGTGGCAACAAGGCGCAACCTGGCATCCAGAGATTTTGCTCACGGCAGCCGGTTCCGCACTATTTATCCTGGGATACAACATCACCGTTTTGTTGGCCTACCGCCAGGTAGATGCAAACCAGGTAACCAGCGCCGAGTACACCGGGCTAATCTGGGCGGTAGGTATTGGCTGGATCTGGTTCAACGAAGTGCCCGACTGGTGGTTCCTGGTGGGCAGCATGATGGTTGTGGTGCCGCTGGTGCTTATAGGCCTCAATCAGCGCCGGAAATCGCCTGCCAGAGGCTTCAACCCCGCCACTCGTGAGGAGCGCCAAGCGGCTACCACCGAAGTCTGACGCAACCGGAAGTACTCAGGGGCCTTTCTTCAAAAAGGTCTCTATTGCAAACGTATGGGTGCACTCATCACCAAGTGCTCTTAATGACTCTGCCAGCCTAAGTAGATACTCGGAGTTAGGCCCACTCGGCCCAGCCGCTTTCGCAATCTGGCGGGCGATATCGGCTTCCGGAGCATGACCAAGAAACGCCTCATTGTCCTCAGTCGCGATATAAACCAGCCCTTCCGCGTGACTGCCGTTTTCAAACGTCAGGGTTGTAGAAAACCGCAAATACCCGTTCTTTTCTCGCACATCCAAATGCTCAAACACATTCGGTGATACCCGAAACGCCATGCCTTTACATTTGGCTCCCGGCTGCTCGATCAACGTTGCCACACGGCCAGGCGCTCCCGGAGTGCCACGGTGATCGTGGGACCCCTGCCAGAATCGGCGAGCCCAGCCCTGAATAGACGCAGGGCGCTGTTCCAGGAACGGGAAGTCCACTTTATAGATCAGCGAGCCATAACCGAACAACCAGATCGATTCGATGCCGGAGAAATCCTGTCGGTTGCGGTTGTGCTCTGTGGTGTCGGTGGACATCGCGTTCCTTATGCTCCTGATAACCCTGTACTGGCAATAAAGCCTGTAATACCTGTAAGAACGATCTCGGCTGCCATGGCGGAGAGTACAAGGCCGCTGATTTTAGAGAGGATGTTGAGGCCAGTTTTACCGAGAGCCTTTTCCAGATATCCTGATAAGTGCAACAATATACCCAGAATAAGCAGACCGGAAATCAGGCCAAACAAACCACCGGCAACTTCCGGAACCGCCTTGAGCTCGGCACCGTATACCAGAATGGCACCGATGGTGGCCGGGCAATCATCACCGGAACCGCCAGCGGCACCACAGCGATATCGTCGCGATCTTCTTCTGGCAGGCCCGTGGCATGGTTGCGGGTGCCGCTGGTGACCAGGCTAATGGCTGTCAGAAACAGCAGCGTACCTGCACCAATGCGAAAGGAATCCAGGGTAATACCAATCGCACTGAATAGCAGCGGCCCGCCAAAGAACAGTATCACGCCCATAACGGAGGCGGCGATGCAGGCTCGGCGAATGATCGAGGCCTTTTCGGCCGCAGGCAGCCTCGGGTCAAGGCAATAAACATCGATACCGCGAAGAAAGGAGCCAACAGAAACAAAAAGCGAATCGTACTATTGATGTAGGTGCTAAAAAACATTTCAAACATCGATGGTTTCCGGTCAGTTTAAACGCCAATCATAGCGTCTAACCCGGATTTTCGCCGTACGCAACAGGACGTATTGCAAGCAAAGTCCTGAATTTACACTAGGATATAGATATCCCCTATTCGTTTCATTGGTTCAAACAGAGGGCGTTTGCGTCATGAAGATTGGCATTCCGAAGGAAATTTTTACCGACGAACGGCGGGTTGCAGCAACACCCCCCTCCGTCCACAAACTTATTGCTCTGGGCTATGAGGTCGTTATTGAGGCCGGCGCAGGCGAAGCCGCGCACTATCGCGATGAAGCCTACGAACACGTTGGCGCCACCATCGCGGCAGACACCCACTCACTATGGAGCGAAGCCGATTTCATTCTGAAAGTTCGCGCACCCATGCACAACGCAGCGCTGGACAAGCACGAAGCTGACCTGATGAAGGAAGGGGCTTTCCTGGCCAGTTATATTTGGCCCGGCCAAAACCCAGAGCTCTTGAAAAACCTTGCAGCTCGAAACATTACCACGTTTGCCATCGACAGCTTGCCGCGGATCAGCCGCGCGCAAAAAATGGATGCGCTGAGCGCCATGGCCAACATCGCCGGGTACCGCGCGGTAGTGGAAGCTGCCAATCACTTCGGGCGTTTTTTCACCGGCCAGATGACTGCAGCCGGCAAGGTGCCACCAGCCAAGGTAATGGTCATAGGCGCTGGCGTCGCCGGGCTTGCAGCGGTAGGAGCGGCAAACAGCCTGGGAGCCATTGTTCGGGCATTTGACACCCGGCTGGAAGTGAAAGAACAAATTGAAAGCATGGGTGCCGAATTTCTTCAGCTGGATTTTGATGAAGAAGAAGGCAGTGGCACCGGCGGATATGCCAAACAGATGAGCGACGAGTTCATCAAGGCAGAAATGGCCCTGTTCGCGGAACAGGCCAAAGAGGTGGATATCATCATCACCACCGCCCTGATTCCCGGCAAGCCAGCCCCGAAATTGATTACGGCAGACATGGTGAAATCCATGAAGCCAGGCAGTGTGATTGTCGATCTGGCATCCGAGCGCGGCGGTAACTGCGAGCTCACTGAGCCTGGCAAGATCGTGAATCAGCACGACGTCACGCTCATTGGTTACACAGACCTGCCCAGCCGCATGGCCAAGGTAGCCAGTGATCTGTACGCCACCAACCTGTTCCACCTGGTAACCGAGCTGACGCCCGAGAAAGACGGCCAGCCGAAGGTGAACATGGAAGACGACGTTATCCGTGGCCTTACGGTTGTGCAAAATAATGACGTAACCTGGCCACCACCACAGCCAGAGACCCCGGTTAGCCCCAAGCCGGCTCCAGGCACTGAAGAGCCCTCTGCCGAGCAAAAAGCAGCTGCACGCAAGGAATCTGAGCGCCGCAGCCTTATTGGCAAGGGTGCTGCGCTCATTCTCACCATCGCAGCGCTCTACGGCGTTGGCGCTTACGCACCGGAGAGTTTTCTACGCCACTTCACCGTGTTTGTGCTGGCCTGTTTCATTGGTTGGCAGGTCGTTTGGAACGTAACAGCCTCACTGCATACGCCCTTGATGAGTGTAACCAACGCCATCAGCGGCATAATCGTAATTGGTGCCATATTGCACTTGGCCCAAGCAGACAGCGTCGCGGTTGGGATCATGGCGTTTATGGCGGTGCTGATTGCCAGCATCAACGTAGGGGGCGGCTTCCGGGTCACCCATCGCATGCTTAAAATGTTCCGCAGATAGGAGGCGATCCCCCATGGGTACAGGACTCGTTAGTGTGGCCTACGTAGTGGCCAGCGTATTGTTTATTTTCAGTCTTGGAGGCCTGAGCCACCAGGAATCCGCACGCAGAGGCAATCTTTATGGGGTTGCCGGCATTCTCATCGCACTGGTGGCTACCATGGCCAGTGTCAGTGACAGTGGCCTCGTTGCCATTGTGATCGCAGTGTTGGTGGGGGCCAGTATTGGTGTCGCCATCGCCAATAAGGTTGAAATGACCCAAATGCCTCAACTGGTGGCCTTGCTGCACAGCTTTGTGGGTCTGGCCGCGGTGCTGGTGGGCTTTTCTGGTTACATAGATCCGCTCACCCACACCACGGGTGCTGAGCACACCATTAAACTGGTGGAAGTGTTTGTGGGTATCTTCATTGGTGCCATCACGTTCACCGGGTCACTGATAGCCTGCGGCAAGCTTGATGGCCGAATCGACAGTAAAGCCCTCACCCTGCCCGGCCGGCACCTAATGAACCTGGCCGCTCTGGCAGTATCCGTGCTACTGGGCGCCTGGTTCCTGGGCACTGACAGCATGGCGCTGGGCATACTTGCCTTGGTGCTGATGACCGTCGTTGCCGCCGTATTGGGCATTCACCTGATTATGGCCATTGGCGGTGCGGACATGCCAGTGGTGGTCTCCATGCTCAACAGTTACTCCGGCTGGGCGGCGGCCTCGATCGGCTTCATGTTAGGCAACGACCTGCTGATCGTAACCGGCGCGTTGGTGGGCAGCAGCGGCGCCATCCTCAGTTACATCATGTGCAAGGCCATGAACCGGTCGTTTATCAGCGTTATCCTTGGCGGCTTTGGCCAAACCAGCAGCAGTTCTGCCGCAGTGGGTTCTGACGACCAGGTCGCTCTGGAGACCAGTGCAGACGAAGTATGCGAGGAACTGCGCAACGCCGATTCGGTGATTATCGTGCCGGGTTACGGCATGGCCGTAGCGCAAGCCCAAAGTGGCGTCAGCGATATGACCAAACTGCTTCGGGAACGCGGTGTAACTGTGCGTTTTGGCATTCACCCGGTTGCCGGTCGACTGCCTGGGCACATGAACGTGCTTCTGGCAGAAGCCCATGTGCCTACGACATCGTTCTGGAGATGGACGAAATTAACGCAGACTTCCCGAGCACAGATGTCGTGCTGGTTATCGGTGCCAACGACACAGTGAATCCGGCAGCAGCAGAAGACCCGGGCAGCCCCATTGCCGGCATGCCGGTGCTAGAGGTTTGGAAGGCGCGGCACGTGGTCATTCTAAAACGAGGTATGGCAACAGGCTATTCCGGCGTGGAAAACCCACTGTTCTTCAAAGACAACTCACGCATGCTTTTCGGAGACGCCAAGGAAAGCATTGATAAGCTGCTAGCAGGTTTGCGGGACTGATTACTTCTTGGGCCGATAACAGGACCACAACCGGTGTGTTCCTGTTACCGGCCCAAGAAAGACCTGCCGCCAGTTACGCCTGCCGAACCCGGCTACGCTTGCCGGCAAACGGATTATTGAAACTGGAATCCTGACCCTGCAGAACCGCCTCAGGATGGTTCTTCGCCACCAGTTCCTTGACCGTGGAAATGTGATTTTTAGGCGCATCCACCATAATCAAATACTTACCTGCTTCAATATCATCGTGAAAGGGCTTGATCCGGTAGTTTTCATTCTGAATACCACCGAAGCCAGCGACCCAGCCCCCTGCAACTACCACAAAGATAAACAGAGCTATCCAGGCAGCTGCGGGCATGTCTAAAATATTCAACAGTGCCAACGGAAGCAGGAAAGCGAGCGCCAGAATAAAGCCGATGATGGCACCCCGCTCCACATAGCGGGGTAGATCCGTGCGATCCACAATCGAGGCAGAGTGAAGCTGGTGGGTATAAAGCCCGGCCTCATCCTTGCTGAAAATATGGAAGCGCCAATTGGTGATGCCGTGCTCGTGCAAGTCGTCGGAGATACCCTTTGCACTGTCAATTGAAGATACTAGATAGAACAAGCGTATCATGATGTTTCCCCCTCTATCGTCAAGTGATAAAGCGTTCCCCATAATAACAATCTAGTTCAAAATCTCCGACTTTACGTAGTCTGATATTTACTCAGTGGTGTTATAAACGTAGGAAGAGACCGTGCCGTCGGGATTGAAGCGCACAACCAGATCGGTGGTTTCCGCATCGCCGAAGGCTGACCAGCGGTATTTGCCATAGGTCCAGGTGCGCTTTCCATCTTCAACACCTGTGCGCCAAGGCTCACCAAACATTTTCTGAATCTCGGCCCGGGTGGTTTCATCAACCGTAATCTGGTCAACATTGTGCGTGGAAAAATCCTTACCTACGGTCGCACAACCGGAAAAAGCCAGCAGGCTTGCAAGCATTAATACTGAAAGACTGTTCTTCAAAGACATTGCTGTCCCTCCTGTGAATTCTTTATATAAAAAAACACCCCCATCATACCCGTAGGCAGTGGGGGTGTGCTGTTACAGAGAGGAAATACTCTACCCAGGCTCAGTAAAGCTTGGTGAGCGATTTGCGGGCAAAATCGTCTACTTCGCCTAGCCGTCCTTCCTTCATTTTGGTGAGCCATTCAGGATCCTGAAGCAGCGCCCGGCCCACAGCAATCAGTTCGAACTCATGGTTGTTCATGCGCTCTACCAACTCGTCGATACCAAACTGCTCAACCGCCTCTTGCTTGCTGGCCATCGTGCCGCTGATGAAATCCTCGGTCAGACCCACGCTGCCAACCGACATGGTGGGCTTGCCAGACAACTTTTGAGTCCAGCCCGCGAGGTTGAGGTTAGACCCCTCAAACTCCGGCTCCCAGAAGCGCCGGGTTGAGGCGTGAAAAATATCCACACCGGCTTCAACCAGCGGCTTGAGAAACTGCTCGAGCTCTTCCGGGCTGTTGACCAATTTTGCGCTGTAATCCTGCTGCTTCCACTGAGAGAAGCGCAGCATGATGGGAAACTCCGGACCCACCCGGTGGCGAATTGCTTCCACAATTTCCACCACAAAGCGCAGTCGGTTTTCCATGCTGCCGCCGTACTCATCATCCCTCTGGTTCGTGCCTTCCCACAAGAACTGATCAAGCAAATAACCGTGGGCGCCATGAATCTCTACGCCATCAAAACCCAGGGCTTTTGCGTCCTGTGCCGCATCGGCAAATGCAGTTACAACATCGCTGATGTCTTCTTTGCTCATGGCCTTGCCGTTTGGCTTACCCGGGGCGAACAAACCAGATGGACTGTAACCGGGAACCGATGTGTCCAGCCCTGTCCCTGCCTTGCGCACCGAACCCACGTGCCAAAGCTGCGGGAAAATAGCCCCGCCAGCTTCGTGCACAGCATCCACTACGTGTTTCCATCCCTCCAGTGCATCGGTACCGTGAAACGCAGGCACATCGGGGTAACCACTGGCCGCAGGATGATTCACCGTGGTGCCTTCAGTAATGATCAGGCCTACGCCAGCCTCGGCCCGGCGCCGGTAATAGGCAACGACGTTTTCACCAGGGACACCCTTGGGCGAAAAGTTCCGGGTCATAGGCGCCATGGCAACGCGGTTGCGAAGCGTCAGGTTGTGCATGTCGAAAGGTTGAAACATTGGGCCCAGGTTCATGGTCATTAGTTGCTACTCCTAATTTGGTCTCTTAACGCAACTCTATTTAATCTGGTTTTAATATGCAACTCTATTATGTACACTTCAACGTATGGCTAGAAAACGTTTTGACGACTCCAATTGCTCCGTTGCCCGCGCCCTGAACCAGGTAGGCGACTGGTGGTCCCTACTGATTGTGCTGCACGCCATGTACGGCACCCGGCGCTTTGTGGATTTTCAACAGGAGCTGGGTATCGCCAAAAACATCCTGTGCGATCGTCTGGCACGGCTGGTGGATAACGGTGTGTTGAAGAGAGTTGAGGTGGGCGAACACGGCTCGCGCTTCGAATACCGGCTTACCGAAAAAGGCCGGGACCTGTTCCCCGTAGTGATTGCCCTGCGCCAATGGGGCGACAAGTGGAACCCGTCGCCAGACGAGGCTCCGTTAGATCTGCGAGACAGGGTAACCGGGCAATCTATTCAGCCGGTTCAAGTACAGAATGCAGAAGGTGAGCCAGTCACTGTGCGGGATGTGTTTGTATCTAAAGAACCTATGCCCGGCAGCAAAAAAGACTCCGCCTGACAACCAGCAAATATACGTTCCCAGCCCCTTTCTTGAGTTGCGTCAATCTGGCGTGTTAACACAAATCATCTGTTGGCGCTTATTGCGCTATATCAAGTTTCTTATCTCCGCGACCTTTAATCTGATCACAACAACGATTCAGGTTAAGGAGATGGATATGTCCCGTACGTTCAAACTCAGCGTTATGGCAGCTGCCGTTATGGCCATTGCGCCCGCGGCCCAGGCTTTCGAAGCCGGTGATTTTATTCTGCGCGCAGGTGCTGTGCATGTGGCGCCGGATGATTCCAGTGATGCAATTACTGTTGGCGGGCTACCTGCGCTGGGATCCGACGCACGTGTGGCGGTAGATACGAACACGCAGCTCGGTATTCGTGCAACTTATATGTTCACAAGCAACATAGGTTTGGGCCTGCTGGGTGCGACCCCGTTCAAGCACAACATCACCGGTGCCGGAGATCTTGCGGCTGCCGGCAAGCTTGCTGAAACCAAGCACCTGCCACCAACACTGACACTGCAGTATTTCCCAATGCACAGCTCTTCAGCACTGCAGCCTTTCGTAGGCGTGGGCGTTAACTACACGACCTTTTTTGAAGAGAAAACAACGGGCGCGCTTTCCGGTCTGGATATCGAACTGGATGACAGCGTAGGCGTGGCCGCTGAAATTGGCCTGGACTACATGCTCAGCGAAAACTTCGGCTTGAATGCCGCAGTGTGGTGGGCAGACATAGACACCACAGCAAAAGTGCAAACTCTGGATGAATTCGACGTTGAAATCGACCCGATGGTCTACATGGTAGGCTTCACTTACAAATTCTGATACCCGAAAACAACAATGCGGAGCCGAGGCTCCGCATTGTTTAATCAGTTACCTGGGGCCTAAAAGGCTTCAGGCATCCTGGCTTTGACTTGAACGTCCACGTTGGCCATTGCCACCCTGACTGCGGCCACCACTGCGCCCGCCAGGCTTGTCGCCAAAGCTGCGAGGCTTGCCACCAGGGCGGCCATTGCCATTTCCACCGCTACGATTTCGAGCCTTGCTCGGATCCGCCTTGGCTTTGGGCTTGAGCGCCAGATTGTTCGTGGGCTCAAAACCTTCTACTTCCTTGCGGGGCAGCTGCTTCTTAATCAGCTTTTCAATACCGACCAACATCTTCAGTTCATCAGCGCTTACCAGCGACAACGCATGGCCACTCTCGCCCGCCCGACCGGTACGCCCGATGCGGTGCACGTAGTCTTCCGGCACGTTTGGCAGTTCAAAGTTAACCACCTGGGGCAATTGCTTGATGTCCAGGCCTCGGGCCGCGATATCAGTGGCAACCAGCACTCGTACCTGGCCCTGTTTGAAATCTGCCAGTGCCCGGGTGCGAGCACCTTGAGATTTATTTCCGTGTATGGCTGCTGCGGTAATGCCGTCTTTTTCAAGCTTCTGAGTCAGGCGGTTAGCACCGTGCTTAGTGCGGGTAAACACCAACACCTGCTCCCAGCTGTTATCACGCACCAACTTGCTCAACAGAGCGGTTTTCTGGCTCTGATCAACCGAGTACACCGACTGCTTCACGCTCTCAGCGGTAGTGTTTCTCACTGCCACATCAATCTGCACGGGGTTATTCAGCAAGCCTTGAGCCAGCGCACGAATCTCACCGGAGAAGGTTGCTGAGAACAACAGGTTCTGACGCTTCGCTGGCAACAAGTCCAGAATTTTACGGATATCGCGAATAAAGCCCATATCCAGCATACGGTCGGCTTCGTCCAACACCAGAATTTCCACTTCGTTGAAGCGCACAGCGTTCTGCTGGTACAGATCCATGAGGCGGCCTGGTGTTGCAACCAGTACGTCAACGCCTTTGCGCAGCTTCATCATCTGCGGATTGATTTTCACACCACCAAAAACCACAGCGGCCTTGGTAGGAACGTATTTACTGTAAAGGTTTACGCTGTCGTGAACCTGCGCGGCCAGCTCCCGTGTCGGCGCCAAAATCAGTACGCGGGGACCTTTACCTGTGCGGGGGTTCTCAGCCAGGCGCTGCAGCAATGGCAGTGTAAAGCCGGCTGTTTTGCCTGTACCCGTCTGGGCTGCAGCCATAACATCCTTGCCAGAAAGTACGGCAGGAATAGCCTGAAGCTGAATGGGAGACGGGATTTCATAACCCTGGTCGGTAGTTGCACGGACCAGTTGCTCGGACAAACCGAGTGAAGAAAAACTCATATATGATTAACTCTTGATTGTTCTGCCTCCACGAACACCGTTCTCGGCGAATGCGGGCAGATGCATGAAGATTCATGGAATAAAAGACGACTACAGTCACGCGCCGATAATCGGGGTGACGTCCTCTGACAGGTCGTATGGATGGTTCGCAACACGGCTGTAAGCCGGAAACTGCAGAATCCTTAGAGGCAGGATGGCGCGAACAGTAACAGAGGCCTCAGCAATTAGCTATAAGGAATTATAGTGGTACGAGCACGAAAGGAACCCAAGAAAACTTAGGTTGCAGCGTTTATCGCCGTAATCATCACGATCACTGGGCAATCAGCTGCACCTTCTTAGCGACGCTCTGCAAACGTGGTAAATAGACGCCCATCAGCATACCCATATCGACCCGGGTGGAATTTGTGCTGATGTTAAGTGCACCGAGTAACACCTGGTTGCCCGCGTATACCGGCACAGCAACTGAGCGCAGGCCGGAATCCAGCTCCTGGTCGACAATAGCAAACCCCTGAGTCCGGACCTTTAGAATTTCCTTTTTTAGCGCTGCAACATTCGTGATTGAGGATGCCGTAAAAGCCTTCAGCTCCACGCCCTCCAGGGTGTTCTCCAATGCCTGCTCCGATAACTGGCTCAGTAAAACTCTTCCCATAGAGGTATAAGCCGCCGGCAGCCGCGTACCTACGGAGAGCGTGATGGCCATCAACCGATGACGGGCCGACGAGCGGACCACATAAACCACCTCATCACCATCAAGTACCGCCAGCGAGGAAGACTCCCCCAGCTCCGCCGTGATCTCTTCGAGGTATTGTTCAATCACCGCGCGATACTGATTTGAGGACTGATAAGCATAACCTAGCTGTAACACCCGGGGCGTCAGCTCAAACTGGCGTCCGATCCGTTTCACAAACCCCAGTGCATGCAAGGTCAACACAAAACGTCTGGCCTTGGCACGATCCACGTCTACACGGGCGGCTACCTCGCTCAAGGTCATTCGCGGATGTTCAGCATCAAAAGCCTGCAAAACTTGCAACCCCGAAGCCAGTGCACCCACGAAATCACGGTCTCCGGGCTTAAGACTTGTTTCGTCCATATTGACTCCTTCAGCTTTTCACACGGCGGGCTTACATAATATCAGACTGTTCGGACTACGATCATCGGGATGGCCGTCATATCAACTGCACATTTGTTCTTGACGATACAAAACGAACCAAGCAATTCATGTTCGCATATAAAATATATGCTCACATACCGAACATTAAAGAGCAAATTGGAGATACTTCGATGGCTGAATTTCTCTCTCTCCGTGAAGCGGTGAAACAATATAATCCCAAGCCCATGGCCAAGGTTCTAGGTACGGCCACCGCCAGCGTCGAGCGTGTCTAGAACAAGATTTTTATAAGTTTCAAACACAACGAACCCCGGATATACCGGGGTTCGTTGGTAACAACAGTAAGTGCGCTCACACTTTGTTAGGTTCTGATCACTCCAACCGACTTACGCCATCGCCTCTTTCCTGGACATCCAGTAGCGACGAATCGCAAACAGCAGCGAAGCGACAGTAAGCAGAATGAAAACCCAGGTAATAGGGCCACGAACGAAAATCGAAAGATCCCCCTTACTGATAAGTATGGTCCGTCTCAAGTTGTCTTCAAACATAGGCCCTAGAATAAAGCCGATCAAGAAGGGCGCCGCTGCGATACCCGTTCGATTGAAGATAAATCCCATAATACCGAATACCAGCATCAAGCCAATATCAAAGGTACTGTTGTTGACCGCATAGGCTCCGTAAATACAGAACATCAATACGATGGGCAACAGTATGGTTTTGGGAATATCGGCGATGATGGAAAAATAACGAATGGCTGCATTACCAACGAACACCAGCACGAAAGAGCTGACCATAATCCCACAAAACAATGCGTAGACCAGCGTCAGATTTTCCTGGAACAAAACTGGGCCAGGCGTCAGGCCGTGAATCATGAATGCGCCCAAAATAATGGCCGTGATCACATCTCCCGGAATACCCAGGGATAACAGTGGAATCAACGTCGCACCAGCCACACCGTTGTTACCAGACTCTGCCGCAGCAACACCTTCAATCTCACCTTTACCAAAGTTGGCTTTACGAGGTGACGTGCGTTTGGCTTCGCTGTATGAGATGAACGCCGCTGAAGTTGCACCAGTACCGGGAATCGCGCCGATAATAACGCCGATTAGACTGCCGCGAACAATGGTTTTCAAGAGTCCTTTAAACTCTTTCCAGGTCAACGATGCGCCGCTGACGGCGGTACGAATGTGGGGAGCCACCTTTGAGGTATAAAACTCAATAACCTCGGGAATAGCGAACAAACCAATCAGCAAAGGGATGAACGAGACCCTGTCCATCAGATTATAGTCGTCAAACGTCAGCCGCTGAGTTCCATATACCGCATCCAGGCCAACAGTTGAAACAATAATACCCAGACTAGCTCCAATCAGCCCCTTGATAACCGAATCACCGGAGACAGAGACAATGATGGTCAACGAGAAACAGATAAGCCAGAAATACTCAGGGGGACCAAAGTTCAGCGCAATTTTTGCGAGATAGGAGGCGAAAAAAATCAGCGCGACGTTGGAGATCATGTCCGCCACCACGGATGAATACAGGGCCGTTTTCAACGCCTTTTTTGCTTTGCCCTGCTGCGCCATGGGATAGCCATCCAGCAGCGTACAGGCCGACGCCGGGGATCCTGGTGTGCGAATCAGAATAGCGGTGATTGAACCACCGTACATGCCCCCTTTATAAATACCAACCAGTAGCAGAATAGCCGTCACCGGCTCCATTGAAAATGTAAACGGCAAAGCCAACGCCACTGCCATGGTTGCCGTTAACCCTGGAATTGCACCAACAACGACACCGACGATAACGCCCACGGCAATGGCAAGGAAGTTATCGACGCTCAGGAAAAGAGCCATGACTTCTGAAAAATTTTCCATTTTGAGTAACCCAAAAACGTATTGTCTGATAACAGACGGAAACCTTGTTTCTGTGTGCGCTTCTCTCAATCAGCCACGCAGCTCAGATCTGGAAGAACGACTCCCAAAGTGTTCCGACAGGAAGAGGGACATTAAGCAAGTAGATAAACAATAGAGTTACGACCACTGGAAAGATAATCGTCAATGCATACAACCAGATACTGCGAAGTCCGCTGGCCAGGAACAGCAAAACACAGGCGAAAATACCGCTGCCGATAGCTCCCAGTTGCTCAAAGAAGAATGCATAAACGATACCTGCGGCCAGCATCAGAACCTGGCGCATGACAGGAACACCGCGTCGAAGCTCTTCTGGCTCCCCTCGCTTCGGTGGATTGATCAAACCGTCAACCATCAGAAGAGCCGACAGTACAAATACTAACCAACCCGCCAGCTGGGGAAGAAACTGCGGTGAGAGTAGCGGATGCTGCATAGAAAACGGCATCTCGATATAACGAGGTATGACGTAAAATAGAAAACTCACTGCCAAAATTGAAAAAACGCCCCCCAGAACCGAATTGGGGTTCCATCGCCCATAATGGGCCTCGCTGGCCTCGACGAATTGCTTTTCAGAAGTTTCCATGATTAGGCCCTGTGTGCCGATCTGATTCAAATAAAAGAGCGGGCAATCTCATGGACAAGCCCCGCCCTGAACACAGCCGCTATTAACGTTTCAGATTTGCCTTTTCCGCGACATCAGACCATTTCTCCAGGTCTTTCTGAACAAACTCACGAAAATCTTCACCCACAACGGTTCCAGCTTCTGCACCAAACTGCGGCAGGAACTTTTTAAACTCTTCACTCGCCATAACATTATCCAAAGCCGCTTGCAGCTTCACCATGGCTTCTGCCGGGAAGGACTTATGAGCAATGAAGCCAAACCATGCATAAGTTTCATAGGTCTCAAGCCCATACTCTTTACCCGCTTCTTGAAGCGTGGGAACACCCGGCAAAAACTCGGACTCCGTCGGTGAAGTTACCGCCAGCGCTCGGAGCTTACCCGACTTAATATGGGGGTAAACCGTAGGCATGTTTTCGAAGGCCACATCCACGTCACCAGACAGCAGAGCCGGAAGAGCCTCACCGGAACCACGGAAAGGCACATGAACCAGATTGCTGTCGGTCATGCTTTTGAACAGTTCGCCCGACATGTGAATAGAACTACCAATTCCCGGCGAGCTGAATGAAAACTCTTGCGTACGAGCTGCCTCTATAAACTCAGCCACAGTGGTATAAGGGCTGCTGCTTGGCACTACCATAACGTTTGGAATATTGATCATATTCCGTACAAAGGCGAAGTCTTCCAACGGGTCGTAACGCAAACTTGGATAAATCGATGCACCAATAGTATGGCCAGGCGAGGCCATCAGCAGCATATGGTCTGAACCGCGTCCACCGCGTGCCAGTTGAGCCGTCGCGATAGTAGAGCCGGCACCAGGGCGGTTCTCAACAACAACAGTTGTGAGCTCTTTTTGCAGCAGGTCTGCCATCTTCCGAGACAGTAGATCCGTGGTACCACCCGCAGAATAGGGAACCACTAAGCGAATGTTGTCTTCCGGCCACTCATCAGCCTGTACCAGCCCACCATAGGTCAGTGATACAGCGGCTAAGGCGCATAAAATACGACCCTTCACACGAGTCTTCATTAGTTTCATCATTTTTGTAGTTACCCTATTCCTTGATTATCTGGTTCGCTTATCGAACATATGTTCGCATATTGCGCGGGTACGTAATCTAACATATTCATTGGGAAGGTGCAAGATTTTTCTCCCTTCAGACTCCGCATTTTGACAAAGGGGAAAAACTAACAAAGAGAGGCCATCGTAAATATGCACCAACACCAAAACATGGCGCTTGCTTATAACTTACGACTCAAGAAGGGGAGGTGATTCCAGGGATGGAGACAGCAAACAGAAAAACTGAGTACGACTTTCCCCTCAGGAGCAGCCGTACCTTTGATAAACCCGATGTCAGGGCAAAACTTCGGTAATTTTCCGCGCGGCCTCCTGCATAATGGGCACATACTCTTGAATGATCCGATCCATAGACACCGTACTGACATGGCTACTGGAGTTAAGCGCGAATTTTGCTGTTCCACTACGGTCTAGCACAGGCACCGCTAGCGCTCTCATACCCAGCTCCAACTCCTGATCCACAATAGCGTAGCCATCTAAGCGTATCTTGCTCAGCTCTGCCCTTAGCTCATCCGGCCCCATGGTGTAAGCCGTCAGCTTTTCAAAGCACGTTTTCTCCAACAGATTTTCCAACTCCGGCTCCTGAAGCGCAGCCAGCAAAACTCGTCCACCGGACGTCGCGTAAGCTGGCAAGCGGGCGCCAATTTGGAGATTGATGGGGATCAGGCCACGACGAGGGATTCGGGCCACGTAAACAACGTTGGCCCCATCAAGCACCAAAGCGGAGCAGGATTCCTCAAGCTTATAGGAAACTTGCTCCATAAAGGGCGTAATGGTCTCAGTGAAATTCAGAGATGCCAGATAGGGATACCCCAGCTCAAGAACCTTGGCCGTCAAACGGAATTTTTTGTCATCCTGCGACACATAGCCCAGCTTCTGTAAGGTAAGCAAAAAACGACGCGCTGAAGCTCTGGATAGATTGTTTTTTTGCGCCAGCGTCGACAGGCTCATCGAGGGCGTATCAGTGTCAAAGGATCTTATTACCTCAAGCCCGCGCGCAAACGTGGACAAAAACTCCTTGTCTAGACTAGCAGCATCCATATTCTGGTGACCCACCCTAATTTATCCCCACAGTATAAACATCGTCAGCCGTTCGATAATCGGCCATTTTTTTCGGATAGTGGATAATGACAGTGAGGAATGGGCTATGCAAGCCAGCTTCACACACCAAACCACAAGGGCCGGAATCTACGTTCCGGCCCTTGTTTAGTGGTTTAGATAACAGCTTAAAGCTCAGCCTTTGTTGGCCATCCAGTCTTCAAGTGTCTGGTTGCTCTCAACAAGCTTTGTCAACAAGGGTGCGGGGCTCCAATGGGCTTCACCGGTGCGGTTATAAAGATTCTCTACGCATTCATACACCGCTTTCAGGCCGCGACGACTTGCGTAGAACATCGGCCCACCCCGATAAGAAGGGAAGCCATAGCCATGCACGTAAACCGCGTCGATATCACTCGGGCGCTGGGCAATGCCTTCTTCAAGAATGCGGAAGCCTTCATTGATCAACGCCATCAGGTGCCGATCAATGATTTCCTCATCGCTCAACTCGCGGCGCTTCACGCCATACTTACTCGCTTGTTCTTCGATGACCGCAAGTACTTCAGGGTCAGTAGAGCGGGCACGGGTTTTCGGGTCATAACGGTAATAGCCGGCACCGGTTTTTTGGCCCAGCCGCCCCATTTCAACCAGTGTGTCAGCGATCACATAGCTGCGAGGATCGCCCTTTTGTGCAACCGTCAGTGCCTGTCGCGACTTGTAGCCAATATCCAGCCCTGACAGATCACCCACTGCCAAGGGGCCCATGGCCATACCAAAGTAGGTCAGCACACCATCAACTTGCTCAGGCTCAGCGCCCTCAATCATGCAAAGCTGGGCTTCGCGCGCATACTGCCGCAGCATCCGATTGCCAATGAACCCGAAACAGACCCCTGCCAGCACCGGCACCTTGCCCATGCGTTTGCCCAGGGCCATGGCGGTGGCGATAACGTCGTCAGCGGTCTTATCGGCACGAACAACTTCCAGCAATCGCATAACGTTCGCTGGACTGAAGAAATGCAGCCCCACCACATCCTGAGGACGTGAGGTCACCGCCGCAATCTCGTCGATATCCAGATACGAGGTGTTGGACGCCAGAATCGCACCGGCTTTGCAGACCTGATCCAAATGGCCAAACACCTGTCGTTTCACATCCATACTTTCAAACACCGCCTCAATCACCAGATCGGCACTGGCCAGGGCTTCATAATCGGTGGTGCCCGAAATCAACGCCTGACGCGCGGCCGCTTGTTCCTGTGACAGCTTGCCTTTGCTAACAGTGATCCCGTAATTCTTGCCAATCAGCGTCAAGCCCGCGTCCAAACCATCCTGATTGAGTTCCAGCAGAGTCACGGGGATACCTGCATTGGCAAACGACATCGCAATCCCGCCGCCCATGGTGCCGCCACCAATCACTGCCACCCGTTCAATACTTCGCGGCACAGTGGTTTTGTTCAGCCCCAGAACCTTCGGTGCCTGACGCTCGGCAAAGAAAATGTGCCGTAACGCAGCCGATTGCTCTGACTGTGTACGCTCGACGAAACAGGCGCGCTCATACACCAAGCCTTCATCGAACGGCTTCGCCATAGCGGCCTCAACACAGTCGACGATTATCTGGGGCGATTCCTGCCCCCGCTTGCGCTTACCAAGCATGGAGCGATAGGCCGCAAAGGCTTCGCCATCAAAGCTGTCTGCCGGAATCGACATATCCCGGATGCGCCGAGGCCCCGTGCCACCGGCTACCAGCTCACGGGCATACGCCAGCGCCGCCTCTTCAACAGGTTCCTCAAGGATTCGGTCGATCAGCCCTAGTGACAGAGCCTTCCGGGCGGTAATTTTCTGCCCGCCGGTCATCATATCCAGAGCCGCCTGTGCACCAATCAATCGGGGTACCCGCTGGGTACCACCGGCGCCAGGTATCAGCCCAAGCGTCACTTCGGGCAGCCCGACCGTCGCCGATGCCAGCGCACAGCGGTAATGACAACTCAGCGTCAGTTCAAAACCACCGCCCAGAGCTGTGCCATGGATGGCGGCAATCACCGGCTTTTCCGAGGCCTCAATCGCCGCATTTACCTGGGGCAAAGAGGGGGCTTCGATCGGCTTACCGAATTCACTGATATCCGACCCGGCAACAAAAGTACGTCCTTCGCACAGAATAACAACGGCTTGGGAATCGTCTGCCTGCGCCTTGGTGATGGCCTCCAGCAGGCCATTACGAACACCGTGAGAAAGCGCGTTCACCGGCGGATTATTGATCGTAATAACACCCAGCTCGTCGACTCGATGATAAGAAACCAACATAAATAAGGCTCTCCTGTGGGGTAAAATGGCAAGCGCCGCGCTTTAGGTCTCGGCGCCTGTCCATGGAGAAAAAATTGGGTGAACTATAGGACACCGCCGGCGCGGAGCAATGCGATATCTTCCGGCGACTTGTTCAGCAAACGCTGAAGAACAGACTCGGTGTCTTCGCCCAGCAGCGGGGGCGCTTTGCGATAGGTTTGCTGGGTTTTGGAAAATTTAATCGGATTGGCAATACCCGGCACTTTCCCCAACTGCGGATGCTCCAACTCAATCTTCATATCGCGGGCTTTCACCTGCGGGTCGTCAAAAACTTCCGCAATGTTTTGAATGGGGCCGCAGGGGACATGAACACTCACCAAATCGTCCATCCATTCCCGACTGCTTCGGGCGCGGGTGCGCTCGCAGATTTTGCCAACCATCTCTTCCCGATGCAGCACACGCTGAGGATTGGTAGCAAAGCGAACATCCTCGGCCATTTCCGGACAGCCCAGTGCTTTGCACAAACGCTGAAATTGGCCGTCGTTGCCGACCGCGATAATCACTTGGCCGTCCTCGGTGGGAAACGGCTGATAAGGCGCAAGATTCGGGTGATATTCCCCGGTACGCCCAGGCACTTTGCCACTGCAAAAATAATTCAGCGCCTGATTTGCCAGCCAGCTGACCTGTACATCCAACAACGCCATATCGATGTGCTGGCCCTCGCCGGTTTTGGTCCGGTGATGAATGGCCGACAAAATCGCAATGACTGCGTTCATGCCCGTGGTTAGATCGGCTACCGCCATGCCGACCCTCTGGGGCCCGGCTCCGGGCTGCCCATCGGCGACACCGGTAATGCTCATCAGCCCGGATTGCGCCTGGATCAAATAATCGTAGCCGGCGTCGTTGGCCATTGGGCCGGTGTGGCCAAAGCCGGTAACAGAGCAGTACACCAGACCGGGGTTTATCTTGGCCATATCGGCATAACCCAGGCCTTTTTTATCCAGACCACCGGTTTTAAAGTTCTCGACCAACACGTCACACTCAACAGCCAACTCCCGTATCAGGGTCTGCCCTTCCTGGCTTCCGATATCCACCGTCACCGAGTGTTTACCCCGGTTGGCAGACAGGTAGTAGGCTGACTGTTTGGTGGGGTTGCCCTGCTCATCCTTTAGCCACGGAGGCCCCCAATGCCGGGTGTCATCGCCCAAACCTGGACGCTCAATTTTGATGACTTCCGCGCCCAGGTCCGCCAGGATCTGGGTGCACCATGGGCCCGCCATAACGCGGGACAAATCAAGCACACGAATACCTGACAATGGACCGGACATAAATAACTCCTGGATTAATGCGTGTTTTGGGCGTTACGAATCATCTGCTTGGCGATAACCAATTGCTGAATCTGTGAGGTGCCCTCGTACAAACGGAACAGTCGCACATCGCGGTAAAAACGCTCAACACAGTACTCGCTGATATAGCCCGCACCACCGTGTACCTGCACAGCGCGATCGGCAACCCGACCCACCATTTCTGTACAATAGAGTTTACAGCTGGCTGCATTCATTGAGGTCGACTCTCCGGCATCAAAAGACCGCGCGGTCGCTTCAACCATACACTTACCGGCGTAATATTCCGTCTGGCTATCGGCCAGCATCGCCTGAACCAACTGGAAGTTGGCGATTTCAGTGCCAAACTGCTTACGCTGAGTGGCGTAGCTGGCACTTTCATCAATCAGGCGCTTGGCGGTTCCAACACTCAGGGCACTGATGTGCAACCGGCCCCGGTCGAGTACTTTCATTGCAGTTTTGAAGCCTTGGCCTTCTTTGCCGCCAATCAGAGCATCGGCCGAAACTCGCACATTGTCGAAGATGACGTCGCAGGTATGCGCGCCTTTTTGGCCCATTTTCTTATCCGGCTACCCAGAGAAATGCCCGCCAAAGTCGCATCTACCAGGAAGGCTGAAACGCCACGACCACCTTCTTCACGGGTGCCAGTTCTGGCCATCACCGTAAACACGCCGGCGCGGGTAGCGTTTGTGATAAAACGCTTGCTGCCATTGATGACGTACTCATCGCCCTCGCGACGGGCACTGGTCATCACCGAGCCGGCGTCCGAACCGGCATCGGCCTCGGTCAGCGCGAAAGATCCGATTAGCTCACCGCTGGCCAGTTTGGGTAAGTATTGAGCTTTTTGCTCCGGGGTGCCATCAATCACAATACCCTGGGAGCCAATACCAACGTTGGTGCCAAATGTGGATCGGAACACCGGCGAGGTGTAGCCCATTTCCTGAATGATAGCCCCCTCTTCCGCCATACTCAGACCCAGGCCGCCAAATTCCTCGGGAATCGACAAGCCAAACAGGCCCATCTCTTTCATTTCGCTGATCACGTCCTCGGGGATGAGATCTTCTTCGGCAACCTGCATCTCCAGAGGAATCAGACGGTCACGCACGTAACGGCGAACACTGTCGACAAATTGGTTCAGAGTTTCTTGGTCAAGTGCCATCACGGCCTCCATAATTTTTGCGAGATCACCAAGCTGTCCAAGGAAGGAACAGTGATGTATTGGAAACTAACGCCCAAAAGCGCTGCTATTAGGTACTTCTAAGGCATTTCAGATTTCAGATATCTCAATCAGGAGGAAACAAGCACAACGGTTGCACTCAGGCAGCTACTTAGCACCAGAAAGAGAAACGAATAAGACAGATTCCAGCGATATGCGGCCACTCGGGCGCTATAACCGGTGAACCGTTCAAGCAATAGGGCATTGGCGGAATATGGCGTGCCGGCGACGGTGATACCCCACCCGGTCACCATGGCAATACCCAGCCCCGCCAACGAAGCCTCGGGCCAGATAGGCCCAACACTCCGCCAACAACGGTAGCCGTTACGATGGGGTTAACGCCCATGGTTCCCCCGACATAAAACAACCAAGGAATACAAAACGCAGCGACCGAGTAACCCCAACCCGGCAGCGCAAAATCCGAGCCCAGAAAATTCAGCGCTGTGACCGCCAATGCGCCACCCAGAAAAGAAGCGCCACCCATGATCGCCAGTTCGTTGGCCACATTGGCCATCGAGGGCAGAGCCACAGTGCCCACCATTATTCGCGTGGCCAAAAGGTGAAGCACCACCACGGTCAGGCAGCTCAAAGTCACTGCCTGGGAGTACTTTAAGCCTGCAAAAGTATTAAGCGCATAAGCTTCCAACGTAATAAACAGCGCTAGGCCGATAAACCGTATCCAGGGCCAGAACGCAGAGCAATCGTCATTGCCATGTTCGTCCATAGACGCCACAGAAGACGGAACAGTGTCTTCTTTCTCGCGGAACCATACGCCAACCAACAGGTAGGTAACGGCGAACGGTATGCTCCAAGCCAGCAGCGTCCAACTGGCAAGGCCCGGCAATAGTGTGACCGTCATCACTACCGCAATCGACAGGGGTGACCCCATGGGCGAAGCGCTAAACCCACGGATAACGGCGCGCGACGCATTGCGGGTTGCAGCGTCATCGCCGACGTTCTCTACCTGTTTCCCGATCATCGTGGCCACAAGCCCTACAGACCCAAAATTCAGCGGGATCGCCAGCACTCCAGTACCAAGACTTAACCCCAGATAGCGGGTCGCGGAACGCCCGCTGAATAAGCTCCTGGAAATAGTATTTAGGTCTTTCGACGAACTGAGAACCGCAGATAGCAGCATCACCGCGAGAACCAAACCTGCGATTCCAGCCATACTTTGAACAGCACTGGTGAGAACCTCGGGCGCCGACCACAATGCGAAAACACTGACCACCAAAATCAATGATGCGATCACCCGAGCGACGGTGCGCAGCTGGCCCCATCCCAGAAAAATTACCGCACAAGCCAGCAACACCACCACAGAAGAGGTACCTGGCAAAAACGCCACCGCGCCAAAACCCAGAGCCGTATAGGCAAGACCCGAGCGTATGCGAGAAAGCGTCATTGCCATCACTGGGACACCGGCACACCTACTTCGCTTTCTCCACCCAAGATATAGCGAAACCCACTCAAACCCTCATTTTCGGCAATCAGGTTGATCCTACTCATAAGGTCGTCTCGTGGCTGGCTTTTATAATTGACCAGCACGATAGCACCCCAAAAAAAATGCCGCTATTATATACTTTGTATATGTCCCATCTAATTTTTATATGCCTCTCCGAACGAGGACAATCTATGTCTTTTCAATTAAAAATCGACCTTCGTCAGCTCAATACATTTCTGACGATTGCCAAGGTCGGCAGTTTCAGCCGTGCCTCAGAAAAGTTGTACGTTGCTCAACCCGCGCTCAGTCGACAAATCCGTTTGATGGAGGAGGCCTTAAACACCGAGGTCTTCGTACGCCATGGTCGTGGCGTCGCGCTAACCGTTGCTGGCGAACTGCTTTACGAAAAAGCCATGACTATTTTTCAAGATCTGGAACGCACCCAGGCATCCATTGCGGCCATAGCTGGTGAAGTCACCGGGCAAATTGTTCTGGGCATGCTACCTACCGCAGCGGACGCATTTTCCGGGAGCATCATTGAGGAGTATCACCGCAAATACCCACGGGTCAGGCTGTCGGTAAAATCCGCCATGAGTGGCACTTTGCAGCAGATGGTGTCGCAGCACCGGGTGGATCTTGCGATCACCTACAACCACGGCAAACAAAAGCATGTGCAACACACACCCTTGATCGAAGAGCGCCTTTGCCTGATATCCCCGCCGATGAGTGAAATGGCCAAACGCCAGACCATTTCTCTGGAAGAAGTGCTTGATCTCCCTCTGGTGATGCCTGAGGAAAAGCACGGATTGAGGGAACTATTGGAAAAAGAGGCCGTGAAACATCAGAAAAAGCTTCAGCTAGCTATTGAGGTCAATGCTTGGCCACTGATGACAGATCTGGTGAAGCGTGGCCTGGGGTATACGGTTCTCTCCTACGCCTCGGTGTACGAAATGGTCATGCGCAAAGAGGTGGTAGCAATTCCAATTAGCACCCCGGAGCTTCACCGTTCCCTGGCCATTGTGACACCAAGAGACCTGCCGCCTTCTCTTGCGACTCTAAAACTCGCCGAAATCATCATGCAACACGTTACCCATCAGGTTGAAGACGGCATTTGGAAAGGACGGCCTCTATTTGGCAAAAATGCTTTAGACAGCCTTAGTGCACCGACCGATTATGGCCTAGCCGAGGTCTGAACTTACCTCAACGTCTAAATGATCAAGGTGAGCTATAACATTAAGGTATACCCACGATCCAATTTAGATAATTGTCTGAATGATTTCATACTGATAATTTTCCGCCGCCTATTGTATCCAGGCGGAGGATGACCGGTTCATAAGGTGCCACCGCCCTGCGGCAATAGAAAAAATAACATTGATAAAGGCACCAACGATGACAAAGAACACCCGGTTCCCCGCAGTAAAACTATTTTCTGGCATCCTGATTCTGGGTTTAGCCAATGCTGCCAGCGCAGTTGAGATCAAAACAGATGACGCCAAGTTTGATATCTATGGCTTCGCTCGACTGAACGCGTCCTATGATATCAACGAAGATATCAGCAAAAGCAATGGCACCCGTTCTGGCGATTTCAGTCAGATCAACACGGGAAGCGCGGAAGATAGCGAAGCATCTGGTTACTTCGGAGCCGATGCCGTGCAGTCCCGCCTGGGTGTTCGCACCACCATGGCCTCTGGCGTGCAAGTTACTGTAGAGGGTGATTTCCGGGGCGGTAGCAGCGGTGGCGAACTCCGCCTACGTCATGCCTACGGCGAATACGGCAACTGGTTGATGGGGCGCACCTGGTCTAACTACAACAGCTTTGTCGGCAACACCTCTGTTCTGGAAATGGATGGCGTGGCAGGTCACGCCGGGCTCTACAGCAGAACGGCCCAGGTTCGTTACACCCGCGGCAATTTCTCGTTCGCCGTAGAAGATCCAAAATCCAAGATCCTGGAGCAAGACTCCAAAACCGGTTTGCCAACGCTAACAGCCCGTTACGAAGACAAGGTGGGCGCACTGAGCTTTGCTTCTGCTGCACTGATTCAGGAAGTCAGTTACGACACCGGCGCCAAAGACCGCTCGTCGATTGGCTATGCTCTCTTTGGCGCGGCTAAATTCCAGGTGACCGATGCCGTCAGTATTCAAGGTAATGCCAACTACACCGATGGTGCCAACGGCTATCTTTGGCGCTCTGGCACAAACTACTACGGTGAAGATGCCTATCTGAAGAACGACAGCATAGAAACCATTGTTGGTTACAGTGCCAACCTGGGCACCACCATCAAGATTGGCCCGGGTGCACTCAGCGCGGTATACGGCGTGGTAACCATGGACTGGGACGATGCAGTGGACGATGCTTTGAGCGTTGGTGATAAGCACGAACGCAATACCAACGCCTTTCTGACGTACAAGTGGAGCCCGGTGAAAAGCGTTATGCTGGGAGTAGAGTATGGACGCTACGAAGTGAAGAAAGTGAACGGCGATGATGGCGATGCCAATCGCTTGATGTTCGCTGCGCAATACAACTTCTGATACCCCACTAGCTAACCCTTCGCTACGATAGACCAGGCAGCTAAACTCTCGCTGGCTGCCTGGTTATTACCTTTTCCGTAACCTTCAGAACAGCGTGTCAGCGAGTTGCAGCCTTAGCAAAACCCGCCAGCGCGCTGCTCACTTTTTTCACAACCGCATCACAGCCTTCAATAGCATGCCTGGCCTTCAGGTACTCCGGATCGTTATAGCCCAGCCATACCTGGCCATTCTCGTCTTCCCATATCAGCGCCTTTTGCGGAAGATCTACCGCAACACTCTGCGCACACTGCATCAGAGGCGTACCTACCTTGGGGTTGCCAAAAATCACGAGCTCGGTTGGCCGCAGATCCATACCTGCGGATTCAGCTCCCGCCGCGTGATCGATCCGGTTCATAATTTTCATACCCTTTTCGTTCAAGGCAGCTTCAAGTTTATCCGCTGTAGTCACTACGCTATGATTACTTTTAACGGCGATTAGTCCGTCTGCAGCCATAGCAAGGCCCGAACAAAGCGATAAAATGAGGGGTAAGGCAATCATCCTGAAAGCGCTCATGGAACGTGTCCTCTAATATGAAATGTGAATCTCATAATAGACTACTCAAGCCCTGCTGCGGGAGCCAGATAACAAATCGGGAGTTTGTTCTGATCCATCTACGCGTTATTACGTATAAGAAACATGTCTCGCTATTAACCAAGACCGCCAACAAGGAGCGCAGCCCAGCCCATGGGCCACAAACCGCTATGCTTACACGAATTTTATCCTGTATTTTTCTACTCGCTCTGGGTATGTCCAGCCAGATTCATGCTCAGGAGCAGCCTTTAAAAGTCGGCATCACCAAGGTTCCACCTTTTGTAATGCAAACGGAAGATGGGCGCTGGGAAGGGATCAGCATCGACCTCTGGGAAGATGTTGCCGAGGGTATGGGGCGAGAGTTTGAATGGGTGCCCATGAGCTTTAATGAGCTTCTCGGCGCCGTTGAAAACGGTGATATCGACGTTGCTGTTGGCGCTCTGACCATGACAGCGGATCGGGAGGCTCTTTTTGATTTCACTCACCCCTTTTATCAGACAGGGCTATCTATTGCTGTACCACAGGTACCTGAACAAAGCCTGTTTGCCAGCCTGAAGGCCTTTGTTAGTTGGCAGTTCCTAAGCGCAGTTCTCGCACTGGGCGCACTGCTGTTGGTCGTGGGCTTCTTATTGTGGCTGGTTGAACGGCGCCGCAACCCAGAACAGTTCGGAGGCTCCGCAGCCGAGGGTATCGGCTCCAGCTTTTGGTGGGCCGCCGTCACTATGACCACAGTTGGCTACGGTGACAAAGCGCCCGTATCGCTTGCGGGCCGGCTAATCGGTCTGATCTGGATGTTCGCGGGCTTGATCATGGTCGCCAGCTTCACCGCTGCGATTACCACCTCGCTGACCGTAAGCAACCTGCGCACTGGCATTCAAGGCACGAGTGACCTGCCAGGTAAGGTCATTGCAACGATTTCCAACACGGCAAGCCAGCGCTACCTTGAAGATGAGAGGATCCGTTACCAGACGTATCCGGATCTCACATCGGCCATGGAGTCGGTAATCAATGGCAAAACAGACGCCATCGTGTACGACCGCGCCCTGATGCAGTATCGAAACCTGCAGTTGGGCAAGCAAAAGCTCACGGTACTTCCCGGTGTATTTGCGCAGCAGCTATACGCCTTGGCACTGCCAGACGCCAGCCCGCTTCGGGCACAGATCTCGCAACAGATTCTTCGGGTGACTGAAGACGACAGCTGGGCGGGTATCCGGGCGACCTATCTGGGCAAGGACTAAACCTTTAGGGGCGCAGCCAGGCTGCGCCCCTGGCGTTGCTCATGAGCCAAATAGAGCCGAGCGCAAAGGCCGGAGAAAACCACGCGGCTCGTTTCGACGGGCCTTGGATTTCCTGCCATCGAACTCTATGTAGCCATCTTCAATCGGATCAAACCGCAAAACTTTCACGTCTTCCAGATAGTTCTGCGAAGCTTTCCAGGGGCCGTGAGTGCCTTGGCGCGGCAGGCGATCCGCCGCACGCTTGATGTAACCCGCGTCCAGTGACCCCATTACCGTATCCTCGCCGAGGCTATTCTCGCTGTCTTTGGCGACCGCCACGCGCAGCCCGTGCCGATCCATATGGTTGATCAGGCGGCACATGTATTCGCTGGCAATATCCGCTTTCAGGGTCCAGGAGATATTAGTGTAACCAAAGATCATACCCGCGTTGGGTACGCCTTCGACCATCACGTTTTTGTAGACAACCTTGTCCTTCAGAACCACTTCCTGACCATCCACCTTCGGCTTGATGCCCCCAAGCATCTGAATATCCAAGCCAGTGGCAGGAACGATAATGTCCGCATCCAGGTGCTCACCAGACTTCAAGCGAATACCGGTTTCGGTGAAGCGCTCAATATGATCGGTTGCGATGGACGCCCTGCCGGCTTTCAATGCGCCGAACAGGTCGCCGTCTTTCACCACGCACAGGCGCTGATCCCAGGGGTCATAGACTGGCGTAAAATGGCGCATATCAGTTTGATCACCCACCTGGCGCTTAATAATGCCAAGAAACAGACGGCGCATGGCTTTTGGGCTCTTGCGAGAGCGCTGATAAAGAAACCGGGAGATCGTAATATTACGCGCCCGGGTCAGCCGGTAAGCAGCCTTGGCGGGCAGCACCTTCTGCAGGCCGAGTGTGACTTTGTCTGTCGACGGCAGGGGCATCAGATAAGTCGGTGAGCGTTGCAGCATGGTTACGTGGCCAGCCTTCTCCGCCATGGTAGGCACCAAAGTTATCGCGGTTGCCCCACTGCCAATCACCACCACTTTCTTACCGGTATATTCCAAACCCTCCGGCCAATGCTGCGGATGTACCACCTGGCCTTTGAAATCCGCTTCGCCGGGAAAATCCGGCTTATAGCCCTGATCGTAGTTGTAGTAGCCAGTGCAGCCAACTATAAAGCTGGCCGTATAGTGTTCGCTTTTACCGGTCGCTTCATTCACGGCTGTCAGTTTCCAGCACTTATCAATGCTGGACCAATCTGCCGTTTTTACAGCAAGGCCATAGCGAATATGCCGTTCAACGTCGTTTTCTTTGGCGGTTTCACTCACGTAGTTTTTGATGGACGCACCATCCGCCAGCACCTTGCCACCGGTCCACGGGCGAAAGTTGTAGCCAAAGGTAAACATGTCAGAGTCAGACCGAATTCCCGGGTAGCGGAACAAGTCCCAGGTACCACCAAGGGACTGACGCCGTTCCAGGATGGCAAAGGACTTGCCCGGGCACTCCCGCTTCAAATGGCAGGCCATACCAATGCCCGACACCCCGGCTCCGATGATTAGTACGTCAAAATGCTGTTCGCTCATAACCCGCCTCTCGAATCCACTGTCGTTATTATGCTAACGCGTTGGGAATCAAGATAGCGCAGCCGGGTATCGTGGGAAATTGGCCTGCACGGTCTCAGGCGACTGTTGTTTGGGCCAGTTTGCGAATAGCCGCAGCAGAGTGTTCTGCCCATAGTCGATAGGCGTCCAGGCCAGGATGAAAGCCGTCTGCAGCCATAAAACCCGGTTCCAGGGGGAAAGAAACGCAAAGATATTCCAGGCTATCCTCCCCATAAGCCCCGTCGTTGCAAAGGTTTTCCATCAACGTGTTCAGCTGCCTGGCCCGCATACCCAGATACCAGCGCAGAGGCTGCGGCAACGCTGGAAAAAGGTGCATTGGGGGAATGGCAGTAAAAAGAACGCGGGTGGCGCCCATGCTATTTATTAACCGATCTGACAGCTCATTCAGAACCGATAGCCATTGGCCAGTGCTGGTGCGGCCAGTTACATCGTTAACACCTAAGGACACGAGTACGACGTCGTAGTGAGCTTTCGGTGCTGCGCCGAGGGCGGCCAGAACCTCCGCCGCCGTGCGGCCGGTTTCAGCCAGCAAACCCCAAGTCACACAATAATCCTTGGCCAGCTCCCGAACCAACTGGCCCGCCAGCGCATCCTGCTGGTTGCTTACACCCACACCCGCAGCGGCGGAATCACCCAGGATTAGCAACCGAAGTTCCGGCCCATTCCCAGCGGTGCCCTGGCGCTCGCCCTCGGGTTCTGGCAAACGCGGCGTGACCCGGCGCACATAACGCCCCTGGCAAATAAGAACCGGCGCCAGCGCAAGCGTCGACAACGGGTACAACATTGTGTTTACGCTCAGTCAGTCGTGGTGGCCAATTGGGCCTTCGGTGAACAGGAATTCCCGCAGGTGCTTGTCCATAATAGGATCCTTGCGGCGAATCCATTCCAACACCATAGCCGCGTGTTCCTTTTCCTCATCGCGATTGTGCTCAAGAATCGCTTTCAGCTCGGGATCTTTGCAGGCATCCACACGCTGGTTGTACCAGTCTACCGCTTCAAACTCCTCCATCAGAGAGCTAACGGCACGGTGCATATCGCGGGTGTCATCGGTCAATTCGCCTACCGGCTCGTGGTAACTGTCGTTCGCCATAAAAACATCCTTTATCTGTTGGTTATCGGGGTATTTTTAGCACAGTGGCACACTTTGACAATAGCCCATAACGCACGGCTTAAACACTCTGGTTTCGTTTGAACCGCTGCACAAGCTATGGCAAAGTCAGGTGCCAAGCCGATCCAGGTATGCACTCCATGAAAACCGTTTTCTCACCACTGCACAGCCGCCGCTCCGTAAAAACCGAGCTGGATGGCGGCATTCTGATCGAACCCCATGAAAAACCATCCCGGGCGGAAACCATTCTGGCTCGAGTGAAATCACAAACCCTGGGTGACGTGATTGAACCTGAAGAGTTTGGCCTGAAACCCGTAAAGCGTGTACATACATCAGATTATGTGGAGTTTCTTGAGCACTGCTGGTCCGACTGGGTGGCCGAAGGCAAGCCGGGGGAGGCCATTCCCGCTGTCTGGTGTGGCCGTGGCATGCGGCCCCGTATGCCCAAAGACATAGACGGTCGCCTGGGCTACTTCAGCTTTGCGGCTGAGACCTCCATTTCTGATGGCACCTGGGAAGCGGCCTGCGCCTCTGCCAACGTGGCGCTTACGGCCCAAAAACTGGTAGCCAATGGCGAACGGGCCGCCTTTGCCCTGTGTCGCCCGCCCGGCCATCACGCCCATGCCGATCTTTTCGGCGGCTACTGTTTCTTCAACAACGCTGCCATTGCTGCGCAGGCGTTTCGTGATCAAGGCTACGAACGGGTTGCCATCCTTGATGTGGACTTTCACCACGGCAACGGCACTCAAGCCATTTTCTACAATCGAAGTGATGTACTGACCATCAGCCTGCACGGGGATCCAGATTTGGTATTCCCGCACTTTCTTGGTTTTGAAGATGAAATCGGTGAAGGCGAAGGAGAAGGCTACAACCTCAACATTATTTATCCTCCGGGAACGCCTTACAGCGAGTGGAGCAAAGGGCTTGAGACCGCCTGTCTGCGCATTGCAGAATTCCACCCAGGCGCTTTGGTTATTGCCTTGGGCGTAGACACTTTTGAGGAGGATCCCATTTCATTCTTTAAGCTGAAATCGACGGATTATTTGTCTCTGGGCAAGCGTATTGAACAGCTCGGGCTGCCTACGGTGTTCACCATGGAAGGCGGTTACGACGTCGATGCCATTGGCGTCAATGCCGTAAATGTGATGCAAGGATTCGAAGGGAAAGTATCAAACGAAGAGCTTTGACAGCAAAAAATAGAAGATAAGGGATAACAACTACTAGACGACCGGTCTAATCATCTTTATCATTGCGCCATGAATCGACATCAAGACACCTGCCAACACCTACTGACCACTGGTCGCGAAATTCTCGCGATGCAAGGCTTCAGCTCGGTTGGATTGAGCACTATTCTCCAACAGGCGGGTGTGCCGAAAGGCTCGTTTTATCACTACTTTCGGTCGAAAGAGAGTTTTGGCCAAGCGGTGCTGGAAGATTATTTTGTCGGTTACATGGAAAACCTGAGCGAACGCTTCAGTGATAGCAGCCAACCAGCACTGGATCGACTGATGAGCTACTGGAGCAATTGGCAGCAACAGTACTGTGGCCCTGCAGGCCTTAAGGACTGCTTAGTGGTTAAGCTCAGCGCGGAAGTGGCCGATTTGTCAGAAGCCATGCGCCTGACACTCAAGGATGGTACTGGCCAGATTATCGGCGGTATCACCCAGTGCGTTGAGGCTGCGATTGCAGAAGGCTCCATCCGCGACCAGAACGCCCGGCAACTGGCCACCAGCCTGTACCAACTTTGGCTGGGTGCAAGTTTGTTAACCAAACTGCATCGGGACGATAAGCACATGGCGTACGCCATGGCTTGCACCAAGACACTGATCACACACTAAAACGTAATGTATGAGCCACGGGCGCAAGGCCTTATTTTTTCGCTTAAAAACTAGACGACCGGTCTATTTTAAACTTACAGACTAAACACCAAGGATTCCACGTGAACAACTTCAACTTTTACAACCCGACCCGCATTGCCTTTGGCGAAGGCAAAATTGCCGAGCTCGACCAACTGGTGCCCAAAGACGCCAAGGTGCTCGTGCTGTTCGGTGGCGAAAGCGCCCGCCGCACTGGCACTTTAGGTGAAGTCACCCAGGCTCTTGGCGACCGCCAGGTTACAGAGTTTAGCGGCATTGAGCCGAATCCTAGCTTCGAGACCCTGATGAAAGCCGTGGCTCAAGTGCGCGAACAGAACATAGATTTTCTGCTCGCTGTAGGCGGCGGGTCGGTGATCGATGGCACCAAGTTTGTGGCTGCTGCCGCCATTTTTGAGGGCGACGAGTGGGATATTTTGCTCAAAGGCGGCAGCAACATTGAACGCGCCCTGCCCTTTGGCTCCGTGTTGACCCTGCCTGCCACCGGTTCTGAGATGAACAAAGGCGCGGTGGTCACTCGCCGGTCGCTAAAGGCAAAACTGCCGTTCCACAGTGATTTTGTGTTCCCGCAGTTCTCAATACTTGATCCCACAAAAACCTACACCCTGCCGCTACGCCAAGTTGGCAATGGTGTTGTGGATGCCTTCGTTCATGTGATGGAGCAGTACCTGACCTACCCGGCCCAAGCGCCAGTACAGGATCGCTTTGCAGAAGGCCTGCTACTGACACTGACCGAAATCGGAGAGCAGGCCCTGGCCGAACCCGATAACTACCAGGTTAGAGCCAGCCTGATGTGGACCGCGACGCTGGCCTTGAATGGCCTGATTGGCAGTGGTGTACCTCAGGATTGGGCCACCCACATGCTGGGCCATGAGCTGACCGCCCTGCATAACCTTGATCACGCCCAGACCCTGGCCATTGTATTGCCGTCGATGCTGCGTGAGCGCAAGGCATCCAAGCTCGACAAATTGGTGCAGTACGGCGAACGCGTTTGGGGTATTCGGGATGGAAGCGCTGAGGAGAGAGCCGACGC
This sequence comes from Marinobacter sp. AC-23, assembly GCF_001858325.1. Classification (GTDB taxonomy): domain Bacteria; phylum Pseudomonadota; class Gammaproteobacteria; order Pseudomonadales; family Oleiphilaceae; genus Marinobacter. Next base: position 70,448 of record NZ_MBPP01000032.1, read on the forward strand.
AGCTATTGCCAAGACCCAGCAGTTCTTTGAGTCGCTCGGCGTTAAAACCCGCCTTGGCGACTACGATCTTGGCGAAGAACACATAGAGCCGTTGATCAAAAGCCTGGAAAGCCACGGCATGACGGCTCTTGGCGAGCACGGTGATGTAACACCAGATATGTGCCGCCGGGTACTTCAAGCAAGCCTGTAAGCCAAAACCTTGTCCTTTTGCGGGGCCCTGGCAATTGCAGGTGCCCCCTTTTTTTGCTCAGAAAACCGCAAACTCAGCCCTTGAAACCCTTGCCAACTATGTAAACTTCCCGGGAGCGGGCCCGAGATGAATCCGGCTTGCGCACCACCACCTTATCGAATACCTCTCTGGCGGCTTTCAAGTACTCATCATAGCCTTCGCCCTGAAACACCTTGGCCACATAGCTGCCTTTGGGTTTGAGCACCTGGCTGGCCATATCCAGCGCCAGTTCCACCAAGTACATGGAAGACGCCTGATCAGACACCGTAACCCCACTGATATTTGGCGCCATATCAGATATCACCACATCCACACGGCTATCGCCGAGCGCCTCCATGATGGATTCAAACACCGAATTTTCTGTGAAGTCGCCCTGAACAAACTCTACCCCGGCAATGGCATCCATTGGCAGAATGTCGGAAGCCAGCACCCTGCCCTTGTGGCCAACCAGGTTAATGGCCACCTGCGACCAGCCACCCGGCGCAGAGCCGAGATCCATCACCACCATATTGGGGTGAATCAGCCTGTCTTTCTTGTTGATTTCAAGAAGCTTATAGCTGGCCCGAGAGCGATAACCATCTACCTGCGCCTGTTTCACGAAGGGGTCGTTTACGTGCTCATCAAGCCAGCGGCCACTGCTTTTGGAACGTGCCATAGGAACTCTTCACAAACGGAGGTCAATAACGGGAGCAATCAACGCTCCATTGTACGTGTCGCGCCCTCTCCCGGCAAAACCCTGACAACCGCTTAAAGCGCACGTACAATTGCCGCAACATTTTTCGATCCCCTTATACTCGGCACCTAACCCGCCATCGGCGGCCAAAGCCGCGCAGGACATTTTATGATCCGCCTAACCGAGCTGGCGTTGCCGCTGGACCATCCCGAAAGCGCCCTGAGGGCCGCTATCCTTGAGCGACTGGGCATCGACGACGCCGACCTGGCGGACTTCACCGTGTTCAAGCGCAGCTACGATGCCCGCAAGAAGAACAGTGAGATCAAATTCGTTTACATCGTGGATCTGAGCGCTCGAAACGAAGACGCCATTCTGGCCCGCTTTGAAAAAGACCAGCATGTACGGCCGGCGCCAGATACCGGTTATTACCCGGTCGCACAGGCTCCCGCTGGCCTCACTGAACGGCCGATCGTGATCGGATTCGGCCCCTGTGGCCTGTTTGCCGCCCTGATCCTGGCCCAGATGGGGTTCCGGCCTATTGTGCTGGAGCGCGGCACGGACGTGCGCCAGCGCACCAAGGACACCTGGGCGCTGTGGCGCAAAAAACAGCTGTCGCCGGAATCCAACGTTCAGTTTGGTGAAGGCGGCGCGGGCCTGTTCTCGGACGGCAAGCTATACAGCCAAATCAAGGATCCGAAGTTCTTTGGCCGCAAGGTCATGCACGAGTTTATCCAGGCGGGTGCGCCGGAAGAAATCCTGTATGTGAGCAAGCCCCATATCGGAACCTTCCGGCTAACCGGTGTGGTCGCCACCATGCGCGAGGAAATTGCCCGGCTTGGCGGCGAGATCCGCTTTGAAAGCAAAGTCACTGACCTGCGCATCCGCGATGGCCGCGTTGACAGTGTGGAGTTAGCCAGCGGCGAGCGCCTGAACAGCCGGTATGTCGTGCTCGCCCTCGGCCACAGCGCCCGCGATACCTTTCGCATGCTGCAACGGAATCAGGTGTTTATCGAAGCCAAGCCCTTTGCCATTGGCTTCCGCATCGAACACCCACAATCGCTCATCGACAACGCCCGTCTGGGCAAATACGCCGGCCACCCCGCTCTGGGGGCGGCAGACTACAAACTGGTGCACCACGCCCGCAACGGGCGTGCGGTGTACAGTTTTTGCATGTGCCCGGGAGGCACGGTAGTGGCGGCAACTTCAGAACCTGGGCGGGTCGTCACCAATGGCATGAGCCAGTATTCCCGCAACGAACGCAACGCCAATGCCGGCATTGTGGTGGCTGTACACCCCGAAGAAGACTTTCCCGGCGGCCCGCTGGCCGGTGTGGAGTTTCAGGAAACCCTGGAATCCCTGGCCTATACGCTCGGCGGCAGTGATTATTGCGCCCCCGCCCAGTTGGTGGGGGATTTCATCAAAAGCAAACCTTCCACCGAATTAGGCGACGTCGAGCCCTCCTACAAGCCCGGCATCAAGCTGGGCGACCTCGCGCCTTCCCTGCCTGCGTACGCCATCGATGCCATCCGCGAAGCCCTGCCGGCGTTCGGCAAACAGATCCGGGGCTTCGACCGGAAGGACGCGATCCTCACCGGCATCGAAACCCGCACCTCCTCTCCGGTGCGCATCACCCGGGACCGCACCAGCCTGCAAAGCCTGAATACCCGAGGCCTTTACCCGGCAGGCGAAGGCGCAGGCTATGCGGGCGGCATTCTCTCGGCGGGTGTGGACGGCATCAAGGTTGCCCAGGCCCTGGCAATGGCCATGCTGGAAGACCTCGACACTAAAAGCGGAACCCCATCGTGAAGCTGGACAACATCAAAAAGCTGCACCAGAAGAAATACCGGCAGGCACTGGGCCACTATCTGGTTGAAGGTGAACATCTGGTGCTGGAGCTACAGAAAGCCGCAGATCGCCAGCCTGCGCTGAAGGCTTCTGAGCTGTATGTAACCGGTGCGTATGAACATTGGCAAAGCCCCTTCAAAACCCATCACGTGAACGAGCGCCAGATGGCCCAGCTTGCCGATACCCGCACGCCCCAAGGCATCCTGGCCGTGGTGCCCATACCGGACAGCGACATTAAGCCCGGCGCGGAGCCCGGCGAAAAAGCGATTTACCTACACGAGGTTCAGGACCCCGGCAATCTCGGAACCATTTTGCGCACACTGGCTTGGTTTGGCGGCTTTCGTTGCCTGCTGAGCCCCGGCAGCGTCGATCCTTACAACCCCAAGGTCGTTCGTGCCAGCATGGGTGCGATTTTCCATCTGCCGATTGAAACCGAGGTGCCGCTGACCTGCGTGAGTAACCGCTATAGCTCCGTGGCTTGTCTCGACCTGAACGGTGACAAGCTGACAGCAGAATCTTTCAGCCACCACGACTGCTATCTGTTTGGGAACGAAGCCCGAGGCGTACCGCAAGAAGCGCTGATCCAGCTGGCTGCAACGCCTTACACCATTGTGGGCAACGGCGAGATCGAATCCCTTAACCTGGCCTCAGCCGTCAACATGTGTGCTTATGAGTTGGTTCGACGTACCTGAACGCCAGATCTGATTCATTTCGGCAATCAGTCTGGTGGTTATCGTCATTGCCTGTAGCTTGCTAATTGGCGATGATCGAAGCCTGATGCCCTGAACCGGATGCCTGACTATGGAACACTGTCTCCAGCCCACTAAGTTCTTCGACTACGACAAGCCCGAGCTCAAAGCCTGGATCGACAAGCAGCTCGAAGGTGTGGTCCGTGATCCGGTGGAGCAAATCAAGGCCCTGTACCTGGCGGTGCGAGACGACATCGCTTACAACCCTTACGTCTTCAGCACCAATCCGGAAACCTTCAGCGCAAGCTACGCTCTTGGCAGCGGAGAAACCTATTGCATCCCCAAAGCCGTCCTTCTGGGTGCGGCGGCTCGATATCTCGGCATTCCCAGCCGCCTCGGTCTCGCCGATGTACGCAACCACCTATCCAGCCCAAAGCTGATCGAATGGCTTCAGTCGGATATTTTCCGGATGCATGGGTTTATCGAGCTCTACCTCAACGGTCGCTGGGTAAAGGCTACCCCCGCTTTCAACAAACAGCTGTGCGAGCTCATGAAGGTGGAGCCTCTGGCGTTTGACGGCATCAACGATTCCATTTTCCAGGAATACACCGATTCCGGAGACGCGCATATGGAATACGTGAACGACCATGGCGTATTTGACGATGTGCCGCATGCATTCATCATTTCCGGTATACGGAACGCCTACCCTCACCTATTCACGGAATCAGGAGAGGAATCTGCAGCAACACTGACCGGTAGCCTGGAAGAGGACCTCGGGTAAGCTTCAGTGAGCGCACGGGTGAATTCATCCAGCAGTTCATCAGCGCTTTGCCGGCGCTCGGGTTTCCCGGAATCGGATCGGCGGCTGAAACGACGAAAATCCACGTTTTGCCAGTGCTCAGGTCCATGACTTGCTCAACTGTATCGACGTTGTCGAGACTGGCAGGCTTGAGCTGGTAGCCGAGCACCGGTGGCGATTTGTCATCTGAGAAATCGAATCCATAGTGATAATCGTGCAGCAAAAGGAGCGCCAGCCCGCCGCCCATAAAATGACGCCCCAGACTAACCGCCAGTTCACCGCTGCGGATCGATTCAAGTGCCTCGGTTCCCAATCAACACCACCCACTAAAACATCTTTGCCGGGCCGTCGTCCCGCCAGCTTCGCCGCTTCGATAGCCCCCAGTGCCATGCCATCACTGGCACTCCAGATTGCCGCAACCTGCGGATAGCGCTTCAGCAACACCAGCGACTTGTCTTTCGCCAACTGGCGATCCCACTGTGCGTCCACCAACTGCAAGAGCCGGGTCCGATTGGCATCAACAGTCTCCATAAGTCCCTGTTGCCGGCCCTTGGCGGCAGAGGAATCCAGGGTTCCCGAGAGCGCAAAGAGCGGTAACGGCTGCCCCAGCTCGATCAAGCCCAGGCGTTGTGATTTCTGTTCAAGAATGGCTGTTAACGTGCGGCCGGTGGCCGCGCTGGCCTGAACCAGGCGACTCATGGTGAAAAGCAGGAGAAAAATAAGCATCAAGGCTGGGCGATACAGCATGTAAAAACTCACCCTCTGAACAGCTCGGCTGCGCTATTGTATTTATTGTTACGGCTAAACTACCGAGCAACAGAAGCGCGCGCAAGCTGCGGATTCGAATGAGCGCGCCATTTAGAGAGGGTGTTATGCGGCTTCGTTCTCGCTCTCGCTCTCATCAACCGAATTACGGATGAGAAAATCGAAGGCGCTCAAGGCAGCCTTGGAACCCTCTCCCATAGAGATAACAATCTGCTTATAAGGCACCGTGGTAACGTCTCCGGCAGCGAAAACTCCCGGAATTGAGGTTTCGTTACGGTCGTTGATGATGATTTCACCTTGCTGGCTCAGCTCGATATCGCCTTTCAGCCATTCGGTGTTGGGCACCAGACCAATCTGCACGAACACACCTTCCAGAGTCACGTGGTGGTTTTCACCGGTGTTGCGGTCCGTGTACTTCAGGCCACTCACCCTGCCGCTCTCACCAACCACCTCGGTGGTCTGCCCAGACGTAATAATGTCCACATTGTTCAGGCTACGCAGCTTTTTCTGCAGCACATCGTCGGCCCGCATTTCAGCGCCAAACTCAATCAGTGTCACATGGCCCACAATGTTGGCCAGATCGATAGCCGCCTCTACGCCGGAGTTGCCGCCACCAATTACCGCAACATGCTTGCCTTTGAACAGTGGGCCGTCGCAGTGCGGGCAGTAAGCCACGCCTTTGTTTCGGTATTCCACCTCGCCCGGCACACCCAGCGGGCGCCAGCGAGCGCCGGTAGACAGCACAACTGTGCGGGCCTTAAGTGACGCACCATTCGCCAGGCGAATCTCGTGAGGCATTCCACGCTTGGTGGCCGGAATCAGCTTCTCGGCCATCTGCATGTTCATGATATCCACGTCGTACTCTTTAACGTGCTGCTCCATGGCAGTAACCAGCTTCGGGCCTTCGGTGTAAGGCACAGAGATCAGGTTCTCGATTCCCATGGTATCCACTACCTGACCACCAAAGCGCTCGGCGGCAATGCCCGTGGAAATACCTTTACGCGCTGCGTAAATAGCCGCTGCTGCGCCAGCCGGGCCGCCGCCAATCACCAGCACCTCAAAGGCGTCTTTCTGGTTAATCTTCTCGGCTTCTTTCTCGTCAGATTTGGTATCCAGCCTGGACACAATCTCTTCCAGGGTCATACGTCCCTGGCCCCACGCTCACCGTTCAGGTAAACACTCGGCACAGACATAATTTCGCGCTTTTCTACCTCATCCTGGAACAGGGCGCCGTCTATAGCCGTGTGGCGGACACCCGGGTTCAGAACGCTCATCAGGTTTAGCGCCTGAACCACATCAGGGCAGTTCTGACACGAGAGTGAAAAGTAGGTTTCAAACTCAAAGTCGCCATCCAACTGCTGGATTTGTTCAATCACGTCCTGTGACGCCTTGGAGGGGTGGCCACCCACCTGCAACAACGCCAGAACCAACGAGGTAAACTCATGCCCCATGGGAATGCCCGCAAAGCGAACACCCATATCGCTACCCACCCGGTTTATGGAAAAAGACGGGCGGCGCACATCGTTTGACTCTTCCGTGCGCAGGCTGATCTTCTCAGACATAGGCTCGATTTCTTCCAGAAGTTCCCGCAGCTCCTGTGATTTGTCACTGTCGTCATAGGCTGCCACCAACTCAATCGGCTGTTGCAGTTTTTCCATGTAAGCTTTCAGTTGCTGCTTAATATTGGCATCCAACATATAAGGATTCTCCTTTTGAATTCTTTAAACTGATCGCTTGAATCTCTGTGTTCAAAGTGATCTTTGGTTCGGATATACCCAAACGATACGGACTGGCAATAAAATGCTCAAATTAATTGATCCAAACCGATTGATAGCTGAATGCTATTAACAAAATCCTAAAAAGAACAATAAGACGCCTTTGGACACGTTTCTGGTTTGGCGAATGGGCAAATAGCGCATACCCTTACACGCCAGACCCCGGTACCATGTTAAAGGACGTTGTGACGTCACCCTTTGCACTCAGGACAAGCAGCACATGTTTCCAGACCGTTTTCACACAATCCAGGACGGACGCGTACATATTTCCGCATCCCAGGCCAGCCAGTTCGCCAAGGAAGTCGCCGGAGATTTCAATCCGATCCACGACCCCGATGCGCGCCGGTTCTGCGTTCCCGGAGATCTGCTCTTTGCCGTGTTGGTTTCACACTTTGGCCTTTCCCGGCATATGACCTTCCAGTTTCGCGCCCTGCTTGGCGACAGCGTGCCTTTGGAGTTCAGGGAAAGCGGCGAAGAAACCATCGAAGTGTGCGATCGGAACGGCAAGGTGTATATAGAAGTAACTCGCAGTGGCGAAGTAACCCATGACGAACGTGTTGTTGAAGAGTTTATTCGCTGCTACGTGGCCGCCTCTGGCAAAAACTTCCCCCACACTCTGAAGCCGCTGATGGAATCGAAGGGTGTGATGTTCAACCCGGATCGCCCCATGGTGATGTACGAGAGCATGAGCCTCACCCTGGATCGCCTGGATGCGGCCTCACCGGAGCTGGAATTGCACAATGCCGACCTGGAAGCCAACGGCAAGCGTGGCAATGTTACCCTTGATTACCGTCTAGTGTCTGATGGCAAACCCGTAGGTGAAGTTTCCAAACGCCTGCTTTTAGGCGGATTACGACCCTATTGCCCGGATGCCATGGCAAGCGTCATTGAAGAGTTCTATCGCCTGAAGGCGCGCGGATCCCAATACGGCGTTGACACGGTAGAGTCTTGAGCCAGATTCGTAAGCCGCACATACAAAAACCCCGGTAGCCCGGGGTTTTTGTTAGTAACAGGCCCTAAAGAGCCTGTCCTGCGTAGTTCCCGATTAAAGGGAAACTTAGATCTTGCCAACCAGATCCAGTGAAGGAGACAGCGTAGCTTCGCCTTCCTTCCACTTGGCCGGGCAAACTTCGCCAGGGTGTTTGCGCACATACTGAGCGGCTTTCACTTTACGCATCAGTTCACTCGCATCGCGGCCAATACCCTCTGCCGTAATTTCCGTCGCCTGGATGATGCCATCCGGATCGATCAGGAAAGTAGCGCGGTCTGCCAGGCCTTGGCCTTCACGCATTACGCCAAAGTTATTGGTAATGCTGCCGTTCTGGTCGCCAACCATGAAGTAGTTGATCTTACCAATGGTCTCGGAGCTGTCGTGCCATGCTTTGTGGGTGAAGTGCGTGTCGGTAGACACGGAGAATACTTCAACGCCCATCTTTTGCAGTTCTTCGTAATGGTCTGCTACATCGCCCAGCTCGGTTGGGCATACGAAGGTGAAGTCTGCAGGGTAGAAGAAAAAGATCGACCACTTGCCTTTCACATCAGCTTCGGAGATTTCTACAAACTCGCCATGTTTAAAGGCAGTTGCGTTAAACGGTTTAATTTCGCTGTTGATCACGCCCATTGAGAAGACTCCTGTTGGTACGTTTGCGTGTTAATGAATCTACACCGATAGATTAACCAATAAGCCAGCTTTGGTAAAATTGATTATCTCCAAGATAGCTATAGGCTTTATCTATTAGCGTATTTCCTTGATTACCAAGGCCCTACAACATAGCCAAGTTGTTCCGGAAGCCAGAGAGCAATCCCGGGTATCAGCATCACCAGAAGCAGGCTTACACTCATTGCGGCAATGAAGATCAGGGCCCAGCCTATGGTATGTTCCAGGCGAATATTAGCAATACGTGTTGTAACCATCAGGTTAACCGCCACCGGCGGCGTAAACTGGCCAATGGCAATGTTCATGGCCAGCAGAATGCCAAACCACACAGGGTTCCAGCCAAAATGGTTCATCAGTGGCAATACGATGGGGATGAGAATTAGATAAATCGACACTGCATCCAGCAACATGCCGGCAATTAGCACCAACACCATCACCAGGCCCAACAACACCCAGCTGTTGTCCGACAGTGACAGCAGCGCATCTGCCAGATGCTGGAACGTACCCAGTGTCGTGCCCGCCCAGGCAAAAATACCGGCCAGAGCAATGATCAGCATAACCACGCCGGAGGTTACTGCCGCATCTGTCATCAGATCAAACAGGCTGCGCAAACTCAGATTTCGGTATACCAAACACCCCACAATGACACCGTAGGCCACCGCAACGACTGCCGCTTCGGTAGGGGTGAACAAGCCAGAGCGCAGGCCGCCCAGAATAATAACCGGGGCAAACAGTGCCGGCAGTGCCGCCTTGAAACTGGGCCAAAATGGCGGGCGCTCCGACGTTTCGGGGTTCTCCCAGCCATACTTGCGAGCCAAGTACAGCGCCGGTACCAGTAAAGACAAACCGGCGAGAATGCCTGGGAATAAACCTGCCGCAAACAACGCCCGCAAATCCACACCTGGCACCACAATGGAATAAAGAATCAGCGCGATAGAAGGTGGGATCAGGATGGCGGTAGAGGACGATGCCGCAATCAACGCCGCCGAAAATGGCTGTGGATAACCGGCCTTACGCATACTGGGCAGCATAACCATGGCCACTGCAGCTGCGTCCGCAGGCCCTGAGCCGCTCATTCCGCCCATAATCAAGCACACCAGAACGGCTACAACCGTTAGGCTGCCATGCCTTGGCCCGATAATGGCTTGGGCAAACCGCACCAAACTGGCCGCAACCCCAGCTCGTTCAAAAATAAGACCGGTGAGAATGAACAGTGGTATCGCAATCAGTGGATACTTCGCCACACTGTTGTAGGTATTGGTGCCAAAGGTGGCTAGCATGTCCGGCGACAACCCCACGAGAATGCCCACCAGACCGCCAAACCCCAGGGCAATAGCCACAGGAACACCCAACAGCAACGCCAGCAGAAAGCTCCCGATCATCAACAGGTCAGGACTCATGGATGACCTCCTCGTCTTTCTTACCGCGCAGGCGATCGATAAGGTTTTGGGTCATCCGGATAATAATCGCGGCCGACATCACCGGCAGCCACATCACATAAATCCAGTTGGGTAACCCCAGCCCCGGCGAGAGCGACTCCCAGTTGTACTCTTGCAGCGCAAACGTACTGCCATACCAAGTAGTCACGCCCATAACCGCCACACCCACCAGCCATTGCAGAACAAACACCCCCTTCAAAGCAGGTGCCGGCAAGTAATGCTCAATCAGCTCAATCCGAATGTGCTGGTTATCGCGAGCGGCCACAGCCGCACCGGCGAACGTGACGATCACCAGCAGAAAAACCGAAAACTCTTCAGTGAACGCAAATGAGGCGTCGGTGGTATAGCGGACAATCACATTGCCCAGACTGATCACGCAAATCGCAATCAGGGCCAGTGATGCCAGCCAGGCTTCCGGCCGAAATTTCGGGGGTCGGGAGGACATGAATACTCCGGTTCAGGCAACAGCACCCGCCGGAACCGACGGGTGCACATGCAGCAGGGTGTTACTGTTTGCGGTTAGCAACGGCAGACTGAGCCTGCTTCACCAGATCTTCACCAATGCGTGGTGTCCACTTCTTGTAAACAGAGCGGGTAGCCTTCACAAACGCATCGTGCTGCTCCTGGGTCAACTCGGTGACGGTTACACCACGCTCCTTGATGGCCTGCAGCGTGTCTTCAAGCTCGGCACGGGATTTTTCGATCTCCCATTTACCGGCATCCACCGCCGCCTGCTTCAAAAGCGCTTGGTCTTCGGCGTTAAACTGGCCCCAAACACGGTTGCTTACAGCAAACACCAGCGGATCGGCCATGTAATGCCACAATGTGAGGTGCTCCTGCCCAACCTGATCAATACGTGCCACATCGAAAACTGAAAGCGGGTTTTCCTGGCCATCAACCGCCCCTGTGGTCAATGCTGGCTTGGCGTCTGCCCAACTCATCTGCGTAGGATTGGCACCCAGCTCGCTGAATGTATCCTGGAACAGAGGCGAACCTACAACCCGAATTTTCAGGCCTTCCAGGTCCGCGGGTTCGCTGATTGCGAGTTTGGAGTTAGACAACTCACGGAAGCCATTCTCACCCCAGGCCAACGGTGTTACGCCTCGCTTTTCAATCGCTTTGAACACCGCCTTTCCGGCCTCACCTTGGGTAATTGCATCGATGGCTGCGTTATCAGGCATGAGGAATGGCAGGGAGAACAGGTTCAGCTCTGGAACCTGGGGTGACCAATTGATGGTAGAGCCCACAGCCATATCAATCAGCCCTGAACGCATGGCGGAAAACTCTTTGGTCTGATCCCCGGAAACCAGCTGGGAATTGCTGTAAATCTTCATGTTAATACGCCCTTCCGAGCGCTCTTTTACCAACTCTACCCATTTGTCGGCAGCCTGACCCCAGGGGAACGCCGACGGCAGTACGGTCGACACCGTGTATTCATCTTTGTATTGAGCGTGGGCCGCAGAGCTAAGCACAACAGTGGCCAAAGCGGCAGCGATCAATGAGCGGGATTTGAGCATGTTATTTTCCTTTTTTATTGGAAAGGGAGAGACCACGGCGGGGCACCGGACACGCCATAGCAATTGAGGATTATAGGAGCGGGTGTTGTCGCGACGCAAAACAAAACAACAGTGGCAGGTCAGATAGATTTTAGCCCTTGGGTTGCCGCGCTTTCGCGGGATGCCAGCCAGCGACCAAAATCCGGCAGTGCAAGCGGGCGAGCGTAAAGATAACCCTGAGCCAGATCACAGCCGTGAGCCCTCAAAAACAGCTCATCTTCCAGCGTCTCCACGCCTTCTGCCACAACCGTCATGCCCAGTTCATGGGCCATGTTAATGGTCGAGCGGACAATCACCTGATTGCCGGGCGAATCCTGAATATGCGACACAAATGACCGGTCGATCTTAAGTACCGATGCACGCAGGCTCTGCAGATAAGCCAATGAAGAATAGCCAGTGCCGAAATCGTCTATGGCCAGCGTTGCACCGCTATCCACTAATTCGCTAACAAGCGCCAGGCACGACCTTCGTTGCCCAGCAAGGCTGTTTCCGTTATTTCACATTCTATGGCGAAATAACCACTGCTTGAATTCAGCAGGTCTTTTAGGCCAGCAATGAAGTTGCGGTCTTGAAAGAGGCGCGCCGAAAGGTTCAGCGCCATGTGTCGTGGCCACCTTTTTTTCTCCCACTCTGCCTCTTGTGCGAGAATAGTCTCAACCACCCAGCGCGTTAACGGTACGATTTGCCGGGAGTTTTCCGCAACTTCAATTAGCTGGGTAACCGGTACAATTTCTCCGGCATTTTGCGGCCAGCGAAGCAGAGCCTCGCAACCGATGGGCGTCAGGGTGCTGAGATCCAGTTTGGGCTGATACACCAGATGGAAGGCATCGTTATTGATATGAGTGCGTATGGCTGGCACCAATTCAAGCCTGCGCATAGCAGCCTGGCTGTCGATCTCGCGATAGCATCGAACCGCAACCCCTTCCCCTTTACCCAGCCGCATGGCATCGGTAGCTTGGCGTAGCAGCAATTCTGCGTGAATAGCCGGGCTACTTTGGTATGTTTGATTGGTAGCGTTCTCGTAACGGCCATACTCCGCCGCACCAGCGGTTGCAGAAATCTGTAGTGGGATGTCTCCGGTAATCGCCAGAGTAAGCGGGCTTTCTATATCTTCCAATAGCCGTTCACAGAACTGACTGCCGCCCGCTTCAAACCGCAGCCCAGGCAACCACAGCGCGAACCCATCACCGCCAAGGCGTGCACAGTGGCCAAGGTTGCCCACATACACCTCAGCACGCTGTGCTACGGCTTTAAGCAACTGGTCGCCCGCAACATGGCCATATGTGTCGTTTACTTCCCGAAAGTAGTCAATATCAAGACAAACCAGGCAGCCAAACTGGTGGCGTTCCAGGGTTTCGTTAACCCGGTCAAAAAATGCGGACCGATTGAGCAAGCCAGTCAGGCTGTCGTAGGTGGCGCGGTACTCCAGTTCTCGCTCCCGCGCGACGCGCTCGCTCAAGTCGCGAAGAACAACGGTGAAAATAGCATCGCCAGACGTGGCCACTCGGCTAACCGTAGCCTGCACCGGAATGTGCCGGCCTGACCGGGTAACAACATGAGTATCAAACGGCGAGCTCGGCAACGCCATCAAACCGTGTTTGGAGTCTGGCAGGCAGTCGCTCAGCAGAGAGTTCTCCATGTCGCTTTCAGGTCTGTCGCAAAGCGTTTGTATTGCGAGATTAGCTTTGGTTATCACGCCATTCCGATCCACGCACAGAATGTAGTCGTTAGTGGTCGCCACAATACGATCAAGTAGCGCTTCGTTATCTCGGAGACTGAGTTGCAGCAACAGTCGATCTAGCGTTGCACTGTCGAGCCGGGCAAGGTTGATTGCCACATACACCAGCGCACTCAGAAAAAGCGGTTTAAAAACATCAAGAATGAGGTGGGCATGGAGGTGAGCCAAGGAAAACACACCAATCCAGACAACAATAATCAGCCCCAAAACCTGCAGGCCACGGTGCCAACGACAACGACTAAAAACCAGAGCGGTACCAAGCCAAAAAAGCGCGAGAATGATAAACCCTGGCACAGGGGCCAGGGCGTACAGTCCACCATTACGTTGAGTTTGAGCACCCAGAGCCTGGATAACTGCCCCGGGAAGCACATGGTAAATGGGGGTGGCTAAATTATCGCCTAACTCAATGGCAGTCGAGCCGATAATAACGTCCCGGCCACGCAAGATGCGCGCAGGCACTCTTCCTTCAAGAAGATCGATAAAGCTGACGTAGCGAAAGGATTCCGGGGAAATGGTGTAGTCAATCCAGGTGCCGGTGTCGGCCTGCTCAGCCAACGCATTCCAGGCACCCCGGTAGAAATTGTCCTGCCAACGAAAACCAACAGAAAGAGAACGTACCAAGCCATCACTCGCCGGATACATATTAACGGAGACCAGCTCAGCACTGCCTGCCAACCCCGGCAAAGGACGCCGGATCATCATGTCTGAATCTGTCTGACTACGACGCTGAACGAAAACCGGCAAGAATGTGGGTACTTTACCAGCAACCGAACGGATAGCGTCCTCAAGCTCGGTGTCCCCTCCAAGGCTTGAGGCAGCACTGAAATCCACATCAACCATCAAGGAGCGGATATCAGCCTGGCTAAGCGCATTGATCGCGCTCGCATATACACTTCGGGGCCACGGCCACTGGCCTATTGCTTCAATACTTGCAGAATCGATCTCGAGAATCAGCAGATTACTCGGCTGCTCTTCTACGAATTGCGCAACAACCCGGTCGCGAAGCCCCATTTCCGGGCGCTCCAACATGCCAGGCCAAAGCAGGAATACGAAAACGACAAAGGCCAGCAAGGCGGAAACGACAACCTTGCTGGCCGAGCTTGATCTGAAGCGACGATCTGTATCAGCCGACATACTCGTCAATCATCGTCATCATCATCGTCGTCATCATCATCATGGTCATGACCATCGTGTCCGTTCCCGTGCCCTTGACCATGGTCATCATGCCCGTTGCCGTTGCCATTTCCATGACCACCGCCGGAGCCATCATCTCCTGCTCCATCGTTACCCTCTGGGCCTGCACCGCCATCATCTGCGCCACCTGCATCCTGGTTGGCATCTGAACCTCCCTCCGCGGTGAGTGCCTCCTCGGCAGCAACCTCAGCCATTGAACTCAAGGCGCTTTCAAAGCTGTTTTGCGTGTCGCCCATAACCGGCTGAAAACTGCTGTTCTCTGAGTTCGCCCGGGTGGTCGGTTTTTGTGGTGCCTGCCTGAAGGTTTTTATACCCGCCTGCTCCGCACCTATACCGGCAACATCGCCAGGCTCAAGCATCTGGGTATTGCCGCTGGCAATATCGAGCACCTCAAGGGAGCCTTCGGTGAGGGTCACCATGGAGGAGGACTCGGTGGATACAATAACAAAACGAGTGCCTTTTACTGTCGAGACCAAAAACGGCGTTTCCACGCTGAACTGATCCGGTTGCCGCTCAATGCGATAAAAAACCGTACCAACCCACTGTTTGATCTTGGTAACCAGGCCATCAGGCTCTGAAGGGTTTGCCTGCAACAAAATATGAGAGCTACCTTTAAGCTCAAACTCAGAGCCCGCCTGCACGAACAATCCACGACCGTCTGCCAACGTCTGAAACTCAACGGGAACATCCACAGACATCCCTGCCTCGGCCTTTTTCCAAGCCTCATCTGTGCTGGAACGAAACTGCACCGTTCCGGATACATCCTGAACGCGAACCTGCTCTGCAGCCATCGAGACAGATGCGAGCAAAAGAGCTAAGACGCCGAGCAAAAACCGACAGGCATTGCTGTGAGGGAAGCCGAAAAAAAAGTGCATGTTTTATCCTCAGTTCTTCATTCGTCGCACTATTTCGGAAAGCCTTTTCCTGTATTTTGCTTTTTAAAAACAATTTTTTACAACGTCCAATGTACGAAAGCGCTAACCTCAGCCTATGTTAAACTCAAGGTTACTGACACTGTGCATTTAAACGTAACGAATTGTTTCATCTTATTACTGGCACTCAGCCTTCCCGCCATTTGCTCAGCAGCTCCGCAGCGGGCAATAGGTGCTGTCATTTTCGAAGGTGTTTCTACTTTTGGCGCAGAGCAACTGCTCCCACTGTATGCCGATAGCCTTGGGAAAGCTCCGGATAAAAAAGAGCAAGCCCGGCTGCGCACACGAACAAAAGACTACTACGTCAGCCAGGGCTATCTCTCACCGGCCGTTAACGTTAAACCAAGCTCCGACAACGAAGACATCCTTGTTGTACATGTTGAGGAACCTCAAATTGACGACATCCAGGTGACCGGGGGAGTTTCCAGAAAAAGAGCTGCTTTACGCGAGCGGATGGGGCCTCTTCGGGAACGGTCACCGGTTTCAAAAACAGACATTGAGCGCTTTTCCCGCGCCCTTGAGCTGGCTGTGGGCGTGGGGCTTCAAACACGTATTGATGAAACTGCACCTGGTAAGCATCGGGTAACTTTCACTATCGCCCCACAGGTTCGGGGAGAGCTCACATACAGTGCCGAAGGTAGCCAGCGGCTGGGCCAGCATATGGTCGGCGGCAGTGTAAGCGTATACGGCCCAGGGGCAGGCATTCGGGAAATTTACGTATCCGGTATACACACCATTGAGTCGGCGGGTTACCGCAATGTTGGCACAGGCCTCTCTCTTTCCGCTTCCGATCGTGACACCTTTTATGCAGATATCAGCTCGGCCAGGGCCGTACCTCAGGATGAAGGGGCCAGCCCAAGCAAGGTTTACCGGCGCCTTTGGTCGCGGCTTAAATGGCGCCACGACCTGATCGATTCGGGCACCTTCACTCTGGCTGTTGATGGCAGCGTTACCCTGCGCGACTATACTCGGGAGCGAGGCGACGAAACAGAAATTGACGAACGTTTGCGGATGGCCAGCGCGGGTGCTTTGGCGTACATAAAGGGCAAAGACAGCACCTCCCGATTTGGTCTTTCAGGTCGTACAGGCTTCGATGCCTGGGTGCTCAGCGCAATGGAACCCGCGCAAACGATGCCATCGACCTGGCGTTTCAAACGGTCGACGCCCATTACACGCTCTGGCACGGACTGCCGGCTGATTTTTCCCTGAAACTGGATATTTCAGGCCAATACTCTGGCGACAACCTGCCATACTCCCAGCGCTTTTCTGTAGGCGGAAGTCGCTTTGCTCAGGCTTACGAACCCGGTGAGTTTAGCGGCGATTCCGGTATCGGCTCAAAGCTCGAGCTGCGCCGTGGGTTCAGTAGTGATCGTTGGTTATCTGGTACACGTTGGGTGCCGTACGTTTATTACGGAATTGCCAGCATCCACGAGAATGAAACCAGTGAAAGCGCCTCTGCCGCCGCATCCGGATTTGGGCTAAGAATGCTTACTCGTGCAATTTCGGCGTATATTGAGTTAGGTAAACCGCTGACAGCAGAATCCGAATACAGAGATAAAACCCCGCGGCTGACAGGACGGCTGACCGCTTATTTCTGACCGCGCTTCACGTTGCTGGCGCATTACGTATTTGTTGTTTTTCCCCTTCGCGGCTTGAGCAGTCTACACTGAGTCGGATGTGAGGCCGACAGAGAATCGCAACAACCATGGAAAACAACGGGCACAATGAATCTCGAAATATCGAAGTAGACGATGGCGTTGTGCCCAAGACGGCACTGATCGAAGCCGTGAGTATTCGCAGCATGTCGCTGATTATTCTCGCCAGCATCGCCACCCTGCTTTTTATCGACTGGGCCCAGGCCGTGCTGCTTCCGTTGATAGTCGCCGTGCTCATCAGCTACGCCCTTGCTCCCCTGGTTTCAACGCTTGATCACATCAAGATTCCCCGGCCATTGAGCGCCGCCATCATACTGATTCTACTGCTCGGCGCGGTCGCTGGCGCAAGTATTCCTCTGCAGCGTGAAGCTATGGCCATACTGGATAAAGTTCCTGTGGCTATCAGCGAGTTTCAGCGCAATGAAGCCAGCACGGCCAGTAATGAGCAGAGCCTCTTGGAAAAAGCGCAAGCCGCTGCAGAGAAAATCGAAGAGTCAACAGGGCAGGACGGAGATGACAAAAAATCAACGCAGCGAGGCGTGACGCCTGTTCTGGTTGTAGATAAGCCAACGGACATTCAGGATTTTGTTCTCAAAAGCTCGCCTGCGGCATTAGTGCTTATCTCCCAGTGTTTTTCGGTGTTGTTGCTGGTGTACTTCATACTGGCAGTCGGGCCGTTATACAGGCGCAAGGTCGTGAAAATCTCTGGCCCCTCATTCGGGCGAATGCGCAAAGCCGCGCGAATCATGACCGAGTTTCATCACCAGGTTCAACGCTTTTTATTCGTGATGCTGCTTGGCGCTCTGTTTGTGGGCATATTAACCTGGCTGGCGTTCATGGCGCTCGGGCTGGAGGAAGCCATGTTCTGGGGCGTGATCGCGGGAGTCGCCAGCGCCGTGCCTTATCTGGGGCCGTTTCTGGTGTTTATTGGCACCGGGGTTGCAGCATTTATTCAGTTTGGTGAGACGAACACAGCCATCATTGTGGCGGTCACATCACTGGCAATTACCAGCATTCAGGGGTACCTGCTAACGCCCTGGTTAACCAGCCAGGTTTCCAGCCTCAACCCCGTAGCGATTTTTATCGGGCTTCTATTCTGGGGTTGGCTTTGGGGCCCGGTGGGCCTGATCATCGCCACCCCGATATTAATGATCTTCAAATCCCTGTGTGACCACGTGGTAAACCTTCGCCCTGTGGGCGAATTACTGGGCAAGTAAAATAGCATTTCCAAGCATCCAGCCGCACCTCAACTGTCCCACGCCAATTGTGATACGTTGTCTTAGGAGATACGTAGAAGAACTTACAAAACCGTAAAACACAAATAGAGGTCTTTAATGACTCATAAGCTACCTACGCTGCCTGCATTTAAGCAGGCTCTGATTCCCCTTACGCTTGCTGTTATTTCTGGCTGCAGTCAGGGCAACTCAGACTCCACTGCCAATACCAAGCCAGCAGAACAGTTGCTTCCCCCGGAAGAGACCGGTGTGCTGGAGGTAGCCACACGCAACGGATCCACCACTTACTATCTCGACCGCCACCAAAACCCGATCGGGCCGGAATACAGCCTGATATCACAATTTGCCGCCAGCCAGGGCTGGACGGTTAATTGGACCATGTACGATTCAACTTCGGCGGTCCTCAACGCGCTTAAGTCTGGCAACACCCACATGGCGGCCGCCGGGTTGACCCACCTGCCCTCGCGCACCAAACAGTTCACCCGCGGCCCGGCCCACACTGAAATCACCGAACAATTGGTATGCCATCGTGAGATGCGCCCAATGCCCCGGCTACCAGAAAATATATCCACCATCGATATTACGGTAACCGCCGATTCCAGCTACGCAGAAACACTGAACACGCTCGCCAGCAAGCATGAAGGCATAACGTTTGCTGAAGACGACAGTAAAACAACGGAAGTACTGCTTTCAGATGTGGCCAAACAGGACATCAACTGCACTGTGGCCGACTCCAACATTGTTCAGGTAATGCGCCGCCACTTCCCCAATCTGGAAGTGGCCATGAACCTGACCCAAGGCAACAACCTGGGCTGGTACCTACCTGCAGGCTCTGACGACCTGGCCGGAACGGCTCGGCAATGGATGAACAGCACCGAAGGCAACGATGCCATAGGCTACGTAGAGAGCCGCTATTACGCTTACATTGGCGAGTTCGACTTCGTTGATCTTAGAGCACTCAACCGCCGCATTGATAAACGCCTTCCGGGGTTCATCAATAGGTTTACCGAGGCTGAAACAACAACGGGCATGCCCGCCGACCTGTTAGCCGCTCTGGCCTATCAAGAGTCCCACTGGGATCCCTCCGCGGTGTCGCCCACGGGTGTTCGCGGCATCATGATGCTGACACGGAATACAGCAGAATCTTTGGGCGTGATGGATCGTCTCGATCCCACAGCGGCTATCGATGGGGGTGCTCGCTATCTGGCAGACCGCCACCGCAGGTTGCCGGATACCATTCCGGAGCCAGATCGAACGTTCCTGGCGCTGGCCAGCTACAACATTGGCCGCGGCCACCTTCTGGACGCACGCCAGCTAGCACGGGAGCTGGGCAAGAACCCGGATTCCTGGGAAGACATGAAAGAAGTGTTACCGCTGAAGGCCGACAAACGCTATTACCCGAGCACGCGTTACGGCTACGCTCGCGGGTATGAGCCAGTGCATTATGTGCAACGCATCCGTAACTATCGGGATGTTATCAGCGCAGCGTTTGAGTAATCATTTATAAATCTTACCCGCTCCTTCGGGGCGGGATTTAAAGCGCTTATGCAGCCATAAATACTGATCAGGCTGTTCGCGAACAGTGTCCTCAATGTACTGGTTCCAAACCTCGGTATCTTTATACTTATCGGCCCCAAAGCGTCCTGTATCGGCGAGAACACTACGCGATAGCCACCATCGGGCATCCGCAGGTGGCTAACGCAAATAACCGAAGCGCCGGACACCTTTGCAATATAGCTTGGAGAGGTAATGCAACCCGCCTCCACGCCAAAAAATGGCACGAATAATTCTGTTTTTCTGCCAAAATCCTGATCGCAAGCAAACCAGACTTCGCCACCTTTCTTTAAAAAGGACACCATTGGCCGCAATTCACGCTTGGTAAACGGCCGGATACCAAAGTGACGGCGGCGGCCGTTTTCGATCATACGATCAATAACGGGATTGTTGTTGGGCCGGTATACATACCCAGGTTTTTTCAGATGACAGGCAACAAGCGGCAATGCAAAGTCAAAAATACTGTAATGGCCGCCAATCAACAGCACGCCCTTGCCCCTGCTTTGGGCTTCTCTGAGATGCTCTAACCCCTGCACCTCGGCCGTTTCGCAATACGGCGATACATCACGCCACCAGGAATGGGCGCTTTCCAAAAAGCCACGACTGCATGCAACGAAGTTGTCCTCCACAAGTTCCTTGCGGGCCTGTTCATCAAGTTCAGGAAAACAGATTTCGAGGTTGCGATCAGCCACTCGCGCACGGGTCTTGAGCTTGCCACTCAAAAACCGACCCAGCCGCGCACCCAGGCGCTGTTTGGTCGCCATGGGCAATAAAGACAGCAGATATAATAAGAATACAATCGCCCACGAAGGCCATAATCGCGGGTGCCAAAGCTGCGATTTGTTGTTTTTAGACGATTTGGCCATACTTCCTTGCCTGCAAAAATTGACCAGAGAGCCTGACACAATTTCGGCCCACAGTGTAGGTGAGACTATGAATTAGTAGACACTTCCATTATCAAATCGCGACAGTCTGAGGTTTTCTATGCCGCCGTTGAACAATATTGTGTTGATAGGTATGCCCGGCTCAGGCAAAAGCACCGTAGGCGTTGTCTTAGCCAAGGCCAGCGCGCTGGCTTTCGTAGATACGGATTTGTTGATCCAGGCACACGCCGGCCACAGCTTACAGAACATTATCGATAATGAAGGCTACGAGGCTTTGCGCCGCGTTGAGGAACAGGTGCTGTGCAATCTGGAGGTGGCAGGCCATGTAATCGCGACCGGCGGGAGCGCAGTGTACAGCGAACGTGCGATGCAGCATCTCAAGCGCAACAGTGCGATCGTGTTTTTGGATATTTCGCTGGCAACCGTACGCCAGCGCATTGGTGATTTCAGCCTAAGGGGCATTTCCAAGCGCCCAGACCAAACACTGGAAGAACTGTTTGCTGAACGTCGCACGCTGTACGCCCGCTACGCCGATCTAATTGTTAACGGCGAGCACAAAACTCAAGACCAGGTATGTGAGGAAATTCAGAGGGAGGCTTACTAAGAGCCTACGCCGCACTCGCCCTCTTTTTTAGCACCACATCAGCAAATATATACCTCTTCTATCTATTGCCCTCCCACAGGGCCATAATGACGTTGCCACAAGCCAATAGGCAGGCACAGCCATGCAGGCTGGCGCATGTTGGCTTTCGGGCTAAGAGGGTATTGCCATGAGTAAAGGAAAAGACAGTAAAAAAGACATCAAAAAGAAGCCTCTTTTAACCGCAAAAGAGAAGAAGGCCCAAAAGGCGTCCAAGAAATCCCCAAAAGATGTTTTAGGTCATTAAACACGGCTATGGAAAGCCTGCCTGATCTGACGCCACCCTTTTGTAGCCTGAGCCTGGCGCCAGGTGATGTGCTTTACCAGCAAGGCCAAACCGAAAACCACATATACGTAATTGATTCAGGGCACCTCAAACTGGAGCACGTGAATACCACCGGTGCTGCAAGCATTTCGGCGGTTCTGGGGGCCGGGGAAATACTGGGGCCTGGCCTGGGCAAAACAGCCCGCGCAACACAAACGGTCACCGCGAAAGGGCCCACTTGCGTGCAACGCCACACTGCGAAGGCTTTCAGGGCGCAGCTGATCAATGATCATGAGCTAATGGCTCGCGTTATCGAGATGCTGGCCCATCGCCAGGAAATCACTGAGCGGCGGCTGTATGCGTTGATGACACTGGGCGTGCGTGGGCGCATTGCGGTAGCTTTGCATGATTTGGTTGGCACGGCTGGCGGACACTGCGTTCATGGTCACGAGGTCGATGTGCCCCTGACCCAGCTAGAGCTCGCAGAGCTGGTCGGTGCCAGCCGACCGGTCGTTAGCTCCGAACTCAACGAGCTGCGTCGCGAGGGGCTTCTGGATTATACCCGTGGGCATATTTGCGTTATCGACCTCAAGGCACTGAATGCTTTCTCACAAAGCCTCTTGCCGAACTGTTAGAAAGCTGACAGACGAACAACCCATGGTGGAATACGCTGTGCTTTGGTTAACCCCACAAGAGGCTATTCCCATGCGATTCAAAACAACACTAACCATCACCCTTACCGCTTTACTTGCAGGCACCACACCTTGGGTTTCGGCGGCTTCGGATGAGATGCAGGACTCCATGGCTGCTGCAAAAAGTGGCGAGTTCTCGCCCTATGTTGATGCCAAAGGCACTATCAGTCGCCCCCCCGAATTTCGTGACAAATGGGTCCACATAGGCAGCTGGTTTGTGCGCGAAGACGATCAGGCCAGTGGCCCCGGTGTGCACGACGTATACGCGGAACCCTCAGCCGTAGAAGGCTTTCGGGAAACCGGGCAATGGCCCGACGGAGCCACGCTGGTCAAAGAAATAAGCAGTATTCGTGAGGGCCAGAAAACCACAGGCTTTGCCCAATGGGCGGGCGAGGCGGGTGTCTGGTTTGTTATGGTGCGCGACCGCCAGAACCGGTTCCCCGAAAATGCGGCCTGGGGTGAAGGCTGGGGCTGGGCACTGTTCACAACAGAAAGCCCCGAAACGACCACAACGAAGAACTTCAAAGGCGAAGGCTTTAACAACTGCTTTGGCTGCCACGTTCCGGCGAAAGACACCGAGTGGGTCTTTATCGAAGGCTACCCGGCTATTCGTGACTCTGCCAACTACGGGAAATAACGCGGATCAAAATAACAGGCCACCCGCAGGCTACAGGTAAGGCTCTGACGGTATGACAAGGCCTTCATCCCGCATTTTCCGAATGAATCTGCGGGCATCGCCAGTGAGGTGGCTGCCATCTGCTCGCTGTCGCCCATCGTTTGGGGCCGCAGTAAATCGACGGCCGAACGATTCATTATGAAATTTTAGTGCCTGGCGCCCTATGCCGCACCTTTTGAACGCGCCGCCATCCTGATCAAGGTACATCCACATCAGGTGGTAGTGGCCAGACTCGGTGTTTTTCAGCTCAACTGAGCCAAGTTTCGGGCCATTAACCGACGTAACGGTTATTTCCAGGCCGGAATCGTCAATTTCGATATCAACTAACCGGCCATCCGACAGCTTGCAACGCTGCGTGAGTTTGCCTGATGAGATCACCTGTAGTGACATTCCATCTCCAGCGCCAGCGCGTAGTCGATCGCCGCACACACCGCGACAGCTTGCGCGACATTGCATTGCTCGGGGGTTGCACGGTGGCTGTCGGGATACACCTCCGTAGTGGTTTTGTAGGGGCGCTGGTGATACTGGCACACAGGCCCAGTTGCTTGAGCGGGTACTGGATAACGCCCCGAGCGACCACCGGTGAACCGAAGATCTCGCCGGCGGCATCGGCCGGAGCGATATGCGTAACCTGCTCCACCGCCTTGATCACCGCCTGCTGAAAGTCAGGCTGCGGGCTTTCGCTGTCACCGACCAGATAGAAGCCGTCGGGAATCTCGCCCGGCTCAAATGGCTTGCCGTCGCGAGCTGCCAGAGCAGGACTAAACTCGGTTTCGTCGGTATCGGTGGTCTCGTGCAGATCCATGTGCAATACCGCACCATCGCCGATTGTCTTCACCAGTCGCATGAGTGCCGCCGACTCCTCAGCGGGACTGTGTTGGTGGAACGAGCGGTTCGGATCCACAGCGTTCGCGTTCCAGCGATGGATGCGCTCATATGCCCAGGGGCTGACACACGGGGCGACCAGCAAGTTGATGCGGCCCGCGTAATCCGCTCCATGCTGATCCACGAACAGCAGCGCGCCGTGTACACCGCTGGTCTCATAACCATGTACCCCACCCGTTATCAGCACCACCGGCAGATCCTCACGCCAGTTGCGGCTCCGGATCGCCATCAGCGGATAACTCTCAGTGCCATAGTCCAGGCGGCCATACTCTTCCACATCGAAGCGCGAGCGCAGGCGTTCGATCACACTCAACACCTCGATCTCATAGCTGCGCAGGCGGCTCTGCCGCGACAACCACTCGGCGCGCTCCTCATCGCCCCAGGGCGTGCCGGGTGTACCAATTGGATAGGATTCGGGGGCTGTATTCATATCGCGCTTATCCTCCTTTAGGCTTGTCGCTTGGAAATACCACTATGTCATCACCTTCCTGCCAAGTCTGGTATTTAACCATGGCCTGCTGAAACGCTGGGTGTGCCAGCCAGTCTCTCAGCCATTGCTGCAGATTCGGATAGGGCAGACTGTAAAACACCTCCCGATCTACATGGGCGAACTGGCGTACAAAAGGCACGATGCCAATATCAGCAATGCTGATGTTATCCCCCAGCAAGTACCTGTTCTTGGCAAGTAAATGCTCTAACGCCTGCAAAAACACCTCGCCCTGTTGTCGGTACTCCAGTTGGGTTAGTTCTGGATGGCGATCGGCGTATTTATAGCGATCCAGCCAGTGTTTGAATTCGTTATCGTTGCGATCAATCAAAGCGCTAGCGCTTACCAAATCCGCGTGTAGCAAACCTTGCGGATCATTCTGCTGCAGTGCCCACTCCAGAATTTCCCGGCTTTCCTCAATAAGGCGTCTGTTAAAGCTACCACCCTCTGCCAACTCCAGAACAGGAACCGTGCCTTTGGGGCTGATAGCCAGCATCTGCGCCGGCTTGTTTTTCAGCACTATCTCGCGCAACTCCACCTTCATCTCGGCAAACAAGATCCCGAGCCGAGCGCGCATGGCGTATGGACAACGACGGAAGGAGTACATGCGGCCACAAAGCGTTGGGTTATGCATTATTCGTAGTGGCTCCAGAGCCTGAATAAATGGCGAAAACGAGCATAGATGCCTGTTCAATAGCCAAATATGTGCACTTAGTTGCCTTCACGTTGAGAACCTGGCTTAAAAAGTTTAAACCAAGCGATTAAGCCCGCTATAGACGCCAAGCCCAGAAAAACAAAGAATTCTCCGACGTTAAAGTCGCCAACTTTATACATTAGCCCCAAGAAAACTAAAAGAAATGTCCCAATGGTGCCGATAACCCTTAAATTCATATTTTATATCCTCGAAATTTGTGGACTCGCATAACACTGTGCTCTGCGGCGCAGCGTAGGCGCGTCCGGCAACAGCCTCTGGTTAAGCTGCTTCGAAGTCCAAAGGATGAATACCATCCAAATTGACTGTCCGACGAACCACCCCTAGATCGTGCATGTCTTGCATTGCCAACCAGCTCTCAGGAGTACGCCCAAGAACCTTGGATAGCCGCAGAGACATTTCCGGGCTAATACTTTGAGCAACCGAGACAGAGCGGGGCGGCGTAAAGGCCACCCGTGTGACGCGTATGGTTATACACCGGACTTGGCTTTTCGAATCAAAGCAGCCAACTCAGGCGCAATTGGCATTTTCCTAAACGGGCTGACATTTGCGCCACCCGTATTGCCTTGGGGCACTAACCCAAATACGGTTTTAGTCACAGCCCCAACAATCCTAAAAACCTGACCCAGCATTTCTCCGACTGAACGATTACGAGTAGCCCACACCAGCATCAACACATGCACCTTAACGTGCCAATACGTTGATTCCTGCCCAAGCACATGCGCCCGTTCCAGATGAGCAAATTCTTGCTGGGTATCACCGGCTGCCCCTGCCAGCTTTGCATTCGCCAGCTCGGCCTCGACGTAAGATGCTACCCGCTGTGAGAAAGTACGTTGCATGAAGACCTCCTCGTAGGGGTATAACGCGAACAGCACGCGCGGCCACGAAATGAAGGCGAAGCCGCAATGTAGTGGGCGACGCAGTGGCTGGCCTGGTTATGTGGATGATCGGCCATGGGCATAAAACCTCTATTTATTCAGCGCGTAAAATCGTCTACTTCATCGTAGGCCGTAGCTGAAATTCGCTCGCCTATTTTTCGCATCTCGACCATCTCTGATGGGTTCTCGGAACCCCAAAATGCTTTCCAGCTCTCCATTGAATCCCATTTTGCCACTGTCATCACTTCGGTTTTCTCTTCTGCACTGCGAAGCATGAAGCTTCCCATTGCCCCGGGCACCGTCTCATGTATTCTATTCGTTGTGCGGCTCCAGATTTCTTGAAAGTTCGCGAAGTTCTCTTCCTCAACCTTCCAGCGATATACCACCCGAATCATGATTAACTCCTGCACACATAACGCGAAGCACAGCGGCCCGTCAGGGACGTCCGGCGGCCATCGGCCGCGTACTGATGCGGATTGTTAGAAGCCCCTATCGCTACTGGCTTACTCTTCATATTGGCCGCCCGTGACAGAAAAGCCCAATGAGTCACTTCGTGGCCCCTCAATGAAAAGCCGGGTGCCGTCAGAAAACTCTATGCAAGTTTCACTGGGCCTCGGACGTAAAACGCGCGAGACGACTTTCCCTTCCAAAAGTTTCTGGATAGAGCCAGCTTCCTGCTCCAGGGCGTGTTCTTCCTTCATACCTTTTACTCCGACACTCAGAGCTTTTAACGCTTTTGTTTAGCGGCGACTACGGAGCGGAGCGTAGTAGGCGTCCGGTGTAGGGCCGCCAGGCCCGGAACGCACTACAACAATTTGTTATGCAATGCCCAGTCCTCGCACGTCATTCGATATAGCCGCACCAGCCGGTTATGAAATTCATGAACTGTGTAGTCTCCGAATCCCGACTTCTCGGTCACTCTTACGGATGCCGTCATGTTC
>NZ_MBPP01000033.1 GCF_001858325.1 Marinobacter sp. AC-23
TTGGGCTAAGTGCGAAACCAGTCCTTGCGACGGTTAGATATGGCATGCCTGCTGGAACCTCTGTGAGATCGCATTTGGTTCTGGTGACTGAGCTGCAGGACAGATTCTATCTCAGCGATACAGGATTTGGATGCGGCGCGATTTGGCCTCTAAGGCTAGACCAGTCAGGCAAGGCTCAGAGACAGCACGGCCTAAATTTCATGGTGACCAAAATCGAAGATGGCTATTTGGTTCAGTTGCGACAGAAGACCGGTTGGGTCGACCTTTACCAGTTCGACCTAAACGAGGTCAGCCATCGTCAAATTGATGACGCCAACCATTTCTCAGCGAGATCGCCAGAAAGCATGCTCTCTTTAAATCTGGTTGCAACGATTTATCACGGTGGTGGCAGGCGAGTATTACTCAACACCAGATACCACGATGAAGCTAGCGGTAAATCAGAGGAGATCCGAGGTAGCATTGATCTCCGATCTTGTCTAAAGCACCAGTTCTCGATTGACCTTTCCACAGCCGAAATACATAGGGTATTTACCGTTGCGAAAAATGCTGATCGCCCAAGCTTTTCCTAGTTTTTAGCAGCACCTATTGAAAGATTCACCAGCGCTCTAACCGCGGATCTCTCATCATTTCTGGGTTTATTTCTTGGGAGATTCCAGACAATGAGTGGTACAAGTTTAATAAGCGCCCATTACGGCATGGTCCTGTGGGCGGCCCTTATAGCAACTTCATTTTTCGCCGCAGCTGAGCTCAACCCCGCCGTCGACCCTATCTTCCTGACGGTTCTGAGGCTCGCATTTTCGGCTTTTCTGTTCCTGCCAATGGTGGTGGCCCGTCGAGAAATGCCAAACGGAATTGCCGGGCTATCCGGGCATGCGTTTCTTGGCTTGTTACTAGCGATTTATTTTGCTTCGCTTTTCGAGGCGCTGCGATATACGTCGGCTGTCAATACAGCGCTGATGTATGCGCTGGTACCTTTGGGAACCCTCTTTTTCGAGTTGTTCCTCATTCGTCGGTCAGCTGTCTTCCGTGCTATTCCGATGGCCATCGCTGCTTTAGGCGCAATTGTACTCATAGGCAAGGATCCTGATGCAAACACAAGGTCTCTTGCATACCCGCTCATTGTGTTCGGGATCGGGTGTGTTGCAATGGCTGCCTATTCTCCATTGAGCCAGCGGCTAAAAGTGTCAGGCCTGCGCAACTGCAGCCCCGCGGTGATGACCTTTTGGAACATGACGTTTGGAGCTGCTTTTCTGGGGTGTTACTTGCTTGTTACAGGAGGATGGAGGTCGGCGGCTAGCTTGCAATGGGATGATATCGGCTGGATTGTCTACCTTGCAGTTTTCGCAACGCTAGGTACCTTTTACCTGCTTCATCGCGCAATTGGGATCCTAACTCCAGCAATGGTTACGTCCTATATTTACCTGAGCACCGTGATGTCAACGGCTGCTCACTGGTACTGGTTGCGCCAATACCCAGGCTTCGTTGACCTTATGGGAATGGCCCTGGTTCTTGCTGCCATGACGGTATTGATAACAATGAGCCGGCGCACTCCGCCGGCCATTGCAGGGTAGAGCTACTGCAGCGCGGCTCTCTGCCATCCTCCCAACTGTCGTTCGATGAGCCGCGCTAGGTCGAGAAGCTGATTCTCATGCCAGTGCGGACCAACGATCTGAACGCCGATAGGCAGTCCCGTCACTGGATCGGTTCCAGCCGGAACAACTACTGCCGGTGATCCTGACAGGCTAAACGGGAAGACAAAGACGTACTGACTAGGGTTCTCCATTGACTCACCGTGAGAGAAGGCCACCTCTGTGTAAACAGGAGTTATGAGTGCGTCATATCGGTCGAAGAAAGCTGCAAGGTGATAACGGAAGGTGTCGATCATTATCCAATCGCGACGCACTTCATCGACCGACATTTCGTTCTCTTGGGCAAACTCAATAAGTCTACCCAGAGCCGGCGTAAACTGGTCTTTCCCCATTGCCGCGAACATCGCCTTCCAGCCTCGGCCTGAGTCGCCGCCAGTTATAAAAATCCGCCAGAGCACGTCAGCGGCCTCTTTCATTCCTTTGGGCTGATCTGGACAGATGCGGGCCACTGCAGGTTCGAGCACCTTCGTTACGTCCTCGATAACCGACCGGACTGCATCGCTTACCATCACGCTACCTGGTTCCCAGTAGGTTGCGACCCGCAGTTCGCCCAGCGGTTTTGCTCGGTAGAAGGGCACCTCTACCGTATCTGGGTCTTGGCCATCCGGACCGCTAAGAAGCTTGCCGAAGGTGTCGATGTCGTCAACATACCTTCCGAGCGCCCCAAAAGCAGATGTAATGTGAAATAGCCCGGACCGCTCATTCGGGAACTGACCTGTCAGCGGCACACGTCCTTGCGTAAGCTTGAGGCCACAGATGCCGTTGAAGTGTGCTGGTAATCGAATGCTGCCGCAAGCATCCGACGCAAGCCCCGACGGGGAGAACCCCGCTGCAATGGCGGCAGCTTCGCCACCGCTGCTTCCCCCGGCTGAACGTTCAAGCGAATGAGGGTTTCGTGTCAGTCCGTATAGAAAATTATCAGTCTCGAAAGCCATGCAAAGTTCAGGCACGTTCGTGATTCCCATGATGATTGCACCGGCCGCTTTCAGTCGCCCCACCACCGTTGCGTCACGAATGCTGGGCTCGCTTTGCAGCTCCGCAATTCCACGCGACATGCGATACCCAGCGACATGGCAGACGTCCTTTATCGTAATAGGCACACCATGAAGTGGTCCTCGAAGCTGCCCGCGGGCAGCTTCGAGGTCTGCAGCACGAGCCAGGGAAAGTAGTGTTTCACGCGGGGCGGAAGCGCAAACCGCGTTTACCCGGGAATTTCCAGTTTCGATTTGGTCGAGGTAGTGCTCGACCAAACTTACGCTCGTCATCTGGCCACGGCGGATAAAGCCGGCAATCTCGTTGATTGTGTACTTATCAGGATTATGCATGGGCATTACGTCCCTTGGACCGCAGCATTCGGTTCGGGATTTGGTACATGTTCCGAACCACGAGAGAGAACAGGCGAACCCCTATATTTGAACGCTCGGATATCGCCTTAAGCGAGGCACTTACTGCCTCAAGAATCTCCTGAATCTGGGCTCGCTCGATTGCGAGCGGAGGGTAGAAGCGAAGGACCGGGTTCGCGGCCTTCTCGTTCATGCTATTACCGGCGTGGACGCCCCGGTTGCTGAGCTCCATGCTCATCAGTGCTTCGTATACCGAGCCCCGTAGCCGCAACCCCGTCATCATACCGACGCCAGGCACATCCCGAATAATTTCAGGATATTCGCCGGCGATCTTGATCAGCCCTTGTCGCAAGAGGCCACCGTTCACCTGGGACCTTGTGATTAGATCGTTGTCTTCGATGTAGTCAATGGCGGCGAGCGCTGATGCACAAGCAACGGGGTGCCCGCCAGTTGTTCTCATATCCTCTTCGACAGAGGTCGGTGGATGGACCTGTGTTAAAGCCTCGCTGTACAACGCACAAGCGAACGACGTGTAACCACCGGTTAGGCCTTTTGACAAAACCATAATGTCCGGAATGACACCGTCATACTCAACGGCGAACCACTTGCCGCAGCGACCGAATGCTGTCTGGATTTCATCCGCAACCATCAGGGTTCCGGTTGCGTCGCACAACGCACGAATGTTCGCAAGATACCCCACGGATGGGGCTTCAAGGTGTGCACCACCAAGGATCGGCTCGACATAGACAGCACATACACCCTTGCCAACGGCACGCTCAAGAGCGGCGATATCTCCGTAGGGCACGTAAGTGACTTCGTCTGATGACGTCCCATATGCCTTATGGTGCTGCTGGCCAAGGATCGGCATGGCCGCCAGGGTTTTGCCGTGGTAGGAGTTGGTCATCACCACGATGCCTTTGCGATCACTTTTGACCTTCAGCACGTAGCGCATCGTCTGCTCGATCGCCTCGGCACCGGATACGGTGTATCGGATCTCACCCCAACTTCCAGGCGCTATGGTTCGAAGGCGCTTAGAGAGCTGTTCCCTTAACGGATGGCTGTGCTCTGGAGGGGCCATAGCAAAAATCGCAAGCTGCTCCTGAACAGCACTTTTAACCTTAGGGTTGCGATGCCCGACTACGAAAACGCCATAGCTACAAGCGCAGTCGATGAAGCGCTTGCCTGTGTGGTCGGTGACGTAGACGCCATCACAACTCGTTTCAACTGAGCTTTTAGCGATCCGGTAAAGCTTCGCAGCAGATGCGCTCCAGTGGCGCTCACAATCGTCGAGAAGCTGATCAAGCGGCATTGGTGACTTCATTGGTCATAACCTCCATTATTCTTTCGGCTGCTTGCAACAAATTGTCGCGGCGGGAACACACGGGCGGCCGCAAGACTAGGTCCGACCCCTGAAGATGCGAGACGAATACACCGGCCCTGTATAGGTGACCTCGCAGAGCGGCACGGTCGGTATTGCTCGGAAGCGGAACGGCAACAAATCCGCCTACAGGTCTGGCTGACAAACTCGATAAAGTCGCTGCTAGGGCCAAGCCGTTCTGTTCGCAATGCTTAGGCGCATCGATGACTTGGGCGTGCTCAAGTGCAGCCAAAGCAGCAACGCATGACATCGGGTTGCCGGCAGTCGTGCTCCCGTGTTTTGCAGGGGTGCTGCGGCCATATACCTTGTAAGCCATGCTCTCTGGGCAGACGTACATGCCTATGGGAATTGCGCCACCACTCAGCCCACCGCCAATCACCAGAATGTCAGGTGTCAACCTTGCCTTTTGAAAACCGAACATCGTGCCCAAAAGGCCAAGGCATGTGTCGACGTCGTAACCAATGGTTGGAACGCCGTACTTCGAGGTGAGCGCATACGCCTCGGACAGCAGAGGCGCAGGTGAGACAGCAAAGCGACCACCCGATCCTTGATAAACGTAGGGGTGACAGAACGCAAAACAATGGCTGAGATCTAGACGCTGAAGGTCGGCAGTCGAGCTTATTGGCTTCAGATTGATTCCCAGGAAACGCATGATTTCGGCATTCTCGGCGGGGTTGTTCAGGATCCGGCCGTAGGAAAGACAACCGTAGTCTCCGCCGGTGAGGTAGGCGATAGATCGGCGGTTAGGGTGCAATCCTTTACAGAGTTTTAAAGCTCCCTCAAAAGCCTCATCACCTGAGCTGCACACATACGAGGTGCTGAGCGAGTCCGGAAGCATATCCGCCACTGTGCGGCAAAGTCGAATAAGCGGCTCGGACAGCAGGACCCGATTAGACAGCCCCATCGACTCAGCCTGGCCGTATACCTGTTCGATTACTTGCGGTACCTGCAACCCGAAGCCGCCGGCAAGATTGATGATGCTCCGACCTGACTGGTCGCGGAAGGACTCGTACTGCCCTGTATCGGCCAAACGTTTGTTAGTCATTGACGATCCCTCACCGGTAGCTCAACGCGTTGTAAATGCGGCGTCTTGTGTCACAGATCGCCTCTCTGCCATGCATGACTCGACGGTTATCAATCATGACCATGTCATGATCCTGCCAGCCGACAGGTCGTGTCGCTCGTGCTGTCACAGTTTCAATTTCAGCCAGGAATTTTTCAGGGATGGGGGCACCCGAGGCTGTGTCGATTAGCGGCTTTTCGTAATTAAACGACGGGCCGAGAATGCTATTTGCGAAGGCGCCCCGGTCGCTGAAACTGGACCGTTGGATAGCTGAAACCACAAACGAGTACCCGATTTCGTCTGTTTTTGGGTCGTAGGAGATTGTTGTGCCGGCGCCTTCAGCAACGTTACGCAGCAGGTCATCGATCAACACCAAAGCTGGATCATCCAGCCCTGGCGTGTAATGGCAGACAAGCCGCCTCCACTTCGGACCGGGTACAGTCCTGCTGTAGCGGATGTCATTTTCTTCAAAGAACGAGCGACAACTCTCGGACAATTGAGCCAGAACCACTTCTCCGTCGCACACAGTTGTTTGTGAGCCTTTGCGTGGCGCGTCGGCGCAATAGAACCATGTGATGTCCGGCCAGAATGGTGAGTTACCGTTCTCGCAGTGCAAACCCACAGCATCTACACCCGCGTCAACCAGCTGGGCTGCGCCGGCGACCATAGTCCGGGCAGGATCTAGGCTCAGGCGCGAACTGTGAGAAGCCACGAAATTGCTGAATGCTTCCGGGCCACGCATACACCCTCTGAAAAGTACGACTCCGTACTCGCCCAAAAGCGAATAAAGCAATCCAGTGGTCACGCTATCAAACTGCTGGGGGCCAATCATGGCCAGATTAGGCTGTTCGATATAGCAGGCAGAATTGGTCATTAGGATACCTCCGGGAAGGGTTTAGTCGTTCGACACGAAAGGTAGGTCTCGGCAATCTCAGCCCGCTTGGGTCTGCCGGTGACCGTGAAAAACTTGGTTGTTGATTTGTCTTCTGCAGCCAGTGTCCAGAGAACGGCGGGGCGCTCGATGTCTGAGAAAGCGGAGTGTGTCCACTGAGAAAGGCGCTGAACGCTCAAGTCAGGATCTCCAATTATCAGCGCTACTAACCCGTTGGCTTTGTCCAGAAACACAACAGCCTCGCGAACGCCTGAGAATTCCTTGAGGTCCGCCTCCACCTGTTCAGGGCTAACGTTTCTTCCGTTTGGCAAACACAGCACGTTCTTTTTGCGGCCGTGGACGAAAAGGAAACCATCCTGGTCCAACCTGCCTAAGTCGCCTGTATCGAGCCAGCCATCCTTGGTGAATGAGCATGAACTGGGGTCGGCACATGCGTAGCCACTGAAAAGCGAAGTGCTCGATACCTCGATTGAATTGTCGGCAGCGATGCGCACCTGAACGTGCTCGAGAGGCTTGCCGACGCTGCCGATACGCTGATGCTCGGCAGTGTTGACGCTTACTACCGAAGTGTTCTCGCTAAGCCCATATCCCTGGAAAACATCAATACCGTGTGAGGCAAGATAGAAGAGCGTTTCGGGGCTCACTATTGCGCCACCACAGGTGAAGTGAACACCGGATGACCAGTACGCCATGATTTCACTCTGGTGCTTATGGGGGCCAGCCACCATCGCGGCAATGCTATCAATGACGACAGGCGGAACCGTCACGGCAGTTGGTCGAACACTCAGTAATCTGGCAATCAGGTCGTCAGGTGCAGCACCAGGCTCGCCTAGAAGCGGGCAACTCTCTGGCAAGAAGTGTACAGACCCCCCTCGAAGAAGGGGGAGATAGATCGCGGTCACCTGTTCGAGAAGAAGACTCAAGGGGACCATGGACAGGTAGCGCCGGTGGGCCTGCGCCGGTATCGCTTTGCACAGCGAGCCGAGAGTCTCTTGCAATGCCGCAATCGTGATTTGTACGCCTTTCGGGCGGCTTGTTGTACCGGAGGTGTGAATAACCTTGCAGATGGTGTCAGGTTTTACAGCGCGCAGCAGAGTAGTAGATATAGGAACGTGAGCGGCATTGAGGTCGATGACTTTTGCAGGATCAGTTTCGATGCCCCATTTTTCATCTAGCGTTCGGGCCCCGGTCGCATCCACAAGAAACCCATCGCAAGTCGCCGCGAGGTGTTCGGCTTGCGCCTTGCTGAATACCATCGGCAATGGCACTGCGATGTACCCACCCAGCAAGCAGGCAATGTCCGCGATGACCCAATTTGCACTGTTGCGAGCCACTATCCCAACCTTCAGTGCATCTCTCTTTCCAAGCTGCCGGTCCAGCTCACCTGTAACGGCGGCGGCAGCGTTCCGCACCTGCTCGTACGTGAGTTCCAAACGGTTTGGTTCACCTGCAGAACCAAGGTCAACGACGCAAAGTCTATCGCTGTTGAATTCAAACGAATCCGCTAAAGCCTGAGTAAAGAGGCGATCCATCAGGAAATCCTCTTAGGTTTGGCGAGAGGGGTGTGCGTGAACACGGTCTCGACAGTTATAGCCGCAAACCGGGATCGCTTCGGGTCCACGCGGATGAAACCAGTGACAGGAACTCGGTCATAATACGAACCCCAGAGCTCCTTTGCTTCCGTCAGGCGGTCAGGGTCGGCCTGTTCGAGAGGCTCGAAGGCAATTTGGCAGCCTTCCATCATCCTGATGACCTGCGGCGTTACCGTGCAAAGCAGGTAGTGAGCGCCCATGCACCAGGCGAGCATGGGAATCATATTTACAAGGATCATCCCTGCAGTGGCGTGGTGGGACGTGAGGCTTCCTATCTCGGCAATGTTTGAACGCTCAAGCTCCTTCCCGAGCCTCGCGCGTAAAATCGCCTCTATTGGCTTATCGAGGTACTGCTCAGAAAATAGACCGCCTTCCTCTCCAAACGTAATGCCTGCGCAGGCCAGAATTCGATCCTTTGCGTTCTGGACCACTACGTAATACTGGGGGGCAGGGTCAATACTAGCGTTGTAGGCGCTGTTGTATTTGAGCTTGCTAACTTCTGATGCTTTATTCCAAAGAGCGGTATTTGTTTCGGTTACGCGAATCAACATTTCCTTCTCTCCATTGGTGCCGGTCCGTTGCGCCAGCGTCCTGTGAAGATAACGAAATAAAACGCTTCGATGATTTAATAAGCTAAAAGACTCTGCTATTTTTTAGATGCGGTCGATTTCCATTCCATGTTTATAGAAAGCACTCAAAGGATTGATAAGGTGAAGACCCATGCTTGATAGCAATTTACTACGTAAACTCGACATGCAGGACCTGATCATTTTCGTTCACGTCTATGAACGGAGCAGCGTGACAGCTGTATCGGAAGCTCTGTGCGTTAGCCAGTCGACAGTAAGCTACTGTCTCAGGAAGCTCAGGACTGGGATGGAGGACGACCTGTTCATCCCCTCCCGAGGGGGTATGGCGCCTACAACTAAAGCAGACGCTATCTACCCGAATATCATACAAATTCTTGAAAAGATCAATCTATGCTACTCGGGTGAACCGTCCCATCGACAGGTCACCGAGGCGCGACTATTCCATATACAAGCTCCGGAGTATTTCGAAATCTTGGTTCTACCGCGGCTGTTATCAAGCTTGATAGGCATGCGCCCGTATCGGTGAGTATAAAAAAGCTTGAAGATGAAATTCCAGCGTCGCAAATGGATAGTGGTGAGGTCGATCTGGCAATATGTTTTGGGCCGAAATATCACCGCAAGCATCTTGGGCATCGAGCTGAAGTTTTATTTCACGACGATCTTGTCTGCGTAACCGATAAAGGTTATCCATCAGAAGGTGAGTCGTTCACGCTTGAAGAGTATATTAAACGTAAACACGTCTATCCCACGCCCTGGACTACTAATACAAACATGATTGACGGTTGGCTCTTGACGAACGGACAGAGCCGGGACATTGTCGCCAGAGCAAATACCTACTACTCTGCGCTTGGGCTGATCAAAGATACCGATTACGTTCTTACTCTTCCGCGTCGGGTATTTGATAAGTTAGCAAACAGCACCCATGTAGCTTCAGCACCTCCGTTTGGATTCCCAAAGTTCACCCTTGACATGGTCTGGACAGAGTCTGCTAACCGAGATCCCGGTAATTGCTGGCTCAGACAGCAAATAGCGTTCGCCGCAGCAGATATCGCAAGTAGCAAGAGTGAAAGGCCTGCTTCCGCGATATGAATATTCCCCAGCCTTTAGGCGCCGTGGTCAGTCGGTTGGATATACCTCGTGCGGTGGACCCTCCTGGTCTATGATTAGAGCTTAGGAGGAGTTTCCATGAGCAGCCAACGTTATACCCCAGAATTCAAGGAGGGCGCGGCTCGACAATTGCTGGAGTGGGTTACGCCGTGGTCGAAGTGTCGCAGCGGTTGGGAGTCTCAGCTCACCGCTTCCACAAATAGATTAAGGCCGTGAGGCCGGATAGGTATAATGCGCAGGCGGCTGAATTGGTAGAGGCAAATAGCGAGATTCTTGGATTGTGTATCTAACCTCGATAGCTGCTAGGCGATACTCGTCTACTAATAACGCCTGCGCGAGTGAGCCGTTTTCTGAGAGTTACTATACTGGCACTGGTGTGGGTTAAATCCAATATAGATTTACGTTGGAAACGAGACTGAAGTGTTTGAGTGATTAACCCTGTTTTGCCACATCCAGCCGGGGCCGATTGATGTGATTAGGGATAGATTATGTCAAGTATGGCCTTTTCCATCACTCCATTGCCTCCTTGAGAAACAGAGCCACAGTGCTCGTCGCACCAGTTCACAGTGTATCTCAACAGCGTGGATTGGAAGGTCAACACCTGTTTCAGAAGCAAGAATTTGCAACAGCTCTTGCCCGAAGAATAGTGACTCTTCCCTGTGGTTGACTACGCCATCGTTCATGAGCTTTTTCGGGAGAGCCTTAACTGCTCCATGGCTCCATGGCTCCATAGTCACACAGTCTGTGCATTAACCTTTCTGAATAGCTTCTTGTTAATCACCACCAGATAACAGCGACTATAAAATATCCACAGCCCCCAGATACCAAAAATTTAGCTAAAAAACCCGGAGAGCCAAGTAAGGGCTTTCCGGGTTTCTATCTTGGGCGCTCGGGCGCAATGCCCGGCGCCTTCTAGGATTACTTCACCGATGCGCGCGCATCTTCCATAATCCGGTTGAGGGTTTCACTCGGCTGCATGACAGCTTTCACCTTGTCGGCCGCGGCATGGTAGTAACCACCAAGATCCGTAGGATTGCCCTGGATAACACTCATTTCTTCCAGGATCTTGTCCTTGTTTTCTTCCAGCTGTGCCGACATTTTAACGAAGAACTCTTTAAGTTCTTTGTCGCTGTCCTGGTTGGCCAGCTCTTCGGCCCAGTAGCGGGCCAGATGGAAGTGGCTACCACGGTTATCCAGCTCGCCGGTCACGCGCGATGGCGACTGGTTGTTCTCCAGCAGGCGTTCAGTTGCCTTGTCCAGGGTCTGGCCCAGCAGACGTGCACGGTGGTTGTCGTGCTTCTCACCCAGCTCATCCAGAGACACAGCAATGGCCAGGAACTCGCCAAGCGAATCCCAGCGCAGGTGGTTTTCCTGCAACACTTGCTGCACGTGCTTAGGTGCAGAACCGCCAGCGCCGGTTTCGTAGAGCCCGCCACCGTTCAGCAACGGAACAATCGACAGCATCTTGGCACTGGTACCCAACTCCAGAATCGGGAACAGATCGGTGAGGTAATCACGCAAAACGTTACCGGTTACTGAGATAGTGTCCAATCCGCGGATCAGTCGCTCCATGGTCCAGCGAATAGCGCGAACCGGCGACATGATGCGGATATCCAGGCCTTCGGTGTCGTGATCTTTAAGGTAAGTATGAACCTTCTTGATCAGCTCGGCGTCGTGCGCGCGCTCGTCGTCCAGCCAGAATACTGCCGGCATATCTGTGGCGCGGGCACGGCTAACCGCCAGTTTGACCCAGTCGCGGATTGGCAGATCTTTGGTCTGACATGCGCGCCAGATATCGCCCTTTTCCACATTGTGCTCGGTCAATACGGTGCCATCTTCGGCAACTATACGTGCAATGCCGTCTTCTTTGATCTCAAAAGTCTTGTCGTGGGAGCCGTACTCTTCAGCTTTCTGCGCCATCAGGCCCACGTTGGGCACTGTGCCCATGGTGGTGGGATCAAACGCACCGTGGGTTTTGCAGA
This sequence comes from Marinobacter sp. AC-23, assembly GCF_001858325.1. Lineage (GTDB taxonomy): Bacteria > Pseudomonadota > Gammaproteobacteria > Pseudomonadales > Oleiphilaceae > Marinobacter. The sequence goes on from NZ_MBPP01000033.1 coordinate 11,594, forward strand.
AGTTGATGGCTTCCTGATAAATGGTGGCGTAGGTGGACTCAGGCATAACCGCCTTGGTGTCCTTAAGCTTGCCATCACGGGCCCACATCTTGCCGGAGTTGCGGATCATCGCCGGCATGGAGGCGTCTACAATCACGTCGCTCGGTACGTGCAGGTTGGTGACGCCTTTAACGGAATCAACCATGGCAATTTCCGGGCGGTGCTCGTACGTCTTATGCAGGGCTTCCTGGATTTCTTCCTGCTTCGACTCCGGCAACTGCTTGATCTTCTCGATAACAGATGACAAACCGTTGTTCGGGTTTACACCGATCTCTTCAAACAGGTCGCCGTACTGATCAAACAGCTCCTTGTAGTAAATCTTCACCGCGTGACCAAACACGATCGGGTGAGAGATTTTCATCATGGTCGCTTTTACGTGCAGGGAGAACATCACACCGGTTTTTTCGCAATCTGCGAGGGCGTCGTCAAAGAACTTGCAGAGCGCTTTTTTGCTCATGAACATGCCGTCGACTACTTCGCCTTCAAGCAGAGGAAGGTCAGACTTGAGAACCGTCTGCTTGCCCTTTTTATTCTCGAAAACGATGCGAGCGTTGGTCGCCTTGTCGAGAGTGATCGACTGCTCGTTGGAATAGAAGTCGCCACCTTGCATGTGCGCCACGTGTGTGCGCGAAGCTGGGCTCCATTCACCCATGGTGTGTGGGTATTTGCGCGCAAACGCTTTAACAGCAGCAGGTGCGCGACGGTCGGAGTTGCCTTCACGCAATACCGGGTTCACTGCACTGCCAAGTACTTTGGCGTAGCGAGTGGTCGCATCTTTTTCTTCGTCGGTTTCAGGGTTTTCCTTGTACTCGGGAACGTTGTAGCCCTGATCCCTCAATTCTTGAATGGCTGCACGCAGCTGCGGAATGGAGGCAGAAATGTTCGGCAGCTTGATGATGTTGGCATCGGGGTCTTTGGTGTACTCGCCCAGCTCCGAAAGCGCATCTGGTACCCGCTGATTCTCTTCGAGGTGATCCGGGAATGTTGCCAGAATACGGGCCGCGAGAGAGATGTCGCTGGTTTCAAATTCGATGCCAGCCGGCTTGGCGTAGGTTTCCAGGATCGGGAGTAGGGACCGTGTTGCGAGGGCAGGCGCCTCGTCGGTCAGCGTGTAGATGATTTTGGCTTTGGATGATTTCATTTTCGTCCTCAGGCTAATGGGTGGGTTCAGGACGGCCATAGCGAGATCCGGCGTCTTATGAACGTCTGACCTTTGCGATGACTGATTTTTAAACTTTTGATAGACCTACTAGGATACCATTTTTTTGTAATCTCTGGTTACGATCTTAGTATAAGAACGGACTAAAAACCCCTGATCTTCAGTCACAGGACGGCTATTTGGCGGAAGTTTACGAAACTTTCTAACATTTTGGCCTGAGGACTTAGGAGTAAAGCGGCGAGGAAGAGCCTCACCGCTTTATAAACGCCTATTCTTTGGGCAGAAGATTTTCCTCGGCAAGCCGGTCGCGGATCTGATCCAGAGCTTCCGGGTTGCCCAGGGCATCGCGGTTGTCGGCTTTGTTGGAGCCGTTGATAAGGCGGGCCACGGCCAGTTCCACTTTTTTGCCACTGCGGGTGTAGGGAATGTCTGGCACCTGGACAATGTGCTTGGGAACGTGACGTGGGCTGGCGCCCTTGCGAATTCGGGCCCTTAGTTGTTTCAGTAGCTCGTCGGTCAGTTCCTGGCCCTCAGCTGGCACGACGAACAGCACCACTTCTACGTCGCCCTCGATTTGCCGCCCAACGACCAGGCTGTCTTTTATGGCGGCTTCGGTTTCTACCTGGCGGTAGATTTCTGCGGTGCCGATGCGCACGCCGCCGGGGTTGAGTGTGGCGTCGGAGCGGCCGTAGATAATGGCTCCGCCGTGTTCGGTGAATTCTATGAAATCACCGTGTGCCCAAACGCCGGGGAAGGTGTCGAAGTAGGCGGCGCGGTAACGTTCGCCACCGGCGTCGTCCCAGAAAGCAACGGGCATTGAGGGCAGTGGCTGGCGGCAGACGAGTTCGCCACGTCCTTTGGCAACCGGGTGGCCGTCGTCGCCATAAGCAACGGCGTCCACACCTAAAAGCCGGCATTGGATTTCTCCCCGGCGCACAGGCAGCACTGGGGTGGAGCCCACAAAGCAACCGCAGATGTCAGTGCCGCCGGCTATAGAGCCGAGCAGGGCTTTGGGCGCGCCTTGGCTGTATACCCAATCGTAGTCTTCGGGAAGCAGAGGCGAGCCGGTAGAGAAAATGATTCTCAGGCCGCTGAGATCCAGGGTTTTAGCCGGGGTCATTTCAGCTTTGCGACAACCTGCAATGAATCTTGCGCTGGTGCCGAAGTGGGTCACGCGTTCGTCGGCCACGGTTTGCCACAGGAAATTAAGGCTGGGGTAGCCAGGGGATCCGTCTACGGTGATAACGGCCGCCCCGGTCAGCAAGGCCGATGCTTGCCAGTTCCACATCATCCAACCACAAGTGGTGAAGTAGAGGAATCGGTCTGCAGGGCCTACGTCGCCATGCAACATGAGTTCTTTGGCGTGGTTAACCAGCAGGCCTGCAGTGCCGTGCACGATGCACTTGGGTTTGCCAGTGGTGCCAGAGGAATACAATATGTATACCGGGTGATCGGGGTCTACGGGCGTAAATGAAGGAGCTTCGCCTGTGCCGAACGCAATCGCCTCGTCCCAGGTGGCTACCAGATCGCCGGAAATCGACTCTAAATCTGGCAGTTGCTGAACATTGACCACGCACTTTAGCGTTGGCAGGCCGGCGATCAGTTCTGCAAAATCGTCTTGGCGAGCCAAGACTTTTCCACCGTAGCCATAACCGTTCACGACAATAAGCGCTGATGGTTCAATCTGGCCAAACCGGTCAAGAATCGCACCCACACCGAAATCCGGTGAAGCGGAGCTCCAGATGGCACCCAGGCTGGTTGCCGCCAACATGCCTGCGAGAGCTTCATAGCCGTTGGTAACAACACCGGCTACCCGGTCACCTTTTCGGACACCTTTGCTACGCAGGAAGGCTTCCAGCGCACCCACATCGGCTTTCAGTTCGCCATAGGTGCGCCGCAGAACCGGGCGTGTCTCGCAGTAAGCCACCACGGCTTCCTCGTTGGCATGGTCACCCTCTGCCAGGCGTAGCAGGTTGGCAGCAAAGTTCAGCTTCATACCCGGGAACCACTCAGTGCCCGGCATATCTCGCTTGCCCAGTACTTTGCTGGCCGGTGTTTCGCATACCAGGCCGCAATATTCCCAGACTTTCGCCCAGAAGGTTTCCAGATCTTCTACAGACCACTGGTGCAGCGCGTGATAGTCGGAAAAAGGGCCATAACCCTGATCTTCCAGCCAGGCTGTGAAGCGCCCCATGCGGGTGTCAGTCAGCACATCCTCCGAGGGAGACCAGACTATTGGGGACTGTTCAGTAACGCTCATCCGTTGCTCCTGTTGCTTACTGCATGTGCCAGCCATGGCTGACAACAATAGATTGACCAGTGAGAGCGGCAGATGGGAAAGCTGCCAGATGCACCGCCATTTCGGAAACATCTTCCAGCGTAGTGAATTTACCGTCCACTGTGTTTTTCAGCATCACCTTGCTGATGACATCTTCTTCGGAAAGGCCCAACTCTTTCGCCTGTTCCGGAATCTGCTTGTCTACCAGCGGCGTCCTTACAAAGCCCGGGCAGATGATGTTGCTGCGTACCCCGTGCTCTGCACCTTCTTTGGCGACCGCACGACAGAGCCCCAGCATACCGTGTTTTGCAGCCACGTAAGGAGCCTTCAGGGGTGAGGCCTCAAGGGAGTGCACCGACCCCATATACAGCATAGTCCCTCCTCCACTGGCGTACATGTGTTTCAGGGCTGCTCGGGTAACCAAAAATGCGCCATCAAGGTGCACATTCAACACCCGGCGCCAGTCTGCATACGCCAACGTGTGCACCGGCCCTATGTGCTGGATACCCGCATTAGCCACAGCGATATCCAGGCCTCCCCAGGCTTTCACGATAGCGGCAACACCTTCATCTACCGCGGTTTCGTCAGTCACGTCCATGGCCAGAGCCATCGCTGTGCCGCCAGCTTTTTCTATGGCATCGACGGCCTCTTTTGCACTTTCCAGGGTGAGGTCTGCCACTGCCACACGAGCACCTTCACGGCCATAGTGTTCGGCGATTGCCCGGCCGATGCCGCGCCCCGCCCCTGTAATCAGGGCAATATTGTTTTCGAGACGCATCAAGAACCTCCATACACTTCGTTAGGCAACCATGTGGCCAGTGGCTGAAACCAAAACACTAGCGCCAGTGCCAGCAGTTGCAAAGCAATAAACGGTAACACACCCAGATAAATATCCTTCGTAGTAATACCTGGCGGGCATACACCTTTAATATAGAACAAGGAGAAACCTACGGGTGGTGTCAGGAAAGAAGTTTGCAAGCACATGGCAAACATGATGGCAAACCACACCGGCTCCACACCCATGCTGAACAGCACGGGCGCCACCAAGGGTAAAACAATCAGCGTAATCTCCACCCAGTCCAGAAAAAACCCAAGCAAGAAGGTGATAAACAGAACCGTCAACAACACGCCAGTGGTGCCAAACGGCAGGCCGGTGATGGCGCCCTCAATAACCTCGTCGCCACCCAGCCCGCGCAGTACCGAGGCAAAGACCGTGGCACCAATAAAAATGCCAAAGATAAAGGCCGACGTACGGCTGGTCTGGTAAAGAGATTCCTTCAGCGTCTCCATATCCAGGCGCTTGCTAACAAAAGCCATCAGTAGAGCACCGCCGGCACCTACTGCGGAGGCCTCAGTGGTTGTAGCTATGCCGAAAAAGATAGAACCAAGCACAGAAATGATCAGCGTCATGGGCGGCAATATCGCCCAAAACACACCAAACCAGGCTCGGGCATCAAGACGCTGTCGGTTCGTGGGCGCCGGCGCCAAGTCTTTTTTGATGTAAGAAGCAATGATGATGTAAAGAATATAGAGCATCGCAAGCATAACGCCCGGAATCAGCGCGCCCATGAACAGCTTGCCTACCGACGCCTCTGAGGTACCAAGCGATCCGCCATCAACACAAGCATGATACTTGGCGGCACCAGAATGCCGAGCGTGCCGACAGAACACGCCGTGCCCACAGCCAATGATTTGTTGTAGTTGGCTTGCATCATGGGCCGAGGGACAACATGCCCAGCAATACCACCGAAGCGCCAACAATACCGGTGGATGCGGCAAGCAATACACCAACCAACACCACGGTAATCGCATAACCCCCGCGCAACCCGCCAAGCACTTTAACCAGGCTGTGCATCAGTTTTTCGGCGATACCAGAACGGTCAAGCATGATGCCCATGAAGATAAACATGGGAAGCGCGACCATCAGTTCATTGGCAACAATGCCATAAATCCTGGCGTCCAAAACGCCGATTGTGCCCTGCCAGGTAAACCACAGAGGGAAATCCAGATATTCGACCATAACGTGGCCGACGATACCGAATATAAGACCAATACCCGCCAGTGACCAAGCAACCGGGAAGCCCAGCAGCAACAGCACCATAAAGCTGGCGAACATGGCGACAACAAGAATCGCTTCTACACCCATGACGTTAGCCTCGCGGATCAGGGATTGGGATGGCCGACGGAATGTCGATCATCGTAGGGAGCTCAATAGCCCTGGGAAAACGGAACAGGAGCGTGGTGCAGCGCGTCGCTCGGGACACCAAGGCAATCATCACAAACAGGAGGCCAAGGGGCAGCATGCTCTTGAAAATAAACCGGTAGGGCAACCCGCTGGGCGCCTGGGAATGCTCTGTGTAAATCCACGCCGTCCAGGCGTAGGGCACCAATGCACTGATCATCAATGCAATGATTGGCAGCGCCAGCAACGCAATTCCGAGAATCTCGATAATGGCTTGGGTTTTAGGAGAGAACTTCTCTTTCAATACATCAACGCGTACGTGGTCATCACGCACAACCGCGTACCCCAGGGTTAGCATGGTTGCGGTTCCGAACAGCTGCCATGACAGCTCTTCAAGGGCGATAGAGCCTTGAGACAGAACATAGCGGGAGAACACGTTGATCAAAATAACAATCAACACAGCAATCCATAACCAGGAGGCAAAACGGCCAACGGCAACAACCAATCGGTCAAGGCGCCAGGACAACGCGTTGGTTGGCAGCAAATCAGTGCCGGATGTCGGGGCCTGGTTATCCCCGGAGACATTGGTATCAGTCACAAAAACCTCGGATTTTACGGAGGTAGGGCGGGAGGCGGGTAGCGATCAGCCGTTACCCGCAGTGAACATCATCCGTTGATCAGTCGTACTTGTAGAAATCCCGTGGCAGGTAGCCATTGGAGTGCCAAATGGAGTGGTGTTCCATAAAGTCACGCTGACTGGTCAGTACGCGGTTGAACATTTCGTCTTCTGCAGCAATCTCGTCCAGCACCTCGTTGGTGATTTTCTGAAGTTCGCGCAGAACAGGCTCCGGCAGAGTCTGTGCGTTCACACCTTCTTTTTCGTAATCGCGCAGTGCCGTCGGCTGTGCCCACTCGCTCTGTGCAAAACCCTTGAGCGTAGCAGATTCGCAGCCCATCTCGATAAGCGCACGGCTCTGCGGCTCAAGCCCCTCCCACACATCCTTGTTAACCAGCAAGTGCGAGGTGGTCAGAGTCTGGTGCCAGCCAGGCATAATGTAGTTTTTGATAATCTGATCCAGACCCAGCATCTTGTCGATGGCCGGCTGAGAGAACTCAGTCGCATCGATAGTCTTGCGCTCCAACGCCTGGTAAATCTCGCCACCCGGCACCATGGTTACCGAGGCACCGAGTTTTTCCAGCACCTTGCCGCCAATGCCGGCAAAGCGGATTTTCAGACCATCAAAATCTTCCACGCCTTTAATTGGCTTGGCGAACCAGCCGGCGCCTTCGGGGCCGATGATGCTACACAGCATGGGATGGATATTGCGCTTGGCGTAGATTTCTTCCAGCAGCGCACGGCCGTCTCCTTCGTAATACCAGGCCAGATAAGCCGGCGGCTCCATATTGAACGGCGCACCGGAGTATAGCGGCAGGGCCGGTATGGTGCCTTGATCGTAACCCACCCAGGTATAACCGGCGGGGTACTTGCCACCGCCTACGGCATCCATTATTTCAAACGGTGGAACCAGCTCATTGGGCTCGTAGTAACGTAGCTGGACATCGCCACCTGATATGGCTTTGAGATTTTCTGTCAGGTGCTTGACCGGTGTGGTCAGGCCTACAAGATGTGAGGGAAACGCCAGAGGCACCTGCCAGCGGATTTTTTCAGCCGCCAGAGCATTGCTGCTTACCATGGCGCCTGTCATGAACGCTGCGGCAGTAATGCCCAGAGTCAAACCCGAAAGCTTTTGCTTGATAGACATGAAAATGATCCTTCTTGTTGTTGTATAAGGCCCGGAGCTCTTTGGCCCGGTAGGCCTGTACTGAAGTTCCGCCAGGCAACACAGAAAAAAAGGTGACATGGGCAAATCGGGGGTCCTAATTTTGGTGCCAGCCTTTATTTTCTGCATTGTTCTGACGTCCTGCATTTCAGATTCTGCAGAGACCGTGCCAATAACTTTTTTTGTATTATTATCAGTTAGATGAAACAAAAGGCAGGATTAACCGGACGTGTCTCCGTCCGGAAAACAGGACAACACAGCACTCAGATCGTATGTAGTTGTACCAATATCAAGACACGTGTCCGGAATTCAGGACATCTTTGCGAGTTTTTCGTAAAGCACGGAGCGGGAAATGCCCAGCAGCTTGGCGGCCTTGGTACGGTTACCACGACTTGCAACCAGCGCGTCTTCAAGCGCCTGCGCTTCGGCCTCGGCCAATATGTCAGCCAGGGGCCTGACCGGGTGCGGGGCAATTCGAGAGGCGTGACGCGCACCGCTGCGGGGCAATATTTTGAACATGGCGTCGGCATCCAGAACACCGCCTTCCTCGCTCATGGTAAGCGCTCGCTCCAGCACGTTTCGCAACTCACGAATGTTACCGGGCCAGTCATAACTGGCCAAAGCCGCCACGCCGGCATCAGTGATTTCGGCGCGCATGTCCAAGCCTTCGCTGATTTCCCAAAGCAAGGTTTCGCACAGAAGCCCGAGGTCGGCAAGGCGATCCCGCAAGGGCGGGATGGGTATTTCCAGCACGTTCAGTCGGTAGTATAAATCCGAACGGAAACTGCCATCGGCAATCATCACTTCAAGGTTGCGGCTGGTTGCTGCAATGACCCGAACATCTACCGAGATAATCTTATTGGAGCCAAGGGGTTCAACCTCCCCCTCCTGAAGCGCACGCAGTAGTTTTGCCTGCAGCGGCAAGGGCATGTCACCAACTTCGTCCAGAAACAACGTGCCACCGTTGGCAAGCTGAAACTTGCCTTCGCGTAGTTTTCGGTCAGCGCCTGTATAGGCGCCCGGAGCAACTCCGAAAAACTCCGCTTCCAGCAGGTTGTCAGGGATGGCCGCCACATTCACACCCACAAACGGCTTTTCGGCGCGGCTGGAGACAGAATGAATGGCTTGAGCCAGAACCTCTTTACCTGTGCCAGTTTCGCCCAGCAACAGCACCGCCATCTCACGCCCGGCGGCAAGCCGCGCACGGCGTTTTACTTCAAGTGCACCAGGGCTGGCACCGACAAAATCCCCAAGGCTGTAACGGGTACTTCGAGCTTTTTTTGCCAGCGCTTTGCGGGCTGCGGCAAGATCCTGATGCAGGCGCCGGTACTTGCTGACCAGCGGCGTAAGCGGCTGCAAATCGTCGTAGAGCACAAACGCCACAGCCCCTTCAATCTCGCCAGCCTTGCTATAATACGGGAGCCGAGTAACGACTAGCTGTTGCTGCTGGTACTCCATGATATCCAGTAGCAGGGGCTTGCCGGTTTCCACAACCTCGGGCATGCGAGTTTCAGGAATCACTTGGCGCACAGGGCGGCCAATGGGGCTGGCCTGGTCTTTCAGACCAAGTAGCTGGGAATAGCTGCTGTTTATCCAGGTGATACGGGACTCACGGTCAACGGCTATCGCGCCTGCACTGGCCTCCTCAAATATGGGGAAGAGCGCTTCAATAAGCTCCTGGGTCAGCCCGTTTTTGTTTTTCTCACCAAATAAGTCTCTCATGTAGCGCTTACCGCCGGGTTCAATAACATTCATCGTGAAAGCCTTACACCCGGCTGTGCCGGGTGTGTTTTCGGAAGTATATGGCCCTCTCTGCGGCGTGAGCAAATGAGAGATGACGTGGAGCAGCCCGAACGCCGTCAATCAGGTATGCGTAACTCACCACCAATCAGATGAATACGGTCTTCCTCCGGAGGCTGTGCTGCAATCGCAGGCAGGTTGATCTGTGCCAGCGGTGTTGAGTCTCCTCGTGGCGTCGTTCGGACAACCTGGCTTGGCGGCAGCGGCGTGCCGTTGGTCAAGCGATCCCACACCAGATCCAGGGCCTGAAAATAGTAGTGATGCAGTGGCACATAACTGGCACCAACAGCAGGAAAGCCGTTCAGTACGTCCAGATGATGCGCGTTGAGCACTTCGTAATAACGAAGCTCACTGCCCTCGCCCTCCACTTGCTGGTTAAGCCCGAAATAGGGCCGGGAGGTGTGATTGATGGGCAGAACAGCGTCGGCCCGACCGGTCACAAATACCGCGGGCTTGCCCTGGAGGTTTCCGGTTGCCCGGATCTCGCTGACGCCCTCAGCAATGGCCTCAGCCAATGCAGCCTGGTCACCGGTCAGTTCTGTATCGTTAATCACATCACGACCCATTGCGAGGCTATGCAGGCATAACAAGGCATCCAGGCCATAATCCATCTGACCGCTGCTGGGGGACATACTTGCCGTTAGGAGCGTTGGCTGACCGACTGCATCGTCGTATACAAGATTGACCCCTGCGGTAGGCGGAATGCCGTTACTGGTTGCAAATGCTGCCGCTTCCGCAGCCGGTGTAAGCGGAGTTACCGCACCTGCGCCGTCGGTCGCAGCCAGGCTAAGCCCGCACACACGATCCTCGACACCAGCGCGGCCATAGGCGTTGGCGTAGGTCATGGAAATGCTCTGGGCAACGTTGGAGGCAAAATGTATGGGCGCAAGCAGGTTCTGCTCGGACTGGATCCCAAATTCCTCATTCAGAATGCGCAACGCATCAGCGGCACGCTCGTCAGTGGTGGCACCTGTGACGAGCCCTTTTAATCCCAATGACGTGCAGATATTCTCGCCGATAACCGGCGGGTTAAAAGCTGCATTCAACGGAGCCGTGTCACGAATGGCCGGCGCCTGATTGGCACACCCCTGGTATACCGCAAGTGCCGTGGTGTATTCAAGCAGGCTGCGACTGTGCTCGGTGATAGGCGCGTCGCTACCCTTCACAATGCTGAACCCGGTATCCACAACCGGATTTACATTGGGCTCAGATACCGCCACACCGTCGATCAGGCCTTTCGTGTCCTGCTCAGCCGCACGAACCGATGAGCCACCACCGTTAGATACGCTTGAGGCAATAACCAGGGTATTTTCAGGCGTAATAGCATTGGCGTTGCTGTCGCTGCCAAATTGCTTGTTAAGAGCCCAAAACCCGAACTCAACCGACTGCAGAACATGGCGCCCCCAGTCCGCTTCAGGGTTGGTTTTCGAATGAGCGTGCTTCCAGGCGAAGCGGTCGGCTGAGACTGCATTGAAATCATCGCGCTCACTCGCGGTAAGATCCGCCCGGAACTGCACTGGCTCATCGGAAGTAGTCAAAGTGCCATCAATGCGCTGGGCGGCGTTGGATTCCAGATTGTGCGACCCCGTGCCACTGCCTTTATCGGTATAGACCACAGCGCAGCCTTTTTTTAGCCCCCACTCGCCAGCTGTACCAATGGCACCATATATTCCCCGAGAGCCGGATGACGGCGCGGTGATCATGCATGGGTTCTGTACATCAAAACTGTCAGGAATCTGCGCCATAACCGTAACAGGCACCTCACTGCCCGTAACCGTCATAAACGCAAGGTACTCATGGCCCGGAATCAGCCTTCGGTGTCATTGCCCACGCTTGGGCCAAAAAACTCGCCGTAGCCACCACCTGGGGAGGTATCCACCAGTGCCCGGTAGTTATTGTAGATCGCAAGCTGGCGCAGTTCGGCCGAGGAGGGATTGAGTGGTTCTGAGAACACAGGGGCTGTGCCACTGCCAAGGCCTGAGACCCCAAGGCCCGCGGTCAGAAGATCGTCAGTAACGCCGTCATATTGAGTGTGCAGGATGTCGCCCTGGATAAACCCGGGCGCCTCGCTTACAGCGGGCGGATTGTCTTTTTTGCTGTCGTTACAGGCACTCAGAGCGATGCTTGTAACGCTGATCAATGTGCAAATCATGATACGTTTCATGGGTCGTTCCTTGTTTTTTTGTTGTTAAGAACAAGCCGGGCCCAAGGCCCGAAACAACCAATATGCGCATCTTGTGCCATTATTCTATCTGAATGTTTTTATTGATAATTCTATAATTTCATCAAACTCCGAAGGAGCGACTGTCCAGATTTCCAGACATTTCTGGCTCTGCAGGGGGCAACACAAAGAGCTGAGTTCCAATGACAAGCGGCCGCTCCGGCCTGTCTGTCCTGAAAACAGGACACCGTAGCGAATATCGGACAGTCGTGGAAAACTAACCAATTTTAATGAACGGCAGCAGGCTTAGGCCGGCAATCACCAGAATAGCCAAGCAAGCGGCCAGCGTACGTAGAGGTTTGTGCCGGAACATATACCAGATGCCGCCGCCCTCACCTTGTAGGCGCCAGGCTTCATAGGTTTCACGCTGGCTTTGCATTCGCTGACGCTGGTATTCCTGCAACAAGACTTTGGCTCTTTCGGCCTCGTCATCATCGTGCACCCAGAAACCACCCATGCTGATACCCCACCGACTTGGCGGGGTTTCGTAAAAACGCACGTCGTGGTCATCAAACAAGGCTCGAATTTCGTCGGCTTCGTCGTCGGGCACGTGGCGCAAATTCATCAAGTGGTGGGGCATGACGGCTCGTTGTCTGGTATCGGACAGGGTAATACCGATATCCTAACACCAAAGACCCATAGACCGAATTCACCACCGGAACCGTTCATGACAGATCACTCCCTCCGCCTGCTGCTGGATTTTGATGCCTGCGCCCAGAGAGACAAGGGGCAGGCCCAGGCATTTTTGCATCGGCGGGACCGCAAGTTTGCACTGACTTGTGAACAGCAAGGCATAACGCCCGCCCCGAAAAGCTGGATGGCCCACATCAATCACCTGAGCGGCCCGGGGGCAGTTGCTTCTCCATCGGTGCCCACCTTGCGCTTCTGGCAGCGAATCAACAGCGGTTTTATGGCTGCAGGCACCCTGTTTGGCATACTGGCCATGCTTGGCTTGCTGTTCTATGACGGTGGCCAGCGCATCAACGTGACCGTTATTCTGGCCTTTGTTGGCTTCCAGCTTTTGCTGGCGCTTCTGACTACAGCTCAGTCTCTGGCCGGCTGGCAACCATGGCGGTCACTGCTCCGGCGCTTTCGCAACAATCCCGAATCGCCTGTTTCCTTAAAGCTTCAGCCGGTGCTCATGGCACGGGCCGCACAGCTTGGCGGGCTTTGCTTTGCGCTAGCCGGCCTGGCAACCTTGCTGGTGATGGTGGTGCTTCAAGACCTTGCCTTTGGTTGGAGCACCACACTTGAGACCAACGCCAGTGGCTATCACGCACTGATTTCAACCCTCGCCGCACCCTGGGCTTGGTTATGGCCGGCCGCTGCGCCAGATTTAGCGCTTGTGGAAGCCTCCCGGTTCTTCCGCGCAAGCATGGGGGAAGGCGGCGTTAACCCAGCACGCTGGGGTCAGTGGTGGCCATTCATCGCTATGCTTTGGGCAACCTGGGCACTGCTGCCCCGCTTGATTCTTGCTTTACTGGCCAATGTGCTAATCCGTCGCAAAGCCCGGTATCTGCTGGCTAGCCACCCGGCCCTGCATGCTTTGATGTACCGTATGGAAACACCGGCCCTTGAAACTGGCAACGACCATAACGACGCCACAGACCTGCCAGACACTGAAACGCACCTAAAGTTACAGCCGTTGCCGGATGCCCGCACTGTATTGTGCTGGGCCGGTGCCGGCGACCCGGAATTGCCAGATGCACTCAGTGCAGGCAAGAGCCTGATTGCCAAAGCCGGCGGCAGAATGACCCTGGCGCAAGATCGGCACACCCTGGAAAAGGTAGCCACACAACTGGCTCAGGAACCCTGCCGCTCTGTTCTGTTGGTTACCCGCAGCTGGGAGCCACCCACAGGAGAGCTGGAGGATTTTCTGATCAGTGCGCAAGAGCTCTGGCCCGCGGGAACGCAGATTGCTCTGGTACCCTTGGCTACTCACATTGAGCAAGAACCGGATGCCCATCAGGTTCAGCAATGGCTGAGATTCGCCATGCGGGCCGGGCCGGAGTTTATAACGGTCAGCCTGATACCGGCCCATGGCCCCCTTCCTGACGTGAACGGTGGAGTTATGGAATGAATACCGCACCCATTTTTGCCGTTGTGGGCCACCCCAACAAGGGTAAATCCAGCGTGGTGGCAACCCTATCGCAAAACGATGCCATAGCCATTGCACTGGAGCCGGGCACCACGCGTAAGCGGCAGTCCTACCCCCTGAGTGTGGATGGCAGAGTTCTCTACACACTGGTGGATACGCCTGGCTTTCAGCGCCCCCGGCGTGTGCTGGAGTGGCTGGAAGCCCACAGTGTTTCCGCATCGGATCACAGTGAAACGGTTCGTGCATTTGTTTTGCAGCATCAGGCGACGGCCGTTTTACCGACGAGTGTGAGCTGCTGGCACCACTGATTGAGGGTGCTGGAATAATTTACGTGGTAGATGGCTCTGCGCCATACAGCGCCGAGCACGAGGCCGAAATGACCATTCTGCGCTGGACAGGCCAGCCAAGCCTGGCGCTGATCAACAGCATCGGGCCAGACGATTACAGCGCAACCTGGCAAGCCGCGCTGGGGCAGTTCTTTCAGGTTGTGCGCAAATTCGACGCCGTTCGCGCCCCTTTTGAGCAACATTTGAGTTTGTTGCGGGCTTTTGGTCAGCTTGAGCCAGACTGGGAGCAGGCTCTCGGCGAGGCAACTCACCACCTCTCCGCCCAGCGCGAACAGCGTCGTCTTCAGGCCGCAGGCATCATTGCGAAAGCACTGAAAGACATGATGTCATTTCAGGAAAAGCGCACGTTAACCCTGGATCAAGTCGCCGGGACCAGCGACAGCACCCTTGCGGATCAGCTCCGGCAGCGTTGGTACCAGCATCAACGCCAGCGTGAGCAAACACTGCGGGTAGAGGTCGAGCACCTGTATCAACACCAAAGCATCCGCCGCCAGGAAGCCGAACTGGAATGGCACAGCGATCATGATCTGTTCTCTGAAGACAGCCGCAAACATTGGGCTGTTAGCAAACGTTATTTGACCACAGCAGGTTTTGGCGCAGGGGCGGTCAGCGGTGTCGGCCTGGACGCACTCACCTTAGGCACATCGCTAGGCGCGGGCGCTTGGTGGGCGGCCTGATCGGGGCTGCGGGGAGCTATTTTTACGGTGACAAACTCACGTTGCCAGCTTTGAATATAGGCCTGCTTCGCGATGGCCTGAAAACAGCCACCTTCGGACCTGTGCAAGACAGCCAGTTCGGTTACGTGGTATTGGGCCGGGCGGTGGATCACTGGTGGCACATAAGCCACCGCAATCACGCAGGAAGAGAGCTGCTGGATCTTGAGCCTGCTGACCACCACTGGTTGGAGCGCCTCGATAAAACCAGCCGCCAAACCATCCAGAAAACCCTCGACAAATGCCGTAAACAACAGCCTCTGGACGAAAGTCAGCGACATAAATTCCATGTTGCCATAGAGCAATGTATGGCAGTTTATGACGACTGGCGGTTGAATCGAATGTGAAATGAGTGTTTATACTGTATAGATATTCCATCACCAAGCGAGGAATGCTCATGAAAATTGTACGAGTTCAGGACATCATCGGTACCGAACGTGAAGTGCATGGCCCAGGTTGGACCAGCCGTCGTATGTTGTTGAAAAAAGACGGTATGGGCTTCTCTTTCCACGAAACGATCATCCCTGCTGGCGCAGAACTAAACCTGTGGTACAAGCATCACCTGGAAGCGGTTTACTGCGTGGCCGGCAACGGCACGATTACCGACAAAGCAACCGGTGAGACCCACGAAATTTCCGATGGCACGCTGTACGCCCTCGACAAGCATGACCAGCACACCCTGCGCGGTGGCACGGAAGACATGCGCCTAATCTGCTCGTTTAACCCGCCCGTTACTGGGCAGGAAGTACACGACGAAGATGGCGCTTACCTGCCGGATACCAGCGAAGACTGATCTTTCTTGTCTGCAACTGAACACCCAGTGCCATCCACGCCGCCATCGACAGCAAGCCTGCTGCCGGTGGCGGCGTTGCTTTGGCTCGCTGGAGTTTACCTGCGCATACCAATACTGGTGGCGCCGCCGTTAGCTCCGTTTATCGGTGACGAGCTGGCACTCTCTCAGGCCCTCACTGGCGCCCTGACCACGCTGCCCATTCTCATGCTTGCCATAGGCGCCATGCCCGGCTCCCTGTCCATATCCCGCATAGGTCCGCGCAATACACTGGCGCTAGCCATGCTCATTATGGTCGCTGGTTCCGCAGGTCGTGGCCTGGCACCAGACACCATCACCTTGATGCTCACTAGCGCGGTTATGGGCCTAGGTATTGCCATGATGCAACCTGCGCTACCGGCCCTGCTACCACGTTGGCTGGAACCCAAACATCTAGCCTTTGGCTCCGCCATCTACATGAATGGCATGCTGATGGGCGAATTCATCGGCGCCGGTATCACCCTGCCGGTCATCATGCCGCTGCTGGACAACAGCTGGCGCGCAACCATGTTGGTATGGTCACTGCCAGCATTGCTGGTCGCCGCAGCCCTGCTCCTACCCAAGCGAGACCTTGCAAGGCCCACCCGAAAAGTCGCCTGGTTACCAGACTGGAAAAACCCGCTCACTCTCAAGCTGGGCTTATTACTTGGCGTATCCGGTTCCCTGTTTTTCGGCGTAAACGCTTACCTGGCTGCCTTGCTTGAGCAACGAGGCGAGTTCGAAAACCTCACCGAAGCCCTGTTCTGGTACAACTTCGCCCAAGTGATTGCGTCGCTGCTGATGCTGAAAATGGCACGCTATTGGGTAGGTAAAAAAGCCCCGCTAATCACCATGCTGATACTCAGCCTGCTGGGAACCATAGGGATGTTGGTGTTTACGGGGTGGTGGGCAATTGCCAGCGCGACCTTCATGAGCTTCACCGCCGGCATATTGTTAATCATGATGGTGGCGTTACCACCGCTGCTGGTACCCGCCAGCGAAACCGGCAGACTATCCGCCGGCAACTTCCTTGTCGGCTACACCATGGCCTTCACAGTACCCATGCTGGGCGGTTTACTCTCAGACTGGACGGGCGACATTCGACACGCCATAGCAGTAATGATTGCCTACGGAGTTCTAGTCTCCCCATTGGCCATCAAACTGAACCTGCAAAGGCAGTGAGGCCCTGCCCATGATCAATGGTGCAGAGCCGGGGTGCGGGGGTGTCTTTTCCTCTGGGAAAAACACCCCCGCACCCCAGCCTTCGGGCTTTAGATGTAATAGTCCTTTAATGGGGGGAACCCATTGAATTCCACGGCACTATAAGTTGTTGTGTAGGCCCCTGTGGACAGCCAGTACATACGGTCGCCAATGGCCAGGTTCAGCGGCAGCGGATATTTGTGGTGCTCGTACATAATGTCGGCACTGTCGCACGTTGGGCCTGCAATTACGCAATCTTCGCCTTCACCCTTTTTGTCCGTCCAGATGGGGAATTTGATTGCCTCATCCAATGTTTCGATCAGACCATTAAACTTGCCAACATCGGTGAACACCCAACGGTGCAAAGCGGTGCGGGATTTACGGGCGATTAGAATTATCTCACTCACCAGAACACCGGCATTGGAAATTAGCGAACGACCCGGTTCAATAATGATCTCAGGCAGATCATCACCGAAATCCTCTTTCAGGAAGCGGGTGATTTCTGATGCATACACACCCAGTTCGTTGGTCCGGTTGATGTAGTTAGCCGGAAAACCACCGCCCATGTTGATCATTTTCAATTCGATACCGTCTTCTTCTTTCAGACGCTCGAAAATGACCTTCACCTTGTTAAGAGCCGAGTCCCAAGCGCCAATCTCGCGCTGCTGGGAACCCACGTGGAACGAAACACCGTAAGGCACCAGGCCCAGATCCCGGGCTAGGATCAGCAGATCCATGGCCATATCACTCTCACAACCAAACTTGCGAGAAAGCGGCCAATCGGCTGTTTGCGTGCCGTCGGTCAGAATGCGCACATACACCTTCGCGCCGGGAGCTGCCTTGGCAATAACACGCAAATCCGCCTCCGAATCCGTAGCGAACATACGCACACCCTTCTCATAGAACGTGCGAATATCCCGCGCCTTCTTGATGGTGTTGCCGTAGCTGATCCGATCACCGGTCACACCCAACCCCATCACCTTTTCCAACTCATACACCGATGCGATATCAAAGCTCGCACCCTTGTCCCGCAGCAGGGTCAAAACCTGCGGAGCCGGGTTAGCCTTCACTGCGTAATACACATTGGCATAAGGGAAACCTTCCGCCAGCTCGTCGTACTGACGATCAATGGTGGCCGTATCAATCACCACAAACGGTGTTTCTTTGGTATCCGCAAACGCCTTGATCCGGTTAAAGGTCTCAGCGGTGTAGTAATCGGCAATGTTAGCGTTGGCTGACTCGGTCATTGATGGTGTTTCCCTCCAGAGATAATAAAGCGATGCGCCAGAACCAAAACGGTCCCGACAATAATCGCGATAATCGGGCTTTCCCCACCCCGCAGATATCAGCAAATCTACTCATAATTTAAATATTGGTAAAATACCTCCAACGGCCGAAAGGCTGGGGAGCGGGGTGTCTTTTCTGTCGGGAAAAAATGTCTGAGCGGAGCGAGTTGTTTTTMCCAAAGAAGACACCCGCTCCCCAGCCCACCGCAAACGTGAGCCTTAGCGAACCCCACCTAAACCCTCTATAATTCCCCAACAACAACCGACCACCACAGGATTCCCCCAATGGCACGACTCATTGCAGCAGCACTCATCACCCTGCTGTTCTTGGCTGG
>NZ_MBPP01000034.1 GCF_001858325.1 Marinobacter sp. AC-23
CTTGGCGGCGTTCGAGGACATTTTGCAGCCATCGATGGCGAACAACTCGTTGCCCAGAAGGCCTTGTTCGTGGCACACCAACAACACCTGTTCGAACAGTTCTTCAATCTCATCGGCGTGAAGACTGACAAACTTGGCCAGGGTGGTGAAGTGCGGGACGGTATCGCAGGACAGCGCTTTAAAGATGATGTTGGTCTCACAGCACCACTGAATCTCACGGCTGGATTTGACGCCTTTGGAGTAGGCAAACAGGATGATCTTCAGAAGAATGGCCGGATCGTAGGCCAATCGGCCGGTGTCGTCGTTGCGATACTTAGGGTGAAACACCGACAGATCCAGCTTGTGCTCGATCAGGTAATGAACGGCGTGTTCAAAGGTGCCGGGCTGGAGCTGTTCCTGATAGTTGATGACAACCATGGCATCCTGGTCGTAGTTGTAGTGCTTGAAACGAGGCATGCCGACGGCTCCTTGTCTGTTTGCTCAATGCTACCAAAAACCATCCGTTTTGGGGTTTTTCTACAACCTCAACGCTTTTGTTCAGCGGCGACCCTTTTGCAGCGAAGCGGAGAAAGGGGCGTCCGGTGGAGGGCCGTTAGGCCCGGAACGAACTGGAACTATTGGTTGGATTCTTCTGAGCTCTCACCTTTGACATTCAGCTTTCCCTCCGCCTGCTTATCCGCCAAAGGGGCAACTCTTCTAAAGACCGACAACAAGATTTTCAGCTTCATTACGGGGTTACTCTGGGTCCGCTGGTCAATCAAGCTCTCATGCTCGGGTGATAGACCAAATATCTTCACAAGCTCCTTGGATGATTTTTCGCAAAATTCAATTTGGCGCTTCTTGAGATCAATCTCTTCCTTCGCCAGGTTTACTTTTGACAGCTTGTGCTCGATCGCTCCTTTCTGAATATTCCGATAGGTATCGTTGGCGGCATTTATCGAAGAGCAAACCGCTTTAACAATTCCGGCAACGGTGCTTGCGGCCAAAAGGAGAAGAGAAAGCTCGATGAACCCAGGTGATGCGTACTGAATTCGCTTAACTTCGGGGCGGCGGTCTCGAGGAATTTTATGGAACAACTGATTGAAGAAATTTACGGTGCTGTAGCCGCCTCTCCACGGGAACTTGCCATAGATATAGTCAATTTCTGCACGTCGGGCAGTTGATAGCTCTGGCATTAATGAATAGGCAAAACCGTAAAGATGGATATAGTTTTTCGTGACATCAGACAGCTCTTCCAAGCTCCACCGCCCATCCAACTCAAGCTGAATTTTCTCTTCGGTAAGCGGCATCAATCCTCCAAAAATCTAACGAATGATATGGACTCCCCCTGCTCCCACGGCATCCATGTGCCACATTGAAGGTGTAGTCAGACTTCAATCAGAAGAGGGGGAGTCCTCATGAATGTTACAACCATTGGCATCGATTTGGCGAAAACTGTGTTCAGTATTCATGGCACTAACCAACACGGCAAGGTCGTGGTTCGCAAACGGCTGAATCGTCCCAAGCTGTTGGCGTTCTTCGCCCAACTTCCACCGTGCCTGATTGGCATGGAAGCCTGTTCTGGGGCGCACTATTGGGCCAGGGAGTTGACCAAGCTCGGCCACGACGCCCGGATCATTGCCCCCCGCTTTGTCGCGCCTTATCGCAAGAGCAGTAAGAACGACGACAATGATGCTGAGGCCATCTGCGAAGCCGTCAGTCGGCCTAACATGCGCTTTGTTCCCATCAAAACTCAAGACCAGCAAGCCGCTCTGTGCCTGCATCGCATCCGCCGTGGGCTAATCAAAGAACGCACTGCCCAGATCAATCAGATTCGGGGGCTGTTGGCCGAGTTCGGACTGATCATTCCGCAGGGGCGCTATCACGCTCGACACCGGATTCCGGAAATTCTGGAAGATGCTGAGAACGGATTGCCCATGCTGGCCCGTCGTTTACTCAACAACATCAATCAGCGCATCCTGCAGCTCGATGAAGAAATCCTGACCTATGACCGGGAAATCGAATCCATGGCCCGGCGCGACGAACGGGCCAAACGGTTGATGGCCATTCCAGGTATCGGGCCACAAACAGCCACTGCCATACTCGCCAGCGCACCCGATCCCAGACAGTTCAAAAGCGGGCGTCACTTTGCCGCTTGGCTAGGATTGGTGCCCCGACAATACTCAACCGGGGGCAAGCCGAGACTGGGCAGAATCACTAAACGCGGGGACAAATATCTGCGAACCCTGCTCATCCATGGCACCCGAGCGGTGATCGCCAAGCTCGCCGACAAGAACGACAGACTCAGTGGCTGGGCCAGAGAGCTGGTGGAGCGTCGCGGGTACAAGAGAGCCGCCGTGGCATTGGCCGCTAAGAATGCCCGCATCATCTGGCGCTACTGATGAACCAAACCGAGTTTAAAACGCAGCCTGTGGAGGGCTAAAACCGAGTAATAACGACAGGCAGAACACGCCTGCCAGCCGAGTCTTGCAACGGCAAGCGATGACGGAACGGTCAGACCGAGAGTGGTAGAGCCTGTTAAGCTTTGCGGCTAGCAAAAGCCGACTAACGAATGAGGCCATCACTCACACGCATCATCATCCTGGCCCGGGCAGAAACGCCCACAAAGAGGCCGAATGTAGAGCTGCAGTCTCAAACCGCTTCGGAATCAAATGACGTTGCTTGACCGCAGGGGGAGTCCATGTAGCTTAGCTTTGCGGCAATTTTGGAGCCGCAAAGCGGCGGAAAAATTGTCCGACAACAGCGTCTTGTTATGGCTTTTTGGCATTTTCGATAGCATTCAGAATAGCAATATCGTCGAATGGCTTATCAAAATAATCCGTTTGCTCCAAAATATTTTGGACACTCATTGGAAGCTCGAGATATTTCTTTTTCAACCCCCAAGTAGCTTCGCCAAAAACCAGCAATTTTATATTCTGTACAACCTCTTTTGGCGTCCCGGAAATATCAGCACCCTCCAAAACACCAATTGCGTAAGCCAATTCAGTCAACTCTGGCTTTTCGCAAACTTCCGAGATAAGCGAGCTACGTGTGATAAGAAAAACTCTAACATCCTCGACACTGTAGCCACGCAAATGTTTGATCACTGACTCATCGGGTAAGGGACGGCTAGCCGCTACCTTTTCACACCGCTCTACTGCTTCTCCATATTGTGCAATTCTCTCAGAGATGTACCGATGTGCACTAGATTCGTCATTACTGCCAGCAAGAGCAGAAGTGGCGGCGAGTAGTAAAGGGCATGCGAACTTGAAATTAATTTTCATATCAATAGCCCCCGCAACCATTATCCACGGCTTCCCAGAACTGGCGTTGCTCGTATGACAACCCTGCTCTGAGTCTTTGCATTTGGGCAATTTTGGATATGGTTTTTCTTACGATAGGCTGAATCTTGCTCATTGACTGCGCGAACAAAACCCAGTCGGTGGAATGAACATTGAAAGTTACTTGCGCAGAGTTATTGCCAAGAAATATCGTTGTTAAAACACCAGCGGGTAAAAGAATCTCAAGCATGTTTCCATTGCGCTGAGCCTTCCTTATTGCCTCCAGTGCTTCCTGATCTTCAGAGTCCAGCTTCAAGCCCGAAATCGTAGGACAGTCCATTGTACTTTCTCCTTTCCATGGTTTTTTTCCAAAACGGATAGTACCCAGTGGCTTACAATCCGGCAACCACCGCCCCTAACGCTCGGCTTTGCGGCGTGACGAAGCGCAGCGTAGGCGCGTCCGACAACAGCCGCTTGTTAACCCCGCAGCTCGAGGCCTTCCCGAATGACCTCGGGATGGCGACAAGCAATCTCGATGAGTGCTTTTGCTGGGCCAGAGGGTTCACGTCGACCTTGCTCCCATTCCTGCAACGTACGTGCAGAAATATGCAGCACCTCAGCGAACTCTATCTGGGTCAGACCCGTTTTACCCCGTGCTTGCGCCACTTCGTTAGGTTCTACACGACTGATTCGCGCCTCTTTACCCGCTTTCATTTCTTTGACGGACTGGAGTAGCTTGTAACCAAGCTCCTCAGCACTCAGCATCTCGTTACTCATTTTCCAATACCTCACGAATCGACTTCAGAATATGAGCGGGTATGTTGCCCCTGACGGCTTTTTTGTAGATCACCAATAACCAGATCTCACCATTTGCCAGCTTGGTAAAGTAAATAACTCGCACTCCACCACGCTTCCCTGAACCCGCCACCGACCAACGAACCTTTCTACACCCTCCGCTACCTGGAACGGGGTCGCCAATTTCTGGACTGGCGGCCAGCCAAGCAAAAAAAGCGCTTCGCTCTTCCTCAGTCCAGATCTTTCTGGCATCCGCTTCAAATGTAGGGGTTTCGATGATCGTAAACATGACGACAAATATACGTCATTGACGGAGTTTTGCAAGGTTGGCGTCGAAAAGGATTAACGCGAAGCTAAGCGGTGCCCTGACAAGGGCATCCGGTGGACGGCCCTCGGGCCGGGAACGTACTTAAGCGATTGGTTATGCATTTTCGAGGAGCTTAGATACTTCTTGCGGGCCCAACGTGCCACCTGTCCACACGGCAACTTTTTTGGCTCCTGCGCTCAGGCACAACTCCCTCAGTACTTTCTCCTCAACTTCAGAGAGGCCACCGTCAACCATTTCCCTTGGATGAACAACGACCGCTATTGATTTAGAAATAAAACTTTTCCCAACAACTGAGTTGATGGCATTCTTCAGGCAATGTTCTGCGATCGAAAATTGGCCGACCAGAAGGCGCTGAGTGGTGAAAGCCTGGCTGGGAGTAAAAACCTGTTCACTGCCAGGCTCAGACACCTTTACGATCTTGAAAGTGTCCCTTAAAACTATAATGTACAGCTCAGTTGAAAATGCTTTCCTCAATGCTCATATCCTTGTGCATAACAGCAACTAGACCGCGCTCTACAATATTGCAAAAAAGTGCGCTCTCGATAACACCGCTCTCACACCGCAGTGGGAACGCTGCCTAGGTCCAAATTAAACAAAAGCTTAGCCCAATTTTCCCGCCTTCACCATGTAATCGCGCGACCTCTTTATTTTGTTCAGTCAATCGTACTGTATAGACATGCCGTTGTAGGAATCGCGTGCGCAAACAGGCTTTTATGGTTCTCAATTGCCGTGCGGGTAGGGGGTTGATAAAGCAGCCCGGCCTGTCTCTTTGGTGTGGCGGATTTCAACCCATTGCCTTTTGTTAATGGGTGAGAATGTACCCATTGATCAGCGGTTGGCTTATGGCTCTTCACGAATGTCGTTGTTTTTCAAGCATTTTTTAATCTGGCCTGCTCCTTGCTATGCCTTATACATCGCAGCCCCTTCGGGCTCCGTTGAGCACCTAATAAAACAAATGAATCAGGGAGCATTCTCTATGAAGACCCAAGCCATTATGGCGGTGGCATTCGCCTCTACTTTTGCTGTTGCTAATCCTGTTGTTGCTCAGGACCGGGCAGGCTGGCCAGATAACTTTACTGTTGGCACAGCCAGCCAGGGCGGTACTTATTTCGCCTATGGTTCTGGCTGGGCTAACTTTGTTGCAGAAAGCCTGGGTGTTTCCGGTGGTGCTGAAATTACTGGCGGGCCTATGCAGAACATGGCGCTGGTGCACACCGGTGATCTTAAGTTCGGCTTGACCACCATGGGGCCGGCTCAGGAATCTATGGATGGCAACAGCCCGATTGCGCCAGGCATGAAGATGGACAATGTTTGCGCCATGTTCCCCATGTACGAGACGCCTTTTTCGGTTACCGCGCTGACCAGCTCCGGTATCACGTCTATTTCTGATATTCCTGATGGCGCCACCATTGGTTTCGGCCCGGCTGGTTCTACTTCTGATACCTATTTCCCGCGCATGATGGAAACCCTGGGTGTGAACTTCGAGCGCCGTAATGGCAGCTGGTCGGATCTTGGCAGTCAGCTTCAGGATGGTTTGATTGATGTTGTGGCCTTTGCCGCGGGCATTCCCATCCCGGCCGTAAGCCAGCTGGAAGTTCAAACCGATGTAAACATCATTGGCATGACCGATGCGGAAGCGAAGAAGGTGACGGATAACTTCCCGGTATCTGAATTTACCATTCCAGCCAGCACCTACCAGTCTCTGGATGAGCCATCGCGTGTTGTCTCCATGTGGAACTTCGCCATGGTGAACTGCGACATGCCCGAAAGCTTTGTGTATGAAATCACCAAGCTGACCATGGAGCAGAACGACAGAATGGTGTCTATCCACAAGGCAGCCCGTAACTCAATTCCTGAGAACTACAGCAAGAACAATGTTCTGCCTTGGCACCCAGGTGCAGCTCGCTGGTTCAACGAAAACGGTTACACCATCGAAGAAAGCAAGATCAAATAAGCTGTTGATCTGAAGAGTTGAAAGAAGGGGGCCGCAAGGCCCCTGTACAATAGCTGGCACCTTGCCGGCTCCGATTTGCTGGCAGGACACCCAATGACACTCGAACGACACCCAAAAGACTTTTCCGATGTGGAGGTGGGCGAAGACCATGCGCTTGCCCATAACGTGGACGAAGAGCCGGTAGAAGCAAATCGCAGGTTGTTTAAAGGCCCCCTGCTGAAGTTTGTTTCTCTGCTTGCGATTCTATACTCCTCGTTCCATCTGTATTCGCTGAATATTGCACCGTTGGAAACCTGGTCGTTCAGGATTGTGCACATTGCCGGGACATTGGTTTTGGGCTTTGTTCTGTTTGCCGGTGCTCGGTTTGTGTCTGCCGAAGAGGGTTCAGCGCGCCACCGGTGGACAACATGGATTGGCGCGGTCGCGCTCATTCCCGCACTTTATGTGCTTTATCAAACATTTTCGTTCTGGCAACTGGTCCAGAATGGCGCCATGCGGATTCCCGTAGAGCTAGAAACCTGGCACTTTGGCTGGCCGCTACTGGCTGCAATAGGCACTGGTATTGT
The DNA here is from genome assembly GCF_001858325.1 of Marinobacter sp. AC-23. Classification (GTDB taxonomy): domain Bacteria; phylum Pseudomonadota; class Gammaproteobacteria; order Pseudomonadales; family Oleiphilaceae; genus Marinobacter. The sequence continues at coordinate 6,904 of NZ_MBPP01000034.1, forward strand.
GGTGAGCTGGTTTCACCAACGTGAGCGCTCGCGCTTCAGTGTGCCGGATCTGGTGTTGATTGTGTGTTCAATTGCCGTTGCCGCTTATTTTCTTGTGGCTTATAACACCTCTATGCGCATGTCTACGGGCACCTCGTTTGCGCCCATAGGCATTTCGTTCGCTGCGGTTGGTGGCACCGCGCTGATCATGGAGCTTACCCGCCGGGTTGCCGGCTTGGCTTTGGTGGTTATTGGGCTGATATTTCTGGCGTACGTGTTTGCAGGCCCGTATCTGCCGGGCTTCCTTGGTTATCCTGGGCTGTCTGTGCAGCGCTTCTTTAGTCAGGTTTACACCGACGCGGGCATTCTTGGGCCCACCACAGCGGTGTCGTCCACTTATATTATTCTGTTCATTATTTTTGCGGCGTTTTTACAGTCATCAAAAGTAGGCGACTACTTTGTAAACTTTGCGTTTGCGGTGGCTGGGCGCTCACGGGGTGGCCCCGCCAAGGTATCCATCTTTGCTTCAGGCCTGATGGGTATGATCAACGGCACCAGTGCAGGTAACGTGGTGTCCACCGGGTCACTGACTATCCCGCTGATGAAAAAAGTGGGCTACAGCAAAAAATCGGCCGGCGCTGTGGAAGCGGCGGCCTCTACCGGTGGCCAGATCATGCCGCCGATTATGGGGGCTGGCGCCTTCATCATGGCTGAAATTACCGGTATTCCTTATACCGAAATTGCCATTGCCGCCATTATTCCCGCGATACTGTACTTTGCGTCCGTTTATTTCATGGTCGATTTCGAAGCTGCAAAAACCGGCATGCGCGGCATGCGCGAAGACGAGCTGCCAAAGCTGCGGGCCATGGTGAAGCAGTGCTACCTGTTTTTACCGATCATTATTTTGGTCGTGTCGCTGTTTATGGGCTATTCGGTCATACGTGCCGGTACGCTGGCCATGGTTTCGGCGGCAGTTGTTAGCTGGTTCTCACCAAACAAGATGGGCATTCGCGAGGTTTTGCAGGCGCTGGAAACTGCCTCCTACATGGCGATACAGATTGTTGTGGTGTGTGCGGCGGCGGGCGTTATTGTTGGCGTTATTTCCCTGACCGGCGTTGGAGCCCGCTTCTCGGTGTTGCTGCTTGATGTGGCAGAAGCCAGTCAGTTGCTCGCTCTGATCTTCGCTATGTTTATTTCCATCCTTCTGGGCATGGGAATGCCGACAACAGCCGCTTATGCAGTCGCCGCTTCGGTGGTTGCACCTGGCTGGTACAGCTGGGAATTGAGCCGCTGACTGCGCACTTCTTCGTGTTCTACTTTGCGGTTGTGTCTGCCATTACGCCGCCCGTTGCGCTGGCTTCCTACGCGGCAGCTGCGATTTCCGGTGCTAAAGCCATGGAAACCTCCGTGGCCTCGTTCCGGATTGGTATTGCGGCGTTCATTGTACCCTTCATGTTCTTCTACAACGGTGCGCTGTTGATGGAGGCCGGGTGGTTTGATATTGCCCGTGCACTGGTAACCGCGCTGTTTGGTGTGTACATGCTGTCTGGCGGCGTATTGGGCTGGTTTGGCAATGTGACCGCTTCTTGGGTGGCTCGTTTGCTGCTGATTGGCGCTGCGTTGTTGATGATTGAAGGCGGCTTTGTGTCCGACCTTGCAGGTGTTGCGCTTGCAGTGATCGTGTTCCTGATGCAGCGCCAACGCAAAGGCCGCCTGGCGGCTGCCTGAGCGTTCCGGCAATTGCCGGCTCTCGTCCTCCGGCTCTTGTCCTTCAAGGGGCCGGGGGATACTCTGGCGTCCTTTAACGGTGTTGCGGAAACCGGGTTATGTCCTACCGGATAGGCGCTTTAGTTGTATTTTTGTTGACCCTCACGGTGTCCTGGATGCTGGGTGGCTGGGTTGGCTATCGCCAGGTCGAGCAGGACAGCCTGGAGGAGTCTTTCCGCTATCGCCAGCTTGTGGGCAACGAGCTTAACCGATACCTGCCTATTCCTGAGCTGATGGCAGAGCACCCGTTGCTTGAGTCTGCTCTGAGCTCGCCCGATAACGCTGAGATCATTCACCAGGCTAATGAAGAAATGCAGCGCATGGCCACGATTGTGGGCAGCTCTGATGTTTACCTGATGGACACCACCGGCCTGACGATTGCGGCGAACAATTATCAGCAGGCGGGCAGCTTTGTGGGGCGAAACTTCAGTTTTCGGCCCTACTTTTACGAAGCTATGGATAACAATAGCTCTGCCATTTATTTCGCTTTGGGTTCTACCTCGCGAGTGCGCGGGCTGTACTTTTCGCACCCGGTGCGTGGCGGGCAAGGGCAGCTGCTGGGCGTGGTGGCTGTGAAGGTGCTGGTGCACGAGCTGGAATCCCAATGGCACAGGCCAGCTTCTGTGCGTGAAGCAGAAATGGTGGTGCTGGATGAGGCCGGTGTAAGCTTTCTGGCCAGCAAGCCGGAATGGCTTTATCGGGATTTTACTGGCAATGCTGAAAAAGCGCCGGGTGAGGCCTCGCGCCAACGCTATCCAGATAGGGATCTGAAACCTGTGTCCCTGAAATACCTTGGTAAGCCGCCCGGTTTGTCGGGTTCATCTGGCACCTTGCGCATCCGGGAGAACGGCGGAGGCCGCGAGTACCTGAGCGTTCGAACACCACTGCCACGTTTGGATTGGACACTGCAGGTTATGGTGAGCACCCGTTCGGTTGTATGGACCCGGCTTGGCTTTGTGGTGGGCGGCATCGCAATTTATGTGGGTATTCTGCTGGCCTGGCTGTATGTGCGTGAGCGCTACCGGCGCGAAGCGGAATTGGCCCTGCGAGGAGAGCAGCTTGAGCTCAGTGTTACGGAGCGAACGGCGGATCTGGAACGCTCCAACCGCAAACTAATGGATGAGATACGGGAGCGCGAGCGTACCCAGAGCGAGTTGCGAGAAACCCAGCAGGAGCTGATCCAGGCGGCCAAACTGGCGGTGCTTGGGCAAATGTCTGCCGGCCTTAATCATGAAATGAGCCAGCCTCTTACAGCCATTCAAACCTACGCCAGAAACAGTCGCCGCTTCCTGGAGAAGGGCGCCGCCGACATGGTGGATGCCAACCTCAGTGAAATCGTACTCCTGTGCGATAAAATGGCGGAGCTAACCCGTCAGTTCAAGGTGTTTGCCCGCAAATCCGAAGGGCCGCCAACCATTGTGGATTTTCGCCTGTCGGTAGATGCGTCCCTGAAAATTATGACGGCGCAAAAAAGTACTGCGGGCATTGATATTCGATGGAACCGGCCCGAGCTGGCGGTTTTTTGCCATGGCGATCTGATCCGCATCGAGCAGGTGATGGTTAACCTGCTGGCTAACGCGGTACAGGCGGTTGAAGGCCAGGAACACCCGGAGATCACCATAGAGGTGGAAGAACACGAGGGAAGCTGGCGCTGTTTTGTTCGAGACAACGGCTCAGGCTTGCCGGCGAATACGGAGCAGATTTTCGAACCTTTTTTCACCACCAAGTCCGTCAAGCAGGGGCTTGGGCTTGGTCTGTCTATTTCAAGGCAGATTGCTGATGCCCTGGGTGGCCGGCTTACCGGCCGCAACCGCAGCGATGCACCAGGCGCCGAATTCGAATTCACCCTGAAAAAGCGGGAGGCCACGGAATGACAGAACCCTCGGTAATCTTTGTGGATGATGATCCACACATTCGCCAGGCCATTGCTCAGGCGCTGACTCTGGAAGATCTGCCTGTGCGTTGTTTTGAGGCTGCAGAACCTGGCCTCAGCGCTATTACGCCAGAATACAACGGCGTGGTGTTGTGTGATTACAATATGCCGGGGATGGATGGGCTAGAGATGCTGAGCGCGATTCAGGCTCTGGATGAAACCATTCCGGTTATTATTCTGACCGGCCAAGGCGACATCAGTACGGCGGTGTCGGCCATGCAACAGGGGGCCTATGATTTTATCGAAAAGCCGTTCAATCATGACGAGCTGATCGAGCTGCTTCGGCATGCCATGGAGAAACGCCAGCTTGCTCTGGAGAATCGGCGCCTTAAGGCGCAGCTGCGCCATCTGGCGCGGCCTGGCCCGAGAATTTTGGGTGGCACGCCCAGCATGCAAAAGGTGATGGATACGATTACGCCGATTCTGGATATTGCCGCCAACATTTTACTGTTTGGCGAGACGGGCTCCGGTAAGGATGCGTTGGCTCGTTATATCCACGAGAACAGCCCGCGAGGCGCGCACAACTTTGTGGCGATAAACTGTGGTGCAGTGCCGGAAAACCTGATTGAAAGTGAGCTTTTTGGCCACGAGGCAGGGGCATTTACCGGTGCGGATAAGCGCCGCATAGGCAAAATTGAGCATGCACACCGGGGCACACTGTTTCTGGATGAAGTTGAAAGCATGCCCATGGCGCTGCAGATCAAACTGCTGAGGGTACTTGAGGAGCAAAAGGTGGAACGCCTGGGTAGCAATCAGGTTCAGGAATTGGATGTGCGCATTATTGCGGCCACCAAAGCGGATCTCAAAACCTTAAGCGGAGAAGGCAGTTTTCGCGCCGATCTATATTATCGGCTGAATGTGGTGAAGGTGGATATCCCGCCCTTGCGCGAGCGCAAAGAAGACATCCCAATGCTGTTTCATCACTTTGTTCTGATTGCGGCGGCGCGTTACGACCGGGAAAGTATTCCGCTGGATGCCAGCCAGGCCGCGCGGTTAATGCACCACACCTGGCCGGGAAATGTCCGTGAGTTACGCAACCTGGCTGAGCGTTATGTGCTGCTAGGCCCGTCGGCTCTGGATGACAGTGAACCGGCAGCGAAGGCCGATGTAAGTGGCCGGCGTACCCTCACAGAGATGATGGATAGCTTTGAGCATTCGGTGCTAACCAGCGCCCTTAATGCCTGTCAGGGCAGTATCAAAGACACCATGGTGCAGCTTGGTGTTGCCCGCAAAACCCTGTACGACAAAATGAAAAAGCACGGCCTGGACAAGGCTCAGTTTAAAGACTGAGCCTTGTCCCTTCATGCGCTCCTGGTGGCTCTGGCCTACAGAGCGTCAATAGCCTGCTGGCCTACCTCGGTGTGGTGCAGCACCTTACCGAAGGGAGCGGTGGTGTCTCCCGGGCCTTGGGTGAATACCAGCACCGGGGTGTTGGTGTGGCTGCCGGTGGCCCAGACTACGTTTTGCTGTTCGGCCACTTCGCGAGCCAGTAGGTTCTGGCGGTTGTCGTCAGTTTGGTACACGAAGAAAGCGCCGTTTACGTCCATTTTCGGGACGGTCTTGCTGCTCAGGTATTGATGGCCCTTGGTGTAAAAAGGATTGTCCTCGGTTGCCAATACACGAGCAGCCTGGGCTTCAGTGATGTCGAAACCGGTTTCGGCGTTAACGATGCGAGCCAGGTTAGCCGGCGTTTTCTGGTCGTTTTCCAGGGCATCGAACTGGCTGTAAAAGATGTCGCCGTAAGAAGACTTCTGCTCGTACAGGGTGTCCAGAGTAGCCACATCGCCAAAGTTGAAGGCGGGTTTGAACTGCTGTTCTTTGAACACATTGCCTGGCAGATCACGTCCGTGGGGAAGGTCGTTGGCGGAGTAGCTGAAGCCAAAACCACCGGTTTCGTGATCGGCGGTCACTACGATCAATGTGTCATCACGGCCTTCGGCCCAATCCAGCACGTAATTGAGTGTTTCGTTCAGCCGCAGCATTTCGTGCAGCATGGTGCCTGTGTCGTTGTAGTGCCCGGCCCAGTCGATTTGCCCGGCTTCGATCATCAGGAAGAAGCCTTCTTCGTTTTGCGACAAAGAACCAATCGCTTTTTCGGACATCTCTTTCAGGGTCGGTATGGTACGGCCTGGGTCGTTCTTGGTCTGGTTTTCGGTAATCGCGTTAGGCAGCGCGGAGTACGCAAACAAGCCCAGGATTTTGCCATCAGCTTGCGCCATCTGCGAGCGGTTGAACGCCAGGTTGTAATCCTTCTGTTGCGCTTCGGCAATCAGGTTGCGGTTGTCTTTACGCTTGGATTTGATACGTACGCTGCCTTCAGACAGCGCTTCCAGTTCTTGGCGTGCAGCAGACTGTTCATCATTGGCAGATTCCGGAATCCAGTAACGCAAACCACCGGACAACATTACATCTACATTGTTGTTAAGCAGGTCCACGGCAATTTCATTTTCCCGTGAGCGATGGCTCTGGTGGGCACCAAAACCCGCTGGGGTGGCATGGGTAATGCGGGTGTCTGAAACCAGTCCGGTGGATTTACCCAGCTTTTTGGCCTTTTCCAGAATGCTTTCCGCGCTGTTGCCGTCTTTATCTGCGCCAATCATTTCGGCGCCGGCCAGCTGACCGGTTGCCAGTTGTGTGGCGGAAGCAGCGGAATCTACGACCAGGTTGTTATTGGCGTGGGTCATGGAAATACCCATATTTCCGTTGGCCGCAATACGATCAAAAGCGGTGGTGCCATTGGCGATCACCGAATTTGGTGCCTGTTTGGCGTACGCCAGGAGCAAACCAATTTGTTGTGGGCCCATGCCATCACCGATGATCATGATGACGTTTTTGGCCTTTTCCGGCGCTTTTGGTGCCGATTGCATGGGCGCGCAGGCTGCCAGCATGAGGGAGGATGCGACTAATCCTGCGCCTACGGTGGTTTTTCGGATGTTCATACTCAAATCCTTTTAGGGTTTATGTTTTTATGGGTATTTGGGCTCGGCGATTGCCGCGCTAGCTGTCGTCCAGATGCTTGCCCAACATGGCGTGGTATAGCTCCCGGTCGCCGATAGCTCCAGTGATTTGGCCGTTCTCTTCTACCAGCAGGCTATGACCGGTGAAGTACCGAATCTCGACGGCATCCCGCAATGGGGTGTTTGGCTCGATGCGGGTGGGCTGTTGGGCCAGGCTTTCGATGGCTTGGCCTTCTTGCCAGGGCTGGGTTTGATAGGTTTGGCCGCCGCTGGTGACGACGGCTTTTTCTGCCACATCCGGGGTGTGCAGCCAGATGTCGTAGCGCTTGTTGAGGCAACGGTTGCCGCTGGCGTCTTCTTGTATCTGCCGATGGGGAGTGCCAGAGAGCGTGCGGCCAGAACATTTAGCGGGTTGGTGCTGGCGACAAAGCTTTTAACGTAATCGTTTTCCGGCTGCAGCACGATGGATTCTGGCTTGCCATGCTGAACGATTTGGCCGTCCTTCATGATCGCGATGTGCGAGCCCAGCTTCAGGGCTTCGTCCAAATCATGGCTAACGAAAACAATGGTTTTCTGCAGTTCTTCCTGCAGGGTTAGCAGTTCGTCTTGCAACTGGTGACGAATCAGTGGGTCGAGGGCGGAGAAAGGCTCATCCATCAGCAGAATTTCCGATTCCGTGGCCAGTGCCCGGGCCAGGCCCACTCGTTGGCGCATACCGCCAGACAGTTCATCCGGCAGGCATTTGGCCCAGCCTTCCAGGCCAACCAGCTCCAGCTGGCGCGCGACCTTTTTGCGGCGCTCAGCCTTACCCAGGCCTTGTAGCTCCAAGCCGAAAGCGACGTTGTCTTCTACTGTTAGCCAGGGCATCAGGGCGAAGTTTTGGAACACCATGGAGATCCGGCGGGTGCGGATATCCCGCTGCACTTTCTCGCTGGCTTGGGTGAAGTCCAGCATTTCGCCATCGTGCTGAATGCGAATGGCGCCGCTGGTGACATCGTTCAAGCCGTTTACACAGCGCAGCAGGCTGGACTTGCCAGAGCCAGACAGCCCCATCAGTACGCAGATCTCACCCTTTTTGACACTCAAGGTGGCGTCCTGAACGCCGACGACCAGCCCGGTTTGATCACGGATTGCAGCTCGGTCCAGGCCTTGCTCAATTAGTGGCAGCGCGCGCTTGGGCTGCTTACCAAAGACGACGTTTACATTCTCAAATTCGATCATGATGACGTCTCCTTAGCATCACTTTGGCGGAAGAACCGATCCATCCAGATGGCCAGCAATACAATCGCAAGGCCCGCTTCAAAGCCTTTGCCTATATCGACGGTATTCAATGCCCGAACTACGGGAACACCCAGGCCGTCGGCGCCTACCAGGGCGGCAATAACAACCATCGAGAGCGATAGCATGATGCACTGGGTAATGCCGGCTCCGATGGAGCTCATGGCGGCGGGTAGTTCTACCTTGAACAACAGTTGCCGGTTGGTGCAGCCAAAGGCTTTACCCGCTTCTACCAACTCTTTAGGGACTTGCGAGATGCCAAGGTAGGTCAACCGCACTGGCGCGGCGATGGCGAAAATCACGGTGGAGATCACGCCGGGTACTACCCCCAGGCCGAACAGTGTTAGCGTCGGGATCAGATAAACAAAGGGAGGGATGGTTTGCATCAAGTCCAGCACCGGTTGCAAAAATTTGTACAACCAATTGCTATGGGCAGCATAAATACCCAGGGGAATACCGATCACCACGCACAGCATGGTGGCGTATAACACCAACGACAGCGTTGCCATGGTGTCTTCCCAGTAGCCAATGTTCCAGATCAGCAAAAAGCTGAAGGCGGTAAAAGCGGTTAATCCCCAACGGCGATGCCGCAGATGTGCCGCCACAGTTAGCAGCAACACCAGTACGCCGGGCGGTACCCATAAAAAGGCATCAGTCAGGCCGTGGATCATGCTCCTAAGGGTGTCGGAAACGGCGTCAAAAAAGCCGCTGAAATTGACGACTAGAAAATCAACAACGTCTTCCATGAAGTCGCCGAAAGGCAGTTGGTGCTCAGTTATCCAGCTCATGGCGTTCAGTCTTGTTGGGTACGGGCCTTGGCCAGCACCGAAAATGGGAGGTGTTCGTAACCATAATCAGGCGCCCTGAACCGGCCGGCTCAGCGCCCGCAAGGTACTGTTTTCAGTACCGCGCTTGGTATTACTTCAGGGAGGCCTTAACCGCGGGCAGTGCGGCATCGCCGTTCAGGGTGGTGACACCCTCAAGCCAGCCATCCAGTACCGATGGGTTGTTGGCCAGCCAGGTGTGGGCTGCGTCCCGTGGCTCTTCGCCGTCGTTCAGGATGGCGCCCATCACTTCGTTTTCCATGGTCAGCGAGAACGTCATGTTGGTCAGCAGAGTGCCTACGTTCGGGCACTCGCTCAGGTAGTTTTTGCGTACGTTGGTGTGAACGGTAGCACCGCCGTAGTTGGGGCCAAAGAAGTCATCACCACCGTCCAGGTAGGCCAAGTCATGATTGGCGTTCATTGGGTGCGGCTCCCATGCAAGGAAAACCACCCACTCATCACGCCGGGCCGCACGGCCAACCTGGGAGAGCATGCCAGCTTCGCTGGACTCCACTACCCGGAAGTCACCGAGGCCGAACGCGTCTTTGTCGATCATGTCATGAATCAGGCGGTTGCCATCGTTGCCTGGCTCGATGCCATAAATACCGCCATCAAATTCGTCTGCGTGCATGGCAATGTCAGCAAAGCTGGTTACACCTGCGTCGTAAACATACTGAGGTACAGCCAGGGTGTACTTGGCGCCTTCCAGGTTGGTGATCACGGTTTCAACATCGCCGCTTTCCAGGTAAGGGCGCACGTCGCCTTCCATGGTTGGCATCCAGTTGCCCAGGAACACGTCAATATCCTTGTTCTGGAGCGACCGATAGGTAACGGGCACCGACAGCACTTTTGCTTCTGGCTCATAGCCCATGCCTGCTAATACTTCGGAGGCCAGCGCGGTGGTGGCAGTTATGTCGGTCCAGCCCACATCGGCAAAACGAACGGTTTTACATTCGGTGTTCGGGGCGGCCACTGCGGCGCCACTGATCGCAAGGCCAGCACAGGCCAAAATAAGCTTCTTCATTAGTTGTTCTCCTTTCTCGGTTATCGGTCACAGCGTTAGCGTTGTGCGTTCTTCCAGTCAGGGTGCTCCCAAACAGGAGCGGTTGAAGGTGTTAGCGGGGCCCGGCCACGGATGTGATCCGCGCACTTTTCCGCCAGCATAATGGTGGGCGCGTTCAGGTTGCCGCTCACCAAGCTTGGCATGATGGAGGCATCCACCACGCGTAAATTTTGCACACCGTAGACCCGTGCCTGTTCGTCCACTACGGCCATGGGGTCGTCGGCTGCTCCCATTTTGCAGGTGCAGGACGGGTGATAGGCGCTGTCTGCGTATTCACGGATGAAGGCGTCAATATCCTCGTCGGAGGTGGCTTTGGCGCCTGGCCTTAGTTCTTCGCCCCGGAACGGATCGAACGCCGATTGGGTGAAAATTTCCCGGGTTAGCTTAATGCTTTCCCGCATTTCCCAGCGGTCTTGCTCGGTGCTGAGAAGGTTGGGCTGAATGATGGGGTGGTCACCCGGCCTGGCGGATTTCAGCTTCAGGTAACCGCGGCTGGTAGGTCGCATGGGGCCAACATGAACCTGGTAACCATGGCACTCGGCGTCTTTACGGCCGTGATCCAGTACCTGGGATGGCAGGAAGTGAAATTGGATATCCGGATGCTGCACACCTGCCTTGGAGCGGATGAACCCGCCGGCTTCCAGGTGCGAGGTACGACAAGCACCCCAATCATTGTTCAAGAACCACTTCATACCCGCGAGGGTTTTGCCGGGTTGCGTGGTGTACTTGTAAAGCGTGACCGGTTTGGTCGATTTGTGCTGAACGTATATTTCCAGGTGGTCTTGCAGATTTTTGCCAACCCCGGGCCTGTCCGCCACTACGGGAATATTATGTTCTTCCAGCTCGGCTGCGGCACCGATGCCAGACAGCATTAACAGTTGCGGCGAGTTGATGGCACCGCCACTCACAATCACTTCTTTGCGGGCCGCGACTCGAACCGTTTTGCCGTTTTGAACATACTCAACCCCGACGGCTGTGTTGCCATCAAACAGGATGCGCGTGGTCATGGCGCCGGTTTCGGTGGTCAGGTTGGGGCGCTCCAGTACCGGTCGCAGGTAGGCCTGGGCTGCACTCCAGCGTTTGCCTTTGCGGATGGTCATGTCCATCTCACCAACGCCTTCTTGCTGGTAGCCATTCATGTCTTTGGTGTAGGGGTAGCCCGCTTGTTGGCTTGCTTCCAAAAAGGCACCAAACAAAGGATTCGGCTCGTCTCCGGTGTGCACGTTGAGTGGGCCGTCACCGCCGCGGTAGTCGTCCGCGCCCTGTTCCCGGCTCTCGGCTTTGCGAAAGTAGGGCAGGACATCCTGGTAGCGCCAGCCAACTGCGCCCTCTTCGTGCCAACGATCGTAATCGTAAGCATGGCCGCGAATATAAACCATGGCGTTCAGGGTTGAACCGCCGCCCCAAACCTTGCCGCGAGGCCAGTAGAGTTTCCGGTTGTTCAGAAACGTCTGTGGCTCTGTGTGGTAATACCAGTTGTACTTGTCGTCCATCAGGTTGAACATCAGCGCCGCTGGCATGTGGATCTTCCAGGTGTCGTCCCGGCGCCCGGCTTCCAGTACCAGCACTTGGTCTTGCTCACTCTCCGTTAAACGGTTGGCCAATACGCAACCCGCAGAGCCGGTACCCACAATCACATAGTCAAATTCATGATCAAACTGCAAAACTGTCTCCTTCATACGGACGCGGACCAGCAATCCGCAGCGACGATGGTTTGAATGGTGTTGTTAGAACGGCGCCTCAAGAGGCGCCAAGCCCACGTATACCGATTTGGTTTGGGTGTAGTGCGCGAGTGCTTCGCGGCCATTCTCGCGGCCAAGTCCCGAAAGCTTATAGCCGCCCACCGGCATTTCGGCGGGTGAGGCACCAAAACTGTTGATCCAGCAAATCCCTGCCTCTAACTGATGAATCACACGATGAGCACGGGTGATGTCTGCAGTGAAGATACCGGCGGCCAAGCCGTACTCGGTGTTGTTGGCGCGTTGGACGACTTCTTCTTCGGTATCAAAAGGCAGTACCGCCATTACAGGGCCAAAGATTTCTTCGCGCACAATGGTCATGTCGTCGGTGCAATCTGCGAACACCGTGGGCGCCACAAAATAGCCGTTCTCACAACCTGCGGGCTGCAGTTTGGATCCACCTACCAACAGGCGTGCGCCCTCAGCTTTGGCGCTGTCGATGTACTTCATCACCAGATCCCGATGGCCGGCGCTGATCAGGGCGCCAAAGTTGGTATTCGGGTTCTCGGGGGCACCGGCGATGATGTTGTTCTCGGTGCGCTTTACCAGCTGGGCCAGAAACGCGTCATAAATTTTGCGCTGTACAAAAACACGGGTGCCGTTGGTGCAGATTTCGCCCTGGGTGTAGAAGTTGCCCAGCATTGCGGCCGATACCGCCTGTTCCAGATTGGTATCGTCAAAGATAATCAGTGGCGATTTGCCCCCAAGCTCCATGGTGACGGACTTGAGTGTGCGCGAGGCATCGGCCATCACGGTGCGACCGGTTTTTGCTTCGCCGGTAAATGACACCTTGGCGATGGCTGGATCGGAGGTCAGCATTTGGCCGACCCGGTAATCCCCTTGTACCACGTTAAATACGCCCGCTGGCACGCCTGCGGCGTGGTAGATTTCAGCGAGTTTGATGGCCCCAAGCGGTGTTTCTTCAGACGGCTTGAATATCATGCTGTTGCCACAAGCCAGGGCCGGTGCTGATTTCCAGCAGGCAATTTGCAGCGGGTAGTTCCAGGCACCAATGCCGGCACACACGCCCAGGGGTTCCCGACGGGTATAGAAAAAATCCGGCCCGATTTGCTGGCTTTCGCCCACAATGCTGGAGGCCTGGCCGCCGAAGTACTCAACGGAATCGGCACCGGTTACCACATCTACCACACTGGCTTCCTGCCAGGGTTTACCTGTATCCCGCATCTCGATCTCGGCTAGCGCATCGTTTTGCTCGCGCAGCATGGCGGCGGCGCGGTTTAGGATGCGTCCGCGCTCCAGGCCTGTCATGGCCGACCAAGTCTTAAAGCCTTGTTGGGCGCTGGCAACGGCTGCCTGCATGACAGATTCATCGGCCTGTTCAACTTGATAAATCACTTGCCCTGTGGCGGGATTTACAACGTCGAACCGCTCGCCATTTTGGTTTGCCAGAGGCTGGCCATTTATAAAGGATTGATAGATTGGCAGCGTCATCAGGAGGCTCCGTTGTTCGCATGAATGGCTTGGTCGACGTAGGTTTTGCACAAGGCAATCGCCTGATCTGGCTCAATACGGCCTTCACTCATGGCTGCACGCAGCCAGAAGCCGTCGATCAGTGCGGCAATGGTTTGCGCCGTTGTGCGTACCTGGTCAGCGGGCATGAGTGGGCGTAGATAAAACATTAAGTTGGACAACAGACGACGCTCGTTAACCCGCTGCAGTCGCATCAAGTCTGGGCTGTGCATGGCTTGGGTCCAGAATGCCAGCCAGGTTTTCGCCGACTGGGCATGGGTCTGAACGCCGGAAAAGTTCGCATCCACAATGGCCATCAGGCGTTCGCGCGGAGTATTGGGCCGCCCTGCCATCAGCGTCGACACATCCTGCTGGAGGGATGACAACAAATACCGCATTGTCGCCTCCAGTAAGCCCTGTTTGCCGCCAAAGTAATGGCTAACAATACCTACTGATAGCTCTGAGGCTCCCGCGATTTTGCCGATCGTTGCACCCTGGAAACCGTGTTCTTCAATCACCTTCAGTGTTGCGTCGATCAGCTGCTGACGCCGAATTGACTCCACCCCTAATCTTGCCATGTCGCCCTCAAGTTACGCTCCGTTGAACGGGTGTTCAATATATTGAACAAGTATTCAATGACGGAAGGTTAATGGTTTGAAGGCTAAATATCAAACACGAATAAAAGCCCGATTGATCGGGCTTTAAGGCTAAAAGTAATGAAAAGCGGGCAGGGTAGAGAGAAAAATTCTTTAGAATACGAAAGAGTGGTTGCCCGGAAAAACGCGGCTCCGCCCCAGTTTGGAGCGGTAGGCCGGTGGTTTTTTATCAGAGATTGGCTTCGGCAAACTCCGCCAGGATCGAGCGCGGCACGCCTTGCAGGTGGATGTGACCACCGTGGCTGAAGCTCTTGAAGCGCTCTGTCATGTAGGTCAGGCCCGAGCTGAGGGCGCTCAGGTAAGGCGTATCAATCTGTGCGAGGTTGCCAGGCAGATTACCTTGGAGCCATTGCCTGCGCGGGTAATAATAGTTTTGATCTGGTGTGGGGTCAGGTTTTGGGATTCATCAATAATAATCAGGCTGTGCTGAAAGCTGCGGCCCCGAATGTAGTTCATGGATTTGAAGTGCAGGGGGACCTTGCTAAGGATGTAATCCACACTGGCGGTCATGTTCTCGTCGTCTTCGTGCAGTGCTTCCAGGTTATCCACAATGGCACCCAGCCAGGGCTCCATTTTTTCTGCTTCGGTGCCGGGCAGGAAACCTATGTCTTCATCCAGGCCCTGCGTTGAGCGGGTGGCAATAATCCGCTTGTACAGCTTGCTGGCAACGGTCATCTCGATGCAGGCAGCCAGCGCCAGTATGGTTTTGCCTGAGCCGGCAGAGCCGGTGAGGTTAACCAGGTGTACATCGGGGTCAAGCAACAGGTTCAATGCCATGGCCTGATAAATATCCCGTGGTACCAACCCCCACACTTCCTCATTCATAAGATCGTGTTGGCTCAGGTCCCGGATAACCACTTGGTCATCGGTGATATTGACGGCCTTACCCACAAACCCCTGCTCATCAAGCACAAATTCGTTGATATTGATCTTTGTCAGCCTGTCTTCACGCTTGAGGATATGCTCGGTTGCACCTTCCCGCTGCACGGTTTCCACTTTGGCAATGGTGTCCCAGAAAGAGTTCGGGAACTCGTGATAGCCCTTGGGTAGCAGGTCAATGTCATCAATCAGTTGATCGTTGTGGTAGTCCTGAGCATGAACGCCAAAACCACGGGCTTTAAGCCGCATGTTGATGTCTTTGCTCACGAGAATGATATCTCGGGATGTGTGCCGTTCCTGCAGCGCCGCAAGCGTGTTGATGATTTTGTTGTCGTTCAGGTGTTCCGGTAGCGAGTGGTTGCCTGTGTGCTCCGTGCTCATCAAGATGGAGAGGGTGCCCAAAGGTTTGGCCATCTTGGCCCGAATGATAGGCACGCCTTGTTCTATGTCCTTCGGGCTGGCATCGCCCAGCAACCTGTCGATGGCGCGGATAGCCTGGCGGCAATCTGCGGCCACGCTTTGTTTGCCGGATTTGAGGCCATCGAGTTCTTCAAGGACGGTCATCGGGATGATGACATCGTGTTCTTCAAAATTGAGGAGGGCGTTCGGGTCGTGGATCAGGACATTGGTGTCGAGGACGTACATTTTACGTCGAGCTTGCGGTGCTTTTTCCGGTGTTCTGGGCATAGGGGGCGCTACCTCTGTGGTGGTTCAGTCGTTACGGGCGCAGCGTGTTGTAAGCTCCTCATCCGAAATGACTTTTAACATATCGTATGTGGTCACAATACCGGTAATTTTTGACTCCCGGGTAATAAAAATCCGATGAAGGTGTTCGCTCATCATGATATCGGCAATATCGCGCACCGGCGTGTTTTCGTCCACCGACAGTACAATGGGCGTCATTATGTCGTGCACTTCTACAGGTAGTTTGCCCATTTCTTCAAACATTAGCATGCGCAAACGCCGAGCTTCTTGCTGCTCTTCTGCTGTGAGCGTTTTGTTGGTATCGGAGCGGTTGGCATTCCAGCGAAACTCTGCAATGTCCTTGAGGGTGACAATGCCGACAATTTCGCCGGATTCGTCTGTAACAGGGCTGCCGATGATTTCGTTGTCGGTCAGAAACCGTGCCAGGCGATCCATTGTCCAGGATTGGGGCACCGCCTTAATGCTGGGCGTCATTATTTCGTAAGCGCGCACGGTCATTGGGTATTTTCTGCCTTGTGAAGTCCTTTCTTCAGAGCTTAGCGTTTAAGGCTCTGGCCGTCACTCATCACATTCAAATGTCGGTTGGGTTTTTGACACCAGTCAGTTGGCCGTCTTGGTCGTATATCAATTGGAAACCTTGATAACGTTCCTGGCCTGCTACCCGCTCAAGCTCTTCCATGGAGCTTATGGGTATATCAACCAAGAGGCTGTTCACCAGCCAGCCGGGCAGGGCGCCGTTGGGATCTGTGTGTTGCAGCCATATCATTCGGGTTTTGCCGTCTTCGGGAGTGAAACGGTACAAGGTGTCTGAGCGATCCACTCTTACGCGGCTGCTGTTTTCTGCCCGTTTGCCCGGAGTGGCGCTCATTTTCATGACGATCTCGCCAGACCCCTCGTCGCCTTGTGTGCGAATGTGCAGCACATAGTCCCGATCTGTTACCGGCCAGGGCATGTCGTTTACTGAATAGGCGTAACGATCGGTAAAGTCATTTTTCCCCACGTCGTAGGATTCAGAGCAATTGAGTACCCATTCCATGCAGGATTTCGGGTCTGACATAACAGCCATAATGGCTTCGATGGGAACGTTAAGCACAGCCTCGGCTTTGAAAGCCTGAAAGCTGGAATCAGTCTGTTCTGTGGTGTAAATGCGGATGTTGCCGGCTTCTTCGCGTAGGCTCCAGGCCTCGCTGTCTTCGGCAGGCAATGCTGCCCGAGCGGTGGTAGCCGCCATAGCAGAAACCAGCAAGGCGCAAATGACACCGCTGATGACTGAGGCCCAGCCTTTAAAGCCATGGGCTCCGGTCTTATTCATAAGCTACACTTCCTTGAAAATAGTGAGCTAAGTCTAACATGAGGCGATTGGCGTTACGGCCCCCGAAGCAGGGGATTGTGAACCAGGCAGTCGCTCGGTGAAACAGCTCGTTAAATTGGCCTGATCTGACGAAGACCATGACGACAAAAAAACTAATTAATGACAAAGGGCATATCACTCCCGGTGTGCTGAGCCAGCCGGTAGACGAAATAAACTATCTGGATTATGACTTGCGAACGGTGATGGATCGCCCGCGCTCGAAGCTGGCCCGGCGTTGGCGCTTTAACCAGTTTCAGTTTGTGAGTGCAACTGGCCCTGGGTGGGTGTTCGGTATGGCACTGGTGGATCTGAAATTGTTGGGGAATGGTTTCTTTTATCTCTACGATTTCGCATCCGGGCAGATGCTTGAGCAGAGCTTTATGAGCCCATTGGCTTTGAGTACCCGAATAGAGCCATACCCGGAGCACGGCTGCGCCTCATTTAGTAAAGGTGAAGTCTCTATGCGCATACGGCCTTTCGTTGGGGGCCGGTCAATCTCGGTATCCGCGCCAGGCGGTATTCGTGTGGAGTTAACGCTGAAAGAAGATAACGACCCTCTGAGGCTGGTTTGTCCGGCTGGCTACAATGGCTGGGTATTTACCCGGAAGTCGGCGGGCTTGCCGGTAGAAGGTGAAATCCGTTGGGGCCACCGCATCTGGCGGTGTGACGAAACCACCCGTGGCGCCATTGATTGGAGTTGCGGCTTTATGCGCCGCGAAACTGCCTGGAGCTGGGCAAGCCTGGCTGGGCAGTTGCAGGATGGTCGCTCACTCGGGCTCAATCTGGCTGCGGGCGTTAATGAAACAGGCATGACAGAAAACGCTCTGTGGCTGGATGGGCAGTGCCAGAAGCTTGGAGCGGCGCGTTTTTACTTTGATCGCTACCATACTGGCGGGGATTGGCGCGTAACCACGGAGGATGGTCGGGTTGATCTGCACTTTGTTCCGGCAGGGGCGCGCACGGAAAAGCTCAACGCGGGCATGCTGGCGTCCAATTTTCGGCAGTACGTAGGCACGTTTAACGGAACCATTACTGGTGAGGACGGCAATAAAATTGCCGTCACCGGCTTACAGGGGTTGGTCGAGGATCATTTCGCCCGGTGGTAATGGCCCGAGAGAAAGGAAGAGCGCCTGCCCATAAAAAATGGGCAGACGCTCTTCTCAGCCTGGTCTCAGCCCGGTCTCGCTCCGGTTTGGCTTTAGCGTTCGGGCAGGGTTACGTTCAGCTCCAGAACAGAGCAGCTGCCGTTGCGATCCACTTCAACCTGAACCATATCATCACTGATTTGGACGTATTTACGGATCACCGCCAGTAATTCCTGCTGCAATTGCGGCAGATAGTCTGGTTGATCACGCTGGCCGCGTTCGTGGGCCACAATAATTTGTAAACGCTCTTTTGCCACATTGGCGGAGCCCGTTTTCTTGCCTCTGAAGTAATCGAGGAAACTCATCCGTCAGCCCCCTTTGAACATCCGTGAGAAGAAGCCCTTCTTCTGGTTGGTCATGAAGCGCTGTTCACGCTCCTCACCCAGAAGGCGTGCAACTGCGTCCTCGTATGCCTGGCCGGCATCGCTTTCGTTATCGAGAATAACCGGCAACCCCTGGTTTGAGGAGTTCAGAACAACTTGGCTTTCCGGAATAACGCCCAGTAACGGAATGGCGAGAATCTCTTCAACATCCGCCACAGAAAGCATTTCGCCCCGCTCAACCCGGACCGGGTTGTAACGGGTAAGCAGCAGATGCTCCTTAACCGGTTCCCCGCCCATTTCGGCGCGCCGGGATTTGCTTTGCAGAATCCCCAGAATGCGGTCAGAGTCCCGAACTGATGAAACCTCCGGGTTGGTCACGACAATGGCCTCGTCGGCGTAGTACAGGGCCATCAAAGCCCCGTGCTCGATACCCGCGGGCGAATCGCAGATGATGTAGTCGAAAGTTTCAGAGAGTTCGTTGATAACTTTTTCAACGCCCTCTTTGGTCAGCGCCTCTTTTTCCCGGGTCTGAGAGGTTGGGAGGATGTAGAGGGTATCAACCCGCTTGTCACGGATAAGCGCCTGGTTCAACGTTGCGTCGCCCTGAATGACGTTCACAAAGTCATACACCACGCGGCGCTCGCAGTTCATGATCAAGTCCAGGTTGCGCAAGCCCACGTCAAAATCTACCACTACGGTTTTGTGGCCGCGCCTGGCGAGGCCAGTGCTGATGGAGGCGCTGGTGGTGGTTTTACCAACGCCGCCCTTTCCTGAGGTTACGACAATTATTCTAGCCAAGGTTTATTTCCTGTGTCTCGATGGATTCGTCGTGTCTGCCGGCTACAGCCCGGTCACATTATTTTGTTCGATTCCAGTATCAGGCCTTGTCCAGTGGTGCCACCACCAGTAGGTCGTCCCTGAGCTGAATCTGTACAGCGCTTTTCCAGCCATTATCCTGAAGGTCTTCGGAGATTTTATAGTGTCCGGCGATGGACACAAGCTCTGCCTCAAGGGATTGGCAGAAAATTCTTGCAGACTCGGCGCCGTGGATGCCTGCCAGGGCCCTGCCACGCAATGGGCCATATACGTGAATGTTGCCGGCGGCCAGTACTTCTGCCCCTGCCTGAACCGGCGCCAGGATAACCAGGTCGCCATCTGGTGCATGTACTTGTTGGCCTGAACGCACCGGTTGGCTAATGATTTTCGTTGGGGGTGGTTCCACGATTGTTTGGGGTGCTGGAGCTGCGGGCGATTCCGCTTTTTCAGCTGTGGCTTGGGCTTCGTGATCCCGGTCTCGCTGCCCGCCTCCGGGCATAAGGGCCAATGAGGCCCCTCGGGCGAGGCGCCGCTGGTCGTCATTGCCGCCGCGAACGCCAATCACGTGAATGTTATTGCGCCGACAGGCACCAATGATTTTGAAGAAATCCAGCTCGCTGTCGAGGCCCTCGTATTTTTCCAGACTAATAATGAGGGGGATGTCTCGAAAAAAACCAGGCGCCTGGCTTATTTTGTCTCTCAACGTTTCTTCAAATCTGTCATTGTCGAAAAAATAAAGCTCCAACGCGGTCATGGATACGCTGGCACTTTTAAGCTGAAACACTTGCTGTACCCCGGAGGTAGCGATATCGCTCATGACTGGGTCTCTTCCTTGATATTAGGCTCGGATGGGCGGCGTAAGCGCAGCGGCGTGTCTTCAAAACGGATGCCTGACCAGCCAGAACCCATAAATTGGCGAATATTGCTGTGGCTTTCTCCAGCGGGGTCGTCCAGCACCTGTTGGTAATGCTGAGCAAACAGTTTCAGAGTGTCTGCCTCATTCAGGCTGCAGTAGAGACCCAAACCAAACACTTTGCATGAGCCTGCGTTTTCCCCGGCTGTATTGAATAGTGGGCCGTTATGAAAACCAGCGGAGTGGTAGTCGAAGTGCCGCTCGACCAGCGCCAGGGTGTCATCAAAATTTGCATGGCCGCCACCCAATGAAGCCAGATGGATGCGTACTGCTTCGTTTACATTCATTGCTTATGATCCTGTTTCGGACCTGTCTGGTGGAGCGCTTTCCATTCTTCGTACGGCATGCCGTAAATTTCTTCCCGGGCGGCAGAGTCGGAGATTTCGAGGCCCCGCTTGTGGGCTTCAGCCCGATACCATTTGGAAAGACAATTACGGCAAAACCCAGCCAGGTTCATCAGGTCAATGTTCTGGACGTCGGGGTTGTCCCCCAAGTGTTTAACCAAGCGGCGAAAAGCTGCGGCTTCGATTTCAGTGCGCTCAGAGTCTGGAATAGGGTTCGACATGGGGTCTCGCTATAGTATTCGATGGTTGTTTGGGAGATTCCTGACATTCTCAGCATCTTACTTTAAGATACAAGGCTGTATAAATGTACAGAAACCCGACGCGAGCCCAGTGATTATGCCTCAACGCAAGATCATTCACGTGGATTGTGACTGCTTTTATGCGGCAGTTGAAATGCGTGATGACCCAACACTGCGGGAGGTTCCGCTGGCGGTAGGCGGTGAAGGTGGTCGTGGCGTGGTGACAACCTGCAATTATAAAGCCCGGGCTTTTGGTGTGCGCTCGGCTATGCCTGGCGGCGAAGCTCGCCGGTTATGCCCCGGCCTGGTTACCGTACCGCCGGATATGGCCCGCTATCGCGCGGCGTCGCAAAAGGTAATGAGTATTCTGCGGGAACTGACCGATCTGGTTGAGCCACTGTCGCTGGATGAAGCGTTTCTGGATGTATCCGATATTACCGACCACAAGGGCAGCGCCACGTTGATGGCCCGCTATCTTCGGGAGCGGGTAGAAAAAGAGGTGGGAATCACCATTTCTGCCGGAGTTGCCCCCAATAAGTTTCTTGCCAAGATTGCCAGCGACTGGCAAAAACCCGACGGATTGTTTGTAGTAAAGCCCGATGAGGTGGAGGGGTTTGTTCGCGAGCTTAAGGTTGAGAAGTTGTTTGGGGTGGGGCAGGTAACGGCCGCAAAATTACATGCACTTGGTGTTAAGACCTGCGGAGACTTGCAGGCGCTAGGGGTCGACGTGCTTATCGACCGTTTTGGCAAGCAGGGTTATCGGTTGCATGAGATGGCCCATGGCCGGGATGAGCGGTCGGTGGTGGTGTCCAGAATTGCCAAGTCCGTCAGCGTAGAGCGTACCTTCTCCCAGGATTTACCGGATATGGCAGCGTGTGAAACCGTGTTGGCATCGCTGGCGGCCGATCTAAATCTACGGCTTACCCGTAAGGGTCGAGACAAGCCCATTTATAAGCTCTTTATAAAAATACGGTATAGCGATTTTTCCACCCATACCCTGGAGCGTGTGCGGGAAAATATAAAAGAACCTGGATTTGATGATTTCCTGCCACTGCTCACCGAGCTGGTCACTAATCGCGAGCGGCCGGTTCGCCTGTTGGGCTTGGGTGTGCGATTTCGTAACGATGATGCGCCCGTCACCCAGCTACGGTTGTTCGACTAAAATAAGCCCGGGAACAAGGCAAGGGATGCGCTGAAAAAGTACAGTGCTGACAAATACCCCATCAGGCCTCCTATCAAGGCGCCAGCTACAACGTCGGAAGGGTAGTGCAGGCCCAGCACCACTCGGGATGCTGCCACGCTCAATGTGAATGGAGCCGTAGCCAGCGCCAGCTTGGGCATTGTCATAAACAGTATGGCCTGAAAACAGGCAGCGTGAAGCGTGTGTCCGGAAGGAAAGCTGTAGCGATCCAACGGCGGCGTACCGCAGTTAATCGAGGGGAATGATATAAAAGGCCGCTCGCGGATCAACCAGCGCTTAAGAAGCTTGTAGGTGAGGGTGCAGGTCAATCCTGTCAGGGCCATTAGCAGTGCCAGGCCGGCGCCAGTCTTGGGCTCCAGGAAAGGGATGACTAATATCAGAGCATACCAGAACCATCCATCCCCCAGCCGGCTTACCAGTTGGAAATAGCGCATGACCGGTCGAAATCTTACGATTTGGTTGATGCACTGGCAGAAGGCGTATTCACGCTGATCTGCCAGCTCAAAGAAGCGGGATGCTTTGCTTGTTCCTGGCATAGGGTCGGGCCTTTTCATTCTGGTTTAATACGAGTTTTTCGAATTGTTCGATCCGCGAACTCCAGCTTAGTTTGAGAGCATCCCGCCGTGCCTGGGCGCGAATACGATTGAGCAGGGTTGGTTGATTGGCAAGTCGGAGTGCTCCGCTAATAAACCGCTCATCCTGATCCAGCGGAGCTTTGAAGCCACTTTCTTCATGACGGATGTGTTCGTGAGCAGCTGCGTCGTCGTAGGCCACTACGGCAAGCCCGCTGGCCATCGCCTCAAGCACGACGTTTCCGAAAGTGTCGGTTTTACTGGGGAACAAGAATAGATCACCAGAAGCATAGTGGCGGGCCAGGTCACTGCCACGTTGAGTTCCGCAAAAGATATAGTCCGGGTGTTTCTCAGACAGCTGTTTGCGCATGGGGCCATCACCCACCAGAACAAATTTGGCTCGCGGGTGTAATGTGCGTATGCGCTCGTAGCAGGCCACGGCCATCCGAAGGTTTTTCTCTGCAGCCAGGCGCCCCACGTAAAGCACCGCGTGGTCTTTTTCTTTGAGTCCCCAGCTCGCACGCAGCGGTTCATCCCGCTTGGATGGTGTGAAGCGGCTGCAATCTACCCCACGGCTCCAGAGACCGGCTGGCGTAATGCCCATGTCTGCAGTGACCTGCTGCATTTTTTTTGTGGGAACAAGTGTTATTGCGGTGCGGTTGTGGAACCAACGGCCATAGGCGCAAAGTAACTTTTCCAAAGCCCCAAACCCGTAGTACTGGCTGTACTGGTGAAAGTTGGTGTGAAAGCCGGAGCTCACGGGCAACCCCATCTTTCGTGCTGCAGAGACCGCAACTATGCCCAAGGGCCCCTGAGTGGCTACATAGATTGCATCCGGACGGTTTGCTTGCCAAAGCCGCTGAAGCTCGCAGCTGCGGGCTATGCCGACACGCAGATCTGCATAGCCCGGCAGGGGGAGGCTGGCCACAACATACTCACTGGCGAACAATGTATTACCCGCGTTGAGCGTCACGCCTATACTCTCGTGACGTTGTCTGGGGCGTACAACGGTGACCTGGTGCCCGTGTTGTATGAGCCCTTGGCATAGGTGCTTCAGCGTGTTGGCAACGCCATTGATTTCTGGCGGAAACGTTTCGGAAACGATGGTAATGTGCTGTTTTCGCGGGCGAGCCAGCCTGGTATCGATCACGACGTTCCCCGTATTTTTTATTAACATGGCTTTACTATGGGGGCCAACAGTGACAAGCGCGCGACAGTCCTATGACATTCTCTTTACTTGTTCAACAACCTGAAACGGAGACGCTATGCAAACCCGAAAGCTAGGCAATACCGACATTGACGTCAGCCTTATATGCTTGGGAACCATGACCTGGGGCGAGCAAAACACCGAGCAGGAAGCTTATGAGCAGCTTGATTACGCCACCTCGGAAGGTGTGAATTTTATTGATGCTGCAGAGATGTACCCCGTACCGCCACGAGCAGAAACTCAAGGGCTTACTGAGACCTATTTGGGCAATTGGCTAGCCCAGCGCGGCCGCCGTGACGATCTGGTAATAGCCTCAAAAGTCGCCGGGCCAGGCAATGGGTTGAGCTATCTGCGCAATGGCCCGCGCCTTACCCGTGATCATATTATTGAAGCCTGTGATGCCAGTCTGAAACGCCTGCAGACCGATTATATTGATCTGTACCAAGTGCACTGGCCAGACCGGAATACCAATTTTTTCGGTAAGCTCGGTTATGAGCATGACTCCAAGGAGCAAGCTACACCCATCGAGGAAACGCTGGAAGCGCTCAGTGGGCTAGTTAAGGCGGGAAAAATCCGGCACGTCGGGCTCTCCAATGAGACGCCGTGGGGCACCATGGAATATCTGCGCCTGGCGAAGGAAAAAGGCTGGCCCAAGATCGCCAGTATTCAGAACCCCTACAACCTGCTCAACCGCACTTTTGAAGTGGGTATGGCCGAGATTGCACAGCGGGAACGAGCGGGCTTGTTGGCGTATTCGCCTCTGGCTTTCGGCATGCTGTCTGGAAAATACATGGGTGGTAAGTGGCCTGAAAAAGCTCGCCTGACTTTGTTTGAAAGGTTCAGCCGGTATACCAATACGCGTGGCGCGGATGCGACACGGGCATACGTAGAACTTGCCCAGCAGAGCGGTTTGTCGCCGGTTCAGATGGCCCTGGCCTATGTGAACACCCGTAGCTTCTTAACCAGTAATATCGTTGGTGCCACCACCATGGAGCAGCTTCGTGAGAATTTGGGGTCGCTTAGCGTGAACCTCAGCCCGGATGTGTTGGAGGCCATTGAGGCGATTCATCAAGAGTTTACCTATCCTTGCCCCTAGTGACCCTTAGTTGATCTAACATATTGAGCCAAAAGGAGTTGGCCAATATTTTCAATTCCGCTGTTACATTCTGCAATATTGAAGATCATTTATTGACAAAAAGCGATTAATTCTGTGACAAAAAAGAGGCGTAACTGTGTGCGATTTCATATCTTTTTGCCGCTCAAGGGTTAGACTTTGGGCTAAGGTATTAGTAAACTTCACTTCCGGTTAAGAAGGTCTTCGTAAGTATCATGATAATTCGAATCTTTATCGCTCTGTTGGTTCTCAACGTTGCCGCGTTTGTGGTCCGCGCTGATGCGTCTGAGCGAGCCAGTGATGAGCCCGGGGAAATCATGACAACGGAAGATGTTTATCAGTTGCAGCAGCAGATGTATGGCGATGTTGAGGACGACAACTACGAGGCCGTGGCTGAAATTGGCTCCCGCTTGCTGAGTCTTTCCCTGGTTAGCACAGACAATTCTGGTAAAAGGTACGCTTCTCAACCTGCCCAAGCGGATCACGGCATTGCGCTGCTCAATGAAGGAGCCTGCCTGAACCTGAAGTGGAACTTCTGAATTTTTAACCCGAAGCTCCCAGCTCATCCTTACACTCGCCTCCCTTAACGCGCTTCTTGTTTATAGTCTTAACTGACACCCCCTTTATAATCCCGATTCTCTTCGTTTCCTTGATCGTTGTTGTTTCACACCAGATTCATGGATTGGCGCATTGTCTGCGTGCATGTGTCGTGTGATGATCCCCCAACGGACGTTACATGCAGATTGATCAATGAGGATCCTTATATGACGGTAAACGGCAGGCCGCGCCTGAGCGATACAGAGCGTTGTGTTGATGAAGTCATCCGTCGGGTTGGTAAGACGATTACGCTAGGGCTGCCCCTGGGGTTGGGGAAGCCAACCCGCTTGGTAAACGCGCTTTACCAAAGGGCCAAAGACGATCCTGAAATAAATTTGCACATATTTACGGCGCTTTCACTGTTGGCGCCTTCTGGAGCATCTTCTCTGGAAAAGCGCTTTATGGGTCCGTTCGCCGAGCGTCTTTATGGCGACATTCCTGAGCTGCAATATGCCCGCGACGTTTTAAAAAACCGCCTGCCTCCCAATGTTCAGGTGTCAGAATTCTTCTTTAAAGCTGGCAGCTACCTCAATAACCGCAACCAACAGCAGCAATACATATCTACCAACTACACCCATGCGGTTCGTGATCTTATGAATCTGGGAGTCAATGTGGTGGCGCAAATGGTATCGCCGGGCGAACTGCATGATGCGCCGGGTATGGTAAGCCTGAGTTGCAACCCCGATTTGAGTCTTGATTTACTGCCGCTGTTGAGGGAGATGGAGGCTTCTGGGGCTCCTGTGGCTATCGTGGGTGAAATCAACCGTCAGCTGCCTTGGTTCGGTCGAGATGCCGCCATTGCCGAAGACCAGTTTGATGTGATGTTTGAGCACCAGGCGTCGGAATACCCGCTGTTTTCCGCGCCCCAGATGGCCATCAGTTCGGTAGACCACCTGATTGGCTTTTACGCCAGCACCCTGGTAAAAGATGGCGGCACCCTGCAGCTGGGTATAGGTTCGCTAGGGGCGGCGCTTGTGCACAGCGCCATTCTACGCCATAAAAACAATGACGCCTGGCGGGCTGTATTTGATCGTCTAAAAGTGGCTGAGTGCTTTCCCCTGGCGGTACGCGAAGGTGGAGTTGGGCCGTTTGAGAAAGGCCTGTACGGCTGCAGCGAGATGATGGTCGACGGCTTTTTGTACCTCATGGAGGCCGGCATTCTTCGGCGCGAGGTGCATGACAATGCCGATCTGCAAACGCTGATCAATGATGGCGAAATTGACGAGCAAGTTTCTCTCGCCACCCTCGATGTACTGCGCCGGGAGGAGCTTATTGACTCCCCCATGCGGGCGCGAGACGTGGCCTGGCTGCAGAGGCACGGCATTTTGCAAGATGCTGTGGATTTCAAGGGTGGTCGGTTGCGAGTTGGCGAGCATTCACTGGATACCAATCTGGATGACATCGAATCCAGGGAGGCCATTGCGTCCTTGGCGCTTGGGGAGAGGCTTACCGGCGGTGTGGCTTTGCATGGCGGTTTTTATGTGGGCCCCAAGAAGTTCTACCAGTCATTAAGGGAGCTTTCCGATACGGATCGTGACCGTATTTGCATGACCAGTGTTAGCTTTATCAACCACCTTTATGATCATCAGTTCGGTGATCAGCGTCTTAAAGCGTCTCAGCGTGTACACAGCCGGTTTATCAACACGGCCATGATGTACACGCTTAGCGGTGCGGCGGTTTCGGATGGACTTGAGGATGGCCGGGTAATAAGCGGCGTGGGCGGGCAGTACAATTTCGTTTCCATGGCTCATGAATTGCCCGATGCCCGATCCATTATCACTTTGCGCAGCACCCGAAACACCAAGGGTACGGTGGTGTCTAATATTGTATTTAATTACGGCCACTGTACGATACCCCGCCATTTGCGGGATGTGGTGATCACCGAATACGGCATTGCAGATTTGCGCGGTCAGCCAGATGAGCAGGTATATCTGCGCCTGATTCGTATCGCAGACTCCCGCTTTCAGCGGGGGCTGCTTTCTCAGGCACAAAAGGCCGGTAAAGTAGATGCAGCGTTTCGGTTGCCAGCCAGTTGGCTAAACAACACGCCAGAAAGTATCGCTAAGGCGTTTGCAGAGGCTGGCGGCAAAGACTGGTTCCCGGCATTTCCCTTTGGGCGGGATTTTACCGATCAGGAGTTGGCTTTAGGTCAGGCCCTGAACAAGCTCAAGGTTAAAACGGCTACCCGCCGTGGTAAAGTGGTGACTCTTTTGCAGGCCTTTCGGGCAAAAGATGAGCAGGGCCGCTATACCGAACTGCTGCAACGAATGGGTCTGAGCCAGCCTTCAGGGCTGCGGGAAAAGCTAGATCAGCGTCTGGTGATTCTCGGCCTGCAACTGACAGAAAACCCACCGGATACAGGAAACTCGAAAGCCTGATGCAAACACCCCAAGAAAGACCTGACGTTTTCACGGTTCACTACGTGCTGAAGAATAAGATCGGCGAGTTGGTTGATACTTCAGAGGGCAGTGAGCCTCTGCATTTTTTATACGGTAGCCCGGATGTTATCAAGGGGATCCAAGAGGCAGTGAAAGATCGCAATGCCGGGGATTGCCTGGAAGTGACAGTGCCACCCGCCATGGCCTACGGTGAGCACCGAGCGGATTTGGTTCGAAAGGTTCCTCGCTCAATGTTCGAAGGCGTGGAGAATCTGCAAGTTGGCATGAAGTTCCAAACGAATAATGGCGACAACGCGCAAATTGTTCAGGTAATGGGCATTGATGGAAATCTCATCAGAATAGACGCCAACCACCCGTTAGCGGGTTTTACCCTGTACTTTGATTTGGAAATCGTTGGGCGTCGTGAAGCAACGAACGACGAAATCGATCAGGGCTGGCCGTTATCTTAAGCCTCAGCGATTTTGTGGCCGCCGCGGTTGCAAGGTTCATTGTTTGTCACTCGGTGTAACTCCATGGCCGGTCCATGTATATTTCTGAATAGCATGTATAATTGCTGTTACATCGCGTTGTCTGTATTGTCGAATGCAGGCAAAAACTGAACCCGAAAAAACAAAATCAGAGATGGACCGCGTGGAACAGACAAACGAAAGTTGGCGAATTCTTATTGTCGAAGATGATGAGCGACTGGCCGAGCTGACCCGTGAATACCTCGAGAGTAACGGCTTGGCCGTATCAATCGAAACGCATGGAAGCCCTGCTGTAGAGCGAATCCGCAACGAACAACCGGATCTTGTGGTGCTGGATCTGATGTTGCCCGGGGAGGATGGTCTTTCCATTTGTCGCCGTGTGCGGCCGTATTATTCTGGCCCCATTATTATGCTTACGGCGCGCACTGACGATCTGGATCAGGTGCTGGGTCTTGAGATGGGAGCCGATGACTACATCAGCAAACCGGTCAAGCCCCGCGTGCTTTTGGCTCGCATCCGGGCAATGTTACGTCGTGCTACTGAAAATGCCCAAAACAGTGCTGATGAAGTAAGCGCTGAAGAGCCTACACGCTTGCAGTTCAACGATTTGGTTGTTGATCGGTCCATGCGTGAGGCTTGGCTTAGCGATGTAAGCATCGATCTGACCAGCGCTGAGTTTGATCTGCTCTGGCTGCTGTCAAGCAATGCCGGACGCGTATTGAGCCGAGAAGAGATTTTCACGGCCTTGCGCGGCATAGAATATGATGGGCAGGACAGATCCATTGACGTTCGGGTCTCCCGGATTCGCCCGAAAATCGGCGACGATCCCGTTCACCCGCGCAGGATCAAGACCGTTCGAAGTAAAGGTTATTTGTTTGTGAAAGAAGCCTGACGTTTCAGGCTTTGGCGTCGGCACGGGTTTTCCGGCCGGCGTTTCCCTGCCAGGGTTTGTCGACATGCCCCTGAAGTTTTTCCTCAAGTTATACGCTCGCCTTGCCGGCCTTACAGCGCTGGTCATAATGCTTTGTATTGTGCTGTTCTATGGTATCAATTCGGTACGCTCACAATTCTGGCATGAACGTTTTTCCGAGCCGCTGATGCGCTGGCTTGCGGATTCACCTTCACCGGAAATCCGTTACCATTGGCTGGGCTCCCAGTACGACTTCAGAGTTGCAAGAGCCGGGGAGCTGTCGGTTTCCTCGATTGTTCGGGAGCGCCTGGGGTATGGCCAGGTGGTGGCGGTTGAAGGCAGTCTGGGCTACCGTTTTCTGGTAACCGGGTTTCATGGCGAAGCTTTGCAGCTCAGGGCGGCTCAGCCCTATCGTGATATTGCTGTTGCCTCAGCACAGATCCTGCGAGTACACCTCGATGCCGCCACCCCAAGCGAGCGTAAAGGTGCTGCTGAGCGGCTGACCAAGGGTTTAAACGTAGGGCTTCAAAGAGTGCAGGATCTGACCGCACTGCCAGATGATGAAGTCCTGGAGCGGGTTTATAGCCAAGGATCCGCATTCTACCGCAGCAATGGTGAGGGGCGAGTGCTTGTCCAGATGTCGGATGGCGAGCTGGTTCAGGTCACTTTGCCGGCACCTTTCAATCCGTGGGCATGGCCGGTCATTCTTCTGTTATTGGTGGTGTCCGGGAGTGTACTGGCGCTGGCGCTGATTCTCGTGCTCCGTGACCTTGATAGCAAGCTGCGTAAGGTCGAGTCTGTGGCTGTGCGGATTGCCCGTGGAGAAATGGGCGCCCGTGTAGAGGCGGACGAAGGCACCATCGTCTCCCGGTTAGCCGCTGCATTTAATGGTATGGCGGAACACATTCAGCGCCTTGTGAATGTTCAGCGTGAAATGATTCACGCGGTGTCCCACGAATTAAGAACCCCGGTTGCCCGTATTCGCTTCGGGGTACAGATGATTGAGGACTGTCAGGGCCAAGAAGCTCTGCAGAAACAGCTTGATGGTATCGATGGAGACATTCAGGAGCTGGATGAGCTGATTGATGAGATCCTGACCTATGCGCGGCTCGAGCAGGGCGGTCCTGTGTTTTCCCTGGAAGAGGCATCTGTTACTGACATAGTGCGACAGGTTGTTGGGGAGCAACAACTTGTTCGTCCGGCTCTGAGTATTGAAGGTGAAATTGACGAGGCCACGGAGCACTTGGCGCTAGCCGATGTGGAGCCGCGCTATATTCATCGGGCCATCCAGAATCTAGTGGGGAATGCGGGGCGTTATGCATCTGGAAGGGTGCTTGTGCGCTGCCATATTGATGAAGACCACTGCCGTATTGATGTAGAGGACGATGGCCCAGGTATTCCGGAAGATGAATGGGAAAAAGTTTTCACCGCGTTTTCCCGGCTCGATGACAGCCGCACCCGTACCTCCGGCGGATATGGGCTTGGCCTGTCTATCGTGCGCCGTATTCTGTATTGGCATAACGGCCAGGCTTTTGTTAGCCGAAGTGACAGCCTTGGTGGTGCGCGCTTCAGTTTGGTTTGGCCGCGCAAGAAGCCGATTGAGCCGAGCTTGTGAGAAGGTTGTGAGGCAGATCTCAGGCTCTCACCTGATGTAACAAAGTGACTACACAAGCACTACTGAACATTTCTTTGTCAGCGCAGATAATTAAAAGCGTAAGGGATGACTTTTTTGGTTGTGGTTCTTACGAACTTTCCTTGTTTCATTCGTCATTTGAGGGTCGGTTTTCCGGCCCTTTTTTTTCTTTATTTTTTGTGTATTCCTGCGCTTACTCCTCCGAATTCCCTCCTGTGTCTTTACCAATGTTCTTCTTCAGGAGAACCAGCTGGTAGAATCCGGTAAACGACCGGACACCAGGAACCACGATGACCCGATATCTGCTTGCCATTGACCAGGGAACCACCAGTTCCCGAGCCATTGTTTTTGATCAAAGCGGTACGAGCGTTGCTACAGATCAACGGGAGTTTCATCAGCACTTTCCCAGTGATGGCTGGGTGGAGCATGACGCCACGGAAATTTGGGAGAGTACGCTGGCAGTGTGCCGAAGCGCTCTCGATAAAGCAGCCATTAAGGCCTCGGAGCTTGCCGGGATTGGCATTACCAATCAGCGTGAAACCACGGTTATCTGGGAGAGAGCCTCCGGCAAGCCGATTCACCGCGCGATTGTTTGGCAGGACAGGCGTACGGCGTCTTTGTGTACCAAGCTGAAAACCGACGGCTATGAGGATATTGTAGTTGAAAGGACTGGGCTTCTGATCGACCCTTACTTTTCCGCCACTAAAATTGCATGGATTCTGGATAATGTAGAAGGTGCCCGGGCCCGGGCGGAAGCCGGTGAGCTGGCGTTTGGTACGGTAGACAGCTGGCTTCTGTGGAATCTGACCGGTGGCCGTTCGCATTATACCGATGCCACCAACGCCTCCCGAACGGCACTGTTCAACATACACGAGCAAGAATGGGACAATGAGCTGCTCTCGCTCTTTCGCGTTCCTGAATCTTTGTTGCCAGGTGTGCTCGATAGTGCGGCAGATTACGGCGAAACTGACGCCGAATGGCTTGGTGCTCCGGTGATGGTGGCCGGCATTGCGGGCGATCAGCAGGCAGCATTGATAGGGCAGGCCTGTTTCAAACCGGGCATGGCGAAGAGTACCTATGGCACTGGCTGTTTTTTGATGGTTAATACCGGGGACATAGCCCTACGATCTGAGAATCGCCTGCTTACCACCGTGGCTTACCGGCTGAATGGCAAACCCTGTTACGCGGTGGAAGGCAGTATTTTTGTGGCGGGTGCCGCCATGCAGTGGCTGCGAGATGGGCTGAAGCTGATTGCCCATGCTAACGAATCCTCGGCCTATGCAGAAACCGTTGGCGTGGATAACCAGGTGTACCTGGTGCCAGCATTTACTGGCCTGGGGGCGCCCCACTGGGATCCCCATGCACGTGGGGCCATCATGGGGCTGACGCGGGACACGGGGATCGGCGAGATTGTGACAGCCGGGTTGCAGTCTGTGTGCTACCAGACCAAAGATTTGGCGCGAGCCATCCAGAATGATGGGGCAGCTCTGGCCTCGCTTCGGGTAGACGGGGGTATGGTGGTCAACGACTGGCTGATGCAGTTTCTGGCGGATATTCTGAATGTGACGGTTGATCGCCCTCGAATTACCGAAACCACGGCGCTGGGCGCTGCTTACCTTGCTGGATTGCAAACCGGTGTTTATAGCAGCCTGGAGCAGATCTCGGAGCTCTGGGAGTGCGAGCGGCAGTTTCACGCGGGAATGCGCCCCGCGCTGCGTGAGTCACTTTATGCGGGTTGGCTGGATGCTGTTGAGCGGGTCTGCAACAACTAAGGACCCCCATAAGGCTCTTCAGCTGTTGCGCTCAAAGGCAATAAGGTGATCGGCCTCGACTCTTACCGGAACCACCTCGCCCAGGTGAAAGTCCAGATGGCTGCGGAACAGCGCCTCAAATTCCGTATCTTCGGAGCACCGGAAACGGTAAAGCGTGGAGGTGCCTGCAAAGGTTTTCTCAACGACTTTGGGGCGCAGGTCTGAATCCGCATCGTAGACAATGTCGTCTGGGCGTATCAGCACATCCACCAGCGTGCCAGTGGGCCAGCTGTAAGCTCTGTTACCGTGAATAGTGCCCAGCTCAGACTCTATGGTGTCTGGCCCCGCAGCTCTGCCTGGCACAAACCCGCCCTGGCCTACAAAACTTGCCACAAACCGATTCACAGGCTCGTGATAGAGGTTGTAAGGCACGTCCCATTGCTGGATTTTGCCGTTCTGGAGCACCGCCACCTGATCGCACATGGCAAACGCTTCTTGCTGATCGTGAGTCACCAGAATGGCGCTGATGCCGAGGGTTTTCAGAATTTCGCGAACGTCCAGGCTGAGCCTGCGGCGCAGATCGGCATCCAGGTTTGAAAAGGGCTCGTCCAGGAGAATCAGCGTTGGTTCCGGGGCAAGAGCTCGTGCAGGGCAACCCGCTGCTGTTGGCCGCCCGACAGTTCATGTGGATAATTGTCCGCCAGATCCTGTAGGTGAACAACATGAAGCAGCTCCATAACTTTGTCGCGCTTCTCGGTTTTGCTCAACCCGCGTAATCCAAAGCCCACGTTATCGGCAATGCTCAGGTGCGGGAAAAGCGCATAGTCCTGAAAAACCATGCCTATGCGGCGCTTCTCTGGCGCCAGTGTGCGGCCGGGCAGGCTAATCTGCTGGGATTGCAGGCGAATCTCCCCTCCGGTCAGGGGGAGGAAACCCGCCAGCGCCCTCAAAATAGTACTTTTTCCACAACCGCTGGGGCCAAGCAGGCAGCCGATATCCCCATGGCTCAGTGCGAAGCTGACATCTTTTACAACAGCGCCTCCGCCATAGCCGCAGACCAGGTTGTTTACTTCCAGGAGCCAGTTATGGGCGGTCGTTTCGGGGGTGCTCATAACGCTTAGTCCAGGCGATTCAAGATCAGGAATTCCAGCAGAGCCTTTTGGGCGTGGAGCCGATTCTCGGCTTCATCCCAGATTACCGAATTTGGGTGCTCTATCATGTCTGCAGAGATCTCTTCGCCGCGGTGAGCGGGCAGGCAATGCATGAGCAGTGCGTCTTTTGCGGCCACACTCATCAATGCCGGGTTTATCTGGTAGTTGCTGAAGGCTTTTTCGCGGGCCTTCTGCTCGTCTTCCTGGCCCATGGAGGCCCAGACGTCAGTAACCAACAGGTTTGCATCGCGAGCTGCCTCCGCTGGCTCACGCATGAGGGTTACGCAGGAACTGTGTGCCTTTACCAGTTCTGGGTCTGGTTCGTAGCCCTCGGGTGTTGCGATGTTCAGGTGAAAATCGAACTGCTTGGCAGCATTGATGTACGAGTGGCACATGTTATTGCCATCGCCAATCCACGCCACTGTAGCGCCCCGAATACTGCCCCGATGTTCGCGGTAGGTTTGCATGTCGGCCAGCAACTGGCAGGGATGGAAGTCATCTGTGAGGGCATTGATAACCGGTGCCCGCGAGGCCTTTGCAAATGTCTCAACCGTTTTATGAGCAAAGGTGCGGATCATCACCGCATCCACCATGCTGGAAATGACAATGGCGGAGTCTTCTATGGGTTCTCCGCGGCCAAGCTGAGTGTCCCTCGGAGAGAGAAACATGGCAGAGCCACCCAGCTGTGTCATGCCGGCCTCAAAAGAGACCCGGGTGCGGGTTGAAGACTTTTCAAAAATCATCGCCAGCACGCGGTTTTTGAGTGAGTCCCGCACCTTGCCCTGGCGCCATTCGTTCCGGAGCTTGGTTCCATGATCCACCAAGTCTTCCAGTTCTGTCGTGGTCATGTCATTCAGTGTTAGAAAATGCCTTGCTGCCATGGGATGGCCCTTACCTTGGTGAAGCCCAGGATGAGTATAATTACTGGCGAAAAAACGGGGGCACCAAGTCTAGCCCTTCGCGCCAATGAAGACAACGCTGCGGGTGTCGAGGCCTTGCCTTGGGTCAAACTTTGAGGTTTGTTGAGTAGCTTGCCCAGCGTGTACAATGGAATCCAATAGAGATAGGTGCAACAGCGCAAACAAGCTGTTCATTTTTAACCAGAGGTGAATGTTCATGGACATTAACGAAACCATTAAAGCCCAGCTTTCAGAAAACCCGATTATCCTTTACATGAAGGGGTCGCCCCAAGCTCCCCAGTGCGGTTTTTCGTCCAAAACCTCACAGGCTCTGATGGCTTGCGGCGAGCGCTTTGCGTTCGTGAATATCCTTGATAACCAGGAACTGCGGGAAGGCCTGAAAATTTACTCAAGCTGGCCAACCTATCCGCAGCTTTACGTTAGCGGTGAGCTGGTCGGTGGTTGTGACATTATTATGGAGATGTCCGAAAACGGTGAGCTGGCTACGCTGGTAAAAGAGGCAGCCAAGCAAGCTGAGGCTTGATTCCGCTTTTTCTGATGGCTAAAGCCGCGACGGAGCAAATAGCAGTTTTACTTCGAAGCGGCTTTTTCCGGCCTGATCCGGTGGTGGCTCCGGATAGGGGCTGGCTGCGAGCGCGGCCTGGTAGGCCGCGCGGTCTATTTGTTCAATACCTGTCGATTTGACGACTCTCGCTCTGGTCAATGCGCCATTCCCCAGTAACTGAAGTTCCACTTCCATAGTGCTTGAGCCAGCCAGCTTCCTCATGGCGGGTACCCGCAGTGTTTCAAGCATAGCGCCCCAGTGCATAGCCAGTTTGATCAGGTAGGGATCCTGTTCGGCGGGTGACTGCGTAATTTTGGTGGTGTCGTCAGAGCTTTTCTTTTTCGAAACCTGTGAGCGGGCTCCTGATATTGACGGCGAGCTGGCAGGCGTTGTGGGACTTACCAGGTTCGGTTTCGATTTTGTCTTTGCTGCCGCCTGAGAATCTTCAGTGCTTGCCGTTTTTCGCTGAGAACTGCTTGTCGAAATTAGGGGTTTGACTAGCTGCGAGGCGATACCGTCTGGTATTACTTCAAATGGTGGATTGCGGTCGGTGTGTTTTTCGACAGGCTCGGGTGTATGGGCGACCGGCGTTCTATGGTCGCTTTGCGTGGCGACCAGTTCCAGGTTCAATTGCTGGCGGTGCCGAACTGGGGGATCCTGCGTAATAGCAGGGACGCCAGATAGCAACAGCGTATGAATCAGGAAAGCGGTTGATAAGGCGAGGGCGATCCGATACTTCGCCGGAAGGCTGTTGTTACTGCCATGCTCCAGCATTGATCTCAGGTTGCTCCATTGTTACTGGATAACTGCCAAGCCAGGTCAGGCAGTTTTGCTGCGCAGGGAACCGACGACGGCATCCAGTGCCCGGTCAATAAATGCCCCTTGCTCAAGCAGTGTCATTCTTCCGCGTCGCATTTCATGCGCCAGCTCAACGCGGGTCTTCTCAATGACCTTCAGGCCCATGCGATTCACAAAGACAAAGCAGTCTGCTTCCTCAATGATTGCGGAAAGCTTGCACCGAAAGTTTGCACCATTAACCAGCCGGAACTCAACCCAATTCCCTATCTCGATGCTATCAATTTGAGCCATGAATTCAGCTATGGCAGCATCTTCGGGCTGAAGCTCGGCTTTGTTTTTGGCTTCGTCCAGGTCTTCAGCCTGAACTGTAGGTGCTTCAGTCAGCTCCATACTGGAACTGGCCCTGAAAGCTTCGGCTAATTCGTGCTTAAGCTGCCCCATAGTATCGTCGAGCTTTGCGGCATTGTACGAAACCTCTTCCAGGCCCGCGCGCAGTGATTTGAGCAGGCTGGGAACAACGCGAACCCACTGATCCCGTTCAGCGTCTTCTTGGTGCGGGTGGAGACACCAGATCAGGTCATCGACAACTTTCACGCTCTCCTGCCAGCGATGCTCGACATCGTCCCGGAGGTAGGCAAGAAACATGACCCGGCTCCAGCCGTTGATCAGTATGTTATATACAGGCTCTGGAAGTCGGTAGCGTGCCACGCGCTCCTGTATGACCCTGTCGACCAGCTCTTGGGCCTTTTGGGATTTTATGCGGCCACGTTCAGATTCACGGGTACGCTGCTCTACCAGGGATGATTTGCGGTTTTCTCGGGCAAGAAATTCTTCAAACTCATCGTTCAACGTTTCAAACAGGGTTATGTCGCCGTCAAACTCAGAGAGGATTCTCTGCACAATGCCGTGAATCATCTCGTACAGCTTGTCACGGGCCTTTTCATCACTGTTGCTCCAGCCAATGCCGGCTCGGGCTAGGGCGTTCAGTAGCTTGCGCGCCGGATGCGTAGTCTTGCTGAAAAAGCTTTTGTCTTTGATGACAACTTTCAGGATAGGTATCTGCAATCGGCTGATAAGTACTTGAACCGGGGCCGACAGGTTGTAGTCATCAAGAATGAATTCAAAAAGCATGGATACAAGGTTGATCAGATCCTCGTCCATTTCTTTGAGCGCCGGCTTTTTGCCGTCGCGGGTGTTCGCCTGGGCTAGAATCTGTTGGACCGCTTCACGAAGATCAATGGTAAGCGGCTCGCCTTCGCTGAGGTTGTTTTCAGCGCTAGCTTGAGTATTCAAAGATAGGGTTGCCAGCAAACCCACCAATTCACTGCCCCCAATGACCCGGATGTCTGGGTCATGCTGCCGTGACGGTATGCCCGAATTAGCCCGTTGGCGGGCCAGCAGCTGATGGATCTGCTCAAATACGGCGCTACTGCCAGCACTGCTGTCTTGTCGGCCCTCGCCGGGTACAGCGGAGCCTTCCGGGTTCGCGGCCGCCGATCGATCTTCAGAGGCGCCGTGTTGCTGACCGCTTTTGCCGTGATAGCGGAAGTTGGGTATGACGCCCGCCTGAATGAGAATTCTGTTTGCTTCATCCAGAAGCATGCCCAGGTTGGACACAACGTAGCGATCAAACTGCTTGAGCAGGATTAATCGTTCACGGATCTGAATTTCCAGTGCTTGAATGGCTTCAGTGAAAGCGCTGCAAAGATGTTCAGGCGCCATAGGGTTTACTGGCGATTCGTCAGAAGCGCCTTCGTACACCTTGCTGAAGCGAGTTTGCAGCTGCAAAAGTGGGCCCTGGAAATGAACCTTGGCCTTGGTGATCATGGCATTTAGAGCAACCTGCTCTTCCAGATCATCGTCTCCAACGAGCGCGAGGTTGTCTGCACTTGCCTGTTGCCCCAAGGAATCTTCCTGCAGCTGGCCTGCATGGGGAGGGTTGGCAAAAAACTGGGCAACCGTATTCTGAAAATGCCGCTCTACGCCTTTGCGCTTAATGCGAATTTCCCGCATGGCTTCAAAATAGCGATTCTGTTCGTTGTTGCTACGAGCGTTGTTAGCCAGTTCGAACAGCGAATCATCAACCGCATCGAAGGCACCCTGCAGCAAATCTCCTAGCCCGGCGACAACTGTGTCGCGGATACGGGTGACCTCCACAGGAACCGGTTTGCTGCTACCCGCTTCTCTGTGTTCACGGAGGTAATGTATGCCGGACTGCTTGTTCATGGCCGACTCCTATTAACGGCTCAACCGGGTACATGACCGAGCTTAACTGTCTGATTTTTGATTATAGGTTAAATTTACCGCATTTTTGGCTTTGTTAACACGAATAAAAGCCAACCGGTGCGTCTATTTGAAAAAAGAAAGGGTGTTCGGTCAGAACACCCTTTGCTGTTTCGCTGACGCGAAGGCCTAATGTTTGCTCTTAGCTTATATAAACCGGGCCAATTCCTACGCTCCAGATCACTACGGTGATTGCAAGGAGGGCGACAAACATGATCAACCCAACCGTGAGCACTGCTGTGGCAAACATAAACCCACGGTCTGCAGGAATCTTCATGAGAATGGGTAAGCCTTCATAAAGCAGGTATACCGCGTAAGCAATGGCAACGAGCCCCGCCAGCATGTTCACCCAAATATTAGGGTAAGCGGCAATAACTCCGATCAAAAACATAGGGGTGGCGGTGTAGGCTGCCATGGCGACGCCCCGCGGGGTTTTATCCGCTACTTCGTAGGTTGCCGCAAAGAAATCAATAAATTTACCGAGAATGAATATGCCAGCCAGCATGGCAGCGTAAAACATTACGGATAGGCTCAGTGCACTGCTGACTGACAAGCGCGTGATCTGGCCGTCGCCGATTTGCCAACCCACTTGGGTGGTTCCAAAAAAGCCCGCTAACGCTGGTATGAGTGCGAGAAGTAATACGTGTCCTGTGTAAAGGCGGGTAACAGACTCGGATTCTTTCCGAATGGCTTCCCATTGCTGGTCAGGATTGGTCAGAAGACCAAAGCTATGCGTCAAACTCATGGACAAACTCCTTGCGATTATTGTTGTTCCGCGTTCCCTCTAAGTGTTGGCGGTAGATTGATAGGCGTCAAGGAGTTGGTTACATTTAGATCGTTTTAGAACAGGCTTCGCTATAACCAGAGCGTCTATAGCGAAGTGAGAAGGTTGGCAGTGTCAGGCGATGGAAAGCGCCCGTTTTTTGCGTTTTTTGGGGTGAACAATCGCCGCCTTTACCACGTTGTCCTTGATCTGTAGAACCTCTACCCGGTGGCCGTCTACCTTTAGGCAAACATTGGTGTCAGGAATGTTTTCAAGGGTTTCGGTAATCAAGCCGTTGAGGGTTTTGGGGCCGTCCGTAGGCAGTTTCCAGCCCAGGGTTTTGTTGATAGTGCGCACGGCGGCAGTGCCGTCAACAATAAAGGTGCCGTCTTCCTGAGGGATGATGTCGGGGCTTGTGGCTGCATAGTCTGTTGTGAATTCGCCAACAATCTCTTCGAGAATATCTTCCAGGGTAGCAAGCCCAAGCACGTCACCATACTCATCAACGACGATGCTAAATCGGCGCTTTCCCTTCTGAAAATTGATGAGCTGCGTATTCAGTGGTGTGCTCTCGGGAACGAAGTAAGGCTCCTGGCACAGCTGCAGGATCATGGCTTTGCTGATTTCGTCCTGCTGCAGCAGTTTGGCTGCGCTGCGTAGGTGCAAGATGCCCTGAATATTGTTGATATCCCCTTTAAATACCGGCAGCCGGGTGTGCTGGCTGTTTCTCAGTTGCCGCAGAATAGTGTCTGTGTCGTCATCCAGATCGAGGCCTGAGACTTCATTTCGCGGCACCATAATGTCATTTACGGTGACTTTTTCCAGGTCCAAAATGCTTACAAGCATGTCTTTGTGCTTTGCCGGAATCAGGCGCCCGCTTCGTTTACCAGGGTTCTAAGTTCTTC
Organism: Marinobacter sp. AC-23; assembly: GCF_001858325.1. Taxonomy (GTDB): domain Bacteria; phylum Pseudomonadota; class Gammaproteobacteria; order Pseudomonadales; family Oleiphilaceae; genus Marinobacter. Next base: position 46,500 of record NZ_MBPP01000034.1, read on the forward strand.
CCGGCTAAGGTGGTCGCTGGCAGCGTCGTTCGGTGAGATCCTCAGAATTCTGAGAATGGCGCCGGTAAACAAGTTGACTGCCCACACGATGGGATAAAGAACCTTAAGCAGTGGTCCTAGGATGTAGCTTGCCGGGAAGGCGATTTTTTCCGGAAACAGGGCGGCCAGGGTTTTTGGGGTGACTTCGGCAAAAATCAGGATGACGATGGTTAATAGTAGCGTCGCAATAGCAATGCCCGCGTTGCCCCAGATGCGAATGGCTATAACAGTGGCAATGGATGATGCCAATATGTTCACGAAGTTGTTGCCGATCAGAATGATACCGATTAGCTGATCGGTGCGTTGCAGCAACTTCTGGGCTCGTTTTGCGCCCTTGTGGCCAGTTTTCGCCATGTGTTTGAGGCGATACCGGTTGAGTGACATCATGCCGGTTTCAGAGCTGGAGAAAAATGCCGACAGCATGATCAGCCCGACAAGAATAATCGACAGCGCAGTAAGCGATGTACCGTCCAAGCTAGGGGTGTCCTTTTGTTACTTATAAGTAGCGAAAATAAGTTGTGATTGTGTCTGGTGTCAAGACGTTGTACGCGGTGAGTTAGCCACCTTTTCGAAATACAAGCTCAAGGGCGAACTTGCTGCCGTAAAAGGCCACCATGAGAAGCGCGCAGCCAGCCAGCGTCCAGCGGCTTGCTGTGATACCTCGCCAGCCTTTTGTGTAGCGCCCAACAAGCAGCGCAACGAATACCAGCAGCGATAACAGGGAGAATAAAGTTTTATGGGCGAGGTTCTGAGCGAACAGGTTTTCTATAAACAGCGCGCCCGTCACAATGGCGAGAATCAGCATGACCACGCCGGCCCAGACCATTTCAAAAAGTAAAGATTCCATGGTTTGCAGCGGTGGCAGGTTGCGTATTAAAGGGCTGTTGTAGTTGTGTTTTAGTTGCCTGTTCTGGAAGTAAAGCAAAGTTGCCTGTATAGCCGCGAGGGTAAACAGGCTGTAGGCTGTTACCGACAGTGCGATATGGGAAAGCACGCCGTAGCTTTCGTCGGAGACTAGGCGTGACGGCGTATGCGTGATCAGGGCCATGATGATGGTGAACGCTGCCAACGGGTATGCGCCTAAAAAAAGGCTTTGAACCGGTTTTTTGAGGTTCAGCCCTAACAAAAGAAACACGATTAGCCAGGAAATCAGCACTGAACTTTTGAAAAATCCAAGATCGACGCCGCCATCGTGGTGTATTGTCTGGGTAATCAAAAGCCCGTGAGCGGTGAGCGCCAACATGCCTATAAGGGTGGTGATCGCCATGTTACTTTGCACGTGTCCACGAAAGTGGAGCGCTTGCAGGGCGGTACCGACGCTGTACAGAAAAAGAGAGGTGACCGCGAGAATCAGCGTTCCCATGACTTCCTTATTAACCGCTGTGCTAGCTGGAGATCGGCAAGCATGGCTGCCGATTTGACCGGGTTGGTCGTTTCAGAACGATAGTCTGGTTATAATGTCGCGATTATGCAACAGGAATCAAGGGGCCGAAGCCGGCCCTGAGGTTTGTGCACTCAATTTATCCGGGGTACGGAAGAGCAACATGTTTGAGAACCTCCAAGACCGACTTTCCGGTAGCCTGCGCAAGATTTCCGGCCAGGCGCGGCTTACCGACGACAATATAAAGGACACTCTCCGCGAAGTGCGCATGGCGCTTTTGGAGGCCGACGTAGCTCTGCCGGTAGTGAAAGACTTTGTTGAGGGTGTCCGTCAGCGAGCTATCGGCCAGGAGGTCCAGCGCAGCCTATCCCCAGGCCAGGTGTTCATTAAGGTCGTTCAGCAAGAGCTTGAGCGGGTAATGGGCGAGGGGAATGAAACCCTTAATCTTGCCGTTCAGCCTCCTGCCGTAATCATGATGGCGGGCCTCCAGGGCGCGGGTAAAACCACGACAGTTGCTAAGTTGGCGCGTTTCCTCAAGGAGCGCCAGAAAAAATCTGTTTTGGTGGTGAGTGCTGACATCTACCGGCCGGCGGCTATCAAGCAGCTGGAGACCCTTGCAGGTGAGGTGGGTGTTGAGTTTTTCCCAAGTACCGCTGACCAGGATCCGGTTGCCATTGCCGAGGGCGCGGTTGCCGCAGCCCGCAAGAAGCACATTGACGTTGTAATTCTTGATACCGCGGGTCGCCTGCACGTTGATGAGCGGATGATGGGGGAGATTGGACGGCTGCATAGCGCGGTCAAGCCGGTAGAAACCCTCTTTGTGGTCGATGCGATGACGGGGCAGGATGCCGCGAATACCGCCAAGGCGTTTAACGACGCGCTTCCATTGACCGGCGTAGTGCTGACTAAAACCGACGGCGATGCCCGTGGCGGTGCGGCGCTGTCTGTAAGGCATATTACTGGTAAGCCGATAAAGTTTTTGGGTGTTGGCGAAAAGTCGGATGCCCTGGAGCCGTTTTATCCAGAGCGGGTGGCCTCTCGGATACTTGGCATGGGCGATGTGCTGTCTCTTATAGAGGAAGCAGAACGCAAACTGGATCAGAAAAAAGCAGAGAAACTCACCAAAAAAATCAAGAAAGGTAAAAGTTTTGATTTGGAGGATTTCCGCGACCAGCTTCAGCAGATGAAAAGCATGGGCGGTATTGGTGGCTTGATGGATAAGCTTCCGGGTATGGGGCAGATGGCGCAAGTAGCGCAGCAACAGGTCAATGATAAGTCCATGGGGCAGCTAGAGGCGATCATTTGTTCAATGACCTCAAGAGAGCGCCGCCGCCCGGATGTGATTAACAATTCCCGAAAGCGCCGCATTGCTGCGGGCTCTGGAACTCAGATACAAGATGTGAATCGTTTGCTCAAGCAGCACAAGCAAATGCAGAAAATGATGAAAAAGTTTGGAAAAAAAGGCGGAATGGCCAATATGATGCGCGGTCTCGGTGGTATGATGCCGCCCGGTGGTGGCGGTGGAATGCCGCCGCCTGGGCGTATGTGAAAAGCCTTACACGGAAAACCTGGAATCAGTTGGTTTTCCTGTTTTCTTTGGGGCGCATTTAGCATAGAATAGCGCCCCTTTCGAGTATGGGTCTTCGCGATAGCCACCATTGTGGTCGTCGTGAAACGTACAAAGTTCGTATAACAGAACAGGATATTGGTTAAATGGTAACAATCCGTTTGGCTCGCGGCGGCTCTAAGAAGCGCCCGTTCTATCATCTGACAGTCACTGACAGCCGTAAACCACGTGACGGAAGCTTTATTGAGCGCGTTGGTTTCTTTAACCCAATTGCACGCGGCCAAGAAGAGCGTCTGCGCGTTGATCGCGACCGTGTAAATTTCTGGATTGGCCAGGGTGCACAAGCCAGCGATCGCGTTGCGCAATTGCTCAAGACTGCTGAGTAAGTTTTTACTGACCACCGGGGTTGTTGTATGACGCAGAATTCGCAGGAAACTGTGATCGGTCGGATTACCTCGGTATTTGGGGTTAAAGGGTGGCTAAAGGTTTTTTCCTTCACCGACCCCATAGACGGAATACTTGACTATACCGACTGGGTTCTGGATCTGGACGGTAAGCGTATTCCTATAAAGCTTGAAGAGGGTCGCCGTCAAGGCAAAGCGATCGTTGTCAGGCTTAAAGGTATTGCTGACCGTGAACTCGCACGCACGTATTGTGGTGCTGAAGTTAAGGTGCCAACAGCTGAATTGCCTGAACTCCCTGATGGGGAGTTTTACTGGCTTCAGTTGCACGGTCTTGATGTGTTCACGATTGAAGGTGAATGCCTCGGTCGCGTGGATCACCTGATAGAAACTGGTTCCAATGATGTTTTGGTGGTGCATGCAACGGCGGGCTCCATAGACCAGCGCGAGCGCTTGATTCCTTATCGTCCTGACGAAGTGGTCAGGGAGATCGATCTGGCGCAACGCAAATTGGTTGTAGACTGGGATCCGGAGTTCTGACGGATGTGGATTGGCGCAGTCAGTCTGTTTCCGGACATGTTCCAGGCAGTAACGGATTACGGGATAACGAGTAGGGCAGTGCGCGATGGTCTTTTGACCTTCGATTGCTGGAACCCTCGCGAATTTACCCATGATCGTCACCGTACCGTCGATGACCGTCCTTACGGGGGTGGCCCTGGCATGCTGATGAAAATTCAGCCGCTCCGGGATGCCATTCACGCAGCACGGAAGGCGGCGCCAGGAAAAGCCTGCGTGGTTTATCTTTCGCCCCAGGGTGAGACGTTAAATCAAGCTGTTGTGGAGTCGCTCGCTTCGGAAGAGCGTTTGATTCTGGTAGCTGGGCGCTATGAAGGCGTTGATGAACGCCTGATAGCAGCAGAGGTTGATCGGGAAGTGTCACTGGGAGATTTTGTTCTTTCTGGTGGCGAACTCGCAGCTATGGCTGTTATTGATGCGGTTACACGCCTCATCCCCGGAGCGCTGGGTCATGCGCAGTCGGCAGAGCAGGATTCTTTTGCTGACGGTTTGCTGGATTGTCCGCACTACACCCGGCCCGAAGTTTACGAAGGTCAGGCGGTGCCGGATATTTTGTTGGGCGGTCACCATGGTCAAATCCGGCGTTGGCGGCTAAAGCAGTCGCTGAGGCGAACCCGGGAGCGACGCCCCGACCTGCTTGAAAAGCGGGTGCTTACGGACGAAGAGCGTGAGCTACTGGGTGAGATTTTAAACGAACCGTGTGCCTCTGAATCATCAGGGCATTAAAAGATTGAGTATCAGGAGCATTACGATGAGCGGCAAGAACAACATCATCCATCAAATTGAAACAGAGCAGATGACCAAGGAAATCCCCGCGTTTGCGCCGGGTGATACCGTGGTTATTCAGGTTCGTGTAACTGAAGGCACTCGTGAGCGCCTACAGGCGTTCGAAGGCGTTGTCATTGGTAAGCGTAACCGTGGCATGAACTCGTCTTTCACCGTACGGAAAATTTCATACGGCGTAGGCGTTGAGCGTACTTTCCAGACCTTCTCCAAGTTGATCGACAGCATTGCTGTGAAGCGTCGTGGCGATGTGCGCCAGGCGAAGCTTTACTACTTGCGCGAGCTTTCTGGTAAGGCAGCACGTATCAAGGAAAAGCTGGGCTGATCAGCATATGCTGAGCAACCCTGCAGTGAAAAAGGCAGCCTAAGGGCTGCCTTTTTCGTTTCTGGCGAGCCAGAATGCAAATTTGCGAATATGGGTTGTCAGAGGGCGGTGGTGTGAGACTAGAGGATGAAGCTGTCGTTGTCCGGTTTGTTGATGCTGTATGGCTTGAGGATGGTCTGGGTGAAAAAACCAGACAAGCGTACCGCAGTGATTTGCAACGCTTGGCCGCATGGCTGGAAAACCAGCCCGGGCGGCGCTGCTGGCCGAGGCGCGGCGAACGGATTTGTTGGCGTGGATGGCTGGCGGGCTAGCCGAAGGAATCAAAACGTCTACGGCGGCTCGTCGTCTCTCGGGCATGCGCCGTTTTTTTCGGTTTTTGCTGAGGGAAAGACTGATTTCAGAGGACCCTACGTTGCGTATAGATAGCCCTCGCTTGCCCCGGCGGTTGCCGGATTCGTTGACCGAAGTGGAGGTGGATGCGCTTCTGGCGGAGCCGGATCCCAGCTTGCCGATTGAGCAGCGTGACAAGGCGATGCTGGAGATTCTATATGGCTGCGGGTTGCGGGTGTCTGAGCTTACCGGCTTGCGCGTTGATCAGGTGAATCTTCGCCAAGGCGTTATACGGGTTATGGGTAAGGGCGACAAAGAGCGCCTTGTGCCTTTGGGAGAAGAGGCGATAGATTGGTTGCTCCAGTATATGAAGGAGGGGCGGCCTGAGCTGCTTAAAGGGAGGGCTTGCGATGCGCTGTTTCCCGGCAACCGCGCAGCTGCCATGACGCGGCAAACATTCTGGTACCGTGTACGCCATTACGCTGTGCGAACGGGCATCCGAAAACACTTGTCACCCCACACGCTGCGGCATGCCCTTCGCAACCCACCTTCTTAACCATGGTGCAGATCTACGGGTTGTTCAGATGTTGTTGGGCCATTCGGATCTTTCCACAACGCAAATATATACCCACGTGGCGCGACAGCGTTTGCAGTCGTTACATCAGGCTCATCATCCGCGTGGTTGAGCTTGTGATTTTTCGGTAAGGTGTCGCTTTGAACTTTTGTGGCAAGCAGGTGTCGCATTGTTTTAGCTTAAAAATTCGTTTCATGGCTAGTGCGAGTGTCTGCGCAAGCCCAATAAGTATCCGATCAAAAAGGTGTGTTTACCAGAATGATTATAAATCGTTTTTTCATGATGGCTGTGATGGCCGCAGGTGTTCTGGGTGCGCCCTTCAGCGTTGCCGGTGATGTTGAGGATAGCATCAGTGAACGACTTTCCAGCTCTGTGCCTGGGCTAAGAATTTCGTCTGTGCGGGAATCCGAAGCGAAGGGGCTTTACGAGGTTCAGAGCAACAATGGCGATACCATCTATACAACGGCTGATGGCCAGTACTTGCTTACCGGTGATTTGTTGAAGGTTACCAGCACGGGTATCGCCAATGTGACAGAAGAGGCCAGAGCCACTGAGCGGCGCAAAACCATGGAGAATTATGGTGACGATGGCGTGATCCGTTATAAGGCCAGCAACGAAAAAGCGGTGATTGATGTGTTTACCGACATTGATTGCCCATACTGCCGCAAACTTCACGATGAAGTGTCACAGCTTAATGACTATGGTATTACCGTGAATTACTATGCTTATCCGCGCTCTGGCCCGGGCAAGCCATCGTTTGTAAAGTATGTGTCCGTGTGGTGTGCAGAGGATCAAAAATCTGCGATGGATTCAGCCAAAGCCGGTAATACGGTTGAGGCGGCCACCTGCGAAAACCCGGTTCTGGAGCAGTTTAAGCTAGGCCAGCGCGTGGGTGTTACGGGTACACCGGCAATCGTACTGGAAGACGGCAATATCGTGCGTGGTTACGTTCCTGCAAGGAACCTGGCCGAAGGCTTGGGCTTGCTTTGATGCGTGCATAACCGCGCCACGCCCAGGGTGGCGCGGTTATGTGACAGGCTTTTGGTTCAGGGCTTATTCAGCAGGCCTTGAACCGGTATACTATGCGCCTTTTCAGTGTCGCAACATCGCAATGCTGCAAAACTACAATTTATCAGCACCCCCATTCGGGATCAGAGGTGAGAGCTTGAAAGACGTCAGTGTCGGAATCTGCGGACTGGGAACCGTTGGCGGCGGTACATTCAATGTATTAACGCGCAACGCAGCGCTAATTGCGGGCCGTGCGGGCTGTAATATCCGGATTACCCGGGTTGCCAGTCGTCGCAGCCGTGACGATATAGATCTTGGCGACGTAGCCTTTAGCACCGAGATTTTTGACGTGGTGAATGATCCTGCCGTCGACGTTGTTGTTGAGTTGATTGGCGGTTATGACACCGCGCGGGAACTCGTGCTGACGGCCATTAAGAATGGCAAGCACGTAGTAACCGCTAACAAGGCGCTAATTGCTGTTCATGGTAACGAAATTTTCGAAGCGGCTGAAAAAGCCGGTGTCGTCGTTGCCTATGAGGCAGGTGTTGCGGGTGGCATTCCAGTAATGAAAGCCATTCGTGAAGGCATGGCCGCTAACCGTATCGATTGGATTGCCGGAATTATAAATGGCACTGGCAATTACATTCTTACCGAGATGCGTGCAGGGCGAGCCTTTGCTGAAGTTCTTAAAGAAGCCCAGGATCTTGGTTACGCAGAAGCAGACCCGACCTTTGATGTTGAGGGTATCGACGCGGCCCACAAACTGACTATTTTGGCTTCGGCCGGTTTCGGCGTTCCGCTGCAGTTTGATAAGGCATTTACCGAAGGAATTTCATCAATTACTCCCTACGACATCGCCCATGCTGAGCAGCTTGGCTACCGTATCAAGCATTTGGGTATTGCTCGCCGTCGCGAAGAAGGTATCGAGCTTCGGGTGCACCCAACCCTGGTTCCAAAAAGCCACCTGATTGCTCAGGTCGATGGCGTACTTAACGCTGTTCTTATGGAAGGCGATGCAGTTGGCCAGACTATGTATTACGGCCCGGGTGCGGGTGATGAAGCGACAGCTTCTGCTGTGATTGCCGATATTGTTGATGTTGCCCGTGTTGTGGCAAGCAACGGCGCGTTACGGGTTCCTTACCTGGGTTTTGTGCCAGAGGCCATGGAAAACCTGAGCGTGCTTTCCATGGAAGAGGTTCAGTCGGCCTATTATCTGCGTATTACCGCCTTGGATCGGCCAGGTGTGTTGGCAAAAATTGCCTCCGTTCTGAGTGAACACGGCATCAATATTGAGTCGATAATGCAGAAAGAATCTGAGCTGAAGGATGGCCGCATTCCGGTCATTATCCTGACCCACACCGTACAAGAGCGGCAGATCAACCGAGCTATCGAAGAGATGGAAGCTTTCTCGGATATTGATGGACCGGTTATTCGTATCCGCGCCGAAAACTTCAACTGAGAAAACCATAACCGACAGGTACGCACGTGAGATATATCAGTACGCGGGGAGAAGCCCCCGCACTGGGTTTTGAAGATGTTCTGCTCACAGGGTTGGCCCCTGACGGCGGTCTTTATGTTCCGGAGTCGCTTCCGCACTTCAGCCTGGAAGAAATCCGTAGCTGGCGTGGGCTTCCGTATACCGAGCTGGCCTTCAATATCATGTACCCGTTTGTGGAAGAGGCTATCCCTGAAGCTGATTTCCGCCAAATGCTGGATGATACCTACGGCGTGTTTGCCCACAAGGCCGTAGCGCCACTGGTGCAGCTTGACACCAACGAGTGGGTGATGGAGCTGTTCCGTGGGCCGACACTGGCGTTCAAGGACTTTGCGCTTCAGCTGCTAGGTCGTTTGCTGGATTACGTGCTCGGAAAGCGCCAGGAGCATGCGGTCATTATGGGTGCAACCTCCGGCGACACCGGTTCTGCGGCCATTGAAGGTTGTCGGCGTTGCGAGCATGTGGATATCTTCATTCTGCATCCTCACGAGCGCGTGTCGGAAGTGCAACGCCGCCAGATGACTACGGTTAAGGGTGACAATATTCATAATCTGGCCATTCGTGGCAATTTTGACGATTGTCAGCGCATGGTTAAAGAGAGCTTTGGCGATCAGTCGTTCCTGGGTGGTAAAGCCAAGCTGGCTGCGGTTAACTCCATCAACTGGGCCCGCATCATGGCTCAGATTGTCTATTACTTTCATGCGTCTTTGGCGCTCGGTGGCCCGGATCGCAGCATGGCGTTTTCGGTGCCAACGGGTAATTTCGGGGATATCTTCGCCGGCTATCTTGCGAAAAAAATGGGCTTGCCCATATCCCAGTTGGTTATCGCCACCAACCGGAATGACATTCTTCATCGCTTCATGAGTGGCAACAAGTACGAGCAGCACACGCTTGAGCATACGCTCTCGCCGAGCATGGATATTATGGTGTCCAGCAACTTTGAGCGCTTGTTGTTTGACCTTCATGGTCGCGACGGCCTGGCGGTTAAGCAGTTGCTTGAAAACGCATCCAAAGGCCCGGTGAGTATTGAAGATTATCGCTGGAAGCAGGCACGCAAGCTCTTCGACAGCGCGGCAGTTGATGACAAGGCCACTTGCGACACCATCCGTGAAGTCTACGAGCAGAACGAATACCTGCTGGACCCGCACACAGCCATCGGCGTAAATGCGGCCAGGGCTTGTCGTCGTGATTCTCAGGTGCCCATGATCACACTTGGAACGGCCCACCCGGCCAAGTTCCCCGATGCCATCACCGAGTCTGGCCTGACGGTAAAGGCGGAACTTCCGCCGCATATGGCCGATCTGTTCGAACGCGAAGAGCGCTATACCGTACTTGATAATGATAAGGCGGGCGTTCAGGCATTCATCGCAAAACACTGGAAGAATACCTGACCCGGAATGACACCCAAAAAGATCCTGCGTCGCTCCCACCCGAACAGCGTTCCGGCGTGGGGGCAAGACCTGCCTCCGTTGCTCCGCCGTTTGTACGCTGCTCGCGGCGTAACCTCCGACGACCAATTAAGTTATACCCTCAGGCACCTCGCATCACCCTTTGAGCTGCGCGGCATTGAGCGTGCGGTCGAATTGCTGGCGGACGCGATTGCTCAGAACCAGAGGGTGGTTGTACTCGGGGATTTTGACGCTGATGGCGCCACCAGTACCGCTGTGGCTATGCTCGGGCTTTCCATGCTTGGCTTGCAGAGCATCGATTTTCGAGTGCCTAGCCGATTTGCGGATGGTTATGGGCTTACCCCCGGCATTATTGAGCGCTTGCAGCTGGAAGACGAACTGCCTGACCTTTTGGTGACGGTAGACAACGGGATTTCCGCTATTGAAGGCGTTAAAGCGGCCCGCGATCTGGGTATTAAGGTTGTGGTAACGGATCACCACCTTGCTGGCGAAACCCTGCCAGATGCCGACGCTATCGTGAACCCCAATCAGCCGGCTGCGCTTTCTTGAGCAAAAATGCCGCAGGCGTGGGGGTTATGTTCTATGTGCTCACAGCACTGCGCAAAAAGCTCCGGGAAGCCGGTCGATTGCCGCAGCCAGAGCCCAACCTCGGCACTTTGTTAGATCTGGTGGCATTGGGCACCGTGGCCGATGTGGTGCCTTTGGACCATAACAACCGCATCTTTGTTGAGCAGGGCCTGCGGCGCATTCGTCAAGGCGAAGCCCGCCCGGGAATTCTCGCATTGCTCGAGGTTGCCGGTCGCGAGCATGCAAACATTAGCTCCACCGACCTTGGATTCGTGGTTGGCCCACGGCTTAACGCTGCGGGTAGGCTGGACGACATGAGCGTTGGTATTGCCTGTCTACTAGCCGACAGCCCAGATGAAGCACGGCGACTCGCCCGCGAGCTGGACACCTTCAACCGTGAGCGGCGTACCATTGAGAAAGATATGAAAGCCCAGGCCCAAGACCTGCTCGCTTCCATGTCTCTGGATTTGGAAGGGCTGCCCTGGGGGTTGGCCCTGTTCGATCAGGACTGGCACCAGGGTGTTATCGGCATTCTCGCGGCCCGCATTCGCGAGCAAACCAACAGGCCGACCATTGCCTTTGCCCCCGATGAAAACGGCGTAGATGTAAAAGGCTCTGCGCGATCAATCCCGGGCCTCCACATTCGCGATGTGTTGGCCGTTGTTGATTCTCGTCATCCTGGGGTGATGAAAAAGTTCGGTGGTCACGCCATGGCCGCTGGCATGACCCTGGCCCGAAATGATTTTGATGCCTTTACCGAGGCGTTTGATCGGGCAGTGAGAGATACCCTGACTGCAGCCGATCTTGAGGCTGCAATTACCACCGATGGGCCGCTGAGTTCTGCAGAGTTATCTCTGGAAACAGCCGCGTTATTGAAGCGCGCAGGCCCTTGGGGGCAGCATTTTCCCGAGCCTTTGTTTGACGGCGAGTTCCGTGTGGTCAGTCAGCGTATCGTTGGCGAAAATCACCTGAAGCTGGTTTTGCAGCCGATTGATGGCAGCGGCATCATCGACGGCATAGCGTTCAATACCGGGCCGGAGGTTCCTGATTACACGCGCACTGGGGCTAGGGTGGTTTACAAGCCGGATGCCAATACCTTCCGGGGCCGGACTAACCTTCAGCTTTTGGTGGATTATCTGGAGCCGCTTTCCTAACCAGGCTTTTGAGTCTGGTCAGGAGGCGGGTGCTCTTTTCTTCTGGAAAAAGCAACTCGCTGCGCTCAGACATCTTTTTCCGGCAGAAAAGAGCACCCGCCCCCTGACCGACTTGGCTGTAAAGATAGCTCGCCTGGATTGCGCCCAAGTTGAAGTTCGGTTTCCCACGGCTGATTTGCAGCCGGAATTCCGGTAGAATCCCGCCACAGTTTTACGCATCATTTTCCAACGTGAGTAAGGTTTTCATGGAAATTAATCCCATTGTGACGAAGATTAAAGAGCTTCGTGAGCGTACTGAATCGCTCAGGGGGTATCTTTGACTATGATCAGCGGAGTGAGCGGCTGGTCGAAGTAGAGCGAGAAATGGAAATGCCCACTGTGTGGGATGACCCTGAGCGCGCTCAGGCGCTGGGTAAAGAGCGTTCTGATCTTGATTTGATTGTTAGTACCATCGACAACCTCACAACCGGCCTGGCCGATGCAGAAAGCCTGCTGGAAATGGCGGTTGATGAAGATGACGCAGACACAGTAACCGAGATTGAGTCGGATCTTGAAGCGCTTGATTCCGAGCTCGAAAAGCTTGAATTCCGCCGGATGTTTTCGGGTGAGATGGACGCCAATAGCGCCTACCTCGAAATCCAGGCCGGGTCAGGCGGCACGGAAGCTCAGGACTGGGCTAACATGCTTCTGCGTATGTACTTGCGCTGGGCTGAGCGCCGTGGTTTTAAGGCGGACATTGTGGAGTTGCAAGAGGGTGATGTGGCTGGCGTGAAGAGTGCCACTATCCACATTCAAGGCGAGTATGCGTTCGGTTGGTCACGAACGGAGACCGGTGTTCATCGTCTGGTTCGTAAGTCGCCTTTCGACTCTGGTAATCGTCGCCACACGTCTTTCTCTTCGGTATTTGTTTCACCGGAAGTGGACGACAGCTTTGTGATTGAAATTAACCCGGCGGATCTGCGGGTGGATGTTTACCGTGCCTCCGGCGCCGGTGGTCAGCACGTTAACCGGACGGAATCTGCGGTGCGCCTGACCCACAACCCGACAGGTATTGTTGTGGCCTGTCAGGCCGGCCGAAGCCAGCATCAGAACAAAGATCAGGCTATGAAGCAGCTTAAAGCCAAGCTGTATGAGCGTGAGATGCAGGAACGTAACGCCGAGAAGCAAAAGGCCGAAGACGCAAAATCCGATATTGGTTGGGGCAGCCAGATTCGCTCCTACGTGCTGGATGATGGCCGTATAAAGGATTTGCGTACCAAAGTTGAAACCAGCAGCACCCAGGCGGTGTTGGATGGTGATATCGATAAGTTCATTGAAGCCAGCCTGAAAATGGCGCTGTAATCAGCGTCATTAGCAAGCCAACCCGGACATCCCGATTTTCTAGTGAGCCAACATGACTGAACACGCCAAGAATGCACCCCAAGAGGACAACAAGCTGATTGCCGAGCGCCGCGCCAAGTTGGCCGAGCTGCGCAAGAGTGGTAATCCGTTCCCAAATGACTTTCGTCGCGATTCCACTGCCGCCGAGCTGCAGGCTAAATACGGCGACCATGGTAAAGAAGAACTGGAGTCTATGGGCATTAAGGTTGCCGTTGCAGGCCGTATGATGCTTGATCGAAAAGCATTCAAAGTGGTTCAGGACATGACTGGTCGTATCCAGATCTATGCCACTAAAGATGTGCAAAAAGATACCAAGCATTGGGATCTGGGGGATATTGTTGGCGTACGGGGCACCTTGTGCAAATCGGGTAAAGGTGATCTTTATGTGACTATGGATGAGTATGTGTTGCTCACCAAGTCGCTACGCCCGCTGCCGGAAAAGCACAAAGGCCTGACTGATACCGAATCGCGGTACCGTCATCGGTATGTGGATCTGATGGTTAACGAAGACAGCCGTCGGGTATTCCTTGCGCGGTCCAAGATCATTACTTCTATGCGCCAGTTCTTTGCAGATCGGGACTTCATTGAAGTTGAAACGCCCATGCTGCAGGTGATTCCTGGCGGCGCGACTGCGCGACCATTTGTTACCCACCATAATGCATTGGGCATGGATATGTACCTGCGCATTGCACCGGAGCTTTTCCTCAAGCGGCTGGTTGTGGGTGGCTTTGAGCGGGTATTCGAGATTAACCGTAACTTTCGGAATGAGGGGCTTTCTACCCGTCATAACCCGGAATTTACCATGGTTGAGTTTTATCAGGCATATGCCGATTACAACGACTTGATGGATCTTACCGAGGATATGCTGCGCACGATTGCAGAGAATGTTTTGGGTAGCACCACCGTAGTGAACACTCGCATGCTGGCCGATGGCACTGAAGAACGCATTGAGTACGATTTTGGCAAGTCCTTTGAACGCCTGACCGTTGTCGATGCAATCTTGCGCTACTCTCCGGATGTAACAGCCGAGCAGTTGGCGGATGAGATATCCGCTCGCCAGGTAGCAAAAGACCTGGGCATTCATGTGAAATCCGGTTGGGGCCTAGGTAGGGTCCAAATCGAAATTTTTGAGGCGACGGCAGAGCATCGTTTGATGCAGCCAACGTTCATTACCGAGTATCCGAAGGAAGTGTCACCACTGGCGCGTTGCAAGGATAGCAATCCGTTTGTGACTGAGCGTTTTGAGTTCTTCGTGGGTGGCCGTGAGATTGCCAATGGCTTTTCCGAGCTTAACGACGCAGAAGACCAGGCTGAGCGCTTCCAGGCTCAAGTGGCAGAGAAAGATGCCGGCGACGACGAGGCTATGTTCTACGACGAAGACTATGTAATGGCTCTGGAATATGGTTTGCCGCCAACCGCGGGCGAGGGCATTGGTATTGACCGCCTGGCCATGCTGCTGACCAACTCTCCGTCCATTCGCGACGTGATTCTGTTCCCGGCCATGCGCCCTGAACACAAAACCGAGAGCGCGAAGCACGAGGAATAACCATGCACCCGGTTGAGCTACTGGCAAGCCATCTCAGGCCCGACCGGGGCTGGAAAGAACACCTCGCAAGCGAATTCAGCCAGCCCTACATGCAGGCGTTGGCTGAGTTTCTGGCTGCCGAAGAAAGTGCCGGGAAGGTTCTCTTCCCAAGCAGCTCCCACTGCTTCAACGCGTTGAACAGCACGCCTCTGGATGAGGTGCGTGTGGTCATTCTTGGGCAGGATCCTTATCACGGCCCAGGCCAGGCCCACGGTCTGTGCTTTTCAGTAAGGCCGAATGTTCCCCCGCCACCGTCGCTCGTTAATATGTTCAAAGAAATTCAGAGTGACCTGGGCATTGCGCCGCCAGATCACGGCTGCCTACAGCCTTGGGCGGAACAGGGCGTGTTGCTTCTCAACAGTGTGCTTACGGTGGCTCAGGGGCAGGCCGGTGCGCATCAGGGGAAAGGCTGGGAGACGTTTACAGACCGCGTGATTGAGGCAGTGAATCATGAGCGTGAGGGCGTCGTGTTCATGCTCTGGGGCAACTATGCCAGAAAGAAGGGGCGGCATATTGACCGGAGCCGGCACCTGGTGCTGGAAGGGCCGCACCCATCACCGCTTAGTGCGTATCGCGGATTCTTCGGCTGCAAGCATTTCTCCCGGGCCAATGAATGGCTCCGGGAACAAGGGCGAACGCCAGTAAGCTGGGCGCTGCCCTTTAAAGCAGATCTGGATGCCGACTACTGAAGCAAAGCCATTGCGGCTTCCATCTGGGCATTCAGGTCTTCTTCTTCGCTCATATCGATATTCGGGTCGATACCCAGGCGCTTAAAAGCTGGGATAGCAGATCCGTCCAGTTGTGCCCAAGGGTGCTCGGAGCCTGCAGCCAGCTGCAGGTTGGCCACCATAACCAGGTCAGCGTAGTCGGCTGCGGGTACTTCTCTCTGGAAGTTGGCGTATTCCAACGGAACGTTTTGCAGGTCTTTCGGGAAATCCCACCGTTTAAGAATTGCAGCACCGATTCTTGGGTGCAGTTCGTCAATGACGTTGTCCAGCATGATGCTGCTGATCTGCACGTCTTCGTCTTCCACGTAGCGCAAAATGGGCAGCACGCCGATCAGGTGAACCAAGCCCGCCAAGGTCGCCTGGTCCGGCTTCAGTTTAGTGTAATGCTGGGCCAATACGTGGCAAACGCCCGCTACTTCGGTACTGGTCTGCCAGGTTGCGCGCAGGCGTTTGTCGATCATCTCAGAGGTTGCCTGGAACATCTGCTGCATGGCCAGGCCCATGGCCAGGTTGCTGGTGTAGACCATTCCTAGCCGGCTTACCGCCATGTTCAGATTCTCTATCGCGCGGTTGCCCCGAAAAAGTGGGCTGTTGCAGACACGGATGATGCGAGCAGAGAGTGCTGTGTCATTGCTAATGACCTTAACCAGATCACCAATGGCAGAGTCTTCTGACTCGGCGATCTCGCGCACCTGAAGTGCCGCTTCGGGCAAAGTTGGGAGTACCAGCTTGTCGTTTTCAATAGCGGCGGTGAGGTCCGCTTTGATGGTTTCAGAAATATTCGACATGGTTTGGCAAGGGTCCGCTTGTCAGATCGGGCGGTCCGTCATGCTAGTGAGCGGACAACCCGAGGATCAAAATTGTGAACTCTATTTATAGCAAAATTTTGCGGGCTTTCCTGTCAACTTATGTATCCTTTGGTGCTGCGCCTTCTCTCTCGGTAACCGTGTATGGCAGCGGCCGCTGCTCCAACACTGCATCTGGCTGGCCGTCTGCCAACAGCTTGCCGCTGACAGCGTTGTGCCGGATAACCGCAAGCAATTCGCAAGAACCGTCATTGAAACCCACTGCGTTTACGACTTCGCCCACGGAACGCTCACCCGCCATGATGGAGGTTCCAGGTGCGGGTATGGAGTTAGCCTCTGCAACGTGAAAGCGGAACAGGCTCTTTTTGAGCTGCCCAAGAAAGTGCATGCGGGCGATCACTTCCTGGCCGGTGTAGCAGCCTTTCTTGAAATGCACGCCGCCCAGATGTTGCAAGTTAAGCATTTGCGGTACATAGGATTCGCTGGTCGTCGTGGTCAGCATGGGAACACCCGCCGCAATTTCGGAGGCCTGCCAGTCTGCAAGCGTCTTCTCTGGGATGTTGTCCAGTTCCAGATCGATTGCGCTGGTTTGCCACAGCTCAAAGCGGGGCAGCCCCTCGCCTGTATTTTCTGTTCGGATCAGGAACCCTGATTCCAGCGCCAGCGTATCTCCCGGGGATGTCAGGTTGTTGAAGCCTTCTCCAGAAAGGCTCGACGCAGCCTCATTGCCCAGCAGCCCAATGATTTGACCGTCGGTCTGTGTCTCCATGGAGGTGCCACGAAAGAGCATCATGTATTTGCGCAGGTGAGCTGTGATCGACTCTGCCAGTTCAGTGGGCAGGTCCAGCAGTATGTCCTCTCCATCCCGGACCAAACGAGTCAGGCAGTAAGCCCGGCCTTTGGGCGTAGCACCCGTGGCGCGGGGTGATGTGCCGATTTTTACGTCATCAAGATTTTGGCTTAACTGGCCCTGCAGGAATTTGTCCGTACCTGAGCCAGAAATGCGAACCAAAACGCGGTTGGTCAGCAGAACGCGGCCAGAAACCGGGGAGGGGAGCTCGGCTGATGCGTAAACAGGCGGGGCTGAAGCAGCTGTATCTGTACCAGTCATGGGGAACTCCGGGCAAAAATACTATTCAAAGGATTACTGAGTGCGACCCAACCGGAGCCACATTCTCAGACGACGAAACTGATCTTCCGGAACATTACCGGCAATTCGTGTGCCGGAGAGTAACACAACCGGGTATGAAGCAGATCTGGTGGCTATCGGGCGCAGTTTCAAGAGTACAACTTTGGAACTGATACGGCTCGACGGGCAGGCGGTAACAGCGAGAGTTTGTCCGCTACCAAGGCGTGCATAGAGGGTGTTCTGATCCTGGCATAGCCCCAGAACGGCCGACTGGCCCGCCAGTAGCCCATTGAGCCGGTACTGGAATATGGCACCCGCGAAGGTCAGTGGGGCGAGTGCGAACATCCAGTGTTTTTCAGATGCCCCGGTAATCAGCACAAACGCGCTGGCAACCAGCCATGGAGCGGCTGCCAGGCAACCCGCTGCAGTACAGCGCGTTAATGTTAGGTCAATCTGGTTGGACACGGGCGAGGATAATGTCAACGATGCGCTGGAGATCTGCATCGTCGGGGCGGCTGCGCTGCATGAACCACTCGAAAATGTCTGTATCCTCGCAGATCAGCAGCTTTTCGTAGCGTTCCTGGTCTGCTTTGTCCAAATCCCGATAGGCTTCTTCCAAAAACGGAATCAGCAGGACATCCAATTCCAGCATGCCACGGCGGCTGTGCCACCAGAGGCGGTTGAAATCCGAGTTGTCCGCAGGGGGCTGGGTGTCTTGCATAGTTGCTCTCTTGGTCATTCCCTTTACGGCGAAGGGGTTCTGTAGGTTGTTGGTATCAGTACAGTATCACGGGCCTCGTGTAGCAGTCCCGGATAATCCAGTGTGTAGTGCAGGCCACGGCTTTCCTTGCGTTGCAAAGCGGCGCAGATAATCAGGTCGGACACGGTGACCAGATTCCTGAGTTCCAGGAGGTCGTTGGTTACCCGGTAGTTGCTGTAAAACTCGCCGATTTCCTGGGACAGAAGGTCCACTCTGTGCTTTGCCCGCTGAAGGCGCTTCGTGGTGCGCACGATGCCTACGTAATCCCACATGAAGTGGCGTAATTCGTCCCAGTTGTGAGAAATCACGACGTCTTCATCAGAGTCCCGTACCTGGCTTTCGTCCCATGCCGGGGCCTCGGGCGGGGGCGGAATGTCTGCTTCCCTGCGTGTGATGTCGGCGGCAGCGGCCCGGCCATAGACCAGGCACTCCAGTAGCGAGTTGCTCGCCATGCGGTTGGCGCCATGAAGCCCGGTAAACCCGGCTTCCCCGACCACGTAAAGCTGATTGATGTCGGTTCGTGCCCGCTTATCGCTGACAATACCGCCACAGGTATAGTGCGCCGCTGGCACGACAGGAATCGGTTCGCGAGTAATGTCGATGCCAAACTCGAGGCATTTCTCGTAAATGGTGGGGAAATGATGCCGGATGAAATCCTCCGGTTTATGGCTTATGTCCAGATACAGGTGGTCTGCCCCCAGCCGTTTCATCTCATGGTCAATGGCTCGGGCCACTATATCCCGTGGCGCCAGCTCGCCTCGCTTGTCGAACCGATCCATAAAGCGGGAGCCGTCCGGCAGTTTCAATAATCCACCTTCGCCCCGAACCGCTTCAGTAATCAGGAATGACTTGGCGTGGGGGTGGTACAGGCAGGTCGGGTGGAACTGGTTAAATTCCATGTTGGCCACGCGGCAGCCTGCACGCCAGGCCATGGCAATACCGTCCCCGGATGCACCGTCGGGGTTGGTGGTATATCGGTACGCCTTGGACGCGCCACCGGTTGCAATCACGGTGAAGCGCGCTCGAAAAAGCTCCACATGGTTATCTTCAAGGTTCAGTATGTAAGCGCCAACGCAGCGATTGCCCGGAAGGGCCAGCTTGCGATTGGTAATCAGATCCACTGCAACACGTCCGGATCTAAGCTCGATGTTGGGTCGGGCCTGGGCCTGAGCTGTTAAGGTTGTAGAGACAGCATGCCCGGTGGCATCGGCGGCGTGAATAATACGCCGGTGGCTGTGGCCGCCTTCACGGGTAAGGTGTAGTTGAGCATCTGTGTCCCGGGTAAAATCAACCCCGATATCGATGAGCCACTCAATGCTTGTTTTGCTGTGATCCACTGTGAAGCGCACGGCCTCTTCGTTGCACAGGCCTCCGCCTGCTGAGAGGGTATCCTGCACATGGTTTTCGGTGGAATCCTGGTCGTCCAGAACCGCGGCTATGCCGCCCTGGGCCCAGAGTGTCGCGCCGCTGCTGATGTCAGCCTTGCTGACAACGCATACTTTTAAGTGCTCTGGCAGGTTGAGCGCAACGGTCAGGCCGGCGGCGCCGCTGCCAATAATAAGAACATCGTATTCATAGGGCTGTGGCATCGGTTCGTTATCGCAGGCCATAATGTAGACGTGTATTGAACTAAACTTTACGCTTGCTGTCTATTTGGCCTGACGGATGACTAGCCAAGTAGGCAAGGTTGTCCTTTTCATAAACGGGCGCCGGACAGAGAGCATGAATCATCAGAAACTCGTATCGGCCGAAAAACTGGCCATGAAACCGGAGAGCACCGGCGCAGCGACCATGGCCCCTAATGACCAAAAACAGGCTGAGCAGCCAGATCGCCAGACCGACCTGCAACTTGTTCGCAAAGTCCGGAACGGAGATCGTGCAGCTTTTGATTTGCTGGTAGTTAAATACCAGTCAAGGGTGGCCTCTATTATCAGCCGATATGTTTACGACAGCCAGGAAGTGATGGATCTTGCCCAGGAAGCGTTTATCAAAGCGTACCGTGCCATTGACCGCTTTCGTGGCGACAGCGCCTTTTATACCTGGCTTTACCGCATTGCGGTGAACACCGCGAAAAACCATCTTGAGTCCCGTAGCCGAAGGCCCCAGGGTAGTGCCGATTCTGCCGAGGCGGAGAATTTTGATGACGGGCGACGGTTACGTGACATCGCCTCGCCGGAGCGCCTGCTTCAGCGTGATCAGCTGCAGAAAGAGCTGAACAATGCCATTGCAAGTCTGCCAGAGGAACTGCGGTCGGCGTTCCTGCTACGAGAGTATGACGGGCTCAGTTATGAAGATATTGCGCGGATATTAGAGTGTCCTATTGGGACCGTGCGCTCGCGTATTTTCCGGGCCAGGGATGCTGTTGATCGGCACCTGGGACCCTTGCTAAACCATTCTGTGACGTAATTGAAGGTGCATCCTATGGATGATCGTCTCCGAGAAACACTGTCTGCCATGATGGACGATGAAGCCGACGAACTTTCAGTTCGGCGATTGTTGTCCCATGAGGATCAAGCCGATGTGCGCGCCCAGTGGCAGCGTTGGCAGGGGGTGCATGATTTGATGCACCGAGGCCACTCACCGGCTGAGAGTGTGGATGTAAGTGTCGCCGTACGCGAGGCCCTGGATGGCCGTGCCAGGTCGCGGGCCCCAGTTGTGTCGCAGCACCGTGAGGAGCCGCGACGATGGCAGTGGTCAGCCGCAGTGGCAATGGTTGCCGCAGCTTTACTGGTTGGCTTTGGGGCAGGCGCGGGCTGGGAGTCCGGCGAGATCTCTCCTGATGAACTGGCATCGGTGCCTGTAACCGAGGCGCCTGAAATTGAACTGACAGATAGTGATTTGCCGGTTCAGGAAGTTGCTTTACAGGGGCTTGACGAGAAACAGAGGGAGTACATGAACCGCTATCTTCTAGAGCACGCTCAGCACAACAGTGTGGGTGTGGGGCAGGGCTCAGTGAGCTATGCCCGTCTTGTCAGTGCTAGTGGCAGCTACTGATTGACCGTATTAAAGGTGACCATGAAAAAAGCCGGTACTTACAGCTTGCGCCTGATTAACTGGTCATTGCCCGCGCTTCTGGCGCTTATATTGGCTATGGCCACGCCAGCCTATGGTGTTACGGAAGAAAAAACAGCAGCCTACTGGCTCGAGCGCCTGGGGCCCGCTCTTAATATGACGACCTATCGGGGTGTGTTCGTATACGCCAGGGGCTCCAGTGTTCACTCCATGCAAATAGCCCATCGTTATCACAAAGGAGTCGTGGAGGAGCGTCTGGTTTTACAGGACGGCGCCAGCGGTGAGATTGTTCGGCGCGGCATGAATGTGGTCTGCGTGCTGCCGGAGCAAGGCAAGATGCAGCTGGAACAGATCATCCCTTCTGGCCCTTTTGCAGAGGCGCTTGCCAGCCAGCTTGTTCCGGTTAGCCGGTGGTATCGTGCTGAATTGCAAGGCGAGGGCCGTATCGCCGGCTATGATGTGGTGATTGTTGCACTGACGGCTAAAGACCAGCATAGATACAGTCATCGCTTGTGGCTGGAGAAATCTACCGGGCTTTTGGTGAAAAGCCACGTTCGAGCAGCCGGTGGCGAGGTGCTGGAGCATTTTCAGTTTACCAACCTTGAGATCACTGACGCTATTCCTGACAACGAATTTGAAATTCGCTCTGAGGGTCGTGAAATTTCCCGCACACTGAACGGGGAGGGAGCTCAGGCTGATTCTCAGAACGGATTTTCCAGCGCATCGCGTAAGCAGGGCTGGCACCTTGGCTGGCGCCCGGACGGGTTTGAGCCGGCCGCAGCACCAAGCTCTGGTAAGGGGCAGGCTGTTGCATTTTCAGATGGGTTGGCGGCATTCTCAGTGTTTGTTGAGCCTGCCGGTACCGTGCATATGCCCACGGGTGCTTCCCGCATAGGAGCAACAACCATTTATATGCGCCATATGCAGAGCGAAAATAATGCATTTCTGGTGACGGTTGTGGGTGAGTTACCACCGGCATCTGCTCGCCAGGTGGCCGACTCAGTGCAAATTGACGAAGCCTTTGTGCTGGGTGCGAGCGATCAATGATTACGGAGTCTGGAAAAGTTGTTGCCGTTACCGACGAGCATGCCTGGGTACAGACCATTCGCACCAGTGCTTGCCAGAGTTGTGCAGCACGTAATGGCTGCGGACAAAAGGTATTGGCCTCGGCAACTGGAGGCCGGGCTAATCAGGTGCGTGTCGTTAATTCTGTGAATGCGTGTGTTGGCGAAGAAGTGACACTTGGTATTGATGAAAGCGCGCTCCTTGGCGCCTCATTGCTTGTGTATGCGCTTCCGTTATTGCTTTTGGTGACGGCCAGTATGATTGGGCATCATCTGTCCGGAGGCAATGATTTCGCAGCTATCTTGGGCGCTGCGGCCGGTCTTGCATTGGGCTTTTTGATAAGTCGACAGTTACAACGCCGGAATGCCGGCAGTTATGAACCCAGGCTGCTCCGGGTGAACCGCATCCCAGCTGGAATGGTCGCTCATCCCGACTCGCTAACCTGACATATCTGACATATAGGGGATTCTGACATGCGAAAAGCCACAACTGCAGTTAGCCGGTTTTCCCCGGCACCGCTCGGCCAGAGGGTGCTGGGTTCATTGATACCGACGCTGCTCGCTATCGTGCTTGTGGGTTGGAGCCAAACAGGTTTTGCGGATGGTTTGCCAGATTTTACCGAGCTGGTTGAGGAAAACGCCGACGCTGTCGTTAACATAAGCACCACTAGCACAGCGAGCGCCCCTACTGCTGCCAATAAGCGTTTTCGCGGCTTGCCCTTTGATGAGGGGCAGCTCGACCAGCTGCCAGAGTTTTTCCAAGATTTCTTTCGCGGACCTCAGTCACCCTTTGGCGGCGGGCCGAGTGAGCCCCGGCCGAGCCGCTCCATGGGGTCAGGGTTTATTGTCTCTGCGGATGGCTATGTGTTGACCAATAATCACGTGGTTGAAGGTGCCGATGAGATCATTGTTCGGCTAAATGACCGTCGTGAGCTGCCGGCAACGCTGGTTGGCACGGACCCCCGTTCAGATATGGCTGTTTTGAAAATCGAGAATGGGGACGACCTGCCCGTAGTGAAAACAGGGAGCTCTAAAAACCTGAAAGTTGGTGAGTGGGTGTTTGCCATAGGCTCGCCCTTTGGTTTTGATTATACGGTTACAGCCGGCATAGTTAGTGCGCTGGGTCGCTCGCTCCCATCGGAAAACTACGTGCCGTTTATCCAGACCGATGTGGCCATCAACCCGGGTAACTCCGGTGGCCCGCTGTTCAATCTGGACGGTGAAGTTATAGGTATTAACTCACAAATCTACACCCGTTCAGGGGGGTTCATGGGGGTTTCTTTTGCTATCCCCATTGACGATGCCATGAGCGTATTCCGCCAGATTCGTGACAAAGGTGTGGTTTCCCGCGGCTGGTTGGGCGTGCTGATTCAAGAAGTAAACCGCGACCTGGCGGAGTCGTTCGGCCTTAAACGCCCGCGGGGCGCGTTGATTGCAGAAGTGATGGATGGCTCGCCAGCCGAAGCCGGCGGCTTGCAGCCTGGTGACATCGTTCTTGAGTATGACGGTGACGACATTCAGCTTTCGTCGGATCTTCCTCCTATGGTGGGGCGCACCCCGATAGGTGATACAGCCCGCCTTATGGTTCTTCGTAGTGGAAAGGAGATCACACTGGATGTGGAAATCGGTCAACTGCCGGATGAGCGTGGTGCTCAGCAAGCTGCCCCTGCTGAAAGTGGGTCATCCGCCTCGCCCCTGGGGTTGACGGTTGAGCCTTTGCCGTCGGATCTGGCTGATTCTATTGGTGTGTCGGAGGGCGTCGTCGTGCTGAGTGTTAATCGAGGGCCTGCTTATGATGCGGGTGTTCGTGCCCGGGATGTGATTACCGAAATCAACAGAAAAGCGGTATCGTCGGTTGAGGACTTTCAAAAAGCGGTCGCGGCCTTACCAGAAGGGCGGGCTGTGTCTGTTCGCGTTGTGCGCCAGGGGCGGGCAATCTATCTGGTAATGAAACCCTGATAGCGTGAGCTTGAATGCTCAACATATTATTGTAGAAAGCCTCCAGGCCTGATGTTTAAAACGACAGTCCTGGGGGCTTTTTTGCTATACTGTCCAGCGTCAATAATAACAGCGGCCACGGAATGGACCAGGTCAGATTATGAACAAGAAGGATCTCCCTCTCCTGCAACTTCTCAAACCCCGTAATGCGTGGGTTGCCTGGCTCCTTCTGGTCGTGGCGATCGCCGTAACCGTGGTGTCTTGGCAGTTTTCAATTCGGTTGGTAGAGGATCGCACCGAGGCCCGGTTTCGAACCCAGTCGCTGCAGTTAAAAACCGCCATTGAGGAGCGCTTGCTCAACTATGAGCAGGTTCTGGCGGGCAGTGCCGGCCTTTTTGCGGTCGCCGGGGAAGTTTCACGTGAGCAATGGCGTGAATACGTTCACAAGGTTGATATAAACCGCTATTACCCGGGTATACAGGGTATAGGGTATGTTGAGCGTATTGAAGTGCGGGGCATGGCCGATCACATTGCGTCGGTGCGTGCTGAGGGGGTGTACAAATATCTGGTTAAGCCGCTGGGGGCTGGGCCTTACTACTACCCCATGGTGTACCTGGAGCCTGGAACCGAAAGCAACCGGAAGGCGCTGGGCTACGACGCCTTTAGTGATCCCGTTCACCGCAAAGCCATGGAGCAGTCGCGGGATAATGCCATTCCCACGGTAACGGCCAAAGTCGTTCTGGTACAGGAGGAACTGGAGGAAGGGCAGGCCAGCTTCCTGATGTATTACCCGGTTTATCAGGGTGGGGAGGTACCTGAAATACGGCTGAGCGCCGTATGATGCTGGCAGGATTTGTGTTCAGCGCCTTCCGTATGAACAACCTTCTTGATGGCATCATTGGCCTGATTTCGCCATTTCTAGATGTTCGTATCTACGACAATGGCGTGGTGGCTCGCGAAAACCTCATGTACGGCTCAAATCTGGGCTCATTGGACAATGAGTTCAGCTTTGATATGAGCCAGACCGTAAGTCACGGCGGTCGGGACTGGCTGCTGCAAACCCGTTCCACTCCGGCTTTCGACTACCTTGCTTCTGATCCGCGCCCATCGATCGTTCTGGGCAGTGGGGTGGCTATCAGCCTGCTGCTGTTCATCGTAGCGCTGGTGCTGATTCGCTCACGCCTGATGGCGCAGATCAGTGAGGGGCGTTATCGCGCCATTACGGAGGGAGCAGCCAATGTAACCCTGGTTATGGATGAGGCGGGCGTGCCCCTTTATGCCAGCCCTTCCTGTTTTGATATTCTCGGGTTTGATCCTGAGGAGGTGCAGGCGCTTGCATTGGAAAGCCTTGTGCATGAGGACGACTGGCCCCAGCTGGCGAAAGGTTTTGATGATGCCATTGTGGCGCCGGGCAAGCAGATGGCAGTTATTCGGGCACGCATTCGCGATGCCGCAGACAACTGGCGGGACATGGAAGGTACCTATACAGCTATGCTCGCGGTACCCGGGGTTGACGGTGTGGTGCTCAGCCTGCGGGACCTTACTCAGCTCAAAGCAGCTCAATCTGAATTGCACCGACTGGCTTTTTACGATCCTCTTACGGGGCTTGCCAACCGTCAGCTGTTCCGTGATCGCCTCAATAATGTGGTGCGTCGGAGCCGAAGAAGTGGTGAGCCTGCGGCCCTCATGTTCCTTGATCTCGACGGTTTCAAGCGCATTAACGATACTCTTGGTCACGATGCTGGCGATGAGCTTTTGCGCCAAGTGGCGCATTGGCTGGAGGGTTGTGTGCGTGAAGAGGATTCTGTGGCCCGGCTTGGCGGTGATGAGTTTGTTGTGTTGCTGTCGCAAATCAGTGGCGCAGATGCCGCCGGCAAAGTTGCGGAAACCATTCTGCGCAGGCTTTGTCAGCGGATTCGCCTGAGCGATCATGAAGTCGGTATTACCGTAAGTATTGGTATAACCATGATTCCCCATGACAGTGAAGACCCCGGCGCCCTAATGAAGTTTGCAGACTTGGCCATGTATCGAGCCAAAGAAATGGGCCGGAATACCTATCAGTTCTTTACCCCGGCCATGAATATCAAAGCCGCTCGCAGGCTACTGCAGCAAGAGGAGCTGGCGAGTGCTCTGGATGAGGAGCGTTTTGTTCTGCATTATCAGCCCAAGGTAGATTTGATCAGTGAGCGGGTTATTGGTGTTGAGGCTTTTCTGCGCTGGCATCATCCTGAAAAAGGTTTGGTTTCAGCGCAGCAGTTCATTGGCCTGGCGGAAGAAACCGGGCTGATTGTGCGCTTGGGAGAAATGGCATTACGCCAGGCTTGTATTCAGGTTCAGGCACTGGAACGGGCAGGTTTTGAGGCGTTGAAGATGGCGGTCAACCTGTCGGTGAGGCAGATCATAGATTCGCGTTTTCTTGATATGGTTCGACAGGTCATTACCGAAACCGGTGTTTCGCCTGAGAAGTTGGAACTGGAAATGCCCGTGGAGCTATTGAATGAAGACCCACGTATGTTGCGCGAACTTCTTGTGTCACTCAACGATCTGGGCGTTTGCCTGATTTTGGATGATTTTGGCGCGGGTTCTTGCTCTTTGGTTGCGTTGCAGCAGCTTCCTCTCGATGTAATAAAAATTGATCACCGCTTTATCCGCGATATTCCGTACAATGTTAGCGCAACCGATGTGGCGTCTGCGGTGATTGCGTTGGCGCAAAAACTGCATCTTACGGTTGTGGCTGAGGGTGTAGAAACCCCGCAGCAACTGAGCTTCCTGAGGTCGGCGGGGTGTACCCAGTGCCAAGGCAATTTGTTTAGCTACCCGCTGGACGAAGATGCGTTGATCGGGTTCCTGATTCGGCAGTATGAACGGCCGTTGATTTCCTGATCATGGCAATGGCGGCCGGTAACCGGTAAAATCACGCCGGCCCCGGATCTTGGTAGTGGCCTTTCCGGGCTCAATCCTTTGTATTTTTTATGAGTATTCATTGTCTGTGACTGAACTGAGCCGAATCCGTAACTTCTCCATTATTGCCCACATTGACCACGGAAAATCCACCATTGCAGATCGGTTTATCCAGATTTGCGGGGGGCTAACCAAACGGGAAATGGCCGAACAGGTTTTGGACTCCATGGATCTGGAGCGGGAACGGGGTATCACCATTAAAGCCCAGTGCGTTACGCTGAATTACACGGCGCGGGACGGCCACGAATATAAGTTGAACTTCATCGACACGCCTGGGCATGTGGATTTCTCCTATGAGGTGTCACGGTCCTTGTATGCCTGTGAAGGCGCGCTGCTGGTTGTAGATGCCGGCCAGGGCGTGGAAGCCCAGTCTGTTGCGAACTGCTACACCGCCATCGAGCAGGGCCTGGAAGTCGTACCGGTTTTGAACAAGATGGACTTGCCTCAGGCTGAGCCGGAGCGAGTTGCAGCCGAGATAGAGGACATCATCGGTATTGATGCCTCAAATGCGGTGCGCTGCTCTGCCAAAAGCGGCATGGGCGTTGAGGATGTGCTGGAAGACCTTATCAAAAAAGTTCCGCCACCCCAGGGTGATCGTGCCGCCCCGCTGCAGGCATTGATCATTGATTCCTGGTTCGATAACTATTTGGGTGTTGTATCTCTTGTTCGGGTTACTCAGGGGATTCTGAAAAAAGGCGAAAAAATTGTTATCAAGTCGACCGGTAAGGCTTGGAATGCCGACAAAGTAGGGATTTTCAACCCCAAGCCACACGACACCGATATACTGGAAGCTGGTGATGTGGGCTTTGTTGTTGCCGGTATTAAAGATATTCACGGTGCGCCTGTGGGTGACACCATCGTGCATCACAAGTTTGCCGAAGCCACGCCCATGCTACCGGGCTTCAAAAAGGTTCAGCCGCAGGTGTATGCCGGTCTGTTCCCGGTGAGTGCTGACGACTACAACGACTTTCGGGATGCGCTGGAAAAGCTCACCCTGAATGATGCCTCACTGTTTTACGAGCCTGAGAGTTCCGATGCTCTGGGCTTTGGCTTCCGCTGTGGTTTCCTTGGCATGCTGCACATGGAGATCATTCAGGAGCGGCTGGAGCGTGAATACGATATTGATCTGATTACCACCGCACCTACGGTTATTTACGAGGTGTTGAATAAAAAAGGCGAGACGCTCTCGGTAGACAGCCCCTCTAAGCTGCCCGATATTGGGTCAATTGAGGAAATGCGCGAACCTATCGTTGAGGCAAATATTTTAGTGCCCCAGGAGCATCTGGGTAACGTTATTGCGCTTTGTGAACAAAAACGAGGCGTTCAGAAAAACATGCACTTTATGACCAGTCAGGTGCAGTTGACCTATGAGCTGCCGATGGCAGAAGTAGTGTTGGATTTCTTTGACCGAATCAAATCTGCCAGCCGCGGATTTGCGTCGCTGGACTACCACTTTATTCGTTTCCAGCCGGCAAACCTTGTGCGTTTGGATGTGCTTATTAACGGCGAGCGAGTGGACGCTCTGGCGTTGATTGTTCACAAGGATCAGTCGCACTACAAAGGGCGTCAGCTTATCGAGAAAATGAAAGAGCTGATTCCCAGGCAGATGTTTGATATCGCAATCCAGGCCACCATCGGCAACCAGGTTGTCTCGAGGGTCACGGTAAAAGCGTTACGCAAAAACGTAACGGCAAAGTGTTACGGCGGCGACGTCAGCCGGAAGAAAAAGCTGCTCCAGAAGCAGAAGGACGGCAAAAAACGCATGAAGCAGCTGGGTAATGTTGAGGTGCCTCAGGAAGCGTTCCTTGCCGTATTGAAAGTCGATAATTAAAAGGCACCTTGATGGATATTGATTTTCCGCTGATTCTGGTGGTTTTGACCTTTGCGTCAGGGCTGATCTGGTTGGCAGATATACTGTTTTGGCGTAAGTGCCGTCTTGCAGCGACTCCGGCGGATGTTTCCGATGATGGAGACGAGCCCAAAGAGCCCTACCTGGTTGATCTTAGCCGTTCGTTTTTCCCGGTACTGGTGGTGGTGTTAATCCTCAGGTCGTTTCTGGTGGAACCTTTCCAGATACCCTCGGGCTCTATGTTGCCGACGCTGGAAGTTGGTGACTTTATACTGGTCAACAAATATGCCTATGGGCTGCGCTTGCCAGTTGTTGGAACCAAGGTTCTGGACATTGGGGATCCGGCCCGGGGTGACGTGATGGTATTCCGCTACCCCAAAGATGGCGAAACCAACTACATCAAGCGCGTGATAGGCCTTCCGGGCGACACGGTACGCTACGACAACAAGCAGCTGTTCATTAATGATCAATTGGTTGAGAGTGAGTTTGTTGTGCGCCTGCCGCCGGTGGAAGTGCGCAAAGAAGACCTGGGCGCGGTGGAGCACGATATTTTCCTCACCATGGGACGCTCAGGTGCTGCCGGTGAGGGCGAATGGAAAATCCCCGAAGGCGAGTATTTTATGATGGGTGACAACCGTGACAACAGTAACGATAGCCGATACTGGGGCACGGTTCCGGATGAGTTGATTGTTGGCAGGGCGTTTGCGATCTGGATGCATTGGGAATCTTTCACCAGCTTGCCATCCTTTAAGCGTGTTGGCGGTATTGAGTAATTCTGACTATTTTGGAGTTCAGTTGTAATGAAGAAAAATAATCTCTCTGCCATGGGCCGCCAACGTGGCGCATCTGCGCTTGTTATCCTGATCATGGTGTTATTTTTCGGCAGTTTGCTCTCCCTGGCCATCAAGGTTGGGCCTGCGTACATGGATGACCTTACGATTCAGGAGGCCCTTGAGAGCCTGGATGGTACAGAGGGGTTGTCGCAAATGGGGCCGGCGCAAGTTCGCACATTGATCAATAAGCGCCTGAGCGTTAATAATATTCGCGGCTTTGACGCCAAGGATATTACGGTGGAGAAAGACGGCGGGATTGTGGTGGTCAATGTGGATTACGAAGTTCGTAATAACCTTATCCGTAACATGGACACTGTGGTTCATTTTCAACACAGATATGAGATGAAGGGCAAGTGAGCTCACAGCCGGATCTAGATCAGTTACAGCGGCGCATTGGCTATCAGTTTAAGTCGCCAGAGCGTCTGATGCTGGCGCTTACACATCGCAGTTATGGCAACCAGAATAATGAGCGGTTGGAGTTTCTCGGCGATTCTATAGTGAACATGGTTATCGCAGAATACTTGTTCCTGAGCTTCGACAAAGCCCGGGAAGGGCATTTGAGCCGTTTACGTGCTCGAATGGTGAAAGGCGTAACCCTGGCTGAGATTGGCCGGGAGTTCGAATTAGGGAATTATTTGCGGCTGGGCTCCGGCGAGCTGAAAAGCGGTGGTTATCGCCGAGAGTCTATTCTTGCTGATGCGGTGGAGTCTGTTATTGGGGCCATTTATCTCGACAGTGATTTTTACACATGTCGGGAGCAAGTGTTGCGCTGGTTCGAACACCGGTTAACACAGCTCGACCTTCAGGATACCCAGAAAGACCCCAAGACCCGCTTGCAGGAGTATCTGCAATCGCGGCAATTCCCCTTGCCAAGGTACGATGTTATTTCTGTGGATGGAGAAGCTCATAACCAAACATTTCATGTGTCCTGTGTGTTGCAGTCGCTGGATCGCAAAACCAGTGGCGTTGGCAGTAGCCGCCGCGTAGCGGAGCAGGAGGCTGCCCGTAGCGCGCTGAAACAACTCGGCGTGGAGACACCCTGATGAACGATATTACCCGTCCGGAGAACCCCGACAGCCGTTGTGGCTTTGTGGCCATTGTTGGTCGCCCCAATGTAGGCAAGTCGACGCTTCTGAACCATATTCTGGGCCAGAAGCTGAGCATTACATCCCGCAAACCACAAACCACGCGCCATAAAGTGCTGGGAATTAAAACTGTGGGCCTTGTGCAGGCGGTTTATGTGGATACACCTGGGATGCACGTGGAAGAGCCCAGAGCTCTGAATCGTTACATGAACAAAGCAGCTACTTCGGCGCTCTCTGGCGTGGATGTGGTGGTATTCGTGGTAGACCAACTCGCTTGGACCACTGCCGACGAGATGGTACTGGAAAAACTCAGCAAGCTGTCGTGCCCGGTTATTTTGGCCGTGAACAAAGTGGATCGAATTGAAAAGCGGGAAAACTTGCTGCCGCATCTGGACATGCTTTCCAGAAAGCGCGAGTTTGCGGAAATCATTCCTATGTCAGCGCTGAAGGAGACCAACCTGGAACCGCTAGAAGAAGCAGTTGGTCGCTTTTTACCGGAGAGTGTCCATTTCTATCCCGATGATCAGATAACCGATCGGAGCGAACGCTTTATGGCTTCGGAAATGGTGCGTGAGAAAATCACCCGCCAACTCGGGGCTGAGCTGCCTTATTCTGTTGCGGTAGAAATTGAAGAGTTTAAACGCGACGGTAAGACGCTGCACATTTCGGCGCTGATCCTTGTGGAACGCGAGGGCCAGAAAAAAATCATGATCGGTGACAAAGGCGATAGGCTACGAAGTATCGGTCAGGATGCCCGAGCCGATATGGAGCGCATGTTTGACAGCAAGGTTATGCTGCGGCTTTGGGTGAAAGTGAAGCGTGGCTGGGCAGACAGTGAGCGTGCGCTGAAAAGCTTGGGCATGAACGACCTCTGAGGCCACTATGCCCCCTGAAGCCTCTATGAGAGGAGCGCAGGAGCAAGAGCCTGCTTATGTGATTCACCGCCGGCCCTGGCGAGAGACCAGCCTGATGGTTGATCTGTTTACCCTCAATCATGGCCGCATATCCGTGGTTGCCCGCGGGGCCAGCCGTAACAAAAGCTCTCTGAAGGCACAGCTTCAGCCCTTTCAGCCTTTATTGTTGGGCTGGGTGGGGCGTAGCGATCTGAAAACCCTAACCCAAGTAGATGTGTGCGATGGCCCGGCGTTGCATCGCACCGTGTCCCTGTACAGCGGCTTGTACCTGAATGAGCTGGTGCAGCGGGTATTGCCGCAAGCAGATCCTCACCCCACACTATTTGCCGCTTATATTGAAGCCCTTGCGCTGCTTGCAGAAACGTCAGATGTAGAGCCGGTATTGCGAAAGTTTGAGCAGTCGTTCGCTGCGGGCCTGGGCTACGATTTTGCATGGGATCTGGCTACAGATACCGGCCAGGCCGTCTGTGCCACTCGGACCTATTGCTACGACCCTGAACAGGGTATTGTCACCGCAACCTCTGCTGGTGTGCGGTTGCAAAACCTGCCGGGCGAGGCGCTTCTGGCCCTCGCCGGTGGCGATTTTGAAACGGTTGCAAGCCGCCGGGTGGCGAAGCGGGTTATGCGCGTACTCACAGATTACCTGCTGCAGGGGCGTCCATTGAACAGTCGCAGTCTTTTCACTCACAAAAGGGGAGAACGACATGAATCCTAGAGTTTTGCTTGGCGTCAACATCGATCATATTGCCACTTTACGAGAGGCTCGGGGCACGCGTTATCCCGACCCGGTACAAGCTGCCCTGATGGCGGAAGAGGCAGGTGCAGACGGCATTACGATTCACCCGAGGGAAGATCGGCGCCATATTCAGGACCGTGATGTGTTGCTGCTCAAGGACGTGCTGCAAACCAAAATGAATCTCGAAATGGCGGTTACCGACGCCATGCTGGAGTTTGCCGAAAAGGTTAAGCCTGAGTGTGTGTGCCTGGTTCCGGAAAAGCGCGAAGAGTTAACTACGGAAGGTGGCCTGGATGTTGAAGGCCAGGAAGAACGTGTGGCGAATGCTTGTGAGCGCCTTGCCAAATTAGGCGCAGAGGTGTCCCTCTTTATCGATCCGAATCGCGCGCAGATTGATGCAGCTGCGCGCTGTGGCGCTCCGGTTATCGAGCTGCATACAGGTGAGTATGCGGAGGCCGTGGGTGCCCAAGCCCAAGATGTGGCGTTTAATGCGCTGGCAGATGCAGTGACTTACGCCCGCAAAAAAGGCTGATCGTGAACGCAGGCCATGGCCTGAATTATCACAACACTGAGCGAATTGCTGCGATTCCTGGCATCAACGAGCTCAACATTGGTCACGCGATTATCGCCAGGGCTGTGTTCTGTGGTTTAAAAGAGGCCGTCCGGGATATGAGTGCCATTCTTGATCGGGCTCGTGGCCGAGCCTGAGCTGTATGGGGGCAGTGTAGACGCGCCCTCAGTTGGTTTCAGCCTGCGGGCGGTGCTGCCGGAACATCTGTTGCCAGTCGGTCTGGTCACTCCAGATTTGCAGGCGCTCGATGGCTGAGGCCAACTGGTTTTTCAGCAACTCCATGTCCGGTGCTGAGCACTTGAGAGCCGTTTCCAGGCGATTTGCCGCCGAGCGAAGCTCCGGTACCCCGCAATAACGTGTGGCGCCGTGCAGCTTATGCACGCACTCCAGCAAGCTCTTCAGATCGTCCCTGTCCCATAGCCGCTCAATGGTGTTGAGGTCTGTAGGGAGCTGCTCCAGAAGCATGCTGAACAACTCTTCTGCGAGGTCTGCCTTGCCCGCCGCCAACTGAATACTCTCTTTTACACTCACGCAGTCCCGTTGCATTTTGCGGGTTGAGGGCCGCAAAGCGCGCCTTGTATCCCGCACCTCTGATACAGAAATTCGGCCAAGCTCACCGGCACTCTGGCATTCATAGCCGGTACATTCGAGTATGGTTTCAGCAAGCTGCGCACTGCTGATGGGTTTGGGCAGATAGCCATCAAAACCCTGCCGAGTCAGGCGCTCCTGCTCATCTGCCAGCGCGTGCGCGGTGAGTGCGATGATCGTTGTTCTGTGGCTGTTGTTATCCATTTCACGAAGGCGGGCCGTGGTTTCCACGCCATCCATGCCCGGCATTTGAAGGTCCATGAAAACCAGGTCAAAAGACTTTTTCCGGGCTTTGCTCAAGGCTTCAAAGCCGCTTGATGAACCTTCGGCTTGTATCTGGTAGTCCTGTAGCAGGGTCATAACCAGTTTCAGGTTGGCTTCGTTGTCGTCCACAGCCAGCACTCTGGGCGTATTTACGGGAGCCGGGAGCGCGCCACATGATCCTGGCGTGAAATGCTCAGGCCTGAGGTGTTGATGCCGTGCACCAAAAGAAGCAACTCGTCATAAAGCGCCTCACGGCATACCGGCTTGGTCAGGTGGCCACTGGGCAATCCTGACAACGGCGTATCGTGAGTTTCCAAGGTAGGGGTCAGCAGCAGGGTGCGGCAGTCACGCTCAATCTCCAGGGCCCGCACCAAGCTACAGTACTGGTTTGAGTTCAGCAGGTGCCGGGTAATCCCGATAATGGCGGCGGCATAGCCTGACTGGCTCTTCTGTGCCTCTTCAACCTTCTCTTGCATGGCGCCAGGGGACGATACGCGATCCACGGTCATGCCCCAGTCACGCAAAATGTGCTCAACCGAAAGGCCGCAGGTTTTCTGATGTTCCAGATAAATAACCCGCTCACCTCGCAGGGCATCTCGTGGGGCGATCACGTCTCCATTTGAGGAAAGTTCGGGTGTAAGGGTAAACCAGAAAGTAGAGCCTTTTCCCAACTCACTTTGCAGGCCAATCTTGCCGCCCATTTCTTCTACCAGGCGCTTGGATATGGCCAGGCCAAGGCCCGTGCCTCCGTACTGTCGCGCCGTTGATGCGTCAGCCTGGCTGAATGCGTTGAACAGAGACTGCTGCTGCGCCCGGGAAAGCCCCACGCCAGAATCGGTAATGCTCAAGCGCAGGGTCACGCGGTTACTTTCTTTGTCTTCATCTTCAAGGCTTGCGCGCAGCACTACTTCGCCGGTCTGGGTAAACTTGATGGCGTTGTTGACCAGGTTGGTAATTACCTGCTTTACCCGCAAAGGGTCACCCATGATGTTGTCCGGCACGTCGTTGTACACCAGAGGGACAAGATCCAGATTTTTGCTGTGGGCGGCAGGTGCCAGCATAACCATGACTTCTTCCACGATATCCCTGAGCTGGAAAGGCACGCGGTCGAGGATCAGCTTGCCGGCTTCAATCTTGGAGAAGTCCAGAATATCGTTGATGATGGTAAGTAGAATTTCCGACGATTTGCGAATGGTGCTCAGATGATCCGTTGCTGGCGAGGCAGGGGGCTTTTGAGCAGTAACTCGGTAAAGCCGATAATACCATTGAGTGGTGTTCGGATTTCGTGGGACATGTTCGCCAGGAATTCAGACTTGATGCGGCTGGCCTCAAGGGCTTCTTTGCGCGCAAAGTCCAGCTCGATGTTCTGGATTTCAATGGTTTCCAGCGTTTCTCGCAGGTCTTCGGTGGCTTGGTCAATATTCTGCTGCATCTCGGCCTGGGCTTTGCTCAGCTCGCCTGCCATTGCGTTTAAGCCAGACTCCAGCTGCTCGAACTCCGGGCCTGCACCTGTATGGATACGCGTATCAAGCTTGCCTTCTTTCAGCTTTGCCACGGCCTCGTTAAGCTCGAAAACTGGCCCGGTAAAGGCCCGGCTCAGCCGAAGTGCGATCACAAGGCTGAAAATAACGCCACCGAGTATCAACAGCAAAGAGATCAGTAGTGCTTTGTAGGTCTCTTTTTCGGTGCGGGTGTGAGACATCTCCACGGCTACCCACCCTAAAGGCTCGCGCTGCTGCGACGCAGACTGCCGGGTGTCCGGATCCAGCATATTTTGAACCATCAGTTCTTGCAGGAAAGCGGGTGTAACAAAACGAGTGCTGGTTTGTTTGGCAATACGGCTTGCCTGTTCGCTAGCTAATTCTTTGCTATCAAGATTGTCAGAGCCGCCTGGGCCAGTATGTAACAAGCGACGTCGGTCGCTGTCGAAGAATGTAATTGAGCGTACATCCTGTTCCTCCAACAAAGCGTTAGAAAGGCTGCTTAACAGGCTGCGATTGGCAGTGAACAGACCGTATTCGGAGCCGGCAGCAAGTTGGCGTGAAAGCGATTCGCCGCGATCCTGCAACAGGCTTTCAATATTGCTGATCCAGCTGTAAGTAAAGAACAGCCCTAGCATCAGTGTTGTAATAAGTGTGGGAACCAGAGTGACCACCAACACTTTTTTGCGAATGCCCCACCGCCGCATACGAAATTCCTGAAAAATAACTTAACGCCGCCTGCAGGGGCGGGTTGCGTCCTTGTAATGGTAGCTCATGCTGGCGCAGATGATTTTCGTATGAGTGCCGACTGAGCTAGAAAATACATGATCTATATAGCCCCCAGTCATGGTTTTAGCGAGAAGCTGTATTGGGCGACCGAGGCCATAAGGCGTATCATGCCAACGCAAAAGTGTACCACAGGGTTCTCATATGCATTTTCCTACAATTGAAGATTATGTCGGGCATACGCCTTTGGTTAGGTTGCAGCGCCTTCCGGGCGATACCAGTAATGTAATTCTGGCAAAGCTGGAGGGCAATAACCCCGCCGGTTCTGTAAAAGATCGGCCCGCCATGGGGATGATTCAGGAGGCTGAACGCCGCGGCGAAATCCGCCCTGGCGATACGCTGATTGAGGCAACCAGTGGCAATACCGGTATTGCGTTGGCCATGGCTGCGGCCATTAAAGGTTATCGCATGGTGCTCATTATGCCGGCCAATATGAGCGAAGAGCGTCGGGCCTCCATGCGCGCGTTCGGGGCGGAAATTATTACTGTCAGTCAAGAAGAGGGCATCGAAGTGGCACGGGACATGGCCCTGAAAATGGAGGCAGACGGCAAGGGCAAGGTACTTGATCAGTTTAGTAACCAGGACAATCCGCTATCGCACTACAGAACCACGGGCCCGGAAATCTGGGAGCAAACCAAAGGGCGGGTAACCCACTTTGTAAGCTCGATGGGAACTACGGGGACTATCATGGGTGTGTCCCGGTATCTTAAGGAGCGTAATCCCGATATCAATATCATTGGCTTGCAGCCAAAAGAAGGTGCCTCTATACCGGGTATCCGCCGCTGGCCGGAAGCCTACCTTCCCAGAATCTACGATGCGACACGTGTGGATCAGGTGCTCGATATCGGTCAGCAAGAAGCCGAGAACACGATGCGCGCTCTGGCAGAGCAGGAAGGGATTTTCTGTGGCGTGTCATCCGGAGGTTCCATTGCAGCGGCACTTCGGCTCTCTGCGCAGGTTGAAAACGCTATTATCGTAGCCATTATTTGTGATCGTGGCGACCGCTATTTATCCACTGGCGTATTTCCCAGCGCCTAAATCTGACGACACCAAGAGAACAGACTATGAGCAGACGACGCAGGAAGGTACTTCCTACGGAACCCGTGCGCTGTGATGTGGAAAGACTTAGCCATGATGGCCGCGGCATCGCTCATCAGGATGGCAAGGTCCAGTTTGTGGATGGCGCCTTGCCGGGTGAAACAGTGATGGCCAAGGTGGTGTCCACCCGAAGCAAGTTTGATGAACTGCGTACGCTTGAGGTTTTGGAGTCTGCGCCTGATCGCCAGAAGCCACCGTGTGAGTTTGCCGATCTATGTGGCGGATGCAGTCTTCAGCACATGAGCAGTGACGCGCAAATCCGCTTTAAGGAAAACACGCTGCGCGAACAGTTTGCGCATTTTGGTGGCATAGAACCTGAGGAGTGGATTGCCCCTCTGCGCCCGGACAGCAACTTGGGGTACCGCCGCAAAGCACGCATGGGCGTGCGCTATGTTAAAGCCCGGGAATCGGTGTTGGTAGGCTTTCGGGAGAAGCGCAACAGCTTTCTTACGGATATTGATCGTTGTGTAGTGCTGGATCCTCGCATCGGTGAGCGCATCGTTCCGCTGCGCGAACTGTTGCATAGCATGGATGCCTATGCCCGCATTCCCCAGGTTGAAGTTGCCTGTGGCGACGATACTGCAGCGATGGTTTTCCGCAACATGGACGGCCTGAGTAGTAGCGACCGAGAAAAACTGATTGCCTTTGGCCAGGCCCACGAACTGCATATTTATCTGCAGCCAAAGGGGCCGGATACGGTTCACCGTATCTGGCCGGAATCGTCTGGCCGGGATGATGAGCGCCTTAGTTATCGGCTTGATGCATTCGATCTCACCATGAAATTTCATCCCATGGACTTTACGCAAGTCAATGCAGACATTAACAAGGTCATGGTAAACAGGGCGGTGGATTGGCTGGATATACAGCCAAATGAGCGAGTTCTCGATCTGTTTTGCGGGCTGGGAAACTTTACGCTGCCTCTTGCGCGTAAGGGTGGCCAGGTTATTGGCGTGGAAGGCGATGATGCTATGGTTGTCCGGGGGCGGGAAAATGCGGAATTGAACGGGCTGACGAATGTTGCGTTCCATGGCGCGGATCTGCACGGTGACTTTACCGGCCAGAGTTGGGCGCAAGAGGGCTTTGATAAAATTCTTATTGACCCGCCGCGCTCCGGTGCGGAGGAAATCTGCAAATACCTGACCGCGTTCGATGCAAAGAGCATTGTGTATGTCTCCTGCAATCCCGCCACTCTGGCCCGGGATGCCGGCGTGATGGCTCGTAACGGCTATCGGTTGGTGCGCGCCGGTGTGATGGATATGTTCCCTCATACCACGCATGTGGAGTCTATTGCGCTGTTTGAGCGCGACTCTCACTGAATGTTGTAGTGGGCAGCAAGGGATTGCTGCGTGAATCACCAGGAATTTCAAAACAGATATGGTAAAAGTTCGCGAAGACTACGCAGTGAATGGCGACGGCCAGATCGACATCGAGTGCTGGGTACAGCACATTGCCGCGCAGACTCATCTGGATGATGTGGAACAATTTCGCCGGGCCTGTGAAAAATCCGCAGAAATCGATTTGCAGGCTTTCCGTGAAGACCGTTTGTGGGCGCCCGGCTCCAGTAGCTTTCGTATTGGCATTGAGATGGCTCAGGTGCTGGTTGAATTGCGACTGGATCAAGCCAGCCTCGTTGCTGCGATTCTCTATCGAGCTGTTCGGGAAGAGCGGGTTACCCTCGAGTCCATACGTAAGGAATTCGGTGACGAGATAGCCGGGCTGATAAACGGCGTGCAGCAGATGGCGGCCATCTCATCCATACATCATCCCCTTAAAGGCAATGTGCTCGGCCAGAGCGAAGGCCAGCTGGACAACGTCCGTAAAATGCTGGTTACCATGGTCGATGATGTCCGGGTTGCCTTAATAAAGCTTGCTGAGCGAACCTGCGCCATTCGTGGTGTGAAGACTGCGCCTGAAGAAAAACGCATGCGCGTGGCCCGGGAAGTGTTCGATATTTATGCGCCACTGGCCCATCGCTTGGGTATAGGGCACATCAAGTGGGAGCTGGAAGATCTCTCGTTCCGTTACTTGCACGAAACCGCGTACAAAAAAATTGCCAAGCTCCTGGATGAAAAGCGCCTCGACCGGGAAGGCTATATCCGTCGTGTTATCGCG
Source organism: Marinobacter sp. AC-23 (assembly GCF_001858325.1). GTDB lineage: Bacteria > Pseudomonadota > Gammaproteobacteria > Pseudomonadales > Oleiphilaceae > Marinobacter. The sequence goes on from NZ_MBPP01000034.1 coordinate 85,789, forward strand.
ACGCTGCAAGCGGAGCTGAAAACCTCCGGAATTGAAGCCGAACTTTCTGGCCGCGCCAAGCATATCTACAGCATTTGGCGGAAGATGCGCATAAAGGGCATAGATTTCTCCCAGGTATACGACATAAGGGCCGTGCGCGTTCTGGTGCCGGAAGTGCGGGATTGTTACGCCGCCCTGGGGATTGTGCATACGCTCTGGCGTCACATTCCCAATGAGTTTGATGATTACGTTGCCAACCCCAAGGAGAACGGTTACCAGTCCCTGCACACAGCTGTGATTGGGCCAGACGGCAAGGTCATGGAAGTCCAAATCCGTACCCATGGCATGCACGAAGATGCGGAGCTGGGCGTGTGCGCGCATTGGCTCTACAAAGGCACCGACAAAAGCAATAAATCGTCTGGCTATGATGCCAAAATCAACTGGTTGCGCCAGGTGCTGGAGTGGCAGGAGGAGTTGGGTGACCTCTCCGGGCTGGCGGATCATCTTAAATCCGATATCGTTTCGGACAGGATCTATGTTTTCACGCCCGATGGGCATGTTGTTGATTTGGCGCAAGGGGCTACGCCGGTTGATTTTGCCTATCGGGTTCACACTGAGATCGGCCACACTTGCCGTGGCGCGCGGGTGAATAGCCGGATTGTTCCCCTGACCTACCCGTTAAAGACGGGGGAGCAGGTATCCATTCTTACCTCCAAAAATAACCCGGCACCTAGCAGGGACTGGCTAAACCCCAGCCTTGGCTATATTCATACATCCCGCGCCCGGGCTAAGGTCACTCACTGGTTTAAACAACAGAATCGCGAGCGAAACGTAACGGATGGCCGTGCCATCATTGATGACGAATTCCGGCGCCTGTCGCTGCACGATGTGGATTTGGGCGATCTTGCGGTAAAAGTGAATTATCACAGTGCCGAAGATATGTTTGCCGCAGTGGGTGCGGGCGACCTGCGCCCTGCACATGTGGCCAACGTCGCCCAGCAAATGCTCGAGCCAAAGTCCGAGCAGCTTGATTTGAAGCTGACGGCCCAGCGGCGTAAGCCGTACGATACGGAATCGGACATCCAGATAGCGGGTGTGGGCAAGCTGAAGACCCAGGTAGCCAAGTGCTGCAAACCACTGCCAGGTGATGCCATTGGCGGGTATATTACGGTTGGGCGGGGTGTAACCGTTCATCGCCAGGATTGCTTTACGTACCTCAATCTGCAGGAGGTGGAACCAAACCGAATCATTGAGGTGAGTTGGGGCGGTCAGCAGGCGTCTGTTTATCCGGTGGACATCGAAATTGAGGCCTATGACAGGTCGGGGCTGTTGCGGGATATCACACAGGTGCTGTCGTCGTCAAAGAGCGATGTTCTGTCACTTCATACGGTGACTAATCGTGATGACAACACTGCAACCATGATCGTTACGGTGGAGATTTCCAGTCTGGAACAGTTGGCGCGGTTGCTGGCACAGGTTCGCAACCTTCCTAATGTTATCGACGTCAGGCGCAAGCGCTCATGAACTACTCTATTGACGATCTGAAAGTACTGATGGCCCGGCTGCGAGACCCGGAAACAGGCTGCCCGTGGGATACCAGGCAAACGTTCAAAAGCGTTGTTCCGCACACTCTGGAAGAGGCCCACGAAGTGGCGGATGCCATTGAGCGTGAGGACTATGACAACCTGGAGGATGAACTGGGCGACCTGTTGTTTCAGGTGATTTTCTACGCCCAGATAGGTGCAGAAGAAGGCCGTTTCAGTCTTGATACCGTGGTTGACAAACTGGTGCGCAAGCTTGTGCGTCGCCACCCACATGTGTTTCCCGAAGGTACGCTGGAAAGCCGTATCGATCCGGATAATCGGCCCAATGAAGCCTGGATCAAAGAAAGCTGGGAGCGTATCAAAGCAGAGGAGCGGGCTCAAAAACACGTGGAAAATTCACAGACCGCAGCGACGCCAAGCCGGTTGGATGGCATCGCCCGAGCTCTGCCGGCGATGGTGCGTGCGGAAAAACTGCAGAAACGGGCTTCAAGGCACGGTTTTGATTGGCCCGATATAGAGCCGGTATTCGATAAGCTCCATGAAGAAATCGACGAGCTGAAGGAGGCCTGGCAGGCCGCCCAGTCCGGGCAGGGTGGTCACGATGCCGTTGAAGACGAGTTGGGTGACTTGCTGTTCGTTTGCGTGAACCTCGGCCGCTTCATGAAAGTGAATCCAGAGCAGGCGGTTGGGCGCACCAACCACAAGTTTGAGGCGCGCTTCCGGGCCATTGAGCAGGCTCTTGAGCGCGAAGGTCGCTCTTTTGACGACGAGACTCTCGAGGCACTCGATGAGATCTGGCAATCGGTTAAGGGTGTGGAAAAGAAAAGCGGGTAGCGTGAGTAGGTACAATCCGTTACCAAATGCCGAGGTTTTCACTCCTGAGCTTCGTCTACACTTGCTGAAGCATGGGCGCTTTTTGTGCGCTGTGGCCACCAACAGAACGCAGGAGTCAGGCTCGATGAAAATCAAAGATCTGGTCAGTTACTGGGACACGCACGCAAGAGGTAGGCTTACCCAGGATGCTTGCTCTATAGCTTTGTCTGACCAGCATCACTGGCAGCTTGAAGAGCTGTCGGCCATGTACCCCCTGAAATCGTCACAGGACCTGATGCGCGACCTGATTTCCGCAGCACTGGACGAGATAGAAACCGAGTTCCCCTACGTTCAGGGCGCACAGGTAGTCGCCTACGATGAGGACGGCTTTGAAATATATGAAGACAAGGGGCTTACTCCGGAGTTCGTGCACCTTAGTCAAAAACATATCAAGCGCTTGAAGGCCCACCAGCCCGAAGCTGTAACCTGATTGCGTATCATCAGGTAAGAGCCTGAGGCCCTTACCCGTTTTGCTTATCCAGCTTTTCTTTTAGCAGGCCCTGACTGGCCAGGTCGTCCAGTGCAGCGGCAACCATGTCGTTAAGAATGTCGCTTTCGCTGCGGTCAGGGTAAAGTTCGGCCAACGCAGCTACTCTGGCTGCGTCCTCCAGAGGGAGCCTCAGGTTGTAGTCGTGAGTGAGCTCTGCGGGCTCTTTCTGTTGCGTCCAGTGCTTGGGCAGATCTGTGACTTTCATGGTGGCTCCTATTCAGTTGCGGGCGCTGTTGCGGCTTTAAACGCCAATAGACTTTTCCGATGGTTCCTTAGTATCGTTAGTTTACTTTGTCTTCGTCAATTCATAAGGGCGCCAATGTGACCAAGCTACACCCTGATCTCCGTGAAAATGTCCGCATGTTGGGCGAATTGCTGGGCCAGAGCATCCAGCGCCACCCCGGGCAAGACTGTTTTGACCGAATTGAGGAAATCCGGGCTGCCGCCAAATCTGACCGTCGGCAGGAGAGCGGCTCCGGCCAACGCCTGGTCAGTCTTCTCGGCAAATTGAGCGATGACGAGCTGCTGCCTGTCACCAGAGCGTTTAATCAGTTTCTCAACCTTGCCAACCTGGCTGAGCAATACCACGGCATTCGCCGCAAGCGGGATCATCATTCGGATCTCACGGTTGAGTCGCTGTCGGATGTATTCGGTCGCCTGAAAACCAGCGGCGTTAGTGCCGAAGCGCTGCATCAGTGTGTGGCAGGTATGCGAGTGGAGTTCGTGCTAACGGCACACCCCACCGAAGTGGCACGCCGCACACTGATCATGAAATACGATGAAATGTCGGATTGTCTGGCCAGCTTGGACCACACCGACCTATTGCCGGCTGAAAGAGACGCGATTATAGAGCGCTTGTCCCGGCTTGTTGCAGAAGCCTGGCATACGGATGAGATCCGCCATGAGCGCCCCACCGCGGTCGATGAAGCCAAGTGGGGATTTGCGGTTATCGAAAACAGCCTTTGGCAGGCGTTGCCTCGATTCCTTGATGATCTTGATACATCGCTTCAGGAAGCAACGGGGAAAGGGCTTCCTTTGCAGGCTTCACCTGTGCGCATTGCGTCCTGGATGGGCGGCGACCGTGACGGCAACCCGAACGTCACCCATCAGGTGACGCGAAAGGTCTTCCTGCTGGGGCGTTGGATGGCGGCGGATCTGTTTCTCCGTGATATCCAGTCGCTAAGGGCGGAGCTCTCCATGTGGCAAGCCAGCGATGAGCTGCGCGGTCTTGCGGGCGACTCTCGGGAACCATACCGTCATGTACTGGCGGAGCTGCGGGATCGACTTATCAAAACCCGGGACTGGGCTGAAGCCTGCGTGAATGGTGAGCCTGCCGATACCAAGGGCATTCTTTTTGAAAACGAAGACCTGACGGCTCCGCTTGAGCTCTGCTATCGCTCAATGGTGGAGTGCGGACTTGAGTATATTGCCAAGGGCGCATTGCTGGATACCATCCGCCGGGCCCATACCTTTGGCTTGCCCCTTATTCGCCTCGACATCCGTCAGGAAGCGACTCGCCACGCGGAAGCGGTGGCCGAAATGGTGGAGTACCTTGGTTTGGGCGATTACCTTTCCTGGCCTGAAAAAGACCGTCAGGCCTTTCTGGTGCGAGAGCTCCAGGGGCGTCGCCCATTGGTTCCCAGGAATTGGGAGCCTTCCGAGCTGGTGCGTGAGGTACTGGACACCTGCGAGGTGGTCGCGCAACAAACGCCAGAAGCTCTGGGTTCCTACGTTATCTCGATGGCCAGCAAGCCGTCTGACGTGCTGAGCGTCATCCTGCTTCTTCGTGAATCGGGCATGAAATTCCCCATGCGGGTTGTGCCTTTGTTTGAAACACTCGACGACCTGCGCGGCGCGCCTGAGAGTATGGCCGCCTTGTACGAGGTGGACTGGTATCGGGATTATTGCCAGGGGCGCCAGGAAGTCATGATTGGCTACTCGGATTCGTCCAAGGATGCCGGCCAGCTTATGGCAGCTTGGGCACAGTATCAGGCACAGGAAAAGCTCACTAAGGTGGCCAGCCAGTATGGTGTGCACCTGACCCTGTTTCATGGTCGTGGCGGCACCGTTGGCCGTGGCGGCGGCCCGGCTAACAGGGCAATTCTCTCCCAGCCTCCTGGTTCGGTAAACGGCAGTTTCCGTATCACCGAACAGGGCGAGATGATCCGGTTCAAGTTTGGTTTGCCTCAGCTGGCGGTGCAAAGCCTGACGCTATACACCACAGCGGTCATTGAGGCGACTCTGGCACCACCCCCTGAGCCTGAAGATAACTGGCGTGACACCATGGATTGGTTGACAGAGCGCTCGCTCAAAGCTTATCGGGAAGTGATTCGGGAAAACCCCGACTTTGTACCCTATTTTCGCCAGGTGACTCCCGAGCAGGCGCTGGGAAAACTGGCGTTGGGCAGCCGGCCTGCACGGCGCAAAGCCAGTGGTGGTGTGGAAAGTCTGAGGGCCATTCCGTGGATTTTTGCCTGGACTCAAATGCGGCTGATGTTGCCCAGTTGGCTGGGCAGTGATGTGGCGCTGGAAGATGCCGCCAAAGAGGGGCGCTTGCCGATCTTGCGTGAGATGATGCACGGCTGGCCGTTCTTCCGCACTTATGTAGATATGCTCGAAATGGTTCTGGCAAAAGCGGATCTGCGCATCGCCAGCTATTATGAAAAGACTCTGCTGGACGACGACAAGCTCCGAACACTGGGGGCCAGCTTGGGCGCCCGCCTTGAAGGCTGCGTTCAGCGCCTGCTGGAGCTCAAGGAACAGAGTAAGTTGCTGGAGGGTGAGCCCGTGTTTGCTCACTCCATGCGTGTGCGCAACCCCTACACAGATCCTTTGCATTACCTCCAGGCGGAATTACTGAAGCGTGACCGGGAAAGTGAAGGTAAGGGCGAGGTGCCGGAGCTGGTAGAGCGCGCGCTTAAGGTTACAATGGCGGGAATTTCCGCCGGTATGCGTAACACAGGTTAAAGCCACCGGGTACAGGTTTAGGGGAGGCTCGATCCATCCCCACCATGGATAACAGGAGTATTCTTGTGGCTCTCGCAGTGCGACTGGAGCGGTTTTTAAATCAACAAGGTATAGCTTACAAAGAGCTGCCGATAACCAAGGCTGCCAGCCTGGATGAAGCCGTGTCTGCTTTGGGGCAGCCTCGGGGTGATGTTATCAAGGCAACCCTGCTGATTGATATCAGTGGCATTTTGATGGTGGTTCAGAGATACGACAGCACCCTTGACACAGAGGCACTCCTGCAAATGACGGGCCGCCACCTTCAGCCTCTCACCGAACGCCAGGCCGTGCGGTTGTTCGGTGATTGTGACCCTGGGTTTACGCCGCCCATCGGTAATGCCTACGATATGTCCGTGTTACTGGATGATGATGTTACGCAGGCCGAGCGTGTGTTGTTTTCCAGTGGCACAAACCACTCATTCATAGAAATGAATGGCAGCTCTTTGCGCTTGGCAATGTCCGGTTCCCGGGAGGGGCATTTGGCCATTCGCGGTTCCGGTAATAATGTAGTACGAGACGCGCTGACGCTGGCAGATGTAGCCAGTAAACTGAAAAAGCTGTACCGGTTGCCGCCCATGCCAGCATTGGCTTTGCGTATTCTGCGGTTAACCTCAAACACCGAGGCCACAGCCCGTGAGCTTGGAGAGCTCATAGAGTTTGACCCCAGCCTTACGGCGCAGGTTATGCGCTATGCTCGCTCGGCCCTATTCAATTACCCGGGCCAAATCAACTCTGTTCAAGAAGCGGTAACCCGAGTGCTGGGTTTTGATCGCGTAGCCCATATTGCTTTGGGCATTGCTTCGGTTCGGGCGTTCGATGTACCCAAGGCAGGCATGTTGGGTATGGATAACTTCTGGCGGCATTCATTGTATTGTGCTTTTGTTTGCCAGCGTTTGGCGCCTCGTTGTGGTGCAGACAAAGGCTTAGCGTATCTTTGCGGTCTGTTGCACAACTTTGGTTTGTTGTTGGTAGGCCATTTGTTCCCGGCAGAGTTCAAAGAGCTCAACCGGCTGCGGGAAGCCAATCCCGAAACCAGTATGCAATCGCTTGAGCAGCAGGTGTTCGGGCAGGGCGGTGAGCAGGAAATTCTTGCGGTAGGCCATGGCGCCATTGGCGGCATCCTGCACCGGTTATGGGAGTTGCCTGACCCTGTTATTAAAGCAGCAGGCGTGCACCAGTACCCGGGTTATCAGGGAGAGCATGAGAACTACGTAATGATGGTTCAGTTGGCTAACGCGCTACTGAAAGGGCGGGGTATTGGTGATGAATTTAATTCCGATAATATTCCCGCATTGCTGCACGGATTAAAGTTGGAGCCTGCTATCGTGGATGAATTGTTGTCTGAAATCGATCAGGTTGCACCGGAGCTGGATGCTCTGGCTTCGTCCTTGATCACCTAACGGCGCTGCCTCCGGTTTCGGTTACATATCTGTTTTCTGAAGATGATACGGAGGTCGACTTTCTCTGAGGTGTCTGACTTCGTATAATGCGCCATCGCCGATTTCGGCTACTATCTCTTCCAGAGTGAGAGGTTGTTGCAAAGGCATAGGTTTTTGCCACAGCTTTTTAAATTAAACGATAATGACGAAAACGGGAGCACAACGGTATGCGAATCATCATGTTAGGCGCGCCAGGCGCGGGGAAGGGCACCCAGGCCCAGTTCATTACTGAACGCTTTGATATTCCCCAGATTTCCACCGGTGACATGCTTAGGGCTGCGGTGAAGGCCGAGTCTGAGCTTGGCAAACAAGTTAAGGAAGTGATGGCGACGGGCGGTTTGGTGTCTGACGACATCATTATTGCGCTGATTGAAGAGCGGATTCAGCAACCGGACTGCAAAAATGGTTATCTTCTGGATGGCTTTCCCCGCACCATACCTCAAGCTGAAGCCTTGAAAAACCAGGGTATTGTTATCGACTACGTGGTCGAAATCGCTGTAGATGATGAAGAGATTGTCAGCCGTTTGTCAGGGCGCCGAGTGCATGAAGGCAGTGGCCGTATTTACCACGTAAAATACGATCCGCCCAAAGTGGAAGGTAAAGACAACGAAACCGGCGAGCCGCTGATGCAGCGTGCAGACGACAAAGAAGAAACCGTCCGCAAGCGCCTGGGGATCTATCACGAGCAGACTGCGCCTTTGGTCGGTTACTATCAGGACCTGGCAAAAAATGAGCCTGAGCTGGCGCCTGAATATGTGCGCGTAGAAGGTGTGGGCAGTCTCGACAGTATTCGCGATCAGATTCGCGCTAGCCTGAAATAACTCACCTATGTTCTACCGAGGCCATTCACGCCTGTGAAACTATTGGCACTGGACACCTCTTCCGAAGGCTGCTCGGCAGCCCTTTTTGTTGATGGCGATGTTATCGAGAAGTTTGAGATTGCCCCAAGAGGGCATACTCGCCTGCTAATGCCGATGGTTCGTGAGTTGTTGGCGGAGCAAGGGCTTAGGCCAAACGACCTGGATGCGCTAGCTTTTGCCTGCGGCCCAGGGTCTTTTACCGGAGTACGCATCGCCACGGGTGTGATTCAGGGGCTGGCGTGGGGGCTTAGTCTTCCGGTCGTTCCTGTTTCTTCGCTGGAAGCCGTTGCCTTCGGCGCTATTGAAGCTATGCAGGTAAGCGAGGGTGGAGGTATTGCTGTCGCCTTTGATGCCCGCATGAGCGAACTATATTGGGGTTGCTTTCGAAACCGTTCAGGTCTTCCCGAGTTGCAAGGCGAAGAGCGAGTTTGCCCGCCCTCCAATGTTGTTTTGGAAGCCGACATTACGCGCTGGGATGGCGCCGGCCGGGGTTGGGCCTTTCGGGCAGATATGCCTGAAGAGGTATCAAGCAAAATCAACTCAGTGGACGAAACCCTTATTCCGCGCGCAAGTTGGGTTGCACGCTTGGCGGCTGTAAAGTTCGATAACGGCCTGGCAGTGCCCGCAGAGCAGGCGCAACCGGTATACATTCGCGACGAAGTTGCCTGGAAGAAGCTGCCAGGCCGCAGCTAATTTACGCCGTTCCTTTCCTATAAGATCCGTGGTTGATAGTCTGATCTGATGTCGCGCTCCAAAGCTTCGAACACTCCCTCAGAAAATCACGTTTTTCCGCTGGCTGTTGCCAGAAGCCCTCTTGGTGATGAGCATCAGGCTCAGGCGCTCAGTTCAGAGCTTTCCTTGCCATATCTGGGCGTTGTGCAACCAAAAGATGTACGGCGCGCCAGTGTTTTTCTGTTTTTGGATGAAAATGGATTGGGTCTTCAGGTTGCCGGAAAGGGCGCTCCGGGCCCGGTAAGGGCCGAGTTTGTAACAGGGAAGATGGGATACCGTCGTGAGCATGGTGGAGGCTCAGGCCAGCTTGTGGCCCGCGCCGTGGGCTTACAGAAAACAAAGACTGGCTTGCACGTTGTGGACGCAACGGCGGGGCTAGGCCAAGACGCCTTCGTGCTTGCCAGCCTTGGTTGTGACGTAAGTTTGTTTGAGCGCAACCCTGTGATTCATGCCCTGTTGGCGGACGGGCTGGCTCGGGCAGCATTGAATGTGGATTGTGCGCCAGTGGTTGCACGCATGACGTTACACGCGGGTAGCAGTATTGACTGGCTGGCTAATGCAGCCGAGAGGGGCGAAGTCGCTGACGTGGTTTATCTTGACCCTATGTTTCCCCACAGCGACAAATCTGCGTTGGTAAAGAAAGAAATGCAGGTTTTTAGAACCATCGTGGGGGACGATGACGATTCAGAAGCGCTACTTAGGGCAGCGCTCGCTGCAGCTAAGTATCGGGTTTCCGTAAAGCGCCCCCGAAAAGCGCCGGCGATCAGCGGCCCGGAGCCAGGCACTCGCATAGAAGGCAAAAGCAGCCGCTACGATATCTATCCCATCCGCGCACTCCCCCCGCGCTAGGCTAGCTGTCGCCTCCGCGGGCTTTATTGTGCCCAGGTTAGATACCCAGCATCGTTACTTGCTGGATAGCTTGGCGTTTCTCCACGCTTAATACCAGCCGCGCATCGTCGGCCACCTCATCCAGCCCCTCGTCATAACAGAGCAGGTCGTTTTCATCGGTAGTAAGAACACCGTTTTTCTGCATGTTGGCGATGAAGTTTCGGAACAGTGTCTTATCAAAAAACTCGGGTGCATTCAGCCCGAACAATATAGACATGCGCTCCGCCAGTAGGGTGCTCTGTTCTTCAAGTTCTGCTGCGGTGATCTTGGCTGAGCCATACTTGCGCAGTATGCCCAGAGCAATGTGATAGCGCTCTACGGTTTGGATGATGAACCGGGACAGCACTCTCAGGCGCAGCATGGCATCGGTGCCGTCTTCAGGGCGGGCGATTCGCTCGTTATCCAAAGCAACCAGCAAGCCCTGATCTACCAGAACATCAATCCACTGGTTGATGACCGCCTCCACTTCGTCTGGTTGGTACTTCAGGAACAGTTCCGATTGAATGTAGGGGTACGCTACGCTGGCAAGATAAACAATTCTATCTCGGGCGAGAGAGCTTTTGTTCTCGAACAGGCTGGCCACAAGCGCGGGCAGTGCGAAAAGGTGCTGAATGTTATTCCGGTAGTAAGTCATCAGGGTGGCATTGCTGCCTTCCAGGCCGATGATATCCCCCAGTTTTTGGGGTTGGCGCGAAATCAGCCCATGGACTCGCAGTAGACCACCCAATCTTTGCCGTTGCCCTCCGGTAAGGTCACGGTATCGGCGTAAGGGAAAACTTTCAGAAGATCTGCATACTGATCCGCAAGGCGAATAAGCTGGCCCTCATCCATAGCCAGTCTTTCGGTGCCAAGCAATACCGTTGCGATCATGCCAATAGGGTTAACCGCTACAGCCGCATTGATGCTAGAGGCAACCTTCAGAGACAGTTTGGAAACCGCCTCGTTAAGCCAGGCGGGGCGATACTCCGAATCGTAAGCCTCATCGCGCCAAGTGTCTCGGACATCGTCCAGCACTTCAGACAGGTGTATGGCCTCGCCAAAATTAACTGAAACCTTGCCAAAGGAACTACTGAGTTTTCGGGCAGTTTTAGCAAGACCGAACACGCTTTCTTTCTGTTTTTTCTTGCCCCTGAGTTCCCCGAGGTAAGAACGCCCTTCCATGACCTTTTCGTACCCAATGTACACAGGAACAAAGACGATCGGCTTGCGATGATTACGCAAAAAACTGCGCACTGTCATGGCGAGCATGCCCGGGCGGGGCTGAAGCATTCGCCCGGTGCGGCTACGGCCACCTTCCACAAAGTATTCTACCGAGTAGCCGCGGGAAAACATGACATGCATGTATTCATTGAAAACCGTTGCATACAGCGGATTGTCTCGGAAGCTACGGCGCATGAAAAAAGCACCGCCCCGGCGCAGGATGGGCCCTACAACCGGCATGTTCAGGTTGATACCCGCTGCAATGTGCGGCGGCATAAGACCGTTTTTGTACAGTACGTAGGACAACAAAAGATAGTCTACATGGGAGCGGTGGCAGGGCACGTAGATTACTGCGTTGTTCTGTGCTGTTTCCTTGGCTACTTTAATGTTGTTAACGGCAATGCCTTTGTAGATGCGGTTCCAAAGCCAGGCGAGCAGCACCTCAAAAATACGGATGGTGACGATGGACATGCTGGCGGCAATTTCATCAGCGTATTTATAGGCTTGGGCCCGTACTTTCTCTGGCGCGAGGTCTTCTTTGGCTGCGGTTTCTCGAATGGCCTCTTTTACTGCCTGGGTTCGTAAGAGGCCCTCTACAAGCGTTCTTCTGTGTGACAGATCCGGGCCTAAAACGGCTTGCCGCACCTTGCGGAAGTGGGTGCGCAGAATACGGGCAAGTTTGCGATTGGCGCGCTCCTCACTATGACGATACTCGTCGACAACCTGCTTCAGGGAGAGCGGCTTGTTGAATTGCACATAGGTATTGCGACCGTGTACCAGAATAATCAGGAACTTCTGCAGCCGGCCTGCGACAGACCAGGTGTCTGACAGCAACAGCTTGACCAGCGACTTTTCTTTGTCGGGAGAGCGGCCCCAAAATAGAGACACTGGAACAATCTGGACATCTTGCTCAGGGTTTTCGAGGCCGTAACGCACTAATGCCTGAAACTCGGTGGTGGGAACGGGTGCCTGGCGTTTACGGAACGACCTGCCAATGCGACGGTACAGAAAAAAGAATGAGTGTGAAGGGCCGTTCTTAACGGGAAGCGATGTGGTTGCACCTGGCAATTGGGCCCGTATTACTTCCTGTTCAAGCACCAGACGACTGGACAGCGAACTGTACTGCAGCACGTAACACACAGGTTTTTCGGAGGACAACCCCAGTGCGTCAACGCTATTCCCGCTGACATCTGTCCGGATCCATAAAAACAAAATTTTCCGGAAAAAGGTCAGAATCAGGCTTCGAATACCCTGGTAAAGACGCATAAAGTGTCGCTCCGATGAAAACAGGCGCCAAGTTTACTTGGTTGAGTGAGAGCCGGAAAGCTGCTGCTGCATTCTTGATGCTCCCAGCTCTGTGATACATTCGGGTCTGGCCCGTTTATCACTCAGGTGCAATGGCACATGGCAACATCAACAATTCAGTGGAGTCCCGGCTGGACAACCAAGGCACCCGAACAAGGAGACCTTGTGCTGGCGCTGTCTGGTTCTGGTGTTTTCAAGCCCGATGATGGTTGGTTGCAGCCACTGGAAAGCATACCTGAAAATGCTAGAAATGCTGGCTTTGTATCCTTGGGAAGCGCCGGTGGCCGCCCGGTTTTCGTGACGGAGGTGCCGGAATCGTTGAGTGCCGGCCATAATGTTGTTCCGCTGCGGGACGCACTGATGACGATCAGTGATGTGCCAGCGGCCATGCTCAGCACCGGGTTTCAGGTGTGGCAGTGGTTTCGGGATCATCAATACTGCGGTCGCTGCGGTGGCAGCACGGGTTTTCATCGGCTAGAGCGGGCAAAGTGGTGCAGTCACTGCAACATTCCCTGGTATCCGCGTCTTGCCCCGTGCGTGATTGTGGTGATACGCAAACAGGATCGTTATCTTCTGGCAAAGTCGTCTCGCGTTAAACGCCAGTTTTACAGCCTGGTTGCGGGCTTTGTGGAGCCCGGAGAGAGTCTGGAAGCCGCAGTTGCCCGTGAGGTGAAAGAAGAGACCGGCCTGGATGTTACCAACATTCAATATCGGGCCTCAGAGCCTTGGCCGTTTCCGCACCAGTTGATGGCGGGTTTTTTCGCGGATTATGCCGGAGGCGAGCTGGTACTTCAGGAAGATGAATTGGCGGACGCTGGCTGGTTTTTACCCGGGAATAGGCCACCAGTGCCTCCTGACACCACCATTTCCGGGCGTCTGATTCGCGATATGGAAAAACTGATCGCCGGTGGAGTTATTGAACCTTGAGTGAGAGAAGATCTCCCCGGATTCTGATTTTTGACTCCGGCGTTGGTGGGCTTAGCATTGCGGCTTGTGTTCATAAAAAGCTACCGCAGCTTCGATTGTATATCTTGCCGATAACGCCGCCTTTCCCTACGGCGGCCAGCCCGAATCGGTGGTGGTTGAGCGCTGTTGTACGCTCATTGCAAAGGCGCTCGAACAATACCCTTGCGATGCTATTGTTGTTGCTTGCAACACCGCCAGCACGGTTGCCCTGCCGCACTTACGGGCAATAACAGGTGTGCCTGTGGTTGGGGTGGTGCCGGCGGTGAAACCGGCCGCAGCACAAACTCTTAATAAGCGCATAGGCCTTCTGGCGACGCCAGCAACGGTGCGCCGGCCTTACCTCGATGAACTAATCCGGGAGTTTGCACCCGGTTGCCAGGTTGAGCGAGTGGGCCACCCCGGGCTTGTTCAGTGGGCAGAGGATTTGGTTCGTGGAGTGGCCGTGCCTCAAGACGAGCTTGATAATGCAGTTGCGGGGTTGCGTGACGCCGGAGTTGATACCGTGGTTCTTGGGTGTACTCACTACCCGCTTTTACTGGATAGCCTCAGACAAAGCCTGCCGGAGGTAAAGTTCTGGGTGGATTCGGGGGACGCTATTGCCCGTCGTGTCGCGTGGCTTTTGGCGCAAGTTGATAGGCTTGACGACGCGCTTGAGTACAAAGGCCCCCCAAATGCGCCCGTGGTTGCCGCTCTTTTCTCAGGTGGTGTCCCCGGGGGTGTTGCTAGCTATATGGCGGGCTTGGGCCTGCAGCCAAAGACGGTTACTGGGAGCTGGCCCGTAAAATCATAGCACCTGGGTAAGTTTGAACATGGCAAGAAACTCCAAGGCCGGTATGCTCCGTTTATGGCAGCAGTAGGTTTTGAAGTTGTCACCCCGGAACCGTGATTTGGTAAACTCCAACCCCTTGAAGTTATAGATGAAACTCCCCCTGTTGTAGAGACCGTGCAAGATTCGCTTTAGAAGCCGACTTTCCTGATGTTCCGTGGTGGCATCAAGGGACAGCGGGATAAGCCCCAAATCCAGGTAAGGAACGCCCTCGGCTTTGAAAGCGTCCATCGCATGCGCCATCAGGGTATAAAAAATGCCCTGCTTGAAGTCTGCGTTTGCGCGGGAAATGTTAGGCACGTAGCTGATGATTTCATTGTTGCGATAAATCGGGTCGAAATAGATAAACCCAACAGCCTTACCATCCTGATAAGCGTAGAAATGGCGCTCGTTCTCCCGGTAATCCATCTCCATAGGACGAATCAGGAAGCGTATCTCATTGCTTTTGCATTTGCGGGTTCGAATCCAGGCTTCTGAAATTTCGCGGGTATGGTCGTCGCTGAAGCGTTCTTGCACGGTAATTCCGCTTTTTTCCGCCTGATTCAGTGCGGTGCGCAGAATCTGTTTTTTCTTGCCGCTGAGGGACCATTTGCCCAGGTCGATTCGTGATTCACTGCCAAACTGTGTTCCATACAGGCCGAAACGCAAGTGTAAAAAGTCGACAACAGGCTTGGAAACCTGAACGTAGGAGGCATTGGGAAAGCGTTTTTGGAAGCGTTCAAGAATCGCTCCGAAGTTTTCCGGTGCACACACCGGGTCGGAAAGAACAATGGTGGTGCCCCACTTTCGCATATAGGCCACATAACCCACACCCGGCATATCGAAATACTGCATGTCTGGCTGCAGGGTGGAGAAGGATTGGGAGTGGCCGCCAAACCTCTTCAGATAACCCACCCGCTCACTGAAGGTAAATGCAGCGCCTTCAAGTTCTGGGGCCTGGTCGAGTACAAGGATCTGATCTGACATTGTATGTTTCCCCGGTTATTTTATCTTGCAGGCGGTCGATTACGCTTGCTTGCGGCCGAGAATTGACCAATAGCAGTCCATGTTCATCAGCTTGAAGTGCTTTTTCTCTGTAACCTCAAGGCCCAGGCGCCGCATGTGCTCCGGGTAGTTGTAGATTTTGTGGAAGGCGTTGTTGGCAAATAGCCAGAAGGTGAAAACGGCCATATACCAGTACAACTTTTTGAACATGCGCGAGAACACATTGCCGGTTGGGTAGCAAAAATCACCCACTACAACGCGTGCGTCTGCTTTGCCCAGTTGGATCAGGTGTTCCAGAACCTTCACCATCATGGTTTCGTCAAATACATTGAGAAAAAAGTTGGCGACGACCATGTCGTATTGGCCGGCCTCATCCACTTTCATGATGTCGCTATGAATGCGGCGAATGGTCAGGTGGGGTGCTTCGCTTTCCTGAGCTTCGCCGAACTTTCGCAGCATGGTTTCTGACAGGTCAACAACGGTTACGTCTGCTCCCAGTTCCGCTGCGCGTATGGCGTCCCTGCCATGGCCAACACCGGCAAAGAGGATCCGGTCGCCGGGTTTTACTGTCTCCACATCCAGCATGGCGGTTTTACAGCGATGGATATTTTTGCCGCTGTAGAGGTTGCTGAGGAAATCGTATACCGGGCCTATGTAGCGGTACTTGTCGCGCATGATCACTGCTGCCTGTTCTTGTTAACTGGGATACTGGCACCGTTATTGTCATTTTTGCCCTAACGACATGTTCAGGCGTTTTGGTGGCCAATGTCTTGTGTATTTGAGCTTAGTGAACAGGGTAGGGAAATTATGTGCAGCAATGCGCATTTCGAGATACACAAGTTAACGCAAAATAATACTTTGCAAACAAGGTCAAGGTTTTGACTAGGAATGTCAGACAATAATAAGGTGTATGCAGTCAGAATTAGCCAGACACGACCATTTCGATCTTCGGCTGTGCCAGTAATTTACTGATTTCCGCAGCGGGCTGTGCCGCTCCGTAGTAAAAGCCCTGAACTTGATGGCAGCCAAGCGTACGTAAGTACTCAAGTTGTTTACTTGTTTCTACGCCTTCAGCAACAATATCCAGCTTCAGTCCGTGAGCCATGGCCACAATGGCGTTAACAATGCAGGCGTCGTCTAAGCCACTACGAATGGCGTTCACGAAGGATTGATCCACCTTCAACGTGTGGATGGGCAGCCTGTGCAAGTAGTTGAGGGATGAGTAGCCGGTACCAAAATCATCGATGGCGATACGCACATTCATGTCTGCCAGTTCGCGCAGCTTTTGGCTGATCTGTTCAAGATCGTTCATGATCACGTTTTCGGTAATCTCGATCTCCAGATTGCCGGGAGGGAACCTATTAGAGTTAACCCGCTCCATGAGGGTTTCCACAAAACGGGGGTGCTCTACCTCGATAGGCGAGAGGTTTACGGCCAAACGCAGGCTCTGGTGGCCAGAGCGAATCCAGTGGCCAACATCTCGGCAAGCCTTGTCCAGAACCTGTTCGCTAAGTTGGCCAATAAGTTTGGTTTCTTCCGCCAGGCCCAAAAAATCCCGGGGGTAGAGCAAGCCACGTTCAGGGTGCTGCCAGCGCACCAGAGCTTCGAGCCCCATAATTCGGTTCGTATGTACGCAAACCTGGGGTTGGTAGAATACCCGCAGTTCATCTCGCGCAAGCGCCAGGCGCAGATCCCGTTCGAGCTGCAGGCGATGTGTGCTGTCGATGCTCATGCTCTCTGAGAAAAAACGATAGCTGTCTTTCCCCCGGGCCTTAACGTGATACATGGCGATATCGGCATTTTGAATCAGCTGATCCATGCTGTTTCCAGCCTCTGGATAAATGGCAATGCCGATACTGACGCCCACGAACACTTCATGTTCACCAAGTTTGAAGGGTGCTTTGAGCGTATGGATGAGCTTTCTGGCGATCTGGCTGGCGTCTTCCTGGCCATGAATTGATGGCAGTAGCAGGGTGAATTCGTCACCACCGAAGCGTGACAAGGTGTCGCCCTTGCGCAGGCAACTCTCCAGGCGCTGGGTTACGGCTTGCAGTAGCCGGTCGCCCATGGCGTGGCCAAGGGTGTCGTTAATGATCTTGAAGCGGTCCAGATCAAGAAACATCACCGCAAGCTTCTGGTTTGAGCGGCGTGCATGGGTAATGGCCAGTTCCAGGCGGTCTTTGAACAGGCGCGGTTAGGCAGGCGTGTAAGCAGGTCGTGATAGGCCTGAAAGTTAATAAATGCTTCGGCCTCTTTGCGCTCGGTTACGTCTCGAGCAGTTCCGTAGTAGCTGGCATTCTGGCCGCTGCCTCCGCCCCGAGTGTAGCTGCTGTGTGTCCAGTTCTGGGGGTCAATGGGAAACGCAGTTATTTCAAAATGCCGCGTTGCCTGTCGGCTGCCGCGTGTTTTAAGGCGAATCTCTATGGTGCGGGGGTTGTCTGCGCTAACGTCGGGTGCATTGAGTGCGTAGATACCCTTGGTTACATCACGGTCGTCCAGAATATGCCGGAAGTGCCGTTCACAGAGTTCAGCTGGTTTGTAGCCCAGAAGGCTTTCTACTTTGCTGTTAATAAAGCAGAAGCGGCCATGTGCATCAAGCATGAAAACGATGTCAGGCGAGCTGTTTACAATATAACGATGTAGGGCTTCAGATTTTTCCAAGCGCCCCTGTATATCTTCATGGGCTTTGAGGAGCGATTGTTTGCCGACAACGTTTTTAACGGTTGCAACGAGTTCTTCCGGATCAAATGGTTTGCGGATGTAGTCCAGAGCGCCGCGCCGAAGAGCACGGCTGACCGATGTAAATGAACTTTCTCCGCTGATTACCACGGTGCCGCACTCAGGCTGCTGGTTCGCAAGATGAGCCATAACCGCAAAACCATCGACTTCTGGCATGCGCAAGTCAAGCAGGGCAAGGTCGAAGCGCAAGGTGTCGATCAAGTCACATGCGTGTTTTCCGCCGTGTGCCTCGGTGACATGGTAACCGTAGCTGAGCAGCAATGTGGCCAGTGCACTTACCAAGCGAGGCTCGTCATCCACGACCAGAATGCGTGGCGCCATCCCTTGCGATAGACGTCTGTTGCGCTCTTCAGTTGCCATCGGCCTGCACTCGTTCTTTTTCATCAGTCAGATTCGGAATTTTCACGGTTGGTCGCCGGCAGCAAGACCCGGAAGGTGGTGCCGTCCTGCCCTGTGCGGCAAGCGATGATGCCCTCCATGTCATCAACCAGCTGTTTCATAATGCTCAGACCCAAACCGCTGTGGCCTTCCCCCTTTGTGGTTTTCCCCGGCGTAAACAGGGCTTCCCGTACCGTATCGGGTATGCCTTCGCCAGTATCGGTTACTTCAACCTCTACCCAGTTGCGGCGGTCTTGCCACACTGGGGCTGAAGTCTTAATTATAACAGTGCCTCCGGTTTCAGGCAGGCTTTCAACAGCGTTTCTGATCAGGTTAATCAGAATCTGGCGGACAGCGGGTGCACCGGCAATAACAAACGTCGGATCAAAACACGTTAACACGTTTAAATGCAGGTTGTTGCCACTGAAAAGGCTGTCTTCAAGCATCCGGGCAAGGCTTTGTATTTCTGCGTTAAGGTCAGCCACTCCCTCGTCTGTATCGCCGGTTGTCTCGTGATTGATTTGCAGTAGCAGATTGCCTGCGCGATCCAGTTCTTCTCGCACAACATCCAGCTCCTCCTGAACGCCCGGGTCTTCTAGCCGATTTCTGAGCTGGTGGATGTATTGGCGGATGATTGTCAGCGGGTTACTGATTTCATGCACCTGCCTGCGTACCTGCTCCAGAACGACCTGATGCTCAAAGGCAGTCTCGCCTGTTACGCTCTCCAGGGATGTGCGCTTTTCTTGAAGAACACCTGAAAGTTGATGAGTAAAAAGGAGTACCAGATCTGTGGTTGCACCGGGCGTATTGCCATCGGTTCCTAGCACAAAAACACCGAGGACGCTGTCACCCGTTATCACCGGGATAGCGACCAACGACGGTGTTCTCAGTAGTGATAAAAGCTGGCGGTCGAGTATGTTTGGCGTGCGCCCGCTAAGACTGACAAGTGTTCGAGAGGCGAAAGCCTCCGTTAGCACACTGCCGCCGGGTTGTGCGCTTACCGTCAGGTTCGGGTGCTGCCCTGTGGTACCAGAAAGCAAAACAAGGCTGTCATCGTCGTACCCGAAACACAACGCAGGCAACCCGGTAATAAGGGTTAGGCTAATAACGGTTTCGGCAAGAATGGCGCCACTCTTACCGGCCAGATCAACAAAGCCGATGGCTTGCTGGGCGATGGCGTGACGTAAGGCGATCTGGCGGAGTTGTTGAGAGGCGGGCTCAGCGTTATAGCTGTTAATGAGCGGGATACCCAAAGACTCCGCCATTGTGGACACGTCCTGACTGATCCGCCGGTTGATCTCCCGGACCAGTTCTTCGCTGAGCCCGAACAAAGTGCCCGCAGCAGCAATGCCGGCGGCATCAGACAAGGCCAGGCGAGTGGCGAGACTGATGATCTTAACCAGGTGCCCGGCGTCCCGCAACTCTGAGGGTAATGCCAGCTGATAGCGCATGGCATCTGCAGCCAATGGCCCCATTCCCCAGGATGTAACGAGTTCGGCTGCGATGTCTGCCTGCCGATCCATATACTGTTGCCCGGTTTCGATATCTGGCATTTTAATGGCAATCAGCTCTCCGATGTTATGGAGCATGCCCAACATAAATGCTTCGTCAACTTCTGGGTAACGCGTAAGGGTAGCCAGAGCCCGTGCGGTCATAGCAGTCGTCAGGGCGTGTCGCCAAAAATCCCGTAACTGTTGCCAGGCACCGCCACTCAGCTCAAAAAGGATTTGTCGCAGTGCGGCGGTGAGTATCAGCGTTTTAAAACGCCGGGTTCCAAGGCGCATTAAGGCTTGATCGATTGACCGAATTCCGGGGGTAGGGCCATAAAGGGAAGAGTTCGCCAATGCCAGAATCCGAACCACGAGAGCCGTGTCTGACGCGACGATTTCACTGATTACGCGGTAGTGTTCATCTCTACGGCAGGCCTCAAGAGCGCGCAGGGTAACTTCCGGAAGACTCGGGAGCTGAAGATCCGGAACTGTATTCATAGGCTTGCCTGCCGCACTCTGAGATCGATTTGTGATTTTTTGTTCATTTATTGATTGTCAAAGATCGAGCTTAGACAATAAACCTCAGATATCAAAGCGTTTTGTTCTTTTTTTGATCAGCGTATTCACGGCAGGTTGATATGTGTACAATTTTTACATACCAGCATGCCGTTTGTTGTTGCCAGGATGTAGGGTCGGTTGTTATGAGTGCTCAGAAATCTCGTACGCACAAGGTGAACCCACCCAGAACCATCGCTGTAACTGGCGGCAAGGGCGGTGTTGGAAAAACATCTGTAGCCTTAACCTGGCACTCACGCTGGCCCGACAACAAAAGCGTGTGTTGCTGCTGGATGGCGATACAGATCTTGCTAACGTCAGCATCATGCTGGGCCTTTATCCTGAGCGAACACTAGCCAATGTAGTTGCTGCTGAATGCCGCCTTGAGGATATTCTTCTGGAAGTGGATTACGGCCTGCATATTTTGCCTGGTGCTTCTGGTGTCCAAGAGTGTATGAGCATGGAGCCTGAGGAGAGTTTTCGTATCCTGCGCGCTCTTTCAGCACTGGAAAGACGCTATGATTACGTTATAACGGATACCGCCGCGGGCCTTCAGCCTACAGGCTTACACATGATTGCAGCGGCGGAGCTGGCGTGTGTGGTTGTGACTCCGGATCCTGCCTCACTGACAGACGCTTTTTCCCTGATCAAGGTATTGAAGCGCCGTGGGTACCGGAGAACACCCAGTGTGCTGATCAACATGGCGCAAGGTGCCAGCCAGGCCCGCTCGGTATTTCAACGTCTTGATTCAGCTGCGCGGCGACATCTGCAGTGTTCTCTGCATTATATGGGGGGAATATGGCGTGATGAGACCCTGCGTCAGTCGGTATTAAACCAAAGGCCTGTTGCTCTCTTACCCGTGTCTGATCCGTCCTGCCGGCAGTTCACCACCCTGGCTGACATGCTTAATGTGCGCTTGGCGCAACTGCCTGTTCGCAAAGCTGGCATAGCCGCCTACTGGCACTCAGTTTCGAAGCGCCAGCCAGCCCGCGCGCAGAAAGCAGACGCCGCAGTAAGTCCTCGTGAGCGCTGTCTTCAGGCAGTTGGCGAACTGGAACTGGTGCTCGGGAGTTCAGATGAGAGCGCCATGCTGCGCTACGTTGCTTTTATGCGCCTGTTTGCGCTGTTGGGGCGCACGCTCGACAACGACACCGTAGAAATTATACAGACCGGGCTTAGCGCCATCGCTTGGGAAAACCTGAGCCAGGAACAGCGCAAGCACCTGGCAGCGCATCTCAGACATCTAGCTGGCGAAATCGCACCCACTGATCTATCTCCCGGTGATACCACTGAAGGTATGCAGAATTTGCCGCAGACTGTGCTCCCCGAGCCTTTTTATGACCGCATCAGTTTTGGTGATCAGGCAAGCCTGGTTCGAGTCTTGAAAGAACAGCCTTCTGATATTTCTCTGAGCCAGATACTCCGGGCGTTGGCGGATGAGAAAGATAACGACGCTTGAGCGCGTGTGTTGAGGGGGAGTACAAACATGCCGGTTAACCCGTCATTTTATCGGTGGTGTTTGTAGAGTAGCGTTTTGTGCTGACATTGTTGTGCGAGTTTTGGTGATAACCTTGCACTTTGTCACCGCCCTACCACAAAGATTGTGCAAGGATCGGTTACTGCTGGCATCCAAGAAAAGGAGTTTTCACCATGGCAAAGCAAACAGAGGGGGCTGGAGTGTCTTCATCAAAGGTACTTGAGCAGCTTCGAGGCAAGCACGTTCTGGTTACGGGCACCACGGGGTTTCTTGGAAAAGTTGTTCTGGAAAAACTGATTCGTGCAGTACCGGACATCGGCGGTATACACCTGCTAATACGGGGCAATAAACGACACTC
This sequence comes from Marinobacter sp. AC-23, assembly GCF_001858325.1. Taxonomy (GTDB): domain Bacteria; phylum Pseudomonadota; class Gammaproteobacteria; order Pseudomonadales; family Oleiphilaceae; genus Marinobacter. Next base: position 107,878 of record NZ_MBPP01000034.1, read on the forward strand.
AGATGCCCGTGGCCGCTTTCTCAATGAAATTGCCACCTCGTCAGTGTTTGATCGGTTGCGCCAAGAGAACGGCGAGGCGTTTGAGACTTTTCTGGAGGAGCGACTGCATTGTGTCACCGGAGAGGTAACACAACCTGATTTTGGCTTGCAGCCTGACGCATTTCGAAAACTTGCAGGCGACATCGACGCCGTTATTAATTCCGCCGCCAGCGTTAATTTTCGTGAAGAGCTTGATAAAGCCTTATCCATCAATACCCAGTGTCTGCAAAATATTGCCAGGCTTGCTCACCAAAACCCAACTCTCGTGGTTGTTCAGGTTTCAACCTGTTATGTAAACGGAATGAATTCTGGTCAGATTACAGAATCGGTAATCAAGCCTGCTGGTGAAGATATCCCCCGCAGCCCCTCCGGGTTTTACGAAATTGAAGAGCTGATTCGAGTGCTTAACGACATCATTGCAGATGTGCGCTCACGCTATTCCGGTAAAATATTGCAACGCAAGCTTGTGGATCTGGGTATCCGTGAGGCAAACCGTTACGGCTGGAGTGATACCTACACTTTTACTAAATGGCTGGGTGAGCAGTTGCTAATGAAGGCTCTGGAGGGGCGAGCGCTCACCATTTTGCGCCCGTCTATTATTGAAAGCGCTTTGGAAGAGCCCGCGCCTGGCTGGATTGAAGGCGTGAAAGTGGCGGATGCGATTATTCTTGCTTACGCGAGGGAAAAAGTAACCTTATTCCCCGGCAAGCGTTCCGGTATTATTGATGTCATTCCTGTCGACCTGGTTGCGAACTCCATTATTCTCGCGGCTGCTGAGGCACTGGGTGAACCCCCACGGCCTCGGATTTACCAGTGCTGCAGCGGCAGCTCGAATCCGGTGTCACTGGGTGATTTCATTGATCACCTGATGGCAGAGGCCAAAACCAATTATGCCGCCTACGAGAACCTGTTTTATCGCCGGCCAGTCAAACCCTTTATTGCAGTGAACCGCTCTTTGTTTGATGCCTTGGTGAGTGGTGCCCGCATTCCGCTCAGTCTGACTCGCAGCATGATGCGCCTGGTGGGTATGTTGGGGCAGGGTGGCGAGCTCAAGATATTGCAAAACCTTGATACCACGCGTTCACTCGCAACCGTTTTTGGCTTTTACACAGCACCGGATTACATTTTCCGCAATGACGACCTGCTGGCCCTGGCTTCGCGCATGGGAGAGGTCGACAAAGCTCTGTTTCCAGTGGACGCCCGCCAGATTGACTGGGCGGTGTATCTGCGCAAGATTCATCTTGCCGGCCTCAACCGCTACGCGCTCAAAGCAAGGAAAGCGCAGCGCCCTCGCACCTCTCGGATTCGCAAGCAAGCGGCGTGATCATACCGGGCCCCGTTTGTCGGGGCTGGTTTACCTCTCGCGCAGAGCGAACTATGCTTTTTGTTGAAGCCCAAGCTCCTGGCAAATTGCCGTTGATTTTTTGTAGGTTATTGACCTTCTTACGCTAAAAGTTCAGGCGCATTAGGACGTTAGTCTAATTCATTGTGTGGTGGCACACATGTTGAACTACAGCTATGTGCCTGCAGGGCCTGCATGCCCTATCGCTCTGAATTAGCAAAAACCGATAATGACAACAAACTCTGATCAAAGGGGAGCACTATGACTGATAAACACCTTTATCCGGTAAGCCCAGGCGTGGCCAAACGGGCCTTGCTGAACCGAGAACAGTATGACGAAATGTACCGTCGATCAGTCGAAGATCCAGGCGCCTTCTGGGGCGAGCATGGTAAGCGCCTTGAGTGGATTAAGCCTTACTCGAAGGTTAAAAATACCACGTTCGATTACAGTAATGTTTCCATTAAATGGTTTGAAGATGGGCAGCTAAATGCGTCTGCCAACTGCCTTGATCGTCACCTGGAAACTCGAGGCGACCAGGCGGCTATTATTTTTGAAGGCGATGACCCCTCTGATTCCCGTCATGTTTCCTATCGGGAACTGCATACGGAAACCAGTAAGTTTGCCAACGTTCTTAAAGGCTTAGGCGTTAAGAAAGGGGACGTTGTCACCATCTATATGCCAATGATCGTCGAAACCGCGGTGGCGATGTTGGCCTGTGCGCGTATTGGTGCGATCCACTCTGTTGTATTTGGCGGCTTCTCACCAGAAGCGCTGGGTGCTCGAGTTGCCAATGGCAAATCACGCTTCGTTATTACCTCTGATGAGGGCTTACGCGGTGGCCGTGCGGTTCCACTGAAAAAGAATGTGAATGCGGCGCTTAAGAACGAAAGCGGTACGAACGTCGAGAAAGTGATCGTTGTCAGCCGTACGGGGAATAAAGACGTGCCCTGGGTTGACGGGCGCGATGAGCGCTATGAAGACCTGATGGCAACGGCCTCTGCCGATTGCCCGCCAGAGCCAATGAATGCAGAAGATCCCTTGTTTATGCTTTATACCTCAGGCTCGACAGGAGCGCCTAAAGGGGTTCTGCACACAACCGGCGGGTACATGGTTTTCGCCTCCATGACTCACGAGTATGTGTTCGATTACCACGATGGCGACATTTATTGGTGTACGGCAGACTTCGGCTGGGTAACGGGTCACAGCTACATCTTATATGGCCCTTTGTGTAACGGGGCTACCTCTGTGTTGTTTGAAGGTGTGCCGAATTATCCCGACAGCTCCCGCATGGGCCAGATTGTCGACAAGCACCAGGTGAATATCCTTTACACGGCGCCTACCGCTATCCGGGCACTGATGGCCGAGGGCGAAGCTTGCATGCAAGGAACAACCCGTAAGAGCCTAAAACTGCTGGGCTCGGTGGGTGAGCCCATAAACCCGGAAGCCTGGGAGTGGTACTACCGTGTTGTTGGAAACAGTGAATGCCCGATTGTAGATACCTGGTGGCAGACAGAAACCGGTGGTATTTTGATTTCGCCACTACCCGGTGCGGTTGACCTGAAGCCGGGTTCTGCAACGGTGCCTTTCTTTGGTGTTAAGCCTGGGTTGGTAGATAGCGAAGGCAATCTGCAGGAAGGCAAAGCTGACGGAAACCTTGTTATTCTGGACAGCTGGCCTGGGCAGATGCGCACGATCTATGGCGATCACGAGCGCTTTATTCAGACCTATTTCAGCGCCTACAAGGGTATGTATTTTACTGGCGACGGTGCTCGCCGTGACGAAGACGGTGATTACTGGATTACAGGGCGGGTTGATGACGTGCTCAATATATCTGGGCACCGCCTGGGTACGGCTGAAGTTGAAAGCGCATTGGTGCTCATGACAAGGTGGCCGAAGCCGCCGTTGTTGGCTTCCCCCATGACATTAAAGGCCAGGGACTGTACGTCTATGTGACTTTGATGCAAGGCGAAGAGCCTTCTGATGAGCTAAAGAAAGAGCTGGTACAGTGGGTTCGTAAAGAAATCGGCCCAATTGCCTCTCCGGATGTTATCCAGTGGGCGCCTGGCCTGCCCAAGACACGATCAGGCAAGATTATGCGCCGGATTTTGCGTAAGATTGCTGCCAATGAGCACGACCAGTTGGGAGACACCTCTACGCTAGCAGATCCTAGTGTAGTAGATGAGCTCATTGACAGTCGTGAGTTTAAATAAGGCCTGGAAGCCGGCCGCAAACCTGTGAGGACTTGGCTTAATGACACAAACAATTATCGTCGCTGATGATCATCCGCTGTTTCGGGCCGCCCTGAAACAGGCGGTCAATCAAGCGGTACCTGATGCACAAACCGTAGAAGTTGATAGCATCAAGGCACTCCAAGCGTCGGTAGATTCGCACCCGGATGCAGATCTGGTTTTGCTCGATCTCAATATGCCGGGTGCCCACGGTTTCTCCGGGCTGGTTTTCATGCGTGGGCAGTACCCCGGGTTGCCAGTGGTGGTTGTGTCAGGCTCTGAAGAACTGCAGGTAATGCGGCGCTCGATTGATTATGGGGCGTCTGGCTTTATTCCAAAGTCGGCGCCACTGCCTACCATTACTGAAGCAATTTGCAGGATTCTTGAAGGCGATGTCTGGCTGCCTGAGGGTGTTGCAGACAAGCTTGAGCGAATGCATTCAGATACCACCGACTTCTCTGAGAAGTTGGCATCACTCACGCCACAGCAGTTCCGAGTGTTGGGTATGCTGGCAGAAGGGCTTCTTAACAAGCAGATTGCTTACGATCTGGATGTGTCCGAAGCCACCATCAAGGCACACATTACAGCGGTGTTTCGTAAGCTTGGCGTTCGTAACCGAACCCAAGCGGTCATTGCCATACAGCAGATGGAAATTGATCCTTCGAAGCAGTCCTTGTCTGGAAGTTGAAAATCAGATTTTCGGACGACAAAAACGGGAACCTGTGAGTTCCCGTTTTTGTTGGACTGTTAACTGCTTCCAGCGTACCCAAGCTCCTTGTTGACTGGGTTAAACAACTCTTCGCCGCTATGCCAGCGGTCAAAGTTTTCAAGAAACTGATCAGTGAGCGCGCGTTTCCATCCGATAAAATCGCCGGCCATGTGTGCGGTCATGATGACGTTTTCCATGTCCCAAAGCGGGTGGTCTTCCGGTAGCGGCTCTTCCTCAAACACATCTAGCCCAGCGCCAGCAATTTCGCCTGCCTTCAGGGCAGCAATCAGATCATTGGTTTTAACAACCGGGCCGCGACCAATATTGATCAGGCGGGCGGTGCTTTTCATGGCTTTGAATGCCTTCTCGTCAAACAACCCTTCGGTTTGTGGCGTCAATGGCGCGGCAATAACGACATAGTCGGCATGGCCCAGCTGGTCATACAGTTCGTTGTTCCCATGAACGGCGACAAAATCGGGGTCGTCGGTGCGAGCGGTTCTGGCGATGCCGTGGGGCTGCATGCCGGCCGCAGCTACCAACCGGCCAATCTGTCGACCAATGGACCCTGCGCCCACCACCAGAACCCGTTTGCCTTCGGCCCTTTCTGTATCCCGGTGTTTCCACTGGTGCTTCATTTGCAAGCGGATAGACCCCGGAAAATCCTTGGCAAACATCAAAATGGTGCACAGCACGTATTCAGCGATGGTTCGGTCGAATATCCCTCTGGCGTTGGTGACCACAACATCACCTTCTGTAAGAGCGGGGAACATGAGTGCGTCTACCCCCGCACTGGTGGCGTGTATCCATTTCAGCTTGTCCGCACAGCCCCAGGCCGCCTCAAGCGCCTCGGTACGAAAATCCGTCACCATCATCACATCCGTCCCCGGCAAAGTGCTGCGCAGGGTTGCCTCGTCACTGGCAAAGCGCACTTCGGCGCGCGCCCTTAGCGATTCCATCCCCGGTGGTTCCTGCTCTCCGGGTGCAGTGAGAACGGTTACAACAGGCTTGCTGTGCTGAGACATTGAACCTCCGCCTGATCAAATGGCTGGTTATGGTGAGTGGTTTTTGTGGGCCGTTCATGTCCGCTGAAAGACCCTGAGGAGAGTCTGGTAGGCAGATGCCATCCGGTCAACCCAGACTCGATTTTAGGGTTTTAATAGCTGTTTTTTTGGGTGGGTACTTGTACCTACCTTATGTTTGTTGGCTTTACCTTGTGTGCCTAGATTTTACTGGCTAACCTGCAATGGGGTTAGTTTTGCCCCACCGTTCCCGTTGCAGGAGATTGTTATGGCGAATGCTGCCAACAGAGACACCGGCCAGGATAAACCGCGGAAGGTGAAGTACCGGAAAACCAAGGCCAGTTGGAACCCAGCCATGCAGGCCGTTCCGGTGCCGGGTATTCGGCGTATGGTTAACATGGCAGCTACCATGAAGGATGTTATTCATCTTTCGATCGGCCAGCCGGATCTGCCAACACCCAAGCATATTATCGATGCTTATGTTGACGCTCTCCACGCAGGGCAGACTGGCTATACTATGGATGCCGGGCTTCCTGAGTTGCTGGTAGCGCTGCGGGATTACTACAGTAAGCGGTACAATCGCAAGCTCACCAGAGATAATATTCTGGTCACCAGCGGCGCGACAGAGGCCATGTACCTGGCCATCTCGGCTACAGCGGCGCCTGGCCGGCAGTTCATTGTAACGGATCCCTCTTTCCTGCTATATGCGCCGTTGATCCGCATGAACGGAGGTGAGGTTAAATTTGTGCCGACCCGGGCGGATAACGACCATCAGCTTGATCCTGATGAAGTCATCCGGGCTATGGGGTCGCGAACCTTTGCCTTGATACTTAATAATCCGAATAACCCGACCGGAGCGGTTTATCCTCGCAGCACTGTGGAAACCATTCTGGAAGAGTGTGCCTATCGAGGCATACAGGTGTATGCCGATGAGGTGTATGACCATTTGATTTTTGATGACGATGACTTCGCCAGTGTCCTGAACTGCTCCATGGATCTGGACAACATTATGTGCATCAGTAGCTTCTCGAAAACCTACAGTATGGCGGGGCTGCGTATAGGTTGGGTAATTGCCAGCCAGGCGGCCATCAAATCCCTTCGTCGCTACCACATGTTTACTACGTCAGTGGCTAATACGCCGTCTCAATTTGCGGGTGTCGCAGCGTTGACCGGGGACCAGCAGTGCGTAAAAGATATGCTGGGCATTTACAAGGAGCGCCGGGACAAAGTCGTGGAGCTGATTGATCAGACCCCATACATGACTGGGTATAAGCCGGGTGGTGCGTTCTTTGCATTCCCGGACCTGCCGCCCCATGTAGATGGGTCGGATTTGGCGCTTCGTATGCTCAAAGAGACCGGGGTATGCTTAGTGCCAGGCGACGCGTTCGGTGAACACTGCACCAACGCCGTTCGTATCAGCTTCTCGACCACCTGTGAGAACCTTGAAGCTGCGTTTGATCGCATCATCCCATGGATGGCGAAACAATCGTTCTGAGGAGGGGCTATGTCGGCTCTGGATTCTGTGCTTATCCAGTGCCCGTACTGCTGGGAGGCGCTGGATATCAGCGTCGACCCTTCGGTAGCGGAGCAGGAGTATGTTGAAGATTGCCAGGTATGCTGTCAGCCCATTCTATTGCGGGTTGTTTTCGATGATAATCTTACCCCTCACGTAGAGGCCCGGGCCGAAAACGAGTAAGCGGCCCGGATTCTCACCAATTATTAACCCGCCGGTCTTGTTCCGTCTGCTGTGCTGCCGCAGGATGGGTGCTTAATCCATGGAGAGTAAACGATGAATAAACTACACCTTGGTAGCCTTTGGGGCATGGTGTTATTGGCGCTTGCTTTGACCAGTGGTTGCGCCAGCTTTTCTCCTTATTCTATTTCTGAAGGGCAGCTGGAAAGCCACTTGCAGGATGCGGTTCGCGATTACGACCGCACACAGCTGAAGAGTGGGTCACCACTCAGCCTCCGTCTCGATGACGCAGATATTTCCCTTGGGCCGGACGGCCGTGATGTTGCAGTGATCGATCTGAAGGGCCAGGTGGCACTTAACGTACTGATGGCAAAACTGCCGGTTGATATTGCGTTAAAAGTTGAAGGGGCTCCGGTTTACGACAGCAAGGAAAAAGCTATCTTTATTCGCCGGGTAAAGTTGTTGGAAAGTAGCGTCGATTCCAGCTTCTTTAAGGGCGATCTTGGGCCGATTACGAACCAGGTGATGGGGGTTGTGGCCCAGATGCTGGAAACCATACCCGTTTATCGCCTGGATGAAGCAGATCCGGCCCAGCGCTTGTTTGGCATAATACCGGCCGATATTCGGGTGGCCCCTGGCCGCATTGAATTTGTAATGGCTGATTGATAAGCCCGTGTGAACAAGGCAGAGCCGGAAAGGCTTTCTGGCTCTGCTGCTCCTGCTTCTTAGGCTAACAGGCGTTGGCAGATAGTTTTGCCAATCTCTTGTGTTCCTCGCCGCGCGCCGGCATTTTCTGCCAGATCTGCAGCCACCGCATCAAACAATTCCTTGCCTGCTGCTGCCATCACCGGGTCTTTTCTGCCTAGCCACTCCAACATGCGAGCTGCAGTAAACAGCATGGCTGTTGGATCAGCCAGGCCCTTGCCGGCGATGTCCGGAGCACTGCCATGGGTTGGCTCGAACATGGAGGGCATGTTGGGATCTGTCGGGTTCAGGTTGCAGGAAGGGGCAACACCCATTCCGCCAGACAGTACCGCAGCCAGATCCGTAAGAATATCCCCTTGCAGGTTACTGGCAACCACCACATCGAATGCCCAGGGGCTTTGTACAAACTTCATGCATGCTGCATCCACCAGCTCGTGGTGGGTGGCCACATCCGGAAACTCTTTGCTGATTTCCTCGAACGCCTCGGTGTACATATCACCCCAGTAACGCAGGGCGTTGCGCTTGGTGATCAGGCATACCTGGCTTTCACAGGTGCGGCCATCCCGGCTGCCATCAAGGGTACGGAACTGGCGGGTACGGCCTTCGTTCGCGCGCTCCACCGCCCGGGTTCGGGCCTGCTCAAAGCCGTAGCGAATAATGCGATTGGTCGCCTTGCGGGTAAACACCTCCATCTGAGTCGCAACTTCATCCTCGGTTCCTTTGCGCAGACGACCCCCTTGGCTCACATATTCACCTTCGGAGTTTTCCCGGATTACCAGCATGTCTATATCTTTTGCACGTTCATCGGCGAGATACTGACGGGCACCGGGTAACAGGCGGGCAGGGCGCTCGCACACCCACTGATCGAAGCCTTTACGCATATCCAGCAACGGCGCCAGTGAGACACTGTCGGTTAAAAGATAACGGTTGGGGTCGTCCAAAGGGCCTGGGTCGCCGAGGGCGCCTAGCAGAATTGCATCATAAGCTTTGAGCTGCTCCAGGGCATCACTGGGCATGGATTCACCATGCTCCTGGTGCCATGCGTGTGACGGCCATGGGAAGTGGCTCCATTCAAGGCTCAGGCTGTGTTTGGTGCGTAGGGTTTCCAGGCAGCGTATGGCTTCCCCCACGACTTCTGGGCCAATGCCGTCGCCCGGGGTCACTGCAATGCGGGTAGTTTGGTCCATTCTGGAGACTCCTTTAGTTGAAAGGCTGTTACGAGTGATAAAGCCCAGTGTAGTTGCGTGACTAGCGGATGCCAGCGTTTGACAGACTTTTACAGCAAGTCGTTTTACCACCAGGCTGTTCGCGACTATAGTGGCGCGGAAATAAGCTTTTACATACCTTGCCACTATGTCCGGTTTAAAGCAGAGGAGGTAACGTGATCGATCCAAAAATCCTGTTTGATGAGTCTCATTGCGAGCAGTGCGCCTGTGGGGAAGGCTTGGACTTTTCTTTTACGTTTGCGTTTCAGCCTATCGTCGACGTTATCAATAAAACCGTATATGCCTACGAAGCTTTGGTAAGGGGGCCTGAGGGTGAGGGTGCCCCGAGCATTCTCGGTAAGGTAACTGAGCAGAATCGCTATGCTTTTGACCAGATTTGCCGGGTGAAGGCAGTCAAGCTGGCGTCTCGACTTGGTATGAGTACGCGGCTGAGCATTAATTTCATGCCCAACGCTGTGTACAAGGCAGAATACTGCATTCGCACTACGCTGGCGGCAGCTAAAACTTACAATTTCGATACCAGCAAGATTATATTCGAACTGACGGAAGGAGAAGACCTGACATCGGTTGAACATCTTGTTGCCATTATCGATGCCTACCAGGAAATGGGGTTCAGTACTGCGATCGATGATTTTGGCGCGGGTTACTCCCGTTACAACATTATGATGGCCAGCCCTCCCGATTTGCTTAAACTGGATATGACGCTCGTGCGTAACATTCATCAGGAACCGAACAAGCAGGCTGTGGTAGCAGGCATTATCACCATGATGAAACAATTGGGCGGTGCGATTGTGGCCGAGGGTGTGGAAACCGAGGAAGAATATTACTGGTTGCGCTCCCAGGGTATCACTCTGTACCAAGGCTATCTGTTTGCCAGACCAGGGTTCGAGTGTTTGCCAGAGCCGTATTATCCTGCCTGACGTGATCTCTAACTTACAGGAAATCTGATTGTGCTTTACCGTCTTCTTACTGTTATCGGTGGTCTTGTATTCGTTGCAGCGCTCTTCGCGCTGGTATGGTTTTTTTGCAAGAAATTCCTGGAACACCACGGTGTTACTGACAGTGTCTCAGACCGCACCACCGAACTTGCCACTTGGACATTTGCGGGCATCAGTGTTGGGCTGGTGTTTGCGGTGGTCGGTGCGTTTATACTTGGCCCTTGGGCGTTTTACCGCACCCTGCGCAGCCACGACGTTGCTATTTCCGACGGTGCGGCCATCTGGTGGGGGTTCGGTATAGTGGTCGCTTCGCTTGGCATTACGGCCGTCTGCTTTTTCGGTTTTCTCATGGCCGTGGGGGCTTACTGAATAGCATTGAGCTGTTCTCGAAACCATATCAGCGCCGGCTCCTGACCGTAAGCTTTGTGCCAGTATAGATGCACGTCGAGTGAGGGCAGATCCACAGGTGGGTTCATTATGGTAATGCTGGCCCGCTCCGAAATGATTCTGGCGTAGGTTTCCGGCATGGTCAGCAAAAGGTCGGTCGCTTCCACGACTCGGCAGGCCGCGTAGTAATGCTGACAACGCAGGCGAATGCTGCGTTGAACCCCGAGCCTCGACAGCTCAAAATCTTCAATCCCCGGGCCCTCTGTGCGTGAGGAAACCAGCACGTGACGGGCTGAAAGATAACGCTCCATATCCAATGTCTGTGCTGTCAACGGATGACCTTCCCGCGCCAGAACCACAAGTCTGTCCTGCCTTAAAAGCTCATGAGACGTTTGGCTGCTGACCGGCAGCAGAACATCAACAGCGAAGTCCAACTTGCCAGCTGCCAGCTGTGTTTCCATGTCACGTCGGGGAATGCGTTTGCTGACGATCTCCAGCTCCGGGTAGGGATCCAGCCGTTGCATAAGCTGCGGTAGGAAGGTGGACTCCAGAACATCTCGCAGGCCTAGTGAATAGGTTTTACGCTGGTTCGCTGGATCAAAAGCATGAAATTGATTGACTGCACCCTGGATTTGGGTGAGCCCGGGTTTCATGGATTCAAGGAAGCGGCGGGCCAGAGGGGTCGGCACCATTTGGTTACCCTGGCGGGTGAACAACGGATCGTCAAAATGATCCCGCAAGCGTGACAGGGAATGGCTGACCGCGGGTTGGGTCAGGTGCAATGCTTTTGCTGCGCGGGTAAGGCTGCCTTCCCGGAATATGGTGTCAAACACATGTAGGAGGTTGAGATCCAGGCGAGTCCCGGCCATAGTCAGTAAGCTCTCGTTGAATAAGTAATGTTAATAGTAAACGATAAGAATAATTCAGTCGCGTAATAGTGGGTGCAACTTTAGACTGATTCAATCGTGCGTATATTCATCGCACCATCGAATAGTCAAATCATCGTTGTAAAATTTCTGAGAGGGTTCGGCAATGGATTTCAGTATCTCCGAGAAAGGTGAGGATTATCTTGAGCGTGTAAAAGCGTTTATGGCGGAAGAAATTTTCCCGGTTGAAGCTCGGTATCATAGAGAGTTGGCGTCTCTTGAAAACCGCTGGGTTGTGCTGCCAATCATCAAGGAGTTGAAGGAAAAAGCCAAAGCCCAAGGTCTCTGGAACATGTTCTTCCCGGATGAAAAGCACGGCTGTGGCTTGCTCAACTCCGATTACGCGCTGATTGCTGAAGAAACCGGCCGCAGCTTTATTGCGCCTGAGATCTTTAACTGCAATGCCCCAGACACCGGCAATATGGAAGTGCTGATCCACTACGGCTCTGAGGAACAGAAGGCCGAATGGCTGCCGCGTTTGCTCAGTGGCGAAGTCCGTTCTGCGTTCTGCATGACTGAGCCGGCTGTAGCGTCCTCTGATGCAACTACCATGGAAGCAACGGCGGTGGTTGAAGGTGACGAAGTGGTGCTGAATGGCCGTAAGTGGTGGAGTACCGGAGTTGGGCACCCTGATTGCAAGGTCGCTATCTTTATGGGGTTGTCCGATCCGGGTGCCGATAAACATCGTCGTCACTCCATGGTTTTGGTTCCGCTGGATACGCCGGGTGTTAAAATCGAACGTATGCTTCCAGTGTTTGGTGAGTACGATGAGCCATACGGACATGGTGAAGTGTCGTTCGAGAATGTGCGTCTGCCCAAGAGTGCCTTTATTGCAGGCGCGGGTCGCGGTTTTGAGGTTGCTCAGGGGCGCTTGGGACCTGGCCGCGTACACCACTGCATGCGAGCTATCGGTGCAGCCGAGCGAACACTTGAGCTTCTGATTAAGCGGGCAACAAGCCGTGAGGCGTTTGGTCGCCCGCTGGCTAAGCTTGGGGGTAATCCAGATATCATTGCCAATGCCCGCATGTCGATTGAGCAGGCGCGTCTGCTGACTCTGAAATGCGCTTGGGCTTTGGATACCAAAGGCATTGCCGGTGCGATTCAGGAAGTCGCCATGATCAAGGCGTTGATTCCCAATATGCTGCAAACCATTGTGGACCAGGCAATTCAGATTCACGGCGGCGCCGGCGTGAGCGATGATGACTTCCCGCTTACTCAGTTGTTTGCCTATGCTCGGGTATTGCGGCTGGCGGATGGGCCAGATGAGGTACACCGGGCGACCGTAGCTCGCATCGAGTTGCGTAAATACAAAAACTGATGGAAAACACTATGACACAAAGAGTATTCGTAACAGGCGGCGCAAGCGGCCTTGGCCGGGCCATTGCGCTACGTTATGCCAGAGAAGGCGCAAAAGTCTGTATCGGTGACATTAATCCCGAGCAGGGCGTGGGCGTTGAGCAGGAAATTAAAAATGCTGGTGGCGAAGGCTATTTTGTGGAGTGCGACGTCCGACGACTTACCGATCTGGAAAAGATCTGTGCGGATCTCACGCAAAAGTGGGGCGGTGTGGATGTGGTCGTTAACAATGCCGGCGTAGCGTCTGCCGGGTCGATTGAAGATACCACCATGGCCGATTGGGAATGGATACTTGATATCAACGTGCTGGGGGTGGTGCGGGGCTGTAAGGCGTTTACGCCACAGTTCAAGAAACAGGGCTCTGGTACGTTTGTGAATATCGCATCTATGGCGGGCCTGATGCTGGCGCCGCTTATGGACAGCTACAATGTGTCCAAGGCGGGTGTTATTGCCTTGTCGGAGACCTTGAGTCAGGAACTGCGAGGTGATGGCATTCATGTCAGCTGTGTCTGCCCTGCGTTTTTCCAGACCAATCTCACTCAAAGCATGCGTTCGGATATTCCTGGTGTTCAACAGAATGTGAACAAGCTAATGAAGCGCTCGACTATTTCTGCAGATCACGTGGCAGAGGACATAGTGCGCTCGGTAAAAAACAAGGATTTCTGGGTGTTGCCTCATGTGAAGGAACGCCGTCTGTGGATATTCAAGCGTTATGCGCCCTGGGCCTTTGACCGGCTGATGTACAGGGAGAGCAAGCGTTGGATGAACAAAATGGGCGGTAAAGCCAAAGCCTGAATTGACCAGGAAAACAAAGGAGAGCCCTGAATGACCCAGATTGATCAGGCCGTAGATATCCGCGAAGGTGAGGAACTGGATCTTTCCGCCATCGACCGGTTTATGAAGAGTGCGATCCCGGAGTTGGCTGGTGAGCCGGTTATCCGGCAATACCCGGGTGGCGCTTCCAACCTGACTTATCAGGTGGACTACGGCGACCGTTCGTATGTATTGCGCCGTCCACCCTTGGGCAAATCGCCAAGTCTGCTCACGACATGCTGCGCGAAGCGAAGGTGATGCAGGCGCTGAAGCCGGTCTATCCCTGTGTGCCCGAGATCATCGCCATTTGCGACGATCATGATGTGTTGGGGTGCGATTTTTATGTGATGGAGCGAATGAAAGGCATCATCCTGCGCCAGGATTTCCCTAATGATCTGGAATTGAGTGAAGCCGATACACGCAAGCTGTGCCTGAGCGTGATTGATAAAATGGTGGATCTGCATCGCGTTGACGCCAAAGCTGCTGGCCTTGATGCGCTGGGCAAGGGCGAAGGTTACGTTCAGCGCCAGATTGGCGGTTGGAGTGATCGCTTTCGCAAGGCCCGAACAGACGACGTTGGCGATTTTGAGGCGGTGATGTCCTGGTTGAATGACAAGATGCCAAAGGATATTGCCCAGGTTGTTATTCACAACGACTTTCGCTTTGACAACGTGGTGCTGAACCCGGACAACCCTTTTGAAGTAATCGGGGTGTTGGATTGGGAAATGGCAACGATTGGTGATCCGCTGATGGATCTCGGTAACACACTTGCCTACTGGATTGAGGCAGGTGACGAAGACGCATTCCAGATGCTGCGTCGTCAGCCTACGCATCGCCCCGGTATGCTTACCCGCAAGGAAGTGGTGGCTTACTACATGGAGAAGTCCGGCTTTCGGGCGGATAACTTCGATTTTTATGAGATCTACGGACTGTTCCGGTTAGCTGTGATCGTGCAACAGATCTATTACCGCTTCTATCACGGCCAAACCAACGACAAGCGCTTCGCAGCGTTCGGTCATGCGGCGAACTATCTTGAGAATCGCTGTAAGCGTTTGATCTCGAAGAGTTCTCTTTAATGGCTACTGTGTACCTTGTGCGCCATGGCCAGGCCAGCTTTGGTAAGGAAAACTACGATCAACTCTCACGCAGAGGTTGGGAGCAGGGTAAGGTTCTTGGTCGTTGGATGATTGACAAAATAAAGCCGGCGGCGATTTTTGGCGGCGATTTGCAGCGCCACCGGGAGACTGTTGAAGCCATCGCGACGGGTTACGGTGCGCAGTTGCCAGATATGCAAGTGGCGCCTGGCTTCAACGAATTTGATCATATATCCATCGTTAACCGTTACCGACCCGAGTGGAGCGATCGGCAGGTTATGGCGAAAGATCTTGCGGCTTTTCCAAAACCCGCCGCAGCCTTTCAGAACGCCTTTGTCGAAGCGATGCGACGGTGGGCATCCGGGAACTATGACGCGGAGTACGACGAGACCTGGGCGGATTTCAAAATCCGGGTTCTGGCAGCCTTTGACGAAATGATCGAGTACGCAGGCGGTGGGGATGTTCTGGTGTCCACCTCTGGCGGGCCTATCGCGGTTATGTGCCAGCACCTTTTGGGCCTGGACGACGAGAAGGCATTAGGCTGAACGAAGTCATCGCCAATACCAGCGTTACGCGAGTGCTTTATTCCACTGGCCGTCGAAGCCTGTCTGTTTTCAATAATTACAGCCACCTGGAAGCGGAAGACCCCGCCCTGGTGACGTTCCGATAACGAATTGAGGTGAACGAATGAGCAAGAAAGACCTGTTTGATCTGACCGGAAAGATCGCCCTGATAACCGGCGCCAGCCGTGGTATTGGCGAGAGCATTGCTCGTACGCTGGCGGATTACGGCGCTCACGTGATTGTGACCAGCCGTAAAATTGACGGTTGTGAAGCAGTGGCCAGCAGTATTCGCGAGGCCGGCGGCAGCGCCGAGGCCTACGCCTGCCATATCGGCGAAATGGAGCAGATCGAGGCTATTTGGACTCATATCGAAGAACAGCACGGCAAGCTGGATATTCTGGTTAATAATGCCGCAGCCAACCCGTATTTCGGCCCGATTGAAGACACGGATTTGGGTGCCTTCCATAAAACCGTGGATGTGAACATTCGTGGCTACTTCTTCATGTGTGCCCGTGGTGCCCAGCTTATGAAGAAAAACGGCGGAGGTTCAATCGTAAACGTGGCCTCTGTCAACGGTGTGAACCCAGGCCACTACCAGGGGATTTACTCGATTACCAAAGCTGCGGTTATCTCCATGACCAAATCTTTCGCCATGGAGCTGGGCCAGCAGAACATTCGGGTGAATGCTTTGTTACCTGGCCTGACAGACACGAAATTTGCCAGCGCTTTGACTTCGAATGAGGCCATCAAGAAGCAGGCTATGGCGCACATTCCCATGAAGCGTGTGGCCGATCCCAGCGAAATGGCAGGCACGGTGCTGTACCTGGCATCGGGTGCGTCCAGTTACACCACGGGTGCCTGCATTAATGCAGACGGTGGTTACCTTACGATCTGATTATTCGTAAGCTCGCAATGCGACCTCGGAGCCTGGTTTACAGGTGAGGGCTTTGAAGTCGTCGCTTAGGTCCGATGCTCGGTGGGCCAGGTGGTCAAGGTGAGAGGCTGGCTCGCCTGTAATAGTTCGTAAATCAACCTAGCCATGGCCTCCGTGCTTTTGTTCATCATCTCCGCATGGGCATTGCCCCTGGCAGCTTCCGGGCTTTTGACCAGTTCGGTGATTGCGTCGTCGAAACCCGGCTTGTTGCGGTTTTCGAGGGCGTCCAGCAGGGCGTTTTGCCAGTTTTTACGGCCCTCTAGCCAGATTCTGGTCTGGCCTGCACGATTATCTGACCAGTCGCTGATGCTGCTTTGCTGACTACTGTTCAGGTTCCCTAACCAGTGCTCCGCGCGCTCCATTGTCCGTTCTGCCCGCGCCTCTGCAATCGCTTCGGCGTCGCCCACCAGAAATTCCTCTTCCCGTTCCCTGTGTTGTTCATCCATGTTGCCGGCCAATTCGCGCACTTGTTCGTCGCTTAGACTGGAAAGAAGATTAACGGCGACGGGTGTTATTTGCTGAACTAAGGGCGGGAAGAACGCGAGCAATTGGCTTTGAAGATTGTTGACTTCGGCCGGGCCGGGCTTGCCTGAAGCTAAATCGTTCTGGAAACGGGTCAGCCATGCCCTATAGCGCGGCAACTCGGTGCTACAGTGCCATTGCTTCAGGTTATTAATATCATCATTCAATTGCTGCTCTTGTGGTGGCGTGAGCGTAACCAGGTCTTCAACCCACCAGACAATGCCCCAGTCGGCGTAACGGTACGCTAGCCGGGTTGAGCTGCACCCAGTAACAAACAGAATTGTTGCAAGCAAGAGCGCCCCGGCTCGCGCGCTGTGTAATTTGGACAAATATCCGCACTGATCCATAGGATGCCTGACTTGCTAACAAAGCCTATCAAAAAAGGTTACAAGCTCATTATAATCCTGCCCCAGCTGAGCCCGGGGCAGTTGATCTATTGGATAGATGTTTTGGAGGTGCTTGGTTCTGCCCGTGAAAGCGCAGTACCGGTAGGCGGACGGAAGTGGAGGGAATATAGAATTCGATCAAGAACGGCCTGGCCATTCCACGCCGGGTCGTTGTTCACCATGCCCACTACTGCCCAAGTTGTGTTGTTTTCATCCCGCGTAAAGCCTGCAATAGACCGCACATTTTCCAGGTAACCGGTTTTAATGCGGCCTTCGCCATCCATACCTGTATTGCGCAAGCGGCGCGCCATGGTTCCGTCCATGGCGATAATGGGCATGGAAGCCATAAGATCTGAGGAGTAGGGGCTGTTCCAGGCGTGTTGTAGAATTTTTGTACCTTGTCTGGCGGTAATTCTG
This sequence comes from Marinobacter sp. AC-23, assembly GCF_001858325.1. Lineage (GTDB taxonomy): Bacteria > Pseudomonadota > Gammaproteobacteria > Pseudomonadales > Oleiphilaceae > Marinobacter. The sequence goes on from NZ_MBPP01000034.1 coordinate 125,175, forward strand.
CCGTGGCGAGTTAGGCCTGCGCCATTGTCGATCACCATTCCTGCAGTATCGACGCCTTTATTCTCGAGCCAATCATAAATAACGCGTATGCCGGCAACTCGGTCGTCGTCTTCGTTGTCTAGCCGGTTTTGAGCGCCTATGGTCAGCAATAGCTGCCGGGCCATCACGTTGCTGCTCCACTTGTTGATGTCTCGCACCATGGTGACCAAATCTGGCGATGTGGTTTTCATAACCAACCGCGCGTTTTTCGGGGTCAGCCCTGTTTGGTTTCCACCGGACACGATGATGCCCATTTCTCCAAGTAGAGAGCGGATCATTGAAGCGCTGTATTGCTCGTGGGGCAGTAAGGACAAGTAAGTGGTGGTGCGGCACCCCTGTGGCAGTTCGCCCGTTACCCGTACAGTCACTTTCCCGCCTTCTTGAATGACCGGTACCCAATCAAAATTGCGGCGCGACGGGCAGGGCCCGTCAGCCACTGCGGTTACCCGGTTGTCGATAACAACTTCGCTCAGAGCTGGCGTGCTCCAGGCTTGGGTGCCGCGCTCATCAGCCCGAATCTGGAAATGCACGAGGTTGAGGTTGGTCAGGTAGGCAGACGGCTCAACCAGAAATGGCGCGTGTGGGTTATTACCATTGTCTGCAAATACTGGAAAGCCGCCATCAATTTCAAAGTAGCTGCCATCGAGTACCAGGTTGCCATCGATGCGGTTAATCCCCATGTCACGGAGTTCCCGCAGGGTTATCCAGAGTCGTTCAAAGGTGAGCTTGGGGTCACCACCAAAGCGCACATAGAGATTGCCGTTGAGGGTATCGCCGACCATTTTTCCGTCAGTCAGAAAATCCGTATCCCAGTGATGTGTCGGGCCAAGGATTTCCAGAGCGGCGTAGGTAGTGATCACCTTCATGATGGAGCCTGGGCTCATGGGCACATCAGCATTGATGTTCTGGTCAAGCCCCGGGCCATTGAGTGGCACGGCAGCCATGCTCAGGGCTTCGTCGCTTTTAAGGGATTTTGTGGCATAGTCTCGCATCTCGCTGGCCCAGAGGCGATTGCCGCCAGCGCTATGGTCATCAGCCGCCAATGCCGACGGCAGGTTAGCCAGAGCAGGAGCCAAAGCAAGAGCCGCGGCTAGGGCCAAGGCTGGGTGCCTTAACCGACGACTGGTTTTTCCTGCGCTGTTCGTATGCGGCATACCCGAAATCACTCTATTGGCCACGCGATGAAATGTGCGGAGAAATCCGCTAACTGAACAATAGCCCATCTTTGCTTATTGTACTATGCAGAAAACCTCTACATGACGTTAAAAAATGCCAGTAGGCAGCTTGTTTGTATTGGGATTTGTCACTGCATGTAAGTTGCGTTGCTGTCAGTATCCGGTGGTATTGCCGGCCAATGAAAATCGACATACTTACGGCGATAATGAATAGGACCTCAACAGAAGGATTGATATATGGCTAATAGGCTGGCTCACCATGCGAACGTACTGGGCTCTGTTGCAACATCATCGCTTACAGCTTGGCGTGGATGCCTTGTTGTAAAAGCCGTACCGCAACCGGAGCAACCCCTTGTACTGTATGACATGGAAGGGTGTCCATACTGCCGGCGGGTTCGCGAAGCATTAACTGCCCTCAATCTTGATGTGCAAATTAGGCCCTGCCCCAAGGGCGGTCGCGTTTTCCGTAAGCAGGCAGAAGCGACGGGAGGCAAGCAGCAGTTCCCTCTGCTTGTCGACAGAAACACCGATACCGTGATGTACGAATCGGAAGCCATTATTGAATATTTGTTTCGCCAGTATGCCGGTCGATCGGTGCCTGGCTATTACCGTGAGCGGGTTTGGCAACCCGTTCTGGGCTCGTTAGCCTCTGTAGCCAGCGCAATGAGGGGATTGCGTGCCAATTCAACTGAACAGCCAGACCAGCCTCTGCATTTGTGGAGCTTTGAGGGCAGTCCATTCTCTCGCTTGGTGCGAGAGAAACTGTGTGAACTGGAAATCCCCTACACCCTGCACAACCTGGGCAAGGAGCACTGGACTGAGATTGGCCCTGCAAAGCAACGCATTAAGCCTGGGCCATACAGGCCTTTACCTGGCGGCAAACGTGATGCTTTTTTCAAGGCGCACGGACGGGTTCAGGTGCCTTATCTTGAGGATCCGAATACTGGCGAAGGGCTGTTTGAATCTGCTCGCATACTGGGCTATCTGAATGCGCAGTATGGTTAAAGCAATCGGCGGTCACTCTGTTTCATAGGCAATTTGGCGGGTATCATGGCCTGCCAGTGAGCAAGTTCTTAAGCGCTCAAGAAACAATTATAAGGACGCCTATGTATACCGGCCAGTGCCTGTGTGGAGATGTTGCATTTGAATACGAAGGCCCTTTGGGGCCGCTCTCTTTGTGCCACTGCAGCCAATGTCGCCGTGCTCATGGCAGTGCATTTTCTGCCAGTTCTCCAGTGCAGAAAGTGCGTTTCCGGTTTTTATCCGGAGAAGAGAAGATGACCGAGTTTGAATCGCGCCCGGGAAAATATCGAGCCTTCTGCAGCCGATGCGGAAGCCATGTGTACAGCCGTGTGGATGCGATTCCCGGCATTCTTCGCCTGCGTGTCGGCGTGATCAACGAGCCCCTGGGGAAGGGGCCTGCGCAGCACGTATACGTAGGCTCTAAGTCAGACTGGTTTGAAATTACGGACGATCTGCCCCAGTACGAAAAGACCGAGCGTACCGGTGACCCTCACTGAACCGGTACAACCCGATAGACTTTCCCTTGCGGCGAATCTGTCAGTAACCACAGAGTGCCATCTGGCCCTGCCCGAACGTCGCGAATCCGCTCTTCAAGGGTGGTGAGCAGGTCCTCCTCACCGACAACCTGCTCGTTTTCGATTTCCAGCCGAACCAGTTTGCGCAGCTTGAGCGCCCCTACGAACAAATTGCCTTGCCATTGGGGGAATTCGGAGCCGGTGTAAAACGCCATACCTGAAGGCGCAATCGATGGATCCCAGTAGTGCAGGGGCTGAGCCATGCCTTCCTTTTTGGTGTCCAGAGTGATCGGCAGCCATGTGTAGTCAATGCCATAGGTTATTTCAGGCCAGCCGTAATTTGTGCCGGCTTTCAGGATATTGATTTCATCGCCACCACGGGGGCCGTGTTCATGGGTCCAGACTTCACCGGTTATGGGGTGAACGGTCATGCCCTGAATATTGCGGTTTCCCCAAGTGAGCAGGGTGTTGTTAATGCCTGAGTCGCCCAGTCCGGGATTGCCCGGTGCGGGCTCACCATTCACGGTAATGCGGTGAACCCCGCCGGCGTTGTCCTGGGTGTCCTGGGCCCGGTCCATATCACCACGGTCACCAACGGAAATATAAAGGTGACTGGATGCGTCGAACGCCATTCGCCCGCCGAAGTGCCGCGACGTGCCGGAGCGTGGCAAGGCTTCGAAGATGACGGTCACGTCGCTTAGCCTTCCCTCTTCAAGAATTGCGCGAGCTACTCGAGTTGTCATTCCTTCGCTGGAACGGTGTGCGTAGCTGAGGAACAGCGTCCTGTTGTCTTTAAAATTCGGGTGCAGCGCTATATCGAATAGCCCGCCTTGGCCTGATACCACGGGTGTTGGAAGCCCTTGAACGGCTTGGGGCAACAGCTCGCCGTTCTGAATGACACGCAGCCTGCCGGCTCTCTCCGTAACGAGCATGGAGCCATTGGGGAGAAAGGCCAGGCTCCATGGATATTCGAGGCCGTCAGCCACAGTTTCCAACCTGAAGCGGGCATCTTCAGAGGTGAATGTTTGGCTTGCAGCAACGAGGGGGAGCCACAGAAGAAACAAGCCGCTAAGCATCACAAAAGATCGGACAAGACGCATGGTGAGTCTCCTTCAGGTATTGCAAATGATAATCAATATCATTATTGTGTCTGTGTGCCTGCCTTATGCGGCACCGGCGTTCTTCATAAGATCTGTTTACACCATAAGCTCAGGGAGATACAGCCATGACGGCAGAACAGGAAATGATCGAAGGGCTGAAGATTGCGGCTGGCGCCGGTCTCTTTGTTGCGCTAGTTGTTGCTGGGCTTGCGGTTGCGCTGTAACCACCGATCCAGCTTGTCAGCGAACTCCTTTCGGTCGGTCTGGTTGAACGGAGGCGCGCCGCCGGTAACCTGTCCGGCGTTGCGCATCTCCTCCATGAAGTTCCTCATGGCGAGGCGCTGGCGGATGTTTTCTTTGGTAAAAGCCTGGCCCCTTGGGTTGAACACATCGGCACCTTTCTCAATGGCTTCGGCCGCCAGCGGAATGTCCTGGGTGATCACGAGATCGCCGGCGCTGAGCTGATCCATAATTTCATTATCCGCCACATCAAAACCCTGCATAACCTGTCTGGCCTTAATGTAAGGGCTAGGCGGCAGTTTGATTACATGATTGGCAATGAATGTCGTCTGAACGTGCCAGCGAGTGGCGGCGCGGCAGAGAATTTCCCGGATGGGTACGGGGCAGGCGTCGGCGTCAACCCAGATCGGCATGGCTGGTTCCTCAAAGCGGTTTGATACTGCCGGGGAGTTTACCTGTTGTTGCTGCGAGCATGGTAGTGAGCGTGAACCTGCGCCCCCGGATCCGAATGGGTGTTGATGGTATAATGCCCGTAAATTCAACTATCAGGAAACGCCAATGTCTCAACTCCCTCCTTGCCCCCAGTGTGCGTCTGAGTATACCTATGAAGACGGTGCCCAGCTTATTTGCCCTGAGTGCGCCCACGAATGGACAGAAGCGGAGGCGGCAGCGACAGCAGAGGGCAAAGTGGTTCGCGATGCTAACGGCAACGAACTCCAGGATGGAGATGCAGTGACAGTCATCAAGGATCTGAAGGTTAAGGGGTCAAGCTCGGTTGTCAAAGTTGGTACCAAGGTTAAGAGTATTCGTCTGGTAGACGGTGACCATGATATTGATTGCAAGGTTGACGGCATTGGTGCCATGAAGCTTAAATCTGAGTTTGTTAAAAAAGTCTGATACTCATAGTCTTGAGTTCTGTTTTTCTCGGTGCGACTACTCGACGCACTCGAATTCTTGAGTTGAGTTGTAAGCAACACTGTGGTCTTTAAAGCTCCCCTATGTGACATCTGTCATTTTCAGTTCAACAGTAGCAACGCGAGATATCATGAAAAAACTAATCATATTGCTTTTTACCAGCAGCGCATTGATCACATCGATTTTTGCTAATGTTGTCGTGGCCCACGAGTACTCCGTTGGGGATATTGAAATTGGACATCCATGGAGCCGGCCAACGCCGCCGGGCACTCCTATGGGGGTAGGCTATCTGGTGATAAGAAATCATGGCGATAGCGATGTCACGCTGGTTGGCGCAAGCACACCAAGAGCCGATCGTGTTTCAATTCATGAAACGCTTATGAATGACGGTGTAATGCGCATGCAGCCGCTGAAAAGCGGACTAACCATATCGGCTGGAGAAACAGTGGAACTCAAGCCCCATAGTTATCACCTGATGCTGGAAAAGCTGGCGGAACCGCTAAAGGAGGGGGAGAGTATTCCCCTTAGGCTGGAGTTTGATGGTTCAAAAGCTATTGAGGTTGAGCTAAGCGTGCAGTCGCTGGACGCTGATGTGAAAGAGATGAAAATGGATCATTCGGGACACAAAATGGAGCATTGATTCTTTTGGCTTGAAAAGCCAGTGGCGTTTCCAGAGTGCCGAATAGGCAATGGAAACGTCACTGATAACATCGTGTAGTTCCAGTGGTCTTACGAGCAGCCCCCACAGCAAACACCTGGATCTCCGTGCTTACCTTTCTTTGGCATGCTTTCAGGGGCAGCTACCGGGGTCTCGGAATCCTTTTTTGCCGTGCCTGCTTTCAGCTCATCTACTGCTGCGTTATCAGCATTTTTCGGGCTGGTTATTTCCTTGAATAATTGCATCATAAAATGTCTTCCTGCCGTTGAGGAGAGGTATTGTGCTCTTTCGAATAATAACATTCATTTTGCATGAATGTTATTTGCATTCTGAGGGCGCGTCAACGTGTCTTTTCAGAATCCAGGCTCGGCGGAACGAGGCAAGTGCGTCAGCCATGGAAAGGGTCTACTATGGCGCTTTTATACTAATATCCGGCTAGGCTACCCATTGGGCCTGCCATTTAGTTCGTTTTGATGAGTTAGGTCGCTCGGCAGCAGGGAATTTTAAAATTCATGGAAAAAAACAATAATTTCTCTGGCTCCTCGCCAGAGCGAGAGCGCCGCCCTCAGTTCTGGAGGGTTGCCCGGCAGGCTTGTCAGCTTGCGACTGCTGTGGATGTTTCTTTTTTCTTTCTGTTTCATATTCTCGGCTCTCCGATTCTTGCGTGGATCAACGTTGTTAGCGTGGCTATGTACGTTGCTGCTTACTACGCTCTTGGGCACCGGCAGAATCGTCTGGCTATCTGGTTGATATGGATTGAGGTGATTGTTCACTCCGCCCTGGGGACGATCATGATCGGCTGGGGCAGCGGTTTTCATTATTATCTGATGCTGTTCATCCCTGCGTTGTTTGTCACCATGCCGCCCAGAGGTGCAATCTTGGCGATGATAGGGCTCTGGAGCTATTACGTAGGGCTCGATGTTCTGATGTGGTTTATTGAACCTGTTCAGCCCGTATCGCCTGGCGGCTTGCTGGGAGTTCATCTGTTTAATCTGAGCATCGTATTTGCCATGTTCAGTTATCTTTCATATTTCTATCTGAACATGGTGCTTTCAGCTCAGCGCAAGCTTAGTCGGTTGGCTACCGTTGACTCGCTGACAGGTTTATTTAACCGGCGCCACGGCAGCTATCTGGCGGAGAAGGAAATTGCGCGCTTCCAGCGAGCCGGGCACTCGGTGGCCTTTATGTTGGTCGATGTGGATCACTTCAAAGTAATCAATGATCGCTATGGCCATGAAGTGGGTGACAGAATCCTCACTGAGATCGGGCAGTTAATTCCGGCGCAGCTGCGAACTCAGGATCTTGTGGCTCGTTGGGGTGGTGAGGAGTTTTTGATTATTCTTCCGGGCACAGGAATCGATAACGCCCTGGCCAGCGCGGAGAGGGTGAGGGGTGCACTGCTTAGTCACGATTGGAAGGCCACTGCTGGTGTAACGATGGATGTCACTATCAGTGTGGGTGTCAGCGAGCTTTGCGAGAGCGATGATATGGCTTCTGTGGTGCGTCGTGCGGATCAGGCGCTTTATCGTGGCAAGGCAGGGGGTAGGAATCGGGTTGAGCAGGAAGAGGTTATGGCGTAATAAAAAGAAATTATGGACAACAAAAAAGGCAGCCGAAGCTGCCTTTTTTAGCGTTGTCTGTTAATTAAACAGCAACAACGTTCTCAGCCTGAGGACCTTTCTGGCCCTGAGTCACGGTGAAGTCGACTTGCTGGCCTTCAGCCAGAGTCTTAAAACCGCCGCCCTGAATAGCGCTGTAGTGAACAAATACGTCGGGGCCGCCTTCACGAGTGATAAAGCCAAAACCTTTTGCTTCGTTGAAAAACTTAACAGTACCGGTAACAGTAGACATAATATAATCCTGATTTCAATCTTTTAAAGTGCCGCCAGGTCATCATGTTGATGGCTGGTCAGCGGTATGCGGAAATAAACAACGGGCGTGATCAAAAACAGGACGTACAACTACTGAAATGCGTCTTATTGATGAAGTGCTTTGCTAAATCTTTCCAACGAGGGCCACTGTACCTGTTGGCTGACGAAAAGCAAAGAACTTTCTTATAGGCATAAACCCGACATTTTCAGCAACATGAGGTATGTTTGCGTCAGCATTTTAGAATTCATGTGAATCAATAAGAGGAGTTTTGTCTTGTCTGAGCTATCCGCCTACGAAAGTTTTTCTGTCAGCGTCGAAAACAAGGTTGCCCATGTGCAGTTCAGTCGCCCGGAAGCGCTGAATACCATGACGAAAGCCTTCTGGCTTGAGCTGCCCAAGTGCATGCAGGAAATCGAGTCAAACACTGATGCCCGGGTGATCTTGGTGTCATCTACGGGTAAGCATTTCTCGGCAGGCATGGATCTTGGCGTCTTCTCCGACCCTAAAGCGGTGCCTATGAGTGGCGATCCAGGCCGTATGGCGGAAAATCTGCGGCGTGTTGTTTTACAGCTTCAGGATACTTTAACGTCGTTAGAGAATATTCGTTTGCCTGTATTGGCGGCCATTCATGGTGGTTGTATTGGCGGTGCCCTGGACTTGGTGTGTGCGGCAGACAGCCGCTATTGCACGGAAGATGCGTATTTCACGATCAAGGAAACCGAGCTTGGCATGACCGCCGATGTGGGCACTCTTCAGAGGCTACCCAAGCTGATGCCAGAGGGTGTTGTGCGTGAACTGGCGTATACCGGGCGTAAGCTTTCCGCCCAAGAGGCAAAAGGCCTTGGTTTTGTGAATGCTATTTATCCCGACCAAGAGGCGCTGGTTGCAGGCGTCCTGGAGATTGCCGCGCAGATAGCGGCCAATTCACCGCTTGCGGTCACTGGCTGTAAAGAGATGCTGAACTACAGCCGTGATCACACGGTTGCCGATAGTCTGAAATACATGGCGACGTGGCAGGCGGGAATGTTCCGCCCAACGGATATGATGAAAACCTTTCAGGCGAAAGCGCAGAAGCAGGCGCCACAGTATGATGACCTGTTCCCTGTGAAAGACCTTTTTAAAAAGTAAATGGTGGTGAAAAACCGGATCAAATCGAAACCTTCTCCCATTGCCGCTCTGGTATTCCAGGGTGGGATTGGGGTGGTTGGTCTTCTGGCAATCCTGGTCGCGAATATCCCGGTACAAGGCTTTGGAGCCGGGATTATGCCAAGTGTGTTCTATGGTGTCCTGGGCGCCCTGTGCACCTACGGTGCGCTGTTACTGCTCACTCAGGTGCCAGGCCTGTTCCCGGATAACCTTGACCGTCAAATGCGCGGCTTATATCAGTTTGCATCCGGGTATTCGTGGTTTGTACTTTTTTTGCTTTCGGTCTTCGCAGGCGTTGGTGAAGAACTCTTGTTTCGGGGGGCAGTGCAGGGCTGGCTTGCCGTTCACACGGGGCCAATCATCGCAGTACTGGCGGCATCCGTGCTTTTCGGTTTGGTGCACTACGCCTCCTTTACTTACTTTGTTATCGCTACGGGCCTTGGGCTGGTGCTTGGGCTAGCTTATGCGATGACCGACAGCCTCCTTTTGGTTATGATCTGGCACGGCGTTTACGACATGGTAGCGCTGTTCTGTCTACTCCGGTTTCCTCAATGGTTTGGCATCAGCGTGCGCCCGAAAGATTAAGAGCGTGCAGCTTTTAATGCAGTCGTCAGCCGCTCCATAACACCTCCGCTATGACGCCAGAAGTGCCAGTACAGCTCAACCTCAAGAGATTGATCGGGAGCAATGCTGACTAGGCGTCCTGCCTCGATTTCACGCTCCGCCTGAATCCTCGGAATCATGCCGTAACCCATGTCTGCCAGCGCCAGTTTTACGAAGCCTTCAGAAGAAGGGCATAGATGATAGGGGAAGGCGCCGTGGTAGCCACTCTGGGCCAAAAACCGGTGCTGTAACTGATCATTTGGGCCAAATACAATTGCGGGTGCCGATTGCAGGCTCTCTTCATTAAAGCCCTGACTGAAGTGCCGGGCTTTATACGAAGGCGTCGCCAGAGGCAGGTAGGACATGTTGCCAAGCGGAATGCAGCGGGCTCCAGGTACTGGCTGCGAATTACTGCACAGGCACGCAGCCACATCCCCTTCGCGCATGCGGCGCAATGCGATGTCCTGATCTTCAACCACTATGTCCAGCAGCAGCGTTTCGTCTCTACAGAATTCACCTATGGCATTTGCCCACCAGGTTGCGAGACTGTCAGCATTGAGGGCTATGCGTAATCGGGCGGTAGGCTCGGAAAGGGCTGGCAGTGATTTCGCCAGATCCCGCTCAAGTAACTGAACCTGCTGGACGTGGTTTAGCAGTCGCTGCCCGGCCAGCGTAGCTCTTGGAACCGGGCTGCGTAACAGGACCGGTTGCCCGATGCGGATTTCCAGAGTTCGGATGCGCTGCGAAATAGCCGATTGACTCAGCCCAAGCGCAACGCCTGCCCGCTCGAAACCACCTGTTTCGATAACCGTGGCGAGGGCTTCCAGTAATTTGTAATCAATCATAAGTAAAACTGATACGCCATTATGGATATGAATTTCAAGTATATCGGTAAGCGGCTATTCTTGCGGCATCAAAAATGGAGTGAAAAACAGTGCTTGAAAGTTATCTGACGGGATTGATTGTCTGCGGCGGCATTATCGTGGCTATCGGGGCGCAGAATGCCTATATATTGAGCCAGGCGATTCGACGTGAGCACACTGGTGG
>NZ_MBPP01000035.1 GCF_001858325.1 Marinobacter sp. AC-23
CCCCTTGCGGGGGAGGGGCCGGGGGAGGAGGGGCACCCAAAACCCAAAACACCGCCAGCCCCCTCACGGGAACAGCGGTGCTGAACAACCATTGCCAACATCAAATCAAAAGCGGCAACTATTTACACTTTCTAAACCTTGATGTTAAACAACGTCAGCGGTTCATCCTGCTGCAATTTCTCTGCCAACCTTAACGCCACTTCATCGGGCATCTGCCGGACAACCTCTTGGGTTTGCTGATCAACCACCCTCACGATGGTTTGACCCGATTCGTTATCCACTTCAAATTGCAGATCCCTCTGGACATTCTGAACATAGTCGTTCAGTTGTGATACCGCCTCATCCAATTCCTCTCGCTGCGCCTCATTTCGCTTCTGAAGCTGTTCAGCTTTTGAAACGTTCTGAGCTTGAGTGGTCGATTGATTCGGTAAAACACGCCCAATTGATGAAGCCGCAAGCTCGGAAGCATTTCTGCCTTCGGCCTGAGATGACGACATTGCCTTTGCCGGAACCTGAGCGCCAGAGCGCACAAGCCTTAATTCCGGGTTATTCAGGTTAACGTCATTCATAGCTCACCTCACTATGCTTTAACGGCGTAAAGCCGGAACCCGAAGGTTCCGGTTGTTGCCGCTAGCTTTTTACTGCAGGAGAGACAGAACCTGCTGTGGACGGGCGTTAGCCTGTGCCAGTACGGAGATGCCTGCCTGCTGCAGTACCTGAGACTTGGCCAGGTTAGCAGTTTCTGCCGCGAAGTCAGCGTCCAGGATACGGCTGTTGGAAGCGCTGAGGTTCTCTACAGAAGTGCTCAGGTTGGCTATGGTGGACTCGAAGCGGTTTTGGATGGCACCGAGCTCTCCTCTCAGACTGTTGACAGATGTCAGCGCGGAATCAATTCTAAGGATTGCATCGTTTGCGCCATCAACTGTGCCAATATTTATGTCATCCAAGCTTCCGGAAACTGTAGCAGCCTCATCAAACTTGGCTAACAAGTCAGCGTTATCCCCTCCGAGCACGATCTCATCAGCTGATGCAATTCTGAAAGAGTTGTTATCTTCGTCAAAAGTGGCAAAAACCCCCGCCGCCTGAGAGTTAACCGCCTTAACAAAATCATCAGCCGATTCGAACGTTCCAGAAATAGAAACTGCGTCACGATCCCCAACTTTAATAGTGAAATTACCATCCGCCAAGCTACCCGCCAACGCCGCACTACCTCCAGTTGCCGCACCTACTCCCGCGAATTCTGGAGTTGTTGTATAAGCAGTAGTTCCAGTTACAGCTTCGGTGGAAGTAAAATCATTTCCATCTGCACGAACGATTGAGAGTGCGTCAGCTGCGATTGCCGCCTCAATCGTCGTGTTACCAGTTCCAAGATCTAGGGTGAAACCTTCTTTCGCAGTTTGCCCATCTGCCCCAAATTCCGCTGCGAATGCAGCAGCCATCGACGCATCAGTTACCGGACCAGAAACCTGCACGGTAACATCATTTGTAGCAGCAGCACTTGCAAGTGTAATTGTAAAGGTTGCATCACCAGACCCTCCTGCGCTTTCTGTTAGCACACCGAGCGCTTGGGTCGTTGGAGTTCCCTCAAAAACACCGGTGAGGTCACTCGCGCCTACCGTCGCTTTACTGCCGATATCGGCACTACGAGTGCTGGTATCAGTTCCCAAATTAATTGATATAGTCTCTCCAGCATTTGCGCCTACTTGAAACCCGGTTTCACCAAAGGAACCGTCTAAAACTTTCAATCCGTTAAAGGCAGTCTGAGACGATATCCGATCAATTTCTTCGATTCGCTGCTTTACCTCATCGTTCAGAGCTTGACGGTCTGATGTGCTGTTAGTCGAGTTAGCCGACTGCACCGATAACTCCCGAATACGCTGTAGATTGTTCGTGATCTCATTGAGAGCGCCCTCGGCAGTCTGAGCCAAAGAAATGCCGTCGTTAGCGTTTCGAGTAGCTACGTTCAAACCCGAGATCTGCGAACTGAACCGGGTGGAAATCGCCAAACCAGCGGCATCGTCTTTGGCCGAATTAATGCGCAAACCTGAAGACAAACGCTGCAGTGCCTGATCGTTCATACCCTGGGACTTGCTCAACTGGTTCTGAGCATTCAATGAAGCGACGTTAGTGTTAATTCCGAGAGCCATATTACTTCCCCTTCGACTGAAGTCGTTCTTTCATGGATAAGGTCTGGCGTTCTCTTTTTTGATTTGGAGCGCCGCCCTGTTACTTCACTTAACGGCAGGGCTATCAGGTGCTTTAGAAAAAGAGCGGGGGATTTTGTAAAAGAATGTAAAAGAATAATCAGAAATACATAACGTTATGTTTTATTTGGTTTTTATTTTTAGTGTTTTCTCCAAAATTTCTGAAGCTACAGAGTCGCACACCTAGAAAAGCGGCAATCTAATTCCTGCCTGCCCCGCCAAAACTCTGGCTGGCACCTCTCAAGCTAATCAAACGCCAAAACAAAAACATCAGGCAATCAAACAGTTAAACAAAAAAACCAAAAGCTGGCACACACTTCGCTTTACCTTTTCCAAACGATCCTTTAACGATTCTTTGCCGGTATGTTGCCTAAATCTACATGAGCAATGTGACCCGGCACCTCTGAGTAAGGAGATTAGATATGCCACAGGTCATTAATACCAACATTGCATCGCTGAATGCGCAGCGTAATTTGAACGCTTCGCAAACTCAGGCCAACACGGCACTGGAGCGATTGTCTTCCGGCCTACGCATTAACTCAGCCAAAGACGATGCTGCGGGTCTCGCCATCTCCGAGCGGTTCCAGTCCCAGATATCTGGCCTGAACCAGGCTCAGCGCAATGCTAACGACGGCATTTCCCTGGCGCAGACTGCAGAAGGCGCAATGGATGAGATTACCAACAACCTGCAGCGCATTCGTGAGCTTTCGGTTCAGTCCGCTAACGCGACCAATAGCATTTCTGACCGACAGGCACTGAACCAAGAAGTGCAGCAACGAGTTGAGGAAATTAACCGTATTGCCAGCCAGACATCCTTCAACGGGCTAAAAGTTCTGGACGGAACATTTGGAGTTCAAACGTTTCAGGTGGGAGCCAATACAGGGGAAACCATCGGAATTAGTGGATTGGATTCTCGCGGGAGTCAATTGGGCGCCGTGGTTGGGCAGACTGAGAACTTTGTTACCGAGACAAAACCCATCCCCACTAGCACAAGCTCCATTGACCTGGCTTTTGCAACTACCGAAGGATCAGTTACTGTTGGGGGTTCTGTCCTTACCGTTAATTCTGGCGACCTTACTGACCTTGCTAGCCTTGCGACGGCACTGGAAACGCAATTTTCCACCGATAGCCTTGATGATATTTCTGTCTCTGCAGACTCAGGAGCGCTCACCTTTACCAATGCATCTGGAGAGGAGGTCAGTGCGTCCTTCGACCTGACAGATGCTGGCGCCCCACCCAAAACATTCAAGCAAAGCATCAAGGTAGTAGGCGGTGGTCTCGACGCCTTTTTCGAAGCTCGCAACACGGCCACATTTGATTTTCAGATAAATGGCGTTGCATTTTCAGCAAAAGACACTGGCTCACTGAACGATTTGGTCGGCGCAGTAAATGCTCAATCAAACGAAACAGGGGTCAAAGCCAACCTGGACAAGACCAACAAAGAAATTATCTTCTCATCAGCGCTCGGTGAAAATTTCGATGTCTCAATAGCTGCAGATCTTGACGGTGACGCAGCAGATGACATCGGCTTCACCCAGCCTTATACGGCCGCCGCCAACACGATCTCATTAAATGATACAGATATCTCGACGTCCAAAGGCGCCGATCAGGCCATGATCGCGATTGATTTCGCAATTGACCAAATCAACGGTTTCCGCGCCGAACTCGGTGCAGTTCAAAACCGCTTCGAGTCCACCATCGCAAATCTAGCCACAACCGCAGAAAACTTATCAGCCGCCAACAGCCGAATCCGCGATGCCGACTTCGCCGCAGAATCCGCCGAGCTTGCCCGTACCCAGGTACTCCAGCAAGCTGGTCTCTCGGTACTGGCCCAGGCAAATGCGAGGCCACAGCAGGTTCTGCAGTTACTACAGGGTTAAAAGAAGCACAGAACCATAAACAACCGGGCCAAGCGCCCGGTTGTTTTTTTAGCCACACCAAACTCACAAAGCCCCTCAAAAAAACATCACACCCGAACAAACATCCCCTCAAACAACGCCGTCCGCCGCATCATCTGTTTATCTTCCTGGCGAAACCGGGTCTGTTCCGGGTTCAACTCTATAAGCCCAAATATCCGGTAAAGGATCAGCATTCTGGAACTCAGCACCCATCTCACTTGGTCTTCCTCGCTCGCATAAGGCACGGGATAAGCAGCAAAAGGTAATCGTGGAAAGGCTTTAAGCATGTCCGTAAGGTATTCCTGTACCGGCTGCCACTGGCCACCCTTTTCAGAAAGCAGCCAGAAACAGAACGGGCCAATGTATTGCACATCGTCCAGGCCCTCGCTGAAATCCATCCAGGCCCAGTTAAACTGAGACAGTGCTGTAGAAAACATGTCTCGATAAAAAGTCAGCCAGCCTTTTTTTGCCAGGCGGGTTGCGGCGGTCTTTTTCAGTAGCAGGTAGCCTTTCTGCTTTTTGGTAAACCCAGCAACTTCCAGCAGCACACGGGAAAGGTGGACGGCCAGAACGTTTTCCTCTGAACGCGCTTTGCCAAATCTGGCCATGGGAAAAACTATCTCTTCCCCGCCCGCCTGAATCATGGCTTGAACCTGCCGCAAAGGTAAATTGCCCTTGCTGGTCAGGCGAATGCCTTTGTCGCCCATGGCGTCGATCAACACCTTGGCCATGCGAATAACCGGCGCGGTATCAAGTGCCTGGCTCACGGCTTCTGCATTGAAAAGAGGTTTGAATACAGAAGGGCAATTCAGAGGGTTCTGCAATAATTCGTGCACCTGGTTCGGGCTCAGGCCACAGAGGTCGCTGGCTGGTAGCGGCGCATCGAAAGCGCTTTCAGCAAACAGGGCATGGCGCTCGAGAAGGTCTTCATTAATCTCGCCAAGATCCACAAACTCCGGATCAAACCACTCACCGCCCAGCCACTCCCGTACCGCAATATGGTCTGGGTGCGCCATATCCTCCATAATTTCTAAAAAGTTATAGAACCCCGGCAAACCCCCGATATCCTCCGGCGGGCACTGCCGCACGGCCTTTATGCACTGGGGCACGGGTTCGGAGGAATTAGCCGGCAGTATTTTCTCAAGCGTGATCTCATGCTCCCAGGAATCGCCGAAATCGTATTCATACTTCAGCGCTTGCCCTTCCCAGGCCAGCAAACTGGAAACCGGCACTGTGGATTCATCCACAAAATTCATCATGCCGTCAAAATCTTCGGCCAGGTCGCCTACCAATCTGCCATCCTCAGCCTGGAACAAATGCAGATGCGAAGCCTGCCAACTCATCGCCACCTGAATAATCCGGTGAAGATCCTGAAAGGTTGTGCCTGGCTCAATCAATAAGCGCCGCCAGATGGGTGGCTGCGCGCCGGTGAGTGATACTTTGATTTGGTATAGGTTGTTACTGCTTTTTGTCATGAAGCCTTCTGTAGTGGTCAAATAAATCAGGCCGCCAAATGCGTGCTTCAAAAACGTCACGCTGCATGTCCAGATTAGACATGTCGTTCTCGCACTGTGTGCCATGATGATCCTGAGCCTAACTCAAGCCATTGGCAATGGAAATTAGGGCACCCAGAACTCGGCCTTCTGAAAAAAATCATCATCTAGCTCGGCAATATCGCTTGTATCAATCGCCTCATCGTCCATTTCAGCCAACCGCTTCCAGTCTGTTTTAGATGTTTTTCTCATATAACCTCACCTCTCGCCGGGCCTCTCTCCTGAGGCATCTCTCTCAAAATACATCACACATCCCTATATTTAACATGTATATAAAAACGACATTTGTGTAGACCTTTGGCTTTCCTAGCCATGTGAAACTTGGCAAGCCCCCCAGGGAATGGCAGTATATGCCAATCACTGAATCGGAAGCTTCAACATGGCAACTAGAAATATAGTTTTAACGGATCATCAGGAACACTTAGTAGGCACTCTTGTTAAAGTCGGCCGCTATCAGAATGCCAGTGAGGTTCTTCGGGAAGGACTTCGCTTGGTTGAAGAAAAGGAGCTCCAGCACCAGCAAAAGCTCATGGCTTTACGAGAAGCAGTGGCAGAGGGCCTACAGGATGCCGAGGAAGGCCGCACGATCAGCCTAGGCGTTGGTGAGGAGATCACCAACTACCTCTCCAGCAGGGCCTCTGAACTCACCCGCAAGGACTAGACTTTTATGCTCCCACTATGGACGGTGGAATTCTCTCAACAAGCAGCCAATGATTTCGACGATATCATTCGACATACCTTTAAAAACTTCGGGCAGCGCCAGGCCAAAGGCTACAGTCAGCTAATCGGCCATAGTATTCAGGAACTGTCTGAATCGGGCCCGAGCCATCCTCTAGCGCAGGATCGCTCGGAATTGATCGCTGGTACTCAAAGCATGCACATCCAAAGACAGGGACATAGGGCAAAGCACATCCTTTTCTTTAAAACAGTTACCGAAAATCAGACAAGAAAAATCGTAATCCTGCGCCTACTGCACAAATCCATGGATTTTGGCGAACACCTCTAATCTGGCACATCTTTCGCAACACCCCACTTAAAGCACAGCAAACCACCAAAAAACTGCAGGCCTTTGCCGCAACTTTTTAGCGCAGCGGCAGGTAAATGAGGTATCCCATGCAAGCCAAACATCATACTCAGGAATTCCATACCCAACAGGCACAGGCGGCTCGCCTGCTTCTGCAAGCCAACCTTGCGTACGGCGAATCCAACAGCGGTGCGCTTAGCCATATTCAGCGCCTGCAGGCGCGGCAGGAATGCCGTGGGTATCTGGAAGAGGTGATTGCGCTTGAACCACACAGCGCCTCTGCCCTGGGATTGTTAGGGCGCGTGGAGATGGACGACGGACAGCTTGAAAAAGCCACATCCTGTTCAGCGCAAGCCTGGACATGCAGCCTGGCCAAACACAGCAATACGCCAACCTGGGCTACTGGGCTTTGAAAACCGAGCGCCCCGCATTGGCCGAGCAGCACTTCCTGCAGGCACTGGACTGCGACCGGCAATCCGCCGCCGCTTTTTGCGGTGTGGCCCACGCCAAGCGGTTGCAAGGGCAGTTTGATGTAGCCTACCTGCACTACCGTAAGCTGCTCGAAGCCGGCGCGGAATGGGATTCGGTATACAGCGGCATGCTCACCTGTGCGCAACATCTCGCCGTACACAAAGCAGATAGTAACCTGGCTCTCGATGCTATTGCCCTGCTAAAACACGAAGGCTTGCCCCACCAGGAAATCGGGCGATTTGTGGCGGCCATTATCCGTCAGCAATACGATTTGGATAACCCACAGGCCGAAATTTTTCTCGATGCCGCCAGCGAAGATGAGCTGCTGATCCTGGCGTTGAAAAAAACCCTGATGCCAGACCCAGCCGTGGAAGAACTTGTAGCCATGCTGCGCCGAGCCATTCTGGCAGAAGTGGCCAAAACGGTAGAGCTGCGCGATGAACTTCAGCAACTCACACTCGCCATTGCAGAATACGCAGACCGCACAGGCTATGCATTAACCGCAGAGGATGACGAAGAGCGCGTCGTGGAAGCCGTTAACGACAGCCTGAAAGCACAACTGGTAATGGGTGAATCCCAAGACGCCTTAACCGGCTCACTGATGATCAGCACCATGTACGGCGCCCTATTTCATCAGGATTTTGCCGTACAGCTAGGGCAGTGGAACCTGGTGGACTGGCCGCTGTCGCTTCAGCCGGTACTTGCCGCCAGCTATTATCACCGAGCAGAAGAAGAAGGCATCAAACAGTGCTTTGATGAAAAAGCAGAAGAACTGTGCCTGGACAAAACAGACGTGCCGCAAGCCTGGCCAGCTTGGTCGAAACTGGCCTATCGCACCGAAAGCAGCCTGAAAACCCTGATGGCGACAGAGCTTGGATTGGCCACAGACAAACTACCAGACACCTTACGCGTTATCGTATGTGGCGCCCAATCCGGCCAGCGAGCCATGGAACTCGCCCGCTACCTGGCAGATGTGGAAGTCATCGCCGTGGATGAATCCCTGGCCAACATCGCCAAAGCCACACGCATGGCCGCGGAATCCGAGATCAACAACATTGTGTTCTGGCCCTGGTCTATCGCCCAGCAGTTTGTGGCAGATGGCCATCAAGTAAACTGGGTAGAAGTCGGCCGCCTCCCCTCGCCAGCCATGATCGAACTTTCTTTAGCTGCCCTGGTGAACAGCGCAGCCGGTTCTGGCGCCATTGTGCATCTGCATACGGCCATAGCTGAACAAACAACAGGCGACCGCCAGATGCGGAAATTGATTGCAGAACACGGCCTACAGCCAACCCGCCCTACCTTGCGCCAACTTCGTAAAATGGTGCTAACCAACCGGCAAGATGCCACCTGGCAAGAACTCGCCCATGAGGATGATTTCTATAGCCTGGGCGGCTGCCGTGATCGCTGGTTTCGGCCACAGGATAAGGCCCAACTTAAAGACCTGATGGCGATGGTGAGTAATGAGGTGGAGTGGAAGCTAATTAAAGCCCGTGATGAGGATGGCCATAGCTTGGCAACCAAGCCCGTGCAAACGCAGATTCAGGCGGAAGTTCTGGGGAGTGAAGTGCAGAGCTTGATGGGGCAGAATTTGAGTGTTTACTTTCAACGGCGGCGGTGAGTGATGCCCCCTCTCCCCAACCCCTCTCCCGCTAGGGGCGAGGGGCTTTTACTGCCTTGGCCTCTGGCTGAGGGGGGGGCTGGATTAATTGCACACTCTCAGGCCTCGGATGTGTAGCTCCCCTCACCCCTTGCGGGAGAGGGGCCGGGGGAGAGGGGTAAGCATCTGCAATGCTCTCATTAAACCGGAAGGCGATGTACCTTCCCGGTGTTTTCATGGGCAACCGTCACATCATGCCCCCCATTGCACCATACAAGATCGGCCACATTACCATTCGGCGTAAACCCCGTTGGCGCGTTTTTCAGGGTTTCAACAATCTGGCAGCAATCAAACTCCTGGCTAGCCCGCAAAAGCTTGTTTAATACAAGCTCCAAATCCTCCCAGGGCATCAAAACTTCCCGGGCCATCATAATACGCGGATGAGAGGTGCCCTGGGGGTTATCACCAATCAACAGCTCCTCAAACAACTTTTCACCTGGCCGCAATCCCGTGAAGACCACCTCAATGTCGCCTTCTGGCTGATCCGGCGTTTTTTCCACAAGCCCCATCAAATGAATCATCTTGCGAGCCAAATCCGCAATCTTCACCGGCTCACCCATATCCAACACAAACACCTCGCCACCGCGGCCCATACTTCCGGCCTGCAACACCAACTGGCTGGCCTCAGGAATGGTCATGAAATAGCGAATGATATCCTGGTGCGTAACGGTAACCGGCCCGCCATCGCGAATCTGATCACGGAACAAAGGCACAACCGAGCCAGACGAGCCCAGTACATTGCCAAAACGAACCATCGAGAAAATCGTTTTGCTTTGCCGCTGCGCAAGGCCCTGCAGCACCAACTCTGCCATACGCTTGCTGGCACCCATAACATTGGTGGGGCGAACGGCTTTATCGGTAGAGATCAGAACAAACCGCTCCACGCCCGCCGTAATAGCCGCTTCCGCCGCGTGCAGCGTGCCAAACGCATTGTTTTGAACACCCTCAATCACATTGTGCTCAACCAGCGGCACGTGCTTATAAGCGGCGGCGTGATAAACCGTTTGAACACCAAAGCTGCGCATCACCATCTCACAACGGCGGCGATGAACCACACTGCCAAGAAGGGGGTGAATCTCAACACCAAGCCCGTCAACCCGGTTAATGGCCTGCAACTCACGCTCAATGGCGTATAGGGAATATTCAGATTGCTCAAACAAAACCAGGGCCCGGGGGCGATGATTAATGATCTGCCGGCAAAGCTCAGAACCAATAGACCCACCGGCACCCGTTACCATCACCACCTTGTTATACAAACTAGCCGCAACCTGGGCGTTATCCGGCCGCACTGGGTCCCGGCCTAACAGGTCTTCGATTTCCAGATCGCGGATATCGTTAATCCGCGCCTGCCCTGCAACCAACTCCGACATGGAAGGAACCGTTTGAACCGGCAGTTTCAGCGCCTCTAACCGCTTAAGAAGCTGCCGGCGATCTACCTGCTTGTCAGTATCAAGCGCGAGCAGCAGCCGTTTTACACGATGCACACGAACCGCTTCCTCAATATGGCTCAAAGCAAGTACTGGCACCCCGGCAATAAGGGCCTTGTGGTTAGCGGGCAACAAACCAATAAACACCACGGGGTGGTACTCAGTACCCTGCTGCAAAGCCTTGGCAAGCTGAGCCCCGGTTTCACCCGCGCCCACAATCGCCACCCACTCCTTGCCCCGGTTAGATGTGTGGTGCACCAGCATGCGCACACTCATTCGACTGCCGCCCACGAAAATGAACGCAAGTGCTGCGTAAATTACCGGAACGGAACGTGGAACCTGAACCTGGAGGCTGTAGCCCAGAATGATCAATAACAAAGCGGACGTGCCGACACCTATGATTATGGACAGGAAAGCCCGATCACTCATGTAACGCACAACAGCGCGGTAAAGACCGAGGCGCACAAACACGCCCAAGGTGAAAACAACCGTGAGAGCAGAGACAATCAACTGCCCCTGGTTGGGTAACCAGAGGCTCTGGTCCAGGCGCAGTGCAAAAGACGCCCAAAGGGCGAAGGAAAGAACCACCGCATCCACTGAAACAGAAACGAGACGCTTTTGCAGGCGAGGTAGCCCCAGAAAGCTCTTAACCATGTTTTCAATCCCTAAAAATCAGTAAGCCCCTCTCCCCCCGCGGGAGAGGGGTTGAGGAGAGGGGGGTAAAATCAATCCTTGCCAGGTACTCTATCACCTGAACCCTTACCGAAAACTGTCATGAAGATGTATTTAAAGTAAGCCGAGATATTCAGGCTAGCCAGCATCTTTGCATCCGTTTCTGCCAACAGTTTCGGCGTCGACATATCAATATCGTTTACCTGCGCCAAACCAGTGATACCCGGCCGGGCCTCCAATGCACCACGCTGTTCACGTTCCGCAATCAGCTCTTCCTGATTAAACAAACAAGGGCGCGGCCCTACCAAACTCATTTCCCCTTTGAGTACATTCCAAAGCTGCGGCAACTCATCCAACTTGGTTCGCCGGAGAAAGCGACCGAACGGCGTGATCGCATCCGCACTGGCCAGATGGCTGGCAACCGAGGCGGTGCCTTTCTTCATGGTACGGAATTTCACCAAAGTAAACGGCTTTTTGTTGCGCCCCACCCGCTGTTGCCGGAAGAGCGGCGAGCCGGTATCAAAGTAGCCCACCACCCAGAGAATCAACAAAACCGGAAACCCGAACACCAACCCAAGCAGGGAAAAGAAAAATCAAAAAAACGAATCAACATGCATTCTCCGAGTCAAAACAGCGGCGCAGCCTTCTTCAACTGAAATGGGCGGCTCCCAGCCCAATAAATGACGGGCTTTCGAAATATCTACCTGCAAAGAGCCCAGCACGCGTTGCGCAACGGCCCTTTTACCCAGTAAGCCTGCACCAAACATCAGCAATCCAGGTGGAACGGGAATCAAGCGGGCAGGTTTCCCCATCGCTTTACCGATTCCACGTAGTAACTCAGGCGTTGAAAGATCCTTGCCATCTCCAGCAAGAAACACCTGGTTGGCGGCGACGGGGTGATCAATACAGGTGATAATCAGATCCACCAAATTACCCAGAGCCACCAAAGAGCGCTTGTTATGGATTGCCCCAAGGGGCAGAGGCAAGCCTTTGTCAACCAGCTTGATCATGGTGGCAAAGTTACCCTTCACACTAGGGCCATATACCAGCGGCGGGCGGATAATAACCACCTCCATGCCGGTTTTCTTTGCCAAAGCCTTCAACGCCTGTTCTGCCTCCAGCTTCGAGATGCCGTAGGCATCCTCCGGAGCAGGCGTCTGGTCAGCGTTGAAAGGCCGGCCCTCAGCGGTTTGCTCGCCATTCACCTTGATAGAACTGACAAATACAAACCTACGAACGCCCGCTTCGGCTGCCTGGCGGGCGAGATTGAGCGTGCCATTCACATTAACCTTTCGGTATTCGCCCAGTGGATTTTCGGCCCCATCCCGCATAATGTGGGCGCGGGCCGCTGCGTGAACCACCACATTCTGCCCACTTAGCGCTGCAGACCAATCCGTACTCGCCTCCAGCTCACCAACAACAAACTCGTCACCAATGTCACACGTGCCGGATCGGCGAACCGCACACGCTAACGTAAAATCATCCAAACGATCCATTTGGACAGCAAGACTCTTTCCAACAAACCCTGTAGCACCTGTTACCAGAACCTTCACAAACTCAACCATCCATAGTTAACCATTAACGGAAACCTCGTCATAGATTTTCAAGTGCTGGGCGACAATCTTTTCAATAGAGAACGCTTCTTCCGCCAAATCGCGACCGGCTTCACCCATACGTCTTCGAAGACAGGAATCCTCAATCAGCTTTTGAATCGCGTCCGCCAAGGCAACTGAGTCCTTAACGGGAATCAGCAGCCCCGTTTCACCAGACGTGATCGCATCGCGGCAACCCGGCACATCCGTCGTTACCACAGCCCGCCCACAAACAGCCGCCTCCACAAGACTCTTTGGCAGCCCCTCGCGATAAGAAGGAAGGCAAACGATATTCGCAGCAGCATATTGCTCTGCAATATCAGAACGGAACCCCATTAGTTCGACCACACCCTCCTTACGCCACTGATCAAGCTCCGCCTCAGTTACGCTTGTAAGATTTCCGGGGTCAGCAGAACCAATCAACCTCATCTGGGCCTTTACACCGCGATCTCGCAAGAGTCTGGCCGCTTCAATGAACTCAAATACGCCTTTATCTCGCAACAGGCGAGCAGCCATCACCACCATCGGCTTATCCGCTTCAGGCTCAGGCACACAGGGATAATCATCCAGCGAAACGCCGGAACCACGTATCATACGAGTACCACCAACCTGCAGAGCACCCAACAAGATCAACGTATCGCGGTCATCCGGATTCTGAAAGATAACGGCCAACCGCCTCTGCTTGAAAGCTGCCGTGTATAATTTGGCGATGAACCAACGGCGAAGCTTTGCGACCGTGGACTGCGCCAAAAACACCGTACCAAGCCCCGAAACCGCTGAAACAACGCCAGGTACCGAAACCAACCGCGCCGCTATACCCCCATAAAGCACCGGCTTGATGGTTATAAGGTGAACAAGATCTGGCCGAACTCTTTGAAAGAGCCGCACCAAACTCACCAAAGTTCTGAGTTCCACCCACGGGTTCTGGCCACTTCGCGCAAAACCAATTAAGTGATGAGTAAAGCCTTTCGCCCGAATGGTCTCGACGCTATCCCCTGGAGCCGAGGCAACATGCACCTCGTACCCCGCCGCTTGAGCAGCAACGGCTATCGGCAACCGATGCGACAGAAAAAACTCAGGGGCATTAACTACAAACAGTATTACTCTGGAATGGTCTGCCAACGCGTGTTCGCCTTACCTACTGGAGTGTAATTGGGCACTTACTTTATCTGGCCCAGACTTCCGGGCTGTGATTTATAAACGCAAATCCGCCTCACCCAAAGGCAACACACCTTTGAGGTCAAAAAGCACCCCGTTCTCATTCAGATAGCCGCGCAGATCACCCGCACTCAACGCGGCATATTCATTGTGTGGAACCGCCACAATCACACCGTCGTAGTCACCCTGCCCTGGCTGCTCTGTCAAACTAATGCCGTATTCGTTTTCTGCGTCGGCGCTGTCGGCCCAGCAGTCAGTGACGTCCACCTGACAACCAAAATCCTGTAGCTCTTTCACCACATCAATTACACGGGTATTCCGCAAGTCCGGGCAGTTTTCCTTGAAAGCGAAGCCCATTACCAGCACTCGCGCCTTGGCTATGGTGTGACCCGCTTTGATCATGGCTTTAACCAGTTCAGCGGCCACATAAGACCCCATGCCATCGTTCACCCTTCGACCAGCGAGGATAATTTCCGGGTGATAGCCAATGGCTTGGGCTTTATGGGTCAGGTAGTACGGGTCTACCCCTATGCAATGGCCACCTACCAGCCCAGGCCTGAACGGCAAGAAGTTCCACTTGGTGCCAGCCGCAGCCAGCACTTCGTGGGTATCAATCCCCAATCGGGCAAAGATCATCGCCAGTTCGTTTATCAAGGCAATATTTAAATCTCGCTGGGTATTCTCGATCACCTTTGCCGCTTCCGCCACCTTGATGGAACTGGCCTTGTGGGTACCGGCGGTAATGATATCCGCGTACAGGGCGTCCACTTCCTCGGCAATGGAGGGGGTAGAGCCGGAGGTGACCTTCATAATCGTGGTCACCCGGTGTTCCTTATCCCCCGGATTGATCCGCTCGGGGCTGTAACCGGCGTAGAAATCCTGGTTGAACTTCAGACCAGACACCCGCTCCAGCACCGGCACACACACCTCTTCGGTGGCACCGGGATAAACCGTGGATTCGTAAATCACGATATCACCAGCTTTCAGCACCTTGCCCACACTCTCACTGGCCTTTACCAGCGGCGTGAGATCCGGTGTTTTGAAGTCATCTATGGGCGTGGGCACGGTAACGATAAACACCGTGCAGTCTGCGATGTCACCCAGGGAATCGGTGAACGACAGCTGGGAGGCTGCGGCCAGTTCTTCGGCGGATACTTCGCGGGTAAAATCCTCACCCTGCTTCAGCTCGGCAATGCGCTTAGCGTTGATGTCAAAGCCTACAATCGGGCGTTTTTCGCCGAAGGCTACGGCGAGAGGGAGACCTACGTAGCCGAGGCCGATAACAGCAATTTTTTTCATGCTTAAGTCCATTTCGTTCAAAATTTCTACAGATTATATCTATGAGGAGAGCGAGTTCTTCCCTCGAAAGATCCGCCACGCAAGCAGATACTTCTAAAGGTAATATCCGTAAAAACCTATAATTAACAGAGCTTTCCACTTCACCCCTAAGTCACGCTTTACTCTCAACACCTACTTATTGGTCGGAATCGCCTTTAAGTACAGAAGTAAATGGATTTCCAAACTGCTCGACATACAGTTTCCCAGTAAGCTTCGACCCCTCGTAGTTCAGGTGCCCACTATCCTTATAGAGCGGCACACCGTCCAATTCAGAATAACACCGGTGTTTATCACACATTACCTGTGCCGGATCAATCACCACTAAAGGGTCAAACTGTTCCGACAACTCGCCAACAAACTGACTCCACTCACGGAACCTCTCATCAAAATCTTCTCGTGCCAAATTGCAGTTTTTGTCCAGGCCAAACCGAAGGTTATTCAAAGTGCAGTTGGAAACATCAAAACTAAAGACGGGGTTACCCTTAATCAAAACCGGTATAGAACCATGCCTGATAATCTCCGTAATTGTGCGAACCATCGCTTCCCGAAAAACCGCCGGCGTCGGTGTTTCGGGGGCTGTCAGGTCTACACTGAACAAACCGCCGCTGTAGTGGCCCAAAAACGAACCGCCCAAGACCACATAATCGTAACGGTTAGGCAACAGCTCCTGCTCAATAACGACATTTCTCGCTCTGAAATCACCCTGTCTCACTACTTGATCACCTTGGCGATAGAACCGCTCAACGCCAATCAGAAATGCCGTATTACTCTGCGTTACGTCGTATCCTCGTAGCCCTGCATCACCAGCCAGCACAGAGACCATTCCGCTGAAATGGTTGGCGTGTGAATCTCCCACCAGGAGAATATCCACCGCAGTTTTCTCAGCTCCCAGAACACACTCGTCAGGCCCAAGCGGTGACTTTACGGGCCCTTCATTACATCGCCCACGCACCGCATCAGCATAGGTAAGTACCGCAGCAGATTTTCGATTGAGTTCTTCATCAAACCGCTCAGGAATACCCTGCCAATGAATGGCAGACAACGCCGCAGAACTAAACAACACTGCTGGTAGAGCAAACCCCATCCCCACCACCTTTGGCCAGCTAACCCGACGGAACTCCCTCACTGGCTTTTCAATAAACTGATACGTCAGGGCCGCAAGCATAAGCGTTCCGATAATCACTGCGATACAAACTAATGGTGTCAGTTCCACCAGTTGGAGGTTCAGAAACACAATAATCGGCCAGTGCCATAGGTAAGCAGGGTATGAAATTTTACCAATTCCTACAGCCACTCTACTGGCCAGCAGTCTGCCGAGCAACGGGTCATCAAAACGAGCAAAAGCAATCAGCAATGCAGTTCCAACACACGGGAACAAAGCATTCAACCCCGGAAACCAGGTAGCTTCTGTAAAAAATACGTTCCCATAAATGACCAGCCCAAGCCCAAGCAGACCAAACACAACACGCGCTAACCGGGGCACCAGATCAAGCAATGAAAGCGGCACGAATGCCAACGCTGTACCAATAAGAAGCTCAAAGGCGCGAGTTGGCATCAAATAATATGCCGCCGCTCGATAATGAACTGCACCATACTCAGACACCGCCAAACCTAGTATCAATGCAACCACCACTGCGGCAAACAGATATCGCCCTCCCCCGAGAAGTTTGTACAGCAACAACAAAGTCACCGGCCAAACCACATAGAACTGTTCTTCTACAGCTAGAGACCATAAATGCAGCAGTGGTGTAGTATCTGCTCCCGCTCCAAAATACCCACCTACGGCATCCCACATATAAAAATTAGCACCGAAGAAGGTGGAATACAGTGCACTAACGGAGAAATTCTCCAGCTCTGCAGGCAGCATCAATAGCCAGGCAAAAACAGCCGTTACCAGAAGCACCGTAAAGTAGGCCGGAGCAAGGCGGATAACCCGGCGTTTGTAGAAACTACCAAAGGTGAAATTGCCTGTTTTCACTTCCGCCAGAATGATCCCCGTGATCAAGTAACCTGAGATCACGAAGAACACATCTACCCCAACAAAGCCGCCACTAAAACCCGGCAAATTCAGGTGATGGAGAATAACCAGCATTACAGCAACACAGCGAAGACCATCCACTTCTGGCCGATATTTCAAGCTCATAATTGTTTCTCGGCTTAAAGAGTTCTAAAGGTGTACAAGCGTAGTGTGAACTATGTCCCGATAAAGCAGAAAAAATTAATGCAGTCTTACACTCAATTCTGCAAATACCAAGCATAGCCCGTGCTATCCCCTCTCCAATCCGATACTCCGGCGCATACCCCAACTTACACGCCGCCTTCCCAATATCCGCCTGGGAATGCCGGACATCCCCCGGTCGAAAATCACGGTAAACCGGCTCTTTCTCATACACCACACCATTTTCCGCCAGCGTAATCTTCAGCGCCGCGAACAAATCATTTAACGTAGAGCGATCCCCCACCGCCACGTTGTAAACCTCGTTCTTGGCAGAATCATCCGCCGTGGCCGCAAGCAGGTTGGCCTGCAAGGCATTCTCCACAAAACAAAAATCCCGGCTGGTTTCGCCATCGCCGTTGATGAACACATCTTCACCGCGCACCATAGCCGCAGTCCATTTCGGGATTACGGCGGCATAGGCACCGTTCGGGTCCTGCCGCTTGCCGAACACGTTAAAGTAACGCAAACCAATGGTTTTGAAGCCGTAGGTCCTGGCAAACACATCCGCATAAAGTTCGTTTACGTACTTGGTAACGGCATAGGGAGACAGCGGTTTGCCGATATTCTCCTCCACCTTTGGCAAAGCCGGGTGGTCGCCATAGGTGGAGCTGCTGGCGGCGTAGGTGAAGCTCTTCACCCCGGCATCCCGAGCAGCGACCAGCATGTTGAGAAAGCCGGTGATGTTGGCGGCGTTGGTGGTAACCGGGTCATTTATAGAACGCGGTACCGAGCCCAGGGCGGCTTGGTGCAGAACGTAATCCACGCCCTCGCAGGCTTTGGCGCAATCTTCCGGGTTGCAGATATCGCCTTCTATGAAGGTGAAATTGGCCCATTGTTCCCGGGTTACCAAAGACTGGACTTCATACAAGTTGTGCTGGTGGCCGGTGGCGAAGTTGTCCAGGCCTGTTATTTTTTGGTTGAGCTTAAGAAGGTGTTCGAGGAGGTTGGAGCCTATGAAGCCCGCTACGCCGGTGATTAGCCAGCGTTTTTGGCTCCCAGCAATATCATCAAATCCACTTTTAACCATCGTCATTCGATAACCCTTAAGATTTACGTATCATCAATGTTCGTTGGCCCGCCCTGCCAAATCTGAATCTTGGCAAAAAGGGATAAACCAAAACCCAGGCAATCACAAAAAACCTGGTACGATGGCGGAATTAATATTTATAACCGGATGCACCGCCAGTATCCGGGCGAAAAAGCCATTCAGCCTATGATCACCCAAAATCGCCTTGCAGGGCCCAGAGAATAAAAAAACATCAGGATTGACAGGGAAACGTTTATAAATATAGGGATCGCAATATTTCGTTCAAGCAAACTGTAGAAAATTGCTGTGATTGAGCTTATGAGATATAACTTTGAAACATTTATGTTCATTAAAATTTCAAAAAATGGCGACTGTGACCATTCCCATGCTAAACACTCGAATCTTTGGGCATCCGCATCTGAGCAAGACAGGCTGATATAGACGCCTAACACCCCAAAAATAACTTTTATACAAACCGAAAAACCGCTATCGGCCAACCCATATAGTTTCTAGTCTTCAAAACAATGAAGATACCTAAAAGGCCAGAAAAAAGAGCGCCAAAATAAGAATTAACAAAGTGACACCACAGAAAAATTCACTCTTAACGAACAACGGACAACGTCAAACTGTTATACAGATTCAAATGCCGGTTAACTGCCCGTTCGATTTCATAAACTGAAGAGAACGCCAAAGCATTGCGAGAAAAAGCCGCTCTCACTTCCGCATCTCCGACCATTTTTTTCAACGCACTCGCGTAGTCCTCAACTTCCAGACTATCCACAACAAATCCATTAGCACATTGGTGTACCACTTCTGCACACCCACCAACATTCGTGACAATCACCGGCAAGCCAGTCAGGGTTGCCTCAATCAATGCGATCGGTAAACCCTCCCAGACCGAGGACATAAGAAACACATCGCTCTTAACCAAAATTTGGCTAACGTTTGACCTATTCCCAAGAAACTTCACTTGATGATCGATACCCAGCGAGGTGGCCAATTTTTTTAACATATCTCTATCCGGCCCTTCGCCGACAACAAATAATCGAACGTTACGATTCTCAAGTGCGCTAAGAGCATTCAACATTAGCGACAAATTCTTCGGAGCGCGCAAGCTACCCACGAAAACACAAGTTATTTCAGACTCAGGGTTCGGACAGGGGTACTCTGTTACTGCGATTCGCCCCCTCGAAACCGCATTATTTATCTGAACTACCTTTCTGCCTTGCCCTTCCAATAATTTCTTGCATGCGCTGCAGATTGCAACATAAGCGCTCACTTTCCGATCAAACAGACGATAAACAAACTTTGACAAACCAAGCTTGAAACTATGATGCGTATAAAGAACAGGAACTCTAAATACAAAGAATGAGAACAGCAGGGCATAGTAAAGATGACAGTGAATGACATCTGCGTTAAAAGATTGTACAGCCCTACGAAGCCGCAGACCTCCAAGCCAAGGCTTTCTGCGAGTCTCCTTGCCTATGAAGGAATAGGTAATCGACTCCGAAGACAACGAGCTCAGAAACTTTCTCTCAAAATCAGGATCCCTTCCGCTCTCCGCCGCAGTTTGCAAAAACACGATGTGAACCTCATGCCCTTTTCGACGCATTAGAATCGAAAGATCTCGTACATACGTCTCCGCACCGCCAGCTGCAGGTGAGGATATAACATGGAGTATTTTCATAGACAGGATTATTTTACTGCGTTTATACAAGCGTGAATTTTAGGAACCGAACTCTCGACGCTTCATAGCCGCCGGTCAGCGCATCTATCGGAAAAAGGTGTGAACATAAAAACCAATCTAGGTACAGCCCACATCAGAAGTCCAGGATTTCTCAACCTAATCGACTGACGCACCTTAGAAAACAAAAACCGCTGCTTCATTACCGGAGTCATCTCCCCACACCACCGCCCATAAAATCGAGCCACAGAACTCACAGGCAGCCGAACCTTTCGCCCCGGCGCCCAGTGGACGATAACAGTAGGATCAATCTTTGCGTCGCCTCTACAAACCTCAACCAATCGAAAGAAAAAGTCCCAGTCCTGGTGTCGATCCAGATGATTATCCCAATGAACCTTTTCACTTGCTTTACGCGTTAAAACATAGGTAGCGGTTTGAGCCTCGAATCCTTTGCCTTCAAAAAGGTAATCCGGACCACTCTCATTTGGATCAAGGGGCCGTGACGGCCCTAATCTGAATCTCTTGCCATCAAACACTCGCATAGAGCCAAAACAAAAATCCAGGTCGTTTTCTTTGATGAACTGAATAGATGCCTGGATATGATCAGACTCGTATTCATCGTCAGAATCCAGAAAGCCTATGTAATCACCCATTGCAACCGACATACCGAAGTTGCGCGCAACGTTTGCGTTTTTGCATTCTTTGAGTGAATGAAATTTGATGCGCTCATCGTTCAATTCATCAACAACAGAACGCAACAGCTCAGGGTACTTGGAGTTGTTCTCAACGACAACAACCTCGATATTCTGATGCGTTTGGTTTAAAACAGAGAGCACTGCGCGGCACAACTCGAATTCACGATTGCAGACCGGAATTATTACTGAGGCCTTTTCTTCCATTATTATGAGCCCAAAACTAGCGAATTTAATTTATTCGAATTTACAAGTAACAGATTTAAAATAACGTTACTAAAATTTCCCACAGCATCTACCTAATGGGGCTTAGATAAACTATTATTTATCACCATATATGCCAAATTGGTCAAATCTCCAACAACCTCAATTGTCCAACCAAAAAAGGCTGTATGGCACAATTGTGTATTCAAAATCTCCTTTTCCACTATCGTATACCCGCTGCCCCTCATTCAGCATTCCAATTGCGGTTGACACAGTAAAATAAATTACAAGCAACATAGCATACACAGAAAATGGTCTCACCTTAAACTCAGAAAAACGAAAAACTCTTTTCTCAAACACCAAAAATAAAAACACAAGAAAGGCCATTTGATAGAATCGATGAAAAACCGAGAACTTTGTTGTTAAAACCATCCACACCATCATTATAACGTAGGCAAAAATTGCTTCTGATGAAAAATTACGATCAAGAAGAAGCATAAAAAAACCAAAAAATATCAAAGCAATCATTGAGACGGAAACATGAAAACCAGAATCTATATCTAGAACATAAACCTGAATTTTAAATATGAGGTAATCACCCATAAAAATCCATGCAAGCCAACCAAAAACTGCACAAGTCAAAATAACAAAAAAATAATCCCTAACCCTCGCCTTAGATCTTATAAGATATAAAGGTAATAAAGCGAAAACACTGACATGCGTCGCCAAAGCAAGGACTAGATAAACCCCTCCTTTTCTTGTTTTACAAAACAACAGGGATTGAATGAAAAGTAGTAATGCAAGCCCTGCTCGCAACACATTAAGATTCAAAGAAACATAAAATATCAAGATGTAAGAAGAAAAGAAAAAAACACCATGATGCATCTTTCCTACAATCTTAAAAATAAGTACTGCCTGTATAAATGAAAAAAACAAAAATACAGCAAAAACATCATCAAAAACCGCCGAAAAAACAATCATTAACGACGCAAAAAATGGCTCCATATAACCAAAATACTCCACCCTCTCAGGCCAAGAAATTAACCTTTCAAAGTGTCTCGTATAGTTAAGTGTATCTTGGCCGACACTCCCGCGCAGACCTGCAAATAGCCAAACACAAGAAAACGAAGATAATAGAAAATACACTCTCCTAGGATCACTAGAGAACCGATAGACTGCATAACAACTAATTGTATAGATATAAAACAAAAAATATATTATCAAAGATAAACTCACTAAGCTTAAAGCCTAACTTTTACAACCTTAAACTTTAATAAACATTACCAGAAGAAAAAATACACTTTCACCCCTGGATTCAAGTATTAAGTGCAGCACCGCTCGTATCCAAGCCTCCTGAGTATTCGCCCCAGAAAACTTTTGCCGGTGTGTGATAACCCAGCCGTTTTCGTAGTCAGTTATTCAGTCTGTTCACCGTTTGCCTGATTGCCTTTCTGGACACCTTGGCGAAGTCGGTGCCTTTCAAGAAGCTGTGCCTGTCCATCAAGAAGCTGTGCCTGTCCATGGTGTGCTGAACGTTCGCTAGTCGGAGACAGTCAGCTAAAGAAGTTTTCCATGCTTGAGTTTTCTCAAATACTCATACAACCAGCCAGCCTTTTTTCGAAGTAGTTGCCTTAACAGGCTGTAATTAAAAGCAAGAAACTCCAGCAGCGACATTCCCTCGGCCCCCTCAAGAGCATACAAAGCGCTCCGCTGCGCATAGTGAATACTTAACTTGTGACTTCCAACTCGCCGATAGTACTGTGAAATCCAAAACATACTGTTCAAACTATGAGCAGTTCTTTTTTGCTCGCCCACCAGCGACCAAATACCGTCGGCATGGGTACGATAGCCACCTGGCAACAATTCGGGCATATACTTATAACCACCGATCTTACCAAGTCGGCTGAACAAGAAAGCATCACCATTGAGGATCTTGGAGTGCTCCTCCGGGAAAACATCAAAATCGCTTCGGAACATGGCGGTCAACGTCAGGATAAACCATCCACGAGATAGCTTCGCGCCAGTTGCGTCTCGCTTAGCATACTCAGGAAGCTTCGATGCTTTAATTATCTCATCACCTTCGAATATAAATGCATCGTGTCCGCACACTGCATACTCTGGATTAGCTCTTAGAAAGTCGGCCTGAACCTGCAGTTTTTTTTCGTCAAGCCAATAATCATCACCCTCACAAAACGCGAAGAATTCACCCTGCGCCATTTTTGAGGTAAAAAAGGTCGGCTTTAGTCCTTTGCTAAACTGATTTTCTTCCTGAAGTACCGGCTTAATAATGGTTGGGTACCGTTCTGCATACTCTCTTATGATCGCTACTGAATTGTCGGTTGATGCATCATCATGAACAATCACTTCCCAGGGGAAGTCCGTTTTCTGCATCAAGAAACTGTTCAGCGCATCTTCAATGAAATTTTCATGATTGAAACAATGGCAGAGAATCGACACAACAGGTTTGCTATTGAATGACTTCCAACCGCCGATAATTTCTGACTCACTCGGCGGCTTTGGCGGCCTGAGTACTGGAGAGCCAATCTTCAGTTCTAACGTGTCCATTAAGCCTTTCTGAACCTCCTACAAGGAAAAACACTAAAAATGTACTGAGTTGTTACTTCAAACCGCTGTTTATTGAACAGCACATTGAAAATCAGGAAAACAAACAGCATTAAAAGCGAACTGCAGATAATGAGCACCAAAGAGTGCCATTCAAAGCTTCTAACAAAAGCATAGCCAACACCGGCAGCGATAAAACTAATCACCAATGTAGGAACAAAATCTTGCGCTTGCTCACCTACACCATAACCAAGAAGTCTGCTCGAAAAGTAGCTATTTGGAATATAGTTGATTACTGATGTGACAACTTGTCCGATAATGATTGCGTGAACACCATAGCGATAGGTTGCAATCAGCACTAAACCGCTTATCGACTTCTTGATAACTTCAAGATACAGGAACAGGTCCGACCGCCCCTTTACTTTCAATATATTCAGATTAATTGAATGCAATGGTAGCATGACAGATGCAACGCAGAGCAGCTGAAAATATGGCACTGCCGGCGACCACTTTTCAGGCAGAAATATATCAAATATAGGGCCAGCCACAGCGGCGGTAAACAGGATGCCGGGAAATAGCATCATGGTCATCAAGATGACTATTTTCTTGTAGCCCTGCTTGAGCCGAGCATTGTCATTCTGGACCGATGCCAACGCAGGATAAGTGACTGCCTGAATTGAACGAACTAACTGCTGAACGATCAGCTCTTTGAGCTTGTTGGCAAAGAAGTACAGGCCTGCAATCGGTGCTGAAAACACCTTTGCTATCACGATTACATACAGGTTCTGAAAAACCGTATCCAGCACGCCAGACAAAAACAGTTTATACCCGAAATTGTACATGCCCTTTACAGAAGGCCAACTGAACTGTCTAGTTGGGTGCCAGCCTTCCATCTTCCAGAGCAATGCTGTGTGCAAAAATGCATTCAGTAGAGTTTGACTGACAAGCGCCCACACGCCCCACCCGATATAGGCAAGGTATACCGCAGTAACACCGGATATCACGCTTGCCGGGAAACTTGCTTTGAGTTGTGCCTTGAAGTTGAGCGTGCGGCTAAGGCTCGCAACCTGCACAACCTGAAACGACATAATGATGACGCTCAGCGATGCTACCCGGATTAAATCTACCAGCCGGGGCTCTTCATAAAAGTCCGCGATGGCTGGGGCAGCTGCAAACAACACTCCATAAGAAATCAGGCCCAACAGCAGGTTGGCATAGAATGCGGTGGCATAGTCTTCCTGAGTGATGCTCTCCAGGCGAATCAAAGCCTCTCGAAACCCGGAATCCATCAGGGAGCCACCAAGTGCCAGGAATACCGCCATCATGGCCACTAGCCCGAAATCCTCAGGCACTAGAAAGCGTGCCAGTAGCAACGTGACGAGTATACCAACGCCGCGTGTGGCCAGTTGTTGGCTGAAATTCCAGAGAATTCCGGTGGTGGTTTTGGAGCCTAGGGAACTCATGCCTTTATCTTCCAAAGGAAGATATAATTGGGCTTGATAAAATATACATGTCAAGAAATTCCGAGATACTTCTATAGGGGGTGCGACTGACTTCCGTCACTTAACCTTTTTGTACTATTTTCACAGTTTAAAGAAAGCTTTTACGGTATAAACTTTAGTCCCGAAAAAAATTGAGAAACACTGGGGCGTGTGACATGCCCCGCTAGTGAACAAAAACTATTGTTTTGCAATAAACTCAACAATCTTTTCAGGCGTATCCAAAGCCTCAGCTTCATCATCGCTGATAGTTACACCTGCAGCCTCTCCCACATCCATAACCACCAGCATCACATCAAGAGAGTCCACACCAAGATTTTCGAGCGTTTCGCCCATTTTGTCTTCAGACATTTCCAGCCCTTCGACATTCTTTTCCAGCATCGACATAACAACCTTTACAGCTTCTTCGCGATTCATAACAGTTTCCTTTAGCTCTTACTTTACCTGTGTGTAAATTGCAGTCGCCCAAGACAGCCCAACACCAAATCCTGACATAAGGATCGTTCCCGGGCTGCTATCGAGCTCTTTTTCGAGTAGCAGTGGTATGGAGGAGGATACCGTATTACCAGTTTCAGCTAGTTTAATAGGTGCTTTTTCAGCCGGTATTCCAGCCCGCTTGATGGTGTTCTCCAGCATAAAGCGGCTACCCTGGTGAAGGAGAAAAAGATCAACGTCTTCCATCTTCAACTCTGCACTTTCCAGAACTCGCTTGATCTGTTTGGGTACATCTTGCAAAGCAAAATTGAAAACAGCCCTGCCATTCATTTCGAGCAGGTTGCTGTTTTTTTGAAGCGCCTCACTACCAGCGCCTTTGGTTGAGAACTTAGCGCTGGACAATGTGTAACGGGGTGAATCGCTGATGAGCGTAACGGATGCCGCGTCTCCAAACAGCAGGCAGGTATTCTTATCTTCAGGGTTCAGGATTCTGGAATAAGGATCGCAAGTGAACAGCAACCCTTTTTTCATGCCGTTCGCCGCCATGAACGCCTGAACCACACTTAAGCCATACACGTATCCGGAACATCCCAGGCCAATGTCAAAGCAGGCACAGTCTTCCGATAAACCGAGTTCGGCATGAACCAAAGCCGAGTTGTGAGGCAAGCCGCCGTTATCCGGGTTTTGGGTGCACAAAACCACACATTCAATGTCGGCTGGGTCAACACTCACTTTCTCACACAAGCTCTTGAAGGCGGCGATGCTCGCGCTAACAACAGAATCCTCTGCCTCAAATCTCGGTAGTGTGGTCACACCAATTTTTTGTTCCACGAACTCCCGATCTGTCTCAAACCGATCCGCCTGTTCCAGATTATCAACGCGCCCTTTCGGAAGGTAACTGGCGATAGACTGAATGCCTAGCATGGTTTGCCCCTTAGTCACTGAGTTTGTCATGAGAAGTACATATCTCCGATTTTCTCGCCATTAACCAGTACATCACTGCATGTCAGCCGCGTACCCACCTGTTTCGTGATTCGGAGTTCCACCTTATCCGGAGCTGGAATGGGAAACTGGCCATCATATCGGGAGAAAACCCATTTTTTGGAATCGTCAATACACTCCTGGTGCACCTTCTTGCAGAGTGATACCAACAGTTCAATTCGATCTTGATGGTGGGGATTTTCTTGCACGATGCTTTTTTCTCCTAGCACTGCACCCCGGCACACCTCTGGCTCATCAAACTCCTGCCGGTCAGCTACCTCTGTTTCCGACGATTCGTTGATGCATAGCCCAAAACTTTCGCCATCTTTACCAGAAATTTTTGCAGCTACTGGATCGTCCGTGGTGGGTGAGCGTTGCTCCAGCACACAGACTGGGCTGTGAATCATGCGTTTGAAAGAAACATTGATCATGCCCTCAGTCAGACCTCGTTGGCCTGCCGCATGAACCAATGCGTTAAATAGACTGGTTCCTTGGACATAATTCCTGTTGCCTTTGAAGGCAAACTTCAGGCTCTCGGGCATAACTACTCCTGATCTATCGCTTGGGGCCGGTTTTCAGGCCTACCATTCGCTTAGCTGGATTACCAAACATAGAGTGCTGTGCTTCGACATCCTTAACCACAACACTCCCCATACCCAGCGACGCTTCCTCACCTATCACCAAATTGTCACGAACGCTAACGCCCATGGCTATGGTGGCTCTGGCACAAACAGTCGTGTGTCCACCTAACAGTGTACCTACAGACATCCAAACACTGTCTTCTACAATCGCGCCATGGCCAATGTTGCACAGATTACCAATGACAACCTCACTGCCAATAAAGGTTGGTGCCAAGATGCCCTCGGCCACCACGGTATTGGCTCCAATTTCAGTTTTGTCACCAATACACACACCGCCCACATGAGGAAACTTCAGTAGCCTGCCATCCTTCGCACGGTATACAGTGACGCCATCACTGCCGATTACCACATTTTCCCGAATGACCGTATTTTTGCCAATGCGGGTGCCGGTTTTAATCACCGCACCGGCACTGACGATGCTTCCGGCACCTACTTCTACCCCCGGCTCAATAACTGCGGAGCTCGCTACTTGTGCGTCGTTTGAAATGGTCGCTTCTTTCGTGAAACCACGTTGGTGGGCATCCAAACCTTCAGAAGTGATTAGCCATTCCAGCACATCTATGAATGCAGCTCTTGGGTCAGATATCTGGCAGAATTGATTAGACCCTTGAATGGTTTCATCCGGAATATCATCGATCAAAACTAACGATTCTGTCAGCGTTTTAGCCTTGGAAAAATGTTCACGAGTAGAGAAAACCAATTGTCTGTGGCCGCCGTTACGCGAATCACAGGTGCCTTCTAATGGCACATCACCAAGACCGGCAAGCTCTGCCTGGAAAGAGTATTTTTGCTCCAGGAAAGCAATGACCTGAGCCGAGCCAATTGAATTTCTAAAGAAAGCTCCGGACGATGGTTTATTCACTCCCCCACCTCTACAACCTTTTGTGCGATTCTGCTGATGTCTTCAGTGCTCAGCCCGGAATAAATCGGCAGGCACACAATTCGTTCGGCCAAATTTCTAGACTCAGGGCAATCTTTGAAGCCAACACCCAAGCAGGTTACGGATTCGAGCGAGGGATAAAAATACCGGCGCGCTAGTACTCCACAATCACGTAGCGAGGACATTGCTCTGGTTAAGCGTTCATTGTCCTTTAATGCAACTGGGTAGTAGGCGTGGTTGTAGGTTGTGTTGGGTTGAGTTTGTTGTTTCTGAACCTTGCCAACCAGGCGACTATCATACGTTTCAGTTACTTCCTGCCGATCTTGACCAATTTGGTCCATTTCATCCAGCACACAAAGCCCCATCGCCGCCTGCAACTCATTCATCTTGGCGTTGATACCCAAATCATCAATCGCCTCCGGCCCTGTGATGCCGAAGTTAATCATCGTCTTCGCCCGCTCTAGGTCTTCCTTGCGCTTAAACACAATCGCCCCACCCTCACCGGTGTGGAACAGCTTGGTTGCGTGGAAGCTGAGGGTGGCGGCATCGCCGTGTTTGAGCAGGCTTTCGCCCTTATACTTCACACCGAAGGCATGGGAGGCATCGTAGATGACTTTTAGGCTGTACTTCTGAGCGATGACATCGATGGCTTCTACATCGCAGGCGTTACCGAATACGTGTACCGGTACGATAGCGCGTGTGTTCGAGGTGATGGCCGCTTCGATGTTGTTCGGGTCTAGACACCAGGTTTGCGGGTTGATATCTGCGAACACTGGCTCTATGCCGTCCCACTTCAGGGAGCTTGCAGTGGCTATGAAGGTAAAGGGTGTGGTGATGGCTTCAGACGGTTTACCGTTTACGGGTTCATTGACACCCAGTGCGTGATAAGCAATCTGCAGTGCCAGGGTACCGTTTGAGACAAGCAGCAAGTTTTCCACGCCCAGGTAGTCTTCCAGCCGGCGGGTGAGTTCCTGCAGTAGTGGGCCGTTATTGGTCAGCCAGTTGCGCTCATAGATGCCATCTATGTACTGGTTGAGCTTGTCTCGGCTGGGGAGGTAGGGCTTGGTGACGGGGATCATTCAGCGTCTTCCAATATGTCCAGAAGGTATTGGCCGTAGCCGTTTTTCTTGAGCTGGTCTGCTTGCTGAAGAAATTGTTCTTTGTCGAGCCAGCCTTGGTTAAAAGCAATCTCTTCCAGGCAAGCAATTTTGTAGCCTTGGCGTTTTTCGATCGTTTCTACAAACTGACCGGCTTCTAGCAGGCTTTCGTGAGTGCCAGTGTCCAGCCAGGCGAAGCCACGACCCAGTACTTCTACATTTAAATTGCCTTGTTCCAGATAAGCACGGTTTACGTCGGTGATTTCCAGTTCGCCTCGGTGGCTGGGCCTTACCTGTTTGGCGATATCCACTACCCGGTTGTCGTAGAAGTAGAGACCGGTTACGGCGTAGTGAGATTTCGGTTTTTCAGGTTTTTCTTCGATGGAGATGGCGCGTTTTTGGTCATCGAACTCTACTACACCGAAGCGTTCCGGGTCTTTTACCTGGTAACCGAATACGGTGGCGCCTTCTGTTCTTTCAGCGGCTTGTTTCAATTTTGGGGTAAAGCCCTGGCCGTAAAAAATGTTGTCGCCGAGTACCAGGCATACGCTGCTGTCGCCGATAAACTCTTCGCCAATGATGAAGGCTTGTGCCAGGCCGTCCGGGCTGGGTTGTATAGCGTAGCTGAGGTTAACGCCAAACTGTTCGCCGTTACCTAAGGCACGTTTGAAGCCTGCCAGATCTTCCGGGGTAGTGATGATGAGGATGTCCCGGATGCCCGCCAGCATGAGCACGGAGAGCGGGTAGTAGATCATGGGTTTGTCGTACACTGGCAGGAGCTGTTTGGAGGTGCCGAGTGTTATGGGGTACAGGCGGGTGCCGGAACCGCCTGCGAGGATGATGCCTTTCAAATTTTGCTCCTTTGGGATTTTGATGCGGGGGTGGAAGTTTTAAAGATGCTCTCTCTCCCTGGCCCTCTCCCGCCGGGGGAGAGGGAATGTTTGCCGATAATATTAACGTTAGCCTGTTTGCCCTAAGCGCTCTCGCTGGTAGGTGCCGTCTTGTACTCGTTGGCACCAGCCCAAGTTACCTAGGTACCACTGAACGGTTTTGCGGATGCCGGTTTCAAAGGTTTCTTCCGGGGCCCAGCCGAGTTCTTTCTGGATTTTGGTTGCGTCTATGGCGTAGCGCATGTCGTGGCCGGGGCGGTCTTTTACGTTGGCGATCAAGTCTCGGTAGCTGGTTTCCTGCGGGCGGAGTTCCTGGAGGATATCGCAGATGGTGTGGACTACCTCAAGGTTCTGTTTTTCATTGTGGCCACCAATGTTGTAGGTTTCGCCTGGCTTGCCTTCTTTGACCACTTTGTAGAGGGCGCGGGCATGGTCTTCAACATAGAGCCAATCGCGAATCTGGTCGCCTTTGCCGTAGACCGGGAGCGGCTTGCCCTCCAGAGCGTTTAGGATCATCAACGGGACGAGTTTTTCTGGGAAGTGGTATGGGCCGTAGTTGTTGCTGCAGTTGGTGACCAGTACCGGCAGGCCGTAGGTGCGTTGCCAGGCTCTTACAAGGTGGTCGGAGCTGGCTTTGCTGGCTGAGTATGGGCTGCTTGGGGCGTAGGCTGTCTCTTCTGTGAAGAGAGGCAGAGATTGCTCTCCTCTCCCCTGGCCCCTCTCCCGCTGGGGGAGAGGGGAAGTTGGCCTCAGCGCTCGCGTAATCGGCTGGTGGGGAGTCGCCGTAGACTTCGTCGGTGCTGATGTGGTGGAAGCGGAAATTGGCTTTCTTTTCGACTTCCAGGGCCTGCCAGTATTGGCGGGTGGCTTCCAGCAGGGTATAGGTGCCTACGATGTTGGTTTCGATGAACTCTGCTGGGCCATCTATTGAGCGGTCTACGTGGCTTTCGGCGGCCAGGTGCATGATGGCGTCTGGTTGGTGTTGGGCCAGTACGCGGTCTACTTCGGCGCGGTTGCAGATGTCTACTTGTTCGAAGGTGTAGCGTTCGCTTTCGCTCACCTCGCGCAAACTTTCCAGGTTGCCGGCGTAGGTAAGTTTGTCGAGGTTGACCACTTTATCTTGGGTGTTTTTGATAATGTGGCGGATGACTGCGGAGCCGATAAAGCCGGCACCGCCGGTGATCAGGAGTTTCATAGTTTTTCTTCAGGTTTATCGGATTTTATGAAGGCACGGACGAAAACAAAAAATACACCCAGCATGCCACCAAGCATGACAGCCAGCACAACAATCAAAGCTCTTTTCGGCTCACTTTTTTCCTGCGGCGCTACAGCCGGATCTACAGTTTTAAATACATACTCAGGCTGGGCATTGGCGAGCATAACAGTTCGGGTTTCGCTTTCGATGAGCTGGTAAAACACTTGCTGCATACCGGCGATACTGGTTTCTTCCAGCTTGCCTTCCAGATAGGCAATACGTGCTTCGGAAGTGCCTACGTCTTCCCGGCGCATGTGCTCGTTGATATCGGCTACTAATAATCCTGCCCAATCTTTTGCAGCGGTTGGCGACAGGTTTTTGATACTGATAGTGAGCATTCCAGTGTCCTTGTTCTCGCTCACATTCAGGTGATTCTTTTTAAAGGCCTCCACAAGATCCCAATCAGTGGGCGCAAAGCTTTCGCCTTTGTCGTCCTTCAACCATTCTTCCGCCTCTGGACTGTATACTTCGCGATTGTACTGCCACTGCTGCTTTTCTTTGTTCCAGCCATCAACGGCTTTCAATGGAACCGCAAGTTGATGTCGGCGTATAAAATCAGTCAAAAATGCACGGGACTGCAGTACTTCTTTAGCGATAACCGTTTGATTGGAACCGCCTCCGCCCAAATTTATGCCTGCCAAGCTGGCCAAGCCTCCCAATTGACCACTCAGGCCTTTAACGCCACCTTCATCATTAGCCGGAGCTACCAGCACGCTCGCCTGGTAGATATTCGGTTTCATAAGGGCAAAGGCCACGCCGCCCACTGCGAACAGGGTTGTAAACGCGATAACGATCCACTTTCCAGCCCACAAGGTGGCGAAAAGCTGCCTAAGGTCGATTTCATCATCTGCGTACTGGCTTGTCTGCTCGAACTCTACGCGCTGATTCATCAGAGGTTCCCCACAGCCGCAGCACCCAGAGCCATTTGGTAAACGATCTGACTAACGTTGGTCCAAAGCTCAAGCTGGTTCAGGCGATCCACATCGATCGGCATGATAACCGTATCGCCGGGTTGCAACAGTTGGCTGCGCCCACCGAACCATGCGCTTTTTTCCGGCAACATCACGGAGCCATCGGCTTTCACCACGTACACCCGGCTCTCGTCTGCCTGACGGGTAGGGCCACCCGAGCGTTCCAGGTAATCGTCCACGGTTAAGCCCGCTGTGTGCAGGTGGCTGGTGGGGAATTGCACTTCACCGAACACACTCACGGCCTGAGGAATAATGGGCACGTGCAGCGTGTCGCCATCCTGCAGGCGAATGGACTGGTAACTGCTGTCTTCCAACACAGAAGCAAGATCAATCACCATGCGCCCTACTGGTCGGCTATTTTGCACATCGCCCAACAAACCTTGAACCTGCTCTACACGCTGTGCAGTCTGGCCGCCGAGGTTATCTCCTTCTAGCTGGACGCCTAACAGGTCGCCTTGCAGGCGCTTTTCAGCTTCCGCTAGGCGTTGCGCTTCCAGTTCGCGTAATTTTTTACGGGTGAATACCGACCCGCGTGGGAACGCATTACTGGTAAGCCCTCCGGCGCGTTTAAGAACGTCTACGAGAGTCTCGCCGTCGCTAAACGTGTACTCTCCGGGGTAGACCACTTCACCTGCCAGTTTGATGGTGCGTGTGGCGCCAAACAGTGGAATGGATCTGACCATCAACCGATCACGGCTTTGAAGCTGAAGGTCAGTTTGGTCGTTCATCGCATCAACCAAGTTGACTGTGCGCAGCTGAGTGTGTTCTACCCCATCGTTGTTCAGATTCCTGCGGGCTAACTCTGCATCTAGCATCAGTGCAGAATCCTTCAACCCACCGGCCATAACAAGGGCATCTTTCACTTTTCCGGTTGCTGGCAATGGGTACTCACCTGGGTAGCGAACCGGCCCACTGATGATCATCGTTTGCTGAGGCGCCGAAGGCGTTGCCTGGGCTTTCAGGCGCTTCACTACGGGGTTAAACAAGGTATCTCGGCTGTAGCTCTGGTAAACTTCGTTCGCTTTTCTACCCGTGCCTTGCGTGAGTTCACTTCTTCCCTCATCAGCGAATAACAGCAGCTGGTCTTTTTCCTGCAGCATCAGGTCTTCTGCGCCGCCGGGGTTGGCTATGGCGGCTTTTAGTTCCAGGCTTAGCACGGAAATTTTGTGGGACTCGGGATTCGTTCTGACCAAAGCTGCGAAATTAGTGTCGGCGATTGGCAGCAAATCCGCGTCCAGGTTGCGGATTATGGAACTCACTCGCATGCCGGGCAGCCAGGCAAACTTGCCTTCGCGGGTCGCAGCGCCGGTTATTTCAACGTACTGGCCTGTTACATCAGCAATAGACGCCACAGAAATTCGGTCACCGGCTTTTACCTTTGCACCCTTGCCCTCTGTGCTGGTTAGGTCGGCTTCAGCAATTATGCGCAGGAAATCCTGGTTTGTTCGTTCGATGCGAGTAATTTGCGGATACGCTTGCGATGTGAGGCCTCCTGCCAGATTCACCAGTTTTTCCAGAGTGGTTGCGCCATTAATTTCATAAAGGGCGGGGCGGTACACTTCTCCA
Organism: Marinobacter sp. AC-23; assembly: GCF_001858325.1. Taxonomy (GTDB): domain Bacteria; phylum Pseudomonadota; class Gammaproteobacteria; order Pseudomonadales; family Oleiphilaceae; genus Marinobacter. The sequence continues at coordinate 33,597 of NZ_MBPP01000035.1, forward strand.
TCTATCCCTACCCGCGGGCCCACTGCCGGAATAAATACTGCGTCTCCAGGCTGTAGGCGTGCGTCGCCACTGGTGTCGCCTTTAAGGAGTAAGTCGTAAAGATCCAGAGTGCTGACAACCTTGCCATTTCGCTTCAACTGTATATTACGCAGAGAGCCGGTATAGCGAATACCGCCAGATACGTACAGCAGGTTGGTTATGGTCGACAGGGAGCTCACACTGAACGACCCCGGCGTGCGTGCTTCACCAAGCACAAACACTCGCATGCTGCGCAACTCGCCCAAAGATACGGCCGCTTTCACCCCAATGTACTGCTCTGCAACCAGCCTGCTGATTTCTTCTCTGGCTTGCTGAAAGCTCATGCCCGCGACATTAACCGGCCCTCTTTCGGGCATCTCTATAGTGCCATCACGGGACACGGTCAGTGACAACTGACGATTTTCGTTGCCCCAAAGTTGAACTTTTAACTCATCACCAGGGCCCAGTGTATAGTTGGCAGGCACCGGTATCTCGGTCACAGGCGCGAAGGTGCTGGGCTTTCCTTCAAACAATTCGTAACCAAACGGTTTCAGGCCATAGTTTTTCTTGCTGAAAGCCTGCTCTTCTTTAGATGGATTGCTGGCCCCCTGATCTTCTTCATTCTGCCCTGCGCCTTTCTCAAGTGGCTCGACAACCGAAATTTGTTGATTCACTTCCGGGCGGGTTTGCGCAGCCCCTCCTTGAATCTGATCCAGATCCACCCCGTATTGCCGAGCCAAAGCCTCCTGTTGGGCTTGGGGCAAAGATTTAAACTGTTGGATCTGGGCAGGTGTTATCGATTGAGCGGAAGCACATAACGGCATGAATAATGCCAAAGAAAAGAGAAAGCGCTTAAAGTTCACAGCGGGTATCCAGTGTATGTTTTGAAAAAGAGTTTGAAATTACCGATTCGATGAAACGTGTTAAAAACGGTAGCGCCAACTGGCACCAACAGACCACTGGCCTGCTTTATTGTCTGCCGGGTTGACCAGCTCAAGTTTCTTATCAGCAAACTGCGCACTTATATCGAGCCAGCCGTTTAGCAATTCGGTGCCGTATCCGGCTTTTGCAATCACCTGTTTGGCGTTTTCAGCGGGAACCATCAACTTGATGTCTTTATCGATCACCGGTGTCCGGCTCATTCCATCTTTGTTGAACTCTACAAAGCTTAGGCTGGCTGACAAATTGCGGCCATCATCAAAGAAGTGAAAGCCGCCTAACGTAATGGCCTCTGCGTCTCCACTAAAGCTGGCACCCATGGTGCGACCGTAATAGCGGTAGCCGCTGTTATAACGAGAATGATCGTAGGTGATGTTGGGCATGGCGTCGCCCAGGAAGTCATCAGCGAGGGTGTTGGCGTACTCTATAAACCATTGCTGATCGCCGCTAAACAGTTGACTGGTCCAATCTGTGCCCAGAAGCCAGGATTTGCGTGCGGGGAAAGCGCCGGCTTCGTCTTCGCCCATCATCTGGCCATACACACCCATAGACTGCCTGCCTATGGCGAAGCCATAACGGGCATCTATGCCGGCAAGTTGATTACCCGGGTCATTTTCTTCCAGTTGGCCGTTGTCCTTGCCGATCAGCGCATTCCAGATGGTAGAGGCGCCTTCGGGCCGGCCTTCGCCACCAAGCATAATCGCCCGGGAGAAGCCCAATTCCAGACCATCCAGCGGTCGGACGTTCAAGCGCATGCCGATCAGTTTGGCTTCTGGCACTGTGCGTTCTTTTTCATACTGCCCGGCAAAGACTGTGAATTGCCAGGGGCCAATCCAACTCAGCCAGCGGCTTTCAGGCGCAGAGGCATCTTTGCGATTCAGCCATACGGAGGGCAGTGGCCGGGCGTTGTTGGATAAAATAAGACTGGATTGCCAGCCGGGCCCCCACCAGCGATCAATAGCACCCGCACCAAACACCCAGTTGCCTGCGGTTGCTGCGAGATAGGAGCCACCAAATCGGGCATGTTTATCATCATCGGGGTTGTGGGCATAGGCTGGGCTAAGGCCAAATGCCCAGTTTTGCCCCTGCCACTGCACATCAAGCTTTACTGCGCCCTCGGCCATTGGCCCGCGGTCAAAGCCCTGAACCATGGCCACTTCATTGGTGCCAGACACTTCAAATTCGGCACGAAAACCAGGAGATGCTTGCTGGCTACGCTCGAACTCCAGGTAATTACGCGCCAGCCCGGTCACTGAGCCGGGCTGGCTCTTTGCCTCATTCAGGCCATTGGTTATGGAGCCCCACATTATTGGCCAACTGGTCACAGGGCGCTGAAGGTGCCCACGGTCGGCAAGCTTTTGAACCGCATACCGGGCACGCGCGTCGCCCGGCTCAAGCCAAGGCGCGGCTGCGGTTAAATTGCTACTCAGGCACGCTACCGCCCCACCGACCAAGGCCCAGTGTTTTAAGGTCATAGAAATAAACTGCCAGCAATAACAGGAAAACCAAAGAGGAGAAAAAAGGCTCCCAACTTCATCCCTGTCAGTGTGTGAATGTTCCATGTCTGAAGCGTGGCGATTTTACGGCATCTTGTGTGACAAGCAAGTGACAAAAGGTCTGATATATGAGCTAGAACCGACATGTCGCGCTGAAGGTTGTCAAAGGTTGTCAAAGGTTGTCAAAAAGCCAAGCTGTTATCCATCCCGAATAACAGCTAGTCAGCGCTCTCGGTTGCCAACTGTTCTCTCACTGTGGCGGCAAACTCGCTCATAAAGGCCACAAAAACACCCATCATGCTACCGAGCAATATTGACAGCACAACAATCAGGCTACGCTTTGGGGCTACTTTTTCAGCACTTTGATGGCCGGTAACCAGCACCTCAACGCCCTTCAGCCCCTCAAGCTTACCCTCCAGCTTTGAGCGCCGCTCAATGGCACTGGCAATGGCTCCCCCAGCGTCTTTCTCACCCTGCAATGTTTTAATGGCGCTTTCCAGAGACTCTATCTGGCGTTTCAGGCTCTGCCGCTCACTCTTGATCAGCACATCTTGATGGTCTTTAGCGCTGCTTATCAAAGCGCTGTGGGCTGCGCCAACGGCTTTGCCTTCTTCCTTCGCTGCGTGACTGTTGAAACGAATGAGGCCGGTGCTTTCGGGATTATTGAAAGCCACATCAAAGGGCAGTTTTTTGCCGTGTTTTTCGCGATAGAGGGTTTGCACTTCTGGCAACCAGCGGCTCTCCAGTGTGGCAATTGTCGTTTCTGGTGACTGAACAAACCCTTCGCTGTCTTTCTGAGCGATCTGGATAAGGCTTGTGTACTCGTACTCGTCTGGCATCCACAATGCGTACGCTAAACCCGCTAGCGTGACAGCAATAAAAACAGCGTAAAAAACCCGGCGCCTGCGGATAAACGTGGCAACCAAATCAACCAGATTGATTTCATCAGAATAATCTGGCCGTTGCCCACCAGGAATCATGTTTTGCGTGTTATTCATTAAACTAAAGTCCGGCGAAATGCCTTATGATAAGCATGTAGAGTTTGGCGACATCCATTTCAGAGTCAGAAAGACTGCCACTATACAGTGCATGCCTGGTCATTTCCGTTACCGGGCGTTAAGGCTCCCAGCTTAGCTCCGTATTGCCGACACCGGCACTTTCACCCGTTGCTGTTTCTGCATGAAGTTGATCAATACAATTGCCCGCTCTTCCCCATCGTAAGCCTGAAAAACCGCGTTGATGCCCTCGAACGGGTTCAGCCAAACCGACGGAACTGGGCGGGCATTGCTGGAAAGTATCATGCTGGATTGCCAGCCCGGCCCCCACCAGCGATCAATAAAGCCGGCACCTACGGTCCAGTTATATTGCGTTGCAGCCAGGTAGCTGCCATCAAAACGCACGGCCTCATCATCGGTTGGGTCTATCGCATAGGAGGGGCTTAACCCTATGGCGACGGCGTCTCCGATATATTCGAGATTAACACCAACCTGCCCAGCTTCACGCACGCCACCATCAAACCCGCGAACAAAACGGGGATCAGTACTGCCGTTGATAAAAAATGAGGCCGTACCGCCAATTGGATTCGTTGCCCAGTCGGATTTCGCATTGCTACGGGCTAACGGCCACGTTGTGACTGTCGCATCCAAATCTTCACGGTCTGCGGATTGCTGAAGCTTAAAACGTGCGTAGCTATCACTTGGCTCAAACCAGGGGGATGCGTGCACTGTTTGTGCTGATAAAGCGGTCATCAGGCACGCTACTGCCCCAACGTTTCCCTGTCGGGTTTCAGTACAAGCCGGCACTGGTTCACAAAAATCGCGCCAATTGTACGGTACTGAGAGGGTCTGACAAGTGACATAGGTTAATACAGGTTAAAAAATGCACGAAACTGGGACTAAAGTCTGTAAAATGTCGTTAAAACTTAGCAGACGAAGCGCTTCCTGAAACAACGACTTGAACGCTATCGTTTTATGAAGGGAAGTCCATCCTCATCTACCGGGCCTGTACCGGCCTGTTAATTATCAAAATAACGGTTTCCCGGTAGAATCTAATTGATATTGCGGTAGTATGATCAAAATAACGGGAATGACGCGCCAAACGGCAAGGTGAACAGTGTGAATTCGTGGGCAGGCTACGCATGGCTGAAAGACCATTTCAAACTACCGGTTACCCAGAGATTGTCAATTCTCAGCCAGATCGGACGTGATCGGAAAACCAATGTCCAGGATGGCGTTCGATATGAAACCTATCGGCCCAGCTCACAACCGGACAACAACCCGGTGGCTCACCTGGCGTTTGCCCTCAAGCACGAAGGCATACACCTTGAGTTGCTAAGCCACGCCTTTGCCAACATCGACAAACAGGCCCTGGCAACCTGGATTGCCTCTGAGCCGAGCGGACAGTACGCACGCAAGGCCGGCTTTCTCTACGAATGGCTAACGGGTGACACTCTACCGGTGCCGCAAGTATCCGGCGGCTACCGCAACCTGCTTAACCCAGACCAAGTCGTTACAGCCGACACGCCAATCAAAAACGCCCGTTGGCGGATCAACGACAACCTCCCTGGCACACCGGACTTCTGCCCAATCATCCGACGAACCAAAATGTTGGATCTGATCAAAGATTACAACTGCGCCGAACGTCTTCAGGACATGGAAAACGATTACGGCGCGGATATGATGACCCGAAGCGCAGTCTGGCTGACCATTCGCGAGAGTCGCGCCAGTTTTGCCATCGAGCATGAAGGCGACCAAAAGAGCAAAATTCATCGGTTTGCACTGGCAATGGGTCAATACTGCGGTCGGTTTGAAGCGCCCCTGACCTCGGCGGCTTTGACCGAGCTGCATGACAACATACTCGGCACCAGCACCATTCGGCATGGACTGCGCCAGTCACCTGTCTTCGTGGGGTCGGGTACACAGGAAATGGGCTCCTATGTTCACTACGTTGCACCTGATGCCGATGACGTGGAACCGATGCTCAAGGGCCTGCAAACCTTCATGGAGAAGACCAAGAGCAAAAATCCAATCATTCGTGCAGCTGTCGCCAGTTTCGGTTTTGTGTTTATTCACCCAATGGCGGATGGTAATGGCCGTATTTCACGCTTCCTGATCAATGACACATTGCGGCGCGATTCCGCACTACCGGAGCCCTTGCTGTTGCCCATATCGGCCACGATCACCAAGAGCACTACCAGCCGCTCTTCCTATGACCGGATACTGGAACAGTATTCCCGACCATTGATGGACCAAACTACCAGCGACATTCGATTTGGTGAGCGTAAGACCTATCCAGATGGTGTGGTCTCGGATTTCGAATTCTCAGGCAGCGACACCCTGCGGCCAGCCTGGCGGTATCCAGACCTCACGGAGCAGTCGGAATATCTGTTCCATATCATCCACGAAACAATTGAATATGAAATGCGCAACCAGATCCAGTCACATCAAGCCCATGTGAAGGCCCGGGAACGAGTAAAGGACTTCCTTGAAGGGCCGGACGAACACATTGACCGAATAATCCGGTCCATCGAAATGAACAATGGCCAGATCAGCAACAAGCTGAAGAAGGAATTCTCAGCGCTGGCAGATACCACGATCAGTGAGCCCATTCGGGAGGTGGTCACCCACTACGTTGCTCACCGGTCGCAACACCAACATTACGACCCCCAAGCCGAAATCGAAGCATTGCAACAGGAAAAAGACAAGCCAGACGCTATCGTTTTATATTAGTCAGAGGCACGGCGATGGCCTGGTGTTTTTGCATGAACGTGATCAGCACGATGGCGCGTTCATCGCCGTCATAGCTCTGAAAAACAGCATTCAGGCCTTTGAAGGGGCCGTCGTCAATGTCTACTTTTTCACCACTTTTGATGCCGCCCCGCTCTTCAACCTGCCGCAGGCTGTCTTTGATCACCTGGATAATGTCATCCGCGATAAAAGCCGGTTTATTACAAAAGCTTACGATGCGAAGTACGCCGCGGGTGGAGCGTAGTTTTGCCCAGGCAGGGTCTTTCTCACTCAAATGAACGAATAAATAACCCGGGAACAGTGGCTCCAATTTGGATACCCGTTTGCCAGCACGAATTTTTTCGACTTGCACCTTCGGGTAAAAGCAGTCAATGCGCTGGTTCTGCAAATTCTCAACAGCACGATCACCTTGTGTGGGCTTGTGTTGAAGTGCGTACCATTTCATTATCTGCTCTCCCTGCGGATGGTGGGGGTTATTTACCTGATGCGATAAAAAACGGATTGAGTACATCTTCTTTGCCATACCGCAAAGGTTTGCCATCCAGAGCATTCACATTACCGCCAGCCGCAAGCAGTACAGCGTGTGCTGCCGCTGTGTCCCACTCGCTGGTGGGCCCCATGCGTGGTAGATGTCTGCATGGCCTTCGGCTATACGACAGAATTTAAGAGAGCTGCCAGCCTGAATTGTGTTGTGCGGCCCCAGGGTTTCAATAAAAGCCCGGGTTTCGTCGTTCAGGTGGTTTTTGCTGGCAACCACTCGCCTGGTTGCCTGGGGCTCTGCCACTTGAATACCGTGAATGCGCCCGGTTCGGTCGCGCTTATGGGCACCCTCACCTTTAATGCCCCAAAACGCTTCTTTTAATGCGGGCGCGGTAACAACGCCCATCACCGGTTCGCCATCTTCAATCAACGCGATATTCACCGTAAACTCCCCGGTGCGCTGGGTAAACTCTTTGGTGCCATCAATAGGGTCAACCAACCAGAACCGGCGCCAATGCCTGCGCTCTTCCCAGGTTGCCTGGGCGCCCTCTTCGGAGAGAATGGGAATATCCCGGCTGATATTGCGCAGGCCTTTTACAATAATTTCGTGGCTGGCAACATCCGCAGCAGTGATGGGCGATTCATCTTCCTTGTAGCTCACTTTGAAATCAGACTGATAGATATGGAGCACTCTGGTGCTGGCTTCATCCGCCACTTTAATCACGTCTGTGAGTATTGAGCTGTAGTGCATGCTTTGCATCCTGCGTTGCGGGTATTGCTGCATTGTATCAAATATTGGTGGCCGGCCAGAGAAAGTGTATGTTACCCACGGTGAGACGCCGAGATACCAAACTTATTTAAAGAGGTAGAGATTTGAGGTTAACCCCACTTTTTTTCGGCTTTATCTTGCTGTTTTCTGCAGTGGGCGCCGCCCAGGCACAACCCTTCTCGCTCCCCGGCATACCCGGGTTTTCAGGGCAGGCAGAAAAAGAAGAAGCGTCGCCCGAAGAGCTTGATGCGTCGCTGGAGGTAACCATTCAGGCCCTGCAAAACGATGAGAGCCGAAACGCATTAGTGCAACAACTCAAATCCATACAGCAGGGGCTAAAGGCGGAATCATCAAAAGCTGCCCAAAAGGCCTCCGGTGGAGAGGGCTTGCTGGGCGCTCTTGCCGTTTTCTTTGATGAAGCAGCCAGCGCAGACAGCTCCTCCAAAAACCCCTTGGGCAAATGGAAAGCGAACTTTCGTAACGCATACGGCGCGGCTGAAAAGCTTATGGAGAGCGCGTCGTTTCGGGTGATCGCGGAAACCACCGCCGGGCTTGTTCTATGGATTGCCGCGCTATGGGGACTCACCCACCTGGCCACAATGTTTTTCTTATGGCGAGGCTGGCCGCTGCAAATGCCGAGGCATGCCAGGCCGTGGATGTTAATCGCCCATTTTGTACGGCGGATTTCGCCCTGGCTGGTCACCTTTACTGCGTTGCTGGCGGGGTTGCCCACCTTCGGCATGTCTGAAGGGGCTCAAACCACTATCTTGATACTGTCATACGCGGCCCTGAGCGCCCGCGGGCTTACCTCGCTTTTTGATGTATTGATTTCCATTTTTTCAAGCGGCCACCGGCTGGCGGCCGTTCTGATTCTGCGCCGCAGAATGTTGAGGCCCCTGTTCGTGATTGGCGTGCTGTTCGCCCTTGAAGACGCACTGGGCACCACCGAGCTGACTCAGCAAATAGGCCCGGAACTGGCTAGCGCTCTTGCTCTGGTTTTCAGCGTTATCGCTGCTCTTCTGAGCTTCTACCTTATTGTCCGAAACCGACGCCCTGTTACTCACCTGATTCGCAACCGCCCCTACAATCAGCGCAAGAACCAAGGCGTATGGCGGGAAGTAACTGCGCTGCTTGCGCGGCTTTGGCATATCCCCATGCTGTTGGCTATCAGTGCCTCTGTCGTCGCCGTTTTTGTGAATGGCGGGGAGGCGGATGCAGCCTTGGGTAAGGCCATGGTTTGCGCGTTATTGCTGGCCCTGACACTCGCCCTTCAAGGACTGATCGGCATACAGGAAAGCCGGCCTAAGCATCACGCCCTTAGCACGTTCAGCCGCCGGCTGGTGCGATTCGGCTACCGCTTGATCCAAACCGCCGCTTGGCTGTTGTTTTTCGAGCTGATCTTGCAAATATGGGGCTTGTCTTTATTCGGCCTGGGCGAAAAACCACCGGTGAGCCTGGGCCTGGCCGGCAGCCTAATTGGCATTGCTCTAACTGGGTTCATTGCCAACCTCACCTGGATTTTTATAGACGAGCTCCTGGAAAGAGCCATGCGCGGCGGGGATCGCAAAAAAAGGATCAACCCGGCAAGAGCGCAGACGATTCTACCCATTGCACGGAACACCCTGCTAATCACCATTCTGATCGTTGCCACACTGGTGGGACTATCCACTTTGGGTGTTGATGTAACGCCGCTGCTGGCGGGTGCCGGTATTATCGGCCTGGCGGTTGGTTTCGGCGCTCAAACGCTGGTTCAGGATTTAATCACCGGCCTGTTCATTGTGGTTGAGGACTCCATGTCGGTCGGCGATTTTGTGGAGATTAATGGTTTTATGGGCACGGTTGAAGGCTTCAATTTACGTACCGTGCGCCTGCGGGATCTTGAAGGAGTTGTTCACCATATTACCTTTAGCAAGATAAGTTCGATTCACAACATGTCGCGCCAGTTTGGTATTGCGCTGCTCAAGATCCGAATTCCCCGGGAGCTGCCCATTGATGACGCAATACTGTTGATGACGGAAACCGCCGAAGAACTGCGCACACTGCCAGATATGCGGTGGCTGATCTGGTCGCCTCTTGAAATGCAGGGCATTCATTCCTTTGAGGAAGGCTGCCCAGTGCTACGGATGCGGATGCGCACCAAGCCGGAGTTTCAGTGGGATGTATCCAGAGCATTTAATCTGCTACTCAAACGGCGGATGGAGGAACGGTATATTGATGTTGCGGCGCCCAGAATTAGTGTGCAGATGGAGGGGGAAGGTGGTGCCAGGTCGCCTTATGTGGAGGGGCGGGCGACGGATGGGGTGTGATTTAAGCTGTGCCTGTCCATGGTTATTGCATTAAAACTCAGACTTATTAGACTAACATAGTTCATGTGCGACCAATTAAGCGCTTATAAAGCTCACAGGTGAGCGAAATGAAGCAAGTAAAGCCGCGAAACTATTCTACATACACTAGGGAGGCTTGCCGACTTCTGGGCCTGCTTATTAGCAATGGCCGTAAGCAGAAAGGCATGTCTGTTGAAGAGCTGGCAGAGAGGGCCGGGACATCGCCTAGCTTTGTTCGTCGCCTCGAAAAAGGGGGGCTTAAGGGGGAAATGGGAATCGCCTTTGAAGTCGCCTCTATTGCAGGAGTCAACTTGTTTACACCTGAAGCCTCAGGCACAAAGGCGCAAGCAAGACTTAATTCATTGATTGCGCAAGCTGAGGCAAAAGCCACCCTACTCCCTAAAAGTGTTCGCAAGCCGAGGGAGGAAGTGAAAGATGACTTCTAAAGGCTCAGTGGATGAGCTGTATGTATGGGTCTGGCTCCCCGGTGCGACAGAGCCCGTGGTCGCCGGGCGCTGTATAGAGACTCAAGCAACTCAGGCGTTTATAACTTCAACTACGGTGGCTCGTATCTGGAACGATCGGATGCCATTCCAATATATTCACCGGAACTACCGATGACCACGCCAGGAACCATGCTGTATTCTGGGATGGGAATAGCTTGACGCTCACACCTGCCTACGACATTTGCCCACAACCCCGCTCAACAGGAATCGCAACACAGGCAATGCTTATCCTGGGGGAACGTAACGACAGCAGGCTATCCCTTTGCCGTGAGGCCGCATACAAATTCAATCTGGAGCGGCTAAGCTGTGCCTGTCCATGACGATCATGTGCAATCAGCTCTCTTTCATAATCCGTACGGCTCTTTCATCCATGCAACTTCGCACAAATCTGTTCATCTTTTCTTGGTCACTCGAACCATAAAATTCCAACATCAGTTCATTGAACTCCAGTTCGCGAGACGCTGGAATATTGATGGCCGGGTACCCATGGTTCAGAAGATGGCCGTTCATCATAAAGCGGCCCATGCGCTTGTTGACGTCGTAAAAAAACTGACAGCGAGCCATGGTAAGGAATAGATGAACGGCCTGATCGTACACGTCATCAAAGCGCGCAAGCCTGTCGATCATTTGAGTAAAAAGACCAGGGAGATCACCGGCAGCAGGAGGTTCATAATCCGTTCCTGCAATGAGTACGCCTCCAGACCGAAACTGCCCCCATTCCAACGCCTCCTCCTTTCCGGCGATATGGTGCAAGTTGCAAGCACAGCGTGGCGTTAACTCAAACTGCTTATCTCGAACTAACCGAAACAGCTCCTTCCATGCATCCGCCTGATTAACCGCTATTTGTTGGTCACTGAACCGGTGCCCACCAACAGTTACTCCTTGCATCAACGTTTGTACTTCAGGCAGCGTGAAGTTAAGCCCCTCCAATTGAACAGCGTCATATACAAAAACTGACACCTCTCGCTGCGCAAGCATCAGGGCCTTTTTGTGGTTTGGAGATATTGACCAATGCCGGTCTGTAGCTGAGCACATAATAAAAGCGCCGAATCAGTGAAGTGCTTGATTGATTGGGCATGTCCGAAGTGTTTCCCATTCATACCCGCATAGATAACTTGGCGATCACTCTACCAATAGATCTCCTATATCCACGCGCAGAACTTCCGCCAATGCTTTCAGCACCTTGGCTGAACCGGTCTTACTACCCGCCTCAATCTGGCTGACATAAGACTTGCCGACACCGGCAACATTACCTAGTGCTTCTTGGGTAAGCTCACGATACTCCCGCCAGACTTTCAGTGGGTGCTCGTCTCCGGCAATTAAACGATCAGCAATCTCAGCGGGTATCGCTTCGTCCTCACCGCTGACGAGCTCACGTATCGCTTCTCTGGCATCTTCTGCATCCCGCACATCTTCCGCCAACTCTAACAGTGCTAAGTATTCATCGTAGGGCAGCACGGCATACTCCGGCTTTCCTCCGCGCTCAATAATTTGTGCACTCATTTGTATACATCTCCTCTTGAACCAACCTTCAGCACCAAAACCAACAGCTCACCGTGATCGATACTACATATTGCCCGAGAGAGTGTCTGCCTATAAATGCGCCAAGCACTGGCAAGCACCACAGGGTTTGTTAGGCTACATCAACTTGCCTGAAGGGGCACCGGTAAACCCGGATAACCACATTTTCATTGGAGGACGTTATGGCCTACCGTTTTGATGATCTCAAGACCGCTTGCCAGAAGGATTGGCAGGATTATACCCAACACGAATTCGTGAGCCAGCTCGGCGCAGGCACCCTGCCACAACCTGTCTTTCGCCACTACCTGCAGCAGGATTATCTGTTTCTGATCCACTTTGCCCGCGCCTATGCCCTGGCAGTGTACAAGAGCCGCAACATGGCAGAGCTGCGTCATAGCTTTGACGGCTTGAAGATGATTGTCGACGTGGAGCTCGGCCTGCATGTGGACTATTGCAAGCAGTGGGGCATTTCCGAAGACGAACTGTCGCGACTGCCGGAAGCCAAGGCGACTCTGGCCTATACACGCTACGTGCTGGATACCGGCAGCAGGGGCGACCTGCTCGATATGCACGTGGCTCTCGCCCCTTGTTTGGTGGGTTACGGCGAAATCGTCAACTGGCTAAACGATCAAAGCGATACCCGGCGCGGCGAAGAAAACCCCTTCGATGCCTGGATTGCCATGTACGAAAGCGACGATTTTCAGGCCGCCATGCACGATGAAGTTAATTGGCTGGATGCACGGCTATCCACGGTAACCGACGAGCGCTTCGATGAGCTGGTCACCATATTTAGCAATGCCACTCGGCTTGAAATTGACTTCTGGCAGATGGGTCTTGATCAATCCTTTTAGTAAAGCGAGGCCAAACTGTGCCTGTCCACGGATAAACAATGGATAATATAGCAACATATCCGTTGCTACGGCATTGAAAAGCATCTAACCTGTTGCTTATTATCTAAAAAGCAACCTATGCGTTTACAAAAATGAACCCACTGCTGCAACAACTCAAAAAGCGACGACTGGCGCTCGGCCTTAACCAAAGCGATATGCTGCTACGCATTGGGGTCTCGCGCCAGCAATACCAACGCCTGGAATCCAAGGGAAATCCCAGACTGGATACCCTGGAACTGATAGCAAAAGGCCTTAAAAGCAAACTCATGCTTATCCCCGAAGATAAGCTCAGCGCAGTTCGCGCAGTGCTGGAGCAAGAAGGTGAATATTCTGATAAAGAG
>NZ_MBPP01000036.1 GCF_001858325.1 Marinobacter sp. AC-23
CCTTGATGCCCTGCACGAACAATTGTTTCTCGCGGTCCAAATGGGCTTGATGGTTTCGCGAATCTGGATGCGGCGAATATCCCGCTCAGACACATCACCGCTGGCTTCACCTGCTTTTAATACCAATCCGTTAGTGAATTCTACGGTGTCCGTGGTGGCGTCGATTTGGCTGATGGTAAAGCCGTCACGGTATTGGTCCAGCTCGCCGGACACTGTGAACAGATCATCCCGAAACGAAAAACGACGCACCTGACGCTTTATTTCCCCGGATTTCAGCTGCACTTCCAGTTCGATTCGTGCGACCGGGGCCTGCTTGGATATGTCGATGCCTTCCAGAAACAGGTAAGCATTGGTGCCAGCCAGCCCGCGCGTTTGAATGCCGCGCACGGCGATTTTTTTGACCAGCTTCTGGTTGTAGGCGTCCAGCGCATCCAAACGGTGAATCCGATTGTGCTGAGTGCGGTGGGTCGCCGAGTAGCGCAGAATCGCCAATGGCTTGAACTGAGGTAAGGCCTCCATGGTGGCGTTACCTTCCATCTTTTGAGGTTCATCCAGAATCAGGATTGGCCGATTGGCGGCAATCACATCAATGGGCTTGCGCGACTGAAAATCATCCAACTCAATATTAATGCGCCGGTTGTCTGCGCCTCGGGCGTTGAACGCCTGAATGTTCATCACCATCACGTTAATGCCGGCGTCAGAGGAAAAGCTCTCCAGCTCATGCAGGCGCTTGGAGTTGTAGATGAAGAAACGTGCCTTCTTGCCGTAGCTCTCGGTGAAATGCTCAGCTGTAATGTCCAGCGACTTATACACCCCTTCGCGGATAGCGATGGAGGGCACCATGATGATGAACTTGCTCCAGCCATAGCGCTTGTTCATCTCGAAGATGGTTTTGATGTAGCAGTAGGTTTTGCCGGTACCCGTCTCCATCTCCACATCCAGGTGGATACGTGTGGCGGCTAAGGCATCCTTTTTATAAGCAGCCTTAACCGGCACGCGGTTGGCCTTTTTGTCGTAGGTGGTGAAACCACTGAGCGACTGAGACACAGGCAGGTTCTGGCGGCGCTGGACCGATTGTATGTTTTCTAGTAACTGAGTGTCATTGAGGGCTAAATCGGCGTTCTTGAAGCCGTCTTCGTCAAAGGCGCTGGTTTGCGAGCTCTGGCCAGGGTCAATGCGGTAGGTCAGGCCATCAAATAGGGGTTGCCCGGCGAAGCAGTCCACTACCGATTCAACGGCATTGGTTTGATAGGCCTGGGTTTTGAATTTGAGCTTCATTCGCTCAGTGCTCCTGATTATTTGTGGAGCCTCTGAGCTCCAAATCGCAGTTAATAGAGTGCAAAACGCCATTTGCGCTCCACAACGTCATGTTGCTCTTTGCAGGCTTTCTGCATAACCATAGCTGCAAAGAGGTTTAAGTTGTTGATTAGTATGAGTGTGAGTGGGCTTCTCTTTGCAGAACTCTAAGTTCTCTTTGTTAATTCCCAACATGACGCCGTGTCTGACCCCGTATTCACAATCACCTTTCGGCGACGTAGTTTTGTTAATAAGGTGCTGACTTTTATGTATTTCTGCTTTTCGCTAAGCGCGTCGCTGAGTTTGTCTAGCAATAGCCTGTTAACTTCTGCACGGCTGGCTTGCCCGAACTTTTCCAAATAGTCTGTGAGTAGCTTGGCGTAGAATTCATCATCTTGTGGGCGATTACGTATGTAGTCCACCTTGTCTGCAGTGGCTTTGGCGACACTCGCAGATACACTTACATTCGGTTTGCGCCCCTCAACCAGCCCTGCTCGCCGCAGGCGGGTGAGAGCTTCATCGGGAATCGGCAGCTTTTTCTGAACCCGGTCCAGCGCCAGCACATCCGCCAGTGGCAGATCGGTTTTCTGGATCAACAGCCTGCTATACGCTGGGTCAACAACGCCACCATAAAGGGTCAGCTTTACGGAGTCTGGGCTTTGTAAATCATAGTCTGGCAACGGGAAGTAACGCCGGGCCTGGCCAACGTACATATCGTGTATTCCGTAGCCCATGGTGTCGATCATATTCAGTTCGGCCATGGCCTGAGTCAGGAAGGGGTTGCGATAGCGGCGGGGTGTCTGGTTGCCCTCCATGTAGTCGCCCGGTGCGCCCTCGTAGAAGTTACCTTCATTTTCAAATACCAACCGGTCTGGCTGTTCGATTACCAGCACCCGGCCATTACACGTGTAATCCTGATGGGCAATGCAGTTGTGCAATGCTTCAAGCACAATTTTTTGATCGTACTTGGATATTTCAATAGGCAGCAGCTCGTCTTGCGGCAGCAGCCGCAACTGGATATTGCGAATGCGCTGATATAGCAGCGTTGTCGTCAGCAGAAAAGGTGGTGCAAAGTGTTGGTAAGCACGCTCGGTGCCTTCCAGTTTCCAGGTCATCTGTGCCGGGTGCGGAGACAAGTGCCAAGCTGCCTCGGGCTTGCCCAATAGTAATAGAGCTGTCCGTGTAACGTTGCCGTTCTGGGTAATGCGCGCCCGATCAAGGAAGGTTGGCAGCGGCCAGCCCATGACAACATCGGTGCTGAAGCGATTGGCGTACTTCTGGGCGAAGGCCTCGCGTGCTTTACGCAGTGCAGCCTCATCCAGGTCAGCCAGGCTGGCGGCTGGCACCAGTTGCGCGCTCCAGTCTTGCGCCAGGGTTTGCTGACGAATCTCGTCCTGCTTATCCAGCCCAAGAGAGCCAAGGCTTTCACCAGCGCGGGCGTGGTAGTGCCCTTTCCAGGCAATGGGAATGCCCCGCGGGGCTGCGGGTATTTCAAACAACAAAACTCGGCCATCTGCGTGTTGCAATACATGGATATCACGGAAGGTGATGCTGGGCTCGGTGCTTTGCGCCACTTGCTGTTTCAGGCCATGCAGGCGTTCGGGTTCGTCGCGATAGTTTGTTCCCACTACACCACGGGTTTTATTGCTAACGCCAAACACCAGCCAGGCACGCTCCTGCCCGCGCAGATTGGCTTCATTGCTGAGGGCGGAAAAGTATTCACCAATCTTGCTGGTGTCGTAGTCTTTGCTGGCTTCCTTGAACTCGACAACTTCGTTTTCCCAGGCGTGAATCAAGGCCTCAAGTAGCGTATTCAGGGCTAACGGCTCCATGCTGCGGCTCCTTAGAGGCTTCTGACTTCGGTGCTGGGCGACAGCTGCTGGAAAACCTGCTCTACGTTGATCTTCACGGCATCTGAGGCGAATCCATTGTCGCGGAACACCACGCGCAGCGGCTCGTGCCGTGCCAGCTCCTTAACCAACTCTTCAGTCACGCCGCTGTCAAAGCAGGCCACCAGCGCATTGTCGTCGACAAAGAACACCGTTTTGCCTTGTATGTCTTCACGACGAATCGGCAGTGTTAAATCCACGCCCCAGTCTACCAGTACCTGGAACAACAAATCCTCTGGCGTGCGGTCGGGTTTAACATTGTCCACCGCTTCAAGCAGGTCAGCTTGTGACACCTCATCGGGGCGATAGTAGACGTCCTTCATGTTCGAGGTGTCCACCTTGAGTACGCGGAAGCCAACATCGCGGTTCCAGTCAGGGTGACAGTCGCCCTCTAGGGTCTTCTTTCCAGCGCGCCGAATGCGTTCTTTGGAAATTTCAGCGATGTTCTTGTATCCAGCCTGCCACGCAGTTGAATCCTCATCAGTGGCCTCTGGGAGCTGAATTGTAATCGTTTTTCGATTTCCGCCATCTTCAGCGTTGAGTTGCAATGTAGCGTGGGTAGTAGTCGCAGACCCAGCAAAAAAATCGAGGACAATTGAGTCCGCTTCAGTTGCTAGGTGTAACACACGTTTCAACAACCGAACCGGCTTGGGTGTATCAAAAACCGCTGCTTCTGGAAAAAGCTCGTTAATCTCCTTTTTGCCCTCTTGGTTGTGTCCGACTTCGCTGTATTTCCAAATTGTCTGGCAAGCCGTTCCTTGCTTAACCTCTGAGAGGAACCTTTTTACTGCGGGTACATTGTTGCCATCAGCCCCGAACCAAATTCGGTTGTCTGCAATCATCTTCTCGAAAACTTCCTTCGTGTATACCCAGCAGCGCCCATTAGGCAAAGTATGCGTTTTCCCGTTGGGAGAAGTTGCTTCATAGAACTGGCTTTTTGTTCCGTGGCCAGCTTGGGCTGTTGCATCTGCAGGCTTCCAAACCCCACGCGGGTCACTATCGAGATTTCTATAGCGAGCGTTCATCGCCTCCGTGCGTTCCAACAGCTTTGGATACCAGTTGAGCTTATCTTTGGCATAGACCAATAAGAAATCGTGGGATTCTGAGAACCATTTCACGGCATTCTGAGGGCTATAGCGTTTTTCCCAAATAATCGTATTGATAAAGTTCTGACTGCCAAACACCTCGTCGCATATACGTTTCAGGTTCGCTTGTTCATTGTCATCAATGCTGATGAAAATCACGCCGTCATCACGCAGCAAGTTCCGTGAAAGTTGAAGCCGAGCGTGCATCATGCTCAACCAGTCGGAATGGAATCGACCATTGCTTGTTGAATTAGCAACTAATCGATTGCCCAGATTATCCTTCTGATTAGACCTTTGCTGAAACTCTACTGAACTCTCCGCAAAATCGTCAGCGTAAACAAAATCCCCGCCCGTGTTATAAGGTGGGTCGATGTAAATCAGCTTGACCTTTCCAAGGTAGTTTTCTTGCAAAAGTTTTAGGCTTCTAGGTTATCGCCTTCGATGAAAAGGTTTTGCGTGGAGTCAAAATCTAGGCTTTCATTGCGTGTGGGGCGCAAGGTTTTTGCGATGGGAGCGTTTGAGGTCATTAGGGCTTCTCGCTTCCCCGGCCAGTCCAACCGATAACGCTCCTGCGGCCCTTCCACAATAGAATCACTCAGCTCTTGCCGCAGGCTGTCAAAATCCACCGCCAGTCTCAGCTTACCTGTTGCTTCATCCCGCGCCTCGGTCACACAGCCAGGAAATAACCCACGAATTTTGGCAATGTTGTCCTGGCTCAGGTCAGGGCTGTGCATTTTCAGTTTATCCATTACATCTCTCTCAATAGCTGGCGGAAGCGACCTGTTGTTGAGTCAGTCGCTTCAGTGTCTGTCTGGCTTCGCGCAGCTCGGCATTGATGGCTACGCGCTTGTTGAATTGTTTCTCACGGCGCAGCCGCGACTGGATTCGCTCGATTTCTTTATGTTGAGCCGCGAGGGTGTCTGCCAGTGCAATGCGCTGTTCCAGTGATAGCCGCTCTGATTCATCGGCATGATCCGCTGGTGTAGAGGCTGCATCTTTGACTTCAGGAAACCCTGTTGCCGTCGCTGGTGCTGGATAGGCTAACCGGGCATCGACCAGCGGGCTCAGCAGGCGTTCATACAGCGCAGCCATATCCAGTGCCATGGGCAGGGGGTGGCGCGGTGTTTGTTCGGCCAACCAATCTGTTTCGAAGTAATTGCCCACTACCCAACGGTGGGCATCTGAATCGCTAGGGCGTTTGTAGGCTGCAGCCAGTTTAGTGCGTCCGTTGTTAATCAGCTCGAAGATTAGCGGAAAGGGTATGGCTCGGTCGATGGCCTTTAGTAGGTCTTGGTCAAGACTGCTGCCTTTGAGTGTTACCCGAACGATTTGAATCTCCGTCACTGTTGCCGTGGCAGGCAAGTTGACGGTCTCCGGAGCCAGTTTGTAGGCCCAAATGATCTGCTCCACCTGTTGCACGAAGCGCTCTTTCAACGCACTGCTGGCGGAAGCATGTTCGTAGATCTTGCTTTTGGGTATCACACGGCCAAAAGCGGCTGCCTTGGGCCAGGCAAACAAGGTCATGCAGCGGGCCCTTCGATCACCAGGAATGCAATCAGCTCAAAATCATCCAGCCCCTTAATAGTGGTGGTTAAGGCGGTGGTGTGGCCGCCTCCAAACAGGCTGTCGATGTCGTTTTCGTCCTTGACGTCGATCATGCTGCGAATGGCTTTGTTTAGCAGGTCGGAGTAGTGCTGCATGTCGCGACCGTCCTGAGTGCGCTGGTTAAACAGCCGACACAGGTCGCGGATCGGTTCGGCCTTGCCCTTGCAGCTGGTACGAACCAGATCAAGCAGGCGTTTCACTTCTGTGTGGTCTGCGATCACCTCGCCGTGGTCGTCAACATACACCAGATAATAGGGGTGCAGGCGGTTTTGCTGGTTAACGTTTACGCTGTGATGAATGTTCTTCAGAACGAATATCACGCCTGGCTCCAGGCCCATCTGTGATTGCGAGGGAACAATCGCGTGCATGCCAAGGGGGGCGTTTTCCAGGTCGCCATGTTCTTTCACGTAATTGAGCAGGTCCATTCGGAAATCGTTGAGGCCCAGGTCGGTAATCGAGACGCCCGCTTTGACGTCTTCCAGCTCAATGACTTCGTCTTGCAGGCGTTTGAGCTGCTCCTTCCGGTAGGCTATTTCGCTGGACTTGGCCGTGAGTACGTTGTCGTCGCCGGTGGCAGTTACGTCCGCGATCACCATGCGGTTTTCCACTCGTTCTTTGAGGTTGATGTACTCGTCCAGGCTGATATCCGGCCAGTAGTTAACCAGCTGTATTTGTTGATTGGGTGAGCCTATGCGGTCAATCCGGCCAAAACGCTGGATAATGCGCACTGGGTTCCAGTGAATGTCGTAATTGATCAGATAGTCGCAGTCCTGCAGGTTCTGGCCTTCGGAGATGCAATCTGTGCCGATTAGAATGTCTAATTCGCCCGGCTCATTCGGGAGTGCGGTGGCTTTTTCCTTGGATAGCGGCGAGAACAGGGTGAGTAGGCTTTGGAAATCGTAGCTCTTGTGCAGCGTCGATTTGGGCGGCCCGGACCCCGTCACTTTGCCAACGTGTAGCCCCAGTTTCCGGGCGATGGGGGCCAAGTTGTCGTACAGGTAGTTGGCGGTGTCTGCAAAGGCGGTGAAGATCAGTACTTTGCGATTGCCTGGGTTGAGGGGGTGCTCGAGTTTGCTATTGATTAGCTGAAGCAAGTGCTGGAGCTTGGCATCATCGCCAGGTGTGACTTTGCGCATGGCTTCGAGCAGGTCGTCGATCAGGATTAGGTCGGTGGTTAAGTCATGGCGCCAAGAGGGCAGATCCATGTCAGCCAGGCTGATTTGTACTTTCTTTCCGACCGTAAACTCATCCAGCCCACTCAGGTCTTCGTCGTCGCCGTCAAAGCTACTGGCATCGTCTAAATAATCTTTGATCTGAGTTGCCTGGCCATTAGATTCAAACGACTCAATGGCCTCCAGCGTGCAGGCAATGTTGCCTTTGAGTGAAGCCAGCGTGAGGCGGAAGGCCGCTACCGAGCTTTCCAGCCGTTTGAGTAGGTTGGTGGTCATCAGTGCTTGTAAGCTGTGCTCGCGGTCGGCCTGACGAAGCTTACCTCTGCCGCCCTCAACATGGGTGTCGTACAGCTCTTCGTATTTGCGTAAGCGGCTTGGGAGGATGTAGCTAATGGGCGCATACACGGCCAACTTGAGCGCCGACAACTGGGTAAAAATATGGTTGAGTTCTGCAACGTCCGCGCGCTCGGTGATTGGGCAATGGAACGACAGTGGCTTGCGCCGCTCCGGGAATGGGCCAATATCCGTGGTGTCGTAAAAGGTCTGTATGTGTTTGCGTGAGCGGGCGATGGTCACTGAATCCAGCAGCTCGAAAAAATCGAAATCCAGCGTCCGAAGAATCGAGGCGGCGGTTCGCTCTTCTGGGGGTAGTGCAGACCAGTCATTAAACGCCTTTTGGGCGCGGCGGAAAATTTCTTCTACGCTGCTATCTGTTTTCAGGTGTTTACTGAGCGTTTCGGACTGCCCTTCATAGGCCAGTGCCAGTTGATTGCGCAGGTCGGCGAAGCGGTTGTTAACCGGTGTGGCGGAAAGCATCAGCACTTTGGTTTTTACGCCAGCGCGGACAACTTTGTTCATGAGTTTCTGGTACCGCGTTTCTCGGTCTTTGTAGACGTCGTTGTTGCGGAAGTTGTGTGATTCGTCGATCACCACCAGGTCGTAGTTGCCCCAGTTGACTCGGTTCAGTGGAATACCAAAGGATTCGCCCGAGGTGCGTGAAAGGTCTGTGTGGCACAGCACGTCATAATTGAAACGGTCTTTGGCGAAGATGTTGGTTGTGAGGTTGCTGTTGTAGTTGCGCCAGTTGTCCGCCAGTTTCTTCGGGCATAGCACCAATACCGATTTATTGCGCAGTTCATAGTATTTGACGACCGCCAGGGCCGTGAAGGTTTTGCCCAGTCCCACACTGTCGGCCAGGATGCAGCCGTTGTAAGTTTCGAGCTTGTTGATGATGCCGGTCGCTGCATCCTGCTGGTAATTGAAGAGTTTGTTCCAGACCAGGCTCTCGCGATATCCCGTGAGGTCGTTGGGCAGTACGTCCTCATCAACATCTTCCAGGAAGTCCCGAAAAATGTTGTAGAGCATGATGAAGTAGATCCGCTCGGGGGCGTTTTCCTGATAAATCGATTCGATGTGGTCGCAAATTGCAGCAGTGACGTCATCAACTTTTTCAGGGTCGTTCCAGATCTGGTCAAACAGTTGTAGATAGGTTTGCGCGTGCGTCGGTTCGTCCATGCGGGTGACAAAGTTAGACATGGCGTTGCCTTGCTGGTAGCCCAAGTCCACCGCTGTAAAGCCATTGACCGGCATGTAGGCGACGCCCCCTTCTCTTTTAGCCACATGGATGAAGGGTTGCATTGGTGCCTTGGTCTTGTTGGAGCGAAACCTGGCTTTTTGGCGTATCCACTGAGCGCACTCACGAGCTACGGCACGCTGAGTGAGTTTGTTGCGCAGCTGGATTTCAAACTCGGTGCCGAAAATTGTACTTTCGCGCTGGGATTTAGGGATAAAGAACTCCCGGCGTTCCTTTCTCAGGTGGTCGGTCACTTCGTTGGGCACAAAAGTAGGGGCAGTAAACACGAACTGCAGGCTCTCAACTCCTGACAATTCAGCCTTGAGTGCCTCGAAGGCATAGATCGAAAAGCAAGAGGCGGCAATTTTAAGGCGTGTACCCGGCTTGATCGTTTCCTTTAGATCATCGCCCAGTAGGTGATTGATGTTGTCGATCATCTCCAAAACCTGCCCTCCCGTGGGCATGCCAGCCTGGCTTGTAATACGAAGTAGTGGTGCCGCCTAGTCTCATCGCAGGCGGTGGCTCTGCAAGGCTGGCGAGTTGTTTCGCCTTGTTGCTAGCGTATATGTATAGGTTGCCTGCAGTTTATGTGGGTGACGGGGGCGGGGCAAGGCATCCTCCGGTCTCAAGATGTGGGGCTCGGCTTAATATTGCTCGATCTGGGAGGGAGAGCTGAGGTACGCACTGTCTTGGTACGCATCCTGGTGCGCACGGAAATCAGAGTTTTGGTGGGGGTTTAGGGGCTGGGCTTCTAAAAACTTTTCCGAGGACAGTTGGTATCCAGGGTCTGGGTATCCAGAGTGGTAACCACAGAATCCGTTGGATTAACTTGGTTACCAAAAGAGGTTACCAAGGTTGGTTACCACCGAAAGCCATGATTTCAGACTAAGGCTGTCGCAACTACCGAACTCTTCCTTATTTGGCTGGAAAGGATTTGGTGGCCCCGTACATGGCCCGTTGATTCCCCCGAGTGTCACCTAATATGTCACCTAGAGCAGCCCAAAACGAAAAACCGCCACTCGGCATGACCCGTAAGCGGCGGTTTTTACTGAAATTTTTGGTGCGCCCAGCAGGATTCGAACCTGCGACCCCTGCCTTCGGAGGGCAGTACTCTATCCAGCTGAGCTATGGGCGCATTCGAGATTAGCGACTGTGCGTCAATTTCGAGTGCGCAATCTTACGTGTGCGGACGCACTCTGTCTAGCCCCGGCACATTGATGGCCCCGGCCTGTTGTTACGGGAAAAGGGCCGTGGGTGTTATGTTCACCAGCGCACCTTCATTGCTAAAGGATACCTCGCCATCCTGAATGGATACCTGGAAGTTCATGTTGCGCTCCACTAGCTCAGCGAGAGCTTCTGTGGATTCGCTGGGCAGTTCAATAATCTTGAGGTTACGGAAGCGGCTCAGCTTGTTTTTGTGCTTTTCCAGCCATACGGGCACGGCGCGAGCACCGTACGCGTAAAGAATAACCTGGCGTGAACGGTTGCAGGCTTTGCGTAGCCGACTCTCGTCGGGCAGGCCCAGTTCAATCCACAACTCAATCTCATCACTCAGGCTTTTTTGCCAGAGCTCGGGCTCGTCGTCTGTGCTCAGGCCTTTGGTAAACTCTAGTCCTTCGCGGGCGTTCAGGGCAAAGGCCAGAAGGCGTATCATCATGCGCTCGTCGTTTTCAGACGGGTGCTGGGCAAGGGTGAGCTGATGATCCGCATAATAGTGCCTGTCCATATCGGCAATATTGAGCGTAGCTTTGAAAATGGTTGCTTTGAGCGCCATGGCGATCCTGCATTGGTATCAAGATGTGAGTTTGAGCTAGTGTAATGCAATTCTCTGGGTGATGAGCATGACGACATGTCGATGTTGCGCGGTTTTTTAATACTGGTTTTATTTTTCCTTTTGGGTGAAGCGTTGCGGGTGGTGTTTTTGATACCGGTCAGCGGCGGAGTGCTAGGTATGATCCTGATGACGTTTACGCTGATGCTGCGAGGCAGGGTAAGTGACGCGCTGGCCTCGGCCAGCCAGGCCCTGATCTCAGTGCTGGTATTGCTGATTATGCCGGGTGTGGTTGGGGTGTTCTTTATGGCCTCGCAGTTCTCTGGGCAGTGGCTGGCTGTTTCGGCTGCATTGCTATTGGGCACTTTCCTGAGCGTGCTTACGACTCTATTGCTAATGAAAAGCGTGGTGCGTTTGTCTGCGCGGAGCGAGGGAAATGACTGAGCTTATTGAACGCTTTATCGCCATCCCTGACATTTTGTCGACCAGCCCAATGTTCGCAATTGGGTTAACGTTGAGCGCGTTTTTTGCCGGTAACTGGCTGTTTGCCCGTTTTGGCAGGCCTTTGTGGATGCCTCCGGTGGTGCTCTCTGCCGTAATGCTGGCGGTGGTGATTGCGGTTTTGTCGGTGGATTACGTTCGTTATCAGGAGGGTGCCTTCTGGATAACCGTGCTGCTTGGGCCGGCAACGGTGGCTCTGGGGATTCCTCTGTATCAACAAATTCACCACATACGGGCCATGTGGCTTCCGATCGTTGTTACGTTGCCTCTGGCGGCCACGCTGGCAGCGGTTTATGCAGTGGTGATTGCGTGGGCGCTGGGCGCCACACCCGAGGTGCTAGCCTCGCTGGCGCCCAAATCTGTGACCGCCCCGATTGCGATCGGCATCACTAACCAACTGGGTGGTTCTGTGCCCTTGTTGATGGGTGGTCTGTTGATAACCGGCGTGGTTGCGACTCTGTTTGTGGATCTGCTGGCGAAATGGCTGCCGGTTGAAGATGAGCGCATCCTCGGGTTTGCTCTTGGCCTGAATGGCCATGCCATCGGAACGGCCAGGGCATTTGAGATCAGCATACCGCTGGCGCCTTTGCCTCTCTGGGCATGGGGCTTACGGGTGTGTTTACCGCGCTTATATTGCCTCTGGTGTTTCGTCTGTAGAAGCTTGCCCGGGCCGCCTGGGCAAGCCGTCATTCAGTTCACGAATAGCCGCAAGTTGTAATTTCGATTGCCGTCAGTAGTTTCCGCGACTAATTTCTACTAAAGACGTCTGGGGCGCCTGAGCTCGGTGTGCCGTTAAAACTCGCAAAACAACAACGGAAAATACAATGAAAAAACTACTTGCAGCTATCGTCGGGACTATGGCGCTGGCCACGGCTCCTGTTGCTCTGTCTGCCGAGGCGACAAAAGAGCTCAAAATGGCGTTCGACGCCGATCCGGTTACCCTCGATATTCACGAGCAACTCTCCGGGGGCACTCTGCAGTTGTCCCATATGTCCTTTGATCCACTGGTTCGGTGGACGAAAGATCTTGGTTTTGAGGCCCGCTTGGCAGAAAGCTGGGAGCGTGTTGATGACAAAACCATGCGCTTCAAACTCCGTGAAGGGGTCAAGTTCCATTCGGGCAACGAGCTTACCGCCAAGGATGTGAAGTTCACCTACGATCGCCTGAAGGAAAGCCAGGATTTCAAGGCCATCTTCAAGCCGTTCAGTGGCATTAATGTCATTGATGATTACACCTTTGAGCTGGCTACCAGCGAGCCGTTCCCATTGCTGTTAAATACCGCCACTTACATCTTCCCGCTGGACAGTGAGTTTTATTCTGGCGAGACAGAGGATGGCAAGAAGAAAGATGCCATTCAAAAGCACGGAAACTCATTTGCCTCCGAGCACCTGTCGGGCACTGGCCCCTTCACGGTCACGTCGCGCCAGCAGGGTGTGCGCATGGAATTTGAGCGCTTTGCGGATTACTGGGATGAAGACTCCCCCGGCAACGTAAAGAAAATCGTCCTAACCCCCATCAAGGAAAACAACACGCGCGTGTCTGCGCTGCTGTCTGGCGGAGTGGACTTTATCGCCCCGGTACCGCCTACGGACTTGGCTCGCATCAAGCGTGATAAGAACTCGGATCTGGTTACCATGAGCGGCACCCGCATTATCCTGTTCCATTTAAACCAGGATAAGGTCGAAGCTTCAAGGATCCGAAGGTACGCCAGGCCGTTGCTTATGCCATCAACCAGGAAGGCATTGCGGCCAAAATCATGAAAGGCTTTGCCACGCCTGCGGCTCAGTTGTCACCAGCTGGCTATCAGGGCCACAACGAATCCCTGAAACTGCGCTATGACGTGAAAAAAGCCCAGCAGCTGATGAAAGAAGCCGGGTACGAGGATGGTTTTACCATCACCATGATGGCGCCTAATAACCGCTACGTGAACGACGACAAGATCGCACAGGCGGCAGCGGCCATGCTGGCCCGCATCAACATCAAAGTGGATCTCAAAACACTACCCAAGGCGCAGTACTGGCCCGAGTACGACAACCGCTCGGGAGACATAATGCTGATTGGCTGGCATGCAGACACCGAGGATTCCGCTAATTTCTATGAGTTTCTGACCTTCTGCCCGGATGCCGACAGCGGCGCTGGCCAGTATAACGCCGGCAACTACTGCAACCCGGAAATCGACGCACTGGTTGAAAAGGCAAGCGTTGAAACCGATGTGGATAAGCGCACCGCCATGCTGCAGGAAGTGGAACAGCGCCTGTACGACGATGCCGCTTTTGTGCCGTTGCATTGGCAGGATCTGGCGTGGGCCAGCAAGAAAAACGTGAAGATTGAGCCGATTCTGAACGTGATGAACTTCCCTTATCTGGGTGATCTGGTCATAGAGTAACGGGGGAACTTACCCCTTCTCTCCAAACCTCTCTCCCGCAAGGGGAGAGAGGCTTTAATTACTCATTAACGGTAAATTCTTCATGTTAGCGTTTTTGGTTCAGCGAATATCCCAGGCAGTGGTGGTCATGTTCGTGATCAGCGTGATCGCGTTTGCTATTCAGGATGGCCTGGGGGATCCGCTTCAGGAAATGGTCGGTATGTCCGTTTCCCAAGAGGAGCGGGAAGCCCTGCGCGATGAGTTGGGGCTGAATGATTCCATGGTGGTTCAGTACCTGCGCTTTGCCGGCAACGCGATTCAGGGGGATCTGGGCAACTCCTATTTTTATGGTAAGCCAACTCTCGATGTGATTGCGGAGCACCTTCCGGCCACGCTGGAGTTAGTGATCGGCGCCAGCTTGATCATCATGCTGTTGTCCGTGCCTATCGGCGTTTATGCCGCCATCCGGCCGCAGGCCTTGTTATCCAAGTTCTTTATGGGTGTGAGCACTGTTGGGATATCCATCCCGGTATTTCTCACAGCCATCGTACTCATCCAGATATATTCCATTGGTGTGACCGTCGAGTGGTTCCCCGCAGATACCGGTTGGGGTTCGTGGCTGAACGGCGCGTTGACAACCGAAGGCGGTTTGCCGTCCTATGGCCGCGGTGATGACCTCACACATCTGTTTGGAACCTGGAACTCCGGCTTTTTCTCAAACCGCGGCTTGATGCACCTAGTGCTGCCTTGTGTGTCTCTGGCCTCCATCATGTTGCCGCTGTTTATCCGCCTGATTCGCGCAGAAATGATGGAAGTGCTGCAAAGCGACTACATTCGTTACGCTCGGGCCAAAGGCTTGAGTGCGGTGCGGATTAACTTTCTTCACGCTCTCAAGAACACCATGCTGCCGGTCATCACTGTAGGTGGTGTGCAGATCGGCGTGATGGTGGCTTATACGATTCTTACAGAAACCGTTTTCCAGTGGCCCGGTGTCGGGCTGATGTTTTTGGAGGCCATCACTCGCAGTGATATTCCTCTTATCGTTGCCTACTTGATGGTTGTGGGCCTGATTTTTGTGATCACCAACACGCTGGTGGACCTAGTGTACGGGTTGGTGAACCCCACGGTTAAACTGACAGGTAAGAAAGCATGACAACAGCGACTCTTTCACGCTGGGATCGCTTTCGCGAGTCCTTCCTCTGGTACAGTTTTAAGCGCGACAAGGTGGCGATTGTAAGCTTTCTCGTGCTGCTACTTATGGTGCTTGCGGCCATTTTTGCGCCTCTGCTGGCACCCACGGATCCCTACGATCTGGCACTGATCAATATCATGAACTCGGAAATGCCGCCGGTGGGGATGCAGGGTGCAGACGCTGCGTTCCCTTTGGGCACAGATGCCCAGGGCCGGGATATGCTCTCCACCATTTTGTACGGCACGCGGGTGTCTCTGCTGATTGGTTTTGGCGCGGTGGTGCTGCAGGCGGCGCTGGGTATTCTGTTTGGGCTGCTGGCGGGCTACCTGGGTGGCCGGGTGGATTCCATCCTGATGCGCATTGCCGATGTTCAGCTCTCGTTCTCCACCTTGATGGTGGCCATCATTGTGGGTGCGGTATTCAAGGCCAGTTTTGGTAGCCTGATGTTTGGTGAAATCGCCATTTACATGCTGATTTTTATCATTGGTGTAGCCGAATGGCCGCAGATTGCCCGCACCGTACGGGCGTCTGTGCTGGCGGAAAAAAAGAAGGAATACGTGGATGCCGCCAAGGTGATGGGTTTTCGCACCAACCGCATTATGTTCCGCCATATTCTGCCCAACACGCTGTCTCCGATTTTTGTTATCGCCACTGTGCAGATCGCCAACGCGATTATTTCCGAAGCGGCACTGTCGTTTTTGGGGCTAGGTATGCCTGAAACCCAGCCGTCCCTGGGCTCGCTGATCAAATCCGGTTTTGATTACATACAGAGCGGATCCTGGTGGATTACGCTTCTTCCCGGCTTGGTGTTGGTTGTGCTCGTGTTGGTCATTAACCTGCTGGGTGACTGGTTGCGAGATGTCATGAACCCTAGGCTGTACAAGGGCTAAAGAACCATGAAAAGCGACACGCCATTGTTGGAAGTAAAAAATCTGGATGTTCGGTTTGCTGTACGCGGCGGTGACCTGACAGCTCTGCGCGGTATCAGCTTTAGCCTCGATAAGGGTGAGCGGCTGGGTCTGGTGGGGGAGTCTGGCGCCGGTAAATCCGTAGCAGCTTTCTCGATTCTTAACCTGATTGCACGCCCAGGCTATATAGCTGGCGGGCAGATTCTGTTTGAAGGTCGCGATCTGGCTGCCATGAGCGAGCGGGAACTGCGCAAGATTCGCGGTAACCGCATTGCCATGATTTTTCAGGATCCGATGATGACGCTTAACCCGGTGCTGAGCATTGGCACCCAGATGGTTGAGGCCATCAAGCACATCGTCGGATCCGCACGAAAGCGGCGCGGGATATTGCGCTGAGCAAGCTGCGCAAGGTGCAGATCCCTTCGCCAGAAAAACGGCTTGATCAGTACCCTCACGAGTTGTCGGGTGGTATGCGCCAACGGGTAATTATTGCCATTGCCTTACTGCTGGACCCTGAGATTATCGTTGCCGATGAGCCCACCACCGCGCTGGATGTCACCATACAGGCGGAGATCATGGCGCTGCTGTTGGATCTGTGCGAACAGGAAAATGTGGCGCTAATGCTGATCACTCACGATCTGGGTGTTGTCTCCCAGGTTACCCAGCGCATGCTGGTGATGTACTCCGGCCGTATTATTGAGCAGGGCCCCACGCGAGAGATCATAAACGATGCCCAGCACCCCTATACCCAGGGGTTGATCAATGCATTGCCGCAGCTGGGTGAGCCAGGTGCGCGGCTGTTCCAGATCCCTGGATCCATGCCGTCCCTGAAAAACGTACCCACTGGCTGTCCGTTCCACCCACGCTGCACGTTTGCGACCGATCAATGCCGGCAAACCATGCCCGAGTATGTGCAATCCGGCAGCGTAGATGTGGCGTGTTACGAGGTCAGCAACCTGATTGAGCGGGAGAAGCGCATGCAGGAGGCCGAATCATGACCTCCCCACTGGTAGACATTCGCGGGCTGGAAAAACGGTTTGATCTGTCTGGTAGCCTGCTGGAGCAGATTACCTTCAACAATGGCCGGTTCCACCGAAAGCACGAAGCTGTTCATGCCATTAACGGTGTTGATCTGCAGGTACACAAGGGCGAGGCGTTGTGTGTGGTGGGCGAATCTGGCTGCGGTAAGTCTACGATTGCTCGCACTGTGATGGGGTTGTTGTCGCCCAGCGCGGGAGAGGTTCACTACGGTGGCCAGCGCATCGATAACCTGAAAGGCCGGGATGTGCTGCCGTATCGTCGTAAAATGCAGATGATATTTCAGAACCCCTATGCCTCTCTGAATCCCCGAATGACGATTCAGCAAACTTTGGAAGAGCCGATTCATTTCCACCAGCCAGAATTGGCGCGCAGCGAGGTGCGTGGCAAGGTTCAGGAGGTTATGGCGTCTGTGGGGATAGATCCGGATTGGGGCAGCCGGTTCGGTCACGAGTTCTCCGGCGGCCAGCGCCAGCGTATCGCCATTGCTCGTGCTCTGGCGGTAGATCCTGAGTTTATCGTGGCAGATGAGCCCATCTCGGCACTGGATGTATCCATTCAGGCGCAAGTGCTGAATCTGCTGATGGATGCTCAGGAAACCCGCAATCTGACCTACCTGTTCATCACCCACGATCTGGCAGTGGTTGAGCACTTTGGCACGCGAGTGGCGGTGATGTACCTCGGGCGGGTATGTGAGCTGGCGGATACCAAAACCCTGTTTGCGGAACCACGACACCCATACACCCAGGCGCTGCTCTCGGCTATACCCAAACTGGAAGACGACAGGCCCAATTACATTCGGCTGCAGGGGGAAGTGCCAACGCCAGTGAACCTGCCATCTGGCTGTGTATTTCATGGCCGTTGCCCGTATGTTAATGAGCGTTGTCGCCAGGAAATCCCTCAGCTGATCGCCACCGATGGTGGCGCGCAGGTAGCTTGCCATGCAGTAGAGGAAGGGCGGTTGTAAATGAGCAGGTTTTAAGAGTGCGGGTGCAATGGGCTATGATGCGCGCAGTGAAATAGCCTTTAAGAAACCGTCACCCGTCAACTGCACTTTTACCTGTCATTCGCTGGGGAGCCCATGGAAATACGTTGGCTGGAAGACTTCATGGCGCTGGCCCGCACGCGCCATTTTTCCCGCGCCGCTGAATTGCAGCATGTAAGCCAGCCCACGTTCAGCCGCCGTATCAAGCTGCTGGAAGAGGCCATGGGAGCTACATTGGTTAACCGCCAGACTCTGCCCTTATCCCTGACACCCGCCGGCGAACGGTTTTTTGATCTGTGCCAGCGGGTGACCCGAGATGTCCGGGAGGTGCGGGGCCAGATTACCGACATGGAGGCAGAGGAGTCGGCTCGCATCAGTGTGGGTTCAACCCAGGGGCTTTTTTCCCATTTTTATCAGGGTTGGGCCAGCGAAGTAGGCGTTGCAGACCGTCTTCAGTTGAACCTCAAGGCAACCAGTTGGGTGGGGGAGCAGTTTCTGGATGCGCTGGACAATGGCGAGTGTGATTTGGTGCTGTGTTACTGGCATCAGAATCTACCTGGGGCGACCGGTTGGGCCGAGGTGAGTACGAGTTCATCACTCTTGCTCGGGAGTGGCTGGTGCCGGTGAGCGTGGCGGCAGAAAACGGCGAGCCCCGATTCCCCCTGCCAGGAACCGCCGGCCAAACAGTGCCGCTGATTGCTTATCACTCACGGGGATTTTTGCAGTCTGCTATTGAAGCGCATCTGGCGCGCAGCAAAGAGCCGGTAAAACTGTTGCCGTTGAATGAGAACACCCAATCTGCAAGCATTAAGGCGCTGGTGAAGCAGGGCTTTGGCATGGGCTGGTTGCCCAGCCGGATGACAGAAAAGAGCGAGCACTTTGGCAGCCTTACGCGGGCCGGCGATGAATGCTGGGATGTGCCACTGGACATCCGTTTGGTTCGCCTACAGGAGCCCCGCTCAGACGACCTTTTAACCCTCTGGAAAACACTGGAAAACCAACATGCCTGAAACTGACCTGCTAGCCTTCAGATTGATCATTTGGGTATCCTGCAGAGCCGCTATGAACAGGTTCTGGAAGATCACGGCTATGACAGCCTGCTTATCAGTTCCGGCGCGGCCCCCACGCGCTACGGCGATGATCAGTCCTGGCACTTTCAGGCTATGGCCCGTTTCTGCACTGGACAGGGTTGGCCGGCTTTGAGCACGCCTGGCTGCTGATTCGCAAAGGGCAAAAGCCATTGCTTTCACTGTATCAGCCGGTCGACTTCTGGCACGCCAGCCTTGAGCTTGCACAGGAGCCCTGGCAAGGGGAGTTTGAACTTCGTTTCAGCGAAAGCCGGTCGGCGCCGGAGCTGAATGGTGTGAGCCAGCTAGCAATTATCGGAGATCCATCATTGCTGGCGGATCTGCCTGGTGATGAAAACCCGGGCGCCCTTTGCGCCGCGCTGGATGAAACGCGGGTGCACAAAACAGCCTACGAAATAGCCTGCCTGGCACGCGCCAACAAACTTGCAATGGCAGGCCACCACGCTGCCCGCGATGCGTTTTTGGCCGGTGCCAGTGAATTTGCAATCAATCTGGCCTACCAGCACGCAACCCAGCAGCGTGAGGTCGACGCGCCTTATCACAGCATTATCGGTGTGAATGACCACGCCGGCACACTGCACTATCAGTATTACGATACAGCCGCGCCTACGAAATCTCGCAGCTTGCTGATTGATGCCGGTGTGCGTTATCGGGGTTACTGTTCCGACATCACCCGCACCATTGCAGGCGTTGGGGAAGGGCGCTTTGCCGCACTGGTGCAGGGGCTTGAACAGTTGCAGTTCCGGCTGTGCAAGATGGTTGCCCCGGGCGTTGATTACCTGGATATCCACCGCAAAACCCACCAGGGCATCGCTGCGTTACTGAGTTCAGCGGGGCTGGTTAACGACCTGAGCGATGAGGATATGGTCGCTGAAGGTGTTACTCGAGCCTTCTTCCCCCACGGCATAGGGCACTTCCTTGGGGTTCAGGTACACGATGTTGCCGGCAAACCCGTACCACCTCCCGCAGATGCGCCTTTTTTACGCCTGCTGCGAACGCTGGAGCCCGGCATGGTGGTGACCATCGAGCCTGGGCTGTACTTCATTCCCTCCCTGCTGGAGCCGCTACTGTCAGGCCCTTTTGGGCGCCACATTAACCGTCCGTTGCTTGATGAGCTGCAGGGATGTGGCGGGATTCGGATAGAGGACAACGTGGTGGTAACGGACTCAGGGAGCCGAAACCTGACCCGGGAAGCCGAGGCCTGAAACAACCCATTGCACAAAATTAACACAATGGGGTTGCAATTCTGGATGCTAATGACAATAATTATCACTACCTTTAGTATCGATGGTGAGATTGCATTATGTACGTATGCCTTTGCCACGGAGTCACAGACCGGGATATCCGTGAAGCTGCAGATAACGGTGTTTCGTCCATGCGCCAGCTTAGTAAGGAGCTGGGCGTAGGCACTCAGTGCGGGCGTTGTGCCAGCACGGCGCGCGGCATACTGCGCGAAAGCCGATCGCCGGATTACCTGGCCCTCGCAAACCTGCTTGCAAGCCCCGCCTGACGCCTCGCGGGGTTTATTTCCTTTCTGCAATTTAGTAATGCGCCTGAACACGCTATCCTTGGTGGGTGACGAGAGAGCCTGGAAGGTTTTCTGAACCCGAACCAATCAGCCAAATGTGCCTTTCGTTAAAAGGCGTGTTAGTCGGCTGGGATTAAGGAGTGCTGCAATGAAAGGCGACAAGAAAGTTATTCAGTTTCTGAACAAAGTCCTTGCCAACGAACTGACGGCCATCAACCAGTATTTCCTGCATTCGCGCATGTATAAAGATTGGGGTATTACCAAGCTTGCGGCCAAGGAATACGAAGAATCCATCGACGAAATGAAGCACGCCGATCTGCTGATCGAGCGCATCCTGTTTCTGGAAGGCCTGCCCAACCTGCAAGATCTGAACAAGCTGATGATCGGCGAGAACGTTCAGGAAATGATCGAGTGTGATCTTAAAATTGAACACATTGCCCATGTGGATCTGAAAGAAGCGATTCTGCATTGCGAGTCGGTTCAGGACTTCACCAGTCGTGAGCTGTTCCGTAGCATTTTGGACAGCGAAGAAGAGCATATTGACTGGCTGGAAACTCAGCTGGAGATGATCAAGCAAATGGGCATTCAAAACTTCATCCAACTGCAATCTGCCGCTGCGGAGTAAATACCGACAATGGATCTGTCCTGCTTTAAAGCCTACGACCTACGCGGCCGTGTGCCGGATCAACTGAATCCGGCACTGGCCGAGCGTATCGGGCGCGCCTATGTGGAGATCACCGGCGCCAAGAAAGTCATTGTCGGCTACGACATTCGCCTCTCAAGCCACGAAATCACCGAAGCATTGAGCTCCGGCCTGATGGCTGCAGGCGCGGATGTATTCGATATCGGCTTGTGTGGCACGGAGCACGTGTACTTTGCTACCAGCCATTATGGAATGGACGGCGGCATTATGGTGACTGCCAGCCACAACCCCAAAGACCATAACGGCATGAAAATGGTCGGGCCGGAATCCCGCCCGATCAGCTCCGACAATGGCCTGAACGATATTCGCGACAGAGTGCGTGAGCCATTTTCTGACGCGCCGGTGCAGGGCAGGTATGAAACTCTGGAAGTCACCAGTGCCTACATAGACCACCTGCTGAGCTACATAGATGCGGCGGCCCTGGCCCCGATCAAAATTGTCGTCAACGCTGGTAACGGCGGCGCAGGGTTGGTGATCGATGAACTTGAAAAGCATCTGCCTTTCGAGTTCATCAAAGTGCACCACCAGCCAGACGGCAACTTCCCCCACGGCGTGCCCAACCCTATCCTCGAAGAAAACCGTGCGGCCACAGCCGACGCCGTCATTGAGCATGGCGCCACTATGGGTATCGCTTGGGATGGCGATTTTGACCGATGCTTCTTCTTCGACGAAAACGGTCGCTTTATTGAAGGCTATTACATCGTTGGCCTGCTGGCGGATCAGTTCCTGCGCAAAACCGGGCCTGGCAAAGTAATCCACGATCCAAGACTGATCTGGAACACCCAGGATTTGGTAGAAGCTGCCGGCGGCGAAGCCATCGAAAGCAAAACCGGCCACGCCTTCATCAAGCAGCGCATGCGCGACGAAGATGCCGTCTACGGCGGGGAAATGAGCGCGCACCATTACTTCCGGGATTTCGCCTACTGCGACAGCGGTATGATCCCCTGGTTGTTGCTCGCAGAGCGCCTATGCCAATCCGGCAAACCGTTCTCCTCATTGATTGATGCCCGCATCGAAGCTTACCCGGCCAGCGGTGAAATCAACCGCACCATCGACAACCCCCCTGAGGTTATCGCTGCCATCGAGGAAAAATACGGCGCCGACGCAAAAAGCGTCAGCTACGTAGACGGCCTCAGCGTGGAATTCGATAACTGGCGCTTCAATCTGCGCATGTCCAACACCGAACCCGTCGTTCGCCTGAACGTGGAAGCCCGTGCTGACATACCTTTGATGAAAGCGAAAACAGAAGAGTTGCTCGCAGAAATGGAGCGCTTGAATAAGTAGTTACTAGTGATTGGGTGCCGGGTCAGCTCGGCACCCAAGTTAAAAAGTCAAAGCCAGTCGTTCAACATAATCCCCAGTCCAAACCGCTCAATCCGATGATTGTAGTCAATCAGACTTTCCCCATATCCGTTGTAGTACTGGAAGAACCCCTTAATCGTGTCCCCCAACGGAAAGCTGTAACCAAACTCCATGGACGTGCGGTTGTCAGAGCGCAGATTATTCATAAGCTTCAGCGAAAATGTTCGATCCTCCGCAAGCTTGTAAACAATGTTGTAATTGGCGTGCCCCAGATAACTCTCAATATCCGCATTATCGTCTTTGCTGCTATCTGGAATCCGATACCAAGGCTCCACAACGAATAACCAACGACCATGGGTAAAGGCGGCGCTGGCCATAACCCGGTTCCAGCTTCGCGAACGGGGTTCCGACTGACCATTGGATTGATGATTGATGCCAAGCGTGACACCGGACAGAGCTACCGACCCCAGATTCCAATTCGTGTGGTGACGTAGGAAAATCTCTGGCTCGTAATTGGTCTCCCGAAAAGGTGCAGAATCATCCCGGTTATAGACCTGCCAGAACGAGCGCTGGGTATAGCCGAACCACAACGTCGTACGATCGTCCAGGAGCCCGGTTAGCAAAGGAACCTTGAAACTGATTTGATATTTAGCTTCTTCGTTCTCAAGCTCGTAATCGTAACCGGTAGCACCTAGCCTCGGGCTGACCGGAGTCTGGTTGGGGCTGTCCATCCAAGTGATTGGCATGATATAGGTCGGGCGATAGCTGATAAAACCACCCGAAAATGAAAACAGCGCCTTCTCCGCCTTCAGGTGCCGGTCTACTATGTTGGTCATTGCGCCGTTGTCGGGATTATCTTCGTTGGGCTCACCAACTGCATTTTTACGCCGCTCACGGCCTGGAGCAAGAGTGTCGGATGCCTGCTCTGCCTCCTCTACCTGCTCCTCGCTAGCCTGTTCACGGGCGGTTTTCGGATTGTTGAGGGAGTCATAGCAGGCAAGGCGTTGCACGCCCTCCTGGATCAACGCGCACTCTACCGGGGAGCGTTCCTGATCAGCCGCCGCTGGGCGTGCTTCCTCTGCTACCGTGAGCGCGGGCCAAAGCAGTGCAAGTACAGCGCCTTGAGGAGCTCTCGAAGTTAGAAATGTGATCATGTGCCAGGTCTCTTTAAGTAGCATTAAGCTAAGCCAGGTGCTGGCGATACCGTATATCCAGACACCCACCAGGGTGATAGCCAGCAATACAAATACAACCCTATGACGCAACTGGTTGGCAGCACTGGCTGCTACAACCCAACGTAGGTACATAAGGCCAATAAAACTGATAAAAACACAAAGGCTGGCAACCGCGGGTATCAGCAGCCACGCGGGGTTGATACTATGTTCCGGTTCCGCTTGGCTTGAAAACCAGCCCATGGAAGCCAGCAGCACTGCCAGAGCGCTGAACTCGATCGTCAAAAGCGTTTTGCGAAGCGGGTGTGGGGAGGGTTTCTCCGGGTTGTTCATGAATCGTTTCCTGGAAGTTCTGGATAAGCTGCAACATGGTAACCGGAAGGCCAGGGAGAGTCTCCACGCTTACGAAATGGCAATGGAAATGGTGGAAATCAATTTATGATTTTGCTATTCGGTTTTGTTGCCGGAGTTCAGTCGCTATAATGCGGCAACCAAAGATTATAACGCTCAAAT
The DNA here is from genome assembly GCF_001858325.1 of Marinobacter sp. AC-23. Taxonomy (GTDB): domain Bacteria; phylum Pseudomonadota; class Gammaproteobacteria; order Pseudomonadales; family Oleiphilaceae; genus Marinobacter. The sequence continues at coordinate 23,687 of NZ_MBPP01000036.1, forward strand.
GCGAGGTGCATTGTGAAGATGAAGAGAGTCCTGGCTGTCGTATTGCTCGGTTTTAGCATTACTGCCGGCGCCGTTATGGCAAGTGTTGATGATGAAATTCGTGCGCGTATTCAACCCGTTGGCGAAGTATGCTTGCAGGGTGATGAGTGTGGTGCAGCCGCGGCGGCATCAGAATCGGCCAGCTCCGGCCCCCGCTCCGGCAGTGAGGTATACGATGCCGTATGCATGGCGTGTCACACCACAGGCGCAGCAGGCGCGCCGGTAATTGGTGATGCTGGTGCTTGGGCTCCTCGCGTTGACCAGGGCATGGAAACCCTTATTAGTCATGCCGTGAATGGCTATAACGCCATGCCAGCCAAAGGCGGATGCGCCAACTGCCCGGATGAGGAAATCGAAGCTGCGGTGGAGCACATCGTGGCTGAGAGCAAATAGAGCCAAAGCTCTTATCGTTAAAAACCCCGCAGCAGCGGGGTTTTTGCTTTCAGAGTCCCAGGTCGCCAAGCAGGGCACTTAATGTTGCCTTGCCTTTTTTCTGGTTGGCTTCGACGTCCAGATCCCCGGTGCCCTCCCAGCGTACGTCCTCTTGCGGTAACTCATCCAGAAACCGGCTGGGAATGGTTTCGATTTTCTCGCCATACTGCCTGCGCTGGGCAGCGTAAGTTAGGGTCAGAGTCTCTTTTGCGCGGGTAATCCCAACGTACATCAGGCGCCGCTCCTCCTCAACATTGCCTTCTTCAATGCTGGAACGATGGGGCAGGATCTCCTCCTCCAGCCCAAGAATAAACACGTGAGGGAACTCCAGCCCCTTAGACGCATGCAGTGTTAATAGCTGCACCTTGTCGCTGTCGTCGTCTTCTTCCTTTTGTTCCATCATGTCGCGCAGAATTAGCTTGGTAATGGCGTCTTCTATGCCCAGCTCATCCGCAGTGCCCTTGCCGTCCTCCAGCATGCGCTGGATGGAGTCCACCAAGAACCAGATGTTTG
>NZ_MBPP01000037.1 GCF_001858325.1 Marinobacter sp. AC-23
TATGCTCCCGGGTTGCGCTCTTTTGTCTGATGCTGAGGAGGTCAAATATCGATGACCACATGATGCTACGATAACATCTCAAGCCAGCGGTGCCTCCGCCATTTCAGAATGAGCGGACCCCGTAACGCCAATCACTGTGAAGGAAACCATTGTGAATCAAAGCGCCTACTACGAAGACGACACCACTGTGGCCCAGTACTTGGAATTTCACTTTGGTGAGCAGTGGCACGGCGAAGCTAACTTTCCCCGTGGTCTTGCCAAGGTAGCGATTGAAGCTATGGATGGCCGCGCTCTGGGGCGCGCTCTTGATGTTGGCTGTGCCACTGGGCGTACCAGTTTTGAGCTCGCCCGGGGTTTTGCTCATGTGGACGGCATCGATTTTTCCAATAAGTTTGTCGAGCAGTGCAAGGTGATGGCGCGGGATGAAGTGGTTCGCTATGCCCGCCCTGAAGAGGGCGCTTTGGTGAGTTACCAAGAGCGCTCCCTCGCATCACTGAATCTGGAAGGCACCGCGCAGCGGGTAGCTTTTCATCAGGGAGATGCTTGCGATCTTAAGCCGGAGTTTACGGGTTACGACTTGGTGCTGGCCGGCAACCTGATAGACCGCCTGTACGATCCTTCATTGTTCCTGGCCCGTATTCACGAACGGCTGAACGAGGATGGGCTTTTGCTGATTGCCTCCCCTTACACTTGGCTGGAAGACTACACGCCGAAGGATAAGTGGGTGGGTGGCTTCCAGAAAAACGGCGAGGAATACACCACGTTTGATGGGCTGCGAGACATGCTCGCACCCCATTTTACGTTATTGATGGAGCCAAGAAGCCTGCCGTTTGTGATTCGCGAAACGCGCAATAAGTTTCAGCACAGTTTTTCTGAGCTCACTGTCTGGGAGAAAAACAGAGGCTGATCGGCGCGGGTCATTGCATTTTGAAGCCCTTTTCCTGCAGAAAGGCCTTCATGTGCGGGCGTAGTTTGCTGGTAAACAGGGGCTTTAGTTGTTCTGACCAGTTCGTATCCTTGCCGCCGCCGGTGCGCTCCAGGTAATACTTGTTCATGGTTTTGTCGAAGCCCGCTACTTGAGCTTCATCCTGCTCGTCCTGGTAGTAGTCTTCCTTGAGAATGGTCTCCACTGGCAACCGGGGCTTCACCTCTGGGTTCTGGTCAGGGTAGCCGAGGCACATCCCGAACACCGGGTACACATGTTCGGGTAGGTGGAGAATCTCGCTGACTTCGGCAGGGTTATTTCGAATGCCGCCGATGTAGCAAAGCCCCAGCCCTTCGGACTCAGCGGCGATAGCAACGTTCTGAGCCATCAGTGCGGTGTCGACACTGGCAACCACTAGCTGTTCGGCCATCCCGCGAACCACTTCTGCACCAGCCCTTCCTGCCGCTTCCGTGGATCGTTTCATGTCGGCACAGAACACCAGGAAATCTGAGCTTTCAGCAATGTAGGTCTGTCCGCCGGCCAACTCTGCGATTTTCATCCTGTTTTCTGGATTGATTACGTGAATCACGGAATAGGCCTGAACGTGATTGGATGTGGCCGCACTCTGGCCCGCACAAATGAGCTCTTCGAACAGCTCGCGGGGAATCTTCTGTTCTGTGAACTTCCGGATTGAGCGGTGGGAGTTCAGTAGTTTAATGGTTGGGTTCATGGTACCTCGCAATTGGTGAATTTCAGATAGCATACGAACGTTTTTAAAAAATGGAAGGATAGTCCAGCGCTATTGGCCGGAAAAAGCGGCTGGTCGTTTGGCCACAAATGCTGATACGCCTTCTGCGAAGTCGGCTGTTTCGGCGGCCTTCAGAAACGCCTGTCGCTCCGCTTCCAAGTGAATGTCGAGGGGGCTTCCATTGGAATTATCTATCAGTCGGCGGAATGCACCGAACGCACGAGTCGGCCCATTAGCAACTTGAGTGACGATGGCCGTCAGTACCTCATCAAAGGCCTCCGGTGAAGCGACTTCGGTCAACAATCCCCAGTCCTTCGCTTCAGTTGCTGTGAGCTGGCGGCCAAGCAGCATCATTTCCGCGGCTCGCGCTGCACCGACTTTGTGGGGTAAAAACCAGGTTCCGCCGCAGTCTGGTACTGCGCCTATGCCGTTGTAAGCAATAAGAAACTTTGCGTTTTCATCGGCAACGATGAGATCCGCCATCAAGGCAAGGCTTAGCCCTGCGCCCGCGGCGGCGCCTTTTACACTTGCAACGATGGGTGCGTCCATACCTCTGAGTATGAGAATGGCTTCATTGAGTGGAACAAGGAGGCCATTAATGAACTCTTTGGTGTGTTCGGGCGAGCTCGCCATGCTGGCGACATCGCCACCTGCCATAAAGGCTCTCCCGGCTCCGGTCATTACAATACAGCGCAATCCCGACTTCTGGTTAAGTACTTTGACTGCACCCAAGAACGCCTCAGCCATAGGAACGTCGATGGCGTTGAGCACTTCGGGGCGATTGAACGTGAGGGTGGCTACACCAGACAGTTCGTCAAATCCGGAGATTAGCGGGTTAGCTTTCATTGCCATGGGTTCCGTTGCTGAGAGTGCGTGGTTGAGAGAGTGCCGATAACTATGGAACAGACTATCTTGGTTATTATGGTTGGAATAGGCTACTTTAAGTTTTGCTCAGGTAATTAACCTGACGCAAACGAAAATAACAACAATCACAATCTGCCGAAGTGCGGGGAATAATGTCCAGTATCCTCGAAATCAATAATCTTTCGCTTTCGTTTGGTGGTGTGAAGGCACTGCAGGATGTCAGTTTTCGGGTGCCGGAAAACACCGTGACCACAGTGATCGGTCCGAACGGTGCCGGCAAGACGTCGCTATTTAACTGTATTTCCGGTTTCTACACGCCTCAGCAGGGCACTATTCGCTATCAGGGCGAGGTTCTCGCAGGGGTAAAGCCGCCTGTCAGGGCCGCCATGGGCCTTGCGCGAACGTTCCAGAATATTGCCCTGTTTCGGGGCATGACGGTGCTCGATAACATCAAGCTTGGTGCTCATGTGCACATGAAAAGTGGCTTGCTGGGCTCGTTGGCGTATTTCGGAGCGGCGCGCCGTGAGGAAATGGCCGTGCGCCAGCACGTAGAGCAGCACATTATCGATTTTCTAGAGATTGACCATATCCGGCGTAAGCCGGTGGCCAGTCTGTCCTATGGCTTGCAGAAGCGGGTGGAACTGGCTCGTGCCCTGGCCATGCGGCCAAAGGTGTTGATGCTGGATGAGCCGGTTGCCGGGATGAATAGGGAAGAAAAAGAAGACATGGCTCGGTTCATTCTCGATATCCGAGAGGAGTGGGGCGTAACAGTGCTAATGGTAGAGCACGATATGAGCATGGTTATGGACATTTCTGATCATATTGCCGTGCTCAACTTCGGCCAGGTGATTACGGAGGGGCTGCCCTCGGAGGTTCAAAACAACCCGGAGGTCATCGAAGCCTATTTGGGCACCAGCGATATGGACAGCCTGCGCAAGAAACTCAACCCTGAATACGAGGTGGCGTGAGTGGATTGGCTATTTTTTGGGGAAATCAGCCTTGCCGGCCTGGCTATGGGCGGCCTCTATGCTCTGATCAGCTTGGGTTTTGTGATCATTTACAAAGCCACCAAAGTCATCAACTTCGCCATCGGCGAGATCATGATGTTCGCAGCCTATCTGTTTTTGGCCTTTGCAGGAGGCATGGAAATGTCACCCTGGGTGGCCTTGCCGCTGGCGGTGCTTGGAGGCAGCGTGCTGGGCGGGGTGATTGAAAAGGTGATGATTCGCCCAATGCTGGGCGAGTCATCCATTTCAGTGGTCATGGTCACAATAGGTGTCGCCAGCATTCTGGTAGGTCTGGTAGAGCTGATATGGGGAGCAGACCCTCAGCTTCTGCCCAGTTTTTTGCCCCGTAAACCCGTTTTTATTGGTGAGATGTATCTGGCGCCCAAGATTGCGTATGGCTTTCTCATCGGTGCCGGGCTTCTCATCGTTTATCTGCTGTACTTTCGCTTCTCCCGCGGTGGCGTGGCGCTGCGGGCTACTGCTTCGGATCAGGCTGCTGCCTACTCCATGGGCATCAACGTGCGCCGGGTGTTCAATCTGTCCTGGGTGTTTGGCTCGCTCGCGGCTTCGCTTGCGGGTGTGTTGGTTGCTGCAACCGGTGGTCTCAGCCCGCAATTTGGCGCTATCGGCCTGAGTGTGCTGGTGGTGGTGATTGTAGGAGGACTGGATAGCATTCTCGGTGCGCTGGTTGCCGGGCTGTTTATCGGTTGGCTGGAAACGGTGGCAGGAGCATATCTGGGCGGCGAGTACCGCATGCCCGCAACATTTGCAGTGTTGGCGGTGATTTTAGTGATCCGTCCCTACGGCCTTTTTGGCACCCACGAAATAGAGCGAGTATAAGATGCGCATCGGTGACGCCAAACAGAGTTATGAGGCCGATGAGGCTATCTGGACAAGTTCTACCCAGAAAATCTGGTTGGCTATTTTCCTGCTCGCCCTTGCTGTTTTTCCTTTTTTTGCGGATTCCTATCTGCTGTATATGGGCTGCCTGGTCGGTATTGCGGTTATTAGCACCACCGGGCTTAATATCCTCACCGGGTTTACTGGCCTGATTTCTCTGGGCCAGGCGGGCTTCATGGGGGTGGGCGGCTACACCGTAGCCTGGCTGTCTTTGAATACCGCACTGCCCTTCCCGGTAACACTGCTGCTGGCGGGCCTGCTGGCGGCCGCTGTCGGTATTCTGGTGGGGCTACCCTCTCTTAGGGTGAAGGGTCTCTATCTGGCGATTGCTACCTTGGCAGCCAGTGTCTTCCTGCATTTTATCTTTGCCCAGTGGGAATCTGTTACCGGGGGTATGGGCGGGCTGAGCCTGGAGCCGGCGCACCTGTTTGGGCTGACGCTGCAAAGTGACTTTGAAATGTACTTTGTCATCGTGCCGCTAGCCGTTCTGATGGTACTTGCCGCCAAAAACGTTTTCCGAACCCGTATTGGCCGCGCCTTTATCGCGATCCGAGACAGGGATATTTCTGCCGAAATATTGGGTATCAATCTTCTGCGTTACAAGCTGATGTCTTTTGCGCTCAGTTCGTTTTATGCCGGCGTGGCAGGTGGACTGTTTGCTTATTTCTACCGGGTGGTTACACCGGAAAGCTTCCCGCTCTCCATGTCCATTTTCTATCTGGCAGCGGTTATTGTCGGCGGCATGGGGAACCTGCTTGGTGGCATTCTCGGTGCAGCCTTCATGACGCTGATTCCCGAAGTGCTCAATCTGCTTACAGCAGCGCTTACACCGTTTTATCCAAACGCACCGATATTCATGTCGCCGATGCTTGAAATCATCTTCGGCGCTTTGATCGTTGGTTTTCTTATTTTTGAACCGCACGGGCTTGCGGAGATTTGGCACCGTATACGGCGCTTTTTCAGTTTATGGCCCTTCCGAAACTAGTGGATTTAACAACAAGAAGCCGCAAGGAGAAGAAACATGTTTGAAAGCATCCTCAGTAAGGGTCGCCGGCTCGCAGGCATTGGCAGTATCGCCGCTGCCCTGGCCGCCGCGCCGGCAATGGCGCAGGACAAAGAGCCCATCGTATTTGGTGGCTCCATTCCGTTATCTGGCGTGTTCGCCTTTGCTGGCGTTCACCTTCATGCCGGCCTGACGGATTACACAAGCTGGATTAACGGCGAGGGTGGCATCAACGGCCACCCGGTGAAGTATGTAATGGAAGACACGGGTTACGAAGTCGACCGCTCCGTGGCTGCATTCAAGAAAATCACCGGCAGCAACACCGTTCCGGTTTACTACGGCGACAGTACCGGATTCATGAAGACCATCGCCTCGGAACTTAATAGCAGGGGCACTACGCTGATGAGCGGTGCGTCGTTCGCGACCGCACTGACGGACAATGAAAAGTATCCGTATCAGTTTATCCCCGGCCCGAGTTACAGCCAGATGTTCGGCATCATTCTTGAGTACATATCCAGTCAGGGTGAAGGCGGGGATAAGCCAACAGTGGCCTTTGTGTACAGCGATACGGAGTTTGGCAAAGACCCCATCGAAAACGGCAAGGCCAAGGCCGCGCTGATGGGTATTGAGGTTGTGGAAGAGATCGTCACCAAGCCTGGCAGCGTGGATGTATCTGCGGAAGTGCTGAAGCTTCGTCGTGCACGCCCGGACTATGTTGTATTCCACGGCTATGTGTTGTCACCCATCAATGAGTTCATGGTGCAGATGCGACAGATGGGCCTGGATACCCAGTTTATGGGTACCTTCTGGTCTTCCGATAAACTCATCATCAACAAGATGGGCGCAGACTCCGACGGCTATATGGGGGTTATGCCATACAACTACTACGACAGCGCCGAAGGCGGCCCGATGCTTGATGCATTACGTGCCCAAGCGGAAAAGAGCGATCCGGATGCCGGCTACCGCCCTACCGGTTATATGCAAGGCTGGTTCAATGCCATGGTCTGGACCGAGGTGATCAAGCGCACTATGGACGCGGACAAGGAGCTGACGGCTGACAACATGGCCGAGTCACTCGCTTCCATTAAGGATTGGGACACCGGCGGCATCATAGGTATTCCTGTATCTGTACAGGATATGTCGTTCCCGGTGGGTCGAATCTGGCGAGTGAACGCCAAAGAAGGCCGTTATGAGCCGTATCGGACTGGATCCACCTCGACTGAGACCTTGTATGGAAGCCTTGCTGGAAATCGATAACATCGAAGTGGTTTACAACAAGGCGGTGCAGGTCCTTCGGGGCCTGTCACTGCGCGTACCCCATGGCGCCATTGTGGCGTTATTGGGATCTAACGGTGCCGGAAAATCCACCACGCTCAAAAGTGTGTCAGGGCTGCTGGCCCTGGAAGACGGTGAGGTGACGGCTGGGGAAATTCGCTTTAAAGGCCGTTCTTTAAAGGGAGTGGCCCCGGAAAAACGCGTCCGTGATGGATTGTTTCATGTGATGGAAGGTCGTCGCGTGTTTGAGGATCTGACCGTTGAGGAAAACCTCGTTGCGGCCACCTACGCGCTCAGCGGGCGAAAGAAGTCCCTGAACGATGCCTACGAGCTGGTATACGGTTATTTCCCTCGCCTAAAAGAGCGCCGCAAGCAGCTTGCCGGCTATCTGTCTGGTGGCGAGCAACAGATGCTGGCCCTTGGCCGTGCCCTGATCGCTCAGCCAGAGCTGATCATGCTGGATGAGCCGTCGCTGGGCCTGGCACCTCAGTTGGTGGAGGAGATATTCACCATCATTGCTCGCATCAACCGGGAGCAGGGTACGGCAATACTGTTGGTGGAGCAGAATGCAGCTGTGTCTCTGGCGATTGCCTCTTATGGCTACATCATGGAAAACGGCAAAATCGTGATTGACGGCCCGGCGGATAAGCTTTCATCCAACGAAGATGTGCAGGAATTCTATTTGGGTGTGGGTGGCAAAGAAGGTGAAACCCGAAGTTATCGGGACATTAAGCACTACAAGCGCCGTAAGAGGTGGCTGTCATGACAGCACCGCAGGTTCGTGAGCTTACGCTTACGCAAATGCTCCGCGCTCACGCGCAAGAACGCCCGGAGATGTTGGCGCTTCGGCAGAAAGATTTTGGTATCTGGCAGGCGCTCTCCTGGCAGGATTATTACCGGCGGGCACGGCATTTTGGGCTGGGCCTGCGTGCCCTCGGGCTTTCTGAGGGGGGCCACGTAGCGATACTTTCGGAAAATCGGGTGGAATGGGTGATTGCCCAAATGGGTATCGGCCTGGTAAAGGGCATCTGCGTTGGCGTGTATCCCACAAGCCCCTGGGGTGAAGTGGCCTATGTGCTTGAACACAGTGATGTAGAAATGGTGGTGTGTGAAGATCAGGAACAGACCGATAAGGTTCTGGAGGCCTGGCCCCAATTACCGCAGCTTAAACACAACATTGTTATCGACCCCAAAGGGCTGCGCTCCTATGCGTCGCCGCCCTCTTCATTTGAAGATATCGAGACTGCGGGGCAGGCGTTTGAGAAAAGCCACCCTGAACTGATTGACGAACTGCTCGACAGCCAACAGATGGATGATATCGCCCTGATGATCTATACCTCCGGCTCCACCGGCCGGCCCAAGGGCGCCATGATCAGCTGGGGCAACTTGCAAGCCGGAGCGCCGGGGCTGATTGACCTGCTGAGTGTGAATGAGCACAGCACCAGTTTGTCTTACCTCCCGCTTTGTCATGTGGCAGAACAAGCGTTAACGAATATTGCGCCCGTCTATGTTGGCAGTGCCGTGAGCTTTGGCGAGAGCCTGCGAACGGTTCAGGAAGACCTTCGGGAGATTGCGCCTACGTTTTTCCTGGGCGTTCCGCGAATTTGGGAAAAACTCCACTCCGCCATTTATATCAAGATGCAGGAGACAGGGCGTATACGGCAGTGGCTTTTTGAGCGTGCCATGAAAGTTTGTGAGCCCATGTCAACCAAGCCAAAAGCACAGTGGAGCCTTGGCGAGCGGCTCACCTACAGTGTGTATTACTGGCTGGCATTTCGTGCTTTGCAAAACTTTATCGGGCTGCGCCGTTGCACCATCGCCCTGACTGGCGCCGCGCCGATTTCAACGGGCATTCTTCAGTTTTTCCGCACCTTGGGCGTGCCTCTTGTTGAGGTTTTTGGCCAGACCGAGAGCACCGGTGTAGCCACAGCCCAGCGCCCGGACAACGTCTGTCTTGGCACGGTTGGCACAGCTGTTACGGGGCTTGAGGTTGCACTGGGGGAGCAAAACGAGATCATCATGCGTGGTGGCACCGTATTCAAAGGCTACTACAAGAATGATGAGGCAACGGAGGCCACCTTAAAGAATGGCTGGCTGCATACCGGTGATGTTGGTGAGTGGAAAGAGGGGCAACTGAGAATTGTCGACCGACTGAAGGACATCATGATTACCGCTGGCGGTAAGAATCTGTCGCCCACGGAGATTGAAAACACTATCAAGGCAAGCCCTTACATCAAAGAGTGCATTGTTATTGGCGAGGCTCGCAAGTATGTCTCAGCACTGATTCAGGTAGATTTTGAGACAGCCGCCAAATGGGCGGAGCAGGAGCGGATTGCTTACACCACGTTTCGCAGCCTGACCGAGCATGCTCAGGTGCAGGAGCTTATTCAGGCGGAGGTAAACAAAGGCAATGACAAACTGCCGCAAGTGGCCCAGATCAAGCGTTTTCATTTGCTGAACAAGGAACTGGATCACGATGATGATGAGGTGACCGCCACCATGAAGGTGCGCCGGAGCAAAATCTATGAAAAATACACAGAAGCGATTGAGTCTTTGTATAGCTAAAAAAGCTGGTGCATACCAAGGGCAGGTGCTCAGGTAAGGCCTAAATGTTAGGTGTTTAGCTCAAATATTGAACAAAATAGCTTGCGAAGGACTTGGATCAAGTCGACTTGACGTAAGCTATGGTTTGCTAGGCTCACTTTGGTTGATAATGGCTCCCCCTAAAACCTTTGAGCCTAGTACCATGTCTGAAAATAGCAGTTCTGAAAAGCTACCCGCCCGGCGGGGGCACGTCCGTATCTTTGCCGATAACCGTCTCGTCGTGAAAGTGGGATTGATCCTCTCCGCGTTGTTCTCACTGGGGTTTAGCGCTTTTGCCAGCGCGGCAGAGCCCGGCCTCCAAAGCCTTACCCGTCACCCGGTGGGCTACATTGCTATTGCGATCTTTGTAGTCGCCTACGCGTTTGTGATGCTTGAAGAGAAGCTGCACTTGCGCAAATCCAAGCCAGTATTGTTGGCGGCGGGCCTGATCTGGTTCCTGGTTGCCGGTGCGGCGGCGATGAATGGCGATACAGAAAGCGCCAATGCAGCCTTGAAGCATAACCTCCTGGAATACTCCGAGCTCTTGTTGTTCCTGCTCGTAGCCATGACCTATATAAACGCCATGGAAGAGCGACAGCTTTTTGATGCGCTGCGCGGTTGGCTGGTAAATAAAGGCTTCAGCTATCGCAGTCTGTTCTGGATTACCGGGTTGCTGGCGTTCTTTATTTCACCCATTGCCGATAACCTGACTACCGCCCTGCTAATGTGCGCGGTATTGCTGAAAGTGGGTGAAAACAGCCCACGCTTTATTGGTCTTGGTTGTATCAACATCGTTATCGCAGCAAACGCGGGTGGCGCTTTTTCTCCATTTGGCGACATCACAACCCTGATGGTCTGGCAAAAAGGCGTGGTGGAATTCACCGAGTTCTTCCGGTTGTTCCTCCCGGCGGCCGTTAACTATCTGGTGCCGGCGATTATCATGAGCTTTGCCATTCCCGGAGAGCCGCCGGAAAAAACCACAGACGTGGTGATCATGAAGCGTGGCGCCCGCCGCACGGTTGCGTTATTCCTGCTTACCATCACAACGGCAGTATTGGGGCACAACTTCCTGCATCTGCCGGCAGTGGTTGGCATGATGATGGGCTTGGCTTATCTTCAGTTTTTGGGTTACTACCTGCGCATGAGCTTCAAGCGCGGTGTTGCCCGTGAGCGCGTGTGGGCAGAAAACCACCGTAATACCCGGTTGCTGGCGCGGCTGGATAAAGCGGCACCTTTCGACGTGTTCAACCCCATGGCTCGAACCGAGTGGGATACACTTTTGTTCTTCTATGGTGTGGTGCTTTGTGTGGGCGGGCTTGGATACATCGGCTATCTGTCGGAGATATCCCACCTATTGTATGAGGGGTGGAACGCCACGGGTGCCAATATAACCGTGGGTGTTTTATCTGCCATTGTGGATAACATTCCGGTGATGTTCGCGGTGCTCTCTATGGAGCCGGACATGTCCCACGGCCAGTGGTTGTTGGTCACGCTTACGGCAGGGTGGGTGGCTCTCTGCTCTCAATCGGCTCAGCGGCCGGCGTAGCGCTTATGGGGCAGGCCCGGGGCTACTACACCATTATGACGCACCTGCGTTGGACACCGGTGATCGCGCTTGGATACATAGCGTCCATTGCAACTCATATGTGGTTGAACGCCAGTTTGTTCTAAAACCTGTTACACGGAGCCCGCTCAGGGCTCCGTAGTTTAACCGTTTCTGTGTAACCCCTATCAACGCATGGTTTTCAAGGCAGTAGCCCACTTTTCCAGCTCTGCCAGCATGGCCGTGGCAGAAGGGTCGATCAGGTCGTTGGAGTGGAATACTTTGTTGTCGTCCAGATGGTTCCACGCCATGGGCACCATCACGCCTTCCACCATTGGCATCATCTTCAGAGTGGTCACCAGCTGACGAGCCAGGGTTGCCGCACGCACCCCGCCGGCCGCCCCGCCATAGCTCACAAACCCGCAAGGCTTGTAGTTCCATTCACTGTAAACGTAATTAAGAGCGTTCACGAAGGCCGGCGGCGGGCAAAAGTTGTACTCAGGCATCACAAACACATAAGCATCGGCAGGGTTTACGCTTGCTGACCAGCTTTTGGTGTGTGCGTGCTCGTAAATGCCTGAGCGTGGGTGATTCGCTTCGTTGTAAACCGGCAAGTTGAAGTCAGCCAGGTCTACCAGCTCGCAGTCGAAGCCGGAGTTGCTTGCTGCAAACTCTCGGAACCAGGTTGCGATAGAAGGGCCAATGCGGCCGGGGCGTGTGCTGCAGATTACGACATTCAGTTTAAGCGCCATAAAACAGAGTCCTTAATGGATGTAGGTGCTGGCATGAAGCCGGCTGTTGAGTAGTTGATCGCGAATTTAAAGGCTTGGGTGTGGAAGATCAAACGAAGCATTCTGAGAGAGATGAGCAGGGAATTCGATCAAGTGGGCAAACCGCCTCCTATCCCCACCGTAGGCCCAAGCAAAAACTCAAAAAACACGTGATTTCAAAAATTCGTCAGTGAGGGTTTTTTGCCCCTGAAGCCCATGCAGCACAAGGCATTAAAGAAATTGCGCAGGGGTTTTTTTATCTGGCTATCGTTTAGCCTCGCTTTGCTTGTTGTTGATGAATAGTGTTTTACGTGGCACACCGCTCTTCTTGCCGAGTGCGTGCTACTTAAAACTAATAATAAGCAAGCAGGGGACATCATGCGTCAGAGAACAAAGCTCTCAAAACTTTTCACAATTTCAGCGATTGCCAGCGGGTTGCTGTTAGCAGGTTGCGGCGACGACGGTAAAGACGGAAAGGACGGTAAAGATGGCAGCGCCGGAAATGCCGGCCAGAGTGCCGTTGTATCAACCACCTCCGGATTTGCGATTACTGAAAATGCCATCTTTGTGGCGCCGGATGCGGCAGATGGCGATGATATTACCGAAGCGCTCTCCCTCGCATTGTTTGATATTCCTGAGGATGCGTTGGTCGTGCTGCCGAAAGGGCGCTTTGTAGTGACGGAAGGCATTGTTGTCAACAGTGCGCGCGGGCTTACGATTACCGGTCACGGTATTAATGAAACCATCCTGGATTTTGGTACGTCCAATGGCGACGACGCGTTCCGTTTCCAGGGCGGTAATGG